>NZ_BIMB01000004.1 GCF_004000865.1 Paenibacillus elgii NBRC 100335 | reverse complement strand
CGTCATTAGCGTAGGTGGCGGGAGTGTTCAAAAATTTGTTAAAAAATTATAAAACTATAGATCAAACGATCCGTTCGACCCACCTTGAAAAACGGCTGGCTCGTGCTATGAAAGCTGCCAATTTATGTTTCATAGACCGGGCGCCCGGTTAATCATAGGTATCGAACGAAAGCGACGAAACACTAGACCAACAGAGAGGTGCAGGTGAAATGATGAATTCCCAAGCATGTGTAGCTTTGCTGCTTGCCGGCGGGGAAGGCCGTCGGCTGGGCGTGTTGACCGCATCCAAAGCAAAACCGGCGGTTCATTTCGGCGGTGCTTACCGGATCATCGATTTTGGCTTGAGCAATTGCAAAAATTCGGGGATCCGCTCGGTTGGTGTCGTGACCCAATATCAAGCCGCATCCCTGCATGAGCACATCGGCAGTGGGGCGGTCTGGTCGAACGTCTCGGACGGCGTTGCCCTGCTTCCGCCGCAGGAGAGCGAATATGCAGGTACGGCGGATGCGGTGTACAAAAATCAAGCGTTCATCCGGCGGCACGAACCGGAGCACGTGTTGATCTTGTCGGGCGATCATATATATCGGATGGATTATCGGCGGATGCTGAAGCAGCATGAGGACAGTGGGGCCGATGCGACGATTGCGGTCACGCCGGTCGCATGGGAGGAGGCTCCCCGCTTCGGCATTATGCGGACGGACAGCCGGGGACGGATCGTTGAATTTACGGAAAAACCAGCCCAGCCGAAAAGCAATCTCGCCTCGATGGGCATCTATATATTCAAATGGTCTTATTTGAAACGGATGCTGGATAGCGACGCGCGCGATCCGCATTCCTCCCGGGACTTCGGCAAAGACGTCATACCGGCCATGCTGCGCTCCGGCGGCAAGCTGCACGCGTACTCGTACGAAGGGTATTGGCGCGATGTCGGAACCGTGGAAAGCTTGTGGGAAGCGCATATGGATCTGATCGGCGAGCAGCCGCGATTCCGCTGCAGCGAAGCCGCATGGCCGATGCATACGCCCGCTTGCGTAGCTGGACATTCTTACGTCGATCCTTCAGCCCGCGTCACGTATTCGCTGATCGCCGGCAACAGCCATATTTTCGGCCAAGTGGAACGCTCGGTCGTTTCGCACGACGTGTACGTCGGGCAGGGCAGCGTGCTCCGCAACTGCATTGTGATGCCGAATGCGCATATCGGAAGAGGCGTATTCGCCCGCAATGCGATCATCGGAGAAGGCGCGGTCCTGATGGACGGGGCCACCGTCGGAAGCTTGTCCAAGTCCTCGATCGCCGTCATCGGCGATGCGGAGATGGTGATGAAACAAAGCGGCAAGAAGCCGAAAGTGTACATGCCGATCGGGCAGTTTCAACTGGAGCACGTCCGGTAAGAAGCTTTGATGATACTACCGACTGGAGGAGGCGTTTCCGATGTTTCATTCGATCGTAGTAGCCAAGGGCGAGCAAGAAGTGAAGCAGGCGGTCCGCGATTTTCAATCGGCCGGCCGCGGCGTGGATCAGATTCAAATTTTGGCTCATGAGAATGTGCGGACGGAGGAGATGTTTAAGCCCAAGTACACAAGCCGGATCGGGTTCGTGGGTGAAGCGATGGCGCATACGGTTGCGCCGCTGTACAAGTGCGAGGGCATGGCGCTGCGGGAGAAGCTGCTGTCTCTCGGGCTGTCCATGTCGGCGGTCGAATTCTACGAGAAGGAGATGGCGAGCGGACGCATTGTCATTGCCGTAGATGAGAATGTCATTTTAAATCAATAAATAAACGTCTGAACTCGATCCGTTGCCTGACACAACACGGGAGAGGTGATTCCAATGAAACGGTTAAGCAAATGGTGGTTGATCGGCGCGGCTGCAATCGGACTGACCGGAGCTTCATGGAGCTCCGCCGAAGATTCGCCTGCGGCATTGGACAAGCATTCTTATCCGCCAGTGCTGGCGGCAACGGAACAGACGCACACCGTAAATACCGCCGTCTACGAAGAAGCCGGAACTGGAGCCGAAATTGGAGGGCCTGTCAAATGGCCGCTGGAACGGGTCAACGGGATCTCGGTTACAGATGATCTGAAAACGCTTTATGAATTAAAGGGCAAGCCGAAAGCCGAGGAAACCGATCCTCTGTTCAAGGACGAACGCACCTTCGTCTACGACGATTGCCGGATCGGCCTGTATGATAATTTCGTCCAATATGTCATGGTTCCCGTCCAGGCGGGGACGATCGAGATCGATGGCAAGAAGCTGGAGATGAAGGCGGACACGCTGCGGCAAACGCTCGGCACGCCCGATTGGACGGGCGAAGATGGGATCGTCTACAAGCGGGGCCAGCGGGCGCTCAAGCTGTTCTTGGATGAGCACACCGGGAAGCTGCTGTCCGTCCATTATTTCCATACGGCAACCGATTAACCCGGAGGATACGATCCAACTGAAAATCGCATGCGGGAGAGAGGTCAGGCTTTGGTCTGGCCTTTATTTTGTTGTTCAAGCCCAAAAGGACCGCCGACGCCGCAAAAAAGCGCACACGGCAGAGCCGGTGCGCGAGTCGTAACTGGGCATATTAGAACATGGGCAGGACATAACGGATCAGGAAATAGAGAAAACCGAAAAAGATGACGACGTAAGCCGCGTATTTGATGAAGGTGGAAGCAACCATGCCGGAATCCATCCGTTTCTCGATGCTTTTCTTCTCGATGTCCACGCTTTTCGTAGGATCATCCATCTTCAATCACCCCTTGTCTGAGCTGAAGTTTTCGGGCGCCTCGTTAGTGATGATTACCCCGGCTGCTTTTCGGTGAATCAGCAAGGTTCTCTGCGGAGTGCCGTGAAAAACTTCCCAAAATCTGCTATTCTACAAATAATCATGGATTCAGGGGAGGTAAAAGCGGATGGACAGAGACGCGCAGAAGTTCCATGTCAAAGTGCTAAGTACGCCGGAAGCAAACGTGTTGTTCTTATCCGGTGAGCTTGATTTGAGCACGGCCGAGCAATTCCGTTCCGTCGTGGAGCCGCTGGCGGGTCAGCGAACGGTGCCGCTCAAGCTGAACTTGCGGGAGTTGACTTACATTGACAGCACAGGGATCGGGGTTTTCGTCTCCGTGCTTAAGAAACGGCAGCCGGAGGAGGCATCGTTCGCCGTACAGGAAGTGCCGGCCAAAATCCGGCGTCTGCTCGACATGACCGGGTTGTCCCGTCACCTGACGATTGAAGGGGGCGGGCTATGAAGGGGCAAACGGAAGCCGGTTCGAAAACCGTCGTTTTGTGTGTGCCGCTTCGGGCGGACGATCTGGACACGGTCCGGTTGGCGCTGTATGGCGTGGCCGTACGGGTAGGATTTTCGTACGAAGCGATCGAGGACTTGAAGGTAGCGGTAACGGAAGCGTGCAATTATGCGATCCTGCAAGCCGGTGAAAGGGAACCGCTGCCGAGACTGTGCCTAACGTTCATGCTGCGGGAGACGGAGCTTAAGATCCGGATCGGAACGGATGCGACGGATGTTACGTTCGGGGAAGCGCTGCGTCCCGTGAAGCTGCCGCAGGAGAGGGTGAAGGATTTGGGGCGTCTCGAAGATTCACCGATCGGCCTGTATTTGCTGCAGGCGCTGGTGGATGAGCTTCGGGTGGAGCCCGGAGGCGAAAACGAAGACGCGCCGGAAGCTATCGTCCTGATCAAGCGGCTTGCGGCCGGGTGAGCGGGTTTTTCGATCATGCAGCGGACATTGTCAGGCTGCATGGAATGCAGTTGAGAAAGTGGTCTTTTATAAAAATAGAGATGCAAACGGAGGTGGGGTATCCATTAGAGAAGCGATAGCGGCCGCCTTTGTCTTCGGGAAATGTCCGCTGTTAAGCGGCTTCCAATCAAATTTCCCGAGGACCCGGGGTCCCCGCAAAGTAATTGGACTAAGCTTCCCCGATTCAACTTCACTTTGCGGGGTGGAGCAGCGGTCGGAAGTGGATACCCCACCCCTTCGTAACCTCTAAAATCCCCTCAGGCCACTTTCTCAACAAGCTGCCTTGCATGGAATGCAGTCTTAATCGAAAAGCCGCATCCCGGCAGCGCGGATCGCAGCAACGATCACAGCGCGGGGATGCGGCTTTTTCGCGTGCCTCGGTTAACGTTTGCCCGGGTCGTACGGCTCGCCGAGCGACGCGGGAGGATAGGCGCGGCCGACGGCGCCCGCCAGCACCAGAATCGTAAGAATGTAGGGGAGCATGTAGATAAACTCCATCGGGATCGCTTGGGAGACCGGGAACAGCTGCACGAAGTTTCGGATCGCTTGCGCGAAGCCGAAGAAGATCGCCGCTCCCAAAGCGCCGAACGGATGCCATTTGCCGAATATCATCGCGGCCAACGCAATGAAGCCTTGCCCCGAAATCGTGTTGTGCGAGAAGTTGCTCGTCGTCGTGAGCGTGATCGTCGCGCCGCCGAGCCCACCCAGCGCGCCGCTCAGCAGCACCCCGATATATCGCATGCGGGCGACGTTCACACCAAGCGTGTCCGCGGCTCCCGGATGCTCGCCGACCGCGCGGAGGCGCAGGCCGAACGGAGTTTTGAACATCACGTACCAGCCCAGAGCGACGGCGGCCAATGCCAAATACGTCGTCGGGTAAGCGGTGAATATGCCGTAACCCAGCAGCGGGACGGAAGCCAGACCGGGAATGGCGAAATTGTGAAATACGGCGTTCAGCGTTTCCGTTTGTCCGGAGCCTGCGAACAAAATTTTGACGAGATAGACCGTAAATCCGGCGGCCAGAAAGTTTATGACGACGCCGCTGACGACTTGATCGGCCTTGAAGGTGATCGAGGCGACAGCGTGAATGAGCGAGACGAGCATGCTGACCAGGATGGCCGCCAAGAGGCCGATCCAAGGCGCACCGTCCGCAAAGCCCGCCTGCTCGGCGTACCAGGCCGCGACCGCGGAGGCGAACGCGCCGGAGATCATCAGGCCCTCCAGACCGATGTTGACGACACCGGAACGTTCGGAGAAGATGCCGCCCATGGCCGTAAAAATAAGCGCGGTCGAGAAGACGAGCGTTGTATGGATCAACTCGCCGAGAATGCGAAGCGCATCCATCCGCTTAGGCCACCTCCCCCGGCTTGCGCCCGGCCCGCAGCGGCTTCAGAAGCCAGCGGATGATCCCGTGCGAGGCGACGAAGAAGATGACGGTGCCGATGATCACGCGGATGATTTCCGGCGGCACGTCCGCGCCGAAGCTCATCCCGGCCGAGCCGTACGTCAGCGTGCCGAACAAGGCGGCAGCGAGCACGACGCCGAGCGGATGGTTGCCGCCGAGCAGCGCGACGGCGATGCCGTCGAAGCCGTAGCCGGGCGATGCGGCGCTGATCACTTGGTAGTGGAAGACGCCGAGCACCTCGAACACCCCGGCAAGTCCGGCGAAAACCCCGCCGATAAACATCGCCCGCACGATGCCTGCGTTCACGTTCATCCCGGCGTACTCCGCTGCAGACGGGCTGTGTCCGACCGCTCGAAGCTCGTAGCCTTGGCGTGTCTTCCACAGGAGGACATAGAACGCGACGGCGGCAAGCAGCGCGATTGGGATGCCGAGATGCAGCCGGGCGTTGCCGAACAGCGCGCTGAGCGCGTTCAGACTGATCGAAGCGGTGTCGTGAATCAGAAACGAGCGCTGCTGGCCGGGCTGAAGCAAATAGCGGCTAACGATGTAGTTGCCGAGATACAGTGCGATCCAGTTCAGCATAATCGTCGTAATCACCTCATTGACGCCGCGCCGCGCTTTCAAGTACCCGGCGATGGCACCCCACAACCCTCCGAGCACAGCCCCCGTTACGATGGCGAGCGGCGCATGAAGCCAGAACGGCAGGGTCAGCTTGACGCCGACCCACGTGGCCCCGGTCATGCCCATAATAAATTGGCCTTCGCCCCCGATATTGAACAGCCCAGTCCGGAAGGCGAAGGCGACCGACAGCCCAGTCAGCAGGAGCGGGGTAATCTCGCGGACGGTCTCCCCGATGCTGTATGGATCGCCAATGACTTTCTCGATCAGCGACGCGTAGGCGGTGAGGGGATTATATCCGCCGGCCAGCATGATCAGGGCGCCAACCAGTAATCCGAGAATGATGGCGACCAGCGGAACGAGCGCCGAATCCTTGGTCATGACACGAATGGCTTTAGCCATGCTTTTCACCTCCGGAGGTTGAAGGAGCCGCCGCTTCGGCTGCGCGCCCGGAGCCGGACATCATCAGCCCGAGCTCGCGGTCGGACGTGTGAGCCGGGTCGGCTTCCCCGACGATGCGGCCTTCATAGATGACGGCGATGCGGTCGGACAGCTTCAGAATCTCGTCCAGCTCCAGCGAGAGGAGCAATACGGCTTTGCCCTTGTCCCGCTGCTCCAGCAGCCGCTTATGAATGAACTCGATCGCTCCGACATCGAGCCCGCGCGTCGGCTGCGCCGCGATCAGCAGATCCGGGTTCAGATCGATTTCGCGCGCGATGATCGCCTTCTGCTGGTTGCCGCCCGACAGCGCCCGCGCCGGAGTGCGAAGGCCCGGCGTCCGCACGTCGAATTCGGAGATCAGCCGCTGCGCCTGACGGTCGATCGCGGCATAGTCGAGAAAGCCTCCGCGATTGTAGGCGGAGGTATAGTATGTCTTGAGCACCATGTTCTCGCTCATCGAGAAATCCAGCACGAGCCCGCGTTTATGCCGGTCCTCGGGGATGTGCCCGAGCCCCGCCTCCGCGATGTCGCGGGGGGAGCGGTTCGCGATCTCGCGGCCACCGAGCGCGATGCGGCCGCCGTCGATCCCGCGCAGCCCGGCCAGCGCTTCGATCAACTCGCTCTGGCCGTTGCCGTCGACGCCGGCGATGCCGAGAATTTCCCCGGCACGCACCTCGAAGGTGACGCCGCTGAGCACGGACAAGCCGCCGGGGCCCCGCGCGGTCACGTTCTCTACGCTCAGGACCGGCGCGCCGACGGCGGCAGGCTTCTTATCGAGCCGGAACGAGACTTCCCGGCCGACCATTTTGGCCGCGAGCTCGTCCGGGTTCGTGTCCTTGACGGCGAGCGTATCGATGACCTTGCCGCGGCGGATGACGGTGACGCGGTCTGCGATCGTCATGATTTCCTTCAGCTTGTGCGTAATCAGAATGATCGACTTGCCCTCAGCCACCAGCTTGCGCATGATGTCCATCAGCTCGCGAATTTCCTGCGGCGTCAGCACGGCGGTCGGCTCGTCGAAGATGAGGATGTCGGCCCCCCGGTACAGCGTCTTCAGAATTTCGACGCGCTGCTGCATGCCGACGGAGATGTCTCTTATCCGGGCACGCGGATCGACGCGCAGTCCGTATCGGGCGGACAGCTCGGACACTTGGCGCGCCGCTTTTCCGTAATCGACCTGAAGTCCCCGCCTTGTCTCCTGCCCGAGAATAATGTTCTCCGTCACCGTGAACGGCTCCACGAGCTTGAAATGCTGGTGCACCATGCCCAGACCGAGTTGAATGGCCGTTTTCGGATTGACGATCGCGACCGGCTCGCCGTTGATGAGGATTTCGCCCTCGTCCGGCTGATACAGCCCGAACAAAATGTTCATCAGCGTCGATTTGCCTGCGCCGTTCTCGCCGAGCAGGGCGAGAATCTCGCCCTGTCGGAGCGTCAAGCTGATGCCGTCGTTGGCGACGATGCCCGGAAACCGCTTGGTGATGCCGCGCATTTCCACTTTCACGCCGCTCATTTTTCGGGAACCTTGATATCGCCTTTAATGATTTTTTGTTTGTATTCCTCAACCTTTTTGAGCACGTCGTCCGGCACGTTTTTCTTCGATGTGTCCGGCAGACCGACGCCGTCGTCTTTCAGGCCGAGGACGATGGTTTTGCCGCCTTCGTATTTGCCGGAGATCAGATCGTTCGAGATGCGGTAGACCGCCTGATCGACGCGTTTGACCATCGAGGTCAGCGTCACGTCGTCGCCGAACAGCTTCGACTGGTCCTGATCGACGCCGATGACCCATACCTTATTGCCGGCCTTCAGACGGTCCTTGGCTTCGTTAAATACGCCGCCCCCGGTTGCGCCCGCCGCATGAAAAATAATATCCGCCCCGTCGTTATAAACTGTGGAAGCGGCAGCTTTGCCGAGATCGGGCTTGTCGAACGCCCCGGTATAGTTGATTGTCAGCTTGGCGCTCGGATTGACCGCGGCCACGCCGGCCTTGAAGCCGGCTTCGAAGCGCTTGATCACCGGAATGTCCATACCTCCGATAAAGCCGATTTTGTTCGTCTTGGTCATCAGGCCTGCCACGACGCCGACAAGATAGGCGCCCTCGTTCTCGGCAAACGTCACGGATTCCACGTTCGGCGCGTCCACGACGTTGTCGATAATCGCCATCTTGGCGTTCGGATTTTGCGTCGCTACCGTCTTCATCGCATCGCCGATGATAAAGCCGATGCCCCACGTCAGGTTGAAATTGCCTTTGACCATTTGGGTCAGGTTCGGGATGTATTCCGAATCGCTCTTGCTCTGCAAATATTTCACCTGGGCCCCGGTATCTTTGGCGAGCCGCTGCAGCCCTTCCCAAGCGCTCTGGTTAAAAGAGTTGTCGTTGACGCCGCCAAGGTCCGTGACCATGCCGATATTGAACTTCGCACCCGCCTTCGTGTCGCCGCCTGCTGCCGGAGCACCGCCGGCTCCCGCGTTGTTAGGTGGCGCAGGCTTCTGGCCGCACCCGCCCAGCGCCAGCCCGGCCGCCAGCACGCCGGCCATGCCGAGGGATATCCATCGCTTCATTGTGTATCCGTCCTTCCGTAATGGAATGCCAAAGTAGCTTAGCTTGGGGTATAGTATTCTCCAAGCTTTGCTTCCTTATGACATTGCTGGAAAACGGAAGGGTGGCTCCCAAAATATGAACCGCTACTCCTTGCCGGAAAAAGGAGCCTCGCCCGTCAGCTCGATGAAATTCTGCGCCGCCTTGGACAAGTAATGGTCCTTGAGCCAAATGAGCACGGATGACGAGGCGATATGCGTTCCCGCCAGCTCGTACACCCGCACGTCGAAGCCGCGGTGCAGTTGGAGCACCGATTCCGGCACCAGTGTGGCGGCGAAGTCCGAGGAGACCAGCTCCAGCAGCATCGCGATGTCGGAGCATTCGGACAAGACGTTCGGCTTCATCCCGTGCCGGGCGAATTCCTCCACGATCATCTGATAGACGCCGAGTCCTTCCGTGCTGGGGAGGATTAGCGGCTCCTGCCCAATCTGCTCGAACGAAACCGCCTTTCCGTTCAAGGGGCTACGGCGCCGGGAGGTGACGTAATAGAACCGTTCTTCCCGCAAATGACGGATCGAGAAAACACCGAGGTCCAGCGGAAACCGGACAATCGCCAGCTCGATCGCCCGTTCCTTGACCAGCTTGCAGAGCTGGGCTGATTCGTTCTGTTGAATTTTGTACGTAATCGCCGGAAACTTCTCGTGAAATTTCCGAAGCAGCACCGGCAGCCTTCCGTCCGATAACGTGTTGACCCCGATGCTGAGCTTGCCGGTCAATCCGTTTCCGGCTTCTTTGACTTCGATCTGCGACTCCTCGAACAGCTTCGTGATGTGCAAGGCGTGCTTGTACAGCATGCGCCCCGCTTCCGTAAGCTCAAGCTGCCGTCCCTGCCGCTCCAGCAGCGTCACGCCAAGCTCCCGCTCCATCAGATGAAGCTGCTGGCTGAGCGGCGGTTGGGCCATATGAAGCCTTTTGGCCGCCGCCGTAATTTGCCGTTCCTCCGCAATCGCAATGAAATAGCGCAGCTGCCTGATGTCCATCGGAACCACCTGCCTGACTATATGATAATCATATGAAAAATCAATAATATTAATATTTTTCGTATAGATAAAGCTCATGTTAGCATAGGAAGCAGAGAAGCAAAATAGGAGGCAGGAGCGGACCGATGCGATGGATGTGCTTGGTATTACCCGTCATGCTGCTGACCGGCTGCCAGGAGTCTGCGAAAACGCCTGCAACCGGAGTCGTTCAATTCCAACCTAAAGGAGATGTGAGGCAGATGAATGAAGCGCTGATTGCCGCCGCGGAGCGCGGAGATACGGCTGAACTCCGGAGGCTGCTCAAGGCAGGAGCGGATAAAAATGCGAAGGACCCGCAGGGCCGCACGCCGATGATGGCGGCGACTTATGCGAATCAGCCGGAGGCGGTAAAGCTGCTGATCGAAGCGGGAGCGGACGTCAACGAACGCGACAACCGGCTGAACAATCCGTTCCTGTATGCCGGCGCCGAGGGCTTGCTGGACATTTTGAAGCTGACGATCGAGGCGGGGGCCGACCCGAAGCTGACGAACCGCTATGGCGGCACCGCGCTCATTCCCGCCGCTGAACGTGCGCACTTGGACGTGATTCAGGAGTTGTTGACGCGGACCAAAGTCGATGTCAATCACATTAACAACCTGGGCTGGACGGCGTTGATGGAAGCGGTCGTGCTTGGCAGCGGAGGCGAGAAGCATCAGCAAGCCGTCCGGCTGCTCGTGGAGCATGGGGCGGATGTGAACATCCCGGATAAGGACGGTGTGACGGCGCTTGCGCATGCGAAGCAGCGCGGGTTCGGCGAGATGGAGCAAATTTTACGGAAAGCAGGGGCGCGCTAGCCCCTTTCTTTACATTTGGGAGGAAACCGCATGAGAAAGCTTGCCCTCGGCGGCAGCTTGAGCACCTTGCAGTGGCTTCTGTTTTTGCTTGCGAATTCGATTGCTTTGCCGGTCGTCATCGGCGGTATGTTTCATTTGCCGCCAGAGGAGATTTCCTCGCTGATGCAGCGGACCTTTCTGGTTGTCGGCCTCAGCTCGTTTCTGCAGGGCTGGATCGGCCACCGGTACCCGATTGCCGACGGTCCTGCGGGCTCATGGGTCAGTGTCTTCGTCATCATGGCGGACGTGGCCGTCAAACAGGGCGGGAGCCCGCAGGACATGCTGCCGCTGCTTGAGGGAGGCATCGCCATTGCCGCTCTGCTGCTGGTCGTTCTGGGCCTGACCGGCTGGGTCCAGAAGCTGCTGTTTTTGTTCACCCCGCTTGTCACGGGAACGTTCTTGTTCCTTCTGGCCTTGCAGCTTAGCGGCGTCTTCATGAAGGGCATGCTTGGACTGCAAGGGGCGGCCGTTCGTCCGGACCCGGCAACCGCGCTGTTGTCCATCGCGATCTTCGGCCTAGTGGTCCTGCTGTCCGTCAAGGGCCGGGGCTGGGTGAAGCAGTATGCCATGATGATCGGCATCGTCTCCGGCTGGGCCGGTTACGGCCTGCTCGGCCTTAGCGCCGGATCGCCGGCCGCTGCTGCTCCGCCGGTTCAACTGCCGGAGCTCTTCGCTTGGGGAGCGCCGCAGTGGGATGCGGGAATCGCGCTGACCGCAGCGCTGTTCACGTTTATCCTGCTGTCCAACACGATCGCCGCCGTCACGGCGGTTCGCGATGCGATGCCGGAGCCTGCCCGTGACCCGAAGCGTACGCTGAACTGCGGCGTCTTGGCGGGAGGCTTGTCCCACGGCATCGCCGTTCTCTTCTCGACGATTGCCGTCGTTCCGCTGCCGGTCACGGCGGGCTTTATCCGCATCACGGAGCAGACCCGGCTGCGCCCGTTTCTCACCGCGGCGCTGCTATTCACGGGGATTTCTTCTATCCCCGCCGCCGTGCGGGCCGTCGCTATGCTTCCCGGACCGGTAGCGAGCGCCGCGCTGCTGGCTTCCTTCGTGCAAATGATCGTCATCGCCATGCAGACGATCTCGAAGGAAGCGCTGGACCTGCGCCGGCTGACGATCTTCGGCATCACGCTGGTATGCAGTGTCGGATTAATGTTCTTGCCTGCGGAGGCTTTTCAGGGGCTGCCGCCGATGCTGACTTACGTGTTCGGCAACGCGCTGCTGTTCGGAACGATGCTGGTGACGCTGCTTGAGCAGCTGTGGAAGCCCTCGGAGGCGGGAGCCCAAGTCCCTCAGCTTCCATCGCAATAGTCTATAAAATCGCTTTGCACGTATATATGGTAAAAAGCTCAAAAGGAGCCGTTTTCCATGTCAACAAGCGATTTTCGGGAAATGCCGCAGGAGGAGCGGCTGCGCCATGTGCAGAGCATTCTGGCACAGTACCATGCCGCGCGGGAGAGAAGCCCGTATCTGGAAGCTTACAAAGAGGCGGAAGCCGGTTACTGGTATCCGTTATTGTCCGTACTGGATGCGGCGTTAGGAAGCGGGAGCAAGAAGGTGCTGGACATCGGTACCGCCTATGGAACGCTGCTGCTGTACAGTGTGCTGTGGGGAAACGAAGGGTTCGGTATCGATATGACCGACGCTTACTGGTCCAAGGAGCTGGAAGCGGAGTATCCGATCTCGTGGTCGAAAACGAACATCGAAGCCGAAGCGGTGCCTTGGCCGCATTCGTTTGACGTCGTCATTTTCACCGAAGTGCTGGAGCATATGAATTACAATCCGGTTCCGGTTTTTCACAAAATCCATCAATGTCTGATTCCCGGTGGCCTGCTGCTGATCTCCACCCCTTGGTCGAGACATTATACGCCGAATCATCGCTGGCCGGACGTGTTCGACTTGCCCTATTATCAGGAAGGCAACGCGTTCGTTGATGCCGAATGCAAGTACTATACGATTGACGAGCTGGTGGCGCTGAGCCTGCATACCGGATTCTCGATCCAATTTCTCCAGCTTTATCACGGGCATTTGCTCGCAGGGCTTGTGAAATAAGAAAGGACGGAGGGCGCGCGCCTCCGTCCTTGTCGTCTTTATTCGTTCAAATAGGCGTTCAGCATCCAGACGTGCTTCTCCAGGCGCGTCTTCAGCTCCAGCAGCATGTCATGGGTGCCCTCATCGCCTTCCTGCTCCGCAAGCTCCATCGCTTCGCCCGTTTCTTCGATCACCATCGAGAAGTCGTCGCGCAGGCACTGCACCATATCGCTTGCCGAGGTGAACGGCTCGTGCTCCTTGATCGTGGCCGCTGCGGCAATCTCCTTCGTCGTGGATACCGGCTGACCTCCGACCGACAGCAGCCGCTCTGCGAGCTGGTCCATCGTCAGGGACGCTTCCTCGTACAGCTCCTCGAATTTCAGATGCAGCGTATAGAAATTCGGCCCCTTCACATACCAATGATGCTGGTGAATTTTGATATGAAGCACGGCCCAGTTGGCGACCTGCCTACCCAGGAGCGCGTGCAGTCCGCTTGATTTTTTCGTATCCTTTGTGTTCTTGGCCGGCTTTGCTTCCGTCGTTTTCGTTTCCTTTTCCTTCTCCATTACGTTCGCCATATGAGATTACCTCCGCTTCGTCATGTAATGTCTTGCCTGTGCCTTCTTACCCCGTCCCAGTGAAGGATGAAACATGGACAAGGCCCGTTGAGGGCGCAGGTTTCAAGCAGGACCGCCACGGGTAAGAATATTCCAAGCTTGGCGCGAACCGCATTCATGAAAGGGTGGAGGAGATTATGATAATTGAAATCAGTGTGGCCGTCATTGCGTTGGCCTTCGCGGCGCTGGTCGTCTTTTTGATCATGACCTTGCGTTCCTTATCAACCGTGCTCCTGCAGACCAACGAGACGATCCGGGAGCTTCAGCAGCAGGTGAATGGAATCAGCAGAGAAGCGACGGAGGTGCTGCGGCATACGAACGAAGTGACCGTCGATGTCCGCAACAAGCTGCACTCGATCGATTCGGTCGTCTACTCCGTCAAAAATATCGGCGATGCGGTACAGGAAATCACCTCCTCGATCAAGCAAGCCTCGGCCTCGGTGGCGGGGAGCATCCGTACCAAAGCGGTGAAGCAACGGCCGGCGGCCGGAGGCGGGCCCGGAAAGGATAAGGTTGCGACGGTCATGCAGGCGGTGCCCGTAGCGATCGAGCTATGGCAGGCGTTCCGCAGTCGCAAGTCGCAAGCGCGGCAGCAGGCTTACCCGCAGCAGACCTGAGCAAGAGTCCGGCTCCAGTCGGCAGAAAATTCCGCCCGCGCTGTTTCAAACGTTCGGCCCCGGGGTAAATAACAATCAAATTCGAGAATGCAGCACGGCTCTTGGAGCAGACAAGCTGCGAACGGGGAGGAACCACGCGGGTATGATGAATAAACAACAATCGTTTCATGTCGACACGCAACGAACCGAGCATGCCAATACCGTGTATTTGCATGGCGAGCTGGATTTGTCCAAAGTTTCGGATTTACGCTGCGCGCTGGATACGTTCATTGCCGATACGAGCCGCAAGCTCGTGCTGAACCTGAACGGCCTGCAGTATATTGACAGCACCGGCATCGGTGTGATTGTATCGGTATTAAAAGCCAGAGACGTGCTGAAAGCGCCGTTCGAGGTACAGGAGATTCCGCCGAAAATCAAGCGGCTGTTCGATCTGACGGGCATCACCCCGTTTTTGCAGCCGAACGAGTCCGCCGGGAAGTCCCAAGCGCGCGTTTATTAACGGATAGGAAAGGAAAGAAGAGACCGTATGAAACCCGAATCCCATGTTGTTAGTCTCACTGTGCCTGCGGAAGCGGAATTTATCGATTTGGTCCGCTTGACGCTTTACGGTATCAGCTCCAAGCTGGGCTTCTCTTACGAGGAAATCGAGGATATGAAGGTGGCCGTCGCCGAAGCGTGCAATAATGCGGTGGTTCATGCTTATGAACCGGGCAGTCCGGGCCTGATGGAGGTCCGCTTCGAGCGAATTGAGGACGGTCTGCGCATTGTGGTCAAGGATCAGGGACCAAGCTTCGATTACGCCGAGAAGGCGCGGCGGGCCGGATCGTTGCACGATAAATCGCTGAACGACATCCATGTAGGAGGCCTTGGGATTTATTTGATGCAGGCGCTCATGGACGATGTCGTGGTCAAGACGGGTATCGGCACGGAGGTCATCTTGACCAAGCGGGTATGCAGGAGCGAGGAAATGGTATGAAAATTAATTCGGAGCGATTTGCCAATGCGAGTGCCGAGGAGCTCATCGTAAGGTATCAAGAAACCGGCTGCAACGAGACAGCTACGGTTCTGCTGCAGCAGTACGAGCCTATGGTCAAGATGGCAGCCGGCAAAATGTCACGCAATCGCCCCGATCTGTTCGAAGACCTGTACCAAGTGGGGCAAATGTCGGTATTGAAGCTGCTGAAGCAGTTCGATCTGTCGATGGGCGTGCAGTTTGAAGCCTATATGATGAAAAGCGTCATCGGCCATATGAAAAATTATTTGCGCGACAAATCCTGGTATGTCCAGGTTCCGAGGCGAATCAAGGAAAAAGGCAACCAGATTCAGCAGGTGGTGGACATGCTCACGGTCAAGCTGGAGCGCTCGCCGAATGTCGATGAAATCGCCGCGGAGATGGAGCTGTCGGTCGAGGAAACGATCGAAATCCTCGCCGGACGCGATTATTACCACTATGTCTCGCTGGATACTCCGCTATCCACGGAAGATAACGGATCGACGATCGGCGATGTGATCGGGAGCCCGAGCGACGCTTATCTGCGGGTGGAGAACCGCCTCGCCTTGCAAGAGGCGCTCGTTCATTTGAAGCCGGAGGAGCAGCAGGTGCTGCATCTCGCCTATGTGGAAGGCCAGTCGCAGCGGACGATTGCGAATCAGCTCGGCGTTTCGCAGATGAGCGTGTCGCGCATTCAGAAGCGGGCCCTCGACAAGCTGAAGAAATATTTTACCGAGCCGGGGGCCGACGATATCGGTTTAGGTTCATAGACTCGCCCTTTACAGCTAAGGGCGAGTTTTTTCGTTGTCGCCCCGTTCGTCCTCGAAGGGAGCGTATTCGGCGATCTGCCGGCCGAGCGGCGTGGGGATGCCGTCCATGCTGACGGCGTTTTTGCTGCGCCAGTAATCGTTCAGCTCGTCGTCGCGTTTGGCTCCGGCCCACCGCTGCAGCGTATCGCGTTCTCGCTCGTACGTGTAGAAGGGCACGCTGAACCCGCAGGAGGTTTTCACGGCGTGAACGTCGACGCCGATAATTTGCCGCGTTCCGGGAAGCAGCTCGAAGCGGGGCGCCCACGTCTTCCAGTCGGCGGTCCCGGGAAGGATGACGCGGCCCTTTCCGTACAGCCTCAAGATGAGGGGAGGCCCTTCGAACGCAACGAACATCAGCGTAATCCGGCCGTTTTCCTCCAAATGCGCGCTTGTCTCGTTCCCGCTGCCGGTCAAGTCCAAATACCCTACCTCGGTCGGCGAGACGATTCGAAACACGTCGTATCCTTTGGGCGACAGGTTCACATGACCTTCCGCCTCCAGCGGGGCGGACCCGACGAAGAAGAGGCGCTGCTTGCGAATAAACGCCTCATGCTCGGGAAGCAGGGCCGGAAACAATTTTCCCATGGGCGAAAACTCCTTTCCTTGCGTTTTTCTTTTGTGTAACAGTATGCGCCCTGGGAGCTTGTTTGGGAAATACGTATTGCATATTCCGCTTATAGGGATTGCCTATCATTGTTGTGGGGAAGGCGCATCGGACAAGCCACGGCCTCTTCCGAACGGCCGTTTCAAGCGGACGGGCTTCGGGTAATAAAGCTTAAGCAACACTCCATACTCCCAGAAATAAGGCGGTGAAGGTCATGAAGGTCAAACATAGCATCAAATGTCACGGAAGCGAAGTGATGGTTCGCGAGGAAGGCGGGAAGTACCATTTGTCCATTCAGGCTGCGACTAATCCGCTGGGATTCGGTAACGTGTTGGAAACGTTTTCGGATAAGGAAGAGGCGATCAGAGCGGCGGAGCAATTCTGCAAAATGCTGTCGGCGGCCAAAGAGTGTGGCTATTACTTGGACAACGGGCATTTTGTAAAGCCGGAGCGGGAGCGTATACCGGTTACCTTCTGTTTAAAGGAGCATATCACAGAGGACTTGTGGATCGAGCATCTGAACCGGGGCTGACGGCCCCGGTTTTGCTTTGCCGGGGCATAGCTAGCTTAGATAGAGAAAATAGATGCCCATGATGCCCGCATCCGCGAAGCTGTGGCTCAGTACGGAGCCGGTCAGCGAGGCATGGCGGAGACGCATCCAGCCCCAGAAAAGACCGGCGGCGAAAACGGGGAGCACCAGCGCGATATTCCAAGGGCGCTCGAAGATCGGCACAATCGACAGCACATGGTACAGGCTGTAGAACAAAGAGGTTAGAAAGACGGCCATGGCAGGGCTTACTCTGCCATCCGTCAGCTTCCGCAGCACGTATCCTCTCCAGTACGTTTCCTCCAGCAGCGGGTTCAGCACCAGCAGCACCAGCACCAGCCATATCGTATGCTCCCCGGAAAAATGCCATTCCTGCAGCAACCCTTTTAGCCGGGGGATATCCAGAAACAAAGGATGAAACCAGGCGGCTGCGGCAACGATCGCCCCGAAAAACGCCGCGCCCGAGCCGATGCCCAGGAGGATATCGGTCTTTTGCCGCTGCCGTCTCCGATCGGTCTGAACCCGGGAATCGGCGGGGTTTCCTGTTCGGCGGCGGAGAATGGAGCTCCCCAAAGGAACCAGCAGCAGCCAGCCGTAAAATAAAGCGAACGTGAGCGGGACGCTGTGCATCCCCTGCAGTCCGGCCGCAATCATGACCGTCGGGCCGAGGAATAAAATGGGAATTTCGTATCGGTCCATAGTTGCTATCCGTCACCCTTCTGTTCCTGTCTTCCGTCCATCATAAACGGCACAGCTTGGTCATGACGAGTACTAACTTAAGCTAGTACTCTACGGGATGCACCCGTTCTGACCCGGGATCAGCATTGGCAGGTCCGGCAAACGCGAAAAAACCGGTACGTCTGCGCTGAGGCAGAGATACCGGTTTTCCAATGATGCTTTATCCTTTGGAGGAGCTTACCGCGCGGTCGGCCTGATCGATCGCCTTGTGGGAGGTGCTCTGCGCGTTATCGAGGGCGCGGTGGCCGGCGGATTGCGCTTTCTCCAGCTTATCTTGGGTCACGTCGGCCGCACGGTCAATCGCCTCATGGGACGCTTCCGCGACGCGGTCCGTCATGTCGTGCGCTTTGTCCGCCAATTGACTACCCTGCTCCCGCACCTCTTCGACGGTTTCGGAAGCTTTCTCCTTGCAGGCGGCCATCAGCTCCTGACCTTTGGTCTGTAAGGTTTGCATGGCGTCCATCAGGTCGCTGCGCAGCTCGCGTCCGGATTTCGGCGCCAGCAAGAGGGCAATCAGCGCCCCGGCGGTGCCTCCGATCAACGTTCCGAGCAGCAGGTTGCTTTTGCTTTCATTGGCTGTATTTGCCGTAGTCATGCTTCATCGCTCCTTTGCATTCGTATTGGAATCCGCTAGAGACGGTGCGACTTGAAGCTTACGCTGTACGGTTGAGGCCTTTGGCCACGAGACCGAGCAGGAAGACGAACAACGCTGCGCCGATAATCGCAGGTACGACGGCGAAACCGCCGATGACGGGTCCCCAGGAACCAAGCAGCAGATAGCCGAGCCAAGCACCGACGAACCCGGCGATCATGGAACCGATGATGCCTCCCGGCATCGCTCCCGGCGCAAGGGCGGAACCGATCGCTCCGATCACAAGCGCCATAAGTAAAGTAATCAGCAAGCTTATCATCTTCTTCACGCTCCTTTTGGAAGGTGGACTGACTGGCTTGCCTCTTTTTACCCTTGCAGAGAAGCGATGAAACAAACGGGACGGCAAGGGATTGCCTGCTGCCTCCGCTCCGGGACTACTTATATTCCTGCAAATGCTGACGGAACCGCTCGACCACCTCCGGCGTTTCGTCCAGCTTATATTTGCGGGCCGGGCGGTCGTCCGGATCGAAATCCGTATGGCTCCACCAGATGGCCGCTTTCAGCTTGGGATATTTTTTGATGTCCTTGAACATGTTGTCCACCCACTGTGCTTTATTCCCGCCGACCGAGCTGGAGGCGAATTCCGTGATCATCAGCGGCTGTTCGAACCACTTGCTGTATTGGGCGTACAATGGCGCATACAGCTCGTCGAACGTGCTCCACTGCTCGCCCGGGTAATAGGTGCCGGTATTGTAAGCGGTCAGCCCGACCACGTCGACGTAGTCGTCGCCCGGATAATAAAGCAGCGGATGATTCCACTGGAATTCGGGCTTGGACGAGTGATTCGGGTTCCATACCCACAGGACGTTATCGACACCCTGGCTCTGGAAGGTCCGGTAAATATATTTCCAGACCTCCGTATACAGCTCCGGGTCCTTGGAGTTGTGATAGGCGGAATAAGGCACCCAGTCCCCGTTCATCTCGTTGTTCAGCCGGAACAGCAGGGGATGGCCGAACGCCTTGATGTCCTGCGCGTATTTGGTGAAAAACTCGTCATATTTTCCGTTCAAAATGTCGTACATCACGCTGGGGTTCTGTTCGCCGAACCGCATCGTTTGCAGCGTCAATTGGACAAGGCGGTTGTCATCGTACGCGTTTTTTAAATCGTCCGCCGGAAAGCCCGTCGATAAGGACTTGTACAGGATCAACAGACCGAACTTGTAGTCCAGCTTCTGCTCCAGCGCATGAAGAAGATTCATTTTACCCGGAGCCGACCGCTCGTAAATGCCCCATTTCAGGCCGTCTGTCATAAACAGCTTGCGGTACTCTTCCGCCGTTTCCAGATTGGTTTTGAGCGGCGCCTTCTTGGTCACCGTGCCAAGCTCCGGCTTGTCCCCCTGAGGCGGAATGACCCGGAACGAATTCACGATCTTCTCGTCATTCGTGATGGGCTGGGCGGACTTGATCGCGATGGTGTAGACTTCTTTGTCGTTCTTGACAATTTCCGCGCTGGCGTAGTAGGGCTTGTCGTTCTCCACGTGCTTGAGCTTATCGCGCTCCCATTTCAGCAGATGGACGGACAGGCCGCCCACCGTCTTGGTTTCGTTCATGGTTACGCGGTGATCCTTCGTATTCTCGATAAACCGATTGCCGTACCCGATATACGTGGCGGCGTCGGATACGGTACCGTTGAAATTATCGTAATACACGTCGATTTGGGTCGTTTCGTCACACAAGCGCGTTCGGACCCCGGGCCAGGAACGGTCGACTTTCATTTGCTTCGGATAGCTCAGCTCATACCCATAAGGCAAATCGGTATACGTCGCCATAGGCTCGGAGACCATGGATTGCGCGATAAAGACGCCGAGCAGAGCGGCGAATACGACGCCGGAAATGACGTGCGTTTTTTTGAGCTTCATCCGGCTCTTCCTTCCGCTGCCGCATAAAGCTTGTTAAACCGGGCGGGAAGGAGCTTGCATCCCCAATAGATGACGGTATCCGCAAGCTTGACGACACCGTAGGCGAACAGCATGCCTGCGATGACATCCAGCACCCAGTGGATCTGCAAATACATCGTCGAGAAGATGATGGCAGAGCAATAGGTCACCATGACGTATTTGAAAATACGGTCCCGCTCGCGCAGCGCCAGCAGCAGCATCGCGAATGAAATCGACGTATGCATACTCGGGAAGCAGTTCATGACATTCGTCAGCAAATCGTTTTCCGTGGCGAACTGTCGGCCGAGCAAATCGGGCTGTCCTTTCACCCACCACACCTCGCGCAGCAGGATCAAGTGATAGAACGGCAAAATGAGCGGGAATTGCAGCAGATGGCCCGACAAGGCGTAGGACAGCATCTTTTTCACGCTGCGGGTCCAATAGCTGCGCACGATGCAGATCCAAAGCGAGAGCACGAACCCGTAGTTATAAATCCATACCATGGTTTTATCCAGCCTCGGATGGCTGATCGTCCGGGCCCATGCCGCATCATTGAACGGAATGCTATTCATCATGCTGTCCCAGTTCCAGATATGAAGGTTATTCTGAAACATCCGGTAGGCGATAGACCACCAGATGCCGTTCCCGGTGCCGTAGAAATAATAGAACACCCCGAGAAGCGGAACCCCAACCGCCAAAAATTTCATCCATTCGACGTCAACCTGGTCCTTTCGCACCCCAACCAGACAAATCAAAAGCAGAACCCAGCATTCCAAGGTCCAGCCGCCGACGGTGCCGATGCGCCAAACCAAGTAAATCGATGCTAAAATACCGCACATCGTCCAGTCGATTCCATTTGTCCATCGTCTTGACTTCTCCGACATCGTTCGATTTTCCAACCCGGCTAGCCCTGCCCTTTCTGTTCCGTATTTTTTTGTTCCTGTTTGGCTTTGTTATAAATGTCCTGGCCTTTTTGCTGCATCGTTTTGAGGGCTTCGTCGACCGATTTTTTGCTTTCGACGACGGCTTGCACCTCCGCTTGGGCCATTTGGTCGAAGGCAGAGTAGAACGACGCCGGCACCGGCTCCGCGCCTTTCGGATAGCCGTTTCGGATCAATTTCAGCATCGTGAACGGTTCGAGGCTGCGGCCGTCCCGTTCTTTGATATAGGCCGTTCTGGAGGACAGCTCACCCGGGCTCGAGGAGGACACCGCTTTCGCTACTTCCTCACTGTTGATATATTTGACCAATTCCCAGGCTGCCCGCTGGTTGGGCGAATCGACATGGACGGCAAAAAACTTCGAAATGGACACCGAATCCGAAGCCTCCGGGTTTCTCGGATCGACCGGAACGGTCACGATATCCCAGTTGACCGGCTTGACGTCCTTGAGCGAATCCTTGGCCCGCAGAAGCGTCTCAATATAGTACGATCCCTCGATGGCCATGGCGGCTTTACCGGTGGCGAACAAATCTTGCTTGAAGATGTCTTCCATCGTCATTCCCGGTTCGATTGGCTTGCTGTCTTTGGCATTATAGATTGCTCCTGATTTCACGGCATCTACGGCCAGGGTCAGCGCCTTTTTCCAGCCGTCGGATTGGAGGGTCACCGTTCCTTTTTCCCGGTCAAGGACGGACAAGCCCAGGGTGGACCCGATCCCCCTCATGTATTCGTATCCGACCGGCTTGCCGTCGTTAAACTGGTAGTACGAGGCCATCCCGTAGATGCGCTGCTCCCCCTGTCCGTTGGTCGGAAAACGTTTGGCAACATCGAGCACATCTTCCCACGTCATCTGGTTTTTCGGTAGCGGCACGCCGTGTTTCTCGAACAGATCCCGGTTATAAAACAGCGCTTTGCTAAAGAAGGAGGGGGCCAGCCCGTACAGCTTGCCGTCGCCCATGGACTTGATTTGTTCGATGACGGTCGGCATCATGCTCTCGACATCGAACTTGTCCTGACGAATGACATCGTCAAGCTGAAGCAGCTTGCCGTCGGCAGCCCATTGCTCGAACAATTCGGGCGTCGGGAGTAAAAGCACGTCGGGTTTTTCTTCGTCAACCAATTTTTGGAATTCCTTCTTGGTGTCTTTTCCCGGATCGAAGATGTTTTGCATGGAAACCACCTGTACGTCGATGTTCGGGAATTTGGAGGAGAACAGTGTGCCATACAGCTGAGAAAAATAATTTTTGTCGAAAAAAAGCACCTTGATGCTTGCTTTCTCGTCCTTGCCCAGTTCCTTTAACGTTACGGAAGGCTTGACTCCTTCGCCTCCGGCGAGCTTGTCCGAGCTGCATCCTGTCATTGTGGCGGCCAGGGACAAAGCCAGCCCCGCCGGTACCCATTTAGACCATCGTTTCATTTGCGATCCCACCCATTTCCGAAGTGTAGTGACGATGCGTTTTCGTCCCACCTTCTGTTTTTTTGTTGTCAAGCAGTAGACGGGGGATTCGCGGATTCGTTCCGTTGGACGTGAATATTTTTGTGAAAGAGGCGGCGAGCTTAAAATTTTTCTTACAGAAGGGAACCTTTCTTCCGTTGCTTCGTCCAATTTCATGTGAGGTGAACCCGGGTGGCCTTTGAATACTTAAAATCGATGTCCGGCGGCTTGGATAAAAACGCCGCTCTTTCGGACATCATGCTGACGTACGGCGAAGACGTATGGAACTATGCCTTTTTCCTGTCGAAGAACCGGACGTTGGCGGACGATGTGACACAGGACGTGTTCGTACGGGTGTACGAGCGGTTATATACGTTTCGCGGCGAGGCCAGCCTCAAGACATGGCTGCTCGCCATTACCCGCAATCTGGTGCGCGATCATTGGCGATCGGCGTGGATACGCCGCGTCATTCCTTTCGGCATTCTGCGCCAGGAAGGCCAGGAGCCGTCGGCGGAATCGCAAGTGATCGGCCTGCTTGCCGAGGAGGAAGTGTGGAACACGGTGCTCGGCTTGCCCCACAAGCTGCGCGAGGTGCTGCTACTGCATGCGCACCATCAGCTGTCTTACGCAGAGATCGCGAAGCTGCTGAACGTGTCCGAAGGCACGGTTAAATCTAGACTTTCCCGGGCGCGCGCCAAAGTATCGCAGCAGCTCGGCGAGGAGGGAAGAAAGGCATGACGAAACGGCTCGAACCCGAACATTGGGAGAAGCATCTGACCCGGCTGCAGCTCAAGCAGGGCGGCTTTTCCAAGGAACTCATGCATAAGGTGAAGGAGCGGGTGGAGACGAAGCAGCCGCCCGTCGGAAGCAAACGCTGGCTCCGCTGGAGTCCCGCGGTGGCGTGCGTGCTTGTGCTGGCGGTCGGATGGACCCAGGCGGACCGGCTGGTCGAGGGACTATCCAAGCTGTCCAAGCCGCTGGAGAAGGCGGCCTTGGAGGCGATGGACCCGAATAAGGAGAAGACGCTGAAAGTTTCGTTTGTTCATGAAACAACGTTCATGATGCAATATGGTAAAGCGTTTACGATCCGTTACCCGAATGTCGCCGTCAAGGTAGAGAAGGGAATCGGAAACGAATCCTCTGCCGGAATCATGACCAATCTTGAGGAGCAATTGGAAAAAGACAAACCCGACGTGCTGGCGCTGTCGCTGTCCGAATACGCGCAGTTGGCCAAGGAGGGCAAGCTGTACGCGTTGGACGACGTGATCCGGCAGGAGGGCTTCGATCTGCAAAATATACATGCCGGCGTTGTCGACAGGCTTCGTACCGAGGGTGGAGGCAAGCTGTACGGGCTCGCGCCGGAATATGACCAGCGCGCGCTCTTCTACAACAAGGAGCTGTTTGACAAATACGGGATCAGTTACCCGAAGAACGGCATGAGCTGGGAGGAGCTGCTGCAGCTCGCTTCCCGGTTTCCGACGGCCCCGAATGCAAAGGACCGGGTCTACGGTTTGGTCACACGCGCTTATACCGGTCCATTCGGTTTGGTACAACAGGCGGGCCAGGCCAAGGGACTGGGCATCCTCGATTCTTCAGGCAAGCAGGTCACCGTCAATACGCCGGAATGGCAGAAGGCTTGGACGGCCGTGCTGGATGCGGTCCGTGGCGGATATATTTATGAGCAGCCGCCGCTGGAAAAGTTGTCTACAAGAGAAGATATGTACAGGGCCAATCCGTTCATGACCGGGCAAGCGGCGATGACGCTGCAAAGTTACGGCTTCGTTAAGGATTTGAACGAGGCTTCGTCCAGATACAAGATGTCCTCTGTTCCATGGGATGTCGTGACCGAGCCGACGGACCGGTCCCGGCCGAACGAATCGTCTTCCTTCTCGGTCCGCACGATCTATGCGGTGAATGCGGCCTCCGAGAATCGGAGGGAGGCATGGGAGCTTGTCAAGTTCATCAACAGCGAGGAAATGGCTCGCAAAATGCTTACACAGAATATCGGCAGCGGTTCTTCGCCTTCGCGTTTATCGAGTCTTTCTGCGGTCAAGGGGCAAGAAAAGCTTGTCGAAGCGTTCACAAGCCTTCGTCCGCCGTCGGAGTCGCAAGTGACTCCGGGCGTGCCGGCAGAGTTTTATTCAGCCTTCGAGGAGCTTGCGACGCAGCTCTCCAAGGACGTGTTGAAAGGCAAGAAGACGGTCTCCCAGGCAGCACGGGAGCTTCAAGACAACGGACAGCAGGCGCTGATTCAGGCGAAAAACGCAGCGCAGAAGAAGCCGGTCCAAGCCAAGACGGCGGTGGACGGCAGGACACCATAGGGGGAGAGCCATGAATCGGAGCGGAACGACAAGAACTCGGAGGAACAAGCTGCTGCTCCCCCTGCTGGCGGGCACGCTGGCTTGGAGCGCGGCCGGCTGCAACGATGCGCCGGCTGCGGCCCCGCCGGAACGGACGAAGCTCAAGGTGGCTTATTTCAACCAGGAAGCGTTTGACAGTGAGTACGGCGATTATTTTACGGCCAAATTCCCTGAGCTTGAAGTGGAAGTCGTCGCAACTGATGATACGATGGCCCGCGGCAAGAATCCGCAAAAAGAAATGGACAAGCTGCTGGACGAGCAAAAACCGGATCTCATTATTACGAGGTCCGGGGAATATCAGCAGCTCGCGGCGGCGGGCAAGCTGTACGAGTTGGATTCGTTGATCAAGCGGGACAAATTCGATATCGAAAACATGCATCCGGACGTCATCGATTATTTGCGGACCAAGGGCGGGGGCAAGCTGTACGGGCTTGCCCCTCGATTTTCGACCTCGGTGCTGTACTACAATAAAGGGCTGTTCGACGAGTACAAGGCTCCTTACCCGAAAGATGGCATCACTTGGGACGACCTGTTCGAGCTGGCAGGCAGATTCCGCGGCGCCAAGAACGGGAAGGACCCGATTTACGGGCTTCATCAACCGTTTATGAACTCAAGGTTTGGGATGGTCCGGTCGGTGGGGTGGAATGTGGGACTCCGTGAGACGGATGATGAGGGACGTACTGTCACGATCGATACGGAGGCTTGGCAGAAGGTATTCTCACAGATGACGGAAGCCTGGAAGAACGGCGATATGCCCATGATTGGCGGGAAGGACAACAAAGGCGGCCAGGATAAGGAGGCTGTCGATAGTACCGATTTGTTCAGTCAGGGACGGGCAGCGATGACCATAAGCGGACCGTCGCAGATCAGGCGGCTGCAGGAGAGCGGCTCCAAGATCGATTGGCAGATCGTGCAGCCGCCTTCGCTGGACGGCAGCAGCTCGTGGCAGCAGGACGTTTATCTGCATCCGATTTTTGCGATCGGCGCAGGGTCCGGGCAGGCGGACAAGGTTTGGAAGATCGTCCGCTATTTCAACAGTGCGGAAGCGGCCAAAATCGAAACGAAGACGTCCATTTCGCCGCTGACGCCGACCCGCTCGGGCTTCGTCAATACGGTAGACGGCCGCAGCATGGAGCCGTTTTACCAAGTGAAGTATGACGATACGCTTGGATCGGGAATAGAAATGAAGCCGAATACCCCCGCGCGTTTTTACTGGGAATTCGATAAGAAGGCGGACGAGCAGCTTGAATGGATTATGACCGGAAAATCGACGGTGCGGCAGGCGCTGCAGCAGCTTCAAAAGGAAGGCCAGCAGGTGCTGGATGAAGCATGGCTGGCGGAGCCTCCGGAATCGGGAACGGACGGGGGAGCAGTGAAATAGCGGTGCCTGCCACCCGTCATCAAAGTAACAAAGCCCAGCGACTTGTGCGCTGGGCTTTGTTTTGTGCAAAACCATCTTAAAAAAAGACATGGGAAAACCTAGAAGCTCGCCTTATAATTGGGTTATTACGGTCAATTCACAATAGGGGAAGGGGTTTATTGATGATGACGAGAAGCAAACGAAGCTTCAAGCTCGGCGCAGCATCTTTGCTGCTGCTGCAGCTTCAGCTTGTTTCCGTAATGCCGGGGGCCGCTTCGGTCGAAGCAGCCGATGTGCCGTTGGCTCCTGCGACAGTCGATTTGATCCGGGGGCACGATTGGACCCGATTTTCAGGAGCAACTGCGGCTGGCGATGAAGTGACCGTTACCGGTATAGGGCGGGCCATCATCCCTTGGGGCAACGATGTGTCGCAGCCGACGGTCAGCAATCCGCCGATCAATTTGCGCGGTCCGGTTTTGAACATATCCGGAGATTTTTCGGTAAGCTTTCAAATGGCCTCTTCCCCCGGCAAAAGCGCCGGACTTCAACTGTACGGCACACTTCCGGTCATTCAGGACGAATGGCGGCAGGAAGGCAAGGCGGTATCGGTTATGTTGAAGAACGGCAAGCTGTCGGCCGCCGTCTATAACGGCTCTTCCGCCGTTCCGAAGAAAGCGGCTTTCAATTATACATCGGCCGGAACGCTTGATGTCCGGCTTCTGGTCAAGAGCGGCAAGCTCGCATTTTACGTAAATCAGGTCAAAGTCGGGGAAATGGCGGACCCCGGAGTGTTCGCGGATGGCAAAGTGTATTTCGGCGCCGATGCGGACGTCGGCAGCTCGTTTACGCTCAAGTCGCTGACGGCTCAAGCGGAAGGCAGCGCCTCGGCGGTAACGGTAAGTGATCTGGGCATCGCTGCCGTGCCGCAGAGTGCGGACTCGCTGCGGGCACTGGCGCGGACGAATGCGCCGCACCTGAGCATCGGCACGGCTGCGGCCGTCATCCCGACCATGACGGATTCCGCTTACCGCAGCATTCTGGGACGGGAGTTCAGTATCCTGACTCCGGAAAACGACATGAAGTTTCAGTTCATTCATCCGCAGCGGAACGTTTACGCTTTCGCGGAAGGGGACAGTTTGGTGGAATTCGCGGAACGCAACGGCATGGCCGTTCACGGTCATGCGCTGGTCTGGAGCGAAGCGAATCCCCGGTGGCTCACGCAAGGCAACTACAGCGCCGCAGAGCTGCAGGCCATCATGGAGGAGCACGTGAAGACGGTGGTCGGACGGTACAAGGGCAGAATCAAGGAGTGGGACGTCATCAACGAACCGCTCAAGGACGAGAAGTTTAACGTCAATCTCGGCTTGCGGGATTCGATCTGGTTCAAGGCGATGGGCGAGAAGTTTCTAGACATCGCGCTGCGCGCCGCTCACGAAGCCGACCCGGATGCCAAGCTGTACATAAACGAATATGGCTGCGAGGCGGAGGACGACAAAGCGGACGCGCTGTATACGCTTGTCCAGCGGCTCCAGTCGCGCGGGGTGCCTTTGCACGGCATCGGCTTCCAGGTTCACGAAGATATCGGCAAAGACAGCGACGGGACGTACGATCCCGTATCGGCTAGCGAGTTCAAGCGCACGGTCAAACGTTTCACCGATCTTGGCTTGGAGGTGCGGGTATCGGAGCTGGACGTCAACATGCACGGCAAGGTCACGGACACGCTGCGCAGCAAGCAGGCGGAATATTTCAAATCGATCCTGGCGCTGACCCAAGCGAATAACCGGTTTACGTCCTACGCCATGTGGGGATTTACCGACCGCTATTCGTCGCTTCAGCCCGAGGGTGAATACAACGAGTTCGGCAACGGGCTCATCTACGACGAGTATTATACGCCGAAGCTCCCGTACCACAAAATAAAGGAAGCGCTGCAAGGCCCATAAGCACGGGCTTCGGCGCTTGTTGAGAAAGTGGTCGGAGAGCGGTACAGGTAATACGAGGGGGTGGGGTATACACTTCCGGTCGCTGCTCCACCCCACAAAGTGAAGTTGAATCAGAGAAGCTCAGTCCTAGTACTTTGCGGGGACCCCGGGTCCGCAGGAAATTTTGATTTGAAGCCGCTTCGCAGCGGATATTTCCCGCGGACAAAGGCGAACGCTATCGCTCCTCCAGTGCATACCCCACCTCCGTATGTTTCACCGTATTAGTGAAGACCACTTTCTCAACACTCTGAACGCTCCGGAATGTTTCCGGAGCGATTTTTTTTGCGGGCAGACGCGAGGCTGGCTTCCCGCCTTATCGTTACGGACGGTTGAGACCATCCATTACATCGTCTAGCCACTCGAAGACACGTTGATTAAACAGGAGCAGCGCTCCGAATTGGCAGTGCTCTTCGCCACCGTCTTCCGCCGTAAAGAGCATGAACGTTTTGGGGCAGGTAAGAGCTTCGTAAAGCTTCATCGGCTGGCCGGCAAAGAAATGATCGGCCTCGGCTTCGCATACGAGCACGGGACATTTAATCATGTGGGCAATGCCCTCCAGCGTGAACGGCTGCGTTTTCTCAATCAACTCCAGGAACGTCTTCGCCTGGAACGTAAACCGGCCGTTATCGACAGCCCAGCGGACGCCGGTGTTGTTGGCCATCAGCTCCTGGATAAAGGTCTCCAGCTTGGCCGGTTCGTTGAAGTCCACGTTTGCTCCCTCGGGGGCCATTTCACCGAATTGGAAGGTGAACAAGCCGTCGTTTGCGATACAAGCGGCAAGGCGGTGCTCATAGGCTGCAGCCCGCGGCGCCAAAAATCCTCCGAGACTGATGCCCATTAGCGCAATCCGCTGCTTATCCACTTCCGGCCGGGTATGTAAATAATCGACGACCGGCGTAATCACCTTCTCCCAATCGTGGCGGAACGGAATGCGCTGCAGCCGAATCGTGGCGCCTTGACCCGGCCCTTCGAACGTCAGGCAATTGTAGCCCCGCTGAAGCGCCGCCGCCGCTCCGCCGAAGTAAAGCTCCTCCCCTGTGGAATCGTAGCCTCCGTGAATAATCAACGTTGGTCTGGGTACGTCATCCACGCGGTAGAAATATCCTGACAAGTGAGTCCCTTCATAAGGAATCTCCACTTGCTCCACAGGCCAAACCATCAGTGGGATCGCCTGGCGGAACGTGCTCCGGCTTTTTTCCCATGTTTCGAGCATGCGCGGGTCATCCGGATTGCCATCAGGAAAAACTCCGCGGTACGGTAATAATTGGACGCCCGCAAAAACGACTCCCGCGCGCTGATCCGCTTGCCCCGCGCCAAGCTGTCGGCAGCCTGGGCGTGAATGCGCTCCGCCGTTTTGTACCATTCGGCATACCAGCTTTCAAAATTGCTCTCCTCAATCCGATAGCCGGTCACCAGACATTCGCCGATATCCGCGCCTCCGTAAGGGGCGTAGCTCAACGTACGCAGCAGCTCGAAGGAAAAGGTAGGATCTTGAAAAATAAGTTTCATCACAAATTTCTCCTTTGTCACGGTTTGGTTAAGGTTAGTCATTTTATAAGTCAAAATTAACCTAGGTCAAATATAACTCAATAGCTTTTCTTTGTAAATAAAAAATAGGTTATTTTTAACCTATCCGAGCTTGTTGAAAAAGTGGACTTTAACAAAAATAGAGATGCAAACGGAAGTGGATACCCCACCCCCTCGTAACCTCTATTATCCCATTTGAACACTTTCTCAACACTCTGGAATAGGTTATTTTTAACCTATCCAGCATTGTGGTAATATGGAGGAATCAAGGTCAAATCAGAGGAGTTGTCTTCATGTCCATTCGTTATGCATTGCTTTCCTTATTGGCGCGCGAGCCTTTAAGCGGTTACGATATCAAGCAACAAATGAACGACCGGTTCGGCCCCTTTTGGAAAGTGGGCAGTAATCAGGTGTACCCCGAATTGTCCAAAATGGAAGGAGAAGGTCTGGTCAAGCTGCAAGGCATCGAGCAGCAGGCTAACCGCCCCGCCCGCAAATTGTACGAAATCACGGAAGCCGGACGGGACGCCCTCATCCAATGGACGCTCGAAGCGGGGGAGCTGGAGAGAATCCGCGACGATTTTTTGTTGAAGGCCTACAATATTTGGCTTGTCGATCCCGAGCGGATGATCGGACGACTCGAGGAAACCAAGAGGCAGCATGAAGAAAGACTGGCGGCGTATGAAAAAAAGGTCGAGGAGCTGGAGACCATGCTGACCACGGCCGACAGCAGAGACCCGATTGCCGCCACCATCTCGGTCGTCGAGTTCGGCATTCGATATGAGCACCTGTATATGGACTGGTGTGATCGACTAATCAAAAAAATGTAGCGCCAAGCAGCATTCCGGCGCGAGGAGCGGCTCTGCGATGGACTCTAATCAGCTTCAACGAATGCGCAGCTATTTGGACAATACGCAAATGACGGTGACGATGGCCTACTACTCCAAGGTGGGGCCGAATTGGCGGAGCATCAACGAGCTGCCGGATGTGAACCGGCTTTATTATATACGCGAAGGGGAAGGGTGGATTCGGCTGCGTGATCGGCTCTATCACCCGAAGCCGGGACAATTGTTGCTGCTGCCGGCAGGGATGCGGCTGTCGTTCGGCCGGCTCGGCGACAATGGCTTCGGGAAATATTGGTGCCATTTTACGGCAACGGTGGGAGACGTGAACCTGTTTCAAATGCTGGAGCTGCCCCACTGCATCGACGTGCGGGACGAGGCTGGGCTTGAGAAGCAGTTTCTGGACTTGATCGGGCTGTACAACAATCCGTCGCTGACGGCTCCGCTGCGCATCAAATCGGTGCTGCTCGATATCGTTTCCGGGTATATGGAAGGAGCGCTGGAGCGGGAGCGGGGGCTTCGGCTTGCGCCGATGTCCGAAACGGGAAAAATCAACACGGTGCTCCACTACGTAGACGAGCATCTGCAGGAACGGATCACGGTGGAAGAGCTGGCGCGGCTCGTGCATTTTCACCCCAACTACTTCATGCAGTATTTCAAAACAATGCTGGGGCTCTCCCCGATCGCCTACATTAACCGCAAGCGAATGGATAAAGCGAAGGAGTTGCTGTCCGCAAGCGAATGGACGGTGACGGATGTAGCTGAGAAGGTCGGCCTTGAGCTGTACTATTTCTCCCGCGTCTTCAAGAAGCAGACCGGTCTGTCCCCGAGCGAATACCGCAAGCAATTTGCAAGGCGCGGACCGATGGCAGAGGAGTAGACGTTGGGGCGCCCCTGCAAGCGGGACGGAAGCCGAAGAAGCCGGGCCCCGCTGCAGAACGCTGGATCAGGAATGTGAGGGCGCCGTGTGCTTCGTTTTTCGCAGGATGATGGCGAGCGCCCCCATCGATACCAAGGCGCCGACGAGTCCCATTAGCATATCTTTCTGGGTATCGAACACATCGCCCTGTAATCCGAGATAGTCGGCTCCGGCTTGTCCGGCCGTGGCAGCAGCCCCCATCTCCACAATTTCGAACAACGCGCTGAACCCGAGTATCGTCATGACCGGAATCCCGTATGACCAGAAATTGCGCAAGCCTGCGGCCCGGATGAGCAGTTCCCGAAGGCAGTAGGTAAGCCACAGGCCGAACAAGAAGTGAACGACCCGGTCGAAGTAGCTTCTTTGAAAATGAAACGAAGCTTTCAGCCATTGGTCGACCGGCGTATTCTGATACGTGTAATGAGCCGCGAAAACATGTGCGCAGAGGAATAGAAAAATCAGCAAATAAGATAGATTCGAGAAGCGGAACGCTTTGTACGTAAACAGCAGCGTGAAAAAAGCCGCGAGGACAAGCACGTTTTCCATCAGCCATTGGGTCCGGTCGGTCGGCGAGATCGCCATGACGATCCAATAGACAACAAAAACCGCGAGCAGCAGATGCAGGATGATGTTGCGGGAAAAAGGGATATCCGGGTCCATCAGCCAGTTGGTCCCCGTTCCGCCACGAGCTGCGGATTGTTGAGCCATTGTAGCTTCTCCCTTCGGTGTTTCAGGATAGGATGACCGGCTGTTTCCAGCCGGTTCGGACAATGTTCGTAGTATTGGCAAAATTGTCAATGTCATACCTTGGTAGGCTCACTTACTCGGCAATTCCGGAAGAGACCGCTGCTCATCGCTTGGACATGCCGCCTGCCTTGGGCCACCGGTAAGGCTCGACATAGCGGATCATCGTCTCGAAGACGGCAGCCCACTGCCGCTCGTTCAAGGCGCCGATTGGGGCGCTCCGGTCCACCCGCAGCAGCTTGACGAGATGCTTGAGCTGCGCCGGGGTGAACCGAAGGCCGAGCGCGGCGTGCAACGGGGCGCCGGGCACCCGGAGCGCTTGCGTGACGAGTCCCATGAAGCGGGCGTGGTCGCTCGGCCGCACGAGCGGCTCCTTTTTGCGGCGTACGGTCAAGATCGCACATTGTACCCGGGGCGGGGGCGAGAAGCAGTCGGGCGATACCGGCTCGGCGAGCTTCAGATCGAACTGCATGCGCCATCCGAGGATGCGAGCATGCGTGACCGGATCGGCCGTAAAGCGGCGGGCTACCCCAAGCTCGACGATCAGCACGCCATGCCGAAACGGGACGGCGGGATGTTCCATCAGCTTGCCGAGCACTGACGACGTGATGGCAAAAGGGATGTTAGCTACAACGCCAAAAGGCTTGCGGGGGAGCGGCATTTCCAGGAAGTCGGCCTCGACGATCCGGATGCCTTCCGCTTCTCTCAGCTTGCCGCGGAGCTTCTCGGCGAAACGGGGGTCGTTTTCGATGGCAAGCACCTGCCAGCCTTCTTGGGCGAGCGGAAGCGTCAACGCGCCGGCTCCCGCCCCGATGTCCAGCATAAGCGGCTGAGGCGAGAGTCGGGCAAGCTCGATCATGCGGCGGACAAGCGATTTATCGCGGATCAGGTGTTGGCCTGAAAAGTTGGAAGGGGTAAAACGCCCCGCTTGACGGGACGGACGTTTGTTTTTTGGCATGACAAATATGCACCTCATTCATTCGTTTTGTGGGAATGAAAAAGGTACAGCACAAATAAACCCGGGCCAAAAGCTTTTTCAGCCGGGAATACGTGTTCTGTACCTCAGATTACCGTAAACGCATGAATTGAACGCACATATGGATGCACATGAAAGAAATACCTCGGAATTCGTTAAAGTCAAAAGGCCCGTGAGCCCTTTTAAAGTATAGCATGTCAGGAAAAGGAACGCCATCCTTGGGCGCACCGCGTTCCATCCAAAGATTAAGATTTCCGTTTGCTGTCTGCTTCGTACGGCTCCCGTTTGAACCGGTTCGGCGTAAGGCCGACCTGCTTCTTGAACAGTTGGCAAAAATATGAGAAATTGCCAAGCCCGACCGCGCGGCCGATGTCCTGCACCGGCTTGTCGGTGGTCCGCAGCAGCCAGCACGCTTGCCGGATGCGGCGAGCCGTCAAATATTCGGTGATGCTGCTACCTACCGATTGACGGAAGACGGCGGATACGTGATTCGGGGACAAATGAATCTCCTGCGCGAGCCGTTCCAGCTCGAAGGGCTCCATGTAATGCTTTTCGATCCAAGCCATAATTTTCTCGGCGGTGGCCGATGCTTTAGGCAGTGATGGTTGCTCCTTTAGCGGTGAGCCGGCCGGTTCCGCCGCCGATTTCAAGTGATGCACGAACGCGGTCAGGAACAGCAGCTGCTCTTCCAGCAGCAGCTCGGCATTTTCCTTGGGCGCAAGGCGGGGAAGATGGGAGCGGAGCAGCGCGTTCATGGCGGCGGGGTCCGGCGTCCGGTACACTTGGGGGGCCAGCGGGTCTTTCCACAGCGATTGGAAAAAAGCCCGAAGTCCGGGAAACGGAGCGAGTGTTTCGTCGAGCACGGCAGGCTCGAAGACGAACAAGGAGCGTACGTACGGCTGCTTGGGCAGCTCGCCGATCCGGATGCGATGCAGCTGAAACGGCTTGAAGCAAAAGACGGTGCCGGGCGACATCTGGAAAATTTGTTGTTCTACAACGGCCGTTCCTTGCCCTTCATGGACATATAAAAGCTCCATTCCCTGATGCGCGTGGTAGATTTCGACGAACTCGTTCGTCCGGTCTTTGTAAAATGATAGCTGCACGGGATGACGATTCAGATTCAAGTAGTTCATCTGCTTCATGCGCATGGACCTCCACCGTAATATAGCAACATTTTATCATAAGAGCGCCAAACTTTGCGGGCGTTTTTTTTGTTATGCTGAAAGCATATTTTATTGGTTCGAAAGGGATGGCCTCACAATGATCAAACAGCGGTTAGTCGAAGGATGGGAGCATTACCGGGGCAGCCTCGGCGGTCCGTGGGAAGTATGGCGGGCCGACAAGCTTCAAAATCATTACAATGTGCCGTGGCATAAAGTGGAGCTGCCGCATACGTACAACGCGCTCGACGTGATGGACCCTGACGGTAAATATTATCAGGGACAGGGTTGGTACCGGACGAAATTGGCGGTAAACAATCCGTATCCGAACGGGCGGACGCTGCTGCATTTCGAAGGCGCCGGACAGCGTACGGTTGTCTATGTGTATACGAGCAAGGTCGGTTCGCATCTCGGAGGCTACGACGAGTTCACGGTCGACATCACCGAGGCGGCGGCCGAGGCAACGAGCATTGAGCGATATCAAGGGCTGGTCCCGGTAGCGGTTGCGTGCGATAATAGCCGGGAGCTGGAGACGATTCCGTCGGACGCGAGCGATTTTAACCTGTATGGGGGCATTTACCGGTACTTGAATCTCGTGTATGTGCCTGCCGTGTCGCTCGCGCGGGTTCATGTGGAAGCGGATACGAGCCGTTTGGTGGCGGGGGACGGGAAGCAGAGCTGTACCGTGAAGGTCAGAGCCAAGCTGTACAATCCGAACGCGCAGCGGGAGAGCCTCAAGCTGACGATTCGGCTGACGGACCGCGCAGGAGACGTGCTTGCGGAATCGAGCGTGAGCTGCCTGCCTTGGGAGGGCGAGAAGGAACTCGCGGTCTACGAGCTGGCCGATCCGCACCTGTGGAGCACGGACGACCCGTACCTGTACGGCTGCACCGTCCGGGCGGAAAGCGTGCATGGCGAGACGGAGCTTGCGGAACGGTTCGGCGTCCGGTATTTCGAGTTCGTCGAGCACGGTCCGTTCAAGCTGAACGGCGAGCGGCTTCTGCTTCGCGGGACGCATCGGCATGAGGATCATGCGGGCGTCGGACCGGCGATGACGGAGGAGATGATCCGCTGCGAGATGCAGCTCATCAAGGAGATGGGCGCAAACTTCATTCGCCTCGGCCACTATCAGCAGTCGCGAATCGTGTTGGAGCTGTGTGATGAGCTGGGCATTCTCGTCTGGGAGGAAATCCCGTGGTGCCGCGGCGGTCTTGGCGGCGACAGCTACAGGCAGCAGTGCCGGGACATGCTGACGGCGATGATCGAGCAGCATTACAATCATCCGTCGGTCATTCTGTGGGGTCTCGGCAACGAGAATGATTGGGAATGCGATTTCGACTATTTCGATCAGGAAGACATCCGCCGCTTCATGAAGGAGCTCCACGACCTGTCACATCAGCTTGACCCAAGCCGGTTGACCTCGATTCGCCGCTGCGAGTTTTGCAAAGACATCGTCGACGTGTACTCGCCTTCCATCTGGGCGGGCTGGTACCGCGGCATTTACACCGATTACGAAGCGAGCTGCCGCTCGGCGTTCGACAATGTGCGCTCGTTCTTCCATATGGAGTGGGGCGCGGACAATTTGCCGACCCGTCATGTGGAGAAGACGTACACGGGCTTCGAATTTATTCCCCGTGGCAACGGCACGACAGACGAGCGCGACGGCGACTACCTGCTGACCGGCGGCGAGCCGCGCGTCTCCCGGGACGGCGACTGGTCAGAGACGTATTTTTGCGAAATGATCGACTGGTATTTGAAGTCGCAGGAGCACATGGATTGGCTGACCGGGGCGGCGCAGTGGTCGTTTAAAGATTTTGCGACGCCGGTGCGTCCAGACTCGCCGATTCCGTATTTGAACATGAAGGGGATCGTCGAGCGCGATTTTACGAAAAAAGAAGCCTACTACGTCTTCCAATCGTATTGGGCGACGGAGCCGATGGCCCACATTTACGGTCATTCCATGCCGGTACGTTGGGGCGCTCCGGACGAACGGAAGACGATCAAGGTGTATTCCAACTGCGTGGAGGCGGAGCTGTTCCTGAATGGGCAGAGCCTCGGCGTGAGGAAGCGCGATTCGCAAAATTTCCCTGCAGCAGGCTTGCGTTGGGAGACGGCCCTGGAATCGGGCATGAATCATGTGAAGGTCGTTGCGGTAAAAGACGGCGTAACCGTGGAAGACGAGCTGACCTTCGAATACCAGACGGCAGTCTGGGGAGCTCCTACGGAGCTGCGGCTTACGGCCGAGCCGCAGGAGGACGGGCGGGTTTATGTGGAAGCACGGGCCTACGATGCCCATGGTGTGTTCTGCCCCGATGCGGCGAACTTCGTCCGCTTCGGTCTTGCGGGAGACGGCCGGCTGCTGGACGGTCTCGGCACGATCCGCGGTTCGCGGCTGGTTCAGCTCGCCACGGGGCTGGCCGGGATTTACGTCGATCCGCAGGGCGGTTTGCCGGCGGGCATCTCGGTCACGGACTTCGTTACGGCCGGAGGTCCGGCTGCGTCGCTTACCGGCGACAGCGGAAAGTCCGGGGCAGGGCATCCGCGGGTGTCGGTCGTCAGCGCGGCGTGCGAAGGGATGGCTACGGCATTTATTACGATTTAATTCCAGAGGAGGAGTTTACGCATGACAGCGATCGATACGAGCAAATGGACGCAGGCGTCCGACTTGAAGGCGGCGCTCCCGGCGATTTGGGACGCTTTGCAGGTAAAGGTGGACCGGATGATCGGGCAGCTTGGAGAGAAATCGCCGCACGTGGCCAAAGCCGACGGCCTGTACGACGATATGCGGCTGGATTGGTGGACGGCCGGCTTCTGGCCGGGCATTCTGTGGATCATGTACGATATGACCGGAAAAGAGCACTACCGGGAAGCGGCATGGTCTTGGGACGAAAAGTTCGAGCAAAAAACAATTCAAGATAATAATTTCCACCACGATGTGGGGTTCCAGTTTCTTCCTACTTCCGTTATCAAATACAAGCTGACCGGCGACAAGGACGCCAAGCGCCGCGGCTTGCAGGCCGCGAACTTCCTCGCGGGACGGTTCAATATTGCGGGTAGCTTCCTGCGCGCGTGGAATCAAGACAAAATCGGCTGGTCGATCGTCGATTCGTCGATGAACCTGTCGATCTTGTTCTGGGCGGCGCAGGAGATCGGCGATCCTCGTTTTGACCATATCGCCAGAGCGCATGCCGATACGGTGGTGGATAAGTTCATTCGCCCGGACGGCTCGGTGAACCATATTCTCAGCTTCGATCCGCAGACGGGCGAGCTGATCGAGCCGCTCGGCGGCCAAGGCCACGGGCCGGACTCGTCCTGGAGCCGCGGCGCTTCGTGGGCGCTGCATGGCATGGCGAACACGTACCGCTACACGGGTGACAAGCGGTATTTGTATGCGGCGCAGCAGGTGGCGCATTACTTCCTTGCCTGCCTGCCGGATGACCACGTGCCGCATTGGGATTTCCGCGCCGCCGACCCGCTCGACGGCGAGCCTCGCGATACGTCCGCGGCGACGTGCGCCGTTTCCGGGCTGATCGAGCTGGGCGCGGCGCTCCCGGGGGCAGAGGGCGCCGTGTACCGCCGCGCGGCGGAGCGCATTTTGCTCTCGCTGACGCAGCATTACGCGACGTGGGACCGTCCGGAGCACGAGGGCATTTTGCTCGCAGGCACGGGCAACAAGCCGGCCTGGCAAAATATCGACGTTTCGTTGATCTACGGCGATTATTATTACGTGGAAGCTATAGCGAAGCTGCTCGGCTGGCGGAATCGGATTTTTTAAGGCTCCGCGCCTTGCTTGTTGCTGCTTGATTCGTTATGATAAGGTATACGAATTGGTTGTGAAGCACACACCGTCCATCTCCGGCAAGGGGATCGGGCGGTTTTTTATTTTTCCGGAGGTGGACTGAGGAATGAGATTTCAAGAAGCTTACGAAGCTTTTTTGCATGCGCATGTGCAGTCAGCAGCTGGCGAGAGGCAACGGCGGTTGAAGGAGGGGCTTGGGCATGCGGAGAAGCTTTTTCTGCAGGAGGTGTGGTGGCCGGCTGTCGGACGATTCGAGCACCTGCATCCGGAGTTTGAGGTTCATGATTTCAAGGATGGGACACGCTACTTGGATTTTGCCTATTTGCGCCCGCCGTTCAAAGTATGCTTCGAAATCGACGGCTACGGTCCGCATAGCCGGGATGCAAGCCGCTGGCAATTTGCCGACCAACTCGTCAGGCAAAACCATCTGGTGATTGACGATTGGAAGGTGTTTCGCTTTGCTTACGACGATATTAGAGAGAAGCCGCGGCGCTGTCAGCAAATGATTCAACAGCTGATGGGCAGATGGTTCGGGGACGAGAGCGTGCCGATCGCGTTGACCCTGAAGGAGAAAGAAATTGTGCGCTTGCTCGTTCATAAGCAGCGGCAGGTGACCCCCGCGGAAGTGAGTCAGCATTTAGGGGTAAGTGTGCGTTATGCGCGGGAGTTGCTGCAGAGTCTCTTGAAGCGACAGGTGCTTGTGCCGGCTTCGGGCACCTTGCGCGTTCGGGCTTACCTGCTGAATCCGCATGGGAAACCGATGTTTTTGTAGCGGGAGTGCGGTTTGTAGCAGGTGTTGGACAAATAGAGCACGAGAGATGCTTTATTTGTTTCTTTTGGCGGGGCGTCGAAGTGTAGCGGAACTGAGATGCTTTATACGTGTCGAAAAATGTGCATTTGTTGCTGACGAAGGCTGATAGAGGAAGTGTACTTCCTCTATTTTCGCGGACACCCCTAGTTCGGAGGGAATAAGTTACTTGAGTTCCTCTATTTTGTATGGGCACTCGCTCGCCGCTCGCCGCCATTCGCATATTGGATTCCCGTGCCCTCGCTCTAGCTTTTGGTACGCTAGCCTGCCATTCGCGCACGAAAAATGTACCGAAGGAACGTAGAACGTGGGGGAGAAATTGGGGAGATGCCAAAATACAGTGGGCGGTGCGCAAAGGGCGTGGGTTGTTTTCGCTCATTCGTGCAGCCACGACGGGTCTGTACTCACTGACCATCCGTTATCATAGGCGCTCGTTACGTCGTCTGTACCCACGTAGAGTCACATTACCAGCGCGCCATCCTGTTACGACGTTGTGTGCATGCCAATCACGAAGGCTGCGAGCAGCAGTGTCACGTCGCCTGTGTGTTACCACCCGTCCCGCCGTCTTCATCTATGAACGGTCACGTCATCAACCGCCGTGTCATCTGCCGCGCGCTCCCATCTCGTCAACTGCCCCCGCCCGTCCGCCTTACGCCCCGCTACGCCTGCGGTGCGGCTTCGTTCACGCCGACGCCGGCTTCGCCGCGCATCCGCTGCTTGAACTCTTTTGGCGAGCAGTGATTATGCCGCTTGAACAGCTTGTAAAACTGGGCCATGTTGGGGATGCCGACCTCGAAGCCGACCTCGACGATGCTCAGATCGCGCGTCAGCAGCAGGCGCTCGGCTTTTTTTACGCGCTTGTAGTTGACGTAATCGACGAAGGAGAGGCCCATCACCTTCTTGAAATACTTAATGAAATAGTGGTAGCTCAGGTTCAGCAGCCCGCACATGTCCTCCACGGCGATTTTCTCGCTCAGATGCCGGTCGACGTAATCGAGCGCCGGGCGGAGCCGGGTCAGCTCGGTTTCCTCCGCGCCGCCGAGTACCCCCGCCGTATCGCTGCGCATGAGCAGCAGCATCAGCCGCTTGATCGAAGCGCTGATGGCCAGCTCGTAGCCACGCATCCGGCTTTGGGATTCTGCGAAGATATCCATGATGAGCGCGTACGCTTCCTGCCGTGCTGCATCATGGTCGTGAAAAATATAATTCAGCTTCCACAGCGGCTGCGTCAGCTCCGAGAAGCAGTGCAGGTAAGGCATCGTGCTCTGGTCGAAATGCTGGGACAAATCGACCTGGAACACGATATAGCGAAGCCTTCCCGGATCGAGCTTGGCCGTCCGGTGCAGCTGCGAGGACCCGAGCACGATCAGATCGCCGGGACCGATGACGGTATACTCATGCTTCGTCTGGATGCCGAGCCGCCCCTCGATGATGGCTAGAAATTCCACTTCCTTGTGGTAATGCCACCGGCATTTCTCCGAAAGGCCGTGGTAGGGCGAATCCGAGAGAATTTCCCATATTTTTAAGAACAACAGCGGGTTCTGGTAAATAACCTCCTCCTCGCTGGCCGTTTCCATTGGCATTTCGACGACGGTTTTCATCGGTTCGCAGACGCACCTCGCTTCGGTGTATACAGTAGCGGCAAGCCATTTTTGAATAGATCCGCTTATAGCCTCTCAAGGCACATTATGCAATTCAGTATATCACGAAACGGACGTCGATAGCAGTTTTGCATACAGACGAAACAGGATTGGGAATATCTTTTTGAAAAGGGATTCACTATACTGTAAGAAACGCTTCAATTCCAATGTGGAGGGACACTCTCATGAGCCAAAAACTGCGCGTAACCGTCTGGAACGAATTCCGTCATGAAAAAGAAAGCGAGATCGTGCGTTCCGTATATCCGAACGGCATTCACACGGCAATCGGCGAGGGGCTGGGCGCGGACTTCGAAGTTTCCTATGCGACGCTGGACGAGCCTGAGCATGGCTTGACCGAAGAAAAGCTGAACAACACCGACGTGCTGATCTGGTGGGGCCATAAAGCCCACGGCGACGTTCAGGACGAGATCGTAGAGCGCGTGCATCAGCGCGTCCTGCACGGCATGGGGCTGATCGTGCTGCATTCGGGGCATTTTTCGAAAATTTTCAAAAAGCTCATGGGCACCGGCTGCGACCTCAAATGGCGCGAAGCCGACGAGAAGGAGCGCATCTGGGTCGTATCCCCGGGCCACCCGATCGTCGAAGGCATCGGCGAATATATCGAGCTGCCGGCCGAGGAAATGTACGGCGAGCATTTTGACATCCCGCAGCCGGACGAGCTGATCATGGTCAGCTGGTTCGAGGGCGGCGAAGTATTCCGCAGCGGCTGCACGTTCCATCGCGGCCAAGGCAAAATCTTCTACTTCCGTCCGGGTCACGAAACATACCCGACCTATTACAACGAGCAAGTGTGCCGCGTCATTCGCAATGCCGCCCAATGGGCCGCGCCGACGACGCGCGAGTATCCGAAATACGGCAACCATAAGCCGCTCGAAGCGATTAAAGGGAAAGTGAACGCTTAATTCTCCTATCGCATAGCTATAAGAAAGACCGCCGCGAAAGTACTGGTTTCCAGCCTTCGCAGCGGTCTTTTCGTCGTATTTCCCAATTGTACGAGGCGATGTCAGGCATACCTCTTTTTTTGAGGACGGCAATCTGGCAAAGGTTTGCGCGGCACGTAAGTCGTAGCGTCCCTGTCGGTTCCTGCACGTACCTGCCGGCTGTCAATTGTAACTTGTCCGAGTTAACCATTCCAGCCTTCCGTTGCCTTATCCCTGTTCATTCTCGCCACATCAGCCGACGCTTAGCTAACTCCTCCTTATTCGCATACGTTTAGGCTCATTCTTCTCCGCCTTCGCTAGCTCGTCCCCATCCGTTTCGTTATTCCGCCGCTTGACTCTCACCGTGACCGCCTTCGTTCGCTCTCCTGCTTTCGAACACCTCCTGAGCGACCGTGAAGATCGCGTTCAGCGCGACCGGGAACCCGGCATAGATAATCATCTGCAGGATCGTTTCTACAATTTCTTCCTCGGTCCAGCCGACGTTAAGCGCTCCGTTGATATAAAACCGCAATTGCTGCGTGTTCCCCAGCGCCGTCAAGCCTGCGACGGAGGCGAGCAAGCGGGACTTCAAATCCAATCCGGGACGCGAAAACAGCTGTCCGTAATTGAATTCGACGGCGAGCCTCCCCAGATCGGGGGCGGGGGAGTGCTTGAAGCTGTCAATAATAGCCTGATAATTTTCTTTATCGATTTGGGCTAAAATATCTAAGCCCCTTTGGTACGTTTGTTCATGAGAAGATGACATAATAGAAGCTCCTTTTTACCTTTATTATCAAACTCCGGATTTTTCCTCCACAGATCTCGCCCCATGCGCTGGATTGCGCCGGCGTCCGACCAGTCCGCCGAACGACGCGGCAACCATGAGCGATCCTGTCAGGCACACCATGCTCCACTGTCCGTGGCTCCACGCCAGTACTCCTAGATAGGAGCCGGCCGCGCCGCCCAGAAAGGTCGAAACCATGTACAAGCCGTTCAACCGGCTGCGCACTTCGGCAGACAGCGCGAAGATCCTCGCTTGGCAGGCGACTTGGTTCGCTTGCGTGCCGACGGTGAGCAGGAATGCGCCGAGCAGCAGGACCGGCAGCCGGTTGCCCGAAATCGTAAGAAGCAGGAACGAAGCCACAACGACCAGCAAGCACAGCAGGTTGGCAAGCCACGCGCCTTTGCGGTCAATGATGCGTCCGATGACGGGCGAGGCAAACACGCCTCCGAAACCGACCAAACCTACGATGCCGACGAATTCGCTTCCTAGCGAGTAAGAGGGCGATTTTAGCAGGAACGCCAGAGTGGTCCAAAATATGCTGAACGCGCCGAACACCATGCCTTGACTTAAGCAGGCTTGCCGCAGGACGGGTTCCTTCAATAACAACGGCCCCAGGGACCGCAAAAGCGCTCCATACGTCAGAGCGCCGGACGGCTTGCTCCGCGGGAACTTCCAGCGCACCCATCCGATGAGCAGCAGCATGCAGGCAAGCGAAATCCAGTACATCGCCCGCCAGCCAAGTTGGGCGTCGACGATTCCGCTAAGCAGCCTGGCGCCGAAAATGCCGCAGATGAGTCCGATGGCTACTTTCCCCAGCACGTTGCCGCGCTGCCGGACATTGGACAGCTCCGCGGCCCACGGAAAGACGATCTGTGGGACAACGGTCGTCGCCCCGATCAGCAGATGGGCGGCAATCAGCCAGCTTGCGCTCGGCGCCAGCGCGGCCAACGCCAAGGCGAGGCTGACGAGACCAAGCAGCGCGATAATCAGCCTCCTCCGCTCCACCCGGTCCCCGAGCGGTACGAGAAACAGGTTGCCGAGCGCATAGCCGATCTGTACCAGCGTCGCCACAAGTCCGATCTGCACTTCAGTCGTCCGGAACGTATGCGCCATGCTCACCAGCAGCGTCTGGTTGATATACACATTGGCTACGGTAAAGCCACAGGTCACAGCCATAAGAAACACCAAGCCGGGTGTCAAAAGGGTACGCTGCGTCGCTTCGGCAGCAGAAGCTTTCATCCGAATCACCTCCTTATCCGGTGGATGGATTTCTTTACAACGTCATGTTATAGGAACTACAATCATCTAAATAGATTCTTGTTTATCCTAGTATTCGGAGTAACGGTTTTGGGAGGAGAAAAACCCTGTGATTCGTCAAGATCAGGAGCGGAGAAAGGAACTGGGGGATTTTCTGAAGTCGCGCCGAAGCCGGCTGCTGCCTGCGGATTTCGGACTGCCGACAGGCCCCCGGCGCAAGGCCAAAGGACTTCGGCGGGAAGAGTTAGCCCAACTGGCCGGGGTAGGCTTGACGTGGTATACATGGCTGGAGCAGGGGAGAGACATCCATGTGTCGGCCGAAGTATTGGAAAGCCTCGCTCAGGTGTTTCGTTTGAGCGTGGAGGAGCGGAACCACCTGTTTCTGCTGGCGCATCAGCAACTGCCGCCGGCCCAAGCCGCCATATCCCGCAAGGACAAAACGCATCCCGTGCTGCAAAATTTCATGGACCATTTTGCCGATTGCCCGGCTTACGTCACCGATCACCGGTGGGACGTCATCGCTTGGAATCAAGCGGCGTGCGTGGTGTTCGGCGATTTTAACCGGATGAACGATAAAGAGCGGAACGCGCTCTGGCGCTGCTTTGCCTCGCCCGCGTACCGGGCGCTGCTGGCGGATTGGGAAGACCATGCGCAGCGGCTGCTTGCGCAATTCCGCTCAACCTGCAGCCGGTTCGTCGGCGAACCGTGGTTCAAGGCATTGGTCGAGGAGCTGACGGAGCTCAGTCCGGAATTCGGCGCATGGTGGCCGAGACACGACATTTTCGGCACGCCGATCGGAAGAAAGGAAATGCGGCACCCCAAGGCGGGTACGCTGATCATGGAGCATATTACGTTCCAGCTTTACGACGATCCGGATTTGAAGCTGACGCTGTATCGTCCGCTGTCCGACGAGGGGACCGACCGCAAGTTGGCCGGTCTGCTCCAGGAAGAGGCGGCGAAGGACGATCCCGGCACGACTGAACCGGTGTGACCAGTCCGTGGCGGCCGTGCCTGGGGAGCCCCGGCGGATTCACCTGAACCATGCAACTAAAGCCCGAAACGGCATGCTAAGCATGAACCGCGCCGGGCTTTTGTCTTTTCAGGATGACGCCAGGGCTAGGCGGTTGCAGAGCGGACCCGTTTGTTCGATAATAAAACGATAAAGCTTTTTGCCACGTATTGGAGTGAAATCGAATGATCGAGCCGCAGGAACAAATTGACCGCAAAGCCATCATCGTCTGGAGATGGAGCGGCTTCATCGCTTCGACGGTCTCCGCCCTGCTGGCCGCCGCCGTATTTTATCTCGCGCATCGCTTTCATTGGCCGGGGTGGATTCCTGGTGTAGTTGCGGCAGGCGTGCTGGCGGAAATCGTCCTGACGGTTCTTGTCATGCCCGAGCTGCGCTGGAAACGGTGGCGTTACGAGGTGCGGGAAGACGAAATTATGCTGCAGCAAGGGGTCATGTTCGTCAAGCGGACGCTCATTCCGATGGTGCGCATCCAGCATGTCGATACGCATCAAGGTCCGCTGCTGCGGGCCTACGGGCTGGCGGGCATTACGTTCTCCACGGCGGCGGGCAGCCATCAGATCCCTGCGCTGACCAGCGAGACGGCGGAAGTGCTGCGCGTGCGGATTGCGGAGCTGGCGAAGGTGTCCCATGAAGACCTCTGAGGGAAGGCTTCACCCGTTTGCCGCCGTATTCGTCTCGCTGCAGATCGTCAAAGGACTCATCGTGCCGCTCATCGTGATTTTTCTTTCCAAGCATTCGCGTTCCGGGTCAGGTACCCCGCTTTATTTTCAGGTTGGTTGGAGCTTGGCTGCGTTGGTAGGCTCCATCGTATGGGGATTTTTGTCCTGGCGCCGGTTCCGGTACGAAGTGTCGGAAGAGCAGCTTAAGGTGACGCAGGGCGTATTCGTGCAAAAAAAGACGTTCATTCCGTTGGAACGCATTCAGTCCGTCGACGTGACGGAAGGGGTGCTTCACCGTCTGTTCGGTCTGGTCCGCGTCGAGGTACAGACCGCCGGAGGTCAGAAGCCGGAGGCGGTGTTCTCGGCCCTCGCCCGCGGGGACGCCGCGCGGCTGCGGAGCATGCTGGAGCCGGGGAAAGCGCCTCAAGGTCAAGAGCAGCCCGAGCCCGGGGTCTTGTCTGCGGGAAGCGGAAGCGACCCTTCCAAGCTCCGGTTAACCTACAAGCTTCCGGTCGGAAGCTTGTTCGTTGCCGCGCTGACCACAGGCGGATTCGGGGTGTCCGTTTCTTTGCTGGCGGCGGCCATGGGCAAGCTTGATGAGCTGTTTCCGGATTTCCATGTGTATCGTTACTTGTGGAATGCGCTCGATGCGGCGATGATCCCTTTGTTCGCACTGGGCATTTTGCTGGTGGCGTGGATGATCTCGGCGATCGCGTCCGTCTTGAAGTTCGCAAACTTTACGATTACGCGCAAAGAAAACAAGCTGCTCCTGACCCGGGGCTTGCTGGAGCGCCGGCAAGTGACCGTTCCGCTCCGGCGGATTCAGGCGATCCGCATCGTGGAGGAGCCGCTGTGGCAGCTGTTCGGCTATTCGGCGCTTTATGCGGAAACCGTCGGCTATGGCGTGCAAAAGGGGGAGAACGCGCATTTGTTCCCGCTGCTCCGCAATCGCGAGATCGGCGAATTTGTGAAGCGGATGACGCCTCAATTCGAGGTTCCGGCTTCGCTGAAGCATCATGCGCTGCCGCGGCGGGCGCTGTGGGGCTATGCGCTGCCTGCTCCGCTCGTGCTGGCGCTGGCTGCGGCGGCTGCCGGGTTGATTACCCCGTGGGCTTATGTCGGACTGCTGCTGTGTCCGCTGGTCATGATCTGGCAATGGTGGAGATACCGGAACGCGGGCTGGAGCCGGGAAGGCCGGATGCTTGTCTTGCGCTTCCGCCGGTTGGCGAAGACGACGGCGGTTATCCCGCTGTCGCGGGTGCAGTCCGTCAGCGTAGAGATCGGGCCGCTTCAGCGCAGGCTCGGCTTGTCTACCTTGCAGATTGCCGTGGCGTCGGGCAGACGCGGCGCATTTTTCCGTCTGGCGGGCTTGCCGGAGCAAGAGGCGCGGGAGCTGGCGCGCTGGTATATGGACCGGAATAAGCGATAGCCGCTTAGCCGATAGGCTTTTTCCCGGAGACTGAACGTGCATCGTCTCGATGAGCATGATTCGAAAAACGAACAAACAGGAGTGAACTGTCCGAATGAGAAGCATCCGACCGAGCGGTCCCCAAGATCTCGATTTTTTAGTTGAGCTATGGCTGCAGGAATCCTTGACCGCCCATCCGTTTATCGATGCAGAATATTGGCGGACGAATGCGGAAGAGATGAAGACAAAGTATTTGCCGATGGCCGATACGGTTGTGATCGAGGAAGGCGGACACGTTGCAGGGTTTGTTTCCATGGTAGACGACTACCTGGCCGCCTTGTTTATCGACAGCAGGCATCATAAGAAAGGGCTGGGCAAGCAGCTGCTTGACCATGTCAAACAAGACCGGACCGCGATCCGGCTGCAGGTGTACCGCGAGAACGAGCGCGCCGTCCGCTTCTATGAGAAGCAAGGCTTCCGCATCGAAGAGGAAATGATCGACGAAGCGACGTCGACGGAAGAGTACCGGATGGTATGGATGAGGAATCATAAATAGATTGATATGAATCGGAAAAGGCTGCCGTAAGCGGCTTGAGCTTGTTGAGAAAGTGAGGGGGTGGGGTTCTCCAGTAGAGATACCCCACCTCTGCTTAATCCATCGATCACGGATATAAAACTTGAAACTGGTTGACTGTTCCCTTCTCCATGGACCAAACCTTTGTCATTTGATTGGTTTTCGGATCGTAAATGGCAATGTTGCGAGCAGGAACTTTTCTGCGCTTCTCACCACTCAAGACAGGGGCATTTTTCAAAATTCCAGAAAAATAGATGCGCTTTCCATCTGAAGCGTATTGGGCATGCTTGATTCTCCTAAAAGTATCGGTATCGCGAAAAACTTCTTCGTAGGAACCACTCTCCAAATTTAGCTTAAACACTAAGTTGAACGAATTGGAATTTATTTGATCTGTTACTGTGAATAACGCCTGCTTTCCATCGGGGGAGAGCGAAATATCGAGAATATGCTTTTTTAGGGTTGCGATCTCACGAAGTTTTCTGCCGTCTTCAGAATAGAGAACAACGCGGTAGGTAACAGGCGGCAATGCAACTTGATCCCGATTTGCATGTTGAAGCAGAGCCGTTTCTTCGTCCAGGGAATGCTCCAATGCGATAATCGTACGCGAAGCCGGAGAATAATCAAAGTAGTGAATTTCATGAGTAGAATCGTCTTCGTTCCAAACGTTTATTTTTTTCGAATCGACATTGTACACGGCTAGCTGGGCATTATCACGCTTTGCCTGCACAACGCGCATAAATACTTTGGTGTTATCCGCGCTGCTCCGTATGTAGTCTACATTCCAAATTTTTGTGGGCTTCGTTAAAAGTTCCGGCATGTTTCGTGGATTGATCGGCATCGCGTATCCAAACAATTCAATATAGTCGGGAGAGTCGTCTCCGGTCTGATGAATCTTGCTCGTGTAAAGATTTTTTCCATCTCTGGATAATACCGCGGTTGGAAACACCGTATTTTTCCTTCGGAGAAGTGAATTTGTTTCCTGCGTTCTGTGATTAAAAAGAATAAAGTTTACATTGTCAGTAGCTTCTTTTATATCTGAAGCCACAATAAACAACTGGTCTGAAGGGAGCGGCTCTTCTGCAATTACCACACGGCAACTAAACGCCATCGCCAATATCGCGATTAAAGGACACCATAGGAAGTATTTTTTCTTCACCATTGGACTAATCATGGAAATACGCTCCTTTTAACCATCCCTGATCTCTGTTCACTCCGAGCACATTCTCAAATACGTGAGGGCGAATGTCTAACACAACGCCTGCATGAAGTCGTCCGACGTCTTTCTTTTTTAAGTAGGCGACTTTTCCGTTTTCAAGATTTTTCAGGACGACAGTACTCCCGTAAGGGGGATCATCCATCTCCTGATTTGTAGCGCATGTAAAATTATCAAGGGGAAATCCGCGTTCGTTTTTAGCATAGCCGCCTAACCCATACATCGAAACGTTCCCCTCCATAACCTCGCCATCTTTCGATGCAGGTTGTACAATTCCTAAAGCATGCGGCACTGGTTTTCCAGGATTTTCTTCGCCAAAAGAAACTCCTTTCATGTAGGAAGGTCTTCCGTCCACGCCGTATTCGACAGTAACTCCTTTTTTACCGCGCGGCAAATAGTTATCCTTTTTTTCAGGGGGACGAACGGCTTCAGGATCGCTAAGGGGTGTGCCTTTTGCAAGCACCTCGTATTTATTATCCGCCACATAATGGATTACGGTTCCCGGATCCATCTTTTCTGGAATTCGATCAGGCTGCGCATGTATCTTCGGAATCCGAACGAAAAAGATTGTAGTAAATAGGAGCGCTAGAAGCACGAAGTACCTGATTATTTTTATACCCATGCAATACGTATCCCCTTTCGGAAATGTAAATTTATACAAGTTTTTCCTTTGTAACTTCCCCATCTTGGGTAATGATTATGTATAAATCAACCTAAGACCTCGTCACACGGTGAGATTCAAGGGGGCTTATTCAAACGAGCTCAAAAAAACAGAGCTTTTTCAACACTCTCGAAGCTGCCGCGGGCAGCTTTTTCTTTTGTCGGCTTGTGGTCGGATTAGGCTCTCCGTGTCGGATTATATGTCGTCACAAAAATGTAATGAAAATATTTATTGTGTACTATTTGATTATATGTTATACATTATATATAGACGTTGCAAAACCAACAGCAAGCTTGGGAGGGGTACCGGAATGACAGGAACGATTGGCGTAAGCGGGATGGGAAGAATCGGCAGATTGCTGGTTCGCCGCGCTTTTGATACGGACGAGAACGGGATGGGCCTGCAAGCGATTAACTCACTATACCCAGCGGGCACGATTGCCCATTTGCTCAAATATGACACCATACATGGAACTTGGAAGGCCGATATCCGCGAGGAAGGAAACGATCTGATCATTAACGGCAAGCGCATTCGCATCGTGTTCGAGCGCGACCCGGCGGCCATTTCGTGGAAAGACCTCGGCGTGGATCTGGCCATTGATGCGACAGGCAAGTTCAACGACCGGGAAGGCGCTTCGCGGCACCTGACGGCGGGCGCGAGCAAGGTGCTGATTACGGCGCCGGGCAAGCGCATGGACTTGACGGTCGTCATGGGCGTCAACGACGACCGCTACAACGCCCAGGAGCACACGCTGCTGTCCGCCGCGTCCTGCACGACGAACTGCGTCGCTCCCGTGCTGCATGTGCTGGATCAGGCGTTCCAAGTGAAGAACGGCTGGATGACCACCGTTCATTCGTACACGAACGACCAGAAGCACATGGACAATCCGCATTCCGATTTGCGCCGCGCGCGCGCCTGCACGCAGTCGATCATTCCGACAAGCACGGGCGTAGGCAAAGCGCTCATCGACGTGCTGCCGCATCTTGCGCCGCACGTGAACGGCATCTCGGTCCGCGTCCCGACGCCGGACGTCTCGCTGGTCGACCTCACCGTACAGGTGAAGCGGCCGGTTCAGCTGGAGGAAGTGCAGGCGACGTTCCGCCAGGCTGCGGAAGGCCCGATGGCCCGCTATTTGGGCTACAGCAACGAGCCGCTCGTGTCTTCGGATTTTATCGGCTGCGATCAATCGGCGGTCATTGACGGCCAGTCGCTGATGGTGGCTGGGGATCAGATCAAAGTGCTGGCTTGGTACGATAACGAATGGGCGTATGCGAGCCGGGTAATGGATTTGGCGAAAGTTGTTTCCGAAACCATGAAAAAGGAGAGCGATGAAGCGTGGAAAGAAGCCCTCGTGTAACGGAGAAGGAAGTGCACCTCGGGACGATTCTGTGCAAGCATTGCCATCACGTCATCGGTACACAGGATACGCGAAAAGTTACGGTCTATTACAGCGAATGCAGTCATGAGCACTGCTTGGACGGCCGGGGACGTTCCCTGGTAGCGGACGGGTCCGCTGTCGCCTCGGCGGGATCGCACACCGTCTTCGAAGCTTGACGCGCCTGTTCGATATAAACAGCCAGATCAATATAGCAGCATGAGAAAAAAGCCGGACCGGCCCTGCGACGAGCTTACAGCGTCGCGGGAGCCTGCCGGCTTTTTGCGGTTCGGGTTCGTGCTTTGGCGCGCTAGGGCTAGGCAAAAGGCTTACCAGCCACGCGTATATTGCTTGGGCGGCGTGAGCTCTGCGCGCAGCTGTTTGGCGGCGGTGCGGGCCCAGAACGGATCGCGCAGCAGCTCGCGGCCGAGGAAGATCAGGTCGGCGCGGCCGTTCTGCAAAATCTCCTCCGCCTGCTCGGCCTGCGTAATTAAGCCGACGGCTCCGGTCGGCACGTCCGCGCTGCGGCGGATCTGCTCCGCGAACGGAACCTGGTACCCCGGATATACTTTCGGCGGACCGCCGACGACGGCGCCGGAGCTGACGTCGATCAAGTCGACGCCTTGCGCTTTCATCAAGCGGGCGTAGTAGACGTAATCTTCCGGCGTGAGGCCATCCGGATGGTAATCGTGCGCAGAGATGCGGACCAGCAGCGGTCCGTCCCATACGGTCTTAACGCTGTCGATGATCTCGCGCAGGAACCGGTAGCGGCCGTCGCGGTCTCCGCCGTATTCATCCTCGCGGCGGTTCGACAGCGGCGACAGGAACTCGTTGATCAGGTACCCGTGTGCGGCATGGATCTCGACGACGTCGAAGTCCGCTTCCTTCGCCCGCGCGGCGGCAGCCTTGAACGCTTCGACGGTCTCGGCGATCTGCTGCGCGGTCATCGCTTCCGGCGTCTTCGACTTGTCATCGAACGGAATCGCCGACGGCGCGATAATGGGCCCGTCCAGCACGGCTTTGCGCCCGGCATGGGCCAACTGGATGCCGATATGGGAGCCTTGTCCATGCACGAGCCCGGTCAGCTCGCGCAGGCCCGGCACCTGATCGTCGCTCCAAATGCCAAGGTCGTAAGGCGAGATGCGCCCCTGAGGGGTGACGGCTGACGCTTCCACGATGATGAGCCCGACTTGGCCGACGGCGCGGGTTGGGTAATGGATTTTGTGCCAATCCGTGACGCGACCCGTTTCATCGAGGCAGGAGTACATACACATCGGCGACATGACAATCCGGTTTTTGAGTGTCAGCTTTTGCAGCGAGTAAGAAGTGAACAGCATGCTTTTTCCACATCCTTTGCGATTGTTATCTATACTATGGTTAGCTGGTTACATGATGTATACAACTTATCTTAGTTTAGCAGTAATTCGGCCGGATGGCAAAAGCTTGCGCAGGCACAAGCGGCAAACCGGCTGCGCCCGAACCGTATCCAAACGGCAGGCACAGCCGGTTCTGATGGTTTGCAAGCCTAGCGGCCAGCGGACGACGTGACCGGGCGGCTATTTGCGCGCCCGTCTGCGGTTCTGCGTCGTTCCCCGGCGTCTGCGCCGTCTCCTGCCGGATCTGCTGCCCCCGCTTTTGGAGGCGGCTGCCTCTTTTTTGCCGAAGGAACCGAACAGTACCTTCAGCATCGGGGCGAATTGCTGAACGCTCTGCACCATTTTTTGCATTTTGCTGATGGTCTCCACAATGCCTTCCACACCGCCGAGCTTGTCGACGATTCCCTTGATCTGCTCGACGTTAAAGCCTCCGCCGCCCCCCGCCGTGCCCGTTGCAGCGCCGCCCCCTCCTCCGAACAGCGAGGAGAGAAGACCGCCGCCCTCCTGTGCGGCTGCCGGCTGCAAAGCCATCGGGTTGCCGCCGCCGAATTCTCCGAAATCCCCGAAAGGATTGCCAGCGCCCAGCCCTGCGGTAGGCGTAAGACTGCGCGTAAATACTTGCTGCTGGCCCGGAGCGTACACTTGAGGCGCGGCATGCGGATGCGCGTACGTGACGGCGCGCGGATAGGGCGCCATGCCTCGGTTGCCAATCATTTGTCTTGGATAGCTCATCGTTTCACAACCCTTTTATTCATAGTAATGTCGCAAAGTTCACCTTGTCGCACTTTCCTCTATAGGCGGTTTCCTAGTATACTGTATGTGATGGGCAAATGTTTGGATTGGACTCCTGTCACGGTTTTCATGATTTTTGCCCAGTGTCGGTTTAGTTCGTTACCGCATAAAAATAGTAACGTTTTGCTAACTTAAAGGGAGGAATTCACTCCCAGATGTCGAAATAGGTTATGGACTTGGGAATTCATCGATCTTAGCAGACCATCAAGGGGTTGAAAATTCGTAATGCAGCTGAAAAAGTTGAATGATAAAGCGATCGACCAATTATTCGAGGCGATCCTGACACTCAAGGATATAGAAGAATGCTATGTGTTTTTTGACGATTTGTGCACGGTGAACGAAATCCAGTCGCTGTCGCAGCGGCTTGAGGTCGCCCGCATGCTGCGCAAGGGCAACACCTACAACCAGATTGAAGCGGAGACCGGCGCCAGCACGGCGACCATCTCGCGTGTCAAGCGCTGCTTGAACTACGGCAACGACGGCTACAAAATGACGCTGGAGCGCCTGGGAAGGTAAAACGAACGTTACCCTTTACCGCATCCGGACTCGATTACAACGGAGCACTCGAACAAATCCTTCTCGCCGGGCCGGTGGAGTGGGATTTTTCGTGTTCGTGCGGCTGGAAGCCACGCTGCGGGACACGATCTTTTTCACCCGGGAGGGATACGGTGTGGTAAAATACGGTATATTAGTGATAAGTCACGGGTCCCGGAGCGAGTCGTGGGTCCGCTTGGTGGACGATGCGGTTGGCGCCGTGCGGCTTCCTGCGGAAATACCGGTCTTTTCCTCCTTTCTGGAAATTGTGGAAGGACGCCTGATCCAGGACGGCATCACGCACCTGGAGTCGCTCGGCGTTACGAATATCGTTGTCGTTCCACTCTTCGTCTCGTCCGGCAGCACGCATATCGACGAGATCGCTTATGCGCTGGGCGCCAAAAAAGCGCCGCAGCTGCCGACGGACATGAAGCCGTTCGCTATTCGGGCACGGATTCACTTGACGACGCCGATCGACGACGACCCGGTGATCGCCGAGATCGTCTATGCGAAAATCAAAGCGCTGTCAACGGACCCGGGACGCGAAACGGTGCTGCTCGTGGGCCACGGGAGCGTCGAGAACGGCTTCCATCAGCGATGGAGGCGGGGACTGGAGCGGCTGGCGGAGCGCTTGAAGCGGCTCGGCGGCTTCGACGAAGCGGCTTCGGCGATGCTGCTGCCCAACCAGATTCCGGATCGGATGGAGCAATGGCGAATGCGTAAGCCGGGGCATACGGTCATTGTGGCGCCGCTGTTCCTGAGCGAGGGGTATTTTACCGAAGCGGTTATCCCGGAGCGTCTGCAGGGTTATTCGTATCGGTACAACGGCGAAGCACTGCTGCCCCATCCCGGCATATCCCGGTGGATTGAACGACAGATCAAGCCTTTTGTCGCTAAGATGCAGGACGGAACGCGAACGCGGCTTTAGCAGTTTTTTTGCAGTCAAACGACCATTGGTCAAAAATGCTTTCATACGATTTCTTATGTGAACGGGTGAGAGAGAGAATGGCACAGCCAGTCAAACGGGCAAGGCTCATATACAATCCGACCTCCGGCCGGGAGGAAATGAGGAAGCGGCTGCCGGAAATATTGCAGCGGCTGGAACGCGGCGGGCTGGAGACGAGCACGCATGCGACAATCGGGGAAGGCGACGCGACGCTCGCGGCGGCGGAGGCGGTGGAACGAGGGTTCGATATCGTCATCGCGGCCGGAGGCGACGGCACGCTGTACGAGGTAATCAACGGCTTGGCGGAGAAGCCGAACCGGCCGCCGCTCGGGATATTGCCGCTTGGGACGACGAACGATTTTGCCCGGGCGCTGAACATTCCGCGGAACTGGGAAGGCGCGGTGGACGTCATTGTGCGCCAGCACGCACGGGTGATCGACGTCGGGAAGGTGAACCAGCGCTACTTCATCAACATCGCCGGCGGCGGATCGCTGACCGAGCTGACCTATGAGGTGCCGAGCAAGCTCAAGACGATGATCGGCCAGATGGCCTACTATATGAAAGGGCTGGAGAAGCTGCCACGGCTGCGCCCGATCGAGCTGTATATCAAGACGGCGGAGGTGGAGATGCACGAGGAAGTGATGCTCTTCCTCATCTCGAACAGCAACTCCGTCGGCGGCTTCGAGCGTCTGGCGCCGGACGCGTCGCTCAGCGACGGTCTGTTCGACGTGCTGATCCTGCGCAAATGCAACCTCGCGGAGTTTATCCGCGTCGTCTCGCTAGCGCTGCGCGGCGAGCATTTGTCCGACCCGAACCTGATCTACCTGCAAACGAAGCAAATTCAAGTGACGTCCCCCGACTACGTGCAGGTGAACCTGGACGGGGAGCTGGGCGGCACGCTGCCGTGCATTTTCACGAACCTGCCGCAGCATCTGCACATCTTCATCGACGAGACGGGCCAGTCGACGTACAAGTCGCCTCCGATCAACCTGATGAAGCTGCCATGGAAAACGAGACCCGGAGTGGACGAACATGAACAGGAAGAATAAACGACGCCCGGGCGCGCCCGCTGCCGATCTCAGCGGCCTGCCCGTCGCGAAGAACGAAGAATATATCGCCGACATTGTCGGCTTGGGGCATGACGGAGAAGGGGTAGGCCGTGTGAACGGCTTTACCCTTTTTATTCAGGGCGCCCTGCCCGGCGAAAAAGTACGGGCGAAGGTGCTTAAGGTGAAGAAGCAGTACGGCTACGCCAAGCTGCTGGAGATTATTGAAGCGAGTCCGGACCGCATCGACGCGCCCTGTCCGATCTACAAGCAGTGCGGTGGCTGTCAGCTCCAGCACCTGAGCTACGACGCACAGCTCCGCTGGAAGCGTCAGCTTGTCGTCGACAATCTGGAGCGGATCGGGAAGCTGCGAGTGGCCGGAGCCGGGGCGGAGAGTAGGATGGCCGACGTAGGGGCGGAGGCGGATGCAGGCGTGGGAGCTGGGAGCGGTGGCACGATGGCCGAGGGCATCGTCGTGCATCCGACGCTCGGCATGAGCGACCCGTGGCGGTACCGCAACAAGGCACAGGTACCGATCGGCCTCGCCGTGGGCGAAGAGGGCGGCCTGATCGGCGGCTTCTACGCGCAGGGTAGCCACCGGATTATCGACATGGAGGCGTGCCTGATCCAGCACGAGAACAACGATGTCGTCGTCGCGGCGGTCAAACGGATCGCCGGCGAGCTCGGCATCCGCCCGTACAACGAGGAGACGGGCAAAGGGCTGCTGCGCCACGTTATCGCCCGCTATGGCTTCAACACGGGCGAGATTATGGTCGTTCTCGTCACGAACGGCCGCGACATCCCGCGCCGCGATGAGCTGGTCGGGCTGATCCGTGAGGCGATCCCGGACGTGCGGAGCATCTGCCAGAACGTCAACCGACAGCAGACGAACGTGATCTTCGGCGACGAGACGCGGGTGCTCTGGGGCAGCGAGGTCATCTACGATACGATCGGAGATATCCGCTTCGCGATCTCGACGCGCTCGTTCTACCAGGTCAATCCGGTTCAGACCGAGGTGCTGTACCGGAAGGCGCTGGACTACGCCGGGCTGAGCGGCGAAGAGACCGTGATCGATGCCTACTGCGGCATCGGCACGATCTCGCTCTTCCTCGCGCAGAAGGCCCGCGAGGTGTACGGCGTCGAGATCGTCCCGGAGGCGATCGAGGACGCGAAGCGCAACGCGCTGGTGAACGAGATCCGCAACGTGCGGTTCGAGGTCGGCGGCGCGGAGGTCGTCATCCCCGAGTGGAAGCGTCAGGGCATCGCGCCTGACGTGATCGTCGTCGACCCGCCGCGCAAAGGCTGCGACGCCGCGCTGCTGGAGACGATCCTCGCGATGCGGCCGGAGCGTGTGGTGTACGTCTCGTGCAACCCGTCGACGCTGGCGCGCGACCTGCGTGTGCTGGAGGATGGCGGGTACCGTACGGTGGAGGTGCAGCCGGTGGATATGTTTCCGCATACGGTGCATGTGGAGTGCGTGGCTCTGTTGGTGAGGTATGGTACAGCGTATTAAAAACCTTATATTTACTGAATTTTTCGATGTGGTACAGATTCAAAATATTAGTGGTACAGGAGTCGGAATACAGGCTTGATGTAAAATTGATGTAAAAATCGATCAGAAAATAACCCAAATGAACCGAAGACGCCAGGAACCTCCTGGGCGTCTTCGTTATTGTCCTTGTGCGGCTTTAGATGTAAAGAATGATTCGAATTTATCGGCAGCTGCCTGGTCGGCAGTTCGGAGAGCGTGGCCATAAATGTTCATTGTTGTGGTTATGCTCCCGTGTCCAAGCCGCTCCGAAATGATTTTAGCATGAACGCCTTGGTTAATCAGAATTGTAGCTGAGGTATGCCGAAGATCATGGAATCGGATGTACCGAAACCCGTTTTTCTTAACGAACTGTCGAAACCAAAGATAGGGCCGTTCATGATGGAAAGGTTGTCCATCTGGATGTGAAAACATAAACAACCAATTGCCGCCGCGCCATGCATCCCCGATGTCATTTCGTTCTTGCATTCTGTAGTCGTAATATTCTTTTAGCTCTTTAAGCATAGAACTCGGGAGAGCAACTTTTCGAATGGATTTTTTTGTTTTTGGCTGTTTGACAATGATTTCACCTTTAAGAGCATGAATCATGGTTTGCGAAACATCCAAAACTCCATTGTTGAAATCAAGATGCTTCCATTCAAGTCCGAGCAACTCGCTCCGTCGCAAACCGGATGTAAGGGCCAATGTAATCATGATTCTCCAGTGATAAGGCTCAGATTGCAACGCTCGAAGCATCTGTTCTACTTCAGCTTCGTCGTAAGGGATAATCTCCTTTGAAATGACTTTTGGTTTTTGCACATCATCGACTGGGTTTCGCTTAATTATTCTCCATTCAACTGCACGTTTGAGTATGTTTTTTAAGATTCGGTGCTGAATTTCGATTGTTCCAGAGGCTAACCCTCCGTTTTTTTTATCTCCGCGGCTGCCTTCCTTTTCAAGTTGATCAAGAAAGTTCACTATATGAAGGGGTTTGATTTCGTCCAGTCTTAGATGTTGAAAGTACGAAAGAATACGGGTCTTAAGATTAGAGTCATAAGTATACAGTGTCTTGTGTCCCAAATGTTTAACGGCATATTTATTGCGCCATTCTTCAACAAACGACCCAAACGTCATCTTCTGCGGTGCGATATACTCACCTGCTTCGACTTCTTGTCGGAATTTCGCATATTCACTTTCAGCTTCTCGTTTTGTCCGACAATGAATAGTCTTAGTATGTCTTATATATTTGCCTTTGGCATTTTTACCCAGGCTGACTGTCAAGAACCAGGAATTTTCGCCTCTCTTCTGAATATTAGCCATTCTAAACATCACCTCAAATCAGGAATCAGGATTTAGTAATACTTAGTATTGTCCATAAATAAAAAAATGAGACCCTTGAGAAGTCTCATTCGGCTTTGTAGTTCTGAATAGGCGTCATATTTTGAGTGTATGTCCTGAGGTGGAAAACGCAGGCAGCCATTGCAAGACCCAGTCTTCATTCTACTGCTAGTATCACGAATGGCGGCTCTTAAGGCGGATTTGCCGCTCTCTCCGTAAAACGAGGAATATTCCGAGATCCATTCATGACGTATGCTGGCGCTCTTCGAACATTTCCCCTATTATGCGATCTAAGAGAAGAATATAGTTGATATAAGTTCAATCCTTCTTCGGCCTAGACGGTAATTTATTCAATTATATCGTTCAGGATATTGATGTAAAAATTAGAGCCGCACGATCGGTAACAGAATAATCGTTAAGATTGATCAACTATCCTAAATTATACTTACTCGGAAAGATCGAGTTCTCGCTTGCATACATCGCATTGTACTTTAATGACTAAACCGAGACCTGTCGGTATAAAGGTATATGCGAATTTGGCACCGGCTACATCTTCAGCAACACAGGAATCCCACTCTATGATTTTCTGCTCCATCTCTTCAGTAATTCGAAATATTTTACCTGACTCGGTCTTTGTTGGCTTTTTCAATCGATTTTGAATATGACCAACGTAAATGCGATCCGGATCATCAGGATTGTATTTGCGATATACGGCACGTTCAAGTTCATCAATCTCCTTGGCAAAGTCGTGTACATTCATATTAAGACCATAACTGCGCTTCATATCCCGGTAATGCCGCAGAAAAAACCTCTTCGCGTCTTCTTCAGAATATCCTAAGCGCTTAAGCTCACCTATAACGCCTAAAGCGTAATGTTTTCGCATCATTTGCCGATCCGTCATAGACACCCATTCCTTTCATCAAAAAATAACGTCGTCATCGAAATTGTTGCCAACGTGTAAAGGGTTTTGAACTGAATTTGGAAATCTGCTATTGAACTTTGACCATTTGAACAAAGCACTTTAGGGAAAATACGACCAGACTGTTGATCGAGATTTATTTTCATTTTTTTGAGCGCTATTCGGTCCTAAAAGATTTAGAAAAACAGAATAGCGAGGCAATTAGCTAACTATTGTTACTTTATACACTGCTTTTTCACGAACTATCATCCTTCTGAGCTAGGATCTTCGCTAGGTCATTCAATGGCGGGATATAGCGTAATGTTGTAGCCATTATCTGATGCCCAAGCTGCCTTTGAATTTCGACCATATTCATTCCGGCTGATTGCATGAGATAGCCAGCAGTACGCCTCAAATCATGAGGGGTTACAATCCGAGATAAGTTAGCGTCGAGGCATAAATCCTTTAGGGTTACCTGTAACGCTTTATAGGTTAATGGTTTTTCTTTCCGAAAAAACAGCTTGTCATTACCTTTCTCTGCCCAAGCGATATAGTTCGGATGATTGATATACCGTCTAAGCTCTTCTGATAGGGCAGTTGTGATACTAGTAGAACGAGCATCATTTTTCTGCCCTTGTATAATCATTACCATCCTGTTTTCTAGGTTAATACTGGTTCGAGAAACGGATCTAACTTCTGAATTCCTAAGCCCTGTAATCAGCATGAACCAAATCAAAACGAATTCCTGACGAAAGAAAGGATCTTTTTTTAAGGCAGCACCGAGCAGAGCAAGGCATTCCTCTTTTGAAAGTGCAGTATTTTTAATCGGCCGGTCGTAATATGGATTTGGATAATCCTCCATCGGGTTTTGTTGAATTAACTCCATATCATACAGGAATTTAAAGAAATTCTTTAACGAACTGATCGCATTGTACATAACGTTCTTCGTTGCCTGATAATCCACGCGAAGGTACTCTACAAATTGGTCGATAAAGTATTGCTGAATGGGGCGAAATGAGCCGGGATGCTTTTGGCTGGCGTGAAACTTGTCGAAGTCAAGCTCTCCTTCAAACCCTCTCAAATGCAAATATTTTTCAAATTTTCGTAGGTCGCGTTCAACATATTCCTTCGCTGTAAGATCTACATGCTCATACCAAAATCTATAGTACTTAGATTCGAACAAAATGTTGTTCATCTATCGGATCTCCTTAGAAAAAATCATTGACTTTTAGATTTCCTAGCGGATGTTGATTAATAACTTTGACAAGCATGCTGTCAAACATTTTAAGATAAACTAGTGTTGAACTGAGCCATTTGTGCCTAAGCAACTCCTGAATGGTGTATATATTTACACCGGACTCCAGCAAATAAAGGGCAAATGAATGACGAAGGGAGTGTACGGATAGTTGATAAACGCGTTTGTCATCATCAGTAATCGTTGACGCCTCGTCAATAAGTCTGGTAAACATTTTTTGGATTGTACTCTCATGCAGTGGTGATATCCCTTTATCGTCGGAGAACACATATCGTTCAGAATAATCGGTCAAGTCCTTAAGAGCGCCATATCTGAAATTTACATACTTACACAGCAATTCAAGCGAGAAGTTAGTGATTTTGCATGGGGATTTAAAGTCTTTTTCGCCCTTTGAACGAATGTAAATGTCTTGCGTCTGCGGTTTTATGTCCCCAATTTGAAGAGAACATAATTCACTGAGGCGAATCCCGGTCCCGAGGAATGTCCATAGAATTATAAAGTTCCGATGGGACTCACGACCTAATCTTGCTAGCATGATCAACTCTTCAATTTGTTCTTTGGTGAATGCACGCGGTACACGTCTTTTATCGACCTCTACCTTTAATACCCGCTTTAGTTTATCTATCTTTTGTTCATAAAAATGCTCAAGAATGGTTCGCAAAAAGCTTCTCAAAAATGCAGCCTTTTTGCTTCGTGTATTTTTATTTCTCACTGGCGCTAAGTAATCGCTTAAAAATTGAGAGGTGCAAATCGTTTTGAAATCCGGGTCTTGATCGAAATGTTGGTTACAGAATTTGATAAACAAATTCATTTCATAGCGGTAAGCTACTTGTGATGCTTTTGCAAGTTCTGTAAATGAATCACTCGAAAAATAGAATTCGACCGCATCATGGAGCATCACATGTTCGGAAGGTTTTTCGTTGTTAGTGACTTTTGGAACCCAATCCATTTGATTTAACGCTTGCAGAAATTTATGGGGGCCGTATGCTTCGGCCATTTCTTTAATCTTGTCCTCTAATAAGAGGTCCATTTCAAATTCCTTATCGTAAATAGGCATGCTCATTTACCTCCTTGGTATGAATAATCAAGCTTATTCAATTCTTGAGAAAGCCAATTCGACTTCTGATTAAGATGGGTATATAAACTGACCGTATCCATCTTAATTACCCGGGAAAGTGCCTGAAGCACTTGTGGTGGCGGGTTTTGACCCGCTAGATTCGTTACGAAACAATGACGGAACAAATGTAGTCCACCAGGGAAAGTCCAGCCAGCGATTTGAATGTATAATTTATAGTTTTCTTGAAGTTCTCTTATCATCTTTTTTGGATCATCGCCAAATAAGTACTTTGACGTTGATGGAATACTCTTGATCATTTCTAGATCACGATAGAGTTTTCCCGCCAGCGGCAGTTCGTGATGTTTTCCGCCTTTGCTGTGAATAGAAATCGTTCGGATCTCCATATTAATGTCATTCAAGGATACTTGCGAAACTTCCATAGAGCGCAAGCCAAGTGTAAGCATAAATTGAAAAGCGATACGCTCCAAAAGTGGATTTTCGGAATACGTTTCAATCACATTAAAAAACGCAGTGATCTGTTCTTTAGTAGGCAGGTTTCGGAAACGATATCGAGACGCTTTGATGGATTTAATCTTTTTTGCGGGGTCTGGAAACCCATAAGTTTTTTGCAAAAATAGAAAGAAGCTTTTAATCGCATAGATGCATTCACTGATGGTGATTGAACTGTACTCTCCTTTTCGTTGTTTCTTTAGAAGGTAGGAACGAAATTCCTGTAGGTGCATCTGTTTAATAGATAAGATTGGAACTGTATGAGTTTCACATGCTGCGAAATCCTTCATATTGTTAACCAACCAGAACAGCATAGAATTGATGTGAGTTCTGACTCTTGCTAGGGTATGTCCGGATTTTCCTTCTTTTGTTAACTGCTTCATATACATTTCAATTTTCGGATGAACTGGCTTTCCTTTACGATTTTTTAGCGGAGAAAATAGAAGGCTATATTTTTCTGTATTGTGCAAGGGAGTCTTTAGATACTGATCGGCATGCTGAACGACAAACGCTATCAGTTTTTGTTGCATGCCAGTTGTTGCAAGTGATGTTGATAAATAAGTCAAAACTTCATCACTCAGTAGTTGTTCATCCATAATGTGGCTTGCAGGTATTAACAAATAGACGCCAATTTTTTGTGCTAGTTCGTGGACCATGATATACTCTTTATAGAAAATAAAGGCATCTTTAGTCATTTTGCGAAGGAGATACTTCTTTAATATTTCCGTTGGGATCTCTAAGATCACTTTGTTTTCCCATATCCATTGGTTGATTCCTTGTCGGCCAAGGTAAATGTTTACGGGTGTTTCTAGTTGCTGTAGGCTGTTTGCATAGAGCATGTTCTCAATCCTCGCTCGGGTTATTTTTCTAATATCATGATCGTCACCACGGCGAGTAAACATACCTTCATTGAGAAGAATCTTTTCGGCAAAAGAAGCATTCTGCCGAAAAGATTCTTGTTTTTTTGTAGATTCCAGATCATTGATCTGGTGAGGGTTTTGGTTCGAAGATTTTGTTTTTTCTAAGTGGTCCACCTAGGTTTCCTCCATTCATGTCCTTTTGATACTTAGCGTTGACACGAATGGGGAGGTGGTCCATTTTTCTTAGTTCAACTAAATTGGGGAAAACTTGTGACGGTAACTATTTCAGTCTGTGGTATTCCGTATGCTCCCGATACTTCTTCAGTTCGTGAAGAATTCCTTCGTATGAAGGTGATGTTTCGTTTTTAGGGATAATGACCCATAACGCCCGTTTGGTTAGCGGCTTAAATGGACGATATGTTGTAATCATGTGGTTAGCCATCGGAAACAGTTTCAGAAGTGATTCCCGAAGCACCTTATCGATTATAGGCTCGTGATTCAGATGAAATTCAAAGTAATCAAACTCGGGGTATGTCGTCACCCAGCGACCGGTTAAAGCAGTTGATTCCTGTTGGAACAACTCCGGGGCATTGACAATCACGTATCCTCTAATGCTCAATACTTTTGATCTTTCATTCGCCAGATCATTAAGGTGTATTTTTTTTGATACTCTTTCTTCAAAGTACTCCGGCGATTCAGAGTAAGAATATGGATCAGGAATCTCATAATTGATAAGCTGCCACGGGTGCTCAAAAAGAACGCTAAGTTGAAATGGCCGCGGCCAATTTGGCTTGGTAGATTCGTTAAATAGATTACTTACTGCACCACTTGATAGATCTAGCTCTACCATGATATCTGCCCGTTCGAGTCTGTAGAGTTTAGCACATAACTCTCGCCTAAAATTAAGACTGGGATCGTTCATCAGCCTTTCCCAATGCTCTTTGGAACTTTGCAAAATAAGCAGTTCATAATGGAAAAGGCTTAGAATGTTATTTCTTGCTTCAACAACTGCACTATCTACGGGCTCTTTCTTCTGGGTCTCAATTAAGTATATGTTGTAGTGCTCGTGTACTGTGCTGCGATTCGTCTTATACATTATTGGATCAAGTGTCATATGTTCATCACCACTAACCATGATATCGCAGTTTTAGGAGTGCTATTGAAATTCTTAGTCCGACTAAGAATTCGTAAACCCGTCGTATAAAAGGAAAGATTTGATACTATATGGTACACCTCCACTAAAATTATTTAGACGTAGGAACTTGAATCTGTAAATATGCATCTAAATTGAAACCACTTTGTACCTAATCCCCATCAAAAGCTTTATACAACGTGAAATAGTAGGTTTAAATCATCCTCAGTCAGACTAAGGATTTCAAGGAAAAGCATAGCAATGACTATACTTTTAATAATGAGTTCGAGTAGAACACCTCCAAGGGAAAGAAACTTTTTTATTATGTTTACAGGCGCACTGTAAGTGAACCGATTCGATTAAAAATTGATATGCACATTAAAAACACCTTGAGATAAATTTCTCAAAGTGTTTGCGATTTAAAAGTTATTAGCTAGATCGGGAGAATTGAGAAGACAGCTTGGAATTTAGGTTCTCCGCGTGTAATCACGAATTAGGCATGCTTAAAGAGAGCATAACTTTAGCCGCTGGGGGGAGCGTGATTACAGCTGGGTGCTGTTTTGGCCTGTGGAGAACAGGCACGAGCAAGAGGAGAGCCCGCGTGGTAGGTGTAGGTACATTTTAACAAAAAAATGATTAGAAAAATAGTAAAGGAATGATGTAACTTGAAAAAAATTTTTACTGTTTCTGAGATAGCCCAGTATTTAAATGTATCAACCGACAGTATCTATGCAATGGTTCGGGAAAAACAAATTCCTCATGTTAGAATTCGAAGAAGGATTATTTTTTCTATTGAAATAATAGAGGAATGGATCAGGGATCAAGGTGGAATTTAATAAGTGAAAACTGGGCGTTTTTTATGTTTGGAAAGAGGGTGATTGTGTCTTGGAAAAGGAAATCAATGTATTAATTGAATATTTTGAACGAGCTACAGCTGAATTACAACAAGAGCTTCAGTTGAAACCTGATGATGAATTTTTAAAAGGAAAGATCGCTGGCATCAAGAATGCATTAATTATATGCCGTATGTACAATAGACCCGAAGATGGTCATCAAATAGATGTAGTAATTGATACTCCGATGTAATGAGAAACGTGTGTTATAATTATAACCAAATGCCGATACTTAAGGAACAAGGACGGTGATCAGAGAATCAAATCAAGGATCTACAGAAGCTGATTAAACTCACAGGTGATCGAGCTAAGTTGGACGCCAAAGCCAATGAAACATACATTGTATATAAGACTGACAAAGGCCAAATTGTAAAGGAATTTACTGACGGTAATATTGTCCTGGCACTGACCAGGATGTCTCACATGCATGAAACGATACCAATCCTGTACGTCTTTGCCGGTAACAATGGCAGCGGAAAAAGTACAATTCGTAATCTCATCGTTGATCGGCTAGGGATTAGTATTTAATATTGACCCTGATGCCTTAGCTCGCGGAATGGATTCCGTTCATCCAGAAAGCCGAAAAGTTTCTGCAGGTAAAGCGGCCATCAAATTAGCAAGGGAATGTATTCATAACAAACGAGATTTTTCAGTCGAACCGACATTGGCTGGGTGCAACGTCATTCGCCTAATGCGTGATGCTAAGGCGAACGGATTCGAAATTTCAATGTTTTATGTTGGTCTTGGTGATTATCGTTTAAATATTGAAATAGCTGCGGCGCGAGTTAAAAATGGTGGGCATGACATCCCAGTTGAGGATATAATCAGACGACATGACACTTCAATTCCAAATTTGCTTTCTTCTCTTCACTTAATTGACCATCTCATCGTTATAGATAACAGCCATACAGAAGACAGATTATTCTGGGTGAGATAACACTTCAATAACATATCGGTCGGATTCTCTTCCTCAATGGGGTGAACGCATTGAGCAGAGATTACAGACGTAGAGTGAACAGTCAGACAAATTGGGCTGTTCTTTTTTTATATTAATGAAAGAAATTCTTCATAGATCCCCTTAACCATGATACGATAATCATGAATGAATGTTACCTACTTATGAGAAATCGAGGGGATACTATGATTGACAAAGTCATTCGCATATTCAATATTATAAATGCAATACAAGCAAACCCCGGAATCTCGGCAAAAGATCTTGCTTTCAAATGCGATGTAAACATTCGCACTATTTATAGGGATATGGATATACTGGAGCTAATTGCTCCGGTATCAAGGGAAGGCAGGGGCACAGGTTATCGTTTTATGGGTAAATTCTTCCTGTATCCTCTTAACTTTACTGAGCAGGAGGCACTCGTCTTTTCTTTGCTGCCTTCCATGCTAGATATGGAAAAGCTGCCACCTGGCTTCGATACCGCTTATGACAAGGTTATGGGAACGCATCGCAAGGAAAAGTCTCACTTGAATAATATCATCGAAGATATCACAGGGATTATTCAAATGGGTACACCAGCGTACCGCAAAGAAAGTCCAAATTTCTTACAACCAATTATCCAAGCTATTTTAGAGCAGAAGACGATTGATACCGTTTACCATACCCAATACCGAAATGAAACGACTGAACGAAAAATTGACCCTTATTATCTCGTTCCACGTGATCAGCGGTTTTATTTAATTGGTTATTGTCATTCAAAGCAAGGGATCAGGACATTTCGAATTAGCCGATTTCAAAAGGTGGAGATTATGGATCAGCCTTTCGATAAAGGTGATTTTAATATCAAGCAATACTTAAAAAATACTTGGTCCGTTGATCGCGGAGAAAAGAATATTACGTTCAAAGTCCGGTTTAATGCCGAAGTAGCCCGGTACATCAAGGAAGAAGAACTGTTTGTTCATCCACGAATGAAGGATGAGAAAGATGGCAGCCTTATCTTTGAAGTAACGGTTAACAACGAAAAAGAGTTTCTAAGATGGATTTTGCAATATGGGGCTTCTGCAGAGATACTAGAGCCTAAGGCGGTTCGAGAATCGCTCAAAGAACAGTTATCACAGTGGATCAGAATGTATCAAAAATAATGATGAAGTATACCGACGAAGTACCTGAGGCTGCAATCATGCGTTCATCTGATGTGTGGAATCAAATAATCGAACGGGCTAAAATTCAAGCTTTTGAGATTAATACTGTTCCACAAAACAAGAGGGCACCTTTGTGGTTTAGAATTAGCACGGATGGAAATACAATCATAATCAGTCAGGCCAAAGATAATGTCCCTAGTTCAACTTTGAAAATGCCCAGGACGATTTCGTTTAAAGAGTTCGATAGGATATTTCCTTATTATCAATTACGGCTTAACGGAGCGTCAGTAAGTCAAGATGCAGTTCGTAAATCTGCCAATACAGTTTACATTTACGGATTAATTGCAGATGCCCTTTCGAACTAGACAACACTATAGAGCATAATGAATTGAAGTACCTCGCGGAATTATAAGCGAGGTATTTCGTTTTATAGAACGTATATTCGCTGACATCCTGCTGTCCATACGTAGTTTTACAATATGGATAGTATTAGGAAGAGAGAGGTGTGTCATATGGAACTTCTGGCTTACGTCGCGATAACGGGCATGGTTCATTATTATGGAACGAGTTTCTTGAAACCAGGGCAGCTCGTACATGCAGGAACGATGGTAAGAATGTTGCAAATGCTTTACAGGATCTGGCGGCAAGTTCTAGCTGGACGGAATTGTGTCGGCTGATTGAGCAAATGATTGCAGGTCGAGGAATGGAAGCATCGAGTCTATATGCCGGCGGTAATCACGCTGTTCGTATAATGAATCTACATAAAGCCAAGGGACTTGAAGCATCAGTGGTGTTCTTGGCTTGTCCCTGTGGGGAGTCTGATCATGATACGACGCAATATATAGATCGTTCCACTGATCCGGCTGCAGGCTACTTTACGATTAGTAAAACGATCGGAGAATTTAAAACGGAAGTGATCGCTCATCCTATAGGATGGACCGAAATGAACGAGCGAGAGCGCGCTTTCTCAAAGGCCGAGAAAGACCGGTTACTCTATGTCGCGGCTACACGTCCGAAGCAAATGCTGGTCAGCAGTCTGTATCCAGATCAACCGGCAAAGTGCCCTTGGACACCGCTTGTGGAGGGTATGGATTTCGCGCGCGAGTTGGATGTGCCTGCGCTGAATCAGGAGAGAAAAAATGGGCCGGATTTGCAAGGCGCAATTGTAGCTCGTCAGCAGAAACTAGACGCGATCGGCACACCGACTTATGCGGTACTTTCGGTAACAGGCCAAACCAAAGCTAACGGCGCTAAACCTGAATGGTCCGCAGAAGGCAAAGGCATGGCTTTCGGGAGCGTTATCCACCGGGCTACAGAGTTGCTTGGCAAGGGGTTACCGGAGCAGGAAATCGGGGATGCGGTACGCTTTTTGGCGGATGAGGATGGCTTGGCTCCGGAACATACCAGTGAAGCTGTTAGTGTGGTGCGGGACGTACTAAGCAGCGAACTTTGGCAGCACAGTCTACGTGCGCGCTGCCGGTTGTTCGAGGTGCCGCTGATGATTCGCAAACGTTCCGATGAAGTTAGCATGTTTAGCATTGGGGATTCTGAACAAGAGGTTGCAGCCGCATCAGAAGGAACAGTTTCGATTGTGTCTATGTTCGTGGAGTCATCGACTTCCTCTTCGAGGAGGAAGACGGTTGGGTCATCGTTGACTTCAAGACGGATAGCGTAACGGAAGAGAAACTTCAGTCGTTCATTGACTTCTACCGGCCACAGGTGCAGGCTTATGCGTCGGAATGGGAACGAGCTTTTGTCTATAATGTGAAAGAAGTCGGTCTGTACTTTGTTCAATTGGGAATTTGGGCAACATGAAGTTGCCACTCCGTAAGATATAATGCATCTTGTTAAAAGAAAGTTTGAAGAACAAAAACACATCTTCCTTTTGATAAATAATCGCAACTTCTTATACATAACTATTAAGATCCTATAACATATGGTATTCTGTAAATGTAGGTTCGTAAAAGTATGTATCTGAGGTGTTCAATTATGGACGTTTGTTACAACAAGCTTTTCAAATTGTTAATTGATAAAGGAATGAAGAGAACGGAATTACGGAGAATGACTGGGATCAGTCCGAATACCTTGACGAAGCTCTCAAACAATGAATTTGTTTCAATGGAGATCCTTGTTAAGATTTGCCGTTTATTGACTTGCGATATTGGGGATATTGTTGAAATCGTGAACAAACCGGAGAATACAACCAGCGATCATGTTGCACTAAATGGTGAGAATTTATGAAAAGGCAAGATTATAGTGCAGGAACGGTAAAGCATTCATTCTGGTTTTCTGAGTTCCGTAAGGTTATATACCTGATCAATAGAGGAGAAACGCTGCCAGACATCAAAGTTTTAAATTTGCGGGAGAATATATTTGCGGCTCCAACACAGGAAAGGGCAATTCAAATATTCAATACGGTATCCAAACGTGTCAAAGTTCTTGACCCATCATTTTATACTTTGTTTGAACAAACCGATATAGCTACACAGAAAATAGTCAATCTTATTGCTGTCATTATGACTGATAGTCTATTCTTTGATTTCATTTATGAGGTCTATCGAGAGAAGCTGATTATCGGAAGCGATGAACTGGCTGATAGCGATGTCCGAATTTTCTTTAAGGCTAAACAGCTGCAGAGTGAGAAAGTCGCAAAATGGACGGATTACACGCTAAAAAGACTGGGTACTTGCTATAAGACACTACTTATGGAAGCTGGTTTAACGGATCGTACATCCGGAAACAGAAAGATTCTGAAGCCTATACTGGATAATACGCTGGAACAATGTCTGAAGGACAACGGCATGGAATTAATGATACATGCCCTGACAGGGGTGAGATAGAATTGGCTAGTTTGGAAGAAAGATTAGACATTGCAGAGCGAATGATCCGAATGCCAAGTTTTCGTCAGAACAAAGGGCTTGGTAATGAAGTTGGTTATTATGTATTCGATTACCCTGCGGAGAAAGAACTGATAGTCAGGGAACGAATCGAGTACATGAAGGCCAAGAATTCAAAATCAACTGATGGTTTTGAACTTATGGTTTTTGACCTTTACGATATTGTGATTGATATTCTGGAGCAGGAAGGCTTTATGGAACAGTGCTTTATGTTCGAAAAGAAAAAGGGGCTTGAACGCATCGTAAAGTCGGTAGGGAATCTTCTCCAGATAAATGATGATGCAAGTCTGATAGTTCAGTGTATTCAAGAGCGGACTCCTAAGGATGCCGTTGTATTTTTGACCGGAATTGGAAAATGCTACCCGCTGCTTCGGTCACATAAGGTATTAAATAACTTGCATCAAGCGATTGACCGTGTGCCGGTGGTCATGTTTTTTCCGGGTAATTATGACGGGCAGGAACTAATCCTGTTTTCAGAAATCAAAGACGATAACTATTACAGAGCATTCAAGCTCGTTGATTAAGGAGCTAGCATAATGAATATCAAAGAAATGTTCGCAAGAGAGATTGACCGGGATATTAAAGGTGTCATAAAAGTTGGCCAGGGTGATGAAGAAAATATTAAGCAGGAACTCGAAGAATACGTTGTGACAAGAGAGTTGCAAAAGCACTTTGCGGATTTTTTTTCCAGTTATAAAAAAGGGATTAACGGTCATACCGACAAAATGGGTGTGTGGATTTCCGGTTTCTTTGGGAGTGGTAAATCCCACTTTCTAAAAATCTTATCCTACCTGCTTGGTAATAAAGAAGTGCATGGAAAGAAAGCACTCGAGTATTTCATTGAGGATAACAAAATCATCGATCCAATGGTACTGGCAGACATGAAGTTGGCCGCAACTGTGCCAACCGATGTCGTCTTATTCAATATCGATTCCAAGAGTGAAATGACCGGAAAGCAGTCCAAAGATGCCATTGTCTCTGTATTTCTGAAGGTATTTAATGAGATGCAAGGGTTTTGTGGCTCGATTCCATTCCTTGCCGATCTGGAAAGACGGCTTGTAGAAGAAGATCGTTTTGAAGAATTTAAGAACCTATTTCTTGGGAATTTAGGAAATCCATGGGAAACATCCCGGCACAAATTTGATTTTATTCAAGACAGCATAGTAGAAGTGTTGGATGAAATGGGCTTTATGAGCGAGGCTGCTGCTCGTAATTGGTGTGAGAGAGCGACAGAACCGTACACGATTAGCATTGAGACTTTTGCCCGTTTGGTGAAAGAATATCTCGACCGCAAGGGAGATAATCATCATATTGTATTCTTAGTGGATGAAATTGGCCAATACATAGGTGACGACTCTAAGCTGATGCTTAATCTGCAAACGGTAACCGAAGACTTAGGAACTGCTTGTCAGGGTAAGGTTTGGATTGTCGTAACCAGCCAACAGGATATTGATTCCATAACCAAGACAAAGGGTAACGACTTTTCCAAAATTCAAGGACGTTTTGATACCCGCCTGTCCCTTTCGTCAGCTAATGTCGATGAGGTCATTAAGAAGAGAATCCTGGAAAAAAATACAACTGCTGAGCAGATGTTAAGATTACTATATGAGCAGAAAACCACTATTATCAAGAACCTGATTGTATTTAATGATGGTATAGAAAAGAAACTATACGCTGACGACCGAGATTTTGCTGCCGTTTATCCGTTTGTGCCTTATCAGTTTAATTTGCTAGGAAGTGTCCTGACCTCCATCAGAACTCATGGTGCTTCTGGCAAGCATTTGTCTGAGGGCGAGCGTTCCATGATTTCACTGTTTAAAGAGTCTGCGGTAAAGCTGATGGGTCGCCCCGAGGGCACTTTGATTCCTTTTAATGTGTTCTACGATGCATTGCATCAATTCCTGGATCACAGTCATAAGGGAGTTATCAGCCGCGCAATTGATAACAGTTATATTAACCCGGATAAGCATGAAGACTGTTTTGCTGTTAATGTTCTTAAAACGCTGTTCATGATTAAGTACGTCAAAGAAATTACAGCTAACATTGAGAATATCACTAGTTTGATGATTGCGGATATTGATACCGATAGAATGGAATTAAAAGGGCAAGTAGAAGAAGCACTGAAAATTCTGGCACGTCAAATGCTCATTCAGAAGAATGGCGATATTTATGTATTTCTGACAGACGAAGAACAAGAAATCAACCGTGAAATCGAAAGCCAGAATGTGGAGATGTCCGAAGTCGTCAGCAAGGTTTCGGAACTTATTTACGAAGATATCTTTAGTGATAAAAAATACCGTTACCCAGCGTTTAATGGCAGATACAGCTTTGCTTTCAATCAGTTCGTAGATGATCGACCATATAAAGCGAACCAGAGCAATGATATTGGAATAAGAGTACTCACTCCTAATGCTGACTACAGCACTGATGAAATAACAATGCGTATGATTTCAGGACAGGGGAAGGAAATCCTTGTTGTGCTGCCGAATGACTCCGCCTTCTTGGATGAAATCAGAAGTGCACTAAAAATAGAGAAGTTTTTACGTCTTAACACGTCCAGTGCATTGGCTAAGTTCGATCAGATCAAAGAAGGCAAGCGAGTAGAGATGCGTGAAAGAAATGGAAACGCGAAACTATTTTTGATTGAATCATTGAAGAATGCTGAGATCTATGTGAATGGTGATAAGGCGCAGATTGGTGCAAAAGATGTATCCGCTCGAATTAATGATGCTCTTGGACGCCTTGTATCAACTGTGTATCACAAACTTCCGTATATTGACGCTCCCATGGGTGAAGCGAATATCAGGTCTATGTTCAAGAGTGCAAACCAGCTTACCCTTACATTGGAGGGCGGTACCGAACCGAATATCAACGCCTTAAACGATATGCTCAGTTTTATTTCGAGCAATTCCTCCATGCACACTAAGACCTCCATGAAGAGTTTGTTGGATCGCTTTATGAAGGCTCCATATGGCTTTGTGGAAGATGATGTGGAATGGCTTGTTGCCAAACTATTCAAGAACGGTGATATTTCTTTCACCGTAAATGGAACCAGCGTGACCTTACTTAATAAATCAGATGAAGAAATCATCAACTATATTACCAAGAGAGAATTTGTAGAAAAGCTGTTGACTGAGCGTCGTGAGAAGGCTACTGACAACCAGAAAAAGGCTGTTCGTGAAGTCATGAAGGAATTATTCGGCACCTCCAGCGTTAATGAAGATGATGATGCGATGATGCGCAGCTTCCAGAATTACAGTAGGAATATTCTGAATGAGCTAGAGAAGTTTGAAATCATGTACCAGGCAAAGTCGTTTCCTGGACAGAAGATTATAGCGTCCGGTAAAAATTTGCTTCGTGCAATTATTCAAATTCAGTCCCCAATTGAATTCTTCAAGAAGCTTCACACAGATCGGGAAGATTATTTTGATTTTGCTGATGATTATGAACCCGTTAAGTCTTTCTTTACCGGAGAGCAGAAGACAGTATTTGAAAAAGCTCTGAAACTGATAAGTATATACGAGGATAGTAAGACCTTTATAGTCGATGAAAAGGTCGAACACGTTGTAAATGATATTAAGGCGATCTTGAAAAAAGAAACTCCATACGGCGAGATTCCAAAGTTGCCTGAACTGTTAGATCGATTTACAGAGCTCTATTCGAAGTTACTGCAAGATATGGAAGCGCCAGTGATCGCGGCAATAGAAGATGCAAGAAAACGTGTATTTGATGAATTAGACTCCAAGGGTTATAAGGATCAGTTTACCAATCGATTCCATCAGCTTTTCCTTGAAATTATGGAGAAGGCGAGAACAAGCAACAATGTGGCGACTTTACAGAATATCAGGGTGGAAGCCGATGCGCTGAAAGTTCGGCTACTTAATGAACTAGCAAAGAAAGATGAACAGGTTGCACTAGATAGAGTAAAAGAACAGGAAGCCAAGACGGATTATGGCAAAAGAAACGGCCAGCATATAGAGCCGAAACCTCAGCCGAAGATTAAGAAAAGGAAGAACATCAGTATCAAGAGTGTCAGTCTTTCTGCGTCCTGGCAAATTGAAACCCCGCAGGATGTTGACAAGTATATTGCCACACTACGAGAACGAATTCTGAAAGAATTGGTAGATGATACAATCATCAATATTGAGTTCTAAGAGGAGACACTGCAGATGAATAAAGCAGCTATTAAAAACTTTGCAATATGGGCAAGAAACAAGCTCATTGCAGAGATCACATACAAAGCTGGATTGCTGGGGATTACGGAGAAAGGGATTAAAAATCCCCAGCCGCAATCAACAAATGACGTTCAATTCTTCGATATCGGTACAAAAGAACCTTACTCTATCACTGGTGTGGAAATCGAACAGCGTAGAAATCTGGTTGAATTCATACAAAGAAAAGAAAAACAGTCAGATTATATGAGTGCATATAAAAGCGTAATTGAGGAGGTTGCTTATACTTGGTTTAACCGACTTATTGCTGTACGTTTCATGGAAGTGAACGATTACCTGCCGTCCAGAATCAGAGTATTATCTTCAGAAAGCAGTTCCAAGATCGAACCTGATTTGGTAACGTCCCCCTTTGACTCAGATCTAGATTATGGACCTTACGAAAGAGATCGGATCATACAGCTAAAATATGACAATCAGTTGGATGAACTTTTCCGGATGCTCTTTATCAAACAGTGTAACGCACTGAATGCCATTCTACCGGAATTGTTTGAGAACACTAATGACTACACCGAACTGTTGATGAATGTGTCTTTTACCGATAAGGATGGAGTTGTATATCGTCTAGTACACGACATCTCGGAAGACGATTTCAACGTGGAAAAAGAAGGCCAGGTTGAGATCATTGGCTGGTTATATCAATATTATAATACCGAGCTAAATGAATTGGTATACGACGGAAATATGTCAAAAAGTCGTATACCAAAAGAATTACTTTCAGCAGCAACTACAATTTATACGCCTGATTGGGCAATACGATATATGGTGGAAAACAGCCTTGGCCGACTTTGGATTGAAGGCCATCCAGATGACACCTTGAAAGCAGGGTGGAAGTATTTCCTAGAGGATGCTGATCAGGTATCAGAAGTCCATAATAAGCTGAACACAATTCATGAAGAATACAAAATCATTAAACCTGAAGAAATTAAGCTAATCGATCCTTGTATGGGTAGTGGCCATATTTTAGTGTATGCTTTTGATGTGCTAATGCAGATATACGAAAGTTATGGGTACAATCAGCGTGAAGCTGCAAAGAGCATTGTCGAAAACAATCTGTATGGTCTTGATATCGATAACCGCGCATATCAGCTGGCCTATTTTGCTGTAATGATGAAAGCGAGACAGTATAACCGTCGTGTATTAAATGAAGAATTGAAGTGTAATCTTTATGCAATTCAGGAGAGTAATGAGATCAACCGTGCGCATCTCCAATATCTCGGTCATGGTATGGACAGTCAAGAACGTAATACCGCCTTACAACAAATAAATTACTTGCTTGATACGTTTAATGATGCTAGGGAATATGGATCAATTTTAAATATTGTTAATTTAAATTGGGATCAATTGCATCTGTTTTCTAACAATGCTGAATTAGCTGGTCAAATGACATTAGATACAGTTGGATTGGAAGAGACCCAGAAGCGAATCAACCTTCTAGTGAACATGGCATCTATCATGACAAGTAAGTATCATGTTGTTGTAACAAACCCTCCTTACTTAGGGGATTCTCGTTTTAGTTCAAAACTATATGAATATGTAAAGATAAATTATCCTGACGTCAAATCGGATCTATCAATGGTAATGTTTAAAAAAGCAATCAGTAGTCTTTGTAATTCAAATGGTTTTATTTCTTTCATTACTACTACATCATGGTTGTACCAAAAAAGTTTTGAAAGTTTACGGGAATTTGTAATTCAAAATACAGATTTTGATTCACTTTTGGATTTTGGAACAGAGCTATTTGATGGAAAGGTCGGCCATAATCCAATTGTTGCGTGGGTAACGAGAAAGCATTTTACTGGTAAAGCTATGACCGCGATTCGCCTAGTCGATTATTGTTATTCAAGAAGAAATGAAAAGGAGATAGAGTATTTCAATACAACTAATAGGTACTACTCGCATCAGGAGTATTTTTCTCAAATTCCCGGCATGCCGATTGCCTATTGGTTAAGTTCTGCTATGAAAGAGGTATTTTCGTATAAAAAGACACTTAATGATGTAGGTCAGGCAAGACAAGGTTTAGGTACGTCCGATAATAATAGGTTTTTACGTTTTTGGTATGAAGTTGACTGGTATAATATCTCAATGGGTTGTCAATCATGTGAAGAAACTGTAGTACGTTCTGAAAAGTGGTTTCCATATATTAAGGGAGGGGCATTCAGAAGATGGTATCCAAATAAGGAATATATAGTGAACTACCAACATGATGGCTATGAAATAAAAAATGCTGTTATGACGAAATATCCATATCTGAAAAAACCAGATTTTGTAGTTAAAAATACAAGCACATATTTTAAAAGTGGGATCACATGGAGTGATGTTTCTTCGGGATTATTTAGTTCAAGATTTGTTGAGGAAGGGTACATCTATGCTGATGCGGGGCCTATGTTTTTCCCAACAGAATCAAAAGAATATATCCTTGCGTATATGAATTCTCGTGTTTTTCAAAAGTGTGTAGATCTTATTTGCCAAGGCTTACATTACAGCACAGGTCAAATTCCAAAGGTTCCTTACAAAAGTATACGCGATGAAAATGTGAAAAAAATAATTATACAGCTCAGCCGACAAAACATAGACATTTCAAAACTTGACTGGGATTCTTACGAAATTAGTTGGGAGTTTAAAAAACATCCATACATCACCTTTAAATCGGATAGTAATGCATTAGCCGAAACAGCTAATGCATGGGTTAAAGCAACAGAAGCCTGGTTTTTACAAATGAAAACCAATGAAGAGGAACTAAATCGTATTTTTATCGAAACTTATGGATTGCAGGGTGAAATAACACCATCTATTGAGGATAATGAAATTACAATCCGCAAGGCCGACCTCAATCGCGATATACGTTCCTTCCTATCATATGCAGTTGGCTGTATGTTGGGGCGCTATAGCGTTGACGTCGAGAGCTTGGCCTTTGCAGGTGGTAATTGGGATGATAGCAGATACAGCACTTTTATCCCGGATGAGGATAATGTTATTCCAATTACAGATGAACAGTACTTTGAAGATGACATTGTAGGATTATTCTGCGCGTTCCTTAAGAGAGTATTTGGTTCTGATACATTGGAAGATAATTTGGATTTTATCGCTAAAGTTCTTGGAAACAAAGGTAATACAGCTAGAGAAGTCATCCGAAACTACTTCTTAAAAGATTTCTATAAAGATCATTGCAAGGTGTATCAAAAACGCCCGATCTATTGGCTCTTCGATAGTGGAAAGGAAGACGGTTTTAAGGCTTTGATTTACATGCATCGATACAATGAGGATACAATCGGAAATGTGCGGATTGACTATCTTCATCGAATGCAGCGTGTATACGATAGCGAGATTGCCCGGATGCAAGATACGATTGATAACAGTAATAATGCACGAGAGGTTGCCGCGGCAACCAAACGGAAAGAAAAACTGACTAAGCAGCTAAAAGAAACTAAGGAATATGACGAGAAGATCGCTCACCTGGCTGTAGCTCGTCCCCCCATTGACCTGGACGATGGCGTGAAAGTCAATTATGATAAAGTACAGACTGGTACAGATGGCAGGAAGCTTGATGTTCTGGCAAAGATTTGATGGACCATGAAAGGGGCTGGTCGGATGGCTGAACTAAATTTGAAACAGATTGCCGACAAGCTGAATGCTGAGTTTACCGGTGATACCCGCAAACTAGTATTCTGGTACGACGATAAGGCTGATTTCGCTGACGATATTAATACGCTGGAGTTGTCTAACGCCAAGGTGTATCATTTGGAGCCGGACAATCAGTTCTATACAAAATACTTTCTGGAGCGGTTAGATCGATCGACCAACTATTTGATTTATGCACCGTTCCCCAAGCCACCTGTTCGGGATAATCATTTGGCTGATACAATTAAGTATTCAAAAGAATTCTTTGCTGATCGTGCTTCTCTGCTCACAGTTGACCTTGGAATTGAAGAAAAATATAAGCCGGTCATTCAGAAGTACATCAAGTTCTTTGGAGCGAAAGACAGAACGCAGCGGTTCTATGATCTCGAGATTGAGAGTTTTACCAGAGATACGATCGAAATAGCATTAATGAGCGCACTATGCAAGACACGAACAGCTTCCTTTGAGGAAGTTGTTCGTGTCGTTTTGACTGATAGCGACTTGGAAGATAGTAAGTTTCTTGCTGAGTTTAAGAAATACGATCTCCTTCCTGCTTTTTGGAGACTTTGTGAAGAACAATTTGGCTATACCGATGTAAAACCAACGCTGGAAAAGCTTGTCATTGCCATGTTTGTTACTTACACAGAACGGTATATGGATGCTGAGCTTCCTAAGTCCTGGATGAGCTTTGTTTCCTATAAATCAGGCAATATTATATCGTTCTTGGACAATTTGATGAATAGCCTGCTTTACCGCGGGAAATATAACGAACTTTCCGAATATGTGGCTACGGGATTGAATGCAGTTACCGCTTTGGAAGCGATTGATCCGGAAGATTTGTTGCGATGCGATACGTTTGAGTTTATTGACCGAATGATCATCAAGTGGATAAACGAACGGTTACTGGTTGAGGATACCGGTGCTAAACTGAACGGCAGGACTATACCGCTGATTTGTCAGGAGCGGAGTAAAAAGCATTTTGGTGAAACCTACAAGGAACAGTATCAGCTTTTGGAACATGCCTATTCCTTAATACTTAAAGCTAATTATTACTGTCCCGATGATTTTAAAGGGATTGTTAATCAATATCGTGAATCTGACTACCTGATTGATACTAACTATCGGTGTTTCTACACCTTTTTTGACAAGCTAAAAGACAATACTGTTTTTGAACGTCTGCGTGATTTGATCGAGAATATCTATACAAATGAATATCTGGAAAAAATCATTCCAAAATGGAATGCAGCTATTATCAATGATGAATCGATGACGGTACTGCCGTTGCAAAGAAGTTTCTATTCCCGATACATTCGTAACAGCAAGGAACGTGTAGTCGTCATCATATCTGATGCAATGCGTTATGAGACAGGACGTAGTCTCTGGGCGAGATTACAGGATGATGAGAAATGCTCAGCGAAGCTGGAACCCATGCTGAGTGTACTGCCATCCTACACGAGACTTGGTATGGCCGCACTTCTACCGCATAAAGCTTTGGAAATGACGGAAGATTACCGTATACTGGTTGATGGCGCTACATGCGACGATCTGAAACAGCGTGAAGGTGCGCTGCAAAGTTATAATCCCAACAGCCGCTGCATTCAATATGATGACATTAAGACGATGAAACGGGATGCGATCCGCCAGTTATTTGTCGGAATGGATGTCATATATATATATCACAATCAAATCGATGCCCGCGGCGATAAGCCCAATACAGAGAACGAGGTCTTTGTCGCCTGTGAAGAAGCGGTGAATGAGATTCATGATCTCATTAAGCAATTAACGGATCATGTGAGTGCTACGCATTATATTGTTACTGCAGATCACGGGTTTATCTATAAGCGGGACAAGCTGCAAGAGAGCGACAAGATTGCCAATGCCGCTGAAAAAGGTTCGTTTGTTAACCGTCGATTTATAGTCTCCGATAAGGAAATTCAGGGGGATGGCATTGGTTCTATACCCTTAAGTAGAATACTTGGTAATAATGATACTAAAGTAGTATCATTCCCAATCAGTTCCAATGTTTTCAAGGTAGCAGGCGGTGGCCAGAACTATGTCCATGGTGGTTCGTCCCCTCAAGAAATGATTGTTCCTGTACTGGATATTAAGACTGAAAAAGGCCATAAAGAAACTCGAACAGCTTGGATAACGCTGGTTAGTATGGTTCAAAAAATCTCGAACCTGATTACCACGCTGGACTTCATACAGAACGAGCCGGTCAGCGATGTCGTGAAGGGAAGCAGTTATAAGATATTCTTCGTTTCCGATGACAATGAAAAGATCTCAAATGAGAACATTTATATTGCTGATAAAAAAGATGTAGAGCCGCAAAAGCGAATTTTTCGTCTACGGTTTAACTTTAAAAATAAAAAATACGATAAATCGAAACGGTACTATCTCGTAGCATACGACGAAAAAAATGATCAAGAGGTTCTTCGTCATGATGTAATTATGGATATAGCTTTTGCCAATGACTTTGGATTTAACGTGTAGGACGGTGATAGTATGAGTGACTATGTTCGGCAGGGGACGGGAGACCAATCAGAAATGATTGAAAAATTGAAAACTTACTTCTCAGGTAAAATCGTTAGAAAAGACCTGACGAAGAGAATCAAAGAAGGAGCCAACGTACCTGTCTATGTACTTGAATATCTACTTGGTATGTACTGCTCCTCAATGGATGAAGAAGAGATCGAAGCGGGAGTCACCAATGTCAAGCAAATATTGGCTGAAAATTATGTGCGTCCTGATGAGGCTCAGAAGATCATCTCCAAGCTTCGTGAGCGCGGCAATTACACGGTTATTGACAAACTTTCGGTCAAACTAAATTATAAGAATGATGTCTACGAATCTGAGTTTTCCAACCTCGGGATCAAAGGGGTTCCTATTGCGGAGACGTATGTTTCGGACTATGAACGATTGCTCTGCGGGGGAATCTGGTGTATTGTCCAGATGGAATATTTTTACGATGAGGCAGATAAAAACCGCTGTCCTTTCATTATCCGCAAGCTGACACCCATACAGATGCCAAGTTTGGATATAGAAGAGGTCAAGTCTGCAAGATCAAATTTCACTGACGATGAATGGATCGATCTTGTTCTGAGAAGCACGGGTATGGAGCCTTCTCAGTTTAACAAGCGGGTTAAATGGCTGCATCTAGCTAGATTGATTCCACTTATCGAAAATAACTACAACTTGTGTGAACTTGGGCCTAGAGGAACGGGGAAATCCCATATTTACAAAGAAATTAGCCCCAATAGTATACTTGTATCCGGTGGTCAGACTACAGTAGCCAATCTATTCTACAACATGGGTAGCAAAACGGTGGGGCTCGTTGGCTTGTGGGATTGTGTAGCTTTCGATGAGGTGGCCGGCATCAAGTTTAAAGATCAAGACGGCGTACAAATCATGAAGGATTATATGGCTTCTGGTTCTTTTGCAAGAGGCAAGGAGGAGAAGAATGCCTATGCTTCCATGACATTCGTAGGCAACATTAACCAGAGTGTCGACGTGGTATTAAAGACATCGCATTTATTTGATCCATTCCCTGATGCTATGGCCAACGACTCTGCATTCCTTGATCGTATGCATTGCTATATCCCTGGTTGGGAAATACCGAAATATCGACCTGAATATTTTACGAATGATTATGGTTTTATTACCGACTACTTTGCAGAAATTATGCGTGAGCTTCGTAAAATCTCCTACGGGGATGCGTTTGAAAAATACTTCAAATTGGGCAGCAATCTGAATCAGCGAGATGTTATAGCGGTAAGAAGAACAGTATCGGGGTTAACCAAATTGATTCATCCTGATGGACAATTTACCAAAGAAAACGTGGAAGAAATATTACGGTTTGCCTTGGAAATGCGCCGGAGAGTAAAAGAACAATTGAAAAAGATCGGCGGCATGGAGTTCTACGATGTGAATTTTTCGTATATCGATCAGGAAATCTTCAACGAAGAATTTGTATCTGTTCCGGAGCAGGGCGGTGGCAAGTTGATCCCAGAGGGAATGGGCAGGCCAGGACATATTTACACAGTCTCGCATGGGAAGTCTGGCATGATTGGCGTTTACAAGTTGGAGATGCAAATGAGTACTGGAACCGGAAAATTTGAAAGAACTGGTCTTGGTTCGGACCGTGAAGCGAAAGAAGCTGTCGATACGGCATATCGTTACTTGAAAGCAAATGGAAAGAATATTAGCGGTTCAATTAGTACGACCACTAAAGACTATCTCATGCATATTCAGGATATGAATGGTATCGGGATGAGCAAGAGTTTGACTCTGCCGGCGGTAGTGGCTATCTGTTCAGTAGCATTAAATAAACCAGCTCTGAGTACTGCTGTCATATTGGGAGACTTGAGTATCGGTGGAACAATTATGAAAGTTGAAGAACTCGCTAATACATTGCAGGTTTGTTTGGATAGTGGGGCGAAGAAGGTTTTGATTCCAATAACGTCTGCAGTTGATCTTGGAACTGTGCCTTCAGAACTGATTGGGTGCTTCAATATCATCTTTTACCAGAGTGCTGAAGATGCGGTTTTCAAGGCTTTGGGGGTAGAGTAAATAAAAGATTGCTTTGTAAATTTCCTTAAAGTCGATACAGCTATTCTCCTATATCCTTACAGACCCGAGCGGGAAGACCGGATCAAGAATGCTGATTCTCTGTGTTACAGTGGAGTATGAACTTGAAGAAAATAATCTTTTGAATCAATCAATAGGGATAGAGGAATGTTTGACAACCCTTAAATATCTACATCATGGCGAACTTCAGTGATATTGAAGTTCGTTTTTTATTAGGAACAAACATTCGGTGACAAATTGATGTCAAATAGCCAGGTTACAATTATTGATAAGTACCTTCGAGGAGCGTGTCCCATTGAATAAAATTCAAGATATGCTTTATTACCTTATCACAGGGTTACAAAAATGGCCTAATAACTATACCGAAATCCCTAATGAGCTTCATAGAGGAATGCTAATGTTTATACAAGAAGCAGCAAGGTCAGGAAGTGAGATTCCTGCTGATTTACATCGGCTAATTCAAACTTTGCATAAACCATCGAATGAATGGGGAATCCAGGGGGTAATAGAATACTACCCAGGCGAAGCATCTTTGATTGAGGAATTCGTTGGGATCACTCCGGATGCGGAGGATTTCATAAATACATATATATCCCCTGATGAAGCACAACAGAGGAATATGTTTGCCATTTTGCAATTCTGTAGAGATGAAAGTCGGAAATTGCAGGAAGAGTATACAAAAATCCGTACATTTTTGTCGCAGCCCCAAAATGCTGTATTATCATCATTTCAACTTGCTCAATTCGCTGAATCGTTTCGTGATCGTGAACTAAGTATACTTGTTCGACAATGCTATGAAGAGGTAACTTCACTCCTGGTTAATTATCGTAAATGTCCGCATTGTGGATGGACACTTGAGTATAAACATGACCGATGGCGCTGCAACAAAGAAAATATATGTCATTCACTGGCTGACTTTGAAGTGGTAGACCAGTTCGATTTCAAAAATGAACGTATCTATCGATTACTTCCCGGTATTCAGAGATACGTACTGTTGCCTGGGATCTCTGAAACGAAACTTGCTGATTTCTTAAAACGGAAAGGGTATGGAGTAGAATTATACCCTAACATTGATGAATATGACCTTGCAGTCTCACTTCATAACAACAAGATATTTCTTGATATAAAAGATTTCAAAGACCCAAGAACACTAGCAAATTTCTTTAACCAAAAATCACAAGCATATATAGAGAAGTACGGCCAACGCGTATATGTAGTTATTCCCAAATATCGAAATGATTTATTTCCCTTTTATAGTAAGAGGGCGTCTGCACTTCTAAATGAAGAAGCTAAGAAATTTATTAATATTATTATGGAAAATGAAGTAGAAAAAACGCTAAAGAAGGTGTTCTTTTGAGAAGAACGTTTTGGGATTTAACCGAGGAAATAAGTAAAGAATTTTTCTCATTCGAGTTACCAAAATCTGAAATATCAACAATAATAAGTCTGGAACTATTTATTACGGGCTGCCTTTTGATTGACCCGCTACTTGATATTGATCAAGCTTGGGCGGTTTTGGTCGGTTATGATGAACCGATCTTAAATAACATTGAGCGTATGGATATTGTAGCCCGTCTTAGAATTTTATTTCCTGAGCTAAGGAGTAAGAAGATACTCGCCCGACGAGTTGAAGCCTATCGAACTATTGATAAGAAATATCGGTTGTTTGATATCAATGAAGAGAGAAAGACCAACAAACTGGTTCCACGATTTTTAACCAATAGGCATACCATTTACGAACAAATACTAAATAAACCAATCCCAAGACAAGTCAATGGTATCCCATTTGCCATTCAAGGGAAGTTCGAGTATTCAAGAATTGTAAGAGGAGGAATAGCTCAAAACTTCTCTGGAAGCATTCCGGAAGCATTAATTGAAAATGAAAAACGGTTGCTGCCGTCCTATCGTGAGAAAAAAAAACTTAGTCTAGAGCTACCGTTCAATGGACTTTCTCTGGCAATGGAAATGGATGAAATCGTTGATAAATCTTCGGCATGGGAAAACAGAGCAAGTTCAGTTGTGCTGGAGTCTCTAGATCGGGCTAAAGAGTTTGTTTATAAAGGAAACCAGCACATTGGTGGTGCATTGGGGGCAGGAAAATCAACATTCATGCTCATGGAAACTTATCGACTTGTGAAGCAGGAAGGTGCCCGAATTGGATTTATAGAAGGCAGTGTTTCTCAAGTGATAGAGCGTGTCAAAATTCTCCGTGAGTTAGGTATAAGTGCCGTTCCGATCATAGGTAAGTCATCAAAGAAGTCACATCAAGAAAACTATTTATTTGCAAACTCTAGCGAGATTTTTGAGATTAGTGATTGGTCGAAGGACGAATTTCAAGATTTAAAACACCTATCTGATGTTTGTGTAATTAAGGCCCTATCTGAGGATTACGAACGGAACAGTCATTATCCATGCACTCGGCTAAAGCAAGATAATAAATCAGTGAAGTGCCCGTTGGCGAATCGTTGTGGAGTTTATCACGATCTCTCTCGACTTGCCGAAGCCGATGTATGGGTGGCTACGTCTGCAAGTGTGCTCCAAACAAGAATACCGGCTATGATAGATCCGCTCGAAAGAACAATTTATGAAGCAATGTACGACTTAATGGATATCGTATTCGTAGACGAAGCGGATGAAGTCCAAAAGCAATTTGATGAGACATTCTTATCGGAATATAATGTTTTTGGAAATGTAGAGGATATCTTCGAACGGCTGTTTAACGAATTCAATCAGCTGACTAGTGGACAGTATCAATTTGCTGGTGATCCTGTAGTGAATGAGTGGAAGGATAAGCTCCGTCAATTGGATCACATGATCTGGAGGATATATAACAAATTAGATTATTCTTACACATTGCGTAAAAATATTAGTCGTAATCTTATTAGAGTAGCGGCGCTAGCAGATGCATTAAGTGACAAGCTTTCCAATAACGTAGAAGCACAAAAGAAAATACGGAAATACCTGATGAATTATGCAAGTGAACCATTTCAAGATCCCACCCTATCTAGTATTGTTGATAAGTTAATTGAAACCGAAAATATCGAAGAGAAACAAAAGCTGCTTACAAAAATTACAGAGAAACTGCTAAAAGGAACCATTCAGCCGCGGGTAAAGCGGGAGCTATTTTATGCCCAGTTGGAGTTCTTTATCTATTTATGTCGAGCGGAAGAATGCATTAAATTCATTCTGACTTCCTTCACTATGATTCAAGCAAAGCTTGGGATGTCTGCTGGTTTTTCTCCGTTATTTACGATGCAAAGAGATTACCAACCATTCATGAAAGAAGCCATGACAGGCACAATGATAGGATACAAATATGACTTGAAAGACGGGGATACAACAGGAGCATTTAAATTAGTTGAATACACTGGAGTAGGCAGATTATTGCTACATGACTGGCACCGTATTTATGAGGACTCTGATCAGAAACAAGGGCCGGCAGTTATCTTTTTATCCGGTACAAGCCATGCACCCGATTCAGCACATTATCACTTGACTACAGGATCAAAGTGGGTTCTCAAAGCAGAAAGATTACCCTCGGAAATTAGTATGACTTTCAAACCACTACTTAATGTTCGTCAAGACGGTTTTCTGGAGGTATCAGGGATTCAAGATGAAGAGACTAGAAGCAGCAATCTGTATGAGATGGTCCAGCAGCTTAAATCCGATATTCAATACGAATTGAATCATTGGAAAAGCAAAGGGACCGCAAGAAGAGTCCTCTTGGTAGTTAACTCCTATGACGATGTTGCAATTGTCGGCAGGGTTTTTCATGGTGATCCTGGTTGGGAAGGCCGGTATAAGATTCTATCGAGGGAAAGAAGCCGTGAGACTGATCAATTTCCAAGATCAATGATTGAATCATTCTCTAAAGAAAAGGCTAAAGTGTTGGTTGTTCCGCTCATGTCAGTAGGTAGAGGTTATAACATATTAGATCAACAAGGAGGGGCGCTATTCGGATCGGTCTTTTTCCTAGTACGACCTTATCCTATTCCCAATGACATGAATTACATGGTTCAAATTCTCCACGCTTATTTGCCTAGTTACTTGAAACGAATAGAGGGAAGGAGTATTTATTACGAAAAGGCTGTGTCCAAATTACGTCAAATCAGTAGTGCCAAGTTTGAAATGATGTACAAAAAGCCTGATTTTTGGTCGATTATGAGTGATTCTGAAAGAGAAGTTATGGCGTGGTTTACATTTATTCCGATTTGGCAAATGATCGGACGATTATTGCGCGGCGGCAAGAATGCCAGAGTGTTCTACTGTGACTCAAAATTTGATGCTAAGCCGGCTGGAAAACCAGAAGGAATGTCCATGTTGGATAGCTGGGCTTCAATCATGCAGAAGAACAAAAGGGATCCTCTGTTTGAAAGCTTATATGGTCCTTTTATCAAGGGGATAAATAAAATGATCCGGGAGGAACACGGTAATGAAGAAGATGGAACTGTTTGCGCTGGAAATTGATGAATCATTGTTTTATAACGAAACCATTTATTATATGAAAATGCCGGAAAGTTGGCGGAACTTCTTTAATAAAGAGCGTATAAATGGAGGTTATAAGCTTTCCTATAAAGTAGAACCGTTAGGGAAGAAGCTGAGAAGCATATTCCCCGAGATAATCAGCATTTATTCTGACAATAAAGTGCTGCTTCATAATCAGCCATGGCTTGTTTCAACACAACCTATTCCTGAATCCTATATTGGACAACTGACTCTTGGATGGCTGGCTCATTTAAAAGGATATTCGATTTCTGAATTGCCTCAAGATGTAAGGGATTCGTATCCTGTTTGGGTAACATGTACTTTCGGTGATATCCAAGAGTTCGTAGATAAATATCAGTGGGTTCCCGGTTTGGCTGCAATCAAGTTTTGTCAAGATCCAAAGTTTCTTGATCTAGGAAATGAGTTGCGTACTGAACTAAAATTCTATCATGTTATTTTCAATGGTAAGCATGAATGCATTTCTAATTCGATTCGAAAATCCCATCGCCATGATCCGTTTTCTTATGTGATTCGGCTTGATTTGAAGACTCGAGGAGGGGATGCTGGACGATATTTATTAACGGTATCCCTTGGAACAAGAAGATATCTAAGTAATGAACAAATCAAAGACGGAAAATGTTTTATGAGATCAGGTCATGCCTGTTCAGTACTTGTCTCAGTACAAAATCCATATGAAACCAATACAGACAGATCCTTTTCCCAATTAAAAATTGAGAGGCGTTCTGGAAGCAGTTCCTCCTTTACTGCTTGGGAGACCGCTTTGGACGGGTTGTACTGGGATGTAATAAATGGGGAGTCATTCGATTCTGATTTATTGCTCGTAAATCCAAAGGTCTATCACGAAGGACATGGTGAAGTTACTGCTTATGTCGTAAATAACAATCTTTTTAACGGGAATAGTGTGAAGTCAGGAATTGGCCTTCCTGAAAAAAGTGCCTTGTTTAACTTGGTCAAAAATCTTTTAGTTGGCTACGGTGCAAAGGAGCTTCAGCTTATCCCAGACATTACTCGTCGAGGTATGAATGACAGTCGCTTTCCAGTGGTCGCTCCGAATGAAGGAAGACTAACCATCGAGATTTATAGTTCTGAAAAGATGTTTGAGAAGATCAGGGAAGTGTTGTCTACAGCGCAAAAGTCAATTGATTATGTTGTTGTCCTTGATTCCCTATCTGATTCCCTCTTTAGGCTCAATTGTGATAAAGAGGTTATTGTGGAGCTTGTTCATTGTGATCCTGAAGGCATTGTAACTGAACTAGAGATAGATAAATACAAGGAGAAATCACTTGCCCAGAGCAAACGTATCAATCAGATTGCCAAACAGTTATCCAAAGCAGAACGGCAGGACAATCTGGTCCTAGCACTCGTAGAAATCGATGAAAAGGATAAATGGAGAGAAGGCACCGATCCCAAGAAGGCCATCAGGGAAGGGATGAAAAAAACGGGACGTCTCACCCAATTCATCTATCCTTTAACAGATGATGAGACGGGGAATGTGTCCCGAATTATTAATGCTGTAATGGACCTCTTCAATGATTATGGTCTGTTCAGTGATAATGTCAATAAAATCAATGTTCCTGGAACGTTGTTATCTGTCACTGTCTTGAAAGCAGGTAATAAATTTTTACCTGCTATTTCAAGATTAGCAGGCACAGAACTAAGTGTAAAGATATTAGGTATCGATTCTTGGATGTCCTTACAAGAAGCGGCACTGAAAATGGATGACGCCAAATTTCTCGATAATCCACGTAAGGAAAATAGAAGCCGTGAAGTGTTTGAAGCGTTTATCATCAAAGAGATACAAGATGAATTAGATCGAAGTGAGGGACAGCTTATTGTATTAGTGAACGCTACATTAAGGAACAATTGGATGCGGTCGATTGGCAATACCAAAATACAATGGGATCGAACTCCTATTCTCAATGAGCGCCTGTCCAATGAATCCCGATTAAAGTTTATTCGTATAAATGCAACGGACGATGTCCCTCAGTATCGGATCATTATTAACGATGCATGGAATGAAGTTAATAAAGCATCAGGAATTTTTAGAGATCCTATCGGTGTTTATTATGGTGTAGGCGGGAGACCTAGTGCTTGGAAAGGGATCTCAAACGATGCAACAAAGTTTTCATCACCGTCGAAACAATTGCTTCAGCAAAGGGCTGTGGAATACATTCCATTAGGAGCAAAGGACGATGACGAATTGGATGAACTGGCGGTTCTAGTGGATCATTTAAGACGTCTAGGCTTGACATATGATAAACACACCATTCTTCCTTACACGATGCGTGTCCTGAACTCATTATCGAAATACATAAGCGGTAATGAAGATGATTATGAATACGACGCTGAGTTTGACGAAGAAGTGGAAGTTGACTCAGAGGAAGATTTGATAGAGGTGAAAATGTGACCGTCTTTAATAAAAGGCTTTAAAGACGGCGACGAGTTTGTCGGTTTTTGCTTGATAAAAGGAATTGAAGCGAAGCAAACAAATAGTTCGGTGCCGAAAGATTATTTGGACCTCGTGCTTGTCGATTCCAGTGGAAATATTTCAGCAAAGTATTGGGATGCAAGCAAAATGTGTAATGTCACGGTACAGTGTATGGTTCAAGTATATCGTGAAAATTACAAGTTAAAGTGATCCGAATTATAAAAACAGCGGAGCAGGACGGGGTGTCCATTACAGTATTTATCTGTTCTGCACCTATAGGAGCAGAGGAATTCACTCAATCAATAGCCTAACACATAACGATATTCTATCGATTTTTACTCTTTGTTTTGAGAAAATTAAAGACACATTGGAAGAGTAATTATTAAAGAACCTACGTTGAGTCGTAATAAGTGGCTTTTCGCAGTTTCGCATGGGTATTTTAGATTTTTAAAACTTGGACAAGGGAATCGCTTTCTGTGAGATGAGCGGGTTGTGGCTCCAAACTGAACGCGGTTCTTTTTTGATTTAAATCTCGACTCTTTTAAGCTTCAGACCATCAATGATTAAATAAATCAATAAGCCATCAAGTTGATTTAATAGTCGATTTCGTGAAATATGTACACGATCTAGTTAGTATCATATAGAGGAAAATTATTCCTGATGTCGAATTATGTTATTTTAACGCAGAATTAATTTATTTAAGAATAATTGGTCAATTATAGAAGATAGGGGGTAGGGAGTTTGATAAAAAAATTAGTCTTAAAAATATTGCTACATACAATCAAATCGGAATTACTATGGAAAGTTTAAAGAAAATTAATTTTGTTTATGGAAATAACGGTTCCGGAAAGACTACTTTGTCGGAATACCTTCGGAATTCAGAAATGTCCCCCACTTGTTTGTTGGAGTGGCATGGTAGAGAATTCAAAACTTGTGTTTACAATCGGAATTTTGTAAATGAAAATTTCCGAATGGGCAATTCGATTAAAGGTATATTTACGTTAGGTAAAGAGTCAGTGGAACTCCAAGCTGAAATTCATGAGCTTAAAGACAAAATTAGACAACACGACGAAGCAATATTTAAATTATCAGGGAGCATCTCTGACAAGATAACAGATCGAGATAGAATTATTGAAATTTTTAAAGATTCTTGTTGGGAAATAAAGAAAAAAATTGATCTAGATTTTAAAGAGTCAATTGAAGGATTTAGAAATTCGCGAGATAAGTTTATGGCTAAATTTTTGGAGGAAGTCAGTAATAATTCAAGAGAACTGCGCCCACTTGAAGAATTACGAAAACTGAAGGGAAGTCTTTATGAACTAAAGGAGAAATAGTAAATAATTTAAACGAGATATTGTTTGAATCCCAACTGGAAGAAGAACCTATGTTTCAAAAAAGAATTATTGGAAAAGACGATGTCGATATTGCTAGCCTCATAACTAAATTGCAAATAAGTGATTGGGTTAAACAAGGTCATATTATTTCAAAGGAGACGGAGGGCATTTGTCCTTTTTGCCAACAATCACTTCCCAATTTTTTTGAGGAGAAATTAAATTCATATTTTGATCAAACCTATATGATAGGGGGATGCTTGGGTTAGAGAAGAGCTCTCTACAAAAGAAACAATTTAAAGGCCAGTTTGAACAATTGTTATTTCAAAAACAACAACAAGTTACAAGTGTCGAGTACTCTGTAACGGAAATTAATAAGATATTACATTCGTTTGGCTTTAAATCATTTCAGTTGGCTTCTGCAGAAGAGAATGGGAACTATAAAATTATCTGGGAAAATGGAGAAGATGCTAATGATACCCTTAGCGAGGGTGAAAAAACATTTATTACATTCCTCTATTTTTATCAATTATTGAAGGGTAGCAATGAAATTAATGATATACAGGCTGATAAAGTCGTTGTCATTGATGACCCTATTTCAAGTTTAGATAGCAGTGTACTTTTTATGGTCAGTAGTTTAGTAAGGAAGCTAATGTTCGAGCTCAAAGAGAATAGTTCTGAAATAAAACAGCTTTTTATTCTAACGCATAATATTTATTTTCATAAAGAAGTTACATTTTATCAGGGCAATAAAAGTTTTGGTGATGCTACATATTGGATATTAAGAAAGGTAAATGAAACATCATCGATTGAACCATTCACTAAGAATCCTATTAGAACATCATATGAATTACTTTGGAAAGAACTAAGGAACTCCAATAATCATAATTTTGTATCTATTCAAAATATAATGAGACGAATTCTTGAAAATTATTTCAAATTTTTTGGTGATACAGACATTGATGATCTTGAGAGTGAATTTGAGAACGAAGAAAAAATGATATGCCGATCTTTGCTTTCTTGGATTAATGATGGGTCTCATTCAATAAGCGAAGATTTATATGTTGAGAGTAATTTAGATTTAGTTGCTAGGTATTTGGGTGTCTTTAAGAGTATATTCGAGAAAAAGAATCATATTGCTCATTATAAAATGATGATGAAGGATTTTGAAATTGTTAATCAAGATACATTGACTGCCCATGTGGCAGAAGAAATATCTGCTGGATTAAGAGAAGTTGCTGGTGGTACAGAGTAGCCCACGATACTAGAAATAACAAAGCTCGAATATGACAAGGCTTGCGCGGCTTAAATAAAATGCGACTGTTAGCGAGAAGATCAGAAATTAAAGCGATGATGTAAAATTGATGTAAACAAGAAACGCATACATAAGGAATCAGCTGTCCCTTGACAGTAACCTGGAATGGGGCAAGTTTGAGCTAACACATATTGGATGAAAAAGCGTAGCAGTATAGTTCGATTATTAGGGGGAGGAAAGCAGTGACTAAAACGTACAGCTCCGAAATATGGACTGAGTTACTTGAATATATCTATTTGAAGTTAACGAATTTGGAATTGAGCAACAACACTGTTAATAGATTAAAAGCTATTACAAATACTTATGTTGTCGAAGATATAGATAAAGATAACAAGAAAGATAAGAAAGGTCAAAAAGATCAAAAGGACCTTGGAACTACGTCTCTCAGGGAAAGAACTCCAAGAGAAAAGTTTGAACTCGCTTTATTTTTTTTAAGGTCAAGATTATTAGAAGCGCCATCAGTAGCTAAAGAAATATCAGCAAACCTCCAAATTAGTCCACAAAATATAAAATTTATTTCAGATATTACTTCAACTGAACCAGATTTATCTGATATTAATTTTAGTCTAGATAAAATTAATATTAGAGCAGAAGAATTGCAAAGTTTAATTTTTGAGTTTGATAAGTTGTATAACTCGTTATCTACGTTGACGGAGTGATAAGATGACAACACTAACTGATCTTAAGAATTCAATAGATAATATTTTTAGTATAAGCTCTACCAGGAAAATACTGCAATTAAATTCAAATACTCGTGAGCGAGCATTTGAGGCATATGTGTTTTCGTTATGTGCTTTGGCCGTGAGAAAAGCTGGAGGAAAGGCTACACTTAAAGGGATAAATACGGGTTTAAACCCTACAGTTGTTGTTTTTAGAGGTTCCCCGGGACAAATGTGGTCGGATGCTCAAGATTTCTGCTTCCTTACCTGTGAATTAAATAACAAAAAATTTGAGGTGCATGTTGATGTAACATATGAGGGACAAACAGGGGCAAACCATGAAATAGATGTTTCAATATGTGCTGAACAACATGCGAATCAAGTAAGGAAAAATAGAAGGGCTCCAAAGACTAATAAACCATTGATTGCAGCAATGGAGTGTAAATTTTATGATTCAACACCTGGTGTATCTTTGGTAAGGACTTTTATTGGAATGTTACGCGATTGTCCATCAAATCAATTTAATGGATTTATTGCGAATAAGTCTACAGGTGGCATTGAAAAGTTTTTAAGCAAAGGTTGGGCAAAATCATTTACAGACTTATCTCCACTAGATAAAGCAGCCGAGGATAGATTTATTAATAATCTCGAGCAAGCATTGAGACAGTGGTCACATACTCCGTAACTGAGTCCATGACAGGGGTAGTTTGAAATAGACCCCATTAGCGAAAAGTCCGTTAGATTAAGGTTTTTGCGGGTTGTAAGATTTCGCAAGAGATACAAGCTCCTGCAGTCAGCTACCGAAAGCAAACGAAGGAGGATCTGTATGTTTGAATCCTTCTACGGTCTAAGTCTGAGTCGTCGTTCCCCTTTTTCGCGGGACATTCCTACTGGCACATTCTGGCGGGGCAAAGCGAACTATGGGAAGGACTGAGCCTGCAAGCCTACACGGTCCTCCGTCAGCGTATCGATTTCCAATGTAAACTGTCCCATTATGATCAGGCTAAAGCTGGAGCTTATGTGGATCGCCACATGGCTTATGCCGGTGATTAACACGCAATTTTCACGGACGAGGAGATTGATGAGATTTACCGATATTCCAGTAAATCCGCTCGATTAAATAAATAGGCCTGTACACACTGCCTGCTGTACGGGGCTAGAATAAGCACCGAATCAATGATGATCAAATGTTCAGTCGTCTTATGGGAATTGTCTAGGTTCCCCTTTTTGCCCTGCTGGATAACGGACTGGTTAGTTACTATAAATTGTAAGAAGTAAAAAATATAGTGCCGAGGTAGCAATTGAGAAAGGAAGAGACTAGTGAATAGGACGAATTATTTTAATTATATTGAGGAAAAATTACTGTCTTTGTCTACTAGGATAAAGGTACGCGGAAAACTTAATATATTAGATCTGAATATACATTCCGAAATGTTTTTTTCTCAGTTTCTTAATCTTCTTTTTGATTACAGCTTGGTCAATTTGAATACGTTTAAGCAGAATGTTGAGGGTATAGACTTAGTTGACACGGAAAAAAAGATCATTGCTCAAGTATCATCGACATGTAGTAAACAAAAAATCGAAAAATCACTAAATAAAGGAATATTAACAAACTACCAAGGTTACCGCTTTATATTTGTATCTATAGCAGAAGATGCGACAAAATTAAGAAATAAAAGCTTTGAAAACCCAAATGGGGTATTTTTTTCTCCTGCTGAAGATATCATAGATATTGTAAAGATAATGGACATAGTACTAAATATGTCGATTTATGATCAGGAAAGGATATACAAGTTTATCAAGGAAGAACTAGGTACAGAAATAGAAGATGTTAAATTCGAGACACCACAAAATTCTTATGCAAGTGTATTTGCTGAAAATATGAAAGATACTTATGTTAAGTCAACTATATTTAATACTGGATTAGATGCACTAAAAAATTCGAACATAGTAATTTTGGAGGGACAATCTGGTATTGGAAAAACGTCTACAGCAATTATGATAGCCAATACTCTGGCTAGGGAATATAACGTACGTAAATTAACGAGCATAGATGGTTCAGATAAGCTGGAATCAAAAAGTATTGTAGAATTACTTGAGAGTCTAAAAAAATCTATCAAAGAACAAGAAATCATTATATTTGACGATTTTTTGGGTAAAACGAAGCTAAATGATTCTGAAGATTATTTGGTACAAATTGAAGAGTTATTAAAGTTTATAAAGCAATGTAAAACTAAAAAAATAGTTTTTACCACACGAACAACAATATTTGAAAATTCTAAAAAACTAAATGAAAGCCTCGCCCAATTTTTTAAATATGATACTAAAGTGTTGCCTGTTGCAGAGGGATATGTTGTGGATGATCGTATTAATATTTTTGGTAAATACATATTAAAAAATGTTATTAGGGATAAAATTGGAGATTTATTGAATGATAAAAAAACACTTAATGCAATTATCAAACATTTAAACTTTAGTCCATTGATAATTGAAAGAGCTACTTCCGATTGCAGATCGAAAGAGTCGAACCAATTTGGAGAAACTATTTTAACTCATTTGGATAATCCAACTTGTATATGGGAAAAAGAAGTTAGTGCGTTGGATAATAATGCTTTAAATTATTTATTTGTTCTTTATTCACTTTCAGATACTTTTGTTGAACAAAAAATCGTTGATGAATGCTTTGAAAATTTTAACAAAAGAATGGAGATTAAGAAAATTGAAGATTTTAATGACACAAGGGAGCGTCTAAAAGCACTAATTTCTTTTGATAATGCAAATAATATTTCATTTAGACACCCTTCTATAATTGATTATTTATCTAAAAAAATATATCCGGTCAAAGAGAATCTTATCTTAGCAGCTGTATATTTTGAACAAATTGAAAGGCTAGATGAAAGTAAAGAGAAAATTAATCAGCTATTAATAAATCCTCAAGAATTCTTCAAGCTTAAAGTTTTGCCGTTTAAATTTATAGATCAGGGAATTCTACTTCAAAATACAATATGTATACCATATTTAAAGTGCATACTTGAATGTGGTTTTCAGAATAATGCATATGTAAGTATTATTGCTGGGGTTTTAGAAAAAATATTTCAAAATAATTACTTATTATTAATGTGGGATTCAGATGTAATTATCGATATACTAAATTTGAAATGTTATAATTTGAGTATGATATTGAATAATAAAGAATATATGGAATTGCTTTATCGAGCTTCGAATTCAGGGAATATATGGAAACTTATTCGGGTTACAGAGGAAAAAAATGAAGAAGGTTATGACTTTAAAAAGATGGAAAAAAATGTTCAAAATGAAATATTGAATAAATTGGCTGATATTGCACATATTTCAACCGAAGAGCAGATTATGTCTCTTTTTGAGTCATATATGTTAGGGTGTATTGAAGATTATCCTGAGGATGAGGATTTTGAGTTTATAGCGCAGGAGATTATCGAAAATATTTTAGAGGATATTGACAAATCGCAGTTAGAGCAAGAAATGATTGATGCAGCAGAAAAAAATGGACTATATAATGTGGATTTTAATAAAATAGAATACGACTATTATAATTATGAGAGTTTAGTAGAAGGTTATGCAGTAAATGTTATAGAGGAATACTTTCTCTATAGATAGAGGAACAAGATTTGACTCCTACTTCAAGTGTAAAGATTAATGTCCAGAGTAATTATATAATTGAAGAATATTTTGAATCTGCTGTGTATAGTGATGAGGCATACTTTGTGGAACTAAGGAACATTGTTTAATGCAGATATTGTTAAAAATTCTAACATATATTTCCCATTTCACCCGTTAGAAGGGTGATTTTTATACTTGAATTTGAAATGAATTTTGAAATAATTTGAGCGATTCGGCTTTCCGCGGCGCATTGAAAATGAAACACCTTCATTTTCATGAAATCGCTCAAACTCTTACCACATAAGGCTTTACATCTTGATTTCCCTTATAGCTCACTTTCTGACAAATCCCTAAAATCTCGGAACCTACGCCCCGTTGGCAGGGTTCCTTTTTCATCTTTATGTTCCTGAGCGATTAAGTGCACACGGATCAAAAAGCAAAATGCTTCTCCACTATTCACAGCTTTATCCTTTAACGTACAGTAAATACTCTTCCTCCACTGGAGGTAATGGGATAAAGGATTGTTGATGTAAAATTGATGTAAAACATCAACCGAAACGCACGGCAACCAGCCTTTTAGAAAGGATGCCCATTGGAATAAAGCCAGTCAAATCAAGGTTCCAGTGGATTGGAACAGATTATATCCCATGATAATATGTTTCCGCATACGGTGCATGTGGAAAATGTCGCGTTAATCGTACGAAGTGTGTTGTAAAAAAGCATTTTAGTCTGCCCATTACCAAATAAGTCTGCCGCTGAGTAAAATAAGTTTACCGCTGAGCCGACCGGAATCAGGCATTTACCCTGATATTCGCTCGGCTTATTTCCTTTCCCAAGCGATCTCCCTAGTTGATAATTCTTCGATCATCCGCCGCGGCAACTCTAAACCTTGATTTCGCCTCGTATGTCTCGTCCCAATGATGACAAATCCAAGCCTATCCCAATCAGAAACTCTTGCCACGCCTACGTTTTTCCTCATTGAAGCCTTCCCAATTGCTTTCTCAGGCATTTCCCAATCCAAACTCCACTCACTCTTCTCAAGCTGTCCGAACGCTCTTACCAATCGTTTTAATTCAACGAATTACCCTCCGAACCCTGATCTTCCCCAGTCTTTTCCCTTGGTCTCAGCATAAAATATATTTTTCATTTTTTGGTTTTTTCTTGATTTTTCAGGCTTTTACCCTGTAGATCTCCGGTTTCAGCGGCAAACTTATTTTGCTTCTACAGATTTGGGAATGGGAGTGGCAAACTTATTTGAATGGGGACAGGTCATTTAATGAAATCCATAATCTAGAATGTTTGTTTTAATTCATGGATAAATTGTCTTTACTTGCCGCGCACACTTTTTTATCAAATTTAGAGTGACGTCGATGCATCCATACTAAGTGTATATTCTGTGTAACACTACCATAAAGCACATTTTTTCTTCTGTTGAATATTGCCTACTCATTTTGATTTTTCTTATTCCATCTATTTATAAAAGGCTCATATTATTCGTATAGTTCAAAGATCACCGTATAACAGAGGGTCAGAGCTGCGATTCCAAAATGCGAAATCACAATACCTGTTAAATAATAATCCAGAATATAGATGAATAAATAAGCTAAGAGATAGTTGTTTACCCTATTGATATATATTTGTAAACCTCTCGTCCTTTAAATACACTTTCTTTAATTACTTCAAAGATAAAGCCAGTAACTAAATTAAAAGGACTAAAAATAACTGTGGCAATTGAAAAAAGAAATCCGGCACTATGTGTTATAATTTGTGTTCCCGACAAGGGGATTTTAGATAAAGCCATGATTAGTAAGAAATTTAAACCACAAATAACCCAATTGAGCCTATTAAAAGAATACGTAGAAGCACTTTTCACTTTTTCTAGGGCATCGGAAAAAAATGTGTTTTTTGAAGGTAGTTCGAGCTAAATGTCTAACTTTTGTAATGTGAATCTGGTAGTTGTACCATATTTGTACACAAAAAAGCGCACAACCTTTAAAGTCGTGCGCTCTATTTCAATTTACTTCGCGCTTTCTTTAATGTTCGTAAATCCTTTTGTATCATCCGTCCGGTACTTATGTGTTAGGCTTTTATTAAATTCAATATTTAAAACTTCAATTCGACTTGTTTCATTTTGTTGCGCATCGAACGTCAGTAATTTAAGCAGAACCCCTGTTTCAGTATCTACCCAGAGTTTGAATTTGCTTCCAAATTTCTCGGATAGCGTTGACGTCAATTTACCTTCAATGATTGTCGCATTTCGATTCAATAAAGTTTCATTTCCGACAATACTATAGTTTTTTTCGTCATCTTTAAGCCAAAATGCAATTTGTTGGGGAAAGGTAACAAGCTGAGCGTCTTGTGCCGTAGCCGGATCGCTTCGATGTACCATATGCTTTTCATTCTTGCTGTCTTTAAATTCACGTACTGCCACTTTTTCATCACTGATTTTGGACTTGTCGTCTTTTGTGTAGGTTTTGTGTTTCACATCGAACTCAGTTAGGGTATTCTTATCCGAAATAGATTCTTTTTTGATACCCGCCTTGTCTTTGACCAAAATACGACTGTATGGGTTAGAACCTTGTTCTACTTCGAAATCAACGGTAATGTTCCTGTTTTTGGTGATGTTTCGGTATGTCCCTTGAACGGTTTGATAATTATCGATGGCATTAAGCATTTTTTCTTTAATCTCAGTTGCTGGTTTAATTATGGTTATTTGTTCCTGAACATGTCCTGCAGTGTCATTAGCTTTAGTAGTAGAAGTGAAATAGAACCCTGCACCTGAAGCAATAGAAATACTAGCAATAACAAGCGCTACTGAGCGGAACTTTTTCATAAGGAAATCAGTCCTCCATTATCAAGGTTTCCATGATTTATTGTTTAAAACTACGTCATCCGCACCCATGCCGCCATAAAAAGAGGATCTCTCCAGGATGAACAAGGAGTTAACTCCCCCTGTATAGGTAGAAGAAAAAGAAGTCCATCCACTTTCAGCATATTCCTGATCAAGCGTTAAATTTAGACCGCCGACTTTATACTTTACAACATCTACAAATTTCTTATTATTGAGATATACATCAGGACTCAAGGTAAGATCACGTGCGTTTAGGTTCATGCTCCATCCATAAACCGATTTTGTATCCCCTGCAGGAGTATCAGTAGTATTGAGCTGGGCTGTATATGGAACACTGGCCTTCTGACTAAATCCGGGTATGGTGGTCCAATATTCGCTTTCTTGTGCTTTTGCCAAACACTCAGAATCATTTTGTCCATCACCGCACCAGTACATGGAGTCTCCGGGACCAGAGGCAATCGCTGGTACAGAAAAGACAGATAGTATGGCCAACGTGGTAACACCGGCTGACAGTACTTTTTTGAGATTCATTTGAATTTACCTCCCAAAATTATACACATTTTAAAAATAATAATAAAGGGTATTGATTCCTAATATTTAGTTTTTATACATATTCAAATTTTTTTGTATGGACATGCCTCCCTAAATAAAATATGAACAATTTGTCGCGACCTCATCGCTCGTAACAAAAATAACATAAAATAACAAAATATGGGATAGGAATTAATGTCTATTTTTATTCCGTTTATTACTTTAAAATTCACAAGTAATTGCAGTTATTACCAAATATCACTTATACTTTGTAGAAAATTCTCGAATCGTTTATCCCAAGGAAGGGTTAGAGGGGGATAATGATAAACAGTCAATTGTAAGCTAGAACTTACTTTGATATAATTAACCAATGTAAAAATTTATATAAAAAGGAAGTTATGTATTATGATGGGTATGAATGCTGAGTGTCAGAATAAAACCATCGCAGATATCATCTTCCAACTTAGAAAAGAGAAGAACTTGACATATGCTGAACTAGAGGAACTAACAGGTGTGGGTATCACGGTTCTACATAAAATAGAAACTGGAGCAACAAAGCGTCCAGAGTTTAAGACGATTAAGGCCATAGCCACAGCGTTGCCAACACACTATACGGAGATTATAGAATGTTATATTGAGGAAGAAGATCGAGTTGAGACTTTATTCGAAATATTGCGAGAGGTAATCACCCTGAAAGATGACTTTACTTTAGCCCCTGCGGTAGCTTTGCGGTTACTTCAATCACCGCAAAGGAGTACAGAAGATTCTTTGCAACGATTATTTGATTTTACGGAAACGGTATCCGATGCCCCTCTTAGGGCATCTCTTTTCACTGTTATTGTTCAATATTCCAGAGAACACGGAGTTCCGTATTACGTTGCTAAGGGGCTGTTGCAAAAATATTTGATTGAGAGGAACGATTTAAAACGGTTAGAGGAAACATTCCAATTGGGTCAAGAAATAACCTATTATGTTGATTTTTTATCGTCTGGGGAGAAAATCATATTTTATTTCAGAATGGCTTTGCACGCATACACCATCAAAAAATACAACGAGTGTATAAAGCTTTGTGAAAAGGGGCTTCCCCTTGAAAAAAAGGATACAGAACTAAAAGCAAGGGTATATCTGTCATTGATTAATTCATTATTGAAACTTAAAAATTATGATGCAGTTGAGAAGCATCTGGATATTTTTGAAAAGATGGAGAATGAATTTGTTGTCATACCCTCTCTACATATCCGAGCTTTGATTAAATCAAGAAAAAAAGAGTACGACGTAGCTATCCCTATCTTACGAAGATACTTGGATGAATTTAGCCGCGACTATAGAATACACATAGCTGATGAGTTACTAGAAATCTATCTGGAAAATGGTGATTTTGAATCTTTTGCTGAGATATTAGAAAAAGAGCATGAGTTTTTACCTGAACAGCCAAAGACACCTCAAAAGTATTTGGCGCTTGGAAAGTACTTCAAGCATAAAGGATTCTATCAACTTTCCATCGGCTTGATTGATGAAGGTATACAAAGTTACGTAAACTGTATTAAATCATTTGGGCAAGTTAGTGCTTATGAAGAAATAAGCGAATGTATTCGAGAATTGCTAAAAATTCACATAAAGCTGTCGAAATCCCTAGAGCTTAAACATATAATTAAATTGAAGGAGGCATACGAATAACTTAAAAATATCCTGGAGGTGAAGAGCCGTGAAGAAGGTTGCCCTGTTAGTAGCAATTGCTCTATTTTTTGTTGGCTTTACTATCCCATCAGATCTTATAAAAAGTCCCGTTATAATTGTCCAGTTAAGTGAGCCTGATACTGGATTTTAGAATTATTTATAATACATTTGTAATTTATAAACAGGCATATTCGCCTGTTTTTTATTTTGTTTTATGTTTTTTTTCTTAAAATTCTATAAAGTCCATTTTGAAGGAAAAACCAATATACTTTTCTTGAAACTTTTGATAGAGAATCTTGAGAGGAGAATAGTTGCATGAAATTATCAGCTAGCGGAGGGGAGGTTACGGATTTACCAGTACTCCATATGGACGATGAAGAATTACAGAAAGAGATGATGGCTCTCCTTAGACAAATGGAAGAAGCTGTACAACAGGGAGAAAGATTGACTGGCGAACATATGGTTCAACTAAGCCAACAATTAGATGCATACGTTTTAATCGCTCAAACTAGGAAGATGAGGTGTATAAGCTAGAGCAACTTTTTGAATATCAGCTCAATTCAATACTGTTCATTTTGAGGTGTGTTGATGCAAGAGGGTAGAATGACCGGGATTGTTAGAGTGATAGACGATTTTGGGAGAATTGTGATCCCCACGGAGGTTAGGCGTGTTTTGAATCTAGAACCCAATGTCAGGACAGAGTATTTCTGTGATGACGAGAGAAAGGCGATTATGGTTTATAAATACCGCGCCAAAGAATGCTTGTTTTGTTCAGGCAGGCAGCAAATCATATATTTCAAAAAGTTTTACATTTGTATGCCATGCATTCAGAGCCTTCCGCCGCTTCAAGTTTTCCTGGAACGATTGGAACGGGAACGGGCAGATGCGGCACAAAAAGCTCTTTCCAAAAAGAAAAAAATGACGGCAAGAAGAAAAGAAACAATGGATCGTCTGCATCAAGCAATGAAGGAAAACCCGAAAGCTTCGCAAAAGGAACTAGCCAAGATGTTGGGAATTTCACAAGGATGGATCAGTCAGCTGCTTAGGAAGCAGGTAGATTCATAAATATGCTAACTCTTAGAATAATTGAACAAGGGGATATTGCAAATAAAGCAATAACTGGGGGAGTCGATAAAATTGTCATATTCTGTATTCATTTTGCGGCTATTTAGTACTATAATAGTACGAGTAGGTATTCCGTACTAGGAGAGACAGAATATGGCTTATATGGTGCCGGATACGATCCCAAGAAGGGCAACCGCTGGTGAACGTATTTTGTTTGAGAGTTTGAAAGATCATTTACCGAGCGACTATATCGTTTATTATGAACCTGAAATTCGGGGACGAAGGCCCGACTTTGTGATTATCGGACCTGATCTGGGTCTTGTTATCCTTGAAGTTAAGGATTATACGAAAAGTACATTATACCAAGTGAACCATGATGAATGGACACTACGCAACACAGCCGGCGAGCTGATCACAACGAAAAGTCCGCTCAAGCAGGCTCGGGATAACGCGCGGATCATAGAAAACTACTTAAAGAAGGATAAGAATCTCATTCAAGAGACGGGCTCCTATCTAAAGTTTCCATACGGCTTCGGGACCGTTTTTACGCGGCTGAAGCAAGAAGATTTTATTAAACTGGATCTTTACCAAGTGATAGAACCTCAATTTGTACTATGCAGAGATGAAATCGATCCAGATGAGGATGGGTTTTCTCCTGACATTTTAAGGGATAAGATTCATGAGATGTTCACCGTGTGGACTACCAGAAAGACCATTCTCACGGATGAAGATATTCAGGCAATTCGCTTCCACTTGTTTCCCGAAGTGCGGATCAGCGCGGAATATAGAACTCCTATTCAACATCAGGATCAGCTGCTTCTTTCCCTGCATAACATCAAAACGATGGACCTTCATCAAGAAAATATGGCAAAGCAAATCGGCGATAAGCACCGACTCATACGGGGAGTTGCTGGCAGTGGGAAAACGCTCGTCCTTGCCAGTCGCGCTAAAATGCTGGCCAAGGCTCATCCGGACTGGAAGATTCTCGTTCTCTGTTATGGCATTCCGTTATCCCGAAGTCTGAAGCAAATGATTGAGCAAAAGTTAGACGAACCGGATGACTTGATGGATTTAATCAACGCAGAAGCAACGAATCCGATCGAAGCATCGAAGATTGAGGTATACAACTTTCATGAGTGGCTTAGAAATAGCTTGCACATGAAAGATAGCGAAATCCCCGCATTGCTTGATAAGCTGAATAAGAACGAGGCAATCGTTCCCGCTTATGATGCGATCTTGATTGATGAGGGCCAAGATTTCGAGCCTGATTGGCTGAAGCTGTTAAGTCTCTGCTTGAACCCGGATACCCAGTCTTTACTCTTAGTTGAAGATCGCGCACAGTCGATTTTTAAAAGAAAAACAAGTCTGGCTCAGGATATCGGTCTTGATTTTCGGGGACGTTCTAAAATTCTTTCTATTAATTACCGCAATACGGCGCAGATTGTTCAATTTGCCTGGGACTTTTATCAAGAACACTCCCAGTTAAAGAACAAAGTTCAAGACGGCTCCATAGAAGGCGTAGAAATTATTCCTCCTCAATCCACGAAGAGGAAGGGTCCGGAACCGATGATCAAAGGCTTTCGGGATATTCAAGAGGAAATGAACTTTGTTTCCAAGTCGATTATCTGTCTGCATCAACAGAAAAACATACCTTTTGAAGATATAGCCATTTTATATCGAGTGAAGAACAGCCATCGGATTTCCTACATCGATGAAATTAAACATAGCCTGAACGAGCACGAATTACCCTTCACATGGATTACAGAGAATGCAGCGTCAAAACGTAATTTTATTCGAAATGAACGTACCATTAAGATATCGACCATAGATAGCGCAAAAGGTCTCGATTTCCGTGCTGTTTTTATTATCAATATCGAAAATATGCCGTTTTCGCTAGAGGAGGTTGAAGAGAGGGAAGTTTCTCTTTTCTATATTGGAATGACACGTGCCTTGGAGTGGTTGTTCTTGAGCTACAGCGGCGAATCCAAATTCACCCAATACTTGGATGAGGTTTCGAGGAAAAGAAAAGAGCAGCCATCCTCTCATAAGCAATTTGGATAATATGGAGATCAAAATAGGCGCCTTTGCGGTGCTCTTTTTATAGGGAGCCATAGTTAAAAATGAGAAGAAAATCGAATAATTACATAAAAATAATATTACTATTTACAGTTATGTTTTTATTGCTTGTAGTTGTAGTGCCGATCATAATAAACCAATTATATCAGGCTGGTAATGGCTACAAAACATTATGGGAAGCTAAAGATGTATTATCATATTTTGGTACGGTATTAGGAGCCGTAGCGACGATAGCTGCTGTAATTACTACAATTCTATATGGTGAACATTCTAGAAAACAGGATCGGAAACGCCAAATGATGCCTTTGCTAGACTGCAAATTAGAACTAGATGTTAATCATAAGTTAAAAGTGGGGCCTTCTATAGAACTTGATGTAATAGTTCTCGCATGGGGAAACGTTCGCTCAATTAATAAAATAGAACAAAAAATGGTCAACTCAGTTAAGAATAAGAAGAGTATCTACTTTGAATATCATCTAACTAATGTTGGTTCGGGTAACGCGTTGCTAATTAAAATTGTTTTTAACGGAAGGTTTCTCATTAGACCATTTAATATACAACCTAATTCAAAAGAAGTACTGAGAATTATTGTAGAGGATAGTTATCTTGATAATATTTATACAACAATTCATTTTGAAGCGAAGTATATGGATGTTGATCGATCTGCTTTTTACAAACAAGAAGAAATTCTTGCGATCCAGAAAAACGACAATAATGAAATAATATTCTTAAATGTAAGTGACCGAGCTGACGGGCAGAAGGAAATAGATAAATTAGAATACGATAAGGGATGAAAATGTAGCAAACATAACCCTGAAAATTACTCATACACTGCCCGCGACGGCCAGAGGTCGCAAGGTAGAGCATGCGGACGAAGCCGAAAGAGTCTGTCAAGAATTTTGTGTAACTCTCAAAATCGATCTGGCAAACTGAAGTACCGCGGCTTGACATGAAAAAGGTCGCAAGTTCATCCCAGTTTTGCATCTCTATCTCATATACATCATATTGAGCGTTTGGTCGTTATTGACAATAGTCAGGCAACTTGTGAAATTGTTTTGCAAGTAGACCATCGTATTCTGAGATATCAGGTTGCCTCATTCCCATTATGGGTTCAAAATATCAAGGAACATCTGACAATTTAAGTAAAATCCCTCGGTTATGATGAATATCAGAGAACGAGTCACCTTCCCGAAGTTATTGAAAATGTACTTTTCTATTTCAATTATTGATGCCGTTTCCATCCATCGAGTATAGCTATATACTTAGGGCATGGGCTTGGAAATAGCCCTAAAGCGAGGAAGGGAATGGTACTATGAAACGAGCAAGCGAGTTAACCTCCTAAAATAAGCACTTTACTATTTTAGGAGGTTATCCAAGTGAACTTTACGGTAATCGATATGGACAAATGGGAAAGACGGGCGTACTTCGAGCATTTTATGAATGTCACCAGATGTACGTTCAGCATAACGGCCAACTTGAACATTACCCAATTGCTCCCGGTCCTTCAGACAAAAGGTCTCAAGCTTTATCCTGCATTTCTTTATATGGTTACAAAAACGGTGAATGCGCATCGCGAATTCCGGGTTTGTTTCAATAAAGAAGGGGAGTTGGGGTATTGGGAAAAGATGCTGCCCAGCTTTACCTTTTTTCATAAAGATGACAAAACGTTTTCTACCATGTGGACCGATTATTCGAACGACTTCAATATATTTTATCAACACTATCTGAATGATATGAACAGGTATGGCGAAGTGAAGGGCTTATCCGCAAAAGGAAATGAGCCGCCGAATACGATCAATGTTTCGTCTGTTCCCTGGGTTAGCTTTACCGGGTTCAATCTGAATATTTATACGGATGGACGGTATTTGCTGCCGATTACGACGTGCGGCAAATATTTTGAACAAGCTGGCGAAATTTTGCTGCCCGTTTCTTTGCAGGTTCATCATGCGGTTTGTGACGGATACCATGCCGGTATTTTTATAAATGAATTGCAGGAGATGGCTAATAATTGCGAGCAATGGTTATGCTCTGATCCTGCTACTTTGTAAGACGAATGACTACCCAAACAAAATCACCCTTACGGGTGATAAAACACGTATCCCTAACTTTATGCATACTTTGTCCACAAACAACAAAAATCAAAATTTCCAAAGTAAAAAAAAGAGGGGCTCGCCCCTCTTTAAATGGCTGGAATAGGCATCCGAAATCGGTTGTTCCGGTCATCCTATTATTCTCAGTCAGGCTAAATCCAACCAAGTCACGATGTCGGAAGAATTTCACGGAAAAGTGGTGTTTTTTCATGAATTACTAGAAATTAACCTAAAATTATTAATAAATCCGTCTTTTTGAGGAAATATTGACTCTATCTTCTGAGTATTAAACTCATAGAAGTAAATGCCTCTTTTATTGTCTGTTTTTTCACTTACTCCTAAGAAATAAACCCCTTTTCCATCTTTGGATAGGTACAATTCACTTCTCACTTTTATAGGCAAATCAATATTCTGTCTCTCTCCTGTTTTAATATTAATTAAGCTGTATTCTACCGGATCTTTGTTTATCTGTCTTGCCGTGGCAATGAGGATTTGCTCTCCTCTTGCCGTTAAACATAAGATTTGTTCATTGTCCAATTCGATCACCGAACGCTGCTTCATGCTGTGATTATCGATCTCCACGATCTTATTCTTGGGCGGGATCAAGTCTGTTTGGGTTTTGTTGGCTTTTTCAATGTTTTTACTTTGCTCATCTTCTGAATAACTCGCCGCATAGGTCTTATTCGTTTCCGGATCATATGAGATGTCCCAGACTGTGGTGTCCATATCCTGATCATTTACAGCACTTATTTGCTTGCTTTCCTTATCGTAAAAAATAACTTTGAGCGGACGCTCACCCTTTTTCACCGCCGCCATAATCAATTTGTTTTCGGCCGCATGAGGTATAATTTTATTAATCGCAAATAAATCATTAGTTAGTCGCTGGGAAGTTTTCGTTTTGTTATCATAGACAAACAATTGGTCACCCTTACCCTCCCCAGCAGCAGAATAGTAAATTTTGTCCTCCTTTAACGAGACGACCGTTAACGGATATTGAGAGGTATAAGGTAAATCGGTTACTTTAGTTAACGCTTTATTGTTAATGTCATATGTATAAACTCGCATAACCATTCCATCATTGGTGTCAACCCCGTTTACATATTCTGTATTGGTTATAGAAAGGTAATCTCCCATTTGCAGTTCTGTTGTAATCGTCTTGCTTTTTTCAGGTTGTCCATTGCTCCCGGTGCCCGATGAGTTACAGCCTGTAATCAGGGCGAACAGAAGGATTGTCGCAACCATAGATAATATTGAGAAGCAATTTCTTTTCATCTTATCTCCCCTTAATCGGTTCAAAAGCTGTAAGGGGGCGCAAGTAACGCCCCCCTGGTATTTTAATGATTCAAGTTAGAAAGAGTAATAATAACGACCTTTAAAAGAAACCGACGATGACCACTTTACGCCAAAATCTTCAACGCCATCTTTCCAAATATCCAATGTAGCGTCAGGAAGTTCCCCATTATCCCTCTTGGTTACATTTGCAAACTTGTCGTTTTCCAGATTTCTGGCATCCAATACGGTATCATACTTAGGATTATCAATATCGCCCTTAGTGGCTGCATCGCCCTTTTTTAGAGTATTTTCGCTTTCTCCTTCTGTATCAGTAAAGTTAGTGAATCGGCCTTCGCCTAAAACATGTTTTTCTGCAATTGTAATTTTGTTGTTGTTTTTTCCATAAGTATAAGTGCCTGCAGGTTTCCTTGTTCCTCGCGGCAAAGCTTTGTAAGCCATCGTGCTGATTCCTTCTGGATAAATAAACTTCTTAATGTACCCTTCTCCATCGTATACAACTTTCAGTCCAGGCTTTGGAGCTGGATTTTCAATATTGTATACCGGGAGATTTTTTGCTTCGGCTTTGATTTGTTTGACCAGTTCCTCCTCTTTCGCTAATTTCTCTTGCTCTTCTTTTGATAGAGTTCTTTTTTCGGTATTTTGCTGAGCGATTGGCGATACTATTGGAGTACCTTTCTCAATAATAACCATCTGGTTAGAACTGTCATACTCAATAACAGTCCCCGCTTGCATTCTGGTAGGGATCGCGCCATTTTGTGATTGCGAAGAAGCAAATGTTGATGCTTCCGTAACAGAGACAGTGCCGGCTACAAGTCCAGTCAAAGCAGCAACTTTCATAATACTTGAAAATTTACTCAAAATAAACATCTCCTTCTATAAGTTTTTGTTTTCTTGCTTTGGGCCAATAATTACTGCTCTACGTTGATATTGTGGGATTGCGCTTCACAACACTCAATCATTATCGAATCCCATTCAGAGGTAACTGATGACTCGATTTCTTGGGCTATCCTCCTTTCTCCAAAACTACTAATCATGTACAGACGGTTAGCCAATTTGATGTTATTCATTTTTTCGCCTGTATAATATAAACAACAAATATATCTCTATGTTACGATTTTTTTAAAAAATTCCATAATTATACTTGTTATTCAATATGAATATGGAGTCCATTGTTAGCGAGGTCATTTCGGACTATTTTCATTAAATCATTTATTCTTCATGATCCGATTTGTGTCGCAATAGAAAAATGGGTATAATAAAAATAATTTCCAATTTAGTAATTATAAAGAAATAAATAGTGTTTCGGTTATTTATGAGAAACCAGCAAGATTTTGTGGTGTCGCACTTCATATTTCAATGAGTCATATTAACAAAAAAGAAGTAGGAGTGTAGAAATGGAAGATTACCTCATGTTGTTATTGGTCGCAGACTTTTATTCATTGCATCCTTCTATTCAGAAAAAAGTATCTTTTGAGCTTTATAAACATGTTTATCCCTCTGTCGTATACATACTTCATGATGATGCCGAAGTAGAGGACATTGTACAGGAAGTTTTTATAAAAGTAATTAATAGCCCCCCTATTGTTGAGAACGAGAACCAACTAAGAGCATGGTTGAAAGTTGTGGCTAGAAATACCGCATTGAACTTTGTCAAGAAAAACAAAATATATCGTAACTACATCGACCTAGATACTGTTTTTATTAACACAGAGGATGTAAACTCGGAACAAGGGTCGCTCGAGAGGAATGTTGAAGCTAAAGTGCTTGAGGAAGATATCATCATCTACTTGAAAAAAATAAAGCCAGACTACCAGCAATTAATTGAATTGAAATGGAAGCGACAACTGTCATATAAAGAAATAGCTGACGAAATAAACACTAGTGAAAATATCGTTCGTCAAAAACTACATCGCGCTCGCGAAGCACTTCGGAAATTACTGCATAAGAAATGGGGGGCCGGTGAATAGTTCGGGCGGCTCGAAATCGATAACAACCGTGTGAGCGTTCGATTAAGCCGTTTGTGATCGGTCGCAAAAAGTGGCTGTTTGCCAATACACCATTAGCGCTGCGGCCAGTGCGACCATTAGAGCGTAATCGAGATGGCAAAGGAAAACGGGTTACACCCGTTCCGGTACCTCAAGTACCTGTTTGAGCAATTGCCGCGGTTTCTGATCTCCAAGGCCGTTTATGCCGTGGTCGGCTTCACTGACCGATTCCTGTCGCACTCCCTAATCTTCATCCATCATACGACGGCTTTCATCTGACTGCTAGGTGGGTGGGGCCTATTTGACGTTCACGTCGTAATACTTTCGCCCTGTTCGGGTGCTCCAAACTATGGAATAATCATCCTCAGGAAGCCAACGCCGCAAGGCGCGCAGCTTCCGGGAAAATCTCTTCAGGCTATCGCCATCCTTCCTTCTACACTCATTGGACATTAGGGTGGCGGCTCTCCTGAAGCGATTGACCACCATCAGGCTATCGCATCTCTTCCTTCTACCTAACCCTGATATTAGAGATGCGAATTTCCTGATGACGATCCATCCGTTATGGAGAGGAGGCATCCGGGCGTCGTATTTTCATACTTCCCGGAGTCTTATAATGAGAAACGTCATTTACCTGAGAAGAAACCGAAAAGTCATCGTCCAACCCGGCCGTCATGTTCTTCCCGATAAATATATGGCAACTGCCTTGAAAAATATCGAGTACCTGGGCTTTACATTCTCCAAATCGTTAATGGAAGTCCTTCGCACCCTGTCTGTCGAAGAGTTCACGGCGTTTTACCACCAGCTTGTGGCGGACTTGAAATCGCTTCTGGGAGCGAATGTAAACTTCAAGCCGATGTACCCTAATTTTCCCGAGCAAGTGATGCTGCTCAGCCAAGCCGAGCTGTACCTGCACGCCATCTATCACTACCTCACGCTCGATCTGCCCGAGCACGAAGCCCTAGAGAGAATCCCGCTGCTGGATCAAGTGGATCTGAAAATCATCGATCTGGGAAGCCCGGAACAATTTGATCAAACGATTCGCAATCTCATCGCGGCGAACGGTTCGATTTCCGAACAAGACAAGGAAGATATCGAATGGGTCATCGCAGCCAACGACGATCTAGGTGCTGTGCTGCCGAATGAGATTCCTTTGAAAGAAAATGTGGGCTTTGTGGTCGGTGTGCTGCTGAAGTATAACAAGGCGAGCCTTGACCTCGTCGGAAAATACGTGAAGACGGCAACGGACGTGCTGCGCTTGGCTGTTGCGCTTTCGGATGGGGATGTCAGTCTGGCGGCGAACACGAAGTTCCGCAAATTCAAACGCGCCGAACGGCGCTTGCTTCTGGGGCTGCTGGACCGGTGCGGCAATATCGTCGAAGATATGCTGCGCTATAAGCATCGCTGGATACGTCTTGGAGAAATTTTGCATCCCACTGAATACCAAAACCGGTATGCTCGCTGCCAAGAGGCCTTCGATATTCTCCGGAACGATAAACCGTACGAAACGTTCGGCGGAAAAGTAGAGCTTGCGCTTCGCCGGAAGGATACGCTACTCGCGGCAGCTTTGCTGAAAACGCGCGCGGGTGAATTCGCCAGACGGTTGGATCATCTGTTGCGGCTGTCCGAGGATAGCGCGCAAGTGATTGACCAATTCGCCGAGGTCGCCGATCAGGCATCTACGCCCGTGCTGCTGCAGGTCATGGCTCATTTTAGCCATCGACAGGAAATGCGCGAGCTGCGCACCTTTTTCCCAAAAGGAAATGTGGCGAAGGCCATGGCCATTCCGAATACGCTGCCGGGTATCGATCCCGATACTTGTGAAGCGGTGGTCGACACATGCAGACGTACCTTAATCCGCCGCTTCTCGGAGCTCCCGCCGCTAGGAGACGTGTATATCGACGAAAGCTTGAAACAGTATCTGATGCCGTTCTCGCAGCGGTCGGCCAGCAAAGCGCTGCGTACGATCGTTCGAGGCAGCCGGGTTAAGATGACGGAGGGGGATACGATCCGTTTTTTCCTCTGGTGGAAGGAAGGGATGGTCAACGGCAAGCATACGGGGCGTGTCGATATCGACTTGTCGGCGGTGATGTATGATAAGAATTGGCAGTATGTTGAGCATATTTCGTACACGAATCTGCGGTCCGACAAATACAAAGCCGCGCATAGCGGAGATATTACATCGGCTCCCCAAGGCGCTTGTGAGTTTATCGATCTGCATATTCCTTCGATCGTCCGGTATGGCGGCCGATTCATCGTCGCCTCGCTGAATTCGTTTACGGAGCAGCCCTATTGCAACTTGCCGGAGTGCTATGCCGGTTGGATGATGCGGCAGTCCCCGAAGACCGGGGAGGTATTCGAACCTTCGACCGTGGCCGATAAAATCGATCTCACAGCAGATACCCAGATTGCCATTCCCGTCATTCTGGATCTGGTGGAACGAACCGTGATCTGGACGGATCTGGCTTTGAAGAAGCATCCGTACTACTATAACAATGTCGAGGGCAATCAAAAAGGGATGGTCCTGATGGGCAAAGCCATGACCACACTGACGAAGCCGACCCTGTATGATTTGTTCATGCTGCACGCGACGGCCAGAGGTCGCAAGGTAGAGCATGCGGACGAAGCAGAAACGGTTTTTGCTTTGGACCGGGGTGTTACGCCTTATGATATTGGCACCATCATGTCGGAGTTCGTTGTGTGACGGAGCCTAACATTGAGCGCAAAGTAGTTTGCTTAGGGAACGCCTAAAGGGGTGTTCCTTTTTTTATTAAGGAAACGCTTCCAAATATTTCTTTGAACCTAAGCGGCCTCCATATGATCTAATTAGTATAACAGCAGTGAGGAGGACAGTCAGCATGAGAGAAGAGGTTATCAAGGCTCAGAAGGGGGACAAGGAGGCGTTTATCGGTCTGATCCGCAGGATGGAACAACGACTTTATAATGTGTCCAGGTCGATTCTCCCGAACGATGAAGATTGTGCCGACGCCGCCCAGGAAGCCATCGTGAAAGCCTATAAAGGATTGCACGCGCTGAAGGACCCTAATTTGTTCAGCACATGGCTGATCCGGATTTTGATTAACGAATGCAACAAAATATGGAATACGAAGCGGAAATACGTATCCGGCGCCGCGGCGGAGCAGAGCTACATCATGGAGGGGTATGAGGAGAAGCTGGAAATCCGGGAGGCTGTCGAAAAGCTGGAGCGGCCGCTGAAGGTTGTCGTGGTGCTGTATTATTTCGAAGACCTGCCGATCAAGCAAATTGCGGAAATTCTTGAGCTTCCGGAGGGGACGATCAAATCCAGATTGAACCGGGCCCGAATCAGCTTGTCTCAAATGTTTACAAATCCGCTGGAAAGGAACATCGACTATGGATACTAATCAAGTGGACAGCTTGTTCAGCAAAGAACATACGGCCGCAGCCGTTCCCGATATTTTCAGAACGAAAATCAATGAAACGCTCGGCGCTTTGCCCGACCTCCCGGAGGCCGGCCTCAGGGGCTATCGCAAGCACATGAAGAGAGCGCTGGTCAGCGCCGCCGCAGTCGTGCTGGTGGGCGGAGCGATTCTTTCGAATCAGCCGGCCATGGCCGATTTTGTAAAGTCCTTATTCAACGCCAGCAGAGATGCAGGACTTGAGAACAGTCTCCAGCAGGGCTTGGTCCAGTATCCTAACGTTCAGGCGAAGGATAAAGGAATCACCCTCACCGTTTCGGAAGTGATGGCGGATCGGTCCAGACTTGTTTTGGCGGTCGGGGCGGAGAACAAGAAGGGGGAATCGCTTGTCGATGAAGTGGATTGGGACCGTCTTGAGGTTCAGGACGAGCACGGCAAGGTGGTTGCCGATCGCAGGTATATTCAAGGGAATGTATTCACCTATGTTTTCCCGGAAAAACTGACATCCGAAACGTTAACGGTCACAGGCGCTTTCACAGAGATTGGAAGCTTTGCAACGAGAATCGAAGGGAACTGGAATATCCGGTTCGATGTGAATCTGGCCCATGCTGATCAACAGACCAAGACCGTGCCGATCAACCAAGAGTACGTGGCGCCGCAGGGCTATAAAATCGAAGTGAACAACCTGACCAAAGCGCCGAGCGCCGCACGGCTCGATCTGACGGTTTCGCTGCTTGACAAGGGGCAGATCTTCGATGCGGAACAGTTTAAGAGGAACCAGGCGCTCATGTCCCATGAGCTCATGTTCCATTTCGAGGACAAGCAAGGAAAACCCATTTCCTATGTCAATCCTCAAGAGCTTCCGGCTGTCGTCCATCAATTCACAGGTGACTCTTATTTTGACGAAGCTACCGGAAAGATGCATTTGTCCTACATTTTCTCTCCGCAATTGTTTGATGACAAGATCTTTGACCAGACCGGCATGAGGCTTGTGCTGGACGGCTGCGTTCTGCCGGTGAAGTCAGGGAAATCACTTACTTTTAAGCCTGAGGAAGCGATGCGCAAACCGGTCATCTTCGAGGACAATGAAGGGAAATTCACAATCTCCGACGTAAGATTAGACGGACAAGGCGCACGGATGAAGCTGACAGGAAATGTATATTACAGACCGACGAGTGGAGAATGGTCGGTTGTAGATGATCAAGGGCGTCAATATCCCGTGGAGTTCATTGGCGGCGGAATTAGCGACATAAATCAGGTTTTGCTGGATGCCTCGCTGGTAATCAAGGGGATGAGCGAGATTCCTTCCGAAATGACTTTAACCCATAAAGTAGCCAACAAACTATACTCGGATCAAAACTGGTCCTTCGAGCTGCCACAGAACGAGGGATAACAGCATCGCGTGTTGAAAGCCGATGAAGCGTCAGGCGGGGAGCCTGAACGCACCGGCTTTTTTTCCGTTCGCCTGCCTTGGCCGGACACGGTCCCGCCGCTCAGCCGGACACATCGGCTGCTCTTGCTTCCCCGGCCGCCTCCGGCTCCAGCGCTTTGATTTTCTTCACTCGCCCGATCATCAGACCAAGGAGAGCGACGAACAACCCAGAAAGAACGAATAGTAAGCCGATGCCTCTGCCTTGCCCGGTCCCGATGAGCAGCCCGACCGTTTGGCTCAGCGCCCCGTCCGGAAGAAGCAGCGGGTTAAACACGTGATCCGATAAGAAGCCCGCCGACCCGAAGGCCAGGATGAAGCCCACTTGCGAGATGGCGGAAACCATGGACCATACTCTGCCCTGGTTTTCATTATCCACATTCGTCCGGATAAGCACCTCCAGACTTGTATTCACAAACGGAAGCGTGATGAAAAAGAGGAACCCGAACACGATAATCATCGTAACGGCCGGGAACAGACCCATCAGGGCATAGAACAGACCGGCCAGCGCAAGAAACAGGGAGAGAATAAAGACTTTGTTTTGTTTTAAGCCGAATACGCCGATCAACAGGCTGCTTACCAGCATTCCGGTTGCGGATAAGGAAAGGGCGATCCCCAAGGTCCTCGAATCGGCAAAAGCCAGCACCATCGGCCCGAACAGCGATTGAAGCAGCCCGATATAAAAGCAAACCATGGAGGTTAGCACAACCAGCCATAAAATCCCTTTCCGGGAGAGGAGATAGCGGAAGGAGTCGGCCAGATCTCTGAAAAAATTCCCGTTGTCCTGCTTTCGCGGGGCAGCCTCGCGCTTCGTAATTACCAGCACGGCAGCAACGGCGATCAGGAAAGTCACGATATCCAGGATGAGAACCAGCTTAATATCAAAATAACTGACCAGGAATCCGGCAATCATCGGAGAGATGAGATATTGCGCCGATCCCGCCAACTGAATAAGCCCGCTGGCTTGGGAATACAGCTCTTCGGACACAAGATCAGAGACGGCGGCTTTATACGCGGGGGTCTGGATCGCTGTGGATACGGAGCTTAAGGCGACTCCCAAATAAATGTGCCACAATTCCACGTTTCCTGACATCATGACGAACAAAATGAACAAGATACCCACGATCGACCCGGCATCTCCCAGGATCATCATCTTCTTGCGGTCGAACCGGTCGGCAAGCACCCCGGTGAACGGAAGCATAAGAAACGACGGCAAAAAATTGAAAAGAATGATCAACGAATAGTCCATGGCCGACTGGGTCTTCTGAAACACAAAGACCCCCAGCGCAAAAGCCGTCAATCCGCTCCCGATCGCTGAGAAGAGCTGCCCCGCCCAAACGATAAGAAATTTGCGAAACGCTGCATCCCGGACGTTCATTCCCGCACCCCCACCTAAATAAATGAAAAGGAGCCCCGCTTCGCGCCTAAGGACCTCTCGATCATCGCTTGCATGGACTTAAGCCGTCTCGTCTGCTCTTCTTGATTCCAGTGGAAGAGGCCCGATTCCAGCAAAAATTGCGATCCCGCCAGAAGAAACTGGACGGTTTCCAGCGGATGCTCCACATCAAACAGGGCTTCTTTTTTGCCTTGTTCGATGACTTGGGCCAATACCGGCGATATTTTCACAATAATCTCGATGTTAATCCGCTCGTGAAGCTCCCGGTTCTCGGACCGGTGTAGCCCTTCCATCAACTCGCTTTCGTTGACCGCAAGCTGATGCTGTCCCCGCAGCATCTGGCGCAGCTTATCCATTACGCCCATCGCAGGATCGTCTGCGATTTGTCGGTAGGATTCGCAAAGCCGGTCGACCAGCTCGTGAACAAGCGCATCCAGAATTTGTTCCTTTGATTTAAAGTAGTAATAAAAGGTCCCTTTGGCCACGCCGACCTTCTGAATGATCGCCTCTACGGTTGTGCCCGCATAGCCGTGATGTCGAAACAGTTCGCCAGCCACCGTCAAAATCTCTTGTCGCCGAGTAATCGGATCTTTAACAATTCGTTTCATACGAATACCTCCTATAGACTGACCGTCAGTCTATAGATTATACTAACATATGACTGACCGTCGGTCTATAGATATTTTAGGAGCCATTTTCCAATGGGCACATCTTTAATTGCGAAAAAGGATCGCCTTCCCCGCTGTCGAATCTATATTCATCATCTTAGAGAGAAGGAATATCACATGAGCAATTACCCTATCGATGTCAGCAATTTTCATGAGACTTTACTGCGTTTAAAAGGAATGGTCAGCGTAGAAAGCAGTGTAGAGAATTTGGAGCCGATCGATCGCGAAATGCTGTCCCTGTCCGATTATGCCCATCTGCCCCACGCCACTTTAAGGCGCACCAACGGCGGACTGGAAAACGAGGTGTTCCTCCAGTTTGAATTTGAGATTGAACGGTCCGAAGAGGGCTTGGTCGCCCTGGAGTTTATTTCATGGTTTGTCAGGGACCAAGCAAGGGGAGGGAATACGATCCAACTGCGTCCTTTTGCGTTGCCGCCGGAAACGCCGTACGGTAGGCAGCTCGGAACGACCTTGAAATTCCATATCGATCTGTTCATCGATGGGGTCGTCGATACGCTCGAACCGGCTTTTGCAAAAATCAGAGAGCTCGATGCTTCCTTACATCTGGCTATGCGACTGTATCAAATTCCAGTAAAACCCTAACGCTATATGACGATTGTCATACCCTCGATCTGACGTTTATGACTACAGCCTGCGGGGTGCTTTCTCTATAATGGAGGATAGAAAACCTGCGTCCGACGTTCTATAACGTTCCCCGCGCGTCCTATCGAGGAGGAAATAAACGAATGCACCAAGCGAGTATAGCTCATCTTAAAAAGAACGTCGGTCCCTTTGAGAAAACCGATACGAAGTCAAGCTTATGGCAGCTTGTGAACACGCTGGTGCCGCTGGTGCTGCTCTGGTGTGCGGCCTATGCGAGCTTGTCCGTTTCGTACTGGCTGACGCTTCCTCTCACCATCGTGGCCGGCGGCTTTGTGGTCCGGACTTTTATTATTTTCCATGACTGTTGTCACCAATCGTTCTTCAAAAGCCGGCTCGCTAATGATATACTCGGAAATATCACGGGTGTGATGACGCTATGTCCGTATGAGCAGTGGAAAAACAGCCATTCGATTCATCATGCCACAAGCAGCAACCTCGATAAGCGCGGCGTCGGGGACATCTGGATTCTCACCGTGGACGAATACGTCGCCGCTCCGTTATGGAGACGGCTCGCTTACCGGATTTACCGGAATCCGCTGTCGATGTTCGTCGTCGGCCCGGTCTATGTGTTCCTGCTTCAATACCGCTTTAACCGCAAGGGAGCGAGACGCAAAGAGCGTATCAATACCTACGTGACGAATCTGGCGATCGTCGCTCTGTATGCGCTGCTGATCTGGGTGATCGGCTGGCAGGCTTTTGTACTGGTCCAAGGCCCGGTTTTTTTCGTCTCCGGCTTGCTGGGGATCTGGATGTTTTACGTGCAGCATCAGTTCGAGGATTCCTACTTCGAGAATGAGGACCAGTGGAGCTACGTGAAAGCGGCCACGGAAGGGAGCTCTTATTACAAGCTTCCGAAGCTGCTGCAGTGGATCACCGGAAATATCGGGTTTCATCACGTGCATCATCTGAGTCCGAAGGTGCCGAACTATAACCTGGAGAAGGCGCATGAGGCCACGCCCGAGCTGCAGAAGGTTACGACGCTTACGATCGGCACGAGCTTGCAGTCGCTTCGTTTCCACTTGTGGGACGAGAAGCGCAAGAACTTTGTAGGCTTTAAAGACATCAAGCCTTTGCTCCGCAAGCCGGCGGCGGCTAGTCAGGTGAACAGCCCCAGTCCGAGCTTGCAAGGAAAATAAAAGCCTGTTTCATAATAGGTAAGGGATGACGCCATGCGCAAGTGGATTCAAATTATTCACAAAAATACGGGACTCAGCCCCTATGTATGGGTCGTCTTTTATATTCTTCCGTTTTATTTCATTTTCAGCTCTTCATCGACTTATGAAGTGGCCGTCGGCATTACGATGATCATCGGCTTTTTTATATGCTATGTGCTGACCTTTATATCCAAAGGGTGGCTGGTGTACTTCTGGACCAGCGTGCAGATCGGCATTTCCATTACGATGAGCCTGCTGTTCGGCTACGTGTATTTCTCGCTCTTTCTGGCGTTTTTTATCGGCAATATCCAGCATCGGGTCGGATTTTTTACGCTGTATTCCATTCATGTGATCAGCACGCTGGTCACGATCAATTACGGCTTCGTGACGCAGAATCCGGTCATTATTACGCAGCTGCCGTTTGTGTTGGTCAGCTTGATCGGCGTCATTCTGCTGCCGGTGAACACGTACAACAGGAACAAGCGGGAGAAGCTGCAGGACGAGCTGGAGGTGGCGAACAAGAAGATCTCCGAGCTCGTCAAGCTGGAGGAACGTCAAAGAATCGCCCGCGATCTGCACGATACGCTCGGCCAGAAGCTCTCGCTCATCGGCCTGAAGAGCGATCTGGCCGGGAAATTGATCGGCAAAAACCCGAGCCGCGCCCAAGCCGAGCTGAACGATATTCATCAGACCGCGAGAAGCGCGCTGAAAGAAGTGCGGGAGATGGTCACCCAGATGCGCGGCACGCGGCTGGAGGATGAAGTATTTCGGGTCAAGCAAATGCTGAAGGCAGCGCAGATCGATTTTGTTCTGGAGGGCAGCCCGAAGCTGACCAACACTTCGCTGCTGAACGAAAATGTGGTCAGTATGTGCATTAAGGAAGCTGTTACCAATATTGTCAAACATAGCGGCGCATCCACATGCTGGATTACCATCACGCCGTCGCGGACGGAGCTCGTGGTCCGGGTGCAGGACGACGGCTGCGGTCTCGCGGAGCATCCGGACTGCTTGCGGGGCAACGGGCTGGGAGGCATGAAGGAGCGCCTCGAATTCGTGAACGGGAGCCTGGAGTTTGGCCCGGGTCCGGGAACGATGATCGTGATGAAAGTGCCGAATGTGTTCAAACAACCGGAAAAGGAGGCGGAGGGATGATTCGCATTGTCATTGCCGAGGATCAGCGGCTGCTGCTGGGCGCGCTGGCTTCCTTGCTCGATCTGGAAGAGGACATGACGGTGGTCGGACGGGCCAACCATGGCGAGGATGCGGTCAAACTGGTCCGCCTTCATAAGCCGGACATTTGTATCATGGATATCGAGATGCCGGGGAAGAGCGGGCTGGAAGCGGCCGAGGAGCTGAAGGGCTGCGGCTGTAAGGTGATCATCCTGACGACGTTTGCCCGCTACGGCTATTTCGAGCGCGCGCTGAAGGCCGGGGTGCACGGGTATTTGCTGAAGGACAGCCCCAGCGAAGAGCTGGCGAATTCGATCCGCAGCGTCATGGCCGGCCGGCGCATCTACGCATCGGAGCTCGTCGATGAGGAGGCCGGGGAGGAGAATCCGCTGACCGAGCGGGAGCAGGAAGTGCTGCACCTGATCGCCGACGGGAAGAACACGAAGGAAATTGCCAGTCAGCTCTATATTACCACCGGCACCGTCCGCAATTACATTTCCGTCATTCTGGATAAGCTCGGCGTCAGCAACCGGATCGAAGCGATCATGCGGTTTAAGGAAAAAGGATGGTTCAAATAACCGCCGCACAAGTCACAAGGAGGCTGGTACCGTGAAAAGCTTGCTTGTAACGGGTTATAAGGCGTCGGAGCTTGGGATATTTTCGTTGAAGCATCCCGGCATCGGGATTATTAAGAAGGCGCTGAAAAGCCGGTTCGCCGCGCTGCTGGACGAAGGGCTCGAATGGGTGATCGTCAGCGGCCAATGGGGCGTGGAGCTGTGGGCGGCCGAAGTGGCGATCGAAATGAAGTCGCAGGGCTTCGAGCTGAAGCTCGCCGTCATTACCCCGTTCCTGGAGCAGGAGGAGAACTGGAGCGAAGAGAAGAAGGCCGTTTACCAGCAGGTGCTGGCGGGTGCGGACTATGTGAACAGCGTCACGAAAAGCAAATATAGCGGGCCTTGGCAGTTTCGCGCGCGGGATCAATTTTTGCTGCGCAATTCCGACGGTCTGCTGCTTGTCTACGATGACGAGAACGAAGGCTCGCCGAAGTTCCTCCGGGAGGAAGCGCTGCGTCTGGCGGATCAGGAGTATTATCCGATCCACAGCATCACGGCGTACGATCTGCAAAGCGCGGCCGAGGAAGAGGCCATGCTTCATCAATATGACGAATAAGACGCCAAGTCGATCTTTTTGCGGCTTGGCGTTTTTTGTGCTGCCATAGGCTATGAGTAACGGACCGCTGCCTTCCAAGCTATGGTAAGATGAAGGCAAGGAGGACGAATGTTCTCCTTTTCACTTTCGGCTCGGGGAGGAGCTTCCCTATGCGGACTCGGATTCAAGCGCTCTCGCTGCGCGGCAAGCTGATGGCGGGCATCGTCGTGTGCTTATTGCTGCCGTCCGTCGTTTCCTTTTTTGTTTCCAACTGGTTTACGCAGGGCGTGATGAAGGAGCAAGTCACCCGCAATTCGCAAGAATCGTTGAAAATTGTGGACCAGTACGTGGCGAATCAGCTGGATCGAATGCTTTATATTTTGAACCTGCTGCAATTTGATCCGGACCTGCATTTATTCGTTGCCGAGCTCGGCCGGATGGACTCGGTCCGTCAGCCGTACGAAATCGTTCAAACGAAGCTGAAGCTGAACAAAAGGCTGGACGCGATTCTCGCTTCCTTCGATCCGCTGTATTTGACGATTCTTTTGCCGAATGGAGACTATTGGGCCAATTACAGCAGCTTCGACTTCGACCCGAAGCAGTTGTTCGGCAAGCCTTGGTACCAAGAAACGAGCGATTTGGCGCATTATCAGACCCGCTGGGTCGGCGGGGAACCGAACTATGTGCCGAATCCGGACGGTGTTCGCCACCCTTACGTCCTTACGATCGCCAAGCCTATTCGCTCAGGCGATCAGCTTAGAGCGGTGGCTGTCGTCAGTCTGGATGCCGCCGCTTTGCAAAAGCTGTTTTCAAGCTCGAAAAAGGAAGAGACGCTTCTCATCACGGATCGGGAAGGCCGGATCGTATTCGACAAGGAGATGGAGCGCATCGGCACGCTGTTTCCGTTTCACGACCGATTGCCTTCCGAAGGACAGGCCAGCTTGATCGAGGTCGACGGCGAAGCCAACCTTCTCATAGCGGAAGCGCTCAATCCGCATTGGCAGCTCGTGAGCATGAGCCCATACAAGCAAGCGTCCAAGCCGATTCAGGCGATTCGCCGGATCGATTTTCTCATTCAAACGATGTGTTTAATCGTGTTCGCTGGAGTTTTGCTCTATTTGACAGGCGCTTTGACAACTCCCATTCGAAGGCTGGCGCAGACGGTAATCCGGATCGAATCTGGGCATCTGGGCGAACGATCCGGTATCCGGGGCTGGGACGAGGTAGGCCGGCTCGGTGTTGTCTTCGACCGGATGCTGGACCGGATCGAGACGATGGTCCAAAGCATCATCCGCGAGCAAGAGCATAAACGAAAAGCGGAGCTGGCTATGCTTCAAGCTCAGATTAATCCGCATTTTTTATTTAATATTTTGAATTCGATCCGCATGAGAATTTTGCTTCGCGGCGACCCGGAAAATGCCGACCTCATCAGTTCTTTGTCTTCGCTGCTGCGAATGACGATTAACCGCAACAATGAGTTCATCAGCTTGCATGAAGAGATCGAGATGATTGAGCAGTATGTCCGGCTGATTAATGTCCGGCTCGGGGACCTGCTTCATCTCAAGCTGTCGATCGCTTCGGACGCCGTGCTGGCGGAAGTGCCCCGGTTTGTGCTGCAGCCGATCATCGAGAACGCTTATCTGCATGGATTTGCCCGCAAAGGAGGGACGATCACGATTCATGCGCACCTGCTGGCAGACGGACGTCTGAACATCGTGATCGCGGATTCTGGCGTCGGGATCTCGAAGGAGCGGCTGGAAAAGCTTCGCGCCGATCTGCAGGGAGAGGGCGAAGCGAAGGAACGGGCGTCCGCGGGATTGTCGGGCATCGGACTGCGGAACGTATACGAGCGTCTGCGGCTCATTTATAAGGAGCAGTGTTCTTTTGCCATGGATTCCGAGCTGGGCCACGGCACGACCATTACCTTGATCATTCCGCAGCAGCGAGAGGAGGAGTAAGGGATGTACACCGTCTTTGTTGTCGACGACGACCTGCCGGTTTTGCACTATTTGAAGGAAGCGCTGCCATGGGAAGAAGTTCAATGCCGGTTGGGCGGCTGCTTTCAAGATCCCGAGGAAGCGCTCTCCGCTGCCGGGGCATCGCAAGTGGATATTCTGGTAACGGATATCGGGATGCCGGGAATGGACGGGATGGCGCTGATCCGGGCAATGCGAGCGCTGCATCCGGGGCTCAAGGTCGTTATCCTCTCGTGTCACGATGAATTTGATTATGCGCAGCAAGCGCTCAAGCTTCATGTGACCGATTATGTGTTGAAGGAAACGATGACGGCCGGGCTGATCGGAGACTTGTTGAAGCAGGTGAGTGGGGCACTTGATGCGGAGAGAACCTCCGAAGCCGTGAAACGGGACATGGAAGCGAAGGTGAAGCAGAACGACAGCTTGCTTCGGCAAGCCTTCATGCTCCAGACCATTCAGAGCCCCCTGCTCCATGTCAAGGAATGGGAGCAGCGGGCGCAGGAGTACGGGATCGACTTGTCCCGAGGGGAGCGGGTGCCTGTGCTGGCTTTTCCCGACCGTCCCCGGGAAGCGATCACGCGGTTTCGTACCTCCGAGCTGCTGCGGGATACGGCCGAGAATGTATTGGCTGAAGCGCTCGGTACCGGAGCCTGCGAGGTGTTCCCTTACCAGCAGGGGGAGCTGCTGCTGTTGTTTCCTTTCTGCTCCGAACATCGTATCGGGAGCTGGAAGCGGGTGGAGGAGATGCTTCGTACCCAGCAGAAGTGCCTGCTTCAATACGCGAAAGTGTCTTATTCGTTCCTGATCGGACTGCCTTGCAAGGAGCCGTTCCGTCTTAAGGAGAACCTCGTGGCGCTCGTCGGACTGGGAAAGGAACGATTTTACATGCCGCACGGATCGGTCGGGCGAATGGAGCAGGCGCTGCCCGTCGCAGGCTTGGGGGACGAGCTGTTAGCCCAGTATGTGCCGGCTTTGGAGGATTTCCGGCAGCTTGTGCTGCAAGAGAAAACGGACTCGATCGCCGCAACCGTCGGTCAATGGATGGGAGTTATGCGTGAAAACCGGTTTCACCCTGTGGAAGTGAAGGAATGGATGCTCAAAATCGTGCTGGAGATCCGCTTGCGGCTGAAATCTCTCCAGATGAACCCAACGAGCTTTTCCTCAGGGCTTCTGCATCATGATGTTATGGAACTGGCCAGTCTGCAGGAGCTGGGCGAGTGGTTTCAACATTTCCTGAACCAAGCCGTGGAGTGCGCCGGAAGGATCAGAAAGGAGTCGAAGCGCCGCGAGGTGCTGGAATGCCAGTGGTTTGTCGCGAGCAAGTGGCAGGAGCGGGTCGGCCTTGAGGAGGCGGCCGCGCACTTGCACCTCCATCCCAACTATTTGAGCCGGCTGTTTAAACGCGAGACCGGAGAAAATTTTGTCGAGTTCGTCACCCGAACCAAGATGGAGAAAGCGCAGGAGCTTCTGGAGCGGACGGACAAAACCGTCGAAGAGATCGCGGCCATGCTCTCGTACGAGAACAAAAATTATTTTACGAAGCTGTTTAAGGCCCATACCGGAGCTTTGCCGAGCGCGTACCGTTCGGCAAAGAAACGCTGAGACCGCAGTCTTGTGCCCGACCTTGGAACAAACGGATTAAAAAATGAGTAAAAGTGGTGTAAATCGTGCCTGTTCGGGGAGGGCCATGCCCAATACTATGGGGTTAGCGGACGGAAACGGAGGGATGAAAATGAGTGCGCTTTCTTGAGCATAGCGTTCGCTGACAGCAGGAAATTATTTTAGACGAAAGGCGGGTAATATTTTATCATGAGCCTTCCCCGTAAAAGATCTAGCTTTGCTGTCTTCCTTATCATAGCCATACTGCTTCACATGGCAGGAGTATTGTACGTCGCTCCCGAGCCTGCACATGCGGCCGGAACGACTTATTATGTGGATTCGGCGGGCGGAAACGACACGAATCCCGGAACAAGCGCTTCCGCGCCATGGGCGACATTAGCCAAAGTCAACGGCACGACATTTCAGCCGGGCGATAAAATTTTGTTCAAATCGGGCAGTGTCTGGACCGGCCAATTGTGGCCGAAGGGATCGGGAGCAAGCGGGAATCCGATTGTGATCGACAGCTACGGAACCGGCGCCAAGCCGATTATGAACGGAGCGGGCACGAGCTATCCCGCGAACACATCGGGCGCCGTCATGCTGTACAACCAAGAGTATTGGGAAATTAATAACCTTGAAGTGACCAATTTCAGCTCTTCCATTGTGTCCTCAAGGGCCGGTATTCTGGTGTACAACAATCAGCCGGGCTTGAAAAATCATATTTATGTGAGAAATTGCTACGTTCACGATGTGAATTCGGATGTGAACGGCAATAAAAACAGCGGCGGAATCATCTTCTTCGGCACGCATATCGACAAAGACGGGAAAGCTACGGTAGGCTTGCAGGCCGGATTTAACGATGTGCTGGTGGAGAACAACCATGTCGCCAACGTAACCAAGGAAGGTATTCGCACCAAATCGGATGCGGGCAACGGCTATCCGAAGATTAGCACGAATGTCGTATTCCGGGGCAACTTCGTCGAAGAGGTGTGGGGAGACGGCATGGTGCTGGCGGAAGTGCTGTCCGGCGCCTTGGCATAATACAACACGGTGAAAAACCATAGCAAAACGTCTTCCGGCAATTACGCGGGCCTATGGACGCACTATACGACGGGAGCCGTCGTCCAGTTTAACGAAGTGTATGGCGGAAGCGGCGGCAACAACGACGGGGAAGCCTTCGATTCGGACAATAATTGCATCGGAGACGTGTTCCAGTATAACTACAGCCACAATAACTCCGGCGGGCTCGTGTTGGTCATGCCCAGCGCAAGCAATTTGAAGTTCAGGTACAACATTAGTGAAAATGACGGCTACCGTTCAGGCCAGGAAATCTTCTTCTATCACAGCACCAGCCCAGGAAACGAAATTTACAACAATACCATTTATGTGGGACCTAACGTAACGACCCAAGTTTTTGATAACGATTCCAATATGGTCAAGTTTTATAACAATATCATTAAAGCGGACGGAACGATTACGAAGTTCGCAGAAAAGGCATGGAGCACGTCGGCCGTGTTCCAAAACAACAGCTTCTACCCGGCAACCATCGACGACATCAACGGTCCCGCGTCGCATCCCGGTTTAATAACGGCCGACCCGCAGCTCGTCAACCCTGGGGCTGGAGAAACGAACATCAATATGAACGATCCGAACCGGTTGAACGGCTACAAGCTTCAGCCGACATCGCCGCTCATTAACAGCGGAATCCCCGTGGCAAATAACGGTGGCAGAGATTTCTGGGGCACGGCTCTATACAACGGCAATCCGGATATCGGCGCTTTCGAGTATGCTTCGGGCGGTCCGATCCAGCCTTCGGTGAGCTATGAGCCAACGGCCGATTCCTATGTCAGGGACGGAGCTTACGCGGGTACGAATTACGGCACAGAGGCGACGATGATGGTCAAAGCCGATGCGTCCGGGTTTGCCAGAAAAGCTTATGTGAAGTTCAATTACGGAACCTTTGGCGGTTCAAGCGCAGCCTCTGCCAAAGTGAAGGTGTATGTCCCGGCCGTCAATACGGACGCTTCTAGGACGGTCAAACTATACGGCACCGCGGATAAAAGCTGGAGCGAGACGGGCATCACCTGGAACAACGCTCCGGCGGGCACAACGCTCCTCGGCAGCGCTGTCATGAGCAATACCGTCGGGACATGGTATGAATTCGATGTGACAAGCTATGTGAACAGCCAGATGTCGGACAAGCTCGTGTCGTTCTTGCTGGTGAACGAAGGCGCGGCCAGCTCGAAGGGAGACGTGTCTTTCAATACCAAAGAGGCCGCGAGCAATAAGCCGCAGCTCGTATTAACGCAATAACCTCCCTTACTTCGAGGGATTGTCAGGATCATCGGGAAATAGCAGCAGCTTGGATGACACGGAATGACGGAGTCTCTGCTATTTCCTTGATGTTTTTTAGGAGGCTTTTCACATGAAGAAACGGATGCCGCTTGTTATTGTGCTGCTTGCAGCTCTACTTGTTTTATTGTTCTTCTTGTTCGGACAGCGGTCCGGCCGCGATGCTTATGCGGAGGTTTTGACGATCAACGGGGAATCTGTTGTGTTGGGCGAATTTGAAATGGTTCTCAAGGATCGCGTAGCGGAAGTGTACAGATATTTTCATGAAACCTATGGCGCGCAAGATAGTGCGGAATTTTGGACGAAAAGCTTCAACGGCGAAATTCCATTGGAGATGGCGAAGAAAAAAACGCTGGAAAAGCTTAAAATCATAAAGACGGAGCAGCTTCTGGCCAAGCAATACGGACTGACGGACGATGTCAGCTACAGAGGCTTTAAAGAGAGGTTAACCGAAGAAAATAAAAGAAGAGCGGAAGCCGTGAAAAAGGGCCAGCCTATATTCGGGCCCCGCGAATATAGCGAGATGGCCTATTTCAACCACGTGCACGACACGGTCAAACGGCAACTTCTTGATTATGCTGCGAAACATGAAGCTCAGGCCGCGAATGAGGCGCTGCATGCCGCTTACGAGAGCATGCGAAAAAAAGGGGAGCTGAAGAAGCCCGACCGTATTCGTACGCAAGTCGTTGAATTGGTGTTTGGAAGCGGGGACAGTTCCGGTTCCTTAACAAGAAGCGCCGCGATGGAGACGATGAACGGCATCCGATCCGGGCTGGCAGGCGGCAAGGAAGCCGATGCGGTTGTCCGGCAGCTTGGGGTCAACGCGTCGGTGAAGGAAAGAACCTTCGACGATTCCACCTATGCTGTGGATAGCAGCGAAGAAGAGGAAAAGGTGTTCGCTGCTGTCCGAAAGCTGAAGCCGGGCGAAGTCAGCGAACGATTCGAAACTGCCGGATCGGTATTCGTCCTTCAATGTACGGAGCGCACACCGGGCGGGGACCTCCGATTTGAAGATGTCCAAGAGCGGCTGAAATGGAAGTACGCCGAAGAGCAGTTGGGCAAACGGGTAACCGAAACGGCGGAAAATGCGAATATCGTCATCCATCATAAGATTTATGACGAGATCGCCGTGCGTTAGCTTGCCTCCGCGTGCCAACAAGTCAAAATAATGTACACATCCGGTAAAAATCGTTCAAATCTTTCGCAGGCGCTCCGTGCTACGATGGTTCGTAGGAATGCAACACGAGATGATTTTGAAGACGGAGGGAGCCACTACGTATGCTGTATCCACAATCAAATAGTTCCAGAGCGATGATTTCGCTCGACGGATTTTGGAAGTTTGCACCGGATGTTAACGACGACGGGGAACAACGGGGATGGCCGCTTCAACTGCCGGCCGACAGGGAAATCGGAGTACCGGCCAGCTGGAACGAGCAATTTCAGGATTTGATGTACTTTTTCGGCACGGGCTGGTATGAGCGGGAGATAGAGCTTTCCCGACAGCTTCGCTCGGAACGGATCTGGCTGCGCGTCGGCTCGGCCAATTACTTGTCGACCGTGTGGGTCAACGGGACAGAAGTCGGCCAGCATGAAGGCGCTCATCTTCCGTTCGTGTTCGAGATTACCGACCATGTCCACTGGGACGGCCCGAACCGGATTACGATCCGGGTAGACGCCGCTATCGCGGCCGACCGTCTTCCGCCGGGAGACGTGGAGGACGAACAGATTGTCGGATTCAAAGGACAGTATCCGAACAACTACTATGACTTTTTCCCTTACGGCGGCATTCATCGTTCGGTGACGCTGTTTACGACTCCGATGTCCTTTGTCAGCGACATTCGGATCACGACGGAGATCGATGGAACGGAGGGCAAAGTTAAAGCCCATGTCGGTCTAAGCGAAGGCTTCGAAGGTGCTTGCACCGTTAGCATTCGGGGCACGCAATGCCGTTCGTCCGTGGAGATTGGAACGGACGGGCCTTCGGTTGATGTTGACTTCACCGTTCCCGCGGCAAGACTGTGGTGTCCGGAGGACCCCTTCCTGTATGAATTGGAGGTCCGCTTGACGGACGGGGATGGACAAGTGATCGATCAGTACGTGCAAACGTTCGGCATCCGGACCGTGTCGATTCGGGGCACCGAGCTTTTGCTGAACGGCAAACCTGTATTTCTCACCGGCTTCGGCATGCACGAGGATTTCCCGGTACTGGGCAAGGGCATCTCTCCCGCGGTCATCGCCAAAGATTTCAACCTGCTGAACTGGATCGGAGCGAACTCGGTCCGCACGTCGCATTATCCGTACAGCGACGAATTTCTGAGCTATGCGGATAAGCACGGCCTATTGGTGATTGGCGAAACGCCTTTCGTCGGCTTCGTCCGCAGCCATTATCAGGGAACTACCATTCTGAATAAAGCGAAACGGGTGATCACGGAAATGATCGAACGCGATGTCAACCACCCGTGCGTTATCGCCTGGAGCTTGGCGAACGAAGGAGATACGTTGGCTCCGGAGGCGGATGCATTCTATGAAGCGCTGTACAGCCATGCGAAATCGCTGGACGGTACGCGGCCGATTACGATTGTCAATTGCGTCGATGTGGAGAAGGACGTCGCGCTGAAGCATTACGATTTTGTCAGCCTCAACCGGTATCACGGCTGGTACGAGCAGGCCGGACGGTTGGACGAAGGCTGCCGCATCCTGAGCGAGAAGCTGGACCGCTGCTACGAGGTTCTCGGCAAGCCGGTGATCGTGACGGAGTTCGGAGCGGACGCCGTCGCCGGTGTGCACGTGGACCCGCCGGAGGTGTTTTCCGAGGAATATCAGGCGGAGATGGTTACCCGGCAGTATGAAATCATCCGGCAAAAACCATACACGATCGGAGCTCACGTATGGTCGTTTGCCGATTTTAAGACAAGCCAGACCCCTTCGCGGGTCGTTGTCAACCGCAAGGGCGTGTTTACGCGCGACCGCCAGCCGAAGCTTTCGGCGCACAAGCTGAAGGCGCTTTGGAGCGGGGGATCGTCGAAAAAGCCAAGCCGAACTTAGTTCGGGCTTGGCTTTTTTTTCAGCGATATCAAGGGTCACAGCAAAATTTTATACAAGGCCCGCGGTCTGCCCTTCTGGTACGGCTGCTCCTCGCCCGATATTTCGGCATAGCCGCTATCAACCAGCTTCTTCAATAGGCGTTCGGCGCTCCGTTTGCTTAATTGCAGATAGTCAGCCAGATCGGACGCCGAAAAAATCCGGTTGTGACGCAGATGGATAAAATCGATGATTTTGGTAATGCTGGAAACGCTGATCCCGGTTTGCTTGGCAACCGTTAGGATGTGCTCATCATCGCTTTGAAGCTGAAAGGTTTTGGTCGTTTTATGATGTAACGGCCCGATGACCTTTTTATTCTCGGTAACGATGTACGCGCCGTGGCCCGCATGCTTCTTGGCATGATATAAGCCGATTTGTGCGTGCTCTTCCGATTCGAGTGCCGTGACGCCGAAACCGAAGCCGAAGCGGATGCTGGCCTGCGTGAACGGTTTCAACTGATCCAGAATAGGAAATACGTGGTAATTTCCGGTGATTTGCCGGATGCCGCCTCTCGTTCCGTAAATCATAAACGTGCGGTCGTCGATGCGTTTCACCGAAGCATTCATCTTTTTCCCCAAGTCCAGCAGCAGCTCATGCAGCTTGGCATGCAGTTCCGTATCCGCGGCCTGCGCATCATCAGGATAGTCGATTTGAACGATGCCCGCAGCAATCTGGGACGCTTGGCTTAACAGCAGTTCTCCCTTGGCGACGGCGTGCTGAAGCGTGTCTAGAATATTTTTTTTCGGAATGATCATGCGAAAGCTGGGGATGCCTAATTGTTCCAGCTTTTTATGCACGGATTGGACGGAGGTCAACACAAAATCGACGTTTCCGGCCTTCCATTGCTCGTGGTGAAACTTTACAATCTCGTCGGTACGATAATGCTCGTGCTCTTTAATATAAATCCGGGCGGCGTCGATATTCAGCTCGTCCAACACATGCAGGACGACCTCTTGGTAAGGGATATCGATCGATAACCGGTCCGGATGAATGCAGAGCGTGTCCCTGATGTAATAGAGCGAAATGGTAAACACCAGCTCGTCCAGCGGGATATAAACGGCGGGAATCCCCTGTTTCTCAATCTCGTCCTTAGCGAAAAAATACGGAAAAGGGCCCGTGAAAAACAGGACGTCGTCATTTTGCGCCATCTTGACCAGCTTGGCGCTCTCTTCCGGCTTGTCATAAATGAGCGAGCGGATTTGCACGTTGGCATGGCTGTTTAAGCGGAGTACTTTATCCGCCATTTTTTCAGACCCGATAACGGCAATTTTGATCACCATGCCCCATCCTCCAAATCGTATCGCCATATAGTCAAAACACCCCTGAGAATTCCAGGGGCTTAAGAATGAACTATTCGTTTAAATAATCAAAAACGGCCTTCCCAATTGTTGATATTACCTGCTGCGCGGGAAGATTGTCAACCAGATCGGTGGTGAGGACGGCGATGTAGGCGGTTTTGCCGTTCACCTGAAGGATGCCCGCATCATGCTCCGTTCCGGGCAGCTCGCCCGTTTTGTGGGCAAGCACCGGCTTGTCCATCGAAAAGCCGCCGATTATCCGGGCAGGCAATTTCGCATTAAACTGCTGATTCCGCAGCAACTGCAGCGCGGCGTCTTTAGCCTCTTGCTTCAAGGTGCTTCCGCCGACGATTTCCTTGAGGAAAATAATCATATCGCGGGCTGAGGTGAAGTTGTCTTTCTCGTTCCGTTTGGCTTGGAAATCGAGCATTTTCCGGCCCAGAACGGTTGCGCCGCATCCCAGACCGTCCGATAGCTTGTTCACGGTCCCCATGCCGATCAGATCGATAATCATATTCGTCGCGGTATTGTCCGAAACGATAATCATTAAGGCCATGAGATCCTGCAAAGACAGGCGCAGCGCGCCGGATAATTGATGAATCACGCCTGTTCCGCCCACGCGCTCCCCGGAAGGAACGGCATAAGGCTGATGCAGATCAAGCCTGCCTTCTTGCGCTTGCCGATAGGCTTCCAGCAGAATGGGAATTTTAATCAAGCTGGCGGAAGGGAACGGCTCGTCCGCATGGATGTGAATTTGCCCCTCGGCCGTGTCGACGGCAATTCCCGCTTTGCCTTCTACCGAAGAGGCGGCTTGGCGTATGGTAGCTTCAAGCTGGTTAAAGTTCATAGCGATCATCACTCCATTTAGTTATAAGAAGAGCGCGCGCACGACAATGAATAAAAAGACGGCAGCGGTCACGACGACACCGAAAACGATTACATTTTTCAGGTCTTTGGAACGGGCCAATCCCATAGAGCCGAGCGCATCCCCGGTCGGGTACAAGAAGAACGGCATTTGCGAGCCGACCAAGAGAGCGAGCACCCAGACCGGCATCGGAATAGCCAGATCCGTGACGGTAGGGAGGAACATCTTATGCATGAGAATAGAATGCGCTACCGCGGCTCCCGGAATACCGGTGATGTTCACGAGTGTGCTCAAAATGATCATCGTCGTTTGTCCGCCGTGCTCTACGTAAGGAAGCAGCAAATTTTTGAGGGCTTCGAAGCCGCCCATTTTTTCAGTGAAGTAGATGAAGGGTGTAAACAAGATAAACTGGATAAAGATCCACAGAAGCGGTTTGGCACCTTCGACAAAGGTATCGGCAATTTGATTGGGAGTTAGCCTTCCGACGAGTCCGGTAATCAGCGCCGTTAATAAGATGACGACGATGGTAAACGTAGACCCTCCTTTGATCGCAATTCCGTAGGCAATGGAACCGAGCAAGGTGATGAGAAAGGCGACGGTAGCCTGGGTCGTAATTTTTCGCGTCCTGGCATCGGGCTGTTCTTCTTGCTGGAACGCGCTGATGTCGTCATCGGAATACGGATGCAAAAGCAGAGTCTTCTTCAGGATTCGCTTGCTGTAGACAAAGGTGACGACCCATATAATGACGGCGACAGGAAGTCCTGCATGGAGAAGCACCTGGGCATAGGTTAAACCTGTCAGCTCCATTAAGGTTACCATAGGCGGAGTGAAAGGTCCAAGCAATAACCCGGCTGCGGCCGCGCCGTGGAACAGGATGGCCACGACGCTGGAGGACAGGCCGGCTGCAGCTACCACCGGGATCAGGACGGGAGCGACGATTGCGTTGGCCCCGGCCAGCGTACCTAATAGAGCGGCCAGCAGGGAGGAAGCGATCATGGTGCTGATCATCGCTTTGTTCGGCGTGTTGATCCCGACGTTGTTCATGATAAAGCGTACGATGTTGCGGGCGACGCCTGTCTTTTCGGCGATTTTTCCCAAGCCGCCGCCGGCCAAGATGACAAGGCCGATATAGGCGATAAAATCGGCCATCCCGTTTTTGCCGATGACGGTAGCGACATCCATTAAGCTTGCGCCGCTCATAAGGGCTCCCACGATGATGGAGGTGCCAATGGCCGCGATGGGGTTCCATCGGATGAAAATTAAACCGATAAATAAGAGCAGGGGAACCAGTCCGAGAAGAGAAGGGCTTTGGATCATAGATAAAAACCTCCCTTGTTGTATGCTTTAACCCAGGTGTCGATCGGCCTTCAAGACGGCGTCCAGCATGACGTTTCCGGCAATTTCAATATCTTCCCATGTGCTGTATTCTTCCGGGCAATGGCTTTTTCCATTCGGGCTTTTGACAAAGATCATGGCAGCCTTGCAAATATCGGCCATATGGCTGGCGTCGTGTCCGGCCATGCTCGCGAGCCGCAGGAAGGGCGCGTTTCTGTCGCTTGCCGCTTGTTCGATCAGAGCGACGACCTCTTCGTCCAATCGGACGGGGGCTTGATCGAGGATGTTTTGCTCTTTGATTTGGATCTGACGTTTGCTCTCCACGTTTTTCCATGCTTGTTTAATGGCTGCAACGACGCGCCTGATGTCTTCGCGGGTTTCTCCCCGCACCTCAAGGATAAATTCCACCTTACCGGGGATAATATTGGCCGCATTCGGGATCACATCCAGCTTTCCGACCGTGCACACCGTGTCCCCTTCATCGTTTCTGGCGGCGTTCTCGGCCATCAGGATCAATTCCGCGGCCGCCGTCAGCGCATCGCAGCGATGCTCCATCATGGTGGTGCCGGAATGATTGGCTTCGCCGATCACTGTGATCTTGTCGCGGTAAATTCCGACAATTTTATCTACGGACGCCACCGGCATGTTGTTTGCGGCCAAGCGCTTGCCTTGCTCGATGTGCAGCTCAATATAGGCTTTTTTATCTTTTTGAAGCGTTTTCATTTCCGGGAATTTATCAAGTCCTCCGCCGGCTTGAAGGAAAGCCTCTGCCAACCGATAGCCTTGCGAATCTGTAACCTCTTTCAAATGATCAGGTGAAAGCTTCCCCGTAAAACAGCGGCTTCCCATCGTGGAAAGGTTAAAGTCGTTCGGCTCTTCGGCGGTAAACGAAACGATCTCCAGATCGTGGTCGAGGCTGACCTTATGGTCCATGATCGTCCGGATAATTTCCTTGGCCAGCAATACGCCTAAAGCGCCGTCGTATTTTCCGCCGTTCGGAACGGTGTCCAGATGAGAGCCGATCACAAGGGCTCCTTGTTTTTGCCCGTTTCCTTTCAGCGTGCCCCAAATGTTGGCTGCCCCGTCGATCGTCACCGTCAGCCCCATTGCTTCGAGCTGCCGCACGAATATTTCCCGAACTTCGAAATCGGCCGGGCAAAAGCTCGGCCTGGTCATACCTCCGTTCGCATCGCGTCCGAATTCCGCATACTTGTTCAGGTCCTGCTGCAAACGCTCCATCGAAATGTTCAACGCCATCACCTCTTCGTTTTCATTGTTGTTTTAGCAAGTCTGTCCGGACATCAATTCCCAATCCGGGTTTGGCTGTGACGCGGATGTGCCCCTCGGCCACAAATTGTTGAATCGGCGTTTTCAAGAGATCGTGCTCGTGCAGATACGCTCCACAGATGAAATCGCTCGGATACGTGACGACGGGCGTACCGGTTACAAAGTGAGCGCTTGCGGCAATGCCGATGCCTAATTCCAGATTGCTGCCGACCGTACACGTCATTCCGGCGGCTTCCGCCATCGCGGCGATTTTTTTCGATTGATAGATGCCCCCGACTTTACAAACCTTCAGATTGATCACATCGGCGATCCCGAGTTTAATGGCGGTCATGGCGTCTTCCGGTCCGAATACGGCTTCGTCGATCATGATCGGCGTCTTCACTTTATCGCGAATTTCTTTGACCCCAAGCATGTTCCATTTTCGGACCGGCTGCTCGACGCATTCCACTTCGCCGGTTTCCTCGATTTCACGAATTACCCGGATGGCGGTCGGGACGTCGTACCCTTGATTGGCGTCGAGGCGCAGCTTGGCCGGTTTGCCGGAATCTGCAATGGCTTTGCGGATCAGGCTGACGAGCTCGATGTCTCTCTTCGGATCTCTGCCGACTTTGATTTTGACGACGCCGAAGCCTTCGTGGATTCGCTTCATCGCTTCCTCGTAAGCATCCCGGTTGCTTTTGATGCCTACGACGTACGTTAACGGGACGGATTCGCGCGCGGTTCCGCCAATTAATTTATACAGCGGTTGATTCAAGGTTTGGCCCCACGCATCGTGGAGGGCGATGTCGATCGCCGATTTCGCGGCGGAATTCCCGTAAATGGCTTGATTCATTTTCGCATGCGCGCACGCAATCTCGTCAACCGGCAATCCGATCAGAGGCGGAGCCAGATACCGATCGTTCACCAATTTGACCGTTTCCGCGGTTTCTCCCATAAATGCCGGAGAAGGGGAGGATTCGCCGTACCCGCGAATACCGCTCTCCAGAATCACCTCGACAATAGCGTGCTGTCTTGTTGTTGCCGAATACAGGGAAATTTCCCAGGTATGGGTTAGCGGAACCTCGACAATGTGCGTAATAATTTGTTTGATGGCATTAGACATGCAGATTAAGCCTCCAATCCGGTTTGTGCAAAGAGTCTTTTGTATAAATTGTCGTTATATATTCGTTAAATTGCAGAAAGTTGCCTATATATACCAGTAACCTCCTTTTACGATTTGTCGCTATATTGACGTTAATTCGTAATTCGAATATACTCCAGCCGTCCGATTGTTGTCAATGATTGATTTTTGGAGCCGTTAAACTTTTCTTGACACGTCCAATCATTGGGCTTAGTATAAAGGTGTGGGCAATTGGGTGACCCAATTATCCGAATGTAACGTTATTCGTAGAAAGGTAACGGACAATGACCATTAAGAAAATAAAATACCACCGGGTCTATGAAGATGTCATTGAGCAGATTGAAAATATCATTCTCGAAGGCAACCTTGCTCCGGGGGACGTCCTGCCGACGGAACGGGAGCTGGCTCAAGCGTTCGGCATCAGCCGCGGCACACTGCGCGAAGCTTTCCGCATTTTGGAGCGGGAGGGATTGATCGAAACCCGTCCGGGAGGCGGCCGTTTCCTCAGCAAAAACCTCTCGAAAGCGGAAGATACGAAGCGCATCCTCGAAAATATCGAGCGGGCGACGATTATTGAGCTGCTGGAGGCAAGGGAAATTTTCGAGACGGGAATTGTGGAATTGGCGGCAATGCGGGCGACCGAGCAGGATATTGCGGAAATTGAAAGCGCTCTTGAGCGCTGGGGGACGATCGACCGCAACTCCGAAGATCCCGTCAATCCCGACCAAGCGTTCCATCTCTCGATCGCCAAAGCGACGCACAATGTCGTGCTGGTCAATCTGATCGATCTGCACATGGATCTTTTGCAAAAAACACTGACCAAGACGGTCGATATCCCCGGCCGCAAAAGCGAAGTGTACAAGGAGCATTACGCTATACTTCAAGCGATCAAGGAAAAAGATCCGGCGAAAGCCAAAGCGGCGCTTCTGCACCATCTCCAGCAGGTGAAGCAAAATGTTTCTTCGAGCAAAGTGGAGTCAAACGGATGATCAGCATCCTTTTGACGTTTAAATTGGACCACCCAATTACCCAATATCCAAAATTTGTGTGAGTTGGTGGAAAATACAGATAATCATCGTTAGCGGATAGGGCGGAGGAGTCATATGGCAAAGGACGAGTTCAAAATTTTAGCCCCTTGCGGGATGCTGGGCTACGGGTTTCCGAAGTCCTCCTTTATGAACGGGATGGCTTGCGGCCCGGATGCGATCGTGGTGGACGCAGGTTCTACCGACGCGGGACCTCATAAATTAGGCGCAGGCACGGCGATTGTCAGCAAGCAGGCCTGCAAGAAGGATCTCGAAATCATCATTACCGAAGGCGTCAAAGCAGGCATTCCGATCATCATCGGGTCGGCCGGGGGAAGCGGCGCAAAGGTTCATGTGGAATGGACCCGTTCGATCGTCTTGGAGATTCTGGAAGAGCACGGGATTCGCGGCATCAAGGTAGCGACCATCTGGGCGGATATTCCCCACGAGGTGGTGGAGGCGAAGCTGGAAGCTGGCAAGTGCGAGCCGCTGGGCCTGACCGTTGCGCCGCTGACGCCGGAACGGCTTGCGGCAACTGACCGCATCGTGGCGCAGATGGGGCACGAACCGATCGTTGCGGCGCTCGAGGAAGCGGCAGACATTATTATTTGCGGCCGCGCGTACGACCCGTCGCCTTTTGCGGCTGTCGCCATGCACCATGGCTACGATACAGCGCTTGCTTACCATCTCGGCAAAATTCTGGAGTGCGCTGCACTGTCCGCCGAGCCGGGAACGACGAAGGACTGCATGCTCGGCACCTTGAAAGCGGATTCGTTTATCGTGCAGCCGCTGAATGAGAACCGCAAATGTACGGCGGTGTCGGTGGCGGCGCACACGTTTTATGAGAAGGACCACCCTTACATTTTGCACGGGCCGGGCTTGGTGCTCAATCTGGAGCATTGCGTCTTTACCGAGCTTGGGGACGGCAGCGTCGAAGTGCGCGGCAGTCGAATCGCCGAAACTCCGGTATACAAGATTAAGCTTGAAGGCGCGATGAAGGTGGCTTACCGCACGTTTGTTGTCGCGGGGGTCCGCGATCCGCTGCTGATTGCAAAGATCGAAGAAGTCGAAGAGCTCGTCAAGCAGCAGGTGCGCGACTATTACAGCGAGGTTTCGCCGGACGATTACAAGATCCATTTTATCAACTATGGCCTCGACGGCGTGTTGGGCGAGCTGGAGCCGCAACGCAAGCCGGCGCATGAGCTGGGGATCGTGTTCGAGGTCGTCGCCAAGACGCAGGAGCTGGCCAATGCGGTATGCAGCTCGGTGAGATCGACCTTCCTGCATTACGGCTACGAAGGAAGAAAAGCGACCGCAGGGAATTTGGCGTTTCCTTTTGCGCCTAGTGATGTGCCGTTCGGCGCGGTGTATGAGTTTTCCGTTTACCACCTGATGGAAGTCTCGGACGGATTCGAAATGTTCCGAACCGATTATGAAGAGGTGTAAAATATGAAGTTATTCGATGCGGCGGCCGTCCTGCGCAGCAAAAACAGCGGCCCCTTTGAAATTACGGTTGACGTGCTGTTCAACGATCCGTCCGTTTATTACAAAATCAAAGAGCAGGGCCTGATCAATAAAGAGCTCGTATCGCGGCTCTACAATATTGAGCAACATAACATTACGCAGATCGTCTTCTTCGATCAGGCGCTCGGATTCAAAATTACGTTTGCGAGAAAAGTTTCGTCAGGCACCTTCCTGGACCGGGACGTGTATGGGGCGCAGCAGCATGCGCCGCTGATGGAACTGGAGATCAACTTGTGATCCGTCAGGAGGTGTAACGGATGAAAGCGTATTCGAAGCTGAATCGAATATGGGCCGATAAAGTGCTCTATCTCATGCTTCTCCCGTGTCTCGCGTATTTCGTCATTTTCCATGTATGGCCGATTATCGGCATGAAGCTGGCCTTTTACGAATACCGCATTCTCGGAGACAACGTGTACGTCGGGCTCAAATATTTCCGCGAGCTGTTTAGCACGCCCATATTTTCCAACGTACTGGCCAATACTTTAATCATTAGCGCGATGAAAATGTTTCTTATTTTTCCGATACCGATCTTGTTCGCGCTGATGCTCAACGAGTTCGCGAACGGCAAATTCCGCAAGGCGGTACAGGTCGTTTCGTATTTGCCCCACTTTCTGTCGTGGGTCGTCATTGCGGGCATTTGGTTCGAATTTCTGTCCCCATCCACGGGGGCGGTAAACGATCTGATCAAGGCGCTCGGTTTTCCGCCTCAAGATTTCCTGACGGATAAAGGAAGCATCCGGTGGGTGCTGATTGCCAGCGAAGGCTGGCGCAGTATCGGCTGGGACTCGATTATTTTTCTGGCCGCGATCATGGGCGTCAGCCCCAGCTTGTACGAAGCGGCTTATGTCGATGGAGCGTCGCGCTGGCACATTGTCACCCGAGTCGTGCTGCCGCATCTGTACGTTCCGATGGTCACGATTTTCATCCTGAATGTCGGCTTCATTATGAATGCGGGACTTGATCAGGTATTGAACTTCACCAATGATTCCGTCAACAGCCAGATCGACATTATCGATACGTACGTCTACCGTGTCGGCTTGATCAACGGGCAATATTCGTTCGCTACAGCGGCCAACCTGTTCAAGAGCCTGATTGGCGTCGTACTCGTGCTGTCCACTCATTTCATATCGAAGAAATTGACCTCGAAAGGCGCATGGTAAGGGGGAGCCAAGATGGTTGGCAAAAAAATAACCGTTTTCAAACTGTTGATCGGGCTGCTGCTGACGCTTCTGACGCTGACGATGTTCGTGCCGATCGTGAACATATTTGCCAGAGCGTTATCGCATCCGGACCGGGTTAATCAGCTGAAAGGCTACGATCTGCTGCCCAAAGGGTTCTCGCTGATCAATTTTCAAGTCGTTCTCGGCAATCCGATTGTCGGCAAGGCGCTGATGAATTCACTGTTTATTACTATCGTAGGCACCTGCTTATGCATCTTTTTTACAACGATTGCGGCCTATGTCTTAACGCGAAAAAACTTGGTCGGCAAAACTCCGATTATGATTTTTCTGATCATCATCATGATCTTCGAGCCGGGGATCGTTCAGGAATATATGGTCATGAAGGACCTGCATCTGCTCGACAGCTTATGGTCGATGGTGCTGTACCGGATGATCAACGTGTACTACTTGATTATTATGATGCGTTTTCTGGAGGAAATTCCGGAGTCCTTGCTGGAAGCGGCCAGAATCGACGGCGCCGGGCACATGACCTTGTTTATCCGTATCGTTATGCCGCTGGCGCGCATACCGCTGCTGACGATCGGGATGTTCTACGCGATTGCAAAGTGGAACGAATTTTTCAAATCCAGCATTTTCTTGTCCAGCCGCGAGAATACGGTGCTGCAGGTGCTGCTTAGACAATTCGTTGTGGAGAGGGACACTTCGACGTTGGTCGGCGCAGCGAATCTGCTCAAGAACAACAATATCGCGCAGCTTGATTTCTCATCGCTGAAAGCGGCTACAATTGTCATTGCCATGATTCCGATTCTTATGCTCTATCCTATTATTCTGAAGTATTATACCAGCGGAGTAATGGATGGCGGCGTCAAAGAATAAACAACACAAGACATTGGGGAGGAAATAGAAATGAGAAAAGTGTTCACCCTGCTCGCAGCAAGCTTGCTGGTCATCTCCACCGCGTGCAGCTCCGGCAATTCGACAGCTCCGGGCGGTTCGGCCGCGGCGCCGTCCGGCGACCAGCCGGTCACGATTACGATCGTCGACAAGGACTTGCAGCCCGACGATCCATTGCTCAAAGGCATCGAAGAAGGCATGAAAGCCGAAGGCAAAAACGTGAAGCTGAAGCTCGTTCCCGTGCAGAGCGGCACCTACTCCGAGAAGCTGGGCCTGCTGCTGCAAAGCGGCAATATTCCCGATCTGATTTATTTCCAAGGCGGCGACTATCAATTCGCGGTCACCCAAAAAATTCTGGAAGATTTGACGCCGTACATCGAAAAATCGACGCACGTGAAAGCGTCCATGAACCCGTACAACCAGGAAAGAACGAAAAACTATCCGTATCTGGTATGGCTGTCGCCGACGAGCAGCTCGGTACCGGTCGTGCGCCAGGATTGGTTTGACAAGACGGCATCGGGCAAGGAACTGCTCGTTAACCCGACCGTGGACAACTACTATAACTTTTTCAAAGAGCTGAAAGAAAAGAACGGCGCGAAATTCGCGTATACGACAGCCGGTACGCTCGACGAGCTTGACGCCACATTCGGGCAAGCATTCGGACTGACTTCCACTTGGCTGAAGGGCGAGGACGGCAAGTACGCGTTCGGCAAAACGACCTCCTCCGAGAAAGACAAGCTGGAGTTTTATGCGAAGCTGTACAAGGACGGCCTGCTTGATCCCGAGTTTCTGACCAAAAAATGGGATACGAAGGAAAAAGCGTTCTACGACGGTCAAGCTGGGGTGATTGCAGGAACGCAAGGGAAAGTTATCGACCTGTACAACACGAAATCGACGTCTCAGAACGGAGCTGGCGCGAAGGTAATGCCTCTGCCGCCGGCAAAAGGGAAAGGTCAAGGTTACACCCCGGTTGACGTAAGCAAGGAGAGCCGCGGCTTCGCAATTGCCAAAACCGCGAAAAATAAAGAGATGGCCTTCGCCGTATTGGAGTATCTGGCCAGCCCGAAAGGCCAACTGCTGGATAAGCTCGGCATCGAAGGCAATCAATATACCGTCGTCGACAACAAAATCAAGCTGACGGCAAAATCGGCCGAGTGGTATCCGCGGTTCGTCGAGTCGACCGTAAACTTCAAGCCGGAGTTCGATCCGTCGACGCCATACTTGTCCGAGCCGGCGGCGAAATCGCTGGATATGATGTCCAAGCTGTCCAAAAAAGATAACAGCTTCATCATTCCTGCGGAGCTCGCAGCCAAATGGGACGCCTGCAACGCGCTCTACAAAGAATTTGCCGCCAACGTGGTGACGGGCAAGAAAACAATCGCGGATTTCGATCAGTTCGTACAAGCCTGGAATGCCGCAGGCGGCAAGGAAATGACGGATTACGCCAACCAAACGATAAAATAAACGGCCGGTAAAGTGCGGGGCGGAGGCCTCGCACTTCCTGCGGAGGGGAGAGGAACCGATGCTGTCTTTTGCGGATCGGGTGAAAGGCGTCGTCTTCGGAACGGCGTACGGCGATGCGATGGGCGCGGTTGTCGAGAAAATGACCTATGGTCAAATTAAAGAGAAATACGGCCGTGTCGAAACGACGAAGACGAAATGGTGGAAAGCGGATTGGCCGGAAACGACGCGGCTGGGCAGAATGCGCGGCCAGGGCATCGTGACGGACGACACGCTCATGACGCTGGCGCTGATGAACGTGTACTGCACGGAGCGGCGGCATCTGGACGCCTACGATATGGCGAACGAATTTGTGAAGGAAATTGCTTTCCGGCCGAGGTACATTCCGGAGTTCGGCCGAGAGGCGCTTATTTTGGACCGGTTGTTTTATCCGGAGAAGCATATTTTCAACCGGCATGTGCTCGCCAACTGCGAGCCCCGCGAGGGCGGTTACGGCAATATGGTCAACTGCGGAGCGGCTATGTACATCGCTCCTGTCGGGATCGTGAACGCTTGCAACCCGAAGGGGGCGTACGACGAAGCGATCTTGTTCGCCTCCGGCCACCAGATCAGCTATGGGCTGGAAGCGGCGGGCGTCATGGCCTCCTGCGTCGCCAAGGCGTTCGAGCCGGGCGTCACGGTCCATGATGTGGCAGAAACCGCGGTGTATTACGCCAAGGACGGCACGAAGCGGGCCATTTACGCTCTTTGTGAGAAGGCCCTGCTCCTGCAAGCGGATAGAGCGGACCGAGACAAGGTCGTCCATGCTTTACACGAAGTGATGGCAGTCTACTCTCCGATGCGCGACGACGTTAACCGGAGCATCGATAAAGTCGGCATCCCTTCGAATCATTACACGCCGAGCCGATTGTTCTCCATCGAGGAGCTGCCACTGGCGCTGGCGTACATGGTCCTGCACGACGGCGATATCCTGGAGGCAGTCAAAGACGGCGTAAGCTCCGGCCGCGATACGGATTCGATCGGCGTCATGATCGGCGCGATTCTGGGCGCGATGCAGGGCGTAAGGGCGATTCCAGCCGACGAGATCGCGGTATTGGAGGAAGTGAATAAGCAGGATATGGCAGGGAGCTGCGACCGGTTTACCGAAGCGGCAGCGGCGATTATTCAAGAGGATCTGGAATTGAACAATTTCAGACGGAAGGCTCTGGAAGTCTTGTAAATAGGCAGCGAAGTGAGCGGAATCGTTCTGTAGAGCTCATTACAATAATAGAGAAACATACGAGAGCTTATTGAGAAAGTGAACTTAAACAAAAATAGAGATGCATACGCAGGTGGGGTATCCACTGGAGGAGCGATAGCGTTCGCCTTTGTCCGCGGGAAATGTCCGCTGTAAGCGGCATCCAATTCAAATTTCCTGCGGACAAGAGCGACCGGAAGTGGATACCCCACCCCTTCGTAACCTCTATTATCCCATTTGCTCACTTATTCGACACTCTGTAGCCTTCCAGGCTCATTATTTTAAAGGCGGTGCACGGAACATGATTCCTTCGAATTATTTAGAGAAAGTTTACGCAGGTTATTTGGGCATGAATATCGGCATAAGGCTGGGCGCGCCGGTGGAGCCGACGATCTGGACTTATGAGCGGATCAAAAATACGTACGGCGAGATTACCGACTACGTGAAAGAATTCAAAAACTTCGCGGCCGATGACGACGCGAACGGTCCGTATTATTTTCTGCGGGCCTTGTACGACGACGCGGTCGACCGCGATATTACCCCGAACGACGTGGCTCGCGCTTGGCTGAACTACGCCCGCGAAGGGATCGGGATGTTCTGGTGGGGCGGCTATGGCATCAGCACGGAGCATACGGCTTACATCAACCTGAAAAAAGGAATTCCGGCCCCGCAATCCGGCTCGATCGAGCAGAACGGCCTGATTATCGCCGAGCAGATCGGCGGGCAAATTTTTATCGATACATGGGGCTTGGTCAACCCTTGCAATCCGAAAAAAGCCGCCGATTTCGGTGAGGCTGCGGCCCGCGTATCGCACGACGGTGAAGGGGTGCTGGGCGCGAGATTTTTCTGCGCGGCGATCTCCAAGGCGTTCGAAACATCGGATATTCGCGAGATTATCGAAGCGGGGCTCGCTCAAATTCCGGCGGATTCCATCTATGCGCGAGTGTCGAGAGCGGTGCTGGAATTCCACGCGCAGCAGCCGGACGACTTCCGGGCTTGCCGCGACATGCTCGAAAGAGACTGGGGCTACGATAAATATACCGGCGTGTGCCATATTATTCCAAATGCGGGCGTCTGCGTGCTGTCGATGATTTACGGTCAGGGCGACTTCAACCGGACGGTGGAAATCGCCACGATGTGCGGCTGGGATACCGATTGCAATGCGGGCAACGTCGGCACCGTGCTCGGCGTTGCATGCGGCCTGGAAGGCATCGCGGACAAGTACCGCAAGCCGATCAACGACTCTATCGTGATGTCGGGTATCTCCGGCTACCTGAACATTTTGGATATTCCTACGTATGCCAAGGAATTGACGATTCTGGGTTACCGTCTGGCGAAGGAGCCGTGCCCGCAGGAAATCGTCGACAGCTTTACGGACCGCGACATTTATTTTGACTTCGAACTGCCGGGCTCGACGCACAATATCCGGGTTTCCGATCCGTTCTTTTGCCAGGCAAGGCATTCGACGGAGAAAGCTTTCCGCGGAACCGGCTCACTCGAAGTTATCTTTGACCGCATGACCCGCGGCGAGAAGTCGAAAGTCTTTTACAAGCCTTACTACACCCGCGCCGATTTCAGCGACGAGCGGTATTCGCCGACGTTTGCGCCGAGAGCGTACTCGGGCCAGAAAGTATCGATGAATATTTATCTGGATCAATGGGGCGGCAACGAAACGATGGGCATTGCTCCTTACGTCCGGTTGCACAAAAGCAAGAAAGAGCTCGTCCAAGGCTATGTTAAGCTCGTGAATCAAGAGTGGATCGAGGTGGAGTTCGTCATTCCGGATTCGGAAGGCGAGCTGATCGACGAGGTCGGGATCGTGCTCGAATCGTACTCGACGCGCAAGCCGAAAAGCCTGGGCCGCATCTTTATCGACGAATTCCGGATTTCCGGCAAAGCGGACTATACGATCGATTTCCATAAACAGTCGGGCGATTTTGGCTGCGTGACGCCTTTTGCCCATAATCACGGTGCTTGGAGTCTGGTGGACGGCTCGATGTATCTGATGACCGCCGAGCCTAGCGAAGCGTATACAGGGAACTATTTTGCCACGGATTATTCCGTAACCTTGGACCTGAATCCGCAAATCGGCGATTCGCATCTGGTGGCGGTTCGCGCTCAAGGAGCGATGCGCGGGTATCACGCAGGCTTTGACGGCAAAGATCAAGTCTCCCTCTACCTGAACGATTTCGGTTATACTAAACTGACCGGAGCCAGCTACCCTTGGCAGTTTGGCCAGAACTATGAACTCAAGGTGACGGTGCAAGGGCAGGTCATCACGCTGTTCATCAACGGGGCGCAAGTCCTGCAGCATACGGACGGTACGTTCGGCTATGGCATGTACGGTGTCAGCACCCTTGGCGCGGCGAGAACCTACTACAGCAATATCCGAGTCACGGAGCTCTAAAAGTCCGGTCCGGTGAATTTGTAACGAAGAGGGCGGAATCCGATGAAAATTATGGTTGTCGGCAGTGCAAATATGGATATGGTCATGCGGACGAGCCGTCTTCCCGAAATCGGGGAGACGATGCGGGGCGACGGATTTTTCCTCGCTCCCGGCGGCAAAGGGGCCAATCAAGCGGTCGCTTGCGCCAAGATGGGCGCCGAAACGTGGTTTATGGGGAAGGTGGGCGACGATATTTTCGGCCAGTCCCTGATCGATCGGCTTAGCAGCTTCGGCGTGCGCACGGATTTCCTCAAGCGCGAGCAGGATGTGACGACGGGCGTGGCCGCCATCACTGTATGCAACGGAAATAACAGCATCATTCTCGACGGCGGAGCTAACAGCGAAGTCTCCCCCGGCTATATTCGGGGGTACCAGCAGGAGCTGCTTTCGGCTGCGGCCGTCATGCTGCAGCTGGAAATTCCGATGGAGACGGTTTACGAAGTTATTCGTTTGGTGAAAGGCCAAGTGCCGATTTTCCTGAATCCGGCGCCTGCGGTTCCGATCGAGGATGCAGTTTTGCAGGGCGTGGATTATTTTACGCCGAACGAAATCGAGTGCCGCATCTACACGGGGATTGAGATCCGGAGCACCGACGATGCTTTTGAGGCTTTGAACAAGCTGCGGGCCAAAGGGATTCGCTATCCGCTCATTACGCTCGGAGAAAAGGGCATCGTGTACTATAACGGAACGGAGAACGTATACAAGGAAGCTCTCAAGGTTGAAGCCATCGACACGACGGCGGCCGGTGACACGTTCTCCGGCACGCTGGCCGCGATGATCATCGCGGGCAAAAGCATGGACGAAGCGGTGGATATCGCCCAGCGCGCCTCGTCCATTGCAGTGACCCGTTTGGGAGCGCAGGATGCGATCCCTATGTTGTCGGAAGTATTATAGGTTGGCCTAAGCACTTGCTTGCAAAAGCAGGTGCTTTTTTGCGAACAGCTCTACAGCCGGAAGCGACGAATGCTCTCGCGAAGCTCTCCTGCAAGCAGTGTAAGCGACTCCGCGCTGCCGGAGATGCGTTCCATCGACGCGAACTGCTCGTTCGAAGCGGCGGCGACGCTTTCCGTGCTGTCGCTGGAGGTCTGGGCGATCATCGCCGTGGATGTGACCGAGGCGGTAATCTGCTCCGTTGTCGCTGCCATTTCTTCTGCCGTGGCGGACACTTCCTGAATATGTCCGTTCATCTGCTCGATCGAAGCGGCAATGTCCCGGAAGCTGCGGCCCGAGTCGCTCACCAGATGGATGCCTGCCGTGACCTGCTCCGTAACGTCGCGGATCGCTCCGGCCGTTTCTTTCGTTTCCTCTTGAATCAAGCGGATGCGCTGGGTAATATCCTTGGCGGCCGCTTCGGATTGGGTCGCCAGCTTCTTCACCTCGGCGGCGACGACCGCGAAGCCTTTGCCGCTTTCTCCCGCTCTTGCCGCTTCAATCGAAGCGTTCAACGCCAGCAAATTCGTCTGGTAAGCGATCTCGGAGATCAATTTCACAATGCCTCCGATTTCGTCGGACCGTTTGCTCAGCCGTTCCATACGTTCCGAGGTCTGCTTGGTTGTGGTGGAAATGGCGTTCATCTGCTCTTCCGCTTCGTCCATCGACTCCGTGCCTTTTACCGCATTGGCGGCTGTCGTTTGGAACTGCTCCGCCATGTCCGAGGTTGCCTCCGAAATCCGGCCGATCCCTGCGGCCATTTCTTCCATGACGACGGCGGTTTCTTTCGAGGTCGTCAGCTGTGCCTGCGCTCCTCCGGCAACCTGCCGCGAGGCGTCGGCAATCTGCTGCGCGGCGATCGTCGTCTGACTGGCATCGGCTGCCAGCGAATCGGCCAGCTGCGTGACCTGGTGCGAAGCTTCCGAAGAGCGGCTGATCGCCGTATGTAGCTCGCGGACCATGCGGTTCAGGGCGTCGGCCAGCTGGCCGGTTTCATCGCGGCTTTTCACGGATAAAGGCTGAACGGTCAAGTCGCCGTCTGCGACCCGTACGATACTGCCGGTGACCAGACGCAGCGGGCGGGCGATCAGGAGAAGGAACAACACACTGATTCCGAAGGCGACAGCCACGCTGGCCCCAAGAATGACATAAACCCATATTAAGCTATCCTTATACGCTTTTTTTGCTTCCAGTGCGGAGGTTTCAGCCTGCTTGTGGTTCCATTCGACCAGACTGGTCAAATGCTTCTGCATTTCGTCGAAAATACGGTGGCCGGCATCGATCAGGATCATGGCTTGCTGGGGATTGCTGCGGCTGGTGACTAACGTTCGTTGCGTGTTCTTTTTGAATTCGTCCCAGCTTCCCTTGAAGGAAGCAAAGTTGCTTCGTTCTTCGTCGGCTGTGATCTGGGACTCGTACTGCTGCACCGTCGATTCGACTAAGGAGTAGCTTGCGCCGATTTCATCCTCGAGGGTTTTGCGCACTGCCGCATCGGTACTGTCTTTGTGGCGGAACACCAGATTAAGCACATGCTCTGTCTCAAAATAAATCCGGTTGATCTCTTTCACCTTTGGCATCGAGTTTTCGGTAACCTGCTCAACGCGGTTTTGGATAAACATCATTCGGTTTAAAGCAAGAACGGCGGTGATGGTAGTAAGAAGCAACATGGTAATGAATCCCAAAGCAAGCTTTCTACTGACAGTCCAGCGCATCGTACGAGCCCCCTCGGCTATGCTATTTTTATATTGGATATGGTTTTCAGAATAAAATCAATTCGACAATCCAATGGTAAATTCCTTCTTATTCCAACTGGTGTGGTGGAAGAAATTTCGGGAAATGTGGAGAAGAAAGCATACGCTGCTCATGCTATTTTTGTAAGTAATTGTAATTCAATTTTAAGTGAATTGGAAATGATTTGTTGAAATTTACCGAATAAAAATATCTATTGCAGAATTTGGGAGAAAATGATATTATACAACCAATGATCGAAAGCGGAAGCACCGCCTTATTCATGTGTATTTAGCCATGGATAGGGCGGTTTTTTTGTGCTCAAAAATAGAAAATTTTGTAAATCTTTGTCTGATTATCTCGTCGAAAGAAGGAGAGTGACCCATGCAGCTATCCTTGCTGAAGGAAAATGAAATCCATTCATGCGTACTGCCTGACAAGAAGTCCGGGCAGTATTGGGTCACTCAAACGAACCTTCTGGGGTATGAGGAACGGGTGATCGGGGTCGAAGGCGTGGACGGCCAATGGATTCTCAAGTCGAATCAGCATGCGGTCGTCCTGGATGCGGGCAGCCGCAAAGTAAAGGAGCTTACCGTCGAGCCCCTGACCATCTATAGCGTCCTTCTGAAGAAAACGGATGAAATTGCGATTCTTTTTGCCGAACCGGTATCTGCCGATCGAAAAATATTTCGAAGGTATAGCTTGCCCAGTAGAGGGAAAATAAAGATCGGCCGTGCAGACGGCTGCGAAATTAGGTATGCGAATAGGTACACGTCCTCCGTTCATGCGGAGCTGTTCGTTTCCGAAACGTCCATAACCATCCGGGATACGGGCAGCTCGAACGGAACGTTTGTGAACGGGAAGCGGGCGACGGAGCAAATCCTTAAACCGGGAGATGTGCTCTATATCATCGGCTTGAAGATTATTGTCGGCAGCGGTTTTATTGCTATGAACAATCCGGACGGCCAGGTGAGCTGTAATCCCGATGTTCTCAGACCAAGCGTTAAACCGCATCCTGCGGTTCCAAATACGGAGGATGAAATCGATGAAGAGGTGCCGGAAGGCGATTTGTTTTACCGTTCTCCAAGGTTTATCAAGGAAGTCGACCGTGTCGAGATCAAGATCGATGCTCCGCCGCCCCAGATAAATCTGGAACAAACTCCGCTTATGCTCATGCTCGGTCCGTCCATTACGATGGGCATGGCTTCCTTGTTCACCGGGTTGTATTCTCTACACAACGTGCTGCAATCCAACGGCAAAATCATGAATGCGATGCCTACCCTTGTCATGTCCTTCAGCGTCCTGCTGGGTACGATTCTATGGCCCGTTTTGACGAGACGGCACGAAGCTAAGAAGAGGCTCAAGCAGGAGAGCATGCGGCAGGAAAAATACAAGCTATATATTCAAGAGGTTCGAGAGAAGATACGGAATGCCGGGGAAAGCCAGCGCCAAGTTTTGCATGAAAATCTGATTACTCTGGAGGAGTGCGTTTCGCGAATCAAGCTGCGCAAGCGGACCCTATGGGAGCGGACCCGCAGACAAAACGATTTTTTGAAGGTACGCCTGGGACTAGGTAATCTGCCGCTTCAGGTTGTGCTGAAATTTCCGGAGAGAAGATTTTCCCTCGAAGATGACGGGCTTCAAGAGGAACTGTATCAGCTCATGGAAGAGCCGAAAATGGTGGAGCAGGTTCCAATACCACTTTCGCTAACGGAAGATTGGATTAGCGGGATGATCGGTACGAGAGCTGAAGTTATTGTTGCGGCTAAAGGGCTGATTATTCAGCTTGCGGCGCTCCATAGCTATGATGAATTAAAGCTTGTTTTTATCTATGACAAGAAGGAAAGCAAAACGTGGGAGTTCGTAAAGTGGCTGCCTCACGTTTGGAGCGACGATAAGTCCATCCGATTTATCGCGACGGAGCCGGGCGAGGTAAAGGAGCTTTCGGTCTTTTTCGAAAAAGAAATTGCCGGAAGAGAGCGCATCGTTTCGGAGGAAGAGCTTAAAGAGGTTATGCCGCATTACGTCGTCTTCGCGATCGACAAAAGCTTGGCCGGCAAGGCGGAGATGATGAGTGGTATAAGGAAGCACAAAAACAATATAGGCCTTAGCGTGATCCATCTTTACGACGAACTGAAAAACTTGCCCAAAGAGTGCTCGCTGGCCGTGGAGTTTGAAGGAAAGCATTCGAAAATATATGACAAGGACGACACCTCCGGGAAGTATATTGCGTTTCAGCCTCATCCGTATACCATTCAGGACGAGCTCCAGCTTGCCGTGCAACTGGCCAATATTCAACTGGATACTTTGGGAGCGGGCTATACGCTGCCTGCCATGCTGACGTTTCTCGATTTGTTCGATGTTGGCAAGGTCGAGCATCTGAATGCGCTGACGAGGTGGCGGGATCATGATCCTACCTTATCCCTCCAAACTCCGATCGGGGTAGATACGACCGGCGAACGGTTTTATCTGGACTTGCATGAGAAATACCACGGTCCGCATGGCTTGATTGCGGGGATGACGGGTTCCGGGAAAAGCGAATTTATTATGACGTTCATTCTTTCGTTAGCCGTAAACTATCATCCGGATGAGGTCGCTTTTATTCTGATCGACTACAAAGGCGGCGGTATGGCCGGTGCATTTGCGAGTTTGCCTCATCTGGCGGGAACGATTACGAACTTGGACGGCGCGGCGGTTAAGCGGTCCTTGGTCTCGATCCAGAGCGAGCTAAAGCGAAGACAAGCGATCTTTAGCGAAACGAGCAAGCGGTTGAACATGAGCAACATGGATATCTACAAATATCAGAGGCTGTTCCGGGACGGGAAAGTGATGGAGCCGCTGCAGCACTTGTTTATCGTATCGGACGAGTTCGCGGAACTAAAGACGCAGCAGCCTGAGTTCATGGAGCAGCTCGTTAGCGCGGCGCGTATCGGCAGAAGCTTGGGCATTCACTTGATCTTGGCAACCCAGAAGCCATCTGGAGTGGTGGATGATCAGATTTGGAGCAATAGCAAGTTTCGCATTTGTCTTAAGGTGCAAGAGAAGGCCGACAGTATGGACGTGATCAAAAGGCCGGATGCGGCCGGGCTGTCCGTCACTGGGCGGTTCTACGTCCAGGTTGGTTTCAACGAGCTGTTCGAGCTTGGTCAATCCGCTTGGGGTGGGGCGCCTTATTACCCGACGGATCGGGTTGAGAAAGCCAAGGATAAGAGCGTGACCGTCATCGACAACCTGGGACGTATCGTGAAACAAGTCAAAATCGATAAACGCAAGACGCGGTTCCATAACCCGGCCAAGCAATTGGATGAGGTGAATCGCTATTTGGCAGCTATCGCCAAAGAAGAAGGCATTGGCGTCCGTCCGCTCTGGCTGGACCCGCTTCCGGAGTTCATTTATCTTGACGAGCTCAGGGAGAGACATCCGGTTTCGCAACAAGCCCGTGGTGTACTGAATCCAGTGATTGGCCAAGTGGATGACCCTGCCAACCAGCGACAGTTTGAGATGACCTTTCCGTTGTCCAAGGAAGGAAATGCGGTTATTTACGGTGCGGCGGGAAGCGGGAAAACGACCTTTTTGACCACGTTACTGTACTCGCTAATGGAGGAGCATACGCCGTCCGAGCTCCATGTATATATTTTAGATTTCGCTTCCGAGACCTTGCGCGCCTTCTCCAAAGCGCCGCATGTGGGCGATGTCGTGCTCTCGCATGAAGCGGAGAAAGTCAATAATTTGTTCAAGATGCTTTATCAAGAGACCGCGGACCGGAAAAAGCGGTTCGCAGACTATGGCGGCGATTACCAGTCCTACATGAGATCGGCACAGACTGCCGTTCCTTCCATTGTCGTTGTCGTTCATAACTACTCGGCGTTCGCGGAGTTATTCGAGGACAAGGAAGAAGCGATGGCCTATCTAACGAGGGAAGGCTCGAAATACGGGATTTACTTTGTCTTGTCCGCATTGAATACGGGCGCGGTCCGGTACCGGGTTTTGCAAAATTTTAAGCAGTTGTACGTGCTGCAGCTTAACGATGCCGCCGACTATTCCAGTGTGCTCGGTCATGTAGAAGGTGTCTACCCCTCCAAGTTTAAGGGGAGAGGCATTATGAAATCCGATCGGGTATATGAATTTCAAATCGCGCACACGCATTGCGATGTGGAAAACCGCTTCGAGCATATTCGCAAGTATGGCGAAAAGTACGCCGCCAGATGGACGGAGCCGGTCGCAAGAAGAATTCCGATTCTGCCTGAGCTTATTGATGTGAATTTCTTGATGGACGAGATCAAGCACGGCAGGATCGGGAAAATTCCGGTGGGCGTGGAGAAGAACAGTCTGCAGACAGCTTGCTTTCACTTTGACCAGCATTACATCCAGCTTATATTGTCTCAAAATAACGACAATGCGGGCTTTATCCAAGGGCTGGCCGAGGTCCTGGCGGCTAAAGGGGAAGCCGAAGTTGCCGTCATCGATCCGGACAACAAGCTGGTGGATGACGAGTTCAAAACCTATACCCATTATGGAAATCCAACGGATTGGGACCAAGTTGTTGCACAGTTATTTAGCACCCTCGTCCACCGCAACAATACGTACAAGGATACGATGGCCACCGGCGAACCGGCTCCGGTTTTTGCCAAACAGACTTGGATCGTCCACTCCCTGACTAGCTTAAACTCACGAATTTCCGAGGATTCCAAGGATAAGCTCCGGGTTCTTCTGGAGAAAGGCGAGACGATGTATCAGGTAAATTTCATTATCTGTGAACGCGTTTCGTCGATTTCGTCCATTTCCTATGAACCTTGGTTTAAGGCAAAAGTGGTCCTCAATGAGGGGATTTGGCTGGGGAACGGCATAGCGGATCAATATCAGCTCAAGATCGGAAAGCTCACCAGCGAGCTGTACCAGGATATTGGAGACGACTTCGGCTATATCGTGATAAACGGAAAGCCGGTCCTTATGAAGCTGGTGATTTCGCCCTTGCATCTCAAGGAGGACGATTCCGATGGATAAAATACTGGTTGAAGTATTTGTACCGGCTCTAGCCAGAACCTATGACGTATACATCCCTCTCACGACCAGGCTTTGGGAGGTCGAGACGTTATTAACGGGGGCGATCGCCGAGTTATCCAACGGTTATTTTGCTCCGACCCGCGATACGGTTTTATGCGAGAGAACAAGCGGTTCCGTTTTGGATATTGGCATGTCAGCTCAAGAATCGGGACTTCATCACGGTTCCCGGCTGATGTTAATATAAAACCTTTATTACCGAGAGGAGAATTAGCATGGCAAGAAAAATTGTCGTAGATCCCGCTAGGCTGGAAGCCGCAGCTAAAAACATGGATGGGCATGCCGCCGAATATCAGCGTTTGTACGATCAGCTCTTTAACGAAGTTAAGGCCATGGGCAACGCGTGGAAGGGGCAGGATAACGTCGCTTATACGACGCAAATCGAAGGATTCCGCGACGATTTTGAAAATATGAAAAAGCTGATGGAGCAATATTCCGAGTTTTTAAAGCATAGCGCCCAAACGTATCGGACGACGCAAACCGAAATTGCGAATTCCGCCAAAAAATTAGCGAACTAATTATCCCTTTAAGGAGGCCAACGACAATGTCTATCGAAGGAATCAGCATATCTACTGCAGAGGTAACGCAAACCGCGGCAACGATCCGAACACTGAACAGCAGCTTGACCGCCAAGCTCGAAGAAATCAAGAAAGAAATGAACGGCTTGACGAGCTCTTGGGATAGCGATGCCTCCCGAACCATCCAGGACAAATTCAACGGGAATGCCCAAAAGTTTAGCGATTATCGGGCGGTTGTGGACTCTTATGCGGCTTTTTTGGATAATACGGTTTCGAATTACGATGCAACCGAAACGACCATTAACAGCAACGCCAGCCAATTCAAATAATACATGATCCGGGTGTGGAGGGTGACAGGAGTTTCTGTCGCTCTCCGTCGTCTACAATCTAGGAGTATGAAGAGGGATGCGCATGAACGCGGCAGCAGATCGGGAAGCAACCGCCATTATTGAAGAGCTCAACAGAATCAGACGGGAATTGGAAAGCGTTGCGCTGGAATTAAAAGGGTTGAAAGGAATTAGCATTGACTATTGCTCCAGAAGATTGACACAAATTTCAAGTGAGTACAGCGAGGTCGTTCAAATGCTGTATCGATTGAGATAAGGGGAAACAATACGTCTTCAATTTTGTTTTTATGGAGGGTACGGAACGGGAAATGAATTTCAATGGAAGGCTGGTGCTTCGAATCGTGATGCTGCTATCGCTTGTAACGGTTATGGGCTGCGGTCAGAAGTACAAGGACGCAGAAGACAAAATGGCGCGGTATTTAAATGAAAAGTATGGCGAAGAGTTCGTGGTTGAAAACGTCGGAGGCGGATATGGGTCAGGGATATTTTCAACCGATACGATCAAAGCGGAGGCGTATCCCCCAAATTCCCCAAGGCATCGGTTCAGAGCGGAGATTACAAAAGATTTTAGCAAAGTATGGGACAACTATATGAACATGATCATGGCCGACAAGTTCGATGAAAAGATGATCAAGATATCTCAAGAAGTTTTTGAGCAGAAGGACATCTGGGTTAAGACAAATCTGGATTCGGGCGGCTTATCTTTTCCGGCACGTGATTTGAATGACAAAAATATGAGTATCGAAGATTACTTTAAGGCCGAAGCGATTAATGGACTAGCCGTTGATCTGTTTATTAAAAGCGAACCCGATATCGACAAGGAACGCCAAGCGGAAAAAGTAGACCAATTGGTAGACAGAATATTGGCCTTAGATGAATTTAAACATGGGTTTATTTCGGTATTTTATTTAAAACCGTCGGTTTATGAGCATGTCAGCACGGAGTTTTATACAGTGGGCGAAGCACTTCATTATTACACTCGGAAAGAAATGAGTTATACGCATACGTTTGCCAAAATTTTCGATGCAAAAAAGGTGTATTCCGTCCAAGAGATTTTGAGTCATTTTGACTGGGAGTATAAGGAGTCATAAGGAAGGGGGATACCATTGACCGCGAACATTACCGAGGCAGATAAAGTGATACTTTCAGAACTGGTGTACTTGAATATAAAAAATCATGCGGATCTAAACAAAAGCTTGCTTTCCGGGGCGCTTACCGTAGGTGAACTCGTAAACACCTACAAGCAAGAACTGGAATCATCATTTAAAGATGTTGAAAACCATTTTAAAACAAAAGAACAGTTTGAAGCATTTAAACACGCAATCGAAAGTTTATCTCAGGATTCTTCGAAATATGATCGTTGGAAAATAAGCCATATCGATGACGATAATGCGGTAACAGGATTCGTGGCGTACACGTTCGAGCCGGAGCCTGGACAAGCGGTGTTTGCCTTCCGGGGAAGCGAAGATATTGCCAAAAAAGAGTTTCGGAACGATTGGAAAAATAATGCGTCGACTTCGTATGAAGAGGAAAGCGTCCAGCAGCATAAAGCCAGATTGTACATGGAATCACAGGCGAAGCTGTACAACAATATCACGGTAACGGGTCATTCTCTCGGGGGGAACCTAGCGCTATATGCAACCCTAACGGCGCCTGGTGAAATCCAACAAAAAATAGTCAACTGTGCTACGTTTAACGCCCCTGGCTTCAACAAGGAATTTACCATGACCTATCAACATTCAATCCAGCATATGAGGGGGAAAATTCAGGAATTTCAGAACCGATACGATTCCGTGTCTTCCCTTTTCTATAATCCGACCAAGCCAATCATGATCGAAACTTCAGCCAAAAAAGGAACGCTACCTGATTTATTCAATATGGATCATCATGCCCTAAAGCATCTTGTGAACGACAATGGTACTTTAACAAGGGACAATGTCCAAAGCAAAGCTTTTGAATATCGAATGCTATCCAATCTTACGCAAGGGATTCAAAAGCTGCCTAACCCGATGTTGTACGAAACGGTGGAGCTCATTTTTGCCGTGTGGAACGGCGATATCGATACGGTTCAGCTACTGAAGACGGCAGGTGCTTTAGCCGTCACCAATGTTCCCCAAACCATGATTACCGTAGGAGCGATGCTCAAAGCTGTAGAAATTACGTTTGTAGCTACCGCGTTTGTAACAGTTGCCCAGATTGCTGCCGAAGTAGTGGATGAGAAGATCGTTCAGTTCAAAACGTGGGTGACGCGCAAGTTCGACGATCTATTTGAACAGGCCGGACTTGGAGCCGTCCTGAAAGAGAGGTTTCACGACTTTAAGCAGCGGGTATATGCTGAAGTGCATGATATCGTCAGCAGGGTTTCGAAGTTCGTCAAGGATTCCTGGCATACGTGGAAACCATCCGGAGTACAACAAGAGGATATTCGCGTGAACATGATGGAGCTCCGAAATTTGGCTTCCCGCTTACAAGCGGTTCAGAGCCAGATCGTCCATGTAGACCGCAGACTCGATACGCTGGCAAGTCTTGTAGACTGGCAGCAGCGCATATCGGTAACTTGGATCGACTACAAGGTAGGCTATAACCAGGATTTGAGAAGATGCATCGATTATTTACACCGTGCGGCAGACGAGCTTGAACAATGCGAGCGCACGATCACGCAAAAAGTGTATGCGTTTTAAATCGTATGCAGCAAAGCGCCAACACTTCCCGAGCCGACGCTTTCGCTTACTTCCTTCTATAAGATTTGAACCAATCTAGAATGACTTCATTGTGAGACATTTGTCTGTCCCGGGGCCACGGAGAAGTTTCCCATTCATGGATGGCCTGCTGCCGTGTTTTGAAAAATCTGTAGTCGCAAATGATCCAAGAGCAAAATAGTTTTCGGTACCATTTTCCATTCTGCATGTCATAGGCATAACGGCGCACCGCTTTACTGGCTTGCTGCTTGGCCCAACGTGTACCAGGTGTGTAGTGATCGTTCCATACGGGGGACTTTTTTACACTTCGGCTCAATAACCTCTAACCTCCTTCAGGGAAGTTAGAGGCCGTCCAATGTTTTCATCCATTCACCCCATTTTATGGTATCTCACCTAAATAAACGATCATCATTGAAAAAAAAGTTGCTATGGCTCCAATGCCATTTTGAATTCATTCAACGTCCGCTTGTCTGCCGAGTTATCCAGGATGGCGAAGACGATGTGGTCAAACCAGGCGGCACGACCTTCGTCGATGAGCGCTTGCTTGAAAAGGCGGGCGATATCCTTCGGGTTATTCCGAAAGACGCCGCATCCGTAGGCGCCGAGAATCATGGCGCGCTGTCCGTGGGCAGCCGCAACCGCTAAAATGAAACGAATCCGCTCCAGCATGACTGTATCGATCTTTGCCGTATTTTCCGGTTCGCGCTCCCGTACAACCCCGGCATTTACCGCAGGAGCAGTGATCATGGAAACCAAGTAAGGCTCCGGCAGGAGGCTGCCGCGATCCTCCCGGAATACCGGCACTTTCGGAGAGTAGATCATATAGTCGGAATAAAAGCAGGTTTTGAGGCCCCGGTTATGGTCGTACATTTCGGACATCTGGGAAATGCACGGATACAAGGCGGAAGAGCGGGCCAGACTCTCTTCCTGCGCCTGACTTCCCCCGAGGAAGCCTCCTCCGGGATTTTTGGCGGAAGCGAAATTCAGACAAACGGTCTCCGTGACCCTTTCTAGCGCTACGAGTCGTTGTGCCGCAGCCAAGGTCGATTCGTTCGTCACCTCAATGTGAGGCGTGATCCCTATGCGATCGTTGACGGTACTTGCTTCCTTCAACATATTCGGCAGTTGATCGGGCGCATAAAGGACGGACTTCGCAACGGCTGTCTCCACTTCGTCCCGGATTGTTATTTGTGTCCCGGAGGGGCTGGTGTAGAAGCCTTGCTCCAAAATATCTAAGGTTTCTTTGGCGATCTTGGATCTAATTTCTCTGTTATGGGTAGATGCGTTCATATTTATTCACTCCGTTCCTTCTGTTCAGGTTGCTTCTTGATTTTCCTTCAGCAGGTTCTCGCGCAGCTGCGTCAAAATATGCCCCAGCGCATTTTTGCCCTGCCAGGTTTTTCGGTTTCGAATCCTCGGGTCGTCTTCGGATAGCCCTACTCCCCAGATCTGGTCCGTAGGACTTGCTTCAACCAAGGTTGTTCCTTTCGTCTGAAGCAGTCGCTCCAGCAGGTGCGGATTCTGCGTAAATTTCGCATAGTTGCCGTCGTAAACAAATTTCTTTCCGTAGTTGTCCCATTGATCTTTGTCAAAGTTCCGGACCAAGCGGCCCAGCTTCTTTTGCTCGCTAGGCGTCGTGGCCTTCAATATTTTATCTGCCGTCTCTTGATCCCCGAACAGCATCGCCTTTTGATACATCATGTACTGCTCTGCGCAGTTAAACTCCACTCCATTCACGATAAATCGTGAAGGATGCCATTGAGAAAAGGGGGACTCAGTACGGTAAAAAAACGTAAATTTCTCTATCATTATCAGCTCTCGCTTTCACTTTAAGATTTGACTGTTGCCGGCACTTCGATATTAGCTAATTGATAATATCATAATGACATTATATAACGACAGCGGCATCCTTTGTCAACATCAAGTCGAAAAAATGTTAAAACCTAGAGATTTTCTTGACAAAATATGGACCGCCGCGTATGATTTCACTAACTATTGTCGAAGGAGGTTGGATGAGGGTGCTTAAGAATCAAAAGTTTTATTTCAGTTCCAATAACACGACCAGTGCAACACATTTCATCAACAGCATATGCAGCAGTGTACCCTCATCGGCCTTACCGGTCTGTCTTTAAGTGAAGCTTTATGCCGACTTCAAGCAAGTTGACATCAGGCTCGTTTATCCAATCCGGCCATGGACCTCTGAGTCCGTGGTCTTTTTTGTGTTTAACTACGACCGGACACAATTTCATTCCAAGGGGAAGATGCAGATGGCGATCATTCAAGTGAGATCCACGAACCCGAAGCTTTCGTTTATTATCAAAAAAAATCCGGAGTCCGGCATGATTCTCCGCTCGATCCGCAAGGGGATAGCTTACGGCTGGTACACGGACGACTTTACCTACAACGTGTATTTTAAGGATGCCGACAATGAGATTTCCTATAAGCAGCACGAGCATGAGGATTTTGAATATTTGAACGTATCCCGCTATAATACGCCGTTATTTCCGCTGAATGCGCTGAACGAATTTTTTTCCGCGCCGCTGAAAACGCAGGACGAGCAGGACGTCGAAGGCTACGAGCATTCGTTCCATATCAACATGATTCATATCGAGCTGGTGCGCTACATCGAGTTTTTTGAGAAGCATTTGACCGATTTTACGTTTGAGATCAAGCATCACGCTCACAAAAGCTACTCGCTCACGATTACGACGCGCAAAAGCCTTCATCATCTGCTGCATGTCGTAAGCGTGCTGTGCTTGTTCCTGTCCATGTTCGGCAACGAAAACATCGATATTTCCGATAGCATCCTGGACAAATACATCAAGAGCATTCAAGCAATTGACGCGCCGTTCTACATCCGCAGCTTGTTTGTCCGGAATTTCTTGTCCTCCAGGGACCGGTTCAAAAAATACAAAGGCGAGCTTGAGAAAACAAGCCGGTACGCCATTCGATTCGATTACGGAGGTACTGCCCTTCAACGTCGAAACTATATCGCCGGCGCTCTGCCTTTTAATAAATCGATCTTGGACGTTGGCTGCGGGGAAGGCTTCTATGCGCTTCCTTTTGCCGCGAAGATCGAGGACAGCTACTACGCTATCGATATCGACGAGCAACTGCTGGAGTCGGTCAGCCGCAAGGCTCAGGCACGGGAGCTCGACAATCTGATCACGTTTCGTTCGATCGATCATTTCTTGGAGGAGTACAACGGCGAACAGGTCGATGTCATCCTGACGGAAGTGATCGAGCATATGAGTCAAGACGAGGCGAAGGCACTGATTCAACGGATCTGCAAGCAGGTGGATTTCGAGCATTTTATTATTACGACGCCGAACTCGGACTTCAATCCGTTCTACGAATTGAGCGGGTTCCGGCACGACGACCACAAGTGGGAGATGGGGCAGCAGGAATTCCAAGCGTGGTTTCTGGAGATCATCCGGGAAACGGGCCTGCACCATGAATTCGTCTCCGTCGGAGACGGGGTCAACAGCATCCAGACGACGCAAGGCGTCATTCTCAAGAAAAAGGGGGCCTAGCCAATGGAGATCCAAACGAAGGTTCATACCATTTTTATGATGATCGGATCGACGGAATGCGGGAAAACGACGTTCGCCAACGAAGTGCTGATTCCCGGGCTGCGGTTCGAGGACGAGTCGAAACCTTTTAAAGCCAACATCCAATATCTTTCTTCCGACAGCATCCGCCAAGAGGTGCTTGGCTTTGCCTACGATAAATACGACCAATTGATGCTGGAGGCGAGCGGGCAGGCGTTTCATCTGTTGTTCGAGAAGCTGAAGATGGTGACCTCGTATCCCGTCAATGCGGAATTCGTGATCGTGGATACGACCGGTTTGTCGGAGGACTTCCGGGCGAAGGTTCGCGAGATTGCCCATGAGAATAACTATAACCTGGAGGTCATCCTGTTCGATTACCGCAAGCGGGAGGATTACTACGCTTCCGAGCGGTCGAAGAAACTGATCACCAGTCACATTAACCGGCTGCGCAAAGACGTGCTCGGTTCGCTGGCCAAGGAAAAGTACGCCAGAATTCATAAGGTGCGCGCCAAAGATTTTTACTCCGTAACGGAGCAGCGGGCCAATCCGGATTACAGAGTCGTCATTGAAGATCAAGAGGAATACTTGTCGACCATTCTTCCGCAGGACCAGAAGGTTATTATCGTCGGCGACGTTCATGAGTGTGTCGATGCGCTGCAAGGTTTGCTGCTGAGCTACGGCTACCAGATCGAAGCGGGGAAGCTGACCGTAACGGATAAGGTGCGGAATACGAAGGTGCTGCTAGCCGGCGACTGGATCGACAAAGGGAAGCGTACCAAAGAGATCGTGGAGTTTTTGTACGATAATCAGGAGCATTTCTTATTCGTTCTCGGGAATCATGAGAATTTCGTCTATAAATATTTGCGAGGCGAAATTCAGGGGGCCGATTCGGAGCTGCTTCGCACGTATTTCGACTCGACGGAAGTGCTGCGCAGCGATGCGGAGCTGCTGGAGAAGTTCAATCATCTCGTTTCTATCTCGAAGCCGTTTTACCGGTCGGTTGGTACGAAGGGAGCGTCCTTCTACGTGACTCATGCGCCATGCCGGAACAAATATATCGGGAAGCTGGATGCGAATTCGATGCGTCATCAGCGCAGTTTCCGTATCAACCGGGAGGCACAGCTGGAGGAGCAACTGGCTTTTCTTAACGAAGAAGCGGCGAAAAATCATCCGTACCACGTGTTCGGGCACATTGCGGCGAAGCAGGCATTCCGGATCAAAAGCAAGCTTCACCTCGATACGGGATGCGTGCACGGGAACGTGCTGACCTCGGTCAGCATTTCGTTCAAGCCTTTCTTTAAAGCCTACAAGTCCGGGCAAGCGGTCATGACGGATGAGCTTCCGACCTTGTTCCGGGAAGAGAGAAAGGTTTCCGTACAGGAGCTGGGCGACGAGGAAATTCGTAGACTGCGTTATGTGTCGCGGAATAAGATCAACTTTATCTCGGGAACGATGTCCCCGGCCGATAAGGACGTGGCTGCAGGCGAGCTGGAATCTTTGCAGCGCGGATTGGATTATTTTGCCGATCGCGGAGTCCGTCAGGTGGTGCTGCAACCGAAATATATGGGCTCCCGGTGCAACATTTATTTGCATAAGGACCGGGAGCAGTGCTTTGCCGTCAGCCGTAACGGGTACAAGATCAATCAGGTGGATCTGACTGGCATTTACGATAGGCTGCTGCAAAAATTCGGCGGATACATAGAGCAGAACGGCGTCTCTATGCTGCTGTTGGACGGGGAGCTGATGCCGTGGAAGGCGCTCGGGGACGGACTCATCGAGCGGCAGTTTAAGCCGATCGAGAAGGCATTGGAGAGCGAGTTGGATTTTCTGAAGCGCAACGGTTTTGAACAAGCTTTCGGCAAGCTGACGGAGGAGTACCGCGCCAGCGGGTTTGAAAAAGACCAGTTCCATCTCTCCAAAGCCGCCCTAAGCGACAAATACGGGGCAAGCGTGTATCAAAACTATAAGTATGTTCACGACATTTTGGAGACGTACGTGCCGCTGGAGGAGCATGAGGCCGCCTATGGAACGTATAGGAAGCAGTTGGAGTTGTATGCGGAGGATGGGGAACTGGAGTACAAGCCTTTTGCGTTGTTGAAAGTGGTATACGATAGCGGCGAGGAGTGGCTGCCGGATTGGAGCACTTCCGAGATGTACCGTTTCCTGTCGGATGACGAGTTTATTATGCTGGACCTGTCCGAGCCGGAAAGCCGCAAGAAGGCGGAGCAGTACTTTGCGACGTTAACTATCGGGAAGCATATGGAAGGCGTCGTGATCAAGCCGGAGGTCGTGGAAGGCCGCTCGGTCCCATATATGAAGGTCCGCAATCCGGAGTATTTATCGATCATCTACGGATACGATTACCGCTTCCCGCACAAGTACGGCAAGCTGATGAGGCAGAAAAACATTCACTCGAAGCTTCGCACTTCGATAAACGAATATCGACTCGGTAGCCAAATGCTTTCCGTGCGGTTCGATGAAATCGCGCCGGACCATGAGGCGTATAACGAAATCGTCGCGAATCTGCTGTTTGAAGTGGCCCGGGAGAAAGAAATCGATCCCAGGCTGTAAGGGAGGGATTTCGGCTTCGGCAAGCTTGTGTGACGGCGGGTTATAAGGCATTCCTCGCGGTCCGTAGGCTGCTTATCTGTCTATATTGTGCCCCTTTTGTGGTATAATGGGAGTAGAAAACCGGGGCGTAGAGCAAGCCATTGGAGCTGAGAAAATGACTGAACTGTTGGAACCGTCCGTTGATTTCGTGTTCAAACAAATCTTCGGCAGCGAAGAAAACAAAGACGAAGTGCTGTTGAATTTTTTGAACGAAGCGCTGCGGGAAACCGAGCCGAAGCCGTTCGTCAGCCTGACCTTGCTCAATCCGCAGCTGGATAAAAATGCGCTGACCAGCAGTTGGGGGAAGGCCAGTTTTACAAAAGCTTGAAGAAGGTCATCTCGATCAATATCTTGACCTTCAATCAAATCCCGAACGATCGGTTTCACAACGTCTATCACCTGCGTGAAGATCACACGAGCGAGCTGCTGCTTGACGATATCGAAATTCATTTTATGGAGCTGCCGAAGCTTAGTTTGAAGCCGCATAAGATGGACGATCGGCTGGTGAATTGGCTGATGTTCATAGACGGCGCACCCAAAGAGCGATGGGAGGATCTTGCAATGGATACACCTGGGCTGAAAAAGGCGATGACGACGCTGGAATTTTTAAGTCAGAATAAAGAAGCGCGGGCATTGTATGAGATGCGGAAAAAGGCACTGCTCGACGAGCAATCCGCGCTGGACTATGCGGAATCGCGGGGAAGGGCGGAAAGAGACAAGGAGATTGCGACAAATATGCTGCAGAAAGGCTTGCCTTCCTCTCTGATTGCCGAAGTAACGGGCTTATCGGAGCCGGAGATCGAAGCGTTGAATAAAAAACTGCATTAGAATCGAGTATTTATTTTGCATAATGACAAGATCGGAGTAGCTGCTCCGGTCTTTTTTCTTTTTCATGCAAAACTTTCCACCCATCGTAATACTTTCGCCATGTTCGTTTCGCCGCAAATCAGCGAAGATAGGATACACAAAGGCGCTGCCATCCTAAAGATTAAAAAGGTGATAACATGAAATTAGCCGAAGCTTTAATGAATAGAGCCGATTGCCAAAAGCGCATCGAACAATTGAAAGTCCGCTTGAACCGCAGTGCGAAGGTGCAGGAAGGAGAGCATCCGCCGGAGGACCCGAAGGACTTGTTCCAAGAAATGAACGACACGCTGCAAGAGCTGGAATCCTTGATGACCGCGATCAACCGGACGAACGCCCAGACGGTGTTGCACGACGGGGTTACCCTTGCCGATGCTTTGACGAAGCGGGATATTCTGGGGATTCGCCGAACGATGATCCAAGAGGTCATTAATGCCGCTGCCATTAAGCAGGACCGGTACAGCAGATCGGAAGTGAAATTCATTCCGATGGTTCAGATTGCCGAGCTGCAGAAGCAGGTCGACCAGTACTCGAAAGCTTACCGGGAGCTGGATACCGGCATTCAGGAAATGAACTGGAAAACCGAGCTGCTGTAAGCAACGATCATCCGTGTTAGTTGGTAGCCTTTTGTCTGAAGGCGAGCACCACCCACCAACTGGGCAAGTTGGACTCCTTGGTGGATGTGAGGGGCCATGTCCGCAGGTTCGATTCCTGCACTGACGATTTAAGCCCAGAACTTCTTACAAGCGTACCAGTTCTTGTAACTGTAACGACCGGGTGCTGATTCAGACAAAGCGGCGAGGGCGGGAATGGGGAACTAACGATGATACGCGTCTGAGACGCTCTATCATACATTTAGGTTGATGTACGGAAGGCGTACCGAGGCAGGGATTTCCTACAATCCCGCAGTGCCCGCGCATCCTATGCGCCGGTATCCTGTACGGCCGATCCGGCATGAATCTGCCATTATTTTGGGTTCGAATCCCAAATCGTGTGGGACGATTAAGCTCCGTGGGGAGCACTCGACTTTCAATCGAGCGAAAATGACATGCTGTGACTTTCAGAGGAATTCTCAGTGGCTTCCACAGCACACTGCGTCCGGGCTTTGCAATCCGCGGATACCGGACGGAGCAACCGGAAAGGCAACCGCCAAGGGGACATCGAACGGGAGAACGGCTGCAATGGAGCCGATCCGAAGTTCGTCAGCTCCAAGGCCGGAAGCCCCGGCTCCTCCGTTCTTAAGCGGGATTCCGTCAGGGGCGCAGGAGGGTTCCTTTCGCAGGTCACCAACCAAGGAAAGGCAGCTTAGTGATGAGCTGATGAAGGAGGATTTACTATGTTTAAAAAAGTAACCATTCAAACCGACGAGCGTGGCTTGCTGTTCCGCAAAGGCAGCTACGATAAATATTTGCAGCCCGGCACGTATCGCCTTTCGTCTTTTTCAGATGAGACGGTCGTCGTTCTCAATATAACGAAGCCTTTTGCGGTGGAGGGGAAGGACTTGCAGTTGTTCCTCCACGATGACCAGCTCTTGCGGGAGCTGGATGTCATTGAGGTGCAGGACCACGAATATGTGCTGCATTACGAGGATGGCAAATTCGCCGGACTGCTGACGGCCGGAAGATATGTGTTCTGGAACATTTTGAAGAAGCACGCTTATGTCCGGGTGGACATTCGTCAGCCCGAGCTGCCTGCGGAGGTCGATCTGGCGGTCCGGCCCAGACTGATGGCGTATTGCCAGACGTTCGAGGTGGCGAGCTACGAATCGGGCGTGCTGTTCTATAACCACGTGATGCAAAAAGAACTCAAGCCCGGCAAATATTATTTTTGGAAAGGACCTACCGCCGTCACCGTGAAGACTGTTGACCTGCGCCAGCAGCAAATGGACATGACCGGCCAAGAGATGATGACCGAGGACAAAGTGACCTTGCGGCTCAATTTTGTCTGCCAGTACAAAATCGTGAACCCTCTGCGCGCGCTCGAGATCAAATCGTTCGAGGATCAGATGTATATCCAGTTGCAGCTCATTTTGCGGGAATATATCGGCACCTTGAAGCTGGACGATCTGCTGAAAATGAAGCAGGAAATCGCGGCGTTCGTGCTGTCCCGGTTGAACGAGAAGAGCGAGGATTACGGCGTCGCCTTCGTATCGGCCGGTGTGAAGGATATTATCCTGCCCGGCGATATCAAGGACATCTTGAACACAGTGCTCCTGGCCGAGAAAAAGGCTCAGGCCAACCTGATCACCCGCCGCGAGGAAACGGCATCGACGCGCAGCCTGCTCAATACCGCCAAGCTGATGGACGAGAACCAGACGCTGTACCGGTTGAAGGAGCTAGAGTTCCTCGAAAAAATTTGCGAGAAGATCGGCACGATCTCGCTCACTGGCGGCGGCAATCTGCTGGAGCAGTTGAACTCGCTGCTGGGGGACAAGAGCGCAGGGAAAGCATAATCGATAGGTTTATAAATCGGGTCGCTTCGGCGGCCTTCTTTTTAAATTGGATATATGAATCAATCCGGCAGGAAGTTAGCAGCCAATTTCTGCCGGATTTGTTTTGCTGCCGCTAAAAGTGTTCATGCACACCGCTTTCACGTTTCCATTGTGCAACGGCAATGCCCGCGAGGATGAACCCGACACCTATCGATTGCAATAGCGAGATCGGTTCGGCAAAGGCGAGCCAGGCCAGCAAAACCGACACCGGAAGCTGCACCGAACCAAGCAGCGTCGCAAGTCCGGTGCTGATCCTCGGCGCTCCGAACATAAAGCACAGCGTCGGGACGAACATACCCAACAGCCCGATGGCAAGAGCCAGCGGCCAAAATCCGTTCCACGTTACCTCGGTCACTACGAACACAGGAGGAAATAGGAGCAGCACGAGTAATAACGCGCCCGTTGCCATAAGTGGCCCCCGCAGCCATGGGTTTACTTCCGTGGCGACTTTGCCGCTGGCATACAGCGTACCGGCATGAGAGAAGGCCGAACCGATGCCGAGTACGATCCCCAGCGGCGATAATTGCGCCAATTGGCCGTCAAGCACGCCAGCGGCGCATATCGCGCCGATCATCGAGACAGAGACGGAGAGCAGCGACCTGCGATCCGGTATGACCCGTTGAAACAGCCACTCGTATAAGACTCCGATCCAAACGAATTGAAACAGCAAGACGACGGCGACCGAAACCGGAACGATTTGCATGCAAGCCGTGTATAACGACCCGGTCACGCCCATAAGCGTGCCGAGGGCCATTAATTTGAACATCGCCGCCAGCGACGGCTTTCGAATTTGCCGGCGTTTCCATATGGCGACGCCCCACAGCAAAATCGTGCCGACGACGAATTGCGCGCCGCTGATCGTCCTCGGATCAAGCCCGTAAGAGTACCCGATTTTGATAAAGGCCGCAAGTATCCCGTAACATACCGCTCCGGTCAGAACCAGAGCTACCGACCGCCGCTGCGACATTAAAATCATCCTCTCTATAAGATAGCAAGCAAAAAGGCAGACCTTCCGCCGGAGCAACCGGGGGAAAGCCTGCCCTACCGCACTCTTACCCGTGCAAACCGTATCCAGCCGGCTGCCGAAGCTTAGCCGTTCAACGCATTTTTCGGCAGATCGGTCGGTAATGCAGCCGGTTGTTTGCAACTGCTTGCGACATGGTAATGCTCGCCTCGTTCGGAGGACAGATGGAAGCCGTGCATCAATTCCAGCACATGATAAGCCAAATCTCCGTTGGCGCGGTGCTCTCTTCCGTTGATCAACGCATACGCCATATCCATGACGCCCAGCCCCCGGCTGTTTTCCGTGAACCCGTGCGTCAACGGGATTTCCATAAATTCGGTTTGATTATGCCGTTTGATATAGACCGGGCCGTCGAACGTATTGGGGTCCGGGACAATCAGCGTGCCGGTCGAGCCGTAAATCTCGATGTGCGGGAGCTTCGTCCCCCAGATGTCTACGCTCGTAATGATCGTGCCTACCGCGCCGTTCTCGAAATCGATCGTTCCTGCGATATGCGTCGGAACCTCGACCGGAATTTTTTTGCCGTAATCGATGTCGTTCGTGATCGTTCTTTCCGGATAGGTCATTTGCGCCGAACCGGATACGCGGCGGACCGGACCGATGAGATGAATGAGTGCCGTTAAATAATACGGTCCCATGTCGAACATTGGCCCTGCGCCGACTTGGTATAGAAATCCCGGATTCGGATGCCAGCTTTCGGGTCCGGAGCCCATCATAAAGGCCGTGGCCGCGATCGGCTTCCCGATCCAGCCGTCATCGATCAGCTTGCGGCAGGTTTGAATGCCCCCACCGAGGAACGTATCGGGCGCCGAACCGACCAGCAGGTTTTTCCGTTTAGCCACAGCCAGTATGGTTTGACCGTCTTCCAAGCGGATTGCGAGCGGCTTTTCCCCGTACGTATGTTTACCGGCTTCGAGCGCCCGAAGATGAATCTCCGCATGCGCGGCTGGAATCGTCAGGTTGATAACGATTTCAATCTCCGGGTCGGCCAGCAGCTCGTCGACCGTGCAGGCTTTCGGAACGCCGAATTCTTCCGCTCTTGCTCTCGCCCTGTCTAGGTCAAGGTCAGAGCATGCAACGATATCCAGGATGTCGAACTTTTTCCCCGCTTCAAAATAAATCGGGCTAATGTTGCCGCAGCCGATAATGCCCACTTTGACTTTTCTCACTCTGGATTCCTCCCGTTTTACGCCTTGAACAGCTTGGAGATGTTCCGGTAGCTGATGGCGACGCTCTCCAGCTGGTTGCGGGTCGTCAAATCCTGCTCGACGAAGACGTATTTCGCAGCGCCGATCTGTTTCACGGCGTTCAGGATTCCTTCGATGTTCAGTGTGCCTTCGCCGACTTCCGCGAATTGATCGGCTTGGTGCAGCGTAAGGAACCGTTCGAAGGTGATGTCCGAATCTTCGCCGAGGACTTTCAGCAAATTGACCGGGTTGGTACTGGCCGGCAAATCTTTCTGATGAACCAGATCGCAGCGGTCGCCAAGCTTTTGCAGGTAGGCAATCGGATCGACGCCGCCCCGGACGGCCCAGTACGTATCGAATTCGATTTTGACGAGATCCTTGTCCGTGTTTTCAACAATAATGTCGAGCACGTATTGTCCGTCGAATTGTTGAAATTCCTGAAAATGGTTATGATAATAGAAATCCAATCCGCCTTTTTTGTAGGCTTCGCCGTGCCGGTTCAGCAGTTGGCAGCATTCGAGAACTTCCTGTTTGTTTTTGAAGAAGGCGATGCCCAAGGCGATGGCGGTACTGCCGAGCTCTTGATTGTAGGCAATAATCTCTTCGTACCGGTCGAGCGGGCTGATGTGGCTGGAAACGACCTTCATACCCAGTGCGTCCAACCGTTTGCGCAGCTCCGTGGCGTTCGGCTCCAGACCGTCTTCCGCGTTGTGATTGGCGATTTCCAGGTTGCGATAGCCGATTTCCGCCAGCTTCTCCAGCGTTCCCCAATAATCCTTTTGCAGTTCGTCTCTGACGGAATAAAGCTGAAGTCCGAATTGTAAGCTCATGATTTTACACCCTCCTGAATGATGGTTAAAATAATTATTTCTTTTTCATCTTGTCCCAGGCAGCCTGGAACTCGCCTAGCATTTGATCGCCGTTGATTTTGCCAGCGATATATCTCTGCATCGAAGCTCCGAATTCTTGCGCGGCTCCGTCTGGATATTTCGCCCAGTGCCAGCCGAGAATTTTACCTTGCTCGATATATTGCAGCACTTCGGCGCCAATGCTTCCAAGATCGGCCGGGTTCGCCTTGATGTTGGAGAACGCCGGGATGAATTTGAACTCTTTTGTCAAATATTTCTGTCCGGTTTCGGAGGAGACGAGCCAGTTCAAAAACTCCTTTGCTTCCTTCTTGACCGGCGACTTGTTGTAGATGACCCAGTTGTTGGCCGGACCGACGAACAATTTATCGTTCATCGCTGCGTCATCGTTGATTGGCATCGGGATGATACCTACGTTCATGCCCGGATTGAGCTTGTCGAGGACGGGCTGGAGCCAGTTGCCGCCCTGATTGATCGCCGCTTTGCCGGTCGCGAATTGCGTGGAAGCGCTGTTATAATCGGTCGTCAGACTGTTTTTGTTGCCGTATTTGATCATGACATCGAGCAGATGCGTCCAATCTTTAAAGATGGCGTTCCCGGCAATTTTGGCCGAGCCGTCGTTTAAGCCCTTAATAAACGCATTCGGGTCCGGCTGCTTGGCAAACGCGTTATTCGCGCTGTGGAAGCCGAGCGGAAACCAGTTGTCGAATTGGTTGACGAACGGCTGATTGCCGGCCGCCTGCAGCTTTTTGGCCGCTTCTTCCAGTTGAGTCAATGTCTTCGGAGTCTCGGTAATGCCCGCTTTGGCGAACATGTCTTTGTTGATCAGCAACCCGAGCCCTTCCAGTCCGACGGGCATGCCGTACACTTTGCCGTCCCGGGTCGTCGGCTCTTTGGCAAGCGGGATTTCGTCTTTCACCCAAGGCTGGTCGGAGAGGTCTTCCAAATATTCGACCCACGCGTCCATCTGCTGGTAGCCCTCGTTGTTGAAAATATCCGGCATCTCGCCGGAAGCGAACCGCGCTTTCAACTGTGTCGCATAATCGTCGCCGCCCAGCAGCGTATCGATTTGCAGCTTGACGCCGGGGTGCGTTTTTTCGTATTCGTCTTTCAGCTTGTTGAATTGCTCGGCAATCTCCACCTTGAAATTCAAAATTTTCACCGTTACGACGCCTGCCGGTCTGTCTTGCCCTTTCGCCGCCTCGTTCCCCGCCTCATCTTTGCCGCCGCAGCCGCTCAATACAGAGCCCATCAAAGCCGCAGCACCTACAACCGATAGCCACTTTTTCATCCTGTCTGCCTCCCCCTTCATCGATGTTGTAGCGCTACATGAGCCCATTCTAGGGCAGATTCCACAGCTTCGACACTCATCGCATTGACTGTTTAGGTGGACAAATTTGCGTTCTTTGCTAGCCCTTGACCGCGCCCGCGGTAATGCCTTGAATAATATGCCGCTGCAAAATGAGGAAGAAGACGAGAATCGGGACGATGCCCATCACGAGCGCCGCCAGCGCCAAATCCCACTGCTTCATGAATTGGCCGAACAGCGAGTTGGTCGCCAATTGAATCGTCTGGAGCTCCGGCTTCTGCAAAATAAGCAGCGGCAGCAGGAAATCGTTCCACATCCATAAGCTCTGCAGGACGACGACGGTGATGGTCATCGGCTTCAGCAGCGGAAAGACGATCCGCCAAAAGATGCCATAAGGCGTGCAGCCGTCCATCACGGCCGCTTCTTCGATTTCGAGCGGGATCGATTTCATAAATCCGTGGTACAGGAAAATCGCGAACGAAACGCCGAGTCCTGTGTAGCATAAAACAATCCCAGGCAAACTATTCAAAAAATGCAGCCAGTTGCCGACCTTCACGAGCGGAATCATCACTGCTTGAAACGGCACGACCATCGCAGCGATGAACAGGAAGAATAAAATCCGGTTTGCCTTGGTCGGACGGCGCAGCAAACGGTAAGCGGCCATGGAAGAGACGACGATCATGCACAGGTCGCTGAACACCGTGATCAGCAGCGAATTGCGCAAGGCGCGGGGGAATTTCAGCACCTCCCAGGCGCGCTCGTAGTTGTGCCAGTTGAGGCTTTTCGGCAGCCCGGAGGTGTCCGTCAGCAGCTCGGCGAAGCTTTTGAACGAATTGGCAAGTACAAAATAAAACGGCGAGAGAAAGAGCAGCGCGGCGAGCAGGATGATCAATTCGGTCGTGAACCATTTCGGGCCGTACGATTCGGCTTTCATTACATTTCGACCTCCTTTTTCTTCGTAATCGTGACCTGAATCAGCGTAATGACGGTGACGACGACAAAGAAAACAAAGGCTTTAGCCGTCCCCAATCCGTAGCGGTTGTTTTTGAACGCTTCGAAATAAATGTTCATGGCGATCGATTCGGTGGATTTGTACGGTCCGCCCTGGGTCAACGAGAAGTTGAGGTCGAACGATTTGAACGCCCATGAGATGCTGAGGAACAAGCAGACGGTGACGGCCGGCATGATGAGCGGCAGCACGATATGGCGCAAGGCTTGCAGGCTAGTCGCCCCGTCGATCGCGGCAGCTTCCAGCATGTCCTTCGGAACGTTCGTCAGTCCCGCGATATAGATGACCATCAGATACCCGGCCCCCTGCCAGACGCTGACAATCACAAGCGCCCAGAACGCCGTCGCTTCCGTGCCCAGCCAGGATAAATTGAAAAATCCAAGACCGGTTATCCGTCCGATTGAAGCGAAGCTTTGCGTGAAGATGAACTGCCAAATAAAGCCTAACAGCAAGCCGCCGAGCACGTTCGGCATGAAGAAAATCGTCCGCAGCAGATTGCGGGTTTTCAGCGGCTTCGACAGCAAATACGCGATGAGGAAGCCGAGCACATTGCTGATCAGAACGACAGCCACGGTGAAACGGGCGGTAAACCAAAACGAACGGCCGAAATCCGGATCGCCGGTTAGGATCGTTTGGTAATTTTGCAAGCCGACCCAGCCAATCCGGCTGGACACGCCGTTCCAGTCGGAGAACGAATAATAAAGGCCGAGCAGGAATGGCAGCACCATGACTATGGCATACACGAGCAGCGCGGGCCCGATGAAGACCGTCTGCTGCACCGCTTGCGAGGTCAGCCATCTTTTCATAACAGGTTCCTCCCTAGTCTAGGATGTGTGAAAGTAACTTTATTGTAGCGACAGGGCCTAATCATTCCCACTCAGGAATTTGAGAAGATAGGTGGACGATTTTGACTCGGTGGTGTTAGAATGAAAGCGCTGACAACACGAAAAGCAGGATGAGAAAGGCGGAACGACAATGCGTCTGCTGCTTACAAGCGTACGGTACAAGCTGATCGCTCTGATGCTGATTTCGATTGTGATTCCTACGTCCGCGTCGATCGTCGTCACCTACTTTTATACCAAGGAATCCGTGAAGGAACGGTCCATCATGGAAAATACGCGGCTGCTGTCCGAGGGGAAATCGAACATCTCCAATTTCCTCGGCGCCATCAACAACGCTTCGCTTATTCTGTACTCCAACAAAAAGCTGGACGGCATTTTATCCAACGGCGTAGCCGACCCTGCGGATCAATCTTACGTGTACACCGCGCTGCAGCTCGTTTCCAAAGCAACGAATAATATTTATCAAGTATATTTGTATTTGAATAACGGACAAGACTCGTTCTTAATGAACAAGGACAATTTCCTGCGCGGACAAGCGAAAGCTCCGCCGGCAGAGCTGAACATCGCCCCTTATGCCGCCAAAACGATTCCGACGCATTGGAGCAACGACTACGGCCTGCAGCAATTTCCGCAGACGAACCCGGAGCTTGTTTTTTCCATCTACCGCCCATTATTTCGGGTGCCGACCTCGGAGCAGATTGGCTTGCTGGGGATTGACGTTCAGGTGGACGCCCTGCGCAAATTATGCGCTCAATTGTACGATGCGGCTCACGAGGACATGTACATTTTGGATGGGGACGGAACGGTGATCTATGCTTCGGACGAATCGGAAATCGGCAAGAAGCAAGAGCAAGCCTGGGTCCGGCACATGCTCGGCGATAGCGCAACTTCGGGCAGTATGGAAAAAGACGTATCCGGGTACGACGGCATCATTTTATTCGATAAAATCAAGCTGTCTTACTTGGATTGGACGGTCGTGAAGCGAATACCCGGAGATTATTTGTTCGGACATGCCCGTACACTGACCATGATCAATACCGTCATCGCCGTCTTGTCCTTATCCGTTGCGACCGCAGCTGTCTTATATGTGTCGATCCGGTTCACGCATCCGATCAAGCAGTTGATTCGCAGCATGAGCAAGATTCAATCGGGCCAGTTAGAGGAACCGATCGAGATCGTGCGCAATGACGAATTCGGTATTCTCGCCAAAAAGTTCCGCACGATGATGGAGACGATCAACGATCTGATTTTCCGCGAATACAAGCTTAAGCTCGCCAACAAGACGACGCAGCTCAAAATGCTGCAGGCACAGGTCAATCCGCATTTCATCAATAATGCGCTGCAGTCCATCGGCGCTTCCGCGCTGGATAACGATGCGCCCAACGTGTACGAGTTGGTCTCATCCTTGGGTCGGATGATGCACTACAGCATGAATACGAAAGATACGATCGTGCCTTTATCGCAGGAGCTTGCTTATGTCGACCATTACCTGCTGCTGCAGCGGCAGCGGTTCGAGGAGAAATTGAAGATCGAGTACGCTTTGGACGAAGCGGCCGGCTCGGTTCGGATTCCGAAAATGATCATTCAGCCGCTCGTGGAAAATTATTTTAAGCACGGATTTCATAAGTCGCATCAGACTGGCGTATTGAAGATCGGCACGGCATTGCTTGACGGGAAGCTGCAAGTTGTCGTAGAAGACAACGGAACGGGTATTTCCGAGGACCGGCTTGCCGCCTTGAACGGCAATTTGTCCGACACGCAATCCGAGCCGTCCGACAGCGGAGACCGGATCGGGCTGATGAACGTCATGTTCCGGCTTCGCCTTTACTACGGGGAAAAAGCTGGCCTACAGCTCGAATCGAACGAGCCGCACGGTCTGAAAATCACGATGACAGTACCCACGACACATCAAGAGGTGACTGCGCTATGAAAGTGTTACTCGTCGATGATGAAAAGCACGTCCGCAAAACGGTCCGCAAGCTGATCGATTGGGAAGCTTTCGGTTTTCATACGGTGCTGGAAGCGGAGGACGGCACGGAGGCGGTGGAACTGATCCGGGAGCAGCGGCCCCAGTTGGTCATTACGGACATCATGATGCCCGTGAAATCGGGCCTTGAGCTGATGGAATGGATGGAACTTCATGCGGCGGACTGCAAAAAGATCGTCATCAGCGGCTTCAACGACTTCGAGTTTGTGCGTCACACCGTCAAGTACGGAGGCACCGACTATTTGCTGAAGCCGATCGACCGCGGTCATCTGCAGGAAGCGGTGGGCAAAGCCGTTGCCAGCTGGAACGAAGCCAATCGGGCCAAGCTTCAGTTTCACGAGAAGAATAAGGAAGTCAACGAGTTAAAGCCGATGTACCGCGACAAGCTGCTGTCCCGGTTATTGACTGACGCCGCTTCGGGCAGCGCACCGCTGCCCGGGGAATCGTATCTTCGCGAATTTCCCGAGTTGGCGGCCGTTCGTTCCTGTCAGGTCGTCATTCTTGATCTAAATACGATGCAGCGGCCGATCCGGGATAAGTACAAGGCCAGCGTGGACTTGCTTTTCTTTTCCGTGCTGAATATTTGCAACGACTTTGTACAAACGGGGGGCCAAGGAACGGCTTTCCGCAATTGGAACAAGCCTTACGAAATCGTCCTGCTGCTCTGGGACGAGCCCGACATGGCTGCAAGATGGCTGCGGAAAATTACGGATGGTCTTAATCGGACGTTGAAAGGGGCGGTCGATTTCGGCGTCAGCGCAGCATGCTCCTTCCCGGATGGCCTTGACCAAGCGTATACGCAGGCGCTGGAAGCATTAAACGGGCGGAACCTGCTCGATCTCGCTGCACGCATCCATGAATATCGTCCGTCACCGGCGATGCCGCGTATTGGAACGGTGCGGTTCGGCAAATACGAAGAGAAGACCCGGCTGGCGGTCAGAAGCGGTAATCACGAGCAAATCCGGCATGCGGTCAGCGAATGGTTTCAAGACATTCGCGCCATGCCTGCGATTACGATGGAGCAGCTGAAAATGTGGTGGGACGAGTTCAACGTAGCGCGGGCCGGATGGGTGGAGGAATTTTTTAGGCAATGCCACGAATCGCCGCAATGGCCTTCGGAGAGCGGCCAATTTGTTGTCCCGCTTGACGAAGACGGGAGGCTTTCTTTAACGCTGCTTCAGCAGACCATGACGAACCGCTTGATCGAGCTGTCGCAAGCTTTGATTTCCATGCAGGCGGTAAACAGCAACCCGATGCGCGAAATCGCCCGGTACATCGAAACGCACTATACCCAGGACATTACGCTGCAGGACATCTCCGCACGGTTTCACTTAAATCGCGAATACATTTCCCGCAAATTCAAACTGGAATTTCAGGAAACGATGATCGATTTCGTGAACCGGATTCGGGTGGAGAAAGCGAAGCTGCTGCTCATCAGCCCCTACCTCAAAGTCGCTCAGATCGCGCAAATGGTCGGGTACCATGATGAAAAATATTTCAGCCGCGTCTTCAAGAAGCAGGAGCAGATGACGCCGAACGAGTTCCGGAAGCAGGCGTTGAAGGAGCTTGGCTGACGCGTTGAATACTCTAAAGCCCGCCCCTAGGGGATGGGCTTATTTTTGCCCCTTCCCAACGGTTTCCACAGCTTTTGGCCCGCGAAATCGGGTATGATTTATATACATGACGTATAAAAAGCGGGAAGCTTTTTTCGTTCTATCGGCGAATAGATTGTAAGCGGTTTCTATATTATTATTTAACCAGGTAAACTTTTTGAGGACAAGCTGCAAGACAAAAAGAATGCGCTTTCTTCGCAACATAGACTATCCCGCAAGGAGGTTAATCCATGATTCAAGTTAACACCTTGGTCAAGTCATTCGGCTCCGTTAACGTCCTGAAAGGCATCAATTTAAACGTCCAGGAAAAAGAAGTCGTCGTCATGCTCGGCGCAAGCGGCTCGGGCAAAAGCACGCTGCTGCGCTGTCTGAACTTCCTCGAAATTTATGACGACGGGGAAATTTATATTTTCGGAGAGAAGCGCGATCCTCACAAGTCGAACCTGAATCAGATCCGGCAAGAGGTCGGCATGGTGTTCCAGCATTTTAATCTGTTTCCCCATAAAACGGTGCTGGAGAACGTGATCGAAGCTCCGATCCATGTGAAGAAGCTCAAAAAGAAAACGGCCATCGACACCGCCTACGACTTGCTGGACAAGGTGGGACTGAAGGATAAGGCGCACGATTATCCCGGCATGCTGTCCGGCGGGCAAAAGCAGCGCGTCGCCATCGCCCGGGCGCTCGCCATGGCGCCGAGAGTGATGCTGTTTGACGAGCCGACCTCGGCGCTGGACCCCGAGCTTGTCGGCGAGGTGCTCCAAGTGATGAAGCAGCTTGCCAAGGAAGGCATGACGATGATCGTCGTCACCCATGAGATGGGCTTCGCCCGCGAGGTAGCCGACCGCGTCGTCTTCATGAGCGACGGAAAAATATTGGAGGAAGCCCATCCCGAACAATTTTTTGTCAATCCGCAGACAGAGCGGGCCCAGCAGTTTTTGCGCAGCATCCTTTAAAAAAGCAACGCAGCCTAAGACCAACTTACAGGAGGGACTTGTTTATGAAAAAAGGGTTGATCGTTTCCGTGTTGACGATGCTGGTAGGGGCTATACTGCTCGCGGGCTGTGCTTCGACAGGCAGCACCCCGTCTGCGTCTTCGGCCGACGGTAAAGATTCCGGACAATTGAAAGCGTTTCATTATGCGATGAGCGGGCTGTACAAGCCTTTCAACTACAAGGAAAACGGTAATCTGGTCGGCTTTGACGTCGAATTCGGGAGCGAGCTGGCCAAGAAAATGGGTGTGAAGGCCGAGCCGGTCACGAACCCGTGGGAAACGATCATTCCCGGTCTTCTTTCGAAGAAATACGATGCGATTCTGGGCAGTATGGCGATTACGCCGGAGCGCCAGAAGACGGTCAGCTTTACGACGCCTTACTACCGGTCGGGCGCACAAATCTTCGTTGCCAAGACGAACGAGACGATTAAATCCGCGAACGATCTGAAAGGCAAGAAGATCGGCGTGCTCAAGGCCAGCTTGTTCAAAGGTTTGGCTGCCGAACGGACGGATGCAGGCAACATTACGGAATACGATAGCGATCTGACGGCGCTGCTGGATCTGCCGACAGGGCGGGTGGATGCGGTCATTACGGACGATTTGGTCGGCTTCCGCATGATCAAGGAAAGCGCCACGGCGATCAAGGCCGTAGGGGAGCCGCTGACGATGCAGGAAATGGGAATCGCGGTCCGCAAGGAGGACCAAGCCCTGCTGGATCAATTGAACAAGGCCATCGACGAAATGGTGAAGGACGGGACATACGATAAGTTGAGCGAGAAATGGTTCGGCAAAAATATTTTGCAAAAGTAACGAAACGATATTCAGATGAGGTGACCCGATGATCGAAATCTTGCTGTCCAGTTACGACGTGTTTCTGAAAGCGACTTGGCTGACCGTTCGCATAACGTTTGTTTCTCTTCTGCTCGGAAGCGTCATCGGTCTCGTATTTGCCTTTTTCCGGCTGTCGAAGAGCCGCGTCTTGAACGCCGTAGCGAAATTCTACATTACGTTGATCCGCGGCACGCCGCTCATTATCCAGATCGCCGTGCTGTACTTCGGCATATCCAACATTATTTTGCTGTCGCAGTTTTGGGCGGGGGTGTTCGCGCTGGCGATTCACGGCGGCGCTTACATCGCGGAAATTTTCCGCGGCGCGATTCAATCGATCGACCGCGGTCAGATGGAGGCGGCCCGCTCGCTCGGGATGACGTATCCGCAGGCGATGCGAAGAATTATTTTGCCGCAGGCGTTTAAAATTGCCATTCCGCCGCTCGGAAACCAGTTCATTCTGGGACTGAAGGAATCGTCGCTCGTCGCTTACGTCGGCATGTCGGATTTGTGGGGAGCGGCGTTAAGCGAAGCGGCCTCGAATTTCAAGCAGCTCGAAACGTACGTGGTGGCAGGGTTGTATTATTTAGCCCTGGTTATGCTCTTTACATTTGTGGTAGGCAAGCTGGAAGCGAGACTCGACGTCAACGCGAAAGCGAAAAGCAGGGAAGCGAGCGCCAAGCCGCGCGCCCGCTATAGCTCCTCGGAAGAGACGGTCAGCTTGTAGGCCATAATCGCGATTTCCAGCTTCAAACGGTCCTCTGATGATTGAAGATTGCGCCGGGTTTTCTTCTCGATCTGGTTCAGCCGGTATTTCAGCGTATGGCGGTGAATGAACAACTCGGCCGCCGTCACATGCAGGCTCTGGTTATGGTACAGGTACGTTTCCAGCGTTTGAAGCAGGTCGGCTCCTTGGCGCTTATTTTGCATCAAGGCCCCGAGCTGCTCCTCGGCAAACTGCCGCAAGTCCATGCCGAGCTCCTGCATCTGGATCAGGAAGTGGTACAGCCCCAGATCGTCATAGTGGACGACGGACTTCGGCTTGTGCAGCAGCTTGGCGAAGACGAGAGCCCGGTGCGCTTCCTGTGCGCTTTTGGCTAGGTCAGCAAGGTCAGTGTAGCTTTTGCCGATGCCGATCCGCAGCGGATGTTCTGGGTAGAACACGCTCCATTTGTCGGCGATATCCCGTACGGCCAGAAGCGAAGCTTCCTCTGCGGCTTCGGGAGCCGCGCCTTTGCTTCCGGTTCCCATGAGGACGACGCAGCCGTCCAGCCGGTTGCGCAGCAGAAACTGGCGGTTATGCTTGTTCATTGTCTGGTTCACAACTTGGTACAGCCGGTCCAGCATATCGTCCAGCGTACGGCGTTCGAGGTCGGGCGGAAGGTTCTCCACCTTGATTTGCAGCACGGCCTGACTGCCGCTTGGATCGAAGCCCAGCTTTTTCCCGCGCTCGATCACTTCGGCTTTATTGGTAAAATTTTTGCTTAGCACTTGATCGAGAAATTCGCCTTGAAAACGGATTTCCGTATCCAAAATCGCTTTATGTCGCAGGAATTCAATCGCATACACGGTGGCCGCATGCTCGACCGCGATCTGGTCGATGTCTTTCCATCGTTCTTTATCTTTGATGGCCGCAATCCAGCCGTAGTTCGTCTGATTCGCCATGACTGGATAGAGCGAAATTGTGTATTCGCTTTCATGATCGTTTGAGTGAAGAAGCTGCTGTTCAAAAGGCGGCTGCAACGGCTCGGAGAAGAGCAGGAGCCGATCCTGGCCGATTCGGCGGACCGCGTCATGAACGATCCGATCCGAGACGATGGAGGCATCCGCATCGAACAGCACGATGCTGCCGTCCGTCAGCCGCGACAGTGTCTCGGTGATCGCCTGAATGCCTTGGTTGTCCAGGACCAGACGGGTAAATTCCTTGTGGATGTTGATCGAATGCTCGAACATCCGGAACTGGTTGTTGACGATCTGCTCCAGAATCGCCTTGGTAATCACCGAAAAGTTGATATCCGTCGGGATTTCCAGCAGCGGAAGGGCGGAGCGATTCGCAATGTCGATGAACGATTGGGGAATTTCGCGCAAGTAAAAGCCGGTGTACATCGCAACGCCGGACAGCTTCTTGTTGGACAGCAGCTTGTGAAACTGGCTGCGTTTCTCTTCGCTTTCCATCAGGCCGAAGCCGGTCGTAATCAGGAACTCGCCTTCCTGCAGCCGGTCGATGTCTTCGATGACTTCGACGATCGTGACCCATTTGATGATATTGTTCATGCCGTCGAATCCGGCGACCAATTTCGTCTTCGACATCACGGGCAGCTGGATCGCTTCTTGAATGCTAATTCCCATAGGAATGATCCTCTTTTCTGTGCGGATTGGCTTGAGTAAGTTATATCACGGCCCGTCATTTCGGGCAAGCTGGAATTTATACCTAATGTATAAAAAAACGCGCTCATTTTGGATTCGTCGGTCGAATAGATCGAGCGCTTTAGCTGGTTTAAACTACAAGTAATCGCAGCCATAACGCAGAGGCCGGAGGTGGAACGATGGCAGTCGATACGGTTCGGCAAACGAAACAAACAAGCGTCTTGGAACGAACGCAGCAGCTCATCAAAAAGGCGCTGGAGCATATGGGCTTCGCGGAATCGTTCTACGAGCTGTTGAAGCGGCCCCGTCGCTTGATGACGGTTTGCATTCCTATACGTATGGACGACGGCTCCGTCCGGGTATTCACGGGCTACCGGGCTCAGCATAACGATGCGGTGGGACCGACCAAGGGCGGCATTCGGTTTCATCCCTCGGTAACACCGGAGGAAATAACCGCTTTGTCGATGGAGATGAGCATCCAATGCGGTCTGACCGACCTCCAGTACGGCGGGGGCATGGGAGGCATCGAGTGCGATCCGCGCACGATGTCCGCCGCAGAGCTGGAGCGGCTGAGCCGCGGGTATGTTCGGGCGATCAGCCAGATCGTCGGCCCGACGAAGGATATCCTGGCCCCGGATATGTACACGAATGCGCAAATGATGGCTTGGATGATGGACGAGTACAGCCGTCTCCGCGAATTCGACTCGCCCGGTTTTATTACCGGCAAGCCGCTCATGTTGGGCGGTTCGGCGGGTAGGGAGTCCTCGACAGTCAAAGGCGTGACGATCGTGCTGCGCGAAGCGGCGAAGGCGGCCGGCGTGGAGCTTACAGGCGCCAAGGTGATCGTTCAAGGGTTCGGCCATGCCGGAGGCTATCTGGCCAAATTTCTGCACGACGCCGGAGCGAAGATCGTAGGGATTGCGGATACCGGTGGTGCTCTGTACCACCCGGACGGTCTGGACGTCGATTATTTGCTGGAAAAACGGGATGCGTCCGGCGCGGTCACCCACTTGTTCGCAAACGCTATCTCCAACCGGGAGCTGCTTGTGCAAGCTTGTGACATTCTCATCCTGGCCGCCGCTGAAAACCAAATTACGGAAGAGAACGCGGCCGACATTCAAGCGAAAATCGTCATCGAGGCGGTAAGTGGGCCGACCACTGCGAAGGCTACGGAAATTCTCACCTCCCGAGGCGTGCTGCTCGTCCCCGACGTGCTGGCAAGCGCAGGCGGCGTTATCGCTTCATACTTCGAGCGGGTTCAAAACAACCAGGGCTGCTATTGGTCCGAAGCGGAAGTTTATCGGAAACTGGATCACCTTTTGGTGAACGCTTTTCGCACGGTCCATCGGATTGCGCTGGAAAGCAAGGTGGACATGAGGCTGGCCGTCTATATGGCAGGCCTCCGCAAAATGGCGGAAGCCATGCGCTCGAGAGGCTGGGTTTAACACAAGCGTAAAGAGGGGAACCGACATGACGGATACACATTTGATCAAGCCGATTCTGGACTACAACTACCCTACAGTGGCCAGCGGACAAGGAATTTATCTCTATGACACGGACGGCAAAACGTATATCGACGGCTGCTCCGGCGCGGTGACGGCGAGCATCGGCCACGGGGTGCCGGAAATCGTCGAAGCAATGAAGGCGCAGGCGGAAAAAGTGTCGTTCGCGTACCGCGCGCAGTTTACGAGCGAGCCTGCCGAAGAGCTTGCGCGCCGGTTAAGCGAATGGTCGGAGGGGCGCTGGAACTGGTCCTTTTTCGTCAACAGCGGCTCGGAAGCGACGGAGACGGCGATGAAGATTGCGATCCAGCATTGGCAGGAGAAAGGCCGCGACCGCAAAAACCGCTTCATCTCCCGCTGGATGAGCTATCACGGCATTACGATGGGCGCTTTGTCCATGTCCGGCAATATTTTGCGGCGCAAGCGGTTCATTCCGCTGCTCGAAGATTATCCGTCCGTCTCCGCGCCGTACTGCTACCGCTGTCCGCTGAAGGAAGCGCATCCCGGCTGCGGCATGAAATGCGCGCAGGAGCTGGAAACGTCGATTCTGCGTATCGGGCCGGAGCATATTGCTGGATTTATCGCAGAGCCGATCATCGGCGCTTCGGGAGGAGCGGTAACGCCGCCGGAGGGCTACTATCAAGAGATCAAGCGCATCTGCGACAAATACGATATTCTCTTCATCGCGGACGAGGTGATGACGGGGCTCGGAAGAACCGGCAAGAAGTTCGGGATCGAGCATTGGGAGGTCACTCCGGACATCGTTGCTTTGGGCAAAGGGATGAGCGCAGGCTACACGCCGATGGCGGCGACGCTGGTCAGCGACAAGGTGATGGAGCCGATTCTGAAAGGGTCCAAATCGATCATGGCGGGCCATACGTACAGCGCCAATCCGCAATCCGCCGCCGTTTGTCTGGCCGTGCTGGACTATATGGAAAAGCACGATCTGGTTCGCGCGGCCGAAGTGAACGGCGAGTATCTGCTCGGCAAGCTGCAGGAGATGGCCAAGCGGCTGGATATCGTAGGCGACGTGCGGGGCAAAGGGATGCTGCTCGGACTGGAGTTCGTGCCGGATGTACGGACGAAGGGAATTTTCCCGCTATCGCTCGGCGTGACGGCACGGGTCATCAAGCGAGCTTTTGACAAAGGGCTGCTCGTGTACCCGGCATCGGGCGGCATCGACGGAGCGGCCGGAGATGCGATTATCGTCTCTCCGCCATTAATCATCACCCGAGAACAAATTAATAGCCTAGTAAGCGTATTGGAAAATAGTATTATGGAGGTTCAAGAGGAACTTCGGACGGAAGGCCATTTGAATAAAGCGGCGGTATAGGGGGAAGACGCATGGAGCTTGTAAAAAAGCGAAGCAAGGTCGCCGGGCTGGAGGATGCGCTTCAGCATATTCGCGACGGGATGACCCTGATGTACGGGGGCTTCGGAGGCGTAGGCAATCCTCCGTCCTTGTGCAAGGGCATATTGGATAAAGGCGTGCGCGATCTCGTCCTGATCGGCAACGACTGCGCGTTCCCGGATATCGGGATCGGACGGCTGATCACGGCGGGCCGAGCCAGAAAAGTCATCGTCTCGCATATCGGCTCCAATCCGAACGCCGGCCGATTCATGAACGAGGGCGTGCTTGAGGTGGAATTCAGCCCGCAAGGGACGCTGGCCGAACGCGTCCGCGCCGGAGGCGTCGGCTTGGGCGGCATCTTCGTCGATGTCGGCATCGGCACGATTGCCGAAGAGGGCAAGCAGCAGATCGTGCTGGACGGCAAGCCGTATTTGATCGAAACGGCACTAACCGCCGAGGTCAGCATCGTGCACGCGCAGAAGGCCGATCCGTACGGCAACTTGATCTATGACAAAAGCGCCCGTAATTTCAATCCGCTCGTCGCGATGGCCGGAGATTACACCATTGCCGAGGTCGACGAAATCGTGCCGCTCGGCGAACTGGACCCGGAATGCATCGTCACCCCGGGGATTTATGTCGATATGGTCATACCGAGTCAAGGAGTGAACTGGACATGGGCGTGGGAGTAGAAGATAGCCGTTACCGGATCGCCCGGCGGGCGGCGCAAGAGATTCAAGACGGGATGCTCGTGAACCTCGGCATCGGGATTCCGACCTTGGTGGCCAATTATGTGCCGCCGGAGATCCAAGTGTTTTTTCACGCGGAGAATGGCATTCTGGGCACCGGACCGAGCCCGGCGAAGGGGAGCGAAGATCCCGCGCTATGCAATGCCGGAGGCTTTCCGGTGACGATCGTGCCGGGCGCATCGTATTTCGACAGCGCGACGGCGTTCGGGATCATTCGCCGCGGCTATGTGGACATCACGATTCTGGGCGCGCTCGAAGTGAGCCAGCACGGGGATTTGGCGAACTGGATCGTTCCCGGCAAACGGGTGCCCGGCATGGGCGGAGCGATGGAGCTGGCGCAAAAATCGCGCAAGGTCATCGTTCTGATGAACCACACGAACAAGCAGGGCGAGTCGAAAATATTGAAGCAGTGCTCGCTGCCTTTAACCGCGCCGCGCTGTGTGGATATGATCATTACCGAAATGGCCGTGATGGAAGTGACGGACGAGGGACTTGTTTTGCGGGAAGTGATGGCCCCCTTCACAGCAGAAGATGTCATCCGGCAGACGGAAGCGGAATTGATCGTTCCGTCCGTCGTGTCCACGATTCAATAAGGGAGGCAATCCGTGATGAATGAAGTCGTTATCGCAGCGGGGGTCCGCACGGCGGTCGGAGCCTTCGGCAAGTCGCTGCGGGATGTGCCCGCCACCGAGCTGGGGCGTCAAGTGCTGACGGGCTTGATGGCGAAAACGGCGCTGCCGAAGGAAGAGGTGGGCGAAATCATTTTCGGCCACGGCTATGTGCACGGCGGAGGGCTTAATTCGGCGCGAATCAGCTCGCAGCGGGCGGGCTTTCCACTAACGGTGCCGGGCCACGTTGTCATCAAAGCGTGCGGCTCGGGCCTCAAGGCGATCACAAGCGCGGCGCTCACGATTGCGGCTGGCCAGGAGGAAGCCGTCATTGCGGGCGGCGTGGAGAGCATGAGCAATGTGCCTTATTTGGTCCAAAACCGCTGGGGCACGAAATTCGGAAATGTCACTATGGAGGACGCACTGCTCGCCGACGGGCTGACCTGCTCGTTGGGGAATGAGCATATGGGCATGACTGCGGAGCGGCTAGCTGAACAGTATGGCATTTCACGGGAAGAGCAGGACCGGTTTGCCTTCGAAAGCCACCGGAAAGCGGCTGACGCGGTTCGCAGCGGGCGGTTCAAGGACGAAATCGTGCCGCTGGAGCTTCAGGAACGGCAGGGAGTCCGGCTCTTCGACAGCGACGAGTCACTGCGGGAAGATATCGAGCTGGCGAAGCTCGCCAAGCTGCCCGCCGTCTTCAAGCAAGACGGCACGATCACCGCGGGCAACGCCTGCCCGATGAACGACGGCGCAGCCGCCTTGCTGCTGCTATCCCGCAGCAAAGCGGAGCGGGCGGGCATCCAGCCGCTGCTCAAGGTCAAAGCGTTCGCCAGCGCCGGAGTCGATCCGGGCGTGATGGGCATCGGACCGGTGCCCGCCGTCCATAAGGCGCTGCACAAGGCGGGGCTGACGCTCGACGACATCGGGCTGATCGAGCTGAACGAGGCGTTCGCCGCACAGGCGCTGGCCGTCATCCGCGAGCTGAAGCTGAACCCGGAGCGGGTCAACGTCAACGGCGGCGCGATTGCGCTGGGGCATCCGGTAGGCGCTACCGGAGCGAAGCTGACCGTGACGCTGATGCACGAAATGCTGCGGTCCGGCGTGAAGTACGGCATGGTGACGCTGTGCATGGCCGGCGGCATGGGCATTGCCGTGATCTACGAGAACGTGAGCGAGGCGTAATGGGTTTCGAATTTTTAGATGTTCGGTGAAAAAAGGAGCGGAGCGGCCGAAAGCGTTCTGGAGAAACGGAGTGTTCGCCTTTGTTCCCGGATTTCAACCCATAAAGGGGTTAGAAAATCAAGAAATCCGGGAACAAGAGCGATCGGAGGAACGCTTCGGCAGCGCAGCACCGGCTTATTCACCGTTCTACAGGTAAGGAGGAGAAACATGTCAGAGCTCCAAGCACGGATTAAGCAGTGGATGCGCACGCACAGCGAAGAAGGCATCGCCTTCCTGCAACGGCTGGTGCAGGTGCCAAGCACGCAGGGCCATGAAGCGGCGGCACAGGCTTTGGTCGCCGAGAAGCTGCAGCAGATGGGCTTAGAGGTCGACGTATGGGAGCTGGACGGGGAAGCTTTGAAGAAGCATCCGTACTTTTGCTCGTCGCGGCCGGATTTCGATAACTGCCCGAATGTGGTCGGCGTTCTGCGCGGTTCCGGCGGCGGGAAGTCGATCATCCTGAACGGCCATATCGACGTCGTCCCGGAGGGGGAGCGCGAGCAGTGGTCGGACGATCCATACAGCGGCGCGATCCGGGACGGCAAGATGTATGGCCGCGGCGTCACGGATATGAAAGGCGGCAACGTCTCCCTGCTGCTGGCGATCCAAGCGGTTCAAGGGCTGGGCCTCCGGCTGAAAGGCGACGTCATCTTTCAGAGCGTCGTCGAGGAGGAAAGCGGCGGAGCCGGTACGCTCGCGACCGTGATGCGGGGCTACCAGGCCGACGCGGCAATCATCCCGGAGCCGACGAATATGCGTATTTTTCCGAAGCAGCAGGGCTCGATGTGGTTCCGCATTCAAGTGAAGGGCCGGGCGGCGCACGGCGGCACCCGGTATGAGGGAGTCAGCGCCATCGAGAAAAGCATGCTCGTCATTCGCCACATTCAAGCGCTGGAGGAGCGGCGCAACGCCCGGATCACCGATCCGCTGTATCAAAATACGCCGATTCCGATCCCGATCAACATCGGGGTCATCCAAGGCGGCAATTGGCCTTCCTCGGTTCCCGATCTCGTTCGCTTGGAAGGTCGGATGGGCGTCTCGCCCGAAGAAACGATTGAGGAAGCGAAGCTGGAGATGGAGCGGTGGCTGGAGCGGCTAGCCGAGCAGGACCCGTGGTTCAAGGAGCACGCTCCCGTGTTGGAATGGTTCGGTGCCCGCTGGATTCCCGGTTCCATGGACATGGAGCATGAGCTCATGCACACCTTGGCGGAGCAGTACCGCAACGTCGCCGGGGCGGAGCCGGTCATCGAAGCGTCCCCGTGGGGAACCGACGGCGGCCTGCTGACCCAAGCGGGCAAGACGCCCGCTATCGTGTTCGGGCCGGGAGTTACCGAGGTCGCTCATTACCCGAACGAATATATCGAGCTGGATAAAGTGACGGAAGCGGCGGAAATCATTGCTTTGACGCTTATCCAGTGGTGCGGACTGGATGAAACGAACGGTTAATTTTTCAAGCCGAAAGGGGAACAAACCAATGACAGCCCAACGTAAATTCGTATCGGTTGCAGCCGAATTGCCGGGAGCGAAGACAAAAGCGCTTCTGGAGCGCAGACAGCAAACGGTATCCAAGGGAGTAGGCAACAACCATCCTTTGTTTGTCGAGAGAGCGCAGGGGGCGCTGCTGTACGATGTGGACGGCAACGTGTTCCTGGACTTCGTCGGCGCGATCGGCACCATCAACGTGGGCCACAGCCCGGCCGAAGTCGTAGACGCCATTAAGGCGCAGGCGGAAAAATACATTCATACGTGCTTCCATGTCGGAATGTATGAGCCTTATGTGGCGTTGTCGGAAAAGCTCGCAGAGATTACCCCGGGCGATTTTGCGAAAAAAGCTGTGCTCTTGAACAGCGGCGCGGAGGCGGTCGAGAACGCCGTGAAGATTGCCCGGAAATATACGGGCAAAACGGGCATCGTCTCCTTCACCCGCGGCTTCCACGGCCGGACTCTGCTCGGCATGTCTCTGACCAGCAAAGTGAAGCCGTACAAATACCAGATGGGGCCGTATGCCCCGGCGATTTATAAAGCGCCGTTCCCTTATCCGTATCAACGTCCCGCGTCGATGACCGAAGAAGAGTACGGGGACTTTTGCCTGAGGCAGTTCGAAGATTTCCTGCTGACCGAGGTCGCCCCGGAAGAGCTAGCGGCGGTCATTATGGAACCGGTGCAGGGAGAGGGCGGCTTCATCGTTCCGCCAAAATCGTTCGTGCAGGGCGTCTTTCAGATTTGCAAGAAGCATGGTATCTTGTTTATTGCCGATGAAATTCAGACCGGCTTTGGCCGGACCGGAGAAATGTTCGCCTCGACGCTGTTCGAGATCGAACCGGATCTTATCACGCTTTCCAAATCGATCGCTGCAGGTCTTCCAATCAGCGCCGTCGTGGGCAAAGCGGAGATTATGGACGCCCCGAACCCGGGCGAAATCGGCGGAACCTATGGCGGAAGTCCGCTCGGCTGCGCGGCGGCTTTGGCCGTGATCGAGATGATGCAGCGTGAAGATCTGCCGGGAAAATCGCGCGTTATCGGCGATACGATCCGCAGTCATTTCCACAAGCTGCAGGATGAGTTTAAAATTATCGGAGACATTCGCGGACTGGGCGCGATGTGTGCTGTGGAGTTTGTTGATCCGGACACCGGCAAGCCGGCGAAAGAGTTCGTTGCAGCTTTGCTGCAAGCTTGTTATCGAAAAGGAGTGGTCCTGCTCGGCGCAGGAGTTCACAGTAATATTGTCCGTTTCTTGACCCCGCTGGTCATCACGGAGGAGCAGCTGCAAGAAGGACTCGACATTATTAGCGAAGCTATGGCGGAGCTGAGTGCCGTATCGGCCGGCGCGGGCAAGGCGGATTGATCGTATCGCATAAGGAGGCGGATTCACTTCATGAAAAAGCATGCATTCATCGACGGAACCTGGGTTGAGACGAAAAATTACACCCCGCTGTACTCGCCGTACTCCAAGGAAAAGCTGGCCGACATCGCTTCGGCCGACCTCGCGGAGACCGAGCTGGCGATCGAAGCGGCGGTCCGCTGCAAGCCGGTCATGCGAAGCATGCCGGCCCACCAACGGGCCCGCATTCTGGAAACCGTGTCCCGCCTGCTGGAACAGCGCCGCGAAGAAGCAGCCCGCCTCATCGCGCTGGAAGCCGCCAAGCCGATCAAAGCCGCTCTGATCGAGGTGGACCGCACGATCCAGACGTATAAGCTGGCCGGTGAGGAAGCGAAGCGAATTCACGGCGAGACGTTGGCGATGGACGCCGTTCCCGGAGGGGAAGGTCGCTTCGCTTATACCGTAAGAGAGCCGCTAGGTGTGGTCGGGGCGGTCACCCCGTTCAATTTCCCGATGAATCTGGTCGCCCACAAGCTGGGCCCGGCCATTGCCGCGGGCAATACGGTCGTCCTTAAGCCTGCGGGCCAGACGCCTTTATCCGCGTTCTTCATCGCGGAGCTGTTCATGGATGCCGGACTTCCGGCCGGAGCTCTGAACGTCGTCACCGGCGCCGGCAGAGTCATCGGCGATAAAATCGTCGAGGACCCCCGTGTCGATGTCATCACGTTTACGGGAAGCCCATCCGTCGGTAAAAGCATTCGCGCGAAAGCCGGATTGAAGCGCGTCACGCTGGAGCTAGGCTCCAACTCCGCAGTTATCGTGGACAGCGACGCCCGGATCGATTCCATTATTGCACGCTGTGTCACAGGTGCGTTCTCGTTCCAAGGCCAAGTCTGCATCTCCTTGCAGCGGGTGTACGTGCTGGAGGACAGGTATGAAGAGTTTGTCGAAAAATTCGTCGCGGCGGCCAAGCAGCTCAAGCTTGGAGACCCGCTGGATGCCGATACGGATGTGTCCGCGATGATCTCCGAACGGGAAACGGAGCGGGCCGTGGAATGGATTCAGGAAGCCGCACAGCAGGGGGCAACCGTGGCGCTGGGCGGAACGGCCGAAGGCGGGATTCTTGCGCCTACGGTGCTGCTTAACGTTCCTCCCGACGCGCAAGTGTCGTGCAAGGAAGTGTTCGCCCCGATTGTGCTGATCAACAAGGTTAGCTCGGTGGAGGAAGCGGTAGATTGGGTCAACCATTCCGTCTACGGCCTCCAGGCCGGGATTTATACCGACAACCTGCACACGGCCATGAACGCGATCGATAAGCTGCATGTCGGCGGCGTCATGATCAACGACATTCCGACCTTCCGGCTGGATCACATGCCCTACGGCGGCGTGAAAGAAAGCGGCGTCGGGCGCGAAGGCATCAAGTATGCGGTGGAAGAATTGACGGAGCTGAAGCTCGTGGTGTTTAACCGGAGTCGGTAAGGTTTGAGAGGGTTAAGTTTTAAAGTTTATAGTTTTTTTTGAGGGGCTGCTACGGCGGCTCTATTTTTTATTTTTAGCACTTCCTCCGCTTATATGGACTGCTAACAATTATTTAACAAAGGACGAAGCCTGGTGGGATAAGTTTGAATTTTGTTCTTTTCTCCATTCTGAGGCTTTCGTTCTCGAATTTGAAATTTTAACTTTCTTTAATCCATTTGTTAAGTGGATTATGCCTAACTTTACTATTTGAATTACTTAATTATGTAAATTTCACTTTACAAATATAAACAATCGTGGTACATTTTTTTTGTATAGGATCTTTGGTAATTGGTGATCGTTTTGGTTTTTTTGGGAAATAAGCTTTGGGGAAAAGTAAGATCTGAGGTGATAGCCTGAGAAGTCTCCATTATCATCAGTTTAAGTTGAAAAAGAACTTTCAACAAAAACAGGATCCAACGTAGTTTAGCGCTTAAAAGTTAATGGCGTAATTGCGATGCAATCAACGCACCATTTTTTTAATATTTTATTTTGCTAAAACGATCCCATTACCTCTTCATCATTGGCCCGGTGATATTTTGAGAAAGGAAAAAGCTCGTTTCGGTGTGGCAGCCGAATATAACGGGCTTTTTCTTTTTTTTCTGTGTATATTTTGGTTATATGGGGGAATAATAATAAAAAGGACCTTGCATCTATCGACCGAATGCCCGGTTGCATGGGATAATGCCACCGGTTGGCAGCCGGTGTTCCCAATGCGGTCGATTTCCGCAAAGGCCTATTACCTTAAACGAACACTATTGTCCGCCGCCATCATCCTTAAATAGGTTAATGACTTGGATTGCTAGAGTAATACTCCTCCAACCCCACTCCATCGAACGTTCGAGAATAGTTTTGCCGCTGCTGCACGTTTTGCACGTGCCTTCCGGTGCAGCGGTTTCTTTCTTATGACTGACCTTGTTGTTTGTATAGGTCTTCTTCTTTTTCTTCATCCTGGTTTTCCTCCTGTAAAGTAGGTGACTTTGAGAAAAAACCAGGCATGCCCTGCCTTATTAGGACAGTGGAACTATTATATACCAAAACTATTAAAAGTTTCTATATATATTTAGTGATTTTTTTGAATATATAAGTATATATTGAGCATTTTTGTCGAAATAGATTGAATTAATTAAATCGACAAGGTTTGACTTGTAAAAAACACATGTTTCTTAATACATAAGACTTTAATAGATTAAAGTCAGGAGATTGTTCCCTCTATTTCTTTATGTTAAGAGAAATCTATAACCTATTCAAAAAAGAGTACTAAACTTCTTCCTTATTTACTTACTTAGATTCAATAGACTTAAAAATTTCCTTCGTTATCCGATGTATCATCTTTACATCGTCAATACGCTTGCTTTTTAAGAAATTATAATGAACCTCTAAGGCATCTGTTAACTCAAGACTGGCTTGGTCCACATTAAGTTCGCTGAAATCAAACAAATCGCTTGGTAGAATATCAAGAGCTTGGATTATTTTTTCAAGGGAGTCTAATGACGCGTTTCGATCACCACGTTCAACGTCACTTAGATATGTGTGTTGAATCTGGGCTTTTTCACTTAACTCTTCTTGTGTGAGCCCTTTTAATTTGCGAATGAATCTTATTCTTTCACCAATTAATTTTCTAAGGTTTGACACGATACCACCTCAATATAAGCGTAAGAGAGTTTTACTTAAATTGGAATATAACTATAAGTGTATTAATTTGATAAATTAACTTATAAGTGTTATATTCAATTTGAGTTGTTATCTTATGATTTATTGAAAAGGTGGTATTTATGTATTCAAATTAAAAATTTTGTAGAGGTGTATGTTGATTGGCGTCTTAAGCCGCAAAATATGAGGTTAGGTTGTCTAATCAAGGAATTGCTGTTCTACTTTGAATAGGAGTGGGGATATCATCATGAGTGTCTCAAAAATCCGAGTATTACTTCCGGACGATAAGTGCATTGAAAAACAAGTCAGCAATTTAGCGGAGTTCTTGCCTTTAATTAGAATGGTGAATGTCGTTTCATACGAAGCTGCGCTATAAAATCGCTCGTATTGAATTAATTATTGACGAGGATATATGGCTTCTGGTTATTCTTGAGTAATCGAAATTATTAACCACTCAGAATAAACGAAAAACACTCAAAGTTAGAGGCATAGTGATAGGAAGAATTTGTTTTATTTTTCGAGAAGCTAAGTATTTAAAAATAATCAGGAAGGAAAGATAAATGTCTATCTCTGAATATAATTTGTTATCGGATATTCAATATTGGCATGAAAGTTCTCAGGGGCATATGGAGATGGCTATGCTATTCCTGCATCATGGAATGCACGAGGAGTGTTTCTCTTTTGCTGGTATGGCAGTGGAAGCTATGCTCAGAGCGTTCTATATTAAGATTAACGGCCAACTTGTACATGTTCAGCCTTCATACGAAATCTTAATAAAAACGCTCCGATCATACGGCGAGGTGGAATTGGATACGGAGCTATTTTTAATTGCCGTTCTCTTTCTTTCCAGAAACTATGATAGTTTAATCTTTAATCCACCGATTGGGGAACATATCCGAAAGATTTTAATTAAAACCGATAGAATTCTACATCATTTATCGACAAAGGTAGTATAGGACGCTGAGTCCTTATATCAATATGTTCTTGTTAGGATTTAAGCTCCCGCATCTGCTAATCTTCCCTATCCTCTAAGATCTGACCAATAATTAATAAGTGCAGAGAGACTCGTTTCTTCCGATGAAGTCTAAACGAATGTTGTATAAGAGAGATAATAAACAAGGATATTACAAATGTAGAGATGAAATTAGAAATTTCAAAGATCATAGAAAATAAATCGTTGATTTTGCTCCCATCAGATGAAGGAGCATTCTTGCTTAGAATCGAAAGTAGATTATTTGAGGTAGAAAAGATAATTCCTAGAAAAAAAGTACCAACAGGTAGAATGAATCTGATGAAAAGATCAATAGCAATTTGAAAATAAGTCGCATCATTATCGTGGGATTTAAGCAGTATACGAATTTCTTTTAGTGCATGACTTTCAATACGACTGTATGCATAGTAGGTTTGATGAAAATTTTGATTTCTTACTCTCTTTTTAGCTCTGCCGCGAGCTTGATTCCATTCTCCAAAATAAGCTCTAAGTGGACGCTCAAGGTCGGCAAGAAGTTTTGCTAATATGATAGTTTCCACAAGTAAGAACAAGCTGCAAATTATCAGTGAAATCGTAATGATTGAAGTTTGATCCATAGTTGACCTCCAGAAACGGAAGAAGATGCGTACACCATACTAAAGGACTTTGGTGCTAATAATTTTACATAGATACAGGAAAATGTAAATATCTGTCGAATGTATCTGAAGAGCGGAAAAACCGCTCTTTTTCTATATCGTTTTATAATGCGTTAACGTTTAATCAGAAATGAATTAAAGCTAGTAATTATGGAGGAACATAATGCCGCTACCGAATGAACTCTCAACCATATTTCGTAGTAAGCAAAAGTCATATAAGATGGTTTTGATTCTTGCAATGTTAGAGGAGTATAACAATACCCGAATCAAAAGCTTTTCTTTACAACGAATTTCAGAGGCGTTTTTAACCCATTTGCAACAAAGAGAAGCAGAGGGAAAGCGAGTAGATGCACCTCCAAAAAAATTAGCTTTAAGGTGGTCTGATGTAACAACGAACCAATTAAAATCATTGATTAATACCCCGATTCAAGCTCTATCCTCAGTAATTGATGCGCATGATCAAAAACAGAGTATTTCATTTAAGCCTTCAATCTGGGAAAAGCTTGACGAAAACGGGATAGAAGACTTGCGTAATTATGCTTTAACAGAAATTGAAAATTACTATAACCATTTTAATAACCATGTCGCAATTAGAGAGCACCTCGAACAAGTCATGCGGGACTATATTTCTGCTAAAACGCAGCCTTTCTCAGGGCATCAATTAGGAACGTTATTTAGAAAAACGATCCCGGAACAATTAAAGTGCCTCCCATTTATCGATGAGCACTATAAAATTCAGGGCTCTATTGGACAGGGAAACTGGGCTAACATCCCATGGATAGCAATCCTAGATAAGCGGATTACGGAAACTACCCAACGTGGAGAATATGTTGTTTATTTGTTCGCAGAGGATATGAGCTGTGTTTACTTAACTCTAGCACAAGGTGTTACAGGTCCAGGGGAAAAAGGAAAAAAAGAAAGCCACGAGTACTTGCGTCAAAAAGTAAAGCAAATGCGGGAACTATTATCCCTCGACCATTTTCAAAAAGACGAGAATATTCATCTCACGACTAGCGGCATTGGACGGGATTATCAGGTATCTACGGTTGCATATGTGCGTTATGATCGAGATCAAGTGCCAGATGATGAACAATTGATATCTGACCTTGAGAATTTGATTGAGAATTATAAATATTACGTCGACACCATCAAGAAATCAGGTACAGAAGTAGAAGCCGACATGATCGAGATAGGAGCAGAATCTTTGGATCCGTTGTCTGTGAAAGAGCGTGTACAAACCATCCAAACCTACATCCGGCGCAAAGGCTTCCAATTCCCTGACCATCTCATCGAGAACTTCTACCTATCTCTCAAAACGAAGCCGTTCGTCATTCTCGCGGGCGTCTCGGGAACGGGCAAAACGAAGCTGGTCAAGCTATTCGCCGAGGCGCTTGGAGCAACGAGCACTAATCGACAGTTCACTTTAATCCCGGTGCGGCCAGATTGGAGTGATCCTTCTGATCTGCTTGGCTATAAGGACTTGTCCGGCACTTTTCGCCCCGGTAGGTTGACGGAGGTGCTGCTAGAAGCGACCAAGCCGAGCAATCGGCACAAGCCTTATTTTATTTGCCTGGACGAAATGAATCTAGCGCGGGTGGAGCATTACTTTAGCGACTTGTTGAGTGTGTTAGAGACCCAGGAATGGCGCGATGACCGTATCGTGACGGCTTCGTTAATCGGGAAAGACTCGCTTACGACGGACCAAGATCAGCAGACCTTCGGAAATATGTATTTGCCGGATAACGTGTACCTCGTCGGGACGGTCAATATGGACGAGACCACGCATCCGTTCAGCAAGAAGGTATTGGACCGAGCCAATACGATTGAATTCAACTACATTAACCTGGCTCAGTACCCGGACGAAGCGTTGGCCGACGATGACGAACTTGCGACGCAGATTCCCAACAGCTTTTTGCGGAGCGATTATTTGCAACTGGTCGATGTATATAGAGAGTACCGAGACCTCGTACACCGAACAACGGATAAGTTGGTGAAGATCAATACCATTCTCGAAGAGATTCATTCTCATGTCGGATTCCGTATTCGCGATGCGATTTGCTTTTATCTCATATACAACGAGTGCTTCCAACTACTGAGCGAGGATGCTGCGCTGGATATGCAGCTTTTGCAAAAGATTTTGCCTCGGGTTCAAGGGAGCGGAAGCTCGGTGAAGCGAGCACTGCTGCAATTGATGGAGGTAGCGTTGGATAAGAGCCTGCCGATTCAGAAGATGATGGATGACCCGACGGAGTCCAATTTCAAGTGGAATGCCGGATCATCGTCCGAGTCCGTGAAATACCCGCAAAGCGCGCGAAAAATAGCCTTTATGCTGCGGAGGTTGGAGGAAGATGGATTCACCTCATACTGGCTCTCTTAATCAGAGCGTAGAGCTTCTGCGCGTGGAGACGAATCTGTTCGATCTCTATATCAAAGGTAAGCCGTTTCACCCGACCGTGGAGACGCTACAGCTTCATCGTAGCGAGGGGGAGGAATGGGTGAGCGCTCATTTTCACGTAGCTGCTCCGTCCGCGTCGGTAGCTATCGAGTCGATAGCCGTCTTTTCCCCGGTAACGAAGGAGCTAGTGCTAAGGGGCCAAGGAAACCAAGGCTATCCGATCTTTTTCGAGACTCAGTCTTATGTGCTGGTCATCGAGAAGAAGCAGGAGGTCGAGCTGACCTTCCACCATGAGAACGTTCATTTACGTGAAGCGGTGAAGCCTCTGGGCAAGAGCCAAAAGATTCTATCCGGCATTCTCAATTTCCAGAACGAAGTCGGGCATACTGAGCTGGAGCTGCGCGTGCATGGGCAGACGGTGATGCAGCTTCAGCTGGAGATTTTTCCGGCCAAGATGGATTACAAGCGCGACTACGAGATGATCCTCAAGGACGTGAACGAGCAGATATATAATCTGTCATTTGATTTCTTGCGGAAGACGTATCACCTGACGGGGCTCAGGGAGACGAAGAATCAGAGTTTGACGGAGTTTTTCACGATCCTCCAGCACGTTTTCGCGCAGCTCGTGCAAGCCGTGGAGCGGATCAAGCAGGCGCCTCATACTCAGCTTCAAGTGGATAAACGAGTTGTCGACGCGGCGCGAGTGAAGAAAGCGGGCAAAGAAAACGTCGCCTTTCTGGCGAAGCGACCTCATTTACTCCGCCCGGACGAGCGGCTTGGGTTTATTCCAGTTCAAGGGCAGCGGATGGTCCCGAGCCATGTACTGGAGACGAAGCGGCAGGTGCATTACGATACGCCCGAAAATCGGTTCGTGCGTTGGGTGCTATTGCGCATCCAGCAGAAGCTGAAAGGGCTGAAAAAGCGACTGTCCGAAAAAGGTCGCGACCGCGACCCGCAGTTACTAAAGCGTCTAGAGCTCATGCAGACACAGCTTCAGCGGGTGCTAGCGCTTGATTTTCTGAACGTGGGCGACATGACACATATGTCCGTTTCGCTAGTGCTTCAGATGGCACCGGGTTACCGGGAGGTGTACCGTTATTACCTGATGCTGATGAAGGGCTTGTCGATTCAGAGCGATTTGTTTCGTCTGTCTATGAAGGACTTGGCGAAGCTGTACGAATACTGGTGCTTCCTCAAAATCCACCAACTGCTGAGCAAGAAATACGAATTGTTGAACCAGGACATCATTCGCGTGGACCGGACAGGCTTGTTTGTAACATTGGATAAAACGCAGCAAGCAAAGATGGAATATCGTAACCCGAGCAACGGGGAAGAGTTTACGTTGTTCTACAATGCTTTGCCGAGCGGAGATACGAGCCCGACCTTGGCTCAGCGGCCGGACAATGTATTAACGCTCAAGAAGAACGATACTGCTGCGGAGTATAAATATATTTTTGATGCGAAATACCGCTTGAACCCGGCTTACGAAGGTACGTCGTATTACAAAAAGTACCGGATGCCCGGACCAGAAGAGGATGACATCAATACGATGCACCGTTACCGGGACGCCATTGTGTATATGGACAAGCAGGAGCACGAATACGAGCGCAGCATGTTCGGGGCTTATGTGCTGTTTCCGTACCCCGACGAAGAACGGTTTCAGGAGCATAAGCTGTATAAAAGTATCGAGCTGATTAACGTAGGAGCGTTTCCATTTTTGCCGAATGCGACTTCGTTGATGGAGCGGTTTCTGGATGAAATTATTATGGATAGCCCAGAAAAAGCCTACGAACGCTCAACGCGGCCGCGAGGGACAAAGCAGTATTACCAGGATCATCTGGCTGGGAAGAATGTGCTGGTGGGCTCGTTAAGGGAGGTTTCGCAGCTAGAGGTAGCTCGGAAGCATCGCTTTTATCACGTGCCGCTAGAGAATATTTCGGATCATAAAATTTTAAGTCAGATCGAGTATGTTGCCGTCTGTCAGTCTCAGGAGAAGTTTGGGTCACAAGGGGAGACTGGGATTCAATGGTACGGTAAGGTTGCGGATTGGAAGGTTCTGCGGCGTAAGGAGATCACGGAGAGGCCGGCGAGTCAAGGAACGGAAGAGCAGTTGTACGTGAAGTTCACCGTGGAGGAATGGCTGCGTCGGGAGAAACCGATTGAACTGGGCGAATACGGGATATATACGGTGCTCTATACGTCAAAGTACCTGTTCGATCGGGCGCTAGATATTGCGGAGCTGAAGCTGGATAGCGCGGCACATTTGAAGGAGTGGCGCGAGATGCGCAGGCACGGGCAGGTTCACGTAGAGCTGGATAACGAGCATGTGGACTTGGCGCAATCGATTTTGGGGATGGAGCTTAGGTGAGAGGGGAGAGCGGATGGAACCGATATCCATCACTAAGGAAATCCGATCAAATCAGGTCTTAAACGAATGATGGATCGAAGCATGGAAGCATATAAGCATGGAAAAGCCATAACTACATCCGAATTTGTAAAGCTATTGTCTCCCGCTGATTTAACAAAATGATTTCAACGATGAAGGTAACTGAAGTTCTATGTTATAATGATTTTAACTTTTTATTGTAAGGGGCTGATTGAAATGAAATGGTCGGAGGTTTGCAACCATTACCCCTGTCGTTTTGTCCTGGTGGAAGCCCTCAAAGCTGTGTCAAACAATCGCGTACGGACGATTGAAGAAATGACGGTTGTGGAAGAATACGATAACCCTATCCAGGCTTGGGAAGGGTATAAACACTACCATAAGGAAAATCCCGAACGTGAATTTTATGTATTCCATACCAGCAAGCAGGAAATTGAAGTTATCGAGGAATACTTTACAGGGATTCGTAGATCATGATGAGGCTCAGACTGGAACACGGTCTTCCGTTGGTTTCATTTTCATGCACATACCAAGAGAAGACCATTGAAATGAGCAATGTTTTGTTTGATACAGGATGTGCTTCCACCATATTTGATACGGATTTATTGGCAAAGATCGGACTTTATCTTGATATGATCAATGGAACTGCCAAACGGATGTATGGTGTTGGCGGTGCGAGTGAGTTATGCTATGAACAAATCGTGGATAGCCTGCAAATTGGAAACATCATGTTACCATCTTTTAAACTCCAGTTGGGTATGACAAGAGAACCTTATGGCTTTGATGGAATCCTTGGTATAGATTTCATGACAGCAGTTGGGCTTAAGATTGACTTCAAAACTATGAATATCGCGCACTCATAAACAAACCCTATCTTAACGGATGGGGTTTTCTCTGTTTTGGAAATGGGTATTTATGGATTTTGCATGTTACAATGTTTAAGAGACTCCTCGTCGTTTTTAGACTGGATTATATGGAGGAAACATGAAAGAACTTGAAGACAAGCTTGCGCTTGCACTACAAGAAATTGAACGACTCAGGCTTGAAAACCAGAAGCTCAAGCAAAGATTACTGTTGCTTGAAACAGAAGATCAATTACAAAGTTTAAGTACTACAAATACCTTCCCTCAGTTCTCTCCATCCGAGGTAGTGCAAGAACCTGAGCTTGTTCGTTCCCGTAAAAATGTAAAAGGGAGCGTTCATAATTACTCTACGCCCGACGAGAAAATTGCTTTGTTCCGCAGTCTATTCCATGGGCGGGAGGATGTGTATCCGGTCCGATGGGAAAGCAAGAACGGAAAGTCAGGTTATTCTCCAGCTTGCCATCGCGAGTGGACCGCGGTTTGCAAAAAGCCGCAAATCAAATGCTCAGAATGCCTTCATCGGGAATTCCTGCCGGTAACGGATGAGGTGATCGCAGGACACCTAGATGCCAAAATAAATCGAATCATCGGGGTGTACCCGATGCTTATGGATGAAACCTGCTGGTTTCTGGCAATCGATTTTGACAAACAAAATTGGCAGCAGGATGCCAGCGCAGTGATGAAAACATGCAAAGAAATGAACGTCCCGGCCGCTTTGGAAAGGTCTCGCTCTGGGAATGGAGGCCATGTATGGATTTTTTTCGAGCAACCGACAGACGCAAGCCTTGCTAGAAAGCTTGGCTGCGCTCTCTTGACCAAAACCATGGAGAGAAGATATCAGCTCAGCTTGGAATCGTATGATCGCTTGTTTCCGAATCAGGATACATTGCCCAAAGGCGGCTTTGGCAATTTGATTGCTTTGCCGTTGCAAGGAGCTCCTCGTAAGGAAGGCAACAGTATCTTTGTAGATGAATACTTCCTGCCATATGAGGATCAGTGGAGCTTTTTATCTACACTGCCCAAAATGACCTTGGCCGAAGTTGAAAAAGTGGTTCGGGAAGCTGCGCACAATGATGCCTTGCTGAATGTCGGTCATTGGGGTGAAGATAATGATGAAGCCAAGCCCTGGGATCAAGCTGCGTTTTCATCTGATGATCAAGAACAATTCAAGCTGCCCCCAACCGTCAATATTGTGCTAGCCAATATGATATATATCGAGAAACATGGTTTGCCTGTCAAGATGTTAAACCACCTTCAGCGATTAGCCGCTTTTCAAAATCCCGATTTTTATAAAACACAGGCCATGCGCTTACCAACTTACGGGAAGCCGCGAGTCATCGGTTGCTCGGATGATTTTCCTAACCATGTTGCGCTTCCGAGAGGCTTGTATCATGAGGTTATTCACCTGTTTAATCGGCATCAAGTCGAACTATCGATCACCGACGAACGTAATGCAGGCAAGCATATTGATGTGGTGTTTCTTGGAAAACTTTCCATGCTGCAAGATACCGCGGCAAGATCGATTTTGGCGCATGATACAGGAATTCTTTCGGCTACGACAGCTTTTGGAAAAGCGGTAGTAGCCGCTTCCATTATTGCTTCAAGACAGGTGAATACGTTGATCCTTGTCCATCGGCGGGAATTGATGGATCAATGGAAGGAGAGACTCAGCACATTTTTGAATCTGAGCCCTAAGGATATTGGAATCATCGGCGGTGGGAAGGAAAAACGTACTGGCTGTGTCGATATTGCTATTATCCAAAGTTTGAATCACAAGGGACAAATCAAAGACTATCTGGCTGAGTATGGTCAGATTATCGTCGATGAGTGTCACCATGTTTCAGCTTTCAGTTTTGAGCAAGTTCTAAAAAAGGCAAAGGCGAAATATGTCGTCGGACTGACGGCTACACCAGCCCGTCAGGATGGTCACCAGCCAATTGTGTTGATGCAGTGCGGCCCGATTCGGATCAAAATTGATCCGAAGTCACAAGCGCTAGCTCGTGGAATAGATCACAAAGTAATCCCGAGGTATACGACCTTTAAAATTCCCGGTGAATCAGGGCATTTGAAAATACAAGATATATATCAAATGCTCATCAATGACGAAAGCAGAAATGAATTAATTTTTGATGATTTGCTCAAATGCTTGGACCAAGGAAGGTCTCCTATTTTGCTTACAGAGCGAACAGCTCATGTCGAATATTTTGAAAAAAGATTAGAAAAGTTTGCCAAAAACGTGATTGTGTTGCGCGGTGGTATGGGCAAAAAGCAGCGGGAAGCACTTCGTGTGAAGATCGCCAGTATTGCGGATTCGGAGGAAAGGGTATTTATAGCAACGGGAAAATTGATCGGTGAAGGCTTTGATGATGCGAGGCTGGATACTTTATTTCTGGTCCACCCGATTTCTTGGAAAGGAACACTCCAGCAATATGCGGGACGATTACATCGTTCACATAGTAATAAAAAGGATGTGCAAATCTACGATTATGTTGACCTTCAGGTGCCACTACTGATGAGTATGTATAAGAAAAGGATCAAAGGTTATCGAAGCATGGGATATAGTGGTATGGAACTGTAGAGTAGATCACTGGCTCCAAACCCTCGCAGTAAACCAAAACCGTCACGGAGCGTGTATACAGTTGCCCGCTCGAGAAGAACAAATGTGCTCAATTCCTTGGGTACTTTAATAAAATAGGGATGCGTGGAGGTGGAATATGGAGAAATTCGGAAGTAAGAAGGATGGTGTTTTTGCGGCTATCCATTGGGGGCTAATTATTGCCCTGATTTTTTTGACGGCGCTTAGCATTTGGTTAAGGTTTTGGATCATTATCCCGGTGCTGCTGCTTACTTTCGCTTTTTTCATGTGGACGTGGTTCACAACGAATTATGAAGTGCAACATGATACGCTCATTGTCAAATCAGGCCCTTTTCGCTGGCGAATCCCCATTTCGTCCATACGGCGGATACGGAGAACCAATAACGGAACTTCCAGTCCGGCTCTGTCGCTCGATCGTTTGGAAATTACCCACACCCAAGGAACCATCCTGATTTCACCCGATCAGGAACAGCAGTTTTTGACGAGGCTCAAAACGATAAACCACAAAATTGAAATCGAATCCTAAAATCAAGCAACCACGACGGCCCTGCAATCCTCACTGGAATGGCAGGGCAGTATTCCTGTTGGTTGCATTGTAAGGAGCTGTGGGGGCTAGTTGTCGTTCCGACCTTCTTCCTGCTGCGCAAGGTCTTTCACCCACAGATTCATATCCTCGAATTTGTCGTAAATTTCGACGCTTTTCGTCAGTCGGCCGTAGTAACGGTATCCCATCTGCCCGAGGGCGGCATTCATGCCGAACGAAAGGGCTCTCGCCAGTGAATAGGCGCAATAGATGTTCCTGCTGCGCAGTTCTTCCTCTAAAGCATAAATGAGCACTCTCATCAGCCCAAGCTTACGGTAAGCGGGGAGCGTAGCACAATCCGTAATTTCCGCATTGCGGTACGCTTCGTTGATTTCTGCCGAGGCGGCGCTGATCAGCAGGCCCGCTTGTTCCACGATATAAAAGACGGTGCCCTCCCGGATGACCTTCTCGACGTACCAAGACTGGCTCATGGGGGTTGGGTACGTCTGAAACACTTGACCGTACAAAGCGGCAAGCGCCTCGGCATCTTCCGGCTGGGCAATACGCAGCGTACAGTCTGCGGGGATCTGCGGGCGTTCCGGCTTCAAGGGGAGCTGAAGCACTTGCCCCAAAATCTGATCCTCCTCGATCCAAAATTCGCTGGTCCGGCGCTCCAGATCGAAGTAGACGGCCATACAGTAGGCGTCCCCGCCCCGAAAATAGCCCTTGTAAATCCCTTCGAGCATACAGCCCTTGGATAAAAAGGCAGGCCAATCTTCTTCGCGCGACTTGACGAAGGCTTTGGTTAACGCGTGCTGGCCGGCAAGCTCGCACATACGCCCGTAAATAGCATCGATATTTCCCCGGTAATCGTCAACCCGTATCCTTTTGTTAAAGAAATCGAGGCAAACATGCATCTCGTAATCGCTTCCCTGCTCGATTTGATTCGTATAGTAAGCTTGTTCTTCCAGCATTTTTTCCTCCTCAAAGTTTTCCAAAGGAAAACTATCTTCGTAAGCATAGGCTAAGCTTTCCGCAGGAAAGCTGTCTTCGCAAATCCGTTTCACCCGAGCGGTTCCTCCCTAAAGTTTAAAGCAAAAACAGGGTCAATGCGAGAGAGGATCAAGTCCGTTCCCTTGGTGGACAAAAAGTTTTGTTGCAAAATGATTGCGAGATGCAAAAGATTTTGCGGCACTGTATGGCTTCCACCCGGTCTATAAGGTTATTTCGTCCCCAATCCTAAGTTGGCATCAACTTTGCTTATATACCATATGGTAAAAATAATGACAACCTGGAGAGGGGAGAGAATAAACAATGAAATGTATGTGGTGCGATGCGGAACCGATCCGCGAGAGCGTAAAAGATTGCTATTGGGTGGCGCCGGACGGGAAAACGGCGGTGCAGATTCTGGAAGCTCCGGCGTTGGACTGTCCTAATTGCGGACAATACGTGACCGAAAGCATGTCGCAGCGAATCGAAGAGGCGCTTTATTTGAATGATTTCTCCACGCTAGGAAGCAAGTTCCGTTACGAAGAGCTGATGAACGCGCCGCGGATCAACAAATTTTCGAGCAAGGGTTGACCTGGGGCGCATCTGCTGGCCGCCACAGCCTGAACAAAGCCCTCGACGCTCCCTAAGTGGATGCGCGAGGGCTGGTTTGCTTGCCCGGACGTTTTGTGCCGGAGGCTGCCACCCGCCGCACTACAACAAAACACGCTCCAGAGAGCGGTGCGTGGAAGAACTCCGGAGGCCTTGATGAAAAACAAGGACCGATGCAATGTCCTGCACAGCCCTTCCGCACGCCGAAAACCTTGCACGGCCTTCACCTACCAAGCCAGCCAAGGGGGAGCCACCAAAACTCCCCCTGTCGCCAACGCCTCACGCCTCCGCGCTCGAAGCATCCTCCTTCTGCTTCACCGCTTTGATCAGCTTCTCCTTCATTTCATCCCGTTTTTGCCGGCGGTCTTTCAGCGAGGTGTGCTCGGAAGCTTCCTCGTATGATTTTCTGCGGCCGATGCGGTGCAAGTTTTCCGGCACCAGGTTGAATTTTTCGTCCTTCATGAGGGCGATAATTCCCGTGCTTGCCGGTGCTTGCTGGATGCCGTAAATTTCGTTGAAGTATTCGTCGGCGCGGCCCGGGACATAATTTTTCGGCTCCGGGTACCCGACGATAACGCCTTCATAGTTGCGCAGGATGACTTTGTCCTGGCTTTGCGAGATGAGATAGTTCGGCTGCAGCGCGATTTTTCCGCCGCCTCCGGGGGCGTCGACGACGAAGGTCGGGACGGCATAGCCGGAAGTATGGCCGCGCAGCGCCTCGATAATTTCCAGCCCCTTGGACACGGGCGCGCGGAAATGGCCGATGCCTTCGGACAAATCGCATTGGTAAATATAGTAGGGGCGGACGCGGATTTTGACCAGCTCGTGCATGAGCTTCTTCATAATATGCGTGCTGTCGTTAATGCCCGCCAGAATGACCGCCTGATTCCCCAGCGGAACGCCCGCGTTAGCCAGCATTTCGCAAGCCTGCTTCGCCTCGGCTGTAATTTCCAAGGGATGATTGAAATGCGTGTTCAGCCATACCGGATGGTACTTTTTCAGGATGTTGCACAGGTTCTCCGTAATGCGCTGCGGGAAGACGACCGGAGCCCGCGTGCCGATCCGGATAATCTCGACGTGGGGGATTGCCCGCAAATTTTTCAATATATATTCCACAATGTTGTCGTTGATGAGTAAGCCGTCGCCCCCGGACAGGAGCACGTCGCGGACTTCCGGCGTACGGCGGATGTAGTCGATAGCATCGTCTAGCTGCTTTTTGGGTACCCCCATGCCCACTTGGCCCGAGAAGCGGCGGCGCGTACAGTAACGGCAGTACATGGAGCATTGGTTCGTGACCAGGAACAGCACACGGTCCGGATAACGGTGGGTTAAGCCCGGCGTCGGGGAATCTTCGTCCTCGTGGAGCGGGTCCTCCAGGTCGTATTTCGTTTTCAGCAGCTCCGCGGAGATCGGCACCGACTGCAGGCGGATCGGGCAGCGGGGATCGTCCGGGTGCATCAGCGAAGCGTAATACGGCGTTATATTCAATGGAATCGTTTGCGTTGAAATGCGTACGCCTTCCTCTTCCTCGGGCGTCAAATTCACGACCTGCTTCAACTCGTCCAAGGTGCGGATCGTGTGCGTCAACTGCCACAGCCAATCGTTCCACTGTTCCTCCGTCACATCTTTCCACAGTTCGACGTCTTTCCAATGCCTTTTGCTGCTGAGAGGGGGAACGTTTGCTTTGCTTTGCGGGTCCATCATCGGTACGCTCATCCAGAGCACCTCCATCAATCGTTTTCACTTAATGTATAAGCAAAAACTATGCCAATACTGGGAGATGTTGGGCCCACGTCGATAAGATTCCGCCGCTACGGCTTCCTCGCGATCCCGTACCGGTTCAGCTTATACTGCAAAGCCTGCCGCTTGATCCCCAACGCTTGCGCGGCAAGGCTGATATTGTACCCGTGACGCTTGAGCGCGTCGACGATCGCCTCCCGCTCCATCTGCTTCATCCGGTCGGTTAATTTCCCTGCCGGGAACGCGGTAAGGTCTGGCTTCCGCAGAGCGGGAACCGGCACGGGACAGGGAACTTCCCGCAGATTCGCGGGCAGGTGACGATTCTCAATGATCTCCTCTTCCGGCTCGATCATATTGAAGGCGGATTCGATCGCATGCCCCAATTCGCGAACGTTGCCGGGCCAGGCGTAAGCCATGAACCGCTGCATGGCGGACGGAGCCAGTCCCGTAATTTTCATGCCGAACATCGGATTGAACTTCTCGATAAAATGCTGCGCAAGCAGCGGAATGTCCTCCTGCCTGCGCAGCAGCGGCGGGAGCTGCAGGTTGACGACATTGAGCCGGAAAAAGAGATCGTGCCGCAAAATGCCTTTGTCCAGCGCTTCCTGCGGTTCCATGTTCATCGCCGCCACGATTCTGACGTTCACCTGCTGCTCCGTCGTCCCCCCGATTCGCCGCACGATGCCGTCTTGCAGCACCCGCAGTAGCTTGGCCTGAAGCAGCAGGTCCAAGCTGTTGATCTCGTCCAGAAACAGCGTGCCGCCGCTGGCCTGCTCGAACAAGCCCGCGCGGTCCACCGCTCCGGTGAACGCGCCTCGGGTCGTGCCGAACATGATGCCCTCCATCAGGTCGCCGGGTACGGCGGCGCAGTTCTGCGCGATGAACGGATGATTGCGGCGAACGCTCGCGTTGTGCATGCTCTGGGCAAACAATTCCTTACCCGTGCCCGTAGCCCCGCAGATAAAGACGGGGGAGCTGGTGCGTGAAGCTTTTTTGGCCGTAGAAACCGCTTCCAGAAATGCCGGACTTTCTCCGATTAAGTCGCTGAAATGATAGCGGGCCGCGCCCGTCTTTTTGCCGTCCTTCTGCTTGGCTTGGTACAACTGGTGGCGCAGGTCCAGAATCTGGTCATGAAGCTGGACGATGCTGGTAATGTCTTTGGCGACCTCCAGGGCGCCCGTAAGCTGATCGTTATCGAAGAGCGGATACGTGCGGTTGATGGTTGTAATGCGTTTGCCCGTGACGTTGACGTAGGTTTGTATTTTTTCGGGCACCTCTTGTCCGGTCTGCAGTACTTTGGCCAGCGTGCTCGTTTCGTGGGTTAAGGAAGGGTAGACGTGAAAAATATTTTTATGCAGCACTTGTTTCCGCGCAAGGCCGTCGATCTCCGCCATTTTGTCGTTATAAAAGACGGTCGTCCCCTCCCGGTTCACCAGATGGACGCCCACGTCGACCATATTTAATATTTTCTCGAAATATTGGGACCCGAATTCGTTCGGATCGGACATCAGGATCACCGCCTCCAGAAAAATCTCTCAACTAAAAAAATATGACATATCGAATAAGAAAAGAACACCGGCCTCCTCGCGCGAATAAGGTACGGAACTATTCTACTTGATAAACACAATTTAGGCAAAAATTTGAAAGTTTAAAAGAGTTGTCGGAGCATGGAATTTTGCACCCTGCGAAAGCCTGGCGAAAAAAATTTTGCGCCGCCGAGAACCAAACGGAGACCGCCAACACTCTAATGGGGTGTATTGAATATGCGGGAGAGGAAGATGTACAATGAAACCTTATAAAATCCTAATTGCAACAACGGTTGCGGCGGCTGGCTTGTTTATGGCTTCGATTCCGGCGGCGCAGATGCCGCAGAAGGCTTTTGCAGCAGAACAGTTGATCGGAAAGCCGCTGACGGAGCTTGATCCGAAGACGGTGGAATGGGCACGTCAGGCGATGCAGGAGCTGTGGCATTACCGGGCCGCTTCTTGGTAATCAGGCGGGGTTAATAAGTCTTGTCCAGAACGGAAAGGCGTTGAATCGCAAAAGCTTGAAGTTCGTCGGCAAGAACGGAGAGGCCTATTCGTACGTACAAGAGTTCTCGCCGCTGGATAAAGAGCTGCCCGTTCGTCTGACGACCTATACGATGCCGCAAATCGAATTTTATAAGGAGCTGGAAATGCGGATCCCGATCCGCTGATGGGTTTTAAGCCGTGCGGTCCTTGGTTGAAGGACTTGCACGGCTTTTTTTGATTTACAGCGAACTGAAATATACGATGGCGGCCAGAAGCAGGTTGGGGAATCCGATCAAAACACAATACGTTGCCCACTTCTCTCTGGCTGCTCTATCCTTGGCGGTACTGAGCCGAAAGTTGGCCCTCACCCGATCACCGCTTACGCTGGAACCGGTAAGGATGGCCGCCACTCCTGTAAAAATCAGCCCGAATATCCCGGCATACGTATAAAATATGGCAGGGTCTTGCAAAAAGATAGCGGTCAGTGCAACAACGAGCAAGCAGCCCAGCCCAAGGATGAGGGAGTTTCTCACAAGCGATCACGCTCCATTTTCGATGGAATTTTATCCGATAGCACCTTCTTATTTAAGTTTACTATCGTTTACAAAAATTTTCCATAGTTCCTCGATCGGAACGACGGATCTGGCGCGATGGGTAACGGGGCCGCCGTCCGCCCACAAGAACGGATAAATCGACACTCCCTGATTTCCATCGATAGGCCGAATCTCTTCCGCCCAGCCTTCCCAACGAAAAGTCTCATAAAATTTTTGCACATCGCCAAAGCAAGCCCAATATAAAAAATCCGAAAACCCCATATCTAGGCTTTCCCATTCCAAGGTATCCGGCGCGAAATAAAACACATCTCCCGGTTTGCCCTCGAAAGCTCCGCCGTTCAGCGCAAAAAAGCCGCCTACTATGTCGTCGGCGATCAAGAACGATGAAGGGAATCTCGTGCTTTTTCCATCGGCGCCGATTTCATTCCACGTGATCAAATTCCTCGGCAGCCGTCGACTGCCGGAACCCAAGATGCGCAGCCAACCGTTCTCGATGAGGATGCCGCCCGTATAATACGCAACTGTACCCAATACGGATCTGGTCGTCACTTGCAGTTGATGCAGCACCTCTGCGGCTTCGTGCGGATTCGCGGGTAAAATCTCGACGGTGTTGGCCGCTTTGGCAACCCAGTCCTGCACTTCCAGCCATGTGGACTCCGTTTCGTCAATCAGTTCGTCCAACGATTTCATTTACAGCACCTCATTTCATAAGGACCTCTCTTCATCCAAAAATTATACAACAACACGGTCTGGATAAAAAATTTAACGATTCGGAGTTAACCAAAGTTAATATCCTTCGGTTATTCCATTTGGTACTCTAGATGTAACTATTTGGACCAAAAGGAACAAGGAACTTCCGAAGGAGTGAATTCGAGTTTGATCCATATCACATTACGGAGACTGTTCTGGTGCGCGGTCTTTTTGGTGAGCGTGCTTGCAGGAGGGAGTCAGCTTGCGCATGCGGCAGTCATGATGGAGCAATTGCCGGATTCGGCGAACTTGCCGGAAAATATTTCGGGCGTTACATCCAGCGCGGTGCAGTCCGGCAACCGTATCTTGGTAACCGGGGGACAAAAGGCAAATTCGTCTACTTTTGCGCGGTATTCCTATACATTCAACCCGACGGATCGGTCTTGGACTTCGCTTGCGCCGTCCTTGCAGCTTTCTTATCACAAGCAAAGCATGCTGAAGGACGGAAGAGTGCTCGTCACAGGCGGGTCGAAGTTCGTCCCGGGGACAGGATACGTTTACAATAACGTGGCCCAAATTTACAGCCCCTACTCCAATACCTGGTCTGATGGTGCGTCATTGCCGGTGGGGAGTATATTCGGAAACGCCCAAAGCACCTTGCTGGACGGTCGAGTGCTTATCGTAGGCGGTGCGAACGAGATTTGGTCGGGAGCGGACCGCAGCACGATGTATAATCAGGCCTATTTGTACGATCCGGGTACGAATCGTTGGGAGGAAGCGGCTCCGTATCCTTTTCCCATTTACGATGCTGCACAGAGCACGCTAAAGGATGGACGCGTTCTCGTTACCGGCGGGCAGAGCCATTACGTCTACCGCTTCGATGCTTATTTGTACGATCCATCGAATAATACGTGGACCAAGGCGGGGAATCTGCCGTTTGAAGGCGACACGTTTTTCCGCCATGCCCAGGTGACGCTGCCGAACGGCAAAGTGCTGGTGATGGGAAAAAAGTATTTCTATATATACGATCCGGCGACGAACCAATGGACAAAGGATACGGCTACGATTCGACAGCTTACCAATGCCCAACTGTCGGTATTTGGGAATGATGTGTATGCTATGGGCGGATATGACGAGAATTGGGAAACCAATGTGAACGTATATAAGCTCACGTTTGATTTTACGCCGCCTACAGTCCCGACGATTAGCGGCCCGGGTCCCGAGTGGAGCACACAAGACGTAACGGCGGTGATCACGCCGGGCACGGATGCGGACTCCGGGGTCGCCCGTACGGAGTACAGCTTGTCCGGGGCGACGACGCTCGGCTGGACGCCTTACAACGATGGGGACAAGATAAGCGTTACGAATGATGGACAAACCACGATTAGCGCAAGAACGATAGACCTCGCAGGCAATGTAAGTCCAATCGCGACGGCCGTCGTCAAAATCGATCGTACGGCCCCGACGCAGCCGGTAGTCAAGCTTTCGGCAGCGTCATGGACGGCCTCCGATGTCACGGTAACGATTACGTCCGGAACCGATAACGGCGGGTCCGGCGTGAATCGTACGGAGTTCAGCTTATCCGGCGCGACGACGCTGGCTTGGACGACGTATACCGGTCTGGTGACGATCACGGCCGAGGGCCAAACGACGGTAAGTGCGCGAACGATCGACAACGCAGGGAACATCAGCAGCGTCGGGACTGCCGTGGTGTCCATTGATAAGACGGCGCCGACTGCTCCGGCGGTTACTCCGGCGACCTCGCAATGGACCTCTGCGGCAAACGTCGCTGTGACGATCACAGAGGGAACGGACAGCGGAGGCTCAGGCGTGAACCGTACGGAGTACAGCTTGACGGGAGCGACGACGCTTGCGTGGACGACATACACCGGGCCATTGTCGATCACGGCCGAGGGTCAGACGACGGTAAGTGCGAGAACGGTAGACCATGCGGGGAATAAGAGCGTTATCGCTTCAACAGTCGTAAAAATCGACCGGACAGCCCCGACGGCGCCAGCCCTTAGCGCATCCGCAGGTTCATGGACGAATTCAGACGGCACGGTAACGATCACGGGAGGAACGGATAGCGGCGGCTCGGGCGTGAAACGAACGGAATACAGCTTGTCAGGAGCGACGACGCTCGCATGGACGGCCTATACGGGTCCAGTGACGATTACCGCCGAGGGTCAAACGACGGTGAGTGCGAGAACGGTGGATAATGTCGGAAACGTGAGCGTTGCTGTCTCGACAGTCGTAAAAATCGACTGGACAGCCCCGACGGCGCCGACCCTTAGCGCATCCGCAGGTTCTTGGACCAGCTCGAATGTCACGGTGACGATCACAGGAGGAACAGATAGCGGCGGCTCGGGCGTGAACCGAACGGAATACAGCATGACGGGAGCGACGACGCTTGCGTGGACGGCCTATGCGGGCCCGGTGACAATTACGGCCGAGGGTCAAACGACGGCGAGCGCAAGAACGGTCGATAACGCGGGCAATTTCAGTTCGGTCAGCTCGACCGTCGTTCGCATCGACCGGACGCCTCCGGCGGCTCCTATCATCACGGCGCCATTGGCAGGGGCGGTCCTTTCGAACAACAAGCCGACGGTGACCGGCACGACTGAAGCGAATGCGACCGTGAATGTCACGTTGGACGGTGGGGCGAGCTCGACCGTGACCGCGGATGGAAGCGGCCGATGGACGTATACTCCGGCTTCCGCGTTGGCGGATGGCGTCCACAAAGTCAAGGCGGTTGCGAAGGACGCCGCAGGCAACGAAAGTCCGGCTTCCGCGGAAATATCGTTTACCATCGATACGCAGCCTCCGGCACCGCCGGTGATCGATACGCCAGCCAACGGCGCTTGGATTAACAGCCCGAGGCCGGTCATTACCGGTCAGGCGGAGGCGCGCGCAACCGTAACGCTGTATTTGGACGCGGCTCCGGCCGGCAGGGCTACCGCAGACGGCAGCGGCATATGGACGTACCCGTGGCCTACGGATTTGGCTGACGGTGCGCACAGCCTGCAAGCTACCGCAACGGATGCGGTGGGGAATGTCAGCCAGGCGTCCGTCGTAGTCTCCTTCACCGTAGATACGCAAGCTCCGGCAGCCCCGGTCATCCTTACACCAGCCGATGGGACCGTCACAGGTAACAACCGGCCGGTGATCTCCGGGACCGCCGAAGCGGGGGCAGCTCTTCTCATTGATTTGGATGGAACCGAGATGGTAACAGGGACGGCAAATGTCGGAGGCAATTGGTCTTATTCGCTACCGGACGCACTGACGGATGGCAGGCATGCGGTCAAAGTATGGGCAAAGGATGCGGCGGGAAATATTAGTCCCGCGTCCGCCACAGTGCATTTTACGGTAGATACGCAAGCTCCGGCGGCTCCGGTCATCCTTGCTCCTGCCGATGGTACGGCTACGAAACAAAGCAAGCCGGCTATTCGAGGGACTGCTGAAGCCAATGCTACCGTCCATGTGGTGGTGAACGGAAGCCCGGCAGGCACCGCGATGGCGAATGCAGGAGGCCATTGGACCTTTATTCCGCCTATCGCACTCGTCGACGGCGTCTATACGGCTAGGGCGACGGCAGCGGATGCCGCCGGCAATATGAGCCCGCCATCCGTAGAGATCAGGTTCACGGTAGATACGGTGGCTCCTCCGGCGCCTGTCGTGACAAGTCCGGCTAACGGCGCCGTGACAAACCGGTTGAAGCCGGCTATAGCGGGCACGGCGGAAGCAAGTGTCACGGTGAGCGTGTACGTGGACGAAGTGCCGCTGGCCGAAACGGCCGCTAACGCGAGCGGTGGGTGGAGCTATACGCTGACGGATAGCCTGGCTGTAGGTACGCATGCCGTGAAAGCGCAGGCGACGGATGCGGCTGGCAATACGGGACCGTTTTCCACGAGCCACACGTTCACGGTTGTATCGGACAATGCATTGCTGCACACCTTGCAGCTCAGCGACGTCACGTTGAATGAAACGGTTACCGGGACGACTTACCGATACACGGCCCAAGTTCCGTATTCGGTGACGGCGACTACGGTGACTGCCGTTCCTGCTGACGGGAACGCTTCGGTTCTAGTGCTGCAAGATGGGGAAGCCGTCTCGGGGCCGCTTCGCCTCCGTGTCGGAGCTCAGACGATCACGATTCAGGTAACGGCACAGGACGGAACGACGGTTCAGCTCTACAACGTGCTGGTGACGAGATTACCCTCCAGCGAAGTGCAATTGAGCGAGCTGACGTTGAGTCACGCGGCTCTGGCTCCGGAATTCCAAGGAGGGACGACGCGCTATACGGCGACCGTGACGAACGACGTCTATGCGCTGACAGTGCGGGCAAAGGCGGCGAGCAGCGAAGCCTCGATTCGCATCAACGGGCAGCCTTTTGCACGTGGAGAGGCGGTCCTGCCTGTGGAGCTTCAGGTGGGGGCCAACCCGATAACGGTCGCTGTGACCGCGCAAGACGGAGTCACGACGCAGTCGTATACGGTGATGGTACACCGGAAGCCAAGCTCCAATGTCCTCTTGAATGGGCTCCTGTTATCTGAGGGAACTTTGAGCCCGGCGTTCGATAGCGGCATTGTTCATTATGAAGCGGCTGTCGAGCATGGGGTGACAAGCATGACGGTGACGGCATCGGTCTACGACCGGAATGCGCTGCTTACCGTTAACGGCAGAGAAGTGGCAAGCCATCAGCCGTCTCAGCCGGTCGAGCTTCAGGTTGGCATTAACCGCCTCACGATTATGGTAACTGCGCAGGACCGCGTCAGCACGCAGGCCTATACGCTGGAGGTCACCCGCAAGCCAAGTTCGACCGCCGGCTTAACCGGCCTAGGGCTGACCGGAGCGGCGCTGTCTCCGGCATTTGACAGTGAAATCACCGCGTACGAAGCGAACGTCGGCCATTCGATCGACAGCACGACGGTGACGGCGTCGGTCTATGACCCGAACGCCCGGATCTCGATCAACGGCAAGGCGGCGCTTAGTGGAGAAGCATCTGCGCCGATTGCTTTACAAGTTGGGGCAACGACGATTCGGATTACGGTAACGGCGCCGGACGGGCAAACCGTCCGGACCTATACGGTGCGAGTTCATCGGGAGACTGCCCCGGAGCAGCCGTCGGGTTCTTCTTCCGGGGGGAATGCGGGAGGAGGGGGCCCGGCTCCTGCCGAGGAGCCTAAAGTGCCGCAGAAGCCGGCAGTTCCCGACCGCCAGCCCGCTGTACCCGATAAGCCTGCCGGTTCTTCGGCAGCTTGCGTCCCGGTAGCGAAGATGGGGTTTACCGATATGTCCGGACATTGGGCGGAGTCATCGGTTTCGGAAGCCTCCGGCTGCGGCATCGTCGATGGGTTCGACGACGGAACGTTCCGGCCGAACGATCCGGTCACCCGGGTTCAGTTCATCGCGATGCTGGTCCGGGCTAAGGGATTCTGCAAGTCGGGGTCGACAGCTCTTGCGTCGGTAGTCTTCGCGGATCAGGAAGCCATTCCATCTTGGGCCGCCGAAGCTGTATCGATGGCCGCACAGCGCGGGATCGTGAACGGGTATGAGGACGGAAGCTTCCGTCCGGATGCGCACGTGACGCGGGCCGAGATGACCGCAATGACGGCTCGCGCCTCTAACTTGCAAGCGGGGCCCGAAGCGGAGCTCTCGATGTTTGTGGATGCGGCGGATATTCCCGACTGGGCCAAGGGCTATGTTGCTGCCGCCCGGCAGCACAGGTTCGTTCAAGGGCGGGAAAATGGGCGCTTTGCGCCGCAGGAGCATACGACGCGGGCGGAAGCGGCCGTGCTGTTGCTGCGGTGGGCCCGTTCGGCGGATCAATAAGCAGAAAGTAAAGAACGCAAACCTGGCAAGGTTGGAGTTGCCGGGTTTGCGTTTCTTTTTGTGGGTTGAGAGGTTCGTCGTTCAAATAGCTGGCATCTCGTAAAGAGGTCGTCTGCCACTGCTTCAATTGCCGTTGGCGCGGTGTTATTTCGTTGCCAGGCGTGTCCTGCTCGAAAGTCGCATTTTGGTCAGCCCATATTTTCGCAAATACGATGCGTCTCGCTTCATAAAACGGGCATTTGCCGTTGATCTGAATACCGTGTTCGGTCGGATACAATTTGTCCGGTATCGAAGCGTAGTCCACGGCGATTTCGTAAAGACCGGCCTGCGGCGCGTTAACCGTCACATGGTGCAACCTTGTCCCACGAAACGCCTGCCCGCCGTAACTGACTGCTTCGGTCAACAAATCCGGCCTTCCGGCCGCTGGAACGATCTGTTCGATGTTTTGCGTATCTTGGCGCCTTCCGCTTTCTATGTTTTCAACACTTCGGAATAGTTGCTTCCACTACTTTATTAATCGGCGAATCCGAAAATATTACTTGAAAGTAACGTTATTTTTGAGTAATATTTATAATTGATATTGGTTGTGCGTATTTTCTGTGTTTCACGAAACGAAAGTGAGCACGATTGTTACACGAGCTGGGTTGACTCAACCCGCCTTACACCTAATGTAGAAGCATGCACAACATTTTCATAAGGAGTGAAGTCAAATCATAGCTAAAGTCTTGCAAGTGATTCTGGCCGTTTTTATTTTTACAGGGGGCATTATAAAACTGTTACGTGTTCCGTTTCAGGTTGAGCATTGGCAGCACTACCAATACCCATTGTGGTTCATGTCAGTAACCGGATTTCTTGAACTGATTGGAGGTATAATGCTGATTGCCGGTATCCGGAACCGACGGTTGGCTATTGGGGTAGGCGCATTATTGGTAATTCTCTTGTTAGGAGCGATTCATGCCCATATTTTTCGGGCAAATCAACCGGTTGCAACCACCATTCCCGCATTGGTCTGTTTGATTTTGTCGATCATAGTCATTATCCGGAACCTGAAGAAAGTATAATTGGCACGATACAAGGACAGCTGCGAAAGCCTTGTGTCTTAACGATTCTTTTTCATAAACTTTCCGTCCGAATCACAGCCAATATGAACCCGAACAAAAAAGAGAACTTCGAGATGGCATCAATTTATCACGCAAAAGTTTTGCCTCTTCTGTAAAAGTTGAAAACTTCCAGTTCACCCGGGCGAACAGATTTGAGAAATCCTTCTCTAGAGCTTTTTCACTTATACCAAAGTGAATATCTACAGGCCTATTATCAACGTGAAGTACTAAAGCATTATCAGAGTTACCCGCCCCCCTGACGTCTAATCGGTTATAATAAAAGGAATATCTTGCTACAAACCGATTGAATTTTAATCTTCTTGGGGGCTCAATCATGGAACCAGTACTCAAGCATTCATGGAATTTATCTGAAATGGATGCAGTTAAACTGCAACAAGAGTTGTCTTTAAAAATCGTAAAGGAAGATCAACTTACAAAAATTAATCATGTTGCCGGAGTAGACGTGGCATATAGTGAACATAGCGACAAATTAATTGCAGCGATCGTTATTTTAGATGCAAGTTCGTTACATATCATAGAATCGGTTGTGGTGGAAGATACGGTTCATTTTCCTTATATCCCAGGGTTGTTTTCATTCAGGGAGATTCCGCCTCTGCTTAAGGCGTTCAAGCAAATAAAGACCCTTCCTCAGCTCATCGTCTGCGACGGTCAGGGAATGGCTCATCCCAGACGATTTGGATTAGCGAGTCACTTGGGAGTACTATTCGACATTCCTACCATTGGATGCGGAAAGACGAAGTTATTAGGGGAGTTCAGAGACCCCGAATTAAAAAGAGGCTCTTCTTCTCCATTAGTTGATCATGGCGAGGTGATCGGGGCCGTATTAAGAACTCAGGATAATGTTAAACCTATTTTCGTATCCATCGGTCATCGCATTTCCTTAGCCACGGCTTGTGAAAGGATCTTAAAGCTCTCCCCGAAATATCGTTTGCCAGAAACAACGCGACAAGCCGATCAACTTGTGAATAAAGTTTTAGCCGATCTTCAAAGAGAATAGGAATAAACGAAAGGGCGGATTTCCGTGTTTATTGCGTTTGGCGGGTCTTTGTACCGTTCAAAAGTTTCATAGTAAGTGAATTTTTGAACCTTTCTTTATCCTCTCAATGTCTACCCTTTCTCTAATATTTAACCCAATAAGAGGAAAATTGGCAATGGAGAAAGACACACTAACATCCTTAACCTCAAGTTCAAAGCTTGCTCCGTCCACATTGCTCACTGCTATCTTTGAACCGATCAAGTTTCTTAATTTTGTAATTTTATAAGGATCTGTTTCATCTACACTAATCTTTAGCACCAAACCGCGGTTTGGCACATCAATAACATCTTCTACCCTCATGGTCTCCAAAAGATCTACTTCCTCTCTCAGAACGGCTTAACCAGCATCAAATACAGTACGATCAGCGGGATGAGGATGACCAGCGTGCCGAACACATCCCAAGTGAGGGAAGCTTTCCGATACGCTGCGGTAAGCGCGCCTTCCGTTTCGGCAACGACGCTTTCCTTCATCATTTTCCGTTGGGCGGGAATGAGGAGAATGCCCCAGATCAAACCGCTGAGCACAAACAACGCTTCCGACGCCGTCATCCAGTTCAGCTCCGCGAGCGAATACCCGTTCAAGGCGGCCATGATGTGACCTGTCGCAAGCAGCAGGATGACGCCGGGCAGCGTAAACCAGTAATCGGCGTGCATAACATTGCGCGCCACCCGCCGGATATGGGCCAGATCCCGACCGCGTTCCGCCGATAGCTTCCAGAACGCCGCCGTAATGATGTTGCCGAGGAACAGCACAGCCCCAAGCACATGCAAAAAAATCAAAGCTCCCATGTTCACTTCTCCTCCTTATGATTGTCCAGCATCGCCGCGCATTCCAGCAGAGCATCGATTTTGGCCTGATGATACCGAATGCCGATGGTAAGGGAAAGCAGCTGATGCTTGGGCATCTGCTGATGGTACTGGTCATACATCCCTTGGAGGATGCTCAGCTTCGCTTCGTGCTGCTTGCGGCTTTGCCCGATCCAATCCAGCATTTCGCCCTCGTCCATTTTCCCGCCAAAAAACAGCCTCATGCACACATCGGAGCGCACGTTATCTTCCTCGACCGGCTGCTCGTAATATTGAGCCAGAACCACTCGGCCACTCTCCGTGATGGAATATTCGTTTTTGTTCGGACGGTCCTCCTGGATAATCGTGTGTTTCTCGATACAGCCTTCCTTCTCCAAGTTTTTGAGCGTCGGATAGACGCTGCCGTAGCTTCCTTCGAAGAAAAAGGAGATCGGCCCTTCAAAATTTTTTTTGATTTCGTACCCGGTCATCGGCCGCTTGCTTAATAGGGCAAGGGCCACATACTTGGCCTGCAGCTGCATCGGCGCAGCCTCCTTTGATAATATAATCATTATTGATATTCATAATGTTAATATAAATACGAGACAACGATTTGTCCAGTTTTTTCTTGCTGCATGAAAAAAGCTCCCGAGATCTTGATGATCGGGGAGCTAATGTTCGTTAATGGTCCTATTGACTATGACATTAATGGTAGGGTTTATAATGTTGATACCGAATGGAAAAGAGGGTGAACCGAATGAAACAACGAAGTCTAGTAGTGCTAGGGATATCCGGAAGTCTGCGCGAGCAATCGTCTAATACACGGCTGCTCTCGTTTATCGGAGGAATGATGCCCGCCGGTATAGAGTTTCGTATGTATCAAGGGCTCGCGAGTTTACCGCATTTCAGTCCGGACTTAGACGGGGACGAAGATCCATGGCACGAGGCGGTGCGCGAATGGCGGGAGGAGCTGCGAGCGGCGAATGCGGTCGTGATCTGTACGCCGGAATATGCGCGAGGCGTGCCGGGCACGCTCAAGAACGCGCTGGACTGGATCGTATCCTCGGGCGAGTTCGTGAACAAGCCGACGGCGGTCGTAAGCGCGTCTCCGCATCCGGATGGTGGCGCTACGGCACTGCAATCGCTGACACTAACTCTCAAGATGATGACCGCGGCGATCCCGGACGAAGCGTCGCTTGCCGTTCCGTTCGTGAGTAAAATAATCGGGCCGGATGGTAGCGTGACGGACACGAACACCTTGTCATCGCTGCTCAACCTGGTTCGGGTGCTGTCGCAGGCCATTCCGGAGAAATAATTTGTTATGGACTGACGTGGCAGTCGGTGTACTAATCCAGCATGAAACGCATCACATGACGCCGACTTCCCGCAGTACCCACCTCGACAAAGCCGAACTCTTTAAATTGCGGAACAAATCCCATAAAACGATAACTTGGGGAATCGGGGGCAACAGGGTAAGCTTCAACAACGGCTGCACCTCTTTGACGCGCATGTTCAACAGCCGCTTGAAGCAGTTGTTTCATGACCCCGTGTCCGCGAAACTCACGAGCAACATAGAAACAAACCAAAGACCAGACATGATCGGGATTCTCATTTGTTTCGTATATTCCCCCGAGGTCGCGATAAGTGGAACGCGGAGCGATGGAGCACCATGCTACAGGCTCGTCACCCGCATATCCCAAGATACCTATGGGAACATGTTCTTGAACCATGCTTCGGATCGCAGATTTTTTGGTTACCTTCGTTTTCCGATCTTCAGGTTTCCCGCGCCAAACCATACACCAGCAATTTTTTGGTCCGCCCCGACTTTCAAAAAGCTTCTCAAAATCCAGCCAACGACCTTGATCGACTTCAAAGAAATCTAGCTTTACAAAAGGATTGGAAGTTTCCATTACTATGATCACCTCGCATTTATCATGAATTCCTCCAAGATTGCTCTTAACCCATCCGGATCGCTAAGCATGGGCAGGTGCCCTGTGTTCAGACTTCGTACCCATTGGGGGGAAAGGTTCGAAATCATTTTATTTTGCAAAGAGGGGCTGAACTCTTTATCTTTGGTTAGCTTCACATATAACGTTGGAACCGCCGGTGGGGATACCTTGATTCGATCCGTATACACGCGTACGGCCTCCGGTGTGAACCCATTAATGATCTCCGCAGTTTGTTCTGCCGAAAGATCGCTGCACAATCCCGCACGAATTGCCGCTTCCGGCGGCTTTGTACCGATGATTCGCAAGATGGTTGAGATTAGAATTCTTTTGGGGAGTGGCAGAACGGACAAAAAGGAACCGCCATTTTTCGGAACCGCCGCCCCTACGGAGATATAGCCTGCTAATCGATCGTTCCGTTCGGATGCAAGCCGAAGGCCGATCACTCCCCCAAGCGAATGCGCCACGATAACGTACCTCCGAGGTCCCCATTCGTCTATTTGTCTTTTTACATGAGTAACATAATCGTCCAAAGAAAGCTTTTTCCGCGATTCCATCGAATCTTTTCTTCGAGGATAAGTGGCCATCAGATGAGGATACTCAAGCCCATCCACAACTTTGCTCCAGATATGGCTATCCAGTCCTGCTCCGCTAAGGAAAACCAAACCTATCTTTTCTTGTGTGCCTTCTTGAATGGGCATCTTCTTTTCCTCCATTGCCGGTTAAGATTGATTACAAGTTAAATGTAGCATTTAAATACGACAAATTATGGCTTATTTATGTGCTAAGATAAAAATAATACATGGAGGAGGGAAGGTATGCAGAAGTCACAGCGGCTAATCCAAATGATGATGAGAATCAACGCCAGCAAGTCATTTACCGTCCGGGAGTTGGCCGATGAATTCGGACTGTCCAGCCGCACGATTACTCGGGATTTGCAGGAGCTAAGCGAGCTCGGTGTTCCCATCTACTCCGTCCAAGGAAGAGGGGGAGGCTATAGACTGCTCCAAGAAAGGATCCTCCCGCCGATCAGTTTCTCCGAAGGCGAGGCCATTGCGATGTTTTTTGCATGCCAATCGATGGATTACTTCAGTTCACTGCCATTTGGCGAGGGAGCAGATTCAGCGCTTCGCAAGTTTCACCACTATTTACCTGCGGATGTAAAGGAGAAGATTGATCGTTTAAAGAACAGGATCATGTTCTGGAGTCCCTATCGATGGATGTCTCCGGAAATTCTCCAAACCTTGCTTCAAGCTATTATGATTCGCAGCGTAGTCACGATCGAGTACAAATCCAGCAGCGGTGTGTCGGAGCGGAATATTCAGCCCATCGGGCTCTATGCGAGTTCCGGCTTTTGGTATTGTCCCGCATTTTGTTTTCTTCGGGGAGAAATCCGGCAATTTCGAGCGGATCGGATTTTGTCTGCGTCGATCAATGAATCGATTCCTTGCCGGGAGGATATCACTCAGAAGACGCTAATGGATAAGCCCCGAAAAGACCAACAGGAACAAACGGTGCTCCGGTTGGAGCTGACGAAAAAAGGCGTATGGTTGCTGGAATCGAATTCACGGATTGCTCCCTATATCGTGCGCAACGAGGACGGAAGCGGGTATGCCGACATTCGGATCGCTGCAGAGGACTTGAGATTTTACGTGGACTTTATCTGGCAATTCGGGACTGATGTGAAAATAACGGGACCTAATGAAGCCATGACGTGCATGAAACAAAAAATCGAATCCATGCGGTTGCTGTATTGTTGAACAATGATGTACCACCCAATCGTTTACGATCTGCTGCAATATGCGCCATCAGGACTAAAAAGCATTCCATTATTCCAAAACGGAGCTGTTGCATTTGAGACTGGAAAAAAGCGTGATGACAAGCAAGCTGCACGCTGTACAGCTGTAGACAAAGGCAAAAACAAGGGGCCAGATATGTCATTCCAGTCCCCTTGCCTATTCCTTTACTCCCGCCGGAAATTCGACGATCCACGGACGATTAACTCCGAATCTACCTTAAACGTGCGCTTGTCGTGGAACTGATTTTCGTTCATCTGGTCGATCAGCTTCTCGACGAGCAGGGCGCCCATCGTGTACTTCGGCTGATTTACGGTGCTCAAGGTTGGCGTGATGTACTTGCTGATCCGATTGTTGTCGACGCCCACGACGGCGAGCTGGGACGGGATCGCGATGCCGCGCTCGGCACAGGCTTTGTACACGCCCAGGGCCATCTCGTCGTTAGCGGCAAAAACAGCCGTGAAATGCAGATTCTTGTCGAACAGCCGCTTCATCGCCTCGTAGCCGCCTCCTTCGTTGAAGTTGCCGTTCTCGATCAGCTCGGGACGAAACGGGATGTGATAGTCCCGAAGCGCCTTCAAGTAGCCCTCCAGTCTTTCGTAGCTGTCTATCGCTTCCGCGTAGCCGCTAAGGAACACGATATCCCGGTGTCCGTTTTCGACGAGATGCTGCACGACTTCTTTGGAAAACTTTACGTTGTCCGTATAAATACAAGGGATGCGATCGTGCTCGATATACCGCCCGACGACCGCGAGGGTGTACCCCTTCTCGGAAATCTGGCAAATTTCTTCGTCCGACATCAGCGGCGCGATCAGGATGGCGGCATCTACGGTCCGGTTCATCAGCAGCGTCAAATATTCCGCTTCCTTCTCCTTCTGATTCTCCGCGTCGCAGATGATGACTTTATATTTGCGGGCGTAAGCCACATTCTCGATCCCTTTAATAATCTCGGCGAAATACGAGGCGTTGATATCGGGTACGATGACTCCGATTGTCATCGATTTTTGCGAGCGCAAATTTTTGGCGACGGCGTTGGGGTGGTAGCCAAGCTCCTCGATCGCTTTCATGACTTTTGCTTTCGTCTTCGACGTGACGCTGCTGCTTTCGTTCAGCACCCGGGAGACGGTGGCCGGCGAGACGCCCGCCTTGGCGGCGACGTCGACGATTTTGATATCCATATGCATCAACCTTACTGGAAATTTATATTTGACAATGAAGGAATGGCTTTATTATAATTTATCCTGAAATCGATTTCAAATTATTTTTGTCGAATGGGCTGGAAATCCTTAAAAAGACCATTTATTTTACATGAAGGGGAGTTCGAATATAAAAATGATATCGATTTCATTAATTATGAGTTGAATAATGTCCGAATTTGCGGAAAAAGGCATTTTATTTTTACATCAAAAAGAAATCGATTTCATTTTTATAAGGAGGTGACGTGAGGCTATTATGATCACACTTTTGAAGGATTTCCGGGTCAATCGGGTGCTGTGGCTGATGATTCTGCCGGCGCTGCTCTTTTTCGCAGTGTTCAGCTATTTGCCGATGGTCGGGGTGTATTACGCGTTTACGAATTACCGGTTTGACGGAGGGCTGTTCGGAAGTCCGTTTGTGGGCATGCAGAACTTCAAGTTTTTGTTCGAGTCCGGCGTGTTGTACAACCTGACGAAAAATACGATTTTGTACAATCTGGCGTTCATCCTGTTCGGAAACGCGCTGCAGCTTCTGTGCGCCGTGTTCCTGAGCGAGCTTCCCGGCAAGCTGTTCAAGAAGACGACGCAGTCCGTCATGTTCCTGCCTTTTTTCATCTCGTTCGTGCTCGTCGGGGCGTTCGTCTTCAACCTGTTCAACTCCGACACGGGCGTGGTGAATACGGTGCTGAAGCAGCTCGACTTGCCGCCTTACGATTTTTACCTGAACACCGAGCCGTGGAAATATATTATCGTGTTTTTCCATGTGTGGAAGGGGCTCGGCTACGGCACGGTCATTTATTTGGCCGCGATTATGAGCATCAGCGACGAATACCATGAAGCGGCGAAAATCGACGGGGCGAATATTTTTCAGCGCATCCGCCATATTACGCTGCCGCTGCTTGTGCCGACGTTCATTTTGCTCATTCTGCTCAGTCTTGGGGGCATCCTGAAAGGGCAGTTCGACTTGTTCTACCAGATCATCGGGAATAACGGCATGCTTTTCGACTCGACGGATATTATCGATACATACGTTTATCGGTCTTTGACGGTTAATTTCGATATGGGCATGGGAACCGCGGCGGGGCTGTACCAGTCGTTCTTCGGATTTCTGCTGATCATGGTCGTCAATTATGGAATTAAAAAAGCCCGCAGCGATTATGCGCTGTTTTAAAAAAGGAGGGGAGGAACGGAAGTGAAGATCCGTACAGAAGCATCGACGGTCGTGTTCAACGGGATCGGGTATACAGTCATTACCGTGCTGGCGGCGGTGTGCCTGCTGCCGTTTTTGCTCATTATTTCCGGGTCGCTGTCCTCGGAGATGGACATTATTGCTGATGGCTTCAAGCTGATCCCGACCACGCTGTCTTGGGAGGCGTACCAAGCGGTGTTCAGCAATCCGATGCAGATGGTCAAGGCGTATCAGGTGACCGCCGGTTTGACGATCGTCGGCGCCGCGCTAGGGCTGTTTCTGACCTCCATGGCCGGTTACGTGCTGTCCCGCAAAGAATTTGCATACCGCAATTCGGTGTCGTTCCTCATCTACTTTACGACGCTGTTCAGCGGAGGGCTGATTCCGTGGTATATCGTCGTGGTCAATGTGCTGGGACTGAAGGACAGCTATTTGGCGATGCTGCTTCCGCCGATGCTCAGCGCGTGGAACATTATTTTAATGAAAAATTTCATGAAATCGATTCCAGACTCGATCACCGAATCGGCCAAAATCGACGGGGCCGGAGATTTCACGATTTACTGGAAGCTGATTCTGCCACTGTCGACGCCGGGATTGGCCACGATCGGACTGTTCCTCGCGCTGGCATACTGGAACGACTGGTTTCTGGCCAATATTTTCATCACGTCGGAGGATAAATACCCGCTGCAGTTTCTGCTATATAAAATACTGGCCAGCGCTGCGGTGCTCAAGACGAGCGTTGCCGGGAATTTGTCCGCGGATTTCAAGCCGCCCGCGGAGACGCTCAAGATGGCCGCAGCCGTCGTGGTGACGGGGCCGATCGTATTTCTGTATCCGTTCGTGCAGCGCTATTTTGTCAAAGGGCTGACGATTGGTGCGGTGAAGGGCTGAGGCCCGGCCATCTATTTTATTTTGAAACCATAGGGGGAAAGCGGATGAACCGAAAGGTGAAATCGGTAGGATCGGCGCTCATGGCGCTGACGTTAGCGGCAGGACTGCTGGGCGCGTGCTCGGAGAAGCAGGGGACGGCGGAGCCTGGCGCGAATCCGGCCAAGACGGAGTCCGGTAAGCCGGACACGTCGAAGAAGGTGCAGCTCGTCTGGTATCTGCTCGGCGACGCGCATAAGGATTCCCAGAAGGTCATCGACGAATGGAACAAAATGCTAGAGAAGGATTTGAACACGACGGTCAAGGTGAATTTTACGACGTGGAACGAATGGCAGACGAAGTACAATCTGCTGCTGGCCTCGGGCGAGAAGGTGGATATGATTTTCGCTTCCAGTTGGGCCGGCTTCTATAAATATACCAAGCAGGGAGCCTTTCTCGACTTGTCGAAGCTGCTGCCGGTCTACGCGCCGGAAACGTGGAAGACGGTGCCGAAGCAGGATTGGAACGATGTCTCCACCGGAGACAAAATTTATGCCGTGCCGAGCACGTTCTCAGAGTATACCCCCAATGGTATCGTGTACCGGGAGGATTGGCGCAAGGAGCTGAACCTGCCTGAGATCAAGGATCTGGCTGCGCTGGAAGCGTATTTGGACGGCGTGAAAAAGGCGAAGCCGAAGGTTACCCCGATTGGCGGCAAGGCGTGGAACGAGATCAACACGTTGTTCTTCGCCGTTCACGACTTTCAGGGGATCGGCGGCGACAGCGGCGTCATCGCGGCCCGGTCGTACGATAAGCCGAGGGAGATCGTGGCGTATCCGTTCACGCAAGAATTTGCGGACTGGGCGAAGAAGATGAAGAGCTGGGCGGACAAAGGCTACTGGTCTTCGAATACGCTTTCCTCCCAGACGGAGGCGGGCGACCTGATCAAGGCGGGCACGGGCGCGGTCTATTGGCGGAATCCGGCTGCGGCGGGCGGCTTCATCACCGATGTGAAAAAATCCAACCCGGACATCGAGCTGGCTTACTTCCCGTTCACCCGGTTTCACAAGTATGCGGTGCCGAATCTGTCGATCAACAACGGCATGGCGATTCCGAAAAACGCGCCTAACCCCGAACGGTCGCTGATGGTGCTGGATAAGCTGCGGAACGACCCGAAGTATTTTGACCTGATGACCTACGGGGTCGAGGGGCTTCATTACGATAAAAGCGCGGACGGCAAGCACATCGTCGTTCCGGCGAAAGGGCAGGACCCCAAGGCGGTCAAGAAGTATGACATTGCGAGCTGGGGCTGGCGCTACGAGCCGAACATGCGGAGCGAGGAAGGCGGCTGGGGATTCGATAAGCTGAACGAGGAATTCAAGTCCCAGAGCAAGCCGAATTTGTTCGCCCCGATCCTGATGGATTACGAACCGGTAAAATCGCAATTGGCGGCGGTCAACCAAGTGTTCCAGCAATACGGGCAGCCGCTGATGCTGGGGCTCGTCCCGGACGTGGATAAGGCGCTCGACACTTACCGAAGCAAGCTGAAAGCGGCCGGTGTGGACGCTGTGCTGGACTACGTGCAGAAGCAGGCGAACGCTTATTGGGCATCAAGTAGCGGGAGGCAGATGTTTGAAAGGAGGTGATCCGCCCGCCCGTACGGCTCGAAATGGGGAATTCCCCGAAAACAATCGGTAAATTCAAAGGAGGAAGAAATGGAATGAAAAGTAGCAAACGGTGGCTCTCTGTCGGTTTGGCGCTGACGCTCTTGGGCGTCTCGGCTCCGTCCGCGTATGCGGGTCCGGGCGGATCGGTCGACGCCTGGCTGACGACGGCGGATCAAACGAGTCTGCTCACGAAGCAAGCGCCGCTGCAATTCTCGAACGACAGCGGTTCGAATCCGACGACGATCGATATCAATCCCGGTCTTACTTACCAGACGATGGACGGCTTCGGCGCCGCCATCACCGGCTCCTCCGCTTACTTGATCAACAAGAAAATGTCACCGGGCCAGCGGGAGGCGCTTTTGAACGATCTGTTCACCGAGAGGGGAATCAACATCGGCTTTGTCCGCCACACGATCGGAGCGTCGGACTATTCGGTCGACGCCAACGGCAATGCCGGCAGCTACACGTATGACGATGTCGCCTCCGGGACCGATTACCCGCTGAATCATTTCTCTATTGCCAAAGACGCCGATGTGACGAGTGTGCTCCGGGCGATTTTGGATAAAAATCGCGGCCTCAAGGTACTGGGCTCCCCATGGACCGCACCGCCTTGGATGAAATCCGGCACGCCGACATACAATGGCGGATCGCTGAACGGCATCCCGAACGTGTACACCTCCTACGCCGATTATTTTGTGAAATACGTCAACGCTTACAAATATGCCGGCATCCCGATCTGGGGAATCACGGTGCAGAACGAACCGGAGCATTCGACGGGGAGCTACCCGAGCATGAGCATGGGAGCGGCGGAGCAGGCTTCTTTCATTAAAAATTACCTTGGTCCGGCATTCAAACGCAGCGGCTTATCGACGAAAATCATCGCGTTCGACCACAACTGGGATATCGGCGTGAACTATGCTTCTACCGTGCTCGGGGATAGCGGGGCAAGCGCTTATACGGACGGAACGGCGTTTCATTGCTACGGCGGGTCGCCAAGTGCCATGACGACGGTTCACAACGCTTTTCCGTCGAAAAACATTTACTTTACGGAATGCAGCGGCGGGGAATGGAGCACGGATTTCGGCAATAATTTGAGCTGGAACATGTCCAATCTGCTGATCGGCTCTCCCCGGAACTGGGCAAAAACGGTGCTGCTGTGGAACATGGCGCTCGACCCGAAGGGCGGTCCGACCAATGGCGGATGCACGAATTGCCGCGGCGTAGTAACCATCGATCCGAATAACGGAAAAGTGACGAAAAACGTGGAATATTACGTAATCGGGCATGCGAGCAAATTCGTTGCGCCGGGAGCGTCGCGGATCGATTCCACCAACTTCGGCGGCAGCGTCGAGAACGTCGCTTACCGGAATCCGGACGGTTCGCTCGTCTTGATTGCGGCTAATGTCGGCGCAGACTCCAAAACATTCAAGGTGCGTATGAATTCGCAGTCGTTCACTTATACGCTTCCGGCCAAGTCGGCGGTGACCTTCAAATGGAAGCCTTCCCCTGGCAGAGACGGGCGGAGCGGGCCCGGTCTCGATAGCGGTACGCCGACGGGCGCGGCTGAGAGCGGCGAAATAATCGAATAGAGGAGGAGCTATCCTCCGCTTGAACCGGCAGCATCCGTTTGACCTTCGGGTCAGGCGGATGTCCGGGAAGACGTAGGATTTGTACAGATAGTCAGTATTCGGCAGGGCTACGATGGCTGCCTCATCGCTTTATACAAATCGATCTTACGATGAATCATGGCTTGATACGACATCAGTCGATCGATTTGCGATTTTACGTTTTCTCCTTGCTTTTCAAGCAGGCAGATACGTTGGTCGATGGTCTTGTTCCCCTGTACAAATTCCTTGATATCCGAAATGGACATTCCCGTCGCCCGAAGACAACAAATAAATTCAAGCATTTCAATGTCTTTTCTTTCATACAGGCGTATGCCGCTTTCGTTGCGGTTCACGATTGGCATAATGCCTTCCTTCTCGTAATATCGCAAAGTATGAATGGATAAGCCGGTTTGCTCCGACACTTGACCGATCGTGTAGCTCATCATGAATCCCTCCTGTTGAAGCCTGTTCAAAATAAAGGCCCACCTGCAACAAGGTGAGCAATCGTAGTCATATCATTATAATTCCTGGTTCGTCGGCCTTACAATGATTTCGTTGACAGCCGTATGTTCCGGTTGGGAAATCGCATATAGAATCGAATGGGCGATGGCTTCGGCCGGCAATGAAATTTGCAAAGCATCGCTTATACTTTTTTTAATTTCTTCGTTCGAAATGGTATGTACCAACTCCGTTGATACGGCACCGGGACAAATAATCGTTGTGCGAATGTTATTTTCGGCTTCTTCTTGCCGCAAAGCATCGGTAATCGCCCGGACGGCAAATTTTGTTCCCGAATAGACGGCCCATGTTTTTCTTACGATATGTCCCGTCACGGACGAAACATTAATAATGTGCCCTTGTTTTCGTTGCCGCATATACGGAAGAACCGCAGCAATACCGTAAAGCACGCCTTTCATGTTTACATCAATCATGCGATCCCATTCGTCTACCTTCTTTTCGTGTAAAAAAGAAAGCGGCATGATCCCTGCGTTGTTAATCAGAACGTCAATTTGTCCAAAGGTATCGAAGGTAAACTGGGCAAGCTCTTCCATTTCCTGATGCGAAGCAACGTCAGTCGTTTTAAAGACGGCTGTGCCGCCTTGTTTTTCAAGGCTTGCTTTAAGATGCTGCAAGCGCTCCTCACGTCTGGCGGCAAGTACAACCTTGGCTCCGTTAGCGGCAAGCACTTTGGCCGTGGCTTCGCCGATGCCGCTCGAGGCTCCGGTTAAAATAACGACTTTTCCTTCCACGTTCAACATATCAGACCATCCCTCCAGGTTTCGAGATTTTTAAAGTATAGAACCTAGAGTGCTCTCGAGGTCAAGGCTTTAGCTTAAAATTTAAAACGACGATAATGCCGTACATTGGAAGCGGGCAATGGGGATGTGGCTGACCACCGCGTTTCGAAAACAGATTTTTGCAGCTACTTTCAATGAAACCCATTTCGCTCCTTATGCTCGTGACTCACTTGCGGTCTTCTTCTGCGGCCGCAGAAGAAATACTCCGAGCACGACCGCGAGTGCGAGAAAGACCGCGAAGAACCGGAAACCGATGTTCGAAGCATGGATCAGAGAGTCCTTTGATTGATGACCCAATTCTTCAACTCCCGCCCCGGATAACAGTCTCGAAGCGACATCGGACTGGGCGACCAACTGCACAACGGCCAGTGCAAGCGCCTGGCTGATTGCTCGGCACATGTTGTATACGGTCCAGAACATCCCGGATGCGGAACCTGCTTGCTCTTGTGGAGCGGCCGATAGTACGGCTTTCGCAAGCGATGGCCAGGAAAGTCCCGTAGCGGCGGAAATGATCATAAGCGGGATGATGACAGCCATGTTCGACAGTTGGGGACCGAGCTGCCCAAGCATCAGGAGCGCGAGGCCGATCAGTAACGACCCGAGTAGAATCATTCTTGCGGGGCCGAAACGGTCGGCCAGCCTGCCTCCGAATGGAGCTGTGAAAAGTTGGGGAACGGACAGCGGGATTAGCATGAGTCCTGATTCCAATGGACTGAGATTTTGAGCACCTTGCAAATACAGCGTCAGAAGAATGGTGACGGCGAAATAACCGATACAGTAGCTCATCGTGATCCCGAGCCCTATCGAATAGTTCCGGTAAGCAAGGAGGCTCAGATGAAACAACGGATACCGCGCCTTCATCTCAATGAATACGAACGAAATCCACAGGAACATCGCTGTTGCGAACAGCCCGAGTGTCTTTCCCGATGCCCATCCCCATGTCTGACCCTCAGACAAGGCGATAAGCAGGGCGGTCAGCCCAGGCCCGAACGTCAATAGGCCGGGCCAGTCAGTCTTGACCTTCTCACCCGTAAAAGTATCTCTAAGAAAGAGGATGCCGGCGGCTAGACCGATGACACCGATCGGAACGACCGAGTAGAACATGGAGCGCCATCCGAACTAGCCGATTAGTGCGCCCCCGAGAACTGGACCAATGAGCGAGCCGGTCACCCATGCGATGTTGTTGATGCCGAGAGCGACCCCGAGCTCATTGGGCGGAAATGTCCGTATCAAGATCGGAGTGGATGCCGCCATCGCCATAGCGGCGCCGGTACCTTGCAGCAGACGAGCAGCAATCAGCGCTTCGCCGGAGCTTGACATACCGCAAAGCGCGGTAGCAAGTGTAAACAAAGCGAACCCCCATAGAAAAATATGTTTCGTTCCGAGCATATCCGACCATCGGCCGGAAGGAAGCAGGAATACGGTGCTTGTGATGTAAAACGAAGTAATCGTCCACATCCCTGTTCCGATCGAAAGGTGCAAATTCTCCATTAGCGGCGGCAGACCCGTGATCACGATCGTCGCGTCGAGATTGGTAATAAATGATACAAGCGTGACCACAAATAAAACGGACCATTTGCCCGACTGCATGATTTTCATCATCTTGTTTGCTCCTCCGTGGACCATTTCTTCTCATGGCCTAGCAGCCATCGTTTTCGCAATATCCCTCCTCCATAACCGCCTAAGTCGCCATTCAAGTTGATAACGCGGTGACATGGAATCACAATCGCCAGTTGGTTAGCGCCATTCGCTTGGGCTACGGCGCGATAAGCGCCTGGCTTTCCAATCGCCACAGCAATGTCCGCATAGGAAGTCGTCTGACCCGGTGGAATCTCCCGCAGTTGTTCCCATACCCTCTTCTGAAAAGGCGATCCCAGTAGTCTCAACGGCGTGTTGAATTCCGTTAACTTGCCTTCGAAATAATCCTCCAGCTCACTCTCAATCGAACGAATTGGCGGTGCGCTGCCTGGAATAACCGCGGATTTTGTCCTTCTTCTCAGACGTTCAACCTCGCGTTCCAAGCCCCGGCGGTCTACGAATTCGAGCAAATAAAGTGCTTCATCGTCAGCGATTGCGATCATTGGGCCAAGCTGAGTATCCAACCACGATGCCTTCAAAATCGGTTGATTGCCCAACTGTCCAGGCGCTGCACCCATAATGCGCGAGAACGCGTCCCTGAAGCCGCTGCCGGATTCGTAACCGGCGGACAACTGGGCCTCGATGATCGCGCTGCCCGCCCGGATATGCTTCAGGGCGATTCCCATTCGACGGGCTCTCGCATATTCGACAAATGTCATGCCGAACCGCTTCTTGAACTGGCGGCGGGCCGTTGAAGCATCCACGGATAATTTCCGGAAGTCTTCTTCCGTCCAGCGTCGTTCCGGATTTTCTTCCACTGCGTTGACTAGCTTTTGAATAAGCTCCGAGACATGGCTGGGATGAGACAACGGACGGCAGCGCTGGCAGGGTCGGAATGATGCCAGAAGGGCTTCCTTTGCCGTCTCGTAAAATTCGCAGTTCTCAAATTTGGGTTTTCTTGCCGGACATGTTGGTCGGCAGAACACGCCGGTTGTCTTGACGCCGACATAGAAGATGCCTTCATATTCGGACTTTTTATCGATAAGCGCCCGGTAATACACGAGTTTTAGATCGGCCGGTATCATTCTGCTCCTCCTTTAAATCATGCAGTTTCGGATTCAATGGATGCCTTACGGAACCAATTATGATTATATCGCTTTCGAAAAAAAATACCGCCGAAAATCGGGCATTGATTTTTTTGCATATCAATTCATTGAGGGGGCTTATTTAGGGTCTTCTACTAAGTTATACTGAAAAACAACAACCAAAAAGCTTCATCTAACGATGCCGTGTTGGGCATGCCAGATGAAGCTTTTTGGTTTGCTTCGTCGCTTATTCCTCTTCCTCCGTCACCTCGTCCATCCCGACCGCCGCGTCGAAGACGGATTCTCCAGGGACGTTGGTGATGTCCTCCTTCGCCCGAACCTGCTGCTTGATGTTCTCATAAAAGCTCTGAAACGACTGGTCGAGCAGCGCTTCGCGGTTCGGATCGTTATTGACGTCGGAATCGACTTCCAGGCTTCGGATATCCGCTGCGTTTTCGTCTGCTGTTTTGTTGTTATCCGGGGTCACTGGCATTTCCCTTTCATTTCCTTTCGTCATGCGGTCACTTGTTGTTCAAGTTTCTCAGCACTTGGGCCGGCATTTCTTTGCGGTCTTCCTCGGCTTTCTTTTCTTTGGTCTTATCGTCCGGGTTCGCCGAATTGTACCGGGCTGCGTCCATCCCGTCCATAATATTCATGGGAAATCCCTCCTTTACCGATATCATGGCTTTTGACGGCCGATTTTATTCCGCGGGCTCGCGGGCCTTCATATAAACTTAACCTTGTCCCGGGCAGTTTTATACTATAATGGTTCAACGAGAGGCAGGCATAATCTTCTAAACAACGAGGTGGATCATGAACAAGACGGCACGTTCTTTCGGCATCGCACTGCTGGCGGTTGGTTTGGCATTTCCGGCATGGATTGGCAGTATCTCCAGCGTCCGGGCGGAAGCTTCCGGCAGTCCATCCGTATCCTTGCTGTATTTCAACGACGGGCACGAAATCAGTCCGGTGACCGACAAGCTCGGCACCCGCGGCGGCGTAGCCCGGGTGAAGACGCTGGTGGACAGCGTACCGGGTGAGAAAATCGTCGCTTTCGGCGGTGATCTGGGAGGCGGAACGTTATTCGGCGGCGTTTTCAAAGGGCATCCGATGGTAGAGGCCTTCAACCGGCTTCCGGTCGATGTCGCGAATTTCGGGCAGCACGACTTCGACGCAGGTGTTCCCAATACGCTGGAGCTGATCAAAAATTCGCGCTTTCAGTGGATTTCCTCCAACTTAATCGGAAGCGACGGGAAGCCGTTCGGTCAAGTGCCGGAGTATGTTGTCATGGAGAAGCAAGGCATCCGCATCGGCATCCTCGGCCTGACCAGCGCCATGGAAACGACGATGCGGGACGAGCGGGTCAAGAGCCTGAATGTCATCGAATCCGCGCAAAAAGCGATGGACAAGCTGAAACAGTCAAAAGTGGATCTGATCGTGGCGTTGACGCAGGAGCCGGTAGCGGACGATAAAGCACTGCTGGCGGCCGTCCCCGACATCCGGGCGGTCTTTACCGAAGAAGAAGCGGAAGAGAAATCGTTCGTCTACGAGGTCGACGGCGGTAGCCGGCTGATCTTCTCGCCCCAAGGCAATATGGGGTCGATTATTCGGCTCATCGTGAACAAAGAAACAGACGGGACGGTTCGCTTATCGCATGAGATTTTGAAAGTCGACGAAGCTGTTCAAGAGGACAAGCCGCTGGCCGAGCTGGCTGCCGGGTACCAGACCAAGCTGGATGCAGAGTTAGGCAAAAAGGTGGCCTCGTTGGCCGCAGATTTGCCTTACGGGGATAACCACGAATCCCGTTTCCGGGAAATGGCCATCGGCAACTGGATTGCTGACGCGTACCGCGATTATTACGGGACCGACATCGCTTTCGCGAACGGCGGCGGTATTCGGGCAAGCGCCAAAAAAGGCGATTTCACCTTAAAGGACGCCAAATCGATCTTGCCCTTCGGCAACAAGATCGTGAAGGTGGAAGCGACCGGAGAGATGGTGCTGGCCGCGCTCGAAAACGGAGTGTCGGGCGTGGAGAAGCTGGCAGGTGGCTTTTTGCAGGTTTCTGGCATTGCCTACGAATACGACGCGGACAAGCCTTCCGGTCAGCGGGTGCGGAACGTTCGAATCGGCGGACAGCCGATCGACAAAGACGCCGTCTATACGCTGGCTTTGTCCAACTATATGTTCACCGGTGGCGATAATTATACGATGTTTGCCAAAGCAAAGCCCCTTGTAGGCGCGGGGGAGGCGCTGACGGATTTCGAATTGCTGGCGGCATATGCTTCCAAGCAGAAGCAGATTCTTGTCCAACCGGAGGGACGGATCGTCGTCCAAGGCTTCGCGGATGTGCCGTCCGGTCATTGGGCGCATGCTGCGGTCAAAGGGTTGACCGGTACAGGCGTCATGAGCGGCGCGGGCGAAGGGCGATTCGCCCCCAACGCAGGCTTGTCCCGCCAAGAAGCAGGCGAAATGGTGTCCAAGGCGTTGTCCGGGGAAGCGAATGCCTCGGTATGGAACAAGCTGGGACTGGGCGGTGCGGATATGGCAGCCCCGGTTGTGCGGCAGGAACTGGCGCTCCTCGCCAAATGGCTGTACGAGAACAAAACAGGCAAAACGCTGCCCGTCGCAGCGAAGTCACCGTTTGCGGATGACGCGGCGATGCCGGACGGAATGAAAGCGGCGGCAGCCGGGCTGGCCCAGCTCGGGCTTGTCGAGGGGCGGCAGCCGAACCAGTTCGCCCCGAAGGAACCAGCGACGCGGGCGGAAGTGGCGCACTTGCTCTGGAACATCCTCCATAAATAAATTCAAAAACAAGCCGGTGCTTACCTACTGCGAGGTAACATCCGGCTTGTTTTCCATATTCAGCATTTATTCAGCTTACGCTCAACCAACGCTCAGCCCAAACTAAGGTTCCATTAATGTACAGCGCCTATACTTCAAAGTGTAAGTGAAACACACATTCGAAAACAAAAGGAGACAGGAAACCATGAAAACAATCGGAAAAAAATTGATGGCAGGAACTATTGCAGCAGGCTTTCTTCTCGGAGGAGCCGGATTATATTACACTCAAGCATATGCAGCAACAACGACTACGGAAAGCGGCACAACCGCAGATAGCGCGCAGCAGGGACATGGGCACGGGAAGTTCGGCAAGGGCGGCTTCGGCCGGGAAGAGCACGGCTTCCGCGGCGTGAACATTCTGAAAGAAACGGCCACGCTGCTTAACCTGGATGAGAAAACGTTAAAGGACGAGCTGAAGCAGAACAAAACGTTGGCGCAAATCGCGCAGGAAAAAGGGGGCTTGACGGAAGACGCCTTCATCCAAAAGCTGACCGACACCGAAACGAAGGCGATTGACGATGCGGTGAGCGCGGGCAAGATTACGCAGGATCAAGCGGACAAGCGTAAAGCCAATCTGGCAGATCACTTGAAGAAAGCCGTGACCGCGACGAAGCTGGAAGGTCATCACGGCGAAAAAGGCGAAAGAGGAGCTTTCGGGATGATGGGCAATCCCGAGAATCTGACGAAGATTTTGGGTATTACCCAGCAGGAGCTCACCGACGCGATGAAAGCGGGCAAATCGCTGGCCGAAATCGCGCAGGACAAAGGCATTAGCCGTGACCAGCTCATCAGCCAAATCAAATCGAACCTGGACGATACGATCGGCAAATTCGTAGACCGCAAGCCGGGACAGCACAAGGATGCGGCTTCCGCAGACGCGACTAACAGCCAAGGATAAGAAGAATAAAGTCTGTTTGAGCTTATGACGGCTCAAGCAGGCTTTTTCTAGTTCATTCATTGCGGTTGTTCTATATCACAACATACTTCGACATTTTTTTTGCAAGATAATGCTTGTTTTCAGTGAGATAATCGAAATCTTACGAAAAGAAGGAAGAATAATATATTTTATAATTATCAAATAGAAAGGAGCATCATTAATGAAGAAAATAGCTATTACACTGGCAGCAATCGTAGCAATTGTAGGAGCAATTCCCGTTGGAGCATCGGCGCAAATCACAACTGTCGATCGAAACGCTATATCACAAGATGGAATTGAAGCTCTTGCGCCTGGGGATTATTTACTCGAAGTCGAAGACGAATGGTTATCTTCAAGTGGTACCGACACTTGGAATTATGACTATGCGGCAAGCGACGGTAAAAGCGTTCGGGTAGGTTACACATCTTCAACGAAAAAACCTGTGACAGTCGTCATTTATTACTATCCGGATAAGAATGACTCGGATAACTATGAGGAAGTTTTTCGAGCTGATGCAAACTCGTCCAATAATTATCGATTTACAAAGTATATAGATTCTAAAAACTTGCGCCATGGTTATCATGAAGTAATCGTCACAAACGACGGTTCAAAAGAAGATATTAAATATACGCTTCGAGTAAAAGGAATTTAATATATTCAGTTATTTAATAAATCAGACACTCCAGTTTGGGGTGTCTAGTTTGTTTTTTATACAGCTGTCCGATTATGGTTGCTCCAAAAAGCTAGTTTTGGTAATATCGTGTAAATTGGGAGAGGGGGACTTACGATGAACTACCCGGTATTCAAAGAAGGAGCAACGATTGGCGTAACCGCCCCGTCCTCCGGGGTACCCTCGGAATTACATGATTTGGTCAAGCTCTCGTGCAGCCGCATGCAGAGCAGAGGCTTTGGCGTCGTTTGCGGAGAAACGGTGTGGACGCAAGAGAAGGCCAAGTCCTCGCCGGCTCAAGTCCGCGCGAACGAATTTAACACCATGATGAACAATGACGCGATCGATATGATCATTCCGCCTTGGGGCGGGGAGCTACTGATCGAGATTCTCGAGTACATCGAGTTTGAACAGTTGCCGAGCAAGTGGATTTTGGGCTATTCGGATGTCAGCGCATTGCTGTTGGCAGTCACTTTAAAAACCGGGCTGGCGACGGCTCACGGAACGAATCTGGTCGATTTGCGAGGCGAATATTCCGACGAGACCACCGCCATGTGGCAAGCGGTCTTATCGACGAAAACAGGCGAGTCCGTCCTCCAGCATTCCTCGCCGAAGTATCAGAAGGAATGGACACACGCCGACCCTTCGCCGTGTATCTACCATTTAACGGAGCCTACGTATTGGAAAACGGTGTCCGGGGCAAAGACAAACATCCAAGGCCGTTTGCTTGGCGGCTGTATTGATATCATCCGGCATTTAGTCGGTACTCCGTTCGGCGATGTGCGGCATTTCCAGAAGCATTTTATTCATGAGGACCCTATCGTCTGGTATTTGGAAAACTGCGAGCTGCCCACAACCGATTTGCGCAGGTCGTTAGTGCAAATGAAGCTGGCCGGCTGGTTTGAGCATTGTTCCGGCATCCTGTTTGGCCGCAGCAGCGCCAATCGTCCGGTGGAAGGCTACACGGCCGAAGACGTTTATCAAGAGCTGGCCGAAGAGCTGCAGATCTCGATTGTTTACGATATCGATTGCGGCCATGTCCCGCCGCAGATAACGCTCATCAACGGAGCGTACGCCGAAATCGAGGTCGACGACGGTAAAGGGACCGTTAAGCAAGTTTTTAAGCCATAGCCCATAGCCCAAGCAAAAAAGGTCAAAAAGACAGTGTGTACGTATCTGAGGCTTGTTGAGAAAGGGTTTTTAACTGAAATAGAGAACATACGGAGGTGGGGTATCTGCTGTAGGAGCGATAGCGTTCGCCTTTGTCTGCGGGAAATGTCCGCTGAAAAGCGGCTTCCAATCAAATTTCCTGCAGACAAGAGCGACCGGAAGTAGATACCCCACCCCCTCGTACAGTTGATCTCTTTCCCTACAAGCTCAGAACAACGTAAACGCGTCTTTTTGACCTTTTTTCATCTACAACGAAATCAAATCCCGCGACAGCTTATTCAGCCGCTCGCAGCCGTTATCCGTTACCAGCACCATATCCTCGATCATGATCGAGCCGACGCCGTAGCCGTAGTACGGCGTTTCGAGGCAGATAACCATGCCCGGGCGGAAGACGGTTTCCTCCGACGGGCTAAGGAATGGGGCTTCCTCGGCGGCCAAGCTCAGTCCTGCGCTGTGCCCCAGATGGCCCCGGTTGTAATTCGGGAGGCCCGAGCGGCGGATCAGCGGCATCACATCGTCAAAAGCGCGCTTCATCGGCATCCCCGGCTCGATCAGCTCCAGCAGCCGATCGTGTCCGGCGCGCAGCGCGCCGTAGATGCGCTTCACCGTATCGGATGGGGCGCCGAGCACGAATGTGCGCGCAATGTCCGAGCCGTAGCCGGCCACGTCAACGCCGACGTCGAATTTGATCAGATCGCCCGGCTGTCCCGGACGCGTATCGAAAATATGCGCAGGCGCAAAATGCGCCCCGACCGAAATCATATGGAAGCGGGAGGACGAGCCGTCGGCATGGGTTAGCAGTGCGAGCCGGAAAGCGTCGGCAATCTCGGCGGCCGAGCTGCCGGCCCGGATTCCCTTGATCGTCTCGGCGATGCCGATTTCGGCGTATTCGCAGCTTTTGCGCAGCTGTGCGATTTCCCAAGGCGTCTTGAGCGCACGCAGCTCGGTCAGGATCGCTCCGGCTTCCGTGAATTCCAAGCCCGGCACGGCTTCGCGCAGCGCATTCACGGCAGGGTATCGCATGGAGTTCAGCTCCACGGCCACCCTGCCGCCGTGTATTCCGTGTTCGGCCAGCACCTGCCCGAGCAGCCCGAACATTTCCTGCACTTGATGGTTTACGGGCCGCCGACCTTCGTAATTGCCGCCGCGCAGCCCGAGCGGATCGTCGACGTCGACCCAGGTCGGGTACGTGCGTAGCTCGCACTGGGGCAAATCCTCCGGAACGCCTGCGGCTTCAAATTCATTCATGATGATGACCGTACGGCGGCTCGGGTCGCGGAACATCACGGCCAGCGCGACTTCGTTCATACGCAGTGTATACATGAACGTGCTGGGGTGGCCGGACAGGTAGTAGAAGTTTTCACAGCTTGACGCCACGAGTGCTTCCACATTTTCCTTCTCCATAATCGCCCGCGCCCGCTCCGCGACGTTCTTCAAATGCTCTGCTTTGCTCGGAACCACAATGTCCACTCCTTCGAATCTTACTTGTTACTCCGTCTCCGGCGCGCCTTCGATTTGCCGCAAAAACTTGCGGGCCCGCTCCGTCTGCGGCTGGACGAAAAACTGCTCCGGCGCGCCCTCTTCCTGAATTTTGCCGTCGCTCATAAAAATAACCCGGTTCGCCGCTTCCCGCGCAAACTTCATCTCGTGGGTGACGACGATCATCGTCATGCCTTCCGCGGCAAGCTGCTTCATGACGGCCAGCACCTCACCCGTCAATTCGGGGTCCAGCGCCGACGTCGGCTCGTCGAACAGCATCATCTGCGGCTGCATGGCAAGGGCCCGGGCAATCGCGACCCGCTGCTGCTGACCGCCGGACAACCGGGAAGGATATTCGTTCTTTTTATTGAGCAATCCCACCTTGGCGAGCAGCGATTCTCCGATTTCGACAGCCTGCTTCTGGTTCATCTTTTTAACAATCGTGGGAGCCATAATGACGTTCTCCAAGGCGGTCATATGGGGAAACAAATTGAACGACTGGAACACCATACCGGTTAATGTACGGATGTGCCGGATCGCCTGCTTCTTGCTTGCCGCGTCCATGGAGGCGTCCCATGCCGCATCGCCCACCCGGATCGAGCCCGCGTCAGGCTCCTCCAGCCCGTTCAGGCAGCGCAGCAGCGTGCTTTTGCCGGAGCCGCTCGGGCCGACCAGGACCACGATTTCGCGGGAGCGGATATGTAGATTGATGTCGCGGAAAACGACCAGATCGCCGAAGCTTTTGCCGAGTTGGTTTACCTCGATCATGCAGATCACACGCCCTTAATAAGCTTTTGACAAACGAGATTCGATGCGGTCTAAAATGTACGAAAAGAACATGCTCATTACCCAATACATAATAGCAATGGCGATATAAAAAGGCATCGCGACATAATACTGCGCAATCAGCAGTTGGGCGGAGCGCAGCAGCTCGGTCACGGTAACGACGGACACGAGCGACGTCTCCTTCAGCATCCCGATGAACGTGTTGCCCATCGGCGGGATCGCCACGCGGGCCGCCTGCGGCAGCACCACCCGCCGCATCGTCTGCCAAGGCGTCAAGCCCAGTGACAGAGCGGCTTCCGTCTGCCCTTTGGGCACGGACAGAATCGCGCCGCGGAACGTCTCGGACAAGTAGGCGCCGATATTGATACTAAGTGAAATAAAGGCCGCTGTGAGCGGCCCGAGCGTAATCCCGTAGTCGGGTAGTCCGTAATAGATAATGAAGATCTGTACCAGAATCGGGGTTCCGCGAATGATGGACACGTAACCTTTGGCCAGATTACTTATGAGCCAATTTCCTTTGAGTCGGGCGATGGCGACGACCATCCCGATGATGAGTCCGAAGAACATCGAGACGATCGTGATCAGCAGCGTATAATACGCGCCCGTCAATAGAAATTGGAAGTTCTGTAAAACCAGTTCCATGCCGTGCATCCTCCCGGTTCGCGCTGATTAGAAGTTCGGGTCTACGCCAAACCATTTTTGGAAAATCTCTTTGAACGTGCCGTCCGTTTTCATCTCGGCCAGCGCTTTATTGATCGCGTCCAGCAGCTCCGGGTTGTTCTTGCGGATGGCGATGCCGGCAAAATCCTCTTTAATCGGATCGCCGACCGCTTTGACCTTGAACTGGTTTTTCTCGATCAGCGGCTTGATGGCGAATACGTTATTGATCGTTGCGTCGATGCGGCCGACATTCAAGTCCTTCAGCGACGTAATGACATCGTTATACGTGGCGATTTCAAATGTACCGACCTTCGGCATCGCGACGTCGCGCAAATATTTCTCGTCGTTCGTGCCGAGCCCGACGCCGATCTTTTTGCCTTTGAAGTCTTCGAGCTTCTGGATCGTCGTGTTGTCACTTTTGACGATGACGTTCACGGCGTTTTTCACATAAGGCGTCGAGAAGTCCATCGTTTTCTTGCGGTCTTCGGTGATCGTGACTTGGCTTACGAGCGCGTCGTATTTGTCCTTTTGCAGCCCTTCGATCAGTCCGGAAAATTCGCCGGTGATGAATTCGACTTGAACGCCCAGACGTTTGGCTACCGCCTTGGCAACGTCCGCATCGAAGCCGTCGATCTCGTGTTTGTCGTTCAGGAAGTTGTAAGGAGCATAGGTGCCCATGAGCCCGACACGGATTTTGCCGGCTTTCTTGATTTGCTCAAGCGAGTTAGCCGCGGTTGTCGTCTCGGCCGGTTTCTTACCGGCGTTCGCATCCGGTGCCGGGGCAGGCTTGCTTCCGCAGCCCGCGAGCGCGATCGCAAGAACGCTTAGCAGCGAAACGGATTTTACAAATTTGCTTAGTTTGATAGACATAACAGTTGCCTCCTTGTGGGTCTTCGTAGATGGGTTTATAGGTTATCCGAGCAAGCCCCGGAATTCGAACTTGGCGGTTTCTTCGGCGATTTGCGCCGGTGAATACGTGGATTGGAAATCGACGTCGTGCATCGGTCCGAACAGCCATTTGGACAGCACGCCGGTAATTAAACAGACGAGAATGTTGGCCCGCAGCGACAAATCGCTTGTCCGCGGCAGCATCCCGAGTTCGATGGCGCGCTCAATGTTGCTTTTGAACGCTTCCTCGAACGCGATCCAGGTCTGCGAGACGGCTTCCCGCACCGGCGGATCGGCGCCTTGGCCTTTCATAAGCAGCAGAGCCATCAGATCGCGGTTCCGATCGGCGAATGCGTACAGATCCGTAAGCAGCCGCGCGGACGAATTCACCATGTCGTCTACCGTACCCGCGTGCTTGCGGTAGCCTTGCTCGATGACTTGGATCAGCTTTTCTTTGCCACCTTCGATTAACTCCAGCGCGAGCTGTTCTTTGCTTTGAAAATGCCAGTAGAACGTGCCTTGCGACACCCCCGAGGCTTTGACCACGTCGGAAATTTTGGTGCCGTGATATCCCTTGCGGGCAAATAAGTCGAGAGCCGCGGCCATCAGCTGCTGACGGCGGTCCTGATCTTGTTCTTGTTCCGGTAAAGCAGGCAGCTTCCATCGCCCCTCTCCACTTAACTGACGAGTCAGTTAAGGTTAATTCCGATGGGTTTACTATATTTTAAACACGCCCCCATGTCAAGCCCTAATACGCGAATCTTGTCGAAATTTGGAGGTGATCGTTTATAGAATATCCTAAGGAAATAAAAGTTATCCAGATATTGGGGATAGATTGTGGACATTTTTTTACAATAGGGAAGGTAAAAAGGTGATAAAGTTTACATTCGCCATGGAAAAAATAGGCGATTCGTAGCATTTGGAATTTCGACATGGATGTTAATATAATACTGGCCGCCTACGGTGAGACTTAGAGTAATTACTTATAAGAGTATAAGTTCTTTAAGCGAAAATGCGGGGTTGGTTATACATGTTATCGTTAAGGGAGCGGGGCATGTGGCAAGAAGATCACGGGAAGAAATATTAAAAGAGGTCGAACGAATACAAGAGATTAGGGAGAAAGTTGTGGCCGGTGAAGAAGTCAAATGCCCGAACTGTGGCCAAACATTAATGTTTTTCGAAAAAGATAGTGGCAGACATTCTGGTATTTATTGTCCTAACGATGATTTCGAAGTGCTTATCGAATATGACCGTTTATCGAAAGAAGACTAGTTTCTTTTAGAGCGCAAAGGTAAGCAGTCTGTATCCTATTGAGAAAGTAAACAGTAGATCCATCATGGTAAAGACGTTAGTACTTTACGGTTTTGATGTATTGAGCCTTCAGGATTGTCTTTGTGGAGGTTTCTCCGACCATTTGATGAGGTCTTTGCTGCTAAGGGTGTAATATGGATATGGGATTAGAGCGATCCCTGTTGCGAGCGTTGGAAAAATAAAATAGGATGCGCAGAAATGTCATCTTTCATGAAATTTATTCAAACAGGTCTGCTCGGAGAGGTTTCGTTAGGTCTGAAAAGAGATATTGTGGAACGCGTACTAGGTGAGCCCCAAGATATTTCTGTCGCCTCAACACCGTACATTTTAAAATATGGCAGTTTTCCTTTTCCAGCAATGATCCTCACGCCACTCTTTAATCCATTCATCTGTATTTTGATGAAATCATCGAATTTCCACACGGATTGCAGCTTGAAGGCTGGTTACCCAATAAATCAATAAGCGCAGAGGAGTTTCTTATCTGCCAAGCATTTCAATGCAGGAGGAGGATGAACAGCTATACCTTTAAAAATCTGCAGTCAGGGTTTAAGTCTAAAGCGGACGTTATTGTGGTATTTATGATCGAAGAAGAGAGCGCCAAGCTTTATTGCATACATTTGGGCAAGCGGTCACGCTAACAAATAAAAAATGAACTATGCTAATCCATAAAAAGGAGGATTATATTTTGATTATACCTTCTTTAAAATTTCTCGGGGTAGTATTTCCTCCTGATTCAGATGATGATTTCTGGGTAGTACTTAGTGCAGAGATAGGAGAGGAGGGGAGCAAAGGCGTAGATGTGTTTACTTTAACTTGACCACTCCTAAAAGATTAATGTACGTTCTACAGAACCAAAAGGCAGTTTTTAAGAGAGGTTTAATCATAGTTGATAAATATGACTACGAAACAGCGAAAAAAATAATACAAGATATAATACTGGAATGCAAGGGCGAGACTTGGCATGAAGTACGAAGTAATATAATGAAATATTGCATGTCTGAGTATGGTGATTAATTTTAAAATCCTATTGCCGAATGAACCGGAAGGATATGTGTTTTACCCCATAATCATCTGTTACTACATACCCAACCAACGGAAAAAAAGGTCAAATAATCGGACGCTTTGGCTATTCGGTATTGTCCGCGGACGTTCTAAGATAAAGGGAGAATACCGAATGCAGAAAGGGTGCTCTTATGGCAACGTTCGATGTGCAAAACGGGCAATTTTGTCTGGACGGGGAACCGATCCGTCTTGTTTCCGGTGCGATTCATTATTTCCGGGTGGTGCCCGAGTATTGGCGGGATCGCCTGCTTAAGCTGAAAGCCTGCGGCTTCAATACCGTAGAAACGTATATTCCTTGGAATCTTCACGAGCCGAAGCCGGGCCAGTTCCGTTTTGACGGGCTGGCGGACGTGGTTCGCTTTGTTGAGATCGCTGGCGAGGTCGGTCTGCATGTAATCGTGCGGCCGAGCCCGTACATTTGTGCGGAGTGGGAGTTTGGCGGGCTGCCGGCTTGGCTGCTTGCGGATCCGGGTATGCGGGTGCGCTGCATGCACCGGCCGTATCTTGACCGCGTCGATGCGTACTATGACGTGCTGCTTCCGCTGCTGAAGCCGCTGCTGTGCACGAACGGCGGGCCGATTATCGCGATGCAGATCGAGAACGAGTACGGCAGCTACGGGAACGACCGAGCGTACCTAGTTTATTTGAAGGATGCGATGCTGCAGCGTGGCATGGACGTGCTGCTGTTTACCTCCGACGGACCGGAGCATTTCATGCTGCAGGGCGGCATGATTCCCGGCGTGCTGGAAACGGTGAACTTCGGGTCCCGGGCGGAGGAAGCGTTCGAGATGCTGCGGAAATACCAGCCGGACGGACCGATCATGTGCATGGAATATTGGAACGGCTGGTTCGACCATTGGGGCGAGGATCATCATACACGGGACGCAAAGGATGTAGCGAACGTATTCGACGATATGCTCCGTCTCGGCGCTTCGGTCAACTTTTACATGTTCCACGGCGGAACGAACTTCGGCTATATGAGCGGGGCGAACTGTCCGCAGCGCGATCATTACGAACCGACGATTACGAGCTACGATTACGACGTTCCGCTGAACGAATCCGGCGAGCCGACGGATAAGTTTTACGTGGTGCGGGAAACGCTATCCCGCTACATGGAGCTGCCGCCGCTGGAACTGCCGCAGCCGATTCCGAAGGCTGCCTATGGAAGTGTGCCAGTTCGTGAAGCGGCCTCGCTGTTCGGGCAGCTGGACAGCCTGTCGGAGCCGGTTCGACACACGTGCCCGGAGCCGATGGAAGCGGTCGGACAAAACGACGGATTTATCCTGTACGAAACGTTCATTTCCGGGCCACGAGAGGAACGGGAGCTTGTGCTGCAGGATTGCCGCGACCGGGCGTTGGTTTATGTAAACGACGAGTTTCTGGGTGTGATCGAGCGCTGGGACCCGAGCCAGAAGGTATCGTTCGCCGTGCCGGAGGGCGGAGCGACGCTGCGCATTTTGGTGGAAAATATGGGCCGTATCAACTACGGACCGTTCATGCTCGACCGCAAAGGCATCACGGAAGGCATACGCCATGGCAACCAGTTCCTGTTCGGCTGGAACATCTATCCGCTGCCGCTGGAGGATGTAACCCCGGTCAGCTTTGACGGGAAGGAAGCGGAGCCGGGATACCCGGGCTTTTACCGCGCGGTGCTGCCGATTGAGGGACAGCCGGCGGATACGTTCCTGCGCCTCGACGGCTGGAACAAGGGCATCGTGTACGTCAACGGCTTCCATCTGGGCCGCTACTGGAAGCGCGGGCCGCAGCAGACGCTGTATATCCCTGCGCCGCTGCTGCGGCAGGGCGACAACGAGATCGTCGTGTTCGAGCTTCATGGAACGGAGAAGCGGGAGTTGACGTTTACGGACCGGCCGGAGCTCGGACCGGTATCGCAAGTAACGGTATAATAAGGTAACGATGAATGAGGCCGGTGCCGACCTATCAAGGGTTGGCGCCGGTTTTTTGCGCTTTGTGGGAATCTTTGCAAAACCGCTTCGAGATGACATCAGCCTGCGAAACATGTTACATTGAGGGAAAGCGTGGATTTGGCCAGAAGGGAGCCGTCACCGGCATGGACCGTTTATTCCATTTTCCTAATATGACACAGACGCTGCAGGTGACCGGTTGTCACTTCGGCATCAAGCCGCCGAGTTGGCGGTACCCGCGGCATCATCATCATTTGTATGAATTGATCTGCTGCCTGGAGGGCGAATCGGTGCATGACATTAACCGGACCTCTTTGACGCTTCGTCCAGGGGACTGGCTGCTGATCAAATCGGGCATCCGTCACGAATCCGCGGCAGCCGAAAGCTCGCATTACCGGTTTTTCAACGTGCATTTCGACTTGGACGACGCGGAGGTACGGAGCGAGCTCGGGATTGCGCCTTACTCCCATATTCCGTCGGGATCTGCAAGCCGCGGGAAGCTTCCGTTCTACGTTCAGGAATTGGAAGAAATGATGCGGCGATACGCCGCTCCCGATACGCATGGAGACGTGTCTTGGCGCGAGGAGCTGAACCCCCGGTTCGAGGACCGGCTGCTGCTGCAATCGTATACGTTACTCATCGTTCGGGATGTGCTTGCGTTAATCCGGGAGCGGGATACTTACGCCGGACAAGCCTCGTCCAAGGAGGCCACTTTATTGGCCATCGATGTGGCTCATGCGATCGAAGAGCGGCTGGCCGGCAGCTTTCATGAAGAGGCGACGATTTCCGCCGTGGCGGAGGAGCTTCACCTGAGCCGCAGCCAATGCTCGAAGCTGTTCTCCAAGGTGTACGGCTTGTCGCCCAAGCAATACGTCAGCCGAAGAAGACTGAGTCTGGCGAAGGAGCTGCTGGTGACGACGAACCTGCCCATGACGGAGATCGCCGAGCGGCTCGGGTTCCAATCCGCGAGCCATTTCTCCCGGCAATTCCGCCGATGGACCGGCCAAGCCCCAAGCGATTACAAGCCGAAGCACGACGGCTGCTCGTAGCCCCGCGGCCGCGGAAGTCAAGGATGAGGAGTGGCGGCATCCCAGCTATGCCACAGGTAGAGCAGCTCCGCCTCACGGGCCGGGTCCAGTCCGGCTTTGCGCTTCTCCTCCGGCGGGCGGCTTCGATCCCATGCGAGGGTGTCGCGAACCGTGTCGATTAACGGCCTGGTCATCAGCCCGGAAGCAAAAGCCTTCGTATTGTCGATGGCGAACAAGCCGATCAAGCTGTCGCTTTGCAGCCAGAGAGGGAGCTCGATCCATTCCCCGACCTGCTGCTCTCTCAAAAACGGCTCGGTGACCCAGGTGAACTTGGTGGGACGGCTGCTCAACAGGGCGCAAACATCGACGAGCTGCTCCATCGTATAATCGCTGCCGCTGGCATGAAACGTGCCGACTGTCTGCTTTTCGACCAAGTCGATAATCCACGCGGCGAGGTCCCTCACATCGATCACCTGAACACGCCCGTCTTTCGGCGGCACAAGCACTTCTCCCCCTTGGGCGATCCGATGGGGCCAGTACGTAAAGCGGTCCGAATAATCGTGCGGGCCGACAATCAGACCGGGCCGGATGTGCAGCGCTCTGTCGGGCATGGCGGCTTCGAGCGTTTTCTCGCATAGCGCTTTGAGCGCGCCGTAATGCTGCGTCACATCCTCGGTGCTCTCGTCGGAGAGGATTGCGACAGGGGCGTCTTCCTTTACTTGTAAGCGCTTTAGATCTTCGTATACGGATACGGACGAGATGAACGTATAATGTCCCACCCTGTCCTTCAGCAGTTCGACGGAGGCACGTACGACGCGAGGAACGAAGCCGCACGTATCGATCACCGCGTCCCATGTTCTGCCCTGCAGCAGCTCAAGCTCATTTTCCCGGTCCCCTACGATGTGCTCCGCTTCGGGAAACGCATCTTGACTGTGCTGCCCACGGTGAAAGAGCGTCAATGTATGCCCCCGATCAAGCGCCGCCTCCGCCAAAGCCTTCCCTAAAAACCGGGTACCGCCCAAGATTAACAGGTTCATAGAAGCCACCGCCTTTTTAAAATTTTATATTTACGTAAAAATATTTTATTACGTTGTATATGAGTTGTCAATGAATGTGAAATGGTCGTCGTTCGTTACGTAGGTATGCGGTATAATTTACTTACGGCTGGCGAAGGCAGGTCGGCAGTCAATGGTGCTTCAAGCCCGAGTCTTAGACTGACCCTAACGACCAGGTGCACTACAGAGTGTTGCTCCGAATGTGGAAGCACGCAGGATAGAATAACCATATGTGGTTGTTGCACCAGCCCGAAGTTGAGAAGCAAAAAAGCGGATTTGAAGCGAGCATTGAATGGCTTAATGGGACCTCATCAAAAACTAATGCTGGGAGCTCAGCTCCGTCATGTCGATTATTTGGACGAGGAGATTGGTAGGTCGGATGAGGAAATTAAAAAGCGCATGCTCCCTTTTGAGGAAGACCTGGAACTGCTCGACGCAATCCCAGGTGTTCTACATAACGATTTTATCATTGGAATGTGCAATATTATTTGTTCGCATCAAAATGATAAATTAGTTGTACAACGCCTGAGGAGAACGTTCTGGTATTAACCATTTTTAAATTCAACCTCTGTTTTATATCCACAAACAGCGGTTTCCCTTCTCCCAAAACAACAGGGTGAACAGATAATCTAAATTCATCAACAAGTCCTAAATTGATAAAAGTTGTAATCAGACTTGCTCCACCATATAGCCAGATGTCTTTACCAGGCTTATTCTTTATTTTATTTACTTCTTCGAGAATATTATCATTTATGAATACTGCTTTATTATCAGTCCCCTTTTGCGTCCTGGAAAACACATATTTCTCTTTACTATGAACCAATTCCCAAAATTCTTTTTCAGAATCCGTAGGTTCGATTTCCGGAGTAAATTGTCCCCATAAATCATAGCTTTTTCTTCCATAGAAAATGGCATCAATTTGATTTAAAAAATGATTAAACCCCATCTCAGAGTCCATAATGCACCAATCAACTTCACCATTTTTCCCTTCAATAAAACCATCTAAAGTAACCGCTAAATCTAAAATAATTCTTCGTTTCATGATTTATTACTCCTTTCGTTAATCTACCACCCATTATAGACCTCAAATATGTCACCTTATGTCATATTAATAAAAGAGAGGATATCTTCTAACAATGCTCTATTACGGGGCGACCCCATGATTATATATGTAGATGGTCTTTCCACGCATAAATAAGTGTGACCTCGAATTATGACCACAAGGGATATATTGACAATTAACTGTTACAAGTGTAATATTAAATCCGCAAGGAAAAATTACAATCGTAATAGTTCGATCGGGAGGAGAGAAGAAGCATGAGCAACGTTCCGAAAATATCGGAAGCCGAATGGGAAATTATGAGGGTTATATGGAAGCAAAGCCCATTGACCGCGGAGCAAATCGTACTCCAACTGCCCGGCGAGATTGAGTGGAGCGATCAGACGGTACGGACGTTCATTAACAGGCTTTTGAAAAAAAAGGCGATCGGGTTTGAAAAATCGGGAAGAAGCTATTTGTATTTTCCTTTATTGTCCGAGAAGGAATGCATTCGGGCCGAAAGTCAATCGTTTCTCAAAAGGGTGTTTAACGGTGCGGCCGATATTATGGTGACGAACTTTTTGGAGGAAACCGACTTGTCGCAGCAAGAGATCGATAAGCTTCATAAGTTTTTGACGGAGAAAAAAGAGAGAAAGACCAAGGAACGAGGATCAGATGAAGATCAGATCAAGAGGTAATCGCACATGACTATGGTGAGCGGCATTTTTTTATGGTTTTGTTACGCGACATTGGCGGCAAGCGTCGTCGGGCTGCTGGTTATGGCGATTCAAGCATTGTTCCGCCGGCATATGAGCCCGCGAATGCGGCATGCGTTGTGGCTGATTGTGCTGATGCGGCTGCTTCTGCCCGATTTTCCCAACAGTCCTGTAAGCTTGTTTAATGCTTTGCCATTTGCGTCAAGCACAGAAAAGGCGGCTTCGGAAACGCAAAATTTGGAAGAAATTGTACCGCCCACATGGTTATCTCAACAACACCGGGAGAAACAGCTTCCTGTTCAGAATGAGAACAACTTGCCGCTGCAGAGCCATGCTCCGTTTCCGATAGCTCCATTACCTCAAGAAACTGAAACCGCGGCACCCTCTTCCGTAAATAAATACCCGCCGGCTTTACAAATCATTTCGGTCGTATGGCTTGCGGGAGCGATCTCGATCCTTCTTTACTTGTTGTTTTATATGTGGAAGCTTAGAAGCAAACGCAAGGCGTTCCAGATGGTAACAGATCCTCGTATCCTGTCCGTTATGAACGATTGCAGGAGAAAATTCGGCATTAAACAGCCAATTCCGCTGTATTCGGGATACGAAATGAAAAGCCCTTATATTTCCGGAATCATTGCTCCATGGATTTATATTCCCGAAGCGCTGGGGAGCCAACTGAACGATGCCCAGCTTTACCATCTTTTCTCGCATGAACTGGCTCATTACAAAAGAAAAGATATCGCCTGGAATACGATCGGCAGCTTCGTTTTGGCGATTCACTGGATGAATCCTTTCATCTGGATATTCATCACGAAAATGAAAGCAGACAGAGAGCTGGCCTGCGACGCCTATGCATTGGAGGTTCTTGGAGAAGACGAGGCCATACCGTACGGGATGACGATTGTTGAGTTTTTGAAGCTCTATTCCGCGAACCGCGATCAGCCGAGCCTGCTTTATTTCAGCGGATCAAACAATCGGAATCTGGTGATAAGGAGAATTACGATGATCAAATCGTTCAAGAAAGGGACGTATAAGTTTTCAACCATTGCCGTTTTATGCGTCGCCGTCATGAGCGTTATGTCGCTAACGAATGCGGCAGAGCCGGAAGCACCATATGCCGAAGGCGTGGGTGGAACCTTCCAAGAAGGCAATGCCGCTCCATCGCCGGATTTGACCGACAACCGGGAAAATGCGGTGGAGGCTGCAGACGCCATGGAATGGAAGATCCCTGAAGCTATGCCTGCGGAACGCCGTCGTGAAGAGGTTAAGGCTCATGAGGAAGGGAAGCTGACCGAAGCCGGTCCGCATGCCGGAAGCGCGGCAGAAGCCGTTAAGGAAGGAAATGCCGTTCCATCGCCAAGCTTGCCCGACAACCCGGAACAACCGGAACCACATGCAGAAAGTGTAGCGGCAACCGTCAAAGAAGAACAAGCCGCTCCTCCACCCGATCCGAAGGCAAACCATTTGGAGAAAGCAGTTAAAGACGCCGGCTTCCAATTTAAAGTTCCGGATGAAATGCCTGCAGGGTATCGCTTTGAGCAGGTCAATGTTAATACGAAAGAAGTTAATGGAAGCAAGCGTACCGAAGCGGTAATACGCTTCGTTCAGCGCAAAGGAGAGACCGTTTCCGGAAATTTGGAGTTTTTCGCCATTCATGGCGGCGACGACTTGAAAACGGTATACAAACATATTGAACAATCAGCGAATAAAAGTGGCGAATGGTCGGTTGGCTTAACGTCACTGCGGATGAAGGAACAGTATGCGATGAAGGTGACTGAAGCTGTCTCGGGTCAAAGCGAAAAGCGGTACTATATTTGGGAAGATCAAGGAATCCAGTATCAATTTCAAGTAACGGGTGGCGTAACGGATCAAGAAATCATAACGATAGTATCCTTTATGAAACAGCCGAATGCAGATATGTATAAACGATATGCAGACGATAAACATTCCGCTTAAATAAACCCATCGGGAAAGGATTGTTGTAAATGATACCTGCATTCAATGTGATGAAAAATAAAGTATGCCGTTTGGTCGCAATTTCTGCGGCTGCACTGATCGCTTTTACCTCATTTGGGGTCTCGTCCGTTACGCCCACAGCCGTGGCAGCACAAGCTTCCGCCTCGGTGTATCCGTTTCAGTGTTTCTTCGAACGTGAGCAGGATCTTCGTGGCGAGAATGGGAAGGTGTCTCCCTTTCATCATTCCATGAACTGCGAGCTGAAACAAGCCGTCAAAAATGGGACGGTGTCCCAGATCAATCAAAGCGTTACGAAAAACGGCGTTAAGATTACCGTGAAGGAAATCTTGTTCGATGATGCGCGACTGTCTGTCGGTTATGTGGAGCATCACGGTCAAGAACCTTCTGCAACAAACCCGATGATAATGCTCGACGGCAAGGAAATCGGAAATCCTATTCGCCACTGGTCCGAGCCGATTGACAAACAAACCACGATGCATAGCGTAACCTTCGCCAATGTCGGCCGGTTTCCCGATGAGTTTGAGATGAGGTTCCAGGATTACCGTTCTCTGTACCAAACTTCGCCGGGCAGTACGCCGGAGCCGTGGGAACTGACGATTCCCGTCAAGAAATCCGTTTATAAAGAAACCAGGGTGCTTAAGCCGATGACAACAAAGAAGTCGGGCGAATTGACGTACACGGTCAAGGAGATAGCGATGACCCCGAACATGACGGCGGTCAGGTATGAGATTAGCTTTCCGAAGCATTTGGATAGCGGTTTTTATCAAAATCACATGAGAATAGAAGATGAGAAAGGAACGAAGTACCTGCCGGGAGGCGGAGGCTTGGTCAAGTTCGAACCTACAAAAACCGGATATTCCTTAGAATCTATTGATTCATTCAGTTCTTTCCAGACGGTTCCCGAATCGATCAAGATTGACTTTACCCGAGAAGAGTCGGAATATAATTTACCCGTGTTTCACAAGGCGAAAGTAGAGTATAAACCGACAGCCGAGAAGCCCATTGTATTGAAAAGAAGTACGTCGGGATGGGTGAAAATTACGGATATCCGCTATGGCAGCGATAAAACCGAGGTTCGTTTTCAAACGGAAGGTCCTCACCCATATTATTTGGATTTATTTATTGAAGACGAGGCTGGACAGAAACTGTATGGGCAAAGAAGACTGGTTGATAGGAAAACCAACTCGTATGTTGCGGAGTATCCTGTCATCGATCCTCAATCGGATATAACGTTCGTAACAACCTTCTCCGAAAGCACCGAGCCGAAGTATGACCCGGAGCTGCAAATAACACTCCCTCTCAAGCCTTAATCCATTGGCTGTCCCGCTTGCGGGGCAGCTTACTTTTTGTATGCAAGGAGATTCGGCTGTTGCGGCTGCTGCTCTTCCAGCGCTGTTTCAATCCGCTCACGCAGCGGATTTTTTTAATGCTCAAATAAAAGTGAATATTTACAAAATTTTAATTAGAACCTATAATTAGCTATAACTCAAATAAGTAATATTATGTAAAATATTAAATATATTTCTATAAAATAAAGGGGGGGAATGACATCCAAGTCAAGGAGTATGTCGTCCATTGGGAGGACACGATGCGGCTGCCGGACAGCGATATGGATGAGAAAATCAAAGGCTTGTCCGTCGCAACGCAGCTTGGCGCCCGTGTTCCGACAGGGCTCATTGTCGTTCCGGAAGCTTATTGCGCTTTTGTTGAGGAGGGGGACCTTCCGAAGGGGCTTGGCGCTGCATTGGCCTCGCATCTGTCGGACATCGAGCGCCGAATCGAGCAAAAAATCGGCGTTTTCGAATCGGACAAGCCTCCTTTGCTGTTTTCTCTGCGATGCGGGGACAAGAACGGCGTCGTACGCCTGCCGGAGTTCATGGTCAATATCGGACTGGCTCAAGCCGAGGGACAAGCGAAGCCATCCGATGCGTTTGCCGGCATACTTCAAGAAGAGTACACCATGCAGGCGTGGCGATTTCAAGGCAGTCTTCTTGCCGGGGCAGCGGCCCGGAACCCGTCGAACGGTCCGTTCGGGAGTGCGGTTGACGAACTGCTTTACTACATTGAACGGATCTATGCGCATTTTCAAGAGATGGAGCAAGCGGGACAGCACCATTTTAACCGCTGGTTGATCGTTCAGCAAATGGTGTACGCCAACTGGAACGCGCAGTCCTGCAGCGGAAGGGCTTATACCCGGAACCCGCGCACGGGACAGGCGGACGATTTCGGCAAATACTTGATGCAGCGGTCGGGGGCGTATTTGAATCTGACCCCGCTAGAGCAGAAAAAAGATTTACGGGAATTACGCGACGATATCCCCGAAGCGTACGATCAGCTTAAGGCATTTTTCACGGAGCTGGAGAGTTATTACCGGACGCCAAGATATGTGGAGTTTGTCGTTGAGGATCGCAGGCTGTACATTCTGCAAAATACGAGGGGGAGCTATGCGGCGAGATAAACCGCTCTAAGGGCGAATAAAGGGCACTCCCGGACAGGAGAGGCCCTTTTTCCTTTTTTTGCTCAATGCATCTGCCCTTGTCCTTGGGATTGATTCTGTTTGGACACGAAGTCGATGGTCCAATCGATCATGCCGTTCATCATGTTGATGATCAGATTGATGACATCCTCGTCCGTTAATTGCGAGCCGCGGGTTTGTTGGGAAGCATATTCCTGCATCTTGGTCTGCAGGTCACTCGTCAGCTTTTTGAGCTTGATGAAATCGTTGGCCATATTGAACAACGCATCGGAGCCGTTGTTACTTTTCTCTTCGCCTTGGTTGCCCTTGCCTTGATTCGAGCCTTGGTCTTGGTTGTTGGACTGGCTTTCAAGCAAGCTTTTGATCTGCTGCAGCTCGTCGCTTAGAAACTGGTTCTGCTCGGTCAATTCTTCGATTTGTCCCTTCAGTTCGCGATTGCTGATCATAGCGGCTCCTTAACTTAAGATTTTATGGATATTTTACCCTAATATTGTTCATTTATCCCTTTAATCCGTCTATTTGGAAAAATAAGTTGGCCTCTCGCGCTATCCTCCTATACAATAGAAGGATAGGCATGACGACAGATTACACACAACGAGGGGAAATGACACATGATACGATTTGCAGTCATCGGAACGAACTGGATTACGGAAGAGTTTATTCGCGCGGCGCGGGAGTGCGAGGCGTTTGCTTTAACGGCGGTTTATTCGCGGACGGAAGAGAAGGCGGAAGCCTTTGCGGCTAAATTCGACATCCCGCACAAGTTCACGGATCTGGAGACGATGGCGCGGAGCGATGCGTTCGATGCCGTCTATATCGCCAGTCCGAATGCTTTCCACGCGAAGCAGGCCGTGCTGCTGATGAATCACGGGAAGCATGTGCTCTGCGAGAAGCCGCTGGCTTCCAACCGGGCGGAAGTGCTGGAGATGATCGCGGCGGCAAAGGCGAACCGGGTGCTGCTGATGGAGGCGTTAAAATCGACGCTGATGCCGAATTTCCGCGCAGTGCAGGAGCATTTGCCCAAAATCGGTCCGGTCCGCCGCTATGCGGCAAGCTACGGTCAATACTCCTCCCGTTACGATGCCTATAAGCAGGGGACGGTGCTCAATGCGTTTAATCCCGCCTTGTCCAACGGGTCGCTGATGGATCTGGGCGTGTACTGCATTTATCCGATGGTCGTGCTGTTCGGTCAGCCGGACCGCGTGCTGGCGAACGGTCTGCTGCTTGACTCCGGCGCGGACGGGCAGGGAAGCCTGCTGCTAAGCTATGGGGAAATGGAAGCGGTGCTGACGTATTCCAAGATTGTCAATTCGTACGCGCCGACGGAAATTCAAGGCGAGCACGGTACTCTCGTCATCGACAAAATCAATCAGCCGGGGCAGGTGGAAATCCGTTACCGCGACGGTTCGGTCGAGGTATTGACCCGTCCGCAGAGCGACAAGTCGATGTACTACGAAGTCCAGGAATTTATTGATGTATTGCAAACCGGAAGGCTGGAGTCTGCAACGAATTCGCACGCCAATTCGCTCGCTGCGATCTCGATCATGGACGAGGCCCGCAAGCAGATCGGGCTCCATTTTCCGGCGGATGGAGCGGTGTGAATCAGTATCAAGGAGGACTGGAAATGGCGGTTGAAGAGATCAAATCATGGATTGCGGACAGCCGGAACATTGTCTTTTTCGGGGGAGCGGGGACTTCAACGGAGAGCCAGATCCCCGATTTTCGTTCGGCAACGGGGCTGTACCAGACGGGCTCCAAGCACGCTTTTCCGCCGGAGGTCATGCTGAGCCGCAGTTTTTTTATGGAGCGTACGGCGGAGTTTTTCGACTTTTACCGGGCTTGCATGGTCCATAGGGGGGCCAAGCCGAACGCGGCTCACGAGGTGCTGGCGCAGTTGGAGCAAACGGGGAAGCTTCGGGCCGTCGTCACCCAGAACATCGACGGACTGCATCAGATGGCGGGGAGCGAGCATGTGCTGGAGCTTCACGGGTCGGTGCACCGGAATTACTGCATGGGCTGCGGCAAGTTTTTTGACCTCGATCACGTGACGAGCGACGAGACGATGGTTCCCCGCTGCGATGCCTGCGGAGGGATTGTAAAGCCCGACGTGGTGCTGTACGAGGAGAGCCTCGATTGGGACATCCTGTCGAAGGCCAGAAAGCATATTGCGGAAGCGGACGTATTGATCGTCGGCGGCACGTCGCTGACCGTCAACCCGGCTGCCGCACTGGTTGGAGAATATGGCGGCAACAAGCTGATTTTGATCAACCAGTCTTCAACGCCGTATGACGGCCGGGCGACTCACGTCATCCGCGATTCGATCGGGAAAGTGCTGAAGGCTCTGGTGTCTTAAAGGAAGCGGTCATCGCTTGTGGCTTCCAACGATGTTTTTAAAGGATATGCTAAGCAGTTATTAGATTGGATCGGAGATAGATATAACAAAATTTTCATTATTTCACATGATGGTACAATAACGAATTATCGAATATTGCTTGGAGAAAAAGGATTGACAAGAAAGGATTTTTTCGGAGAGGCAGGGGTATACAAGTTGATTTTGTAGACTTCTCTTCGAGTAAGCCCTAAAGTTAAATTAACCGCCTTTTAGTGGGCGGTTTTAATTTGTCCGAAAATCAACATTATGATTTAACATAGCCGATTATTCAAAGGCTTGGTTTTGGGTGTAGGGCGCATAGCTATTTTGGTCACGCGGAGGGGTTAGGAATCGGACGATTGATGGTCATCATCGATTAAGTTCGATATATCTCATAAGGGTTACATTAATCTTAATTTTTATGTAGGAGGGAACTTTCAATGAACGTCATCGGTTATGCGGTGGAAGACATTGTTTCGAGCCTTCACCGAGTGACTATTGAATTGCAAACGGAATTACTTCATTTAAGGCTAGAAAAGGCACTATGCCAACTATTGAAACACTGAAACTGGGGCATAAACGGAGAGCAGGTTATTGCTGGCGTATCTGAGCGTTGGCGGTATATTTAATATGAAAGAATTAAGTTGATTTCTTAAGGTCCCCTATATACATAAATCATCTTGTGAAGGTATAATTTTACAGGTAAAATATTCTTGAATACATCCTCAAACAGTAAATGCACAATCTCCTCGTCCATCAATACTTTTATTCATTCGGGTTTCATTCAGTAAAACGATCATTACTTTTATAACGTAGCGCACTTCAAGCCGCTCATTGCCGCAAATTTGTAACTGCTTTGTAACCTATCTATAGTACAAACAAATGGACAGATCATGGACTATAGGGGTCGAGCATATGGGAAAGGATTCAATAGATTGGCTGGCAGCCAGAAGCGCCTTAACTCCACATCGAACAGCGGCAATAAACGCAGAGACGGGAGAAGCGTGGAGCTACGCTCAAATGAACGAACGAGCCTGCGGTCTGGCGGGCTATTTGGAAGCGGCAGGCGTAGCGCCCGGGGATCGTGTCGCTGTGCTTGCGCAGAATGATCTTTGCTGCTGGGATGCGCTGTTTGCGTGCATCAAGCTGCGCGCCGTATTCGTACCGCTGAACTGGCGTCTATCCGGCAGCGAATTAAATGCTATTGTAAGCGATTGCAAACCGAAAGCTTTGCTGTACCATAGTGAACTGGTGCCGTTGGCGCGCGGCCTGTCTGCTCCAATCACGCTGCAAGCAGGCGGAGTGGAATACGAGGGCATCATCAGCGCTGCAATTCCGCTGAGACAGCTGGAAGCGGAACGCGGCGATGAAGCGGCAGAAAGCTGCATGATGATCTATTCCGGCGGAACGACCGGAAAACCTAAGGGTGTCGTGCTGTCGCATCAATCGGTGCTGTGGAACATGTTGAATACGATCGTGAGTTGGAATTTGACGACAAGCGATGTTACCGTGACGTCGCTGCCATTGTTCCACACGGGAGGAATAAATGCGCTTTGCCTGCCGATTTTGTACGCCGGCGGCACCGTGGTGGTAAGCAAAGAATCCCGGGCGGAGCCGCTAATGGAACTGATTCAGCGCTATGCATGCACGATCGTGCTGATGGTGCCGACGATGTACCGGATGATGATCGATTTGCCTGCATTTGCCCATGCGCAATTTCCGCATGTGCATACGTTTCTTTCCGGCGGCGCTCCATGCCCGATTGCAATCTACGATGCCTTCGAGAGCAAGGGTCTGACGTTCAAGGAAGGCTACGGTTTAACGGAGGCGGGGCCGAACAATTTTTATATGGACCCGCGCGCTGTCGTCCATAAGCGAGGATCGGTCGGGAAGCCGATGATGCTGGTGCAGGTGAAAATTGTGTCAGATAACGGCTGCGAAGCGGCGGTTGGAGACGTGGGCGAAATATGGTTGCGCGGCAAGCATGTGTTCCAATGCTATTGGAATCAGCCGGAGACGACGCAATCCGCCTTTGTTGACGGTTGGCTGCGGACAGGCGATCTGGGCCGTCGGGATCAGGATGGCTTCTACTACATCGTAGGCCGTAAAACAGACATGATCATCACAGGCGGAGAAAATGTGTATCCCGTCGAGGTGGAGCAGCTCATGCTGGAGCACCCCGCGGTTAAAGAAGCGGCAGTCGTCGGCATTCCCGATCCCAAATGGGGGGAATCTGTCGTCGCGGCCGTTGCCTTGCACCCGGATCATGGGCTTACCGATGAGGAGTTGAGGAATTACTGCAAAGGGAAAATCGGAAAGTATAAGATTCCTAAAAGGTTTTTGTTTCTGCAGGAGCTGCCCAAAACACATGTAGGCAAAGTGGATAAGAAACGGATCTGCCAAATGTACCAAGAAATGTAATGAAGATATATTCGGTTGTAAAAGGCGGTTGATCGAAGCGATGACTGCGGCAATTGTCCAAACGAAGCTGATACCTCCCCCGCTCAAAAAAACGATACTGCTGCGGCCGACTCTTAACAAAAAGCTAAAGCGCTGCGAGCACTATCCGTTAACGCTTGTTTACGCCGGTGCGGGATACGGAAAAAGCACAGCGCTCTCTGCTTTTTTTCAAGTCGAAGCCACAGCCTGCTGTTGGTACAGCGTAGGCGCGGAAGACAGGCAGCTGGTCACGTTTGTCTTCTATTTGATCCATGCCGTTCGGACAAATCATCCGCATTTTGCGGACGATTGGATGAATAGGGTAGACGAACGGATGTGCGATTGCGAATCGCAAGAGAGTGTCCGCTTGCTTTGCTCTTTGTTCGTGAATGAGCTTTTGGCGCTGTCTCAGGAAGTGATCCTTGTGATCGATGATTACCACCATGTGGCCAATCATCCGCTAATCGATGATTGGATGCAAATGTTTATGCAGTACGCGCCGCATCATGTCCATGTCCTATTGTCGAGCAGAATCCATCCGTCTTGGGATATGCTTGCGACGTTGAAAGTGAAAGGAAATCTGCTGGAAATCGGGGAGCATGACCTTGCTTTCAGCATGGAAGAGATCGAAACCTTGTTTGCCGATGCTTATGAATTTTTGCTGCATGAGGGCGATATTCAGGAAATTTATCGGCAAACGGAAGGCTGGATTACGGCTGTCCATTCGATGTGGCAGCAGATGTCTGCCGCCAGAAATACGTCGGCCGATATGCATCGATTTCTGATGCTGGAAGTGTGGCGGCACCAGAATGATGCGGTTCGCGGGTTTGTTGAACAAACCTGCGTGCTGGAAGCGTTTGCGCCTGCTCTTTGCGATGAATTGCTAGGCTTGCAGCCTCTTCATTCCCAGCACATGATCGAGCGAATCGAGCGTTTGGGGCTGTTTTTGCAGGCCTATGCCGATACCGGCTATCGCTATCATCCGATGTTCCGCGAGTTTGTCAGGCAGCAGCTTCAGGCCAAGCCGCAGCAGTATGCGCTTGCTCATCAGCGTGCCGCCGATTACTTCGAGAGCAAACAAAAATGGCTGGAAATGATCGATCACCTGTGCGCTCTGGAGCAGTACGAGAAAGTCGCACAAGCGATTCATCAACACGGCCATAAGCTGCTTAGGCTCGGCCAGCTTGAACATTTGCTTGCGATCATCGCCTGCCTTCCCAAGCCTTTGAAAGACCGCTACTACATGGTGTGGATGTATGAGGGGGACGTGCATCGGTACCGCTATTCGTATGACCGCGCCATTTTTTGTTACACGAAGGGCGAGCAGTTGGCTATGCAAGCGGGCTATTCCTCTGCCTCCAATCTGGCTCTTGAGCGGAAAGCCCATCTTTTCCTCGATACGATCGAGCCGGGGAAGGCGGAGCAGCTTTTGCAGCAGGCGCTTGTCGTGATGGAAGCGGACGGAGTGTCAGAGCAAGGCAGCGTTCGTCTGTATAGCTTAATCTGCGAAAATCTCGTCAATGCCGGACGATTAAAGGAAGCGGAGGTGTGGTACCGAAGATGCAAGGCGCTGCAAGCCGATTTTCAGGACCATGTGCTGGAGGCGCGGCTTCATTTGCGTTCCGGCCGTCTGCAGGAGGCGCGCCAAGCGCTGGAGCGGCGATTGCGCTGCGAAGATGCGACAGCAGACGGACACTTGCCGAAATCGCACCGTGAAACATCGGTTTTGTTGTCTTTTATCGAAGCTTTGGCCGGTAACTCGGAAAGCTCCAAGAAATGGGCGGAGCGCGGCATCATGCAAGGGGTATCCGGAAAAGCGCCTTACATGGAGGCTTGCGGATGGATGCGCATGGGAAATGCTGCGCTCCTCCTGCCCCGTTATGAGCTGGGGCTGCCTCTTTCTTGCTATCGCACAGCGCTTGAGATGATGGAAGGGCTTCAAGTGTCCAGAGGCAAAGCGGAGCCTTGGATGGGGTTATGCTTGCTGTACGGTCGTGAAGGAGCGACAGAGCTTGCTCTGGAGTACGGGGCGCAGGCACTATTGGAAACGGAAAAAGCGCACGATCTCTGGCTGTCGGCATGGATTCGGCTCGGTATGGCCATTGCTGCCGTCTGCGGCAGCAGGTGGGAAGATGCAGCGGAAAGGCTTGCCCTTTGCGAATCGGACTTTCAGGCGTGCGGCGACGGGTACGGGATAACCGTTGCGATGCTGTGGCAATGCTTGCTTGCGCACCATACGAAGAGGGAGCCTTTGCGGGATCGCTGCGCCTCGCGTTTTCTAAAGCTCATGAGAGAAGGCGGCTACGAGTTTTTACTGCACAAGCGTACGCTATTCGGGCCTCGCGATCTGAGGCAGCTTGTTCCGATCCTGCTGGAAGCGCACAAAAAGAAGCTGGACATCAGCTACACCTCCGTGCTGTTGTCCGATCTGGGAATCGAACAGCTGACGTACCATCCTGGCTATACGCTGCGGATTCAGACGTTAGGCGGTTTTAAAGTGCTGCTTGGGGATAGAGAAGTAACGGAAAAAGATTGGCAGCGCGGCAAAGCGAAAGAGCTTTTTCAACTATTCGTCACAAGAAGAAAGCACATGCTGCCCAAAGAGGAAGTGATGGCGCTTTTGTGGGGCGATCTGGACGATAAGGCGGCCTATCGCGATTTTAAAGTGGCGCTAAATGCGCTCAACACGGCATTGGAGCCTGAGCGGCAGGCTAGAACCGCCCCATTTTTCGTAGAGCGCAGCGGCACCTTGTACGGGCTGAGCCTTGCCTCCGGCTTGGAGCTTGACGCCGCCGCCTTTGAGGATGGAGTCAGGCATGGTCTGGATGCAAAAGATCGTCAGGAAGCCATAGACATGCTGCAAAAAGGATTAAGCTTATATGCCGGAGAGTATATCCCCGAGAGAAGATACGAAGACTGGTGCGCACAGGAGCGGGAACGGTTGAAAGCGCTGTTCCTGAGGGGGGCACAGCGTTTGGCGGAGCTTCATGCGGCTCAGGGTGACTTCGATAAGGCCATCTGCTGGTGCGAGCGGATTATTGAGAAAGATCCGTGCTGGGAAGAAGCGTATCGCTTGGGGATGAAGTGCCACTATAGTAACAATAACCGCCACCAAGCGCTTAAATGGTATGCCCGATGCAGCAAGGCGCTGGAGTTGGAGCTTGGGGTGGAGCCGATGCCGGCGACAAAACAGCTATATGCCAAAATGACACATCAGAAGTGGGGCGAACCATGATGACGAATGCAGTACCCATAGGTATCGTAAGTACGGGCATGTACATCCCGGAGACGTTCCAGACAAGCAAGGAAATTAGCGAGCTGTCCGGCGTGCCGCAGGACGTGGTCGAGAATAAGTTCGGCATTCTCCGCAAGCCTGTGCCGGGAGCCGATGACCACAGCTGCGGGATGGGAATTCGTGCGGCAAGGCTGGCCATTGCCAAAGCTCAGCTTGATCCGGCAGACATCGATCTGGTCATCTACATCGGTGAAGAACACAAGGAGTATCCGGTTTGGACAGCAGCTATGAAGCTTCAGCAGGAAGTAGGGGCGATCCGCGCTTGGGCGTTTGACGTCGGTATGCGCTGCAGCACGACGGTGATGGCTTTAAAGGTGGCGCAGAGCATGATGATCGCCGATCGTTCGATTCGCACCGTACTCTTGGCTGGCGGTTACCGCAATGGCGATTTGATTGACTACGGCAATCGGCATACGTCATTTATGTTTAACCTGGGAGCGGGCGGAGGGGCGATCCTGCTGCAGCGCGACTATGGGCGCAATCGTGTGCTGGCAAGCCATTTGATCACGGACGGCTCATTTAGCGAAGATGTGATCGTACCGGCCGGCGGCACGAAGCATCCGCTTACGCTCGAAGCGATAGAGGAGAGAAAGCATTTTTTCCACGTTCCGAATCCGCAGCGGATGAAAGAGCGCCTTGAAGAAAAGTCCATGGGCTACTTTTTGGAGGCGGTCCGGCAATCGCTTGCGAAGAGCGGGTATACCGAAAAGGACATCGCCTATGCGGCGATGCTGCACATGAAGAAATCCGCTCATGATTATGTGCTTCGCCAGTTGGGATTATCCGACGACCAATCCATTTACTTGAACGAATTCGGCCATATCGGACAGTTCGATCAAATTTTATCTTTAGAGTTAGCTGCAAGCAGTGGAAAGCTAAAAGATGGAGATGTGGTTGTTCTGATTAGCGCCGGCATCGGCTATGCATGGGGGGCGACGACGATCCGATGGGGGGAAGCCGATGCTGGAAATTGAGTTCAAATCGTTACAGCTCTCGAATGGCGAAACGATGGCCTACCGTTTGCGCAGAGGCACCGGAACGGCGAACGGCCGGACGCTGCTGCTCGTACACGGTAATATGACTTCATCCGTGCATTGGGATCTGTTTATGGAAAGTTTCGACCCGTCTCATACGCTGATTGCTGTTGATTTACGAGGCTTTGGCGCTTCTACGTATCATGTACCGGTCCGCAGTATAGCTGATTTTTCGGAGGATCTTCGGTTGTTTGTGGACGGGCTGAGCCTTACTTCATTCACGCTGATGGGCTGGTCGATGGGCGGCGGAGTCGCCATGCAATTCGCAGCTTCGTATCCGCAGTACGTAGAGGCGTTAATTTTACTGGCGTCCATGTCAACAAGAGGCTATCCGTGTTACCACGCGGAAGAGAAGGATGAGCAGTCTGGGCAAGTACAGGCGAGAAGGCTTCGCACCCGAGCGGAAATTGCCGAAATGGACAAAACGAAGCTGGTGCAGCGAGCCTATGATCACCGGGACAAAGCATTTTTGCGCAATTTGTGGAATCGACAAGTGTATGTCATCCAGGAGCCGGATGAAGTCCGGTACGAGACGTATCTGAACGACATGCTGACGCAAAAAAATTTGCTGGATGTCTACGATGCCATGAATCGCTTCAATATGAGCGCCAAGGATCATGAAGCAGGGGACGGCAGCAGCGATGCGGCACGCCTTTCGATGCCAACGCTTGTTTTATGGGGGAACCAAGATAAAGTCGTCACCCGTCAAATGACGGAGGAATTGGTAGAGGATTTGGGCGGGCATGTGGTTTACAGGGAATTGGATCATACGGGCCATTCGCCTATGGTGGACAATCTGGCGCTGCTCTGCCGGGTTGTAGCTGAATTTATGGAACGGAGGAGATTAGCATGAGACTGCAAGGGAAAACAGCGCTTATTACGGGTGGAGCCGCCGGCATCGGGCGAGAGACAGCGACGCTTTTTGCACAGGAGGGAGCGCGCGTCATTATAGCCGATTACAACAAACAACAGGGGGAGGAAGCAATTCAGGCATTGCTGCAAAAGGGAGCGGATGCGCATTTTATCGAAGTGGACGTGTCCGACAGCGGCAGTGTCACCAAAATGGCGGCAGAAGCGCTGGCGCGATACGGTGCGGTCGATGTCTTGATCAATAACGCGGGAATTACGCAGGATCGTACACTGGCCAAAATGACCGAAGAGGAGTGGCACCGGGTCATTCAAGTGAATTTGAACGGCGTTTTCTATTGTACCAAGGCGCTGGTCCATTCGATGATCGAACGCGGAAGCGGGAAAATTATCAGTACGGCATCGATTGTAGGCGTGCATGGCAACATCGGGCAAACCAATTATGCCGCGACCAAAGCGGGAATTATAGGAATGACGAAAACGTGGGCGAAGGAGCTTGGTCCGAAAGGCATTCAGGCCAATGCGGTTGCCCCTGGCTTTATTGAGACGGGGATGGTGGCGAACATGCCGGAGAAAGTGGTTCAGCAGATGCTGGAGAAAATTCCGCTCCGCCGCCTCGGGCGGCCGATGGATGTCGCGAATGCGTATTTATTTCTTGCTTCCTCCGAATCGGATTACGTCAATGGCACGGTACTGGAAGTAAACGGAGGTTTAGTCATCTAAGCAGCCAAAACAAGCGCTCGCCGTCTTCTGCAACTGAAATGCAACCGCTTCCAATTATGATGAAACCATGCGTTTAGGGACGCATAAAAACACGATGCGGCTGTGACTTTTGGATATGCGCGAACAGTCGCCATGAAGGGAGATTGGATACATGTACAAAAGATGGTTGCCATCGGTAACAACGGCACTGTTGCTCGTCTGCGCGCTGCTCGTACCGATTGCCGGAGTGAGCGGAGCAGAGGCAGCAGGAGGTGCGGGAGCTGCGGAGGTTGTAGGAGGAACTGCAGAGGCGGCAGCATCCAATTTGGTGCTGGAGCAGACGTTTACAACGGTTAGCAATGGATGGAGCAAGGTGGAACGTTGGAAGGACAACAATCCGATGTTCGCTGCCGAGGACTACCCCCAAGATGGGCGAGGCGATCAGGACGGACAACGCCTGACGTTTTTCGGAGGGGTGAAAAAGCCGCATTCCAGCCGCTTCTTGCTTTACTACGCTCCGAAGTACGACACCAATCCGGTAAAAACGCCGGTTCTGCTCGTGCACGGCGCTAACGATAACGCGGATCGCGCTTGGGCGAATCCGAATGAGCTTGGCTCCTACGGCTGCGGCGCAATATCTTGCCCCGGCACCGGCATGATGCAGGACTTGGTCGGCAAAGGCTACAAAGTGTTTGCGATTAATTTTCCGCATAAGCAAGGGGACAATTATTACAGCGCCGAACAAATTCACGATGCGATTACGATTATCCGAAACGTAACAGGTGAAAGCAAAGTCGATGTTATCGGCTGGAGCAAAGGCGCTTTCTCTTCACGGATGTATGCTTCCTCTGTCAAAAAAGCGGGGGGCACAAGCTACAGCCAAGATATTCGCAAGCTGGTGTTGGTCGGCAATCCGAACAAAGGCTTTGATTACATCTTCCGCCATGGCTGGTCGCATAATCTTAGCATTTTCCCTGAATGCGGCGGTGTTGTCAACGCGCCTTCTCCGCACACGCAAATGGTTTGCTGGGGGATATCGAGGAACCATCCCGAGTTGTCGATTTACAATACAGCGTCAGGAAATTTTTTCCCAGGGCAAAAGCAAATGCTTGGCAAATGGGTAGACGAATATCCGCTTCCCGCGCTTGAGCAGGATTGGTACACAACTTACTACGGCGGTCAGGGCTTCTTTACGAATAGCAACGGGATCGACGCTGCGATTCAGCAGGGATCGTTAGTTGAACCCATTTTGAATGCGGGAATTCCAGCCAGTATTCAGACCTATTTACTGTCGGGAGATAAAAATGACATTCCGGCGATTCATAGCGAACACACGGGCCCGAGCGATGGCGTCGTCTTCATTGCAAGCGCGGCAGCGGTGCAAGGAATCGGCAATGTCGCCGGTAACGTAACGGTGCAGCATAATCATTTGCAGCTTGGCTGGGCGGCTGCTTCAGCGAAACAGATTGATCAGTGGCTCAAACAAAACTAACGATCTATGGGAGGTATCTGCATGACCCTAACGACTTTACAGCCTGAATCGATCCAAACCGACCGCTTGCATGTTTCCTATTTATCCGCGGGCAGCGCTGAAAATCCGCCGCTTCTTCTTATTCATGGCAACGTTTCTGCGAATTTATTCTGGGACGACACCCTTCGTGCATTGTCCGAGGAGTACTGGGTGCTTGCTCCGGATTTGCGCGGATACGGTCAAACGGAAGCGCTCCCTATCAATGCAACGCGGGGGCTTCGCGATTGGTCCGACGATTTGAAGTCGTTTTTGGATGCTCTCGGCATGAATCAACCCGTACATGTGCTGGGCTGGTCGCTGGGAGCAGGAATTGCCATGCAGCTTGCCATCGATCATCCTGCGGCTGTTCGTTCGCTCGTTTTGATGTCCCCGCTTTCGCCATACGGCTTTGGCGGCACCAAGGATGAGTGGGGGACGCCTTGTTACGACAATTACGCCGGTTCGGGCGGGGGAACGGCAAACCCGCAGTTTGTCGCCTGCCTCAGCGGCAAAGACCGCAGCGAGGGAGAGCCGAACAGCCCGCGCAATATCCTGAATCAGTTTTATTTTAGATCGCCGTTTCGCGTTAGCGGCGAGCGGGAGGAGCGTTACCTGGACGCGATGCTGTCCACCCGCATTGGCGACGCTCATTACCCTGGCGCCTTTGAGACTTGCGAGCATTGGCCCGGCATAGCTCCGGGAGCGGAGGGGATCAACAATGCGATGTCGCCCAAGTATGGCAATCTTTCGCCGATTATACATATCGAACCTAAACGGCCGATCCTATGGATCCGGGGCGCAGACGACGCAATCGTGTCAGACAGCTCATGGTTCGATTTTGGGTATTTAGGAAAGCTTGGCTACGTTGAAGGCTGGCCCGGCGAAGAGGTGTATCCGCCGCAGCCCATGGTTTCCCAGATGCGCTGCGTTCTTAAACAGTATGAGGAAGCCGGCGGCAGTTTCGAGGAGTTTGTTGTTGGGGACGCAGGGCATGCCCCGCACATTGAGCAGCCTGAATTTGTATTCGCGAAGCTGAGGTCATTCCTGTCTTTAATCGAATAGAGGGACGAAGCCGCTGCCGGCGGGGCACGCAATAATCAATGGATGGATTATGACGGACCCCGCTTGCAAACCTACCGGCATGGCTGTGACGCTTTATTTTATGGGGAGCGGTAAAGCATAATGGCCAAACGCTTTATCCAACAGTGCGGCTGCCTCCTGCCGAAGCAAAGGCTGGCTGGAACGGAAATCGACGCTGCCATCCGCCTGTACGGTTGTATCCGGATCGATAACGCCCTGCGAAACCAGTGCAGTAACGGCCTCAACCGCCGACGCATCCGTTTGACCGCTCAATTGAACTTTGGACGCAGGCTTGAGTTCTTTCAGGTTTTGAATCATGACCGCTGCCGTCTGCCTTGTAATGATCGCATTCGGATCAAAGGAAGGGAGACCGGTTAGCATTTGCCTCTTCGTGCTATCGATGGTCCAGGGAACCCCATACCATCCATGGGCACGAAGCAGCGCGTCGGCAAACTCGCTTTGCGTCATGGATGCCTGCGGCTCAAAGCGGGTGCCTGATTTCGCACCCATGATATCCAGGGCGTGCAAAACGTCAATAAAGCTTTTATATTTGCTTCCCTCCGCTACATCCGAAAACGGCTGCTTCCCATGGATTTTTTGCGAATCCGAGACAAAGTGATTCCCCTCCATACTATTGTAATAAAAATATTCAATCGATCCGCGATGGTCTTTTTTAAACGCCAGCTTGTTGCCTGATTCGTCTTCAAACAGCAGTGGAGTAATCATCTTGAATGTGTGCTTGCCCATTCCTGTCTCCATCAGCAATTTCCCGTCGGCGTACGAAAATTTCGATTTCAAGAAGAAAAAGCGCGTATTCTGATACAGTCCTACGTACTTTTCCGCATCCTTTTCATCCAAATGGACATAAACAGGTTTCTCGAGTGTTTTTGTTTCGGGAAAATAATGGTCCATAAACGCCTCATACACGTCCATACTCATCATCACTGTTTCGTTGTTGTACGACATAGAAAATGCCGTATTCTTCTCGGGTATTACTACGATCAAGGATTGATGGCCCGTTACATTCCCGCCTTTTATAACGACACGCTGGCCATTCGCCAGTTCGTTGCGGTAGCCTTCGAATCCCCCTACGGTGGTCTGCGGAATGCTTTTATCGGCGACCACCTGGTACGTGAGCATCTGCTCGGCCGTCTTTTCGCTTACCAACTGTTTGTCTCCGTATTTTCCTTTTTGCAGCAGCATAGTCAAGTACTTGGCCATATCTTCGCCAGTCGATATGATGCTCCCCTGCGGCCCGTCGGTTGGGGCATTCCAGTCCATTGGAACGAGTTCACCAGCCAGACCATAGTGAGCGGCCATGCGATTGTTAAGCTCCGGGGTTAGGCGTACGCTAGTCGAATTCATGCCGAGCGGCTTGAACACATTTTTGTCCATATACTGATGAAACGGCATGCCGCTTACATTCTCTATCGCATATCCTGCCAGCAAGAAACCAAAGTTGTCGTACGTATAAGCTTCACCGGGGGGCCGGACCACTGTCGGCATATGATCCAGGATGAACTGCTTCATCGGCATGTCTTTATTTGCAAACTCGGGTGAATAATAAGAAGCAATATCCGGAAAATCAAACCCGGGCGTGTACGTGAGCAGATCAAACATGGTCAGTTTTTTTTCGGTCTTGTTTGGAATCTTCATTCCTCCCAAATACGTTTGGATGTCCTCATGAAGGTTAATTTTCCCTTGATCGGCAAGCTGATTTGCGGCTAGCCCGGTGAATGTCTTCGTGACGGAACCGATTTGGAAGACGGTATTTTTATCGACAGGAGTTTTCTTTTCCTTATCGGCATAGCCGTATCCCTTATTTACCAATACTTTTCCATCCTTGACCACAACGAAATTCGAACCATTAACATTGTGTTTTTTCATTACTTCTGCAAATAAAGAATCGGCAAACGCCTCTATTTCCTTGGCATCCTGTGGGCCATTCAGGTTCGTTTTTTCCACCGCTTGTGCCGATTCCGGCTTTCCATCGGATGGTGTGCATGCCGTCATCAGGGTCGCACATAAGAATAGTGCCGCCATATTCAACTTGGGTTTCATCTTGCTCATCGTTAGTTCTCCCTCTCCTTGTTTTCCTAAAACTTAGGTTCGGTACTGCCCTTCCTCCTTCTCTTGGGTTTAAGTATGGCAAACAACGTGTCATAGGAGAGAGTTATTTTCTGTCACCGTTTTTTATCCCGCGACCCGCAAGCGAACTCCCCGCCGAGATGACAAAATGTCATATGACGCTCATGCTGGGCAAATGCACCGGATAAAATAAAAAAAGCACGGGCCTGTTCCTTCTTTCAAAGGTACAGACCCGTGCTGTCTTCCCAAACCATTTATCCTTGATTCCCGAAAACTTTTTGTACGGCCTCTTCTCGATTGCGAACGCCCAGTTTGGTATAAATCGTGGAAGCATAATTTCGGACGGTTCCTTCGGACAAATACAATTTGGCCGCGATCGTTTTATAGCGAAGCCCCTTGGATAAACATTGCAAAATATCCATCTCCCGCGGGGTCAACCCCGAAGGAGGAGGAAGCGGCCTGTCCGGCTCTGCCGGTTGCTCCCGAAGGGCTCCTCCCCCATAGTTTTGAATCAACTGGTTGGTGACATCTTGGGCGATCATCATCACCCCGCGATGTACGAGACGTATCGTTTCGGAAAGCTCCTGAGGCTCCGAAGACTTTAATAAATACCCGTCCGCCCCGCTCCGCAAAGCTTCAACCGCTTTTTCGGTCTCTTGAAACGTAGTCATGATCAGCACGCGGATACCCGGATGCTTTTGCTTCACCCGTTTGGCCGCTTCCACACCGTCCATGCGGGGCATATGTAAATCCATGAGAACGACATGAGGGCGAAGCCGCTCGCATTGTTCCAGCGCCTGCTCCCCGTCCTCTGTAAGTCCCACGACTTCGAAATCTTTTTCTCTCGCCAACATCATTTGAAGGCTTTCCCGGATGGATGGCTGACCGTCAACCAACAGCAGCCGGATCGCTTCCTCCTGCTGCTCCGCCTGCCTGGGCAATGTACAGGTCACGACCGTTCCTTCGCCCGGCTTCGAGTGGATGTGCACCTGTCCCTGCAAATCGGATGCTCGCTCCTTCATCGCCGTTAAATCAAAACCCGCTTGAAGTTCTTCGGTGCCAAGCCCGTTGTCTTGCACTTCCAGCCGAAGCTGCTTCTCCTCGAAATGCAGGCTGACCGCAATTTCACCCGCCTGCCCATGACGTACGGCATTGGTCAGCGATTCCTGCAGACACCGATGCAGGGTCATCTTGACCTGTTGGGATACCTGAACCTCCTCGCCCAAGGTCCTTAGTCGAACCGTCACTTTAGTCAAGGCCTGAAATTCGGCCGTCAATGCCTGCAACGACTCTACAAGGGTACGCGAATCTTGCGCAGCCCCAACCTGATGCACACATTGGCGGACCTCATCCAGGCTGCCGCGGGTTAGTTGTAACAAGGAATCGAGCTTCCGCTCCCCTTCCGGGGTGTTCACTTCCGAACGTAACGTCTCAAGCCCCACCATAATGGAGGTAAAGGAATGTCCCATCGTATCATGAAGGTCTTTCGAGAGCCGGTTTCGCTCTTCCGCCAATGTCAGGCGCTCCACTTGCGATGAATATTGTTCCAGCACGGCATATTGATCACGAATCATTTCACTTTGCCGATGGTTCACCACCAGCAATTGAAAGGCAAACCCTACAGCGTAAATGGGGCCGAATTGGATGATCATCGTCATCAGGTCGCTTGGTTCAGACAATTCCGCGAATAAGGCCGGGATGACAAAGATGGTCATCGGGGCTGACCAACGGTATGACTTTTGAGCACTATTGCTGGCAATCATAAAGGTCGGACCTAAAAAAGCCACGTAGGCTTCGGGGAACAGGGAGACCGCGTATAAGCATAATCCCCCGGATATGACCATTTCCGAGATCAGGTAATACGTATAGTGCTTTTGCAAACAAAGCCAAGGAATGGAAAAAGCTGTGATCCCCCACAGAGCCCCTAACCAGAAAGGAATGGTCAATTGTTTGGAGAAATGTTCCAAAGTAAAAAGAAGAGAAACGAAAAGGATGGTCCGAATGACGAACATCATCCAGTCATACCAAAACCAACGCTTTATAAAGTCCAGCAATGAATCACCCTCAGTGCGCTTAATTATCTGTATTTTTATCCTACTAACAGAGGGGCTTTTATGCAAGGGAAAAGGGGGGGCCTTGGCCAAGTGCAATCGGTTGTATTTTCCAACGCGGCTAAAGAGGTCGCTAATTTTTAAAAATGTTTTTGTGCGTTCTTTTGGTACTTACCCGTGCATTAGGGTGTAGTTCAGTATGTGGTTTCCCCCTTCCGTCACTACATCGCAACACGAAAAATCACTCGGAGCGTCCTTTTATAAAAGCCGTTATATACAGACATCATCTTCCAAAGGTATAATTTAGCAGGGAAAATAAGAGTATTAATGGTTTGTGATAATTTCAATGTGTGGAGGAAGAACAAGTGAAGTCTAAAAATGTGAAGCAGTTTCTTTCTATCATTTGTGTCTGCAGTTTTTTCATCTCACTTCCATGGACGGAACTTGCGTGGGGCGAAAATAAAGATGCAGATCCTCAAATGCTGACATTCAATAATAAGGAACAATTCAAGATTAAGAATGCTTCCGTCACAGCTAACAGCAATATTTCGTTTAATGGTAGGTCGTATTACACCTATACCAGCGAAGGAAAACTAATGAATATCGTTTTACCAAATGGTGATATGGAAGAGTTCAAATATGATGCTAATGGAAATTTAATTACAAGAGCTAGAAATAAATTTTCCAATCTAAATGGCAGATGGTCAGAATCAGGCGGGACTT
>NZ_BIMB01000003.1 GCF_004000865.1 Paenibacillus elgii NBRC 100335 | reverse complement strand
ATTTGGCTTATATCATGTATACGTCCGGAACGACGGGCAAGCCGAAGGGGGTCATGGTCGAGCACCGTAATGTGGTTCGTCTGGTGAAAAACACGAATTTCGCTGACCTCGATGAAGAGACGCGCATTTTGCAGACGGGCGCGGTGGCGTTTGACGCCTCTACGTTTGAAATCTGGGGAGCGCTGCTGAACGGCGGAGAGCTTTATCTCACGAGCCAGGACGTCATTCTGAGCACGGCGAAGTTGAAACAGGCGATTCAGCAGTACGGCATCACGACCATGTGGCTGACTTCACCGCTTTTCAACCAGCTATCTCAGGAGGACAGCGGGCTGTTCGGGGGCTTGAAGACGCTGCTTGTCGGCGGGGACGCGCTGTCGGTGCCGCATATTAACCGGGTGCTGCGGGATCATCCGGGACTTTGCATCGTGAATGGCTATGGCCCGACGGAAAATACGACGTTCTCTACAACCTTCGCGATTACCGGCGAGCAGACGGATACGGTGCCGATCGGCCGTCCGATCCGGAACTCGACCGCTTACGTGGTAGACAGCGCATTAAAGCTGCAGCCAGTCGGCGCTTGGGGCGAGCTGATCGTCGGCGGAGACGGCGTGGCGCGGGGGTACTTGAATCGGCCGGAGCTGACGGCGGAGAAATTTATCGCCAGCCCGGTGCGGGCGGGGGAGCGCTGCTATCGGACGGGAGATCTGGTCCGCTGGCGTGCCGACGGCACGTTGGAATACAAAGGCCGGATGGACGGGCAGGTAAAAATCCGCGGTTACCGCATCGAGCTCGGCGAGGTGGAGGCCCGTCTTCTGAAGGTCCCATCCGTTGAAGCTGCGCTAGTCACCGTGCACGAGGACGAAGCCGGACAGAAGCTGTTGTGCGCCTACTATACCGCGGAGTGTCCTCTGTCCGCGGGCGAGCTGAGAAGTGCGCTGGCCGCCGTACTGCCCGGCTATATGATTCCGTCGTACTTCGTCCAGCTGGAGCAAATGCCGCTCACCCTGAACGGCAAGGTGGACCGCAACGCTTTACCGGCCCCGGCAGAGGCGGGAGGCCAGTCCGCGGCATTGCTTGAAGCGCCGCGCACGGTGGCGGAAGCCCAACTGCTGCGGATCTGGCAGGACGTGCTCGGCGCTCGAAGCATCGGCATCCATGACAACTTCTTTGAAATTGGAGGCCACTCTTTGCGGGCGACAACTTTGGCCGCCAAAATTCACAAAGAGCTGAATTGGAATATATCGCTGAGGGACATTTTCCAGTCGCCTACGATTGAAGGATTGGCGAAGGTGATCGAAGCGATGGAGCAGCAGGAGTTCGCCGCCATTCCGGTGGCGGAGAAGAAACCGTATTACCCCGTTTCTTCCGCGCAAAAGCGGCTGTATCTTATTCAGCAAATGGAAGGAACGGAACTTATTTTCAATTTGCCGGGAATAATGAGCCTCGAAGGACCGCTGGAGCTGAAGCGTCTGGAAGAAGCCTTTCAAGCGCTGATCGCCCGGCATGAGACGCTTCGTACCGGCTTCGGCCTGGAACGCGGTGAACCGGTTCAGCGGGTATATTCCGAAGTGCCGTTCAGCGTGGAATACCGGCAGGCTAACGAGAAGGAAGCCGATGAGATCGTTCGCAGCTTCGTAAGGCCGTTCGATCTGGCCCAGCCGCCGCTTCTGCGCGTAGGACTGATCGAGCTTGAACCGGAGCGCCACATCTTGCTGCTCGACATGCATCACATGATCTCGGACGGAGCCGCGATGGGCGTATTGGCGGATGAATTTTTCCGTTTATACAAAGGAGAAGAACTCCAGCCGCTTCGCATTCAATACAAGGACTATGCGGTGTGGCAGCAATCCGAAGAGCAAATGCGGCGAAGAAAAGAGCAAGAAGCCTACTGGCTTCACGCATTGAGCGGAGACCTGCCCGTATTGGCGATGCCGACGAAATACGCAAGGCCGGCTGTCCGCAGTCATGAGGGGGAACTGTTCGAATTTGTCATTGACGAGCACACAAGCGAAAGCCTGCGCCAACTGGCGACGGCAGCGGGATCGACGCTCTATATGGTGCTGATGGCCGCTTATACGGTCTTATTGCACAAATACACGGGGCAGGGGGACATCGTTGTAGGTACGCCGATTGCGGGAAGAGTTCACGCGGACCTCGAACCGCTGATCGGAATGTTCGTAAACATGCTTCCCATTCGCAGTTATCCCGCAGGCGGCAAGTCCTTCCGGGACTATTTGGAAGAAGTCAGGGAAACGACCTTGATGGCGTTTGAGAACCAGAGCTATCCATTCGAGGAGATGGTGGAAAAGCTCCAGGTTCCGTACGATCCGAGCCGCAGCCCTTTATTCGATACGATGTTTGTCATGCAGAATACGGAAAAACGCGGCGTTCCGGATGAAGCTTTGCGGATTTTACCTTATGCCCGGCCTCATACGATGGCGAAGTACGATTTAACGCTGGAGGTCGTTTCGGCGGAAGCGGATATACGGTGCCGATTTGAGTACTGCACCAAGCTGTTTGCGAAGCAAATGATCGACAATTTAGCCCATGATTTCATGAAGGTCCTGGCGCACATTGGCGAGCAGCCTCAAATCCGGTTGGGAGATATCGCCCTGCTTGAGAATGAACCGACAGACGAGGATGCGGACGTGTTTGAATTTGTGTTCTGATTGAATCCTTGTCGGGAGTCGCGGTATGGCAATCCGTACCGGGCTCCCGCAAGGACGCCGTTGAACGGATTACAACCGAATGGGGTGGCGAAATTGAACGTGTTATATGAAAAGGAATCCGTTTTTTGGAAAGGACGATTGGATGTCGAAGATAGTCTTACCGTGCTGCCGTACAGCAACTCGTCAAACCATTTTTCCGAAAATCCGCAATCCTGCGATCGTCTGCTTTCCTCCGAAGTGTCTCAAAAAATCGATTCTATGGCGAAGGGTCTGCCAAGAGCCGTATTTATGATTTTGCTGGCCGGGGTAGAGTGTCTGCTTGCCAAATATACGAATTCGGAAACGATCATCATCGGCATGCCTATCGTCGTAAAAGCGAATCAAACGCGGCAGCCGGTCAGCGATATCGTGCTTTTAAAAGATCATATCGGTGCGGAAAGCACGTTTAAATCTTTGTTAAATCAGGTCAAAATGTCCTTGAACGACGCGATCCTGCATCAGGACATCCCGTTTCAGATCCTGGATGAGCATTTGCATTTACAGCACGATTCCGAGGGGCTGCCGGTTATTCATACGTTGATCTCGTTCCAGGAATTGCATGGGGACGAGACGGCTGGCATCGTCGTATCCGATCTCCACTTTCAATTTTTCAGGGAGCAGGATGCCATCGGATTGAAGCTGGTGTATAACGAATGCCGCTACACCCGGGAATTCATCGTTCAGATCGCTAGCCATTTGAACCGGATGTTGGCCGGAGCGTTACTCCAGCCCGACCTTCCTGTGCGGCACATCGACTTTTTATCCGAGTCCGAGAAAATGCGGCTGCTCACCGGATTCAACGATACACAAACGGACTATCCACGGGAAAAAACGATCCACGGGCTGTTCGAAGAGCAGACGGAGCGGACGCCGGAGCAGACGGCGGTGGTGTGCGGAGAAAGCGAGCTCACGTACAAGGAATTGAACGAGCGGGCGAACCGGCTGGCAAGGATGCTGCGTGCCGAAGGGGGGCAGCCGGAGCAATTGGTCGGTCTTATGGTCGATCGTTCCTTGGAAATGATTATCGGGATTCTCGGGATTTTAAAAGCGGGCGGTGCATATGTGCCGATCGATCCGGAGTATCCCGAGGAGCGCATCGGGTACATTTTGGAGGATTCGGGCGCAAAGCTGCTGCTAACGCAAAGCCATTTACGGGAGCGCGTCTCTTTTGCCGGCAAGCTCGTCGATCTGAACGATCCGCAAGCGTATGCCGAAGACGGTTCGAATCCGGGATGGCCCGTGCAGCCGAAGGACCTGGTCTATCTCATTTACACCTCGGGCACGACAGGGCTGCCGAAAGGAACCATGATTACGCAGCAAGGCCTGGTCAACTATATCTGGTGGGCCAAGGACGTGTATGTCGCCGGCGAAAAGCTCGACTTCCCGTTGTACTCGTCGATTTCCTTCGATTTGACGGTAACGTCGGTGTTCACTCCGTTAATTACGGGAAATACAATCCGCATTTACGACGGAGAGGACAAGGTGGCACTCATTCAGCGTATCGTCGAAGAAAATGAAGTGGATATCGTCAAGCTGACGCCGACGCATCTTAGCCTGATCAAAGAGATGAAGCTGCCCAGCGGATCAAGAATCCGGAAATTCATTGTGGGCGGCGAAAATCTCAGCACGAATCTGGCGAAAAGCATCATGGAGCAGTTTAACGGACAGGTGCAAATCTTCAACGAATACGGTCCGACCGAAACGGTCGTCGGCTGCATGATTTACTTGTACGATCCCGTGAGAGACACGCGCGAATCGGTGCCGATTGGCGTGCCTGCGGCCAATGTAAGCATTTATTTGCTCGACGAGCAGCGCAACCCTGTGCCGCCGGGCGTGCCGGGCGAAATGTACATAGCCGGGGACGGCGTGGCCCGAGGCTATTTGAACCGTCCCGAGCTGACGGCGGAGAAATTCGTGGACAATCCGTTCGAACCCGGAGAGCGGATGTACCGGACAGGCGACCTGGCTCGCTGGATGCCGGACGGGAATATCGAATACTTGGGCCGGATCGATCATCAGGTGAAAATCCGCGGTTACCGGATCGAGCTGGGAGAAGTGGAAGCCCAGCTTATGAAGACGGCCTCCGTCAAAGAAGCGGTAGTGATCGCGCGGGAGGACAAGAGCGGACAGAAGCAGCTCTGCGCCTACTTTACGGCAGACACGGAACTCGTACCGAGAGAACTGAGAGAAGCGTTTGCGGCAGAGCTGCCGGGCTACATGATCCCGTCGTATTTCGTGCAGCTGGAGCGGATGCCGCTATCGCCCAACGGCAAGATCGACCGCAAAGCGCTGCCTGCTCCGGAGGGAAGCCGTCAGTCGGAAGCGGCGTATGTGCCTCCCCGGACCCCGATAGAACAAGCCCTCGTCTCCGTTTGGGAGACGGTGCTGGGCACAAAACCGATCGGGACGCTGGATAGTTTTTTCAGCCTTGGCGGCGACTCCATTAAATCGATCCAAGTCTCTTCGAGAATGTACCAGGCCGGTTACCGACTTGAAATTAAAGATATATTTAAATACCCGACCGCGGCCGAATTGAGTCTGCATGTCCAACCGGTCAGCAGAACGGCCGATCAGGGCGAAGTGGAAGGCAGCTCGGGACTTACGCCCATTCAACACTGGTTTTTGGGGCAGGCGACGGCCGATCCGCATCATTATAATCAAGCGGTGATGCTGTTCCGGGAAGAAGGCTTCGATGAAACGGCGCTCCGGAGGACGATACGGGCAATTGTCGAGCATCATGACGCGCTCCGCATGGTCTTCAGGCGGACGGATGGCGGGTATAGCGCTTGGAACCGGGGAGTGGACGAAGGCGAATTGTACAGCCTGCAAGTTTACGATTTCAGGGAACGGACCGATTGCGCCGCCGCGGTCGAAGCCAAAGCGGGAGAGATTCAGGGCAGCATCGATCTGGAGAACGGCCCGTTGATGAAGCTCGGACTATTCCGCTGCCCGGACGGGGATCATCTGCTGATCGCCATTCACCATCTTGTGGTGGACGGGGTCTCTTGGCGGATCCTGTTCGAAGATATCGCGGCAGGCTACGATCAGGCTATGAACGGCCGGGCGGTCCGCCTTCCGTATAAGACGGATTCGTTTCGCACCTGGACGCAGCATTTGGCAGACTATGCGGCCAGCCCGGCCATGGAGAAGGAGCGGGAATATTGGGAGCGCGCCGCGCAAGCCGATTGCAAGCGGCTGCCTTTGGATCAAGAGCAAAGCCGCGCACAGATACGGGACAGCGAATCTATCAAGGTACGGTGGACCCGGGAGGAAACGGAGCTGCTGCAAAAATCGGCCCATCGCGCCTACAACACGGAAATGAACGACCTGCTGCTCACGGCACTTGGCACGGCGCTCCACCGCTGGGCCTCATTGGATCGTGTAGCGGTCAATCTGGAAGGGCACGGAAGGGAAGCGATCGTCCGGGACAACGATATTACCCGTACGGTAGGCTGGTTTACGAGCCAGTACCCCGTCATCCTGGAGATGGGAGAGGGAGAGACGCTGTCCAGCCGGATCAAACGGACAAAAGAAAATCTGCGCCGGATTCCCAACAAAGGGATCGGGTACGGCATCCTCCGTTATTTGTCCGGCTCGGAGAGCCTGGCCTTAAGCGGGGAGCCGGAAATTTCATTTAACTATTTGGGGCAGTTCGATCAGGATATTCAAAACAATGCGATGCGCCTCTCGCCCTATTCCAGCGGTGCGTCCATAAGCGAACACGCCTTAAGATGCTATGTGCTCGAGATCAACGGCATGATCGCGGGCGGGGAACTGGAGCTGACGCTGAGCTACAGCGGCGGGCAGTATCGGAAGGAAACGATGGAACGCTTGGCCGGGCTGCTTCAGCGGAGTCTGCAAGAAGTAATCGCCCACTGCGCCGGAAAGGAGCGGCCCGAGTTAACCCCGAGCGACGTTCTTCTGCGCGGGCTGACGATCGGGGAGCTGGAGCAATTAATGGCACAAACGGCTCATATCGGCGAGCTCGAAAATGTGTACATGCTCACACCGATGCAGAAAGGAATGCTGTTTCACAGCCTCTTGGACCCGCGCTCGGAAGCCTACTTCGAACAAATGTCGTTCACGCTTCGCGGAAGTCTGGATATAGACGCTTTTCGGCAAAGCCTGGATGGTTTGGTGCGGCGTCACGCCGTTTTGCGGACGAATTTTTACAGCGGCTGGAAGGACCAGCCTCTGCAAATCGTTTCCCGCAGGAAAACAAGCGAGCTGCACTATGAAGACCTCCGTACGATGAGCGAGGCCGAGCAAAGCAGCTATGCGGATGACTTAAAAGCCAAGGATAAGCTTAGAGGGTTTAATCTGGAGCAAGACGCGCTGCTGCGGGTAACGATTCTTCGCACCGGGGAGCAATCGTACCGGTTTTTGTGGAGCTTCCATCATATCGTCATGGACGGCTGGTGTTTAGCGCTTGTCTCCAAGGAAGTGTTCCAAGCCTACTTTGCAGCCCTGGCGGGAAAACAGCCCGAGCTTGCCGCCGTTTCACCATACAGCCGCTATATGGAATGGCTCGACGGCCAGGATGCCGAAGAGGCCTCCGGCTATTGGAACCGATATTTGGCTGGTTACGATCAGCCGGCGCTGCTCCCGCAAGCAGGGAGAACGCCGCATCAGGCAGGAGAGTATGCGCCAAGGAAGCTGGACTGCGCCATTGGAAAAAAATTAACGCGCCAGATTCAACAGACCGCCAAGCAGCACCAAGTAACCGTGAATACCTTGATGCAGACGGCGTGGGGTGTTTTGCTGCAAAAGTATAACCGGACAACCGACGTCGTTTTTGGAAGCGTCGTATCGGGGAGACCGGCGGAAATTCCGGGCATTGAAACGATGATCGGATTGTTCATCAACACGATCCCGGTGCGTATCCGCTGTGAAGCGGAAGAGAGCTTTGCCTCCGCGATGAGAAAGGTACAGGATCAAGCTCTGGCTTCCCAAGCCTACGATACGTATCCTCTCTACGAGATTCAAACGCAAGGCGAGCTGAAGCAAGGGCTGATCGGGCACCTTATGGTGTTCGAAAACTATCCTATGGAGCAAAAGATGGAAGAGGCCGGAAGTGGCGAGTCGTCAGGCTTCGATATTTCGGATGTCAGTTGGCACGAACAAACGAATTACGATTTTAATCTAATTGTCGGGCCCGGCGAGGAGATGCTGCTTCGTTTCGAATTCAATGCGAGCGTGTATGACCAGGCGACGGTGGAACGGATCCGGGGGCATCTGATTAACGTATTGGAACAGATTACGGCTCATCCGCAGCTTCGCGTTAGCGAGCTGAATGTGCTGACCCAGGAAGAGCAGACGCAGATTCAAGTCCAGTTCAACGATACGAAGGCGGACTATCCGCGGGAAAAAACGATCCACGCGCTGTTCGAGGAACAGGCGGAGCGGACGCCGGAGCGGATAGCCGTGGTGTTCGAGGGTGAGCAACTGACGTACGGCGAGTTGAACGAGCGGGCGAACCGGCTGGCCCGGACGCTGCGGGCCGAAGGGGTTGAGGCCGATACGCTGGTCGGCATCATGACAGATCGCTCGCTGGAGATGATCGTCGGTATCCTCGCGATCCTGAAAGCCGGCGGCGCGTACGTGCCGATCGATCCGAAGTATCCGGAGGAGCGCATCCGCTACATGCTGGAGGACAGCGGAGCGAAGCTGCTGCTGACGCAAAGCTGGCAGCAGGCCAAAGCGGCGGAGTTCCACGGCGGGGTACTGTGTCTGAACGAAGCGTGGCTGTACGAAGGCCCGGCGGAGCATGGTGCGAATCTGGAGCCGCTATCCACGGCGGATAATCTGGCCTACCTGATCTACACGTCGGGGACGACAGGCCAGCCGAAAGGGGTCATGATTGAGCAACTAAGCGTAGTAAACTTTACGCTGAGCCTGTTCGAACCGATCTATGCGGCGCATCCGGAGTACCGGAACATGGCGCAGCTGGCGCCGTACGTGTTCGACATGTCGGTGAAGCCGATTTACGGGGCGCTGCTGCTGGGCTTGACGCTGCACATCTTGCCGGAAGAGACGCGGATGGACGGGGACAAGCTGCTGAAGTTTTTCCGGGAGCACGCCATCGACATCACGGATGCGACGCCGACGTATTTGGCGATTCTGATGCAGGCAGCCAGCGTTAACGGCGGTGGTGAGGTCGGAGCGAAGCACTATGTGATCGGCGGCGAGGCGCTGACGACGAAGGTCGTGAAGTCGTTCTGGTCGACATTCGGGGAGCAGGTGAAGCTCACGAACGTGTACGGACCGACGGAGTGCACGGTCGACTCGACGATCTATGAGGTGGAGCCGCAGCGGATCGCCGAACTGGCGGACACGGTACCGATCGGGCGGCCGCTGCCGAACCAGAAGATCTGGATACTCGACGCAGAGCAGCGGCTTGTGCCGATCGGCGTTGCGGGCGAGCTGCACATCAGCGGAGCGGGCGTGGCGCGGGGCTACAACCGGAGACCGGAGCTGACGGCGGAGAAGTTCGTGCCCAATCCGTACGAGATGGACGGACGGATGTACAAGACAGGTGATTTGGCCCGCTGGCTGCCGGACGGCACGATCGAATATATGGGCCGGATCGACCATCAGGTGAAGATCCGTGGCTACCGGATCGAGCTGGGAGAAGTGGAAGCCCAGCTTATGAAGATGGCCTCCGTCAAAGAAGCGGTAGTGACCGCCTGGGAGGACGAAAGCGGTCAGAAGCAGCTCTGCGCCTATTTCACGGCGGAAACGGAGCTCTCACCGAGAGAATTAAGGGAACCGCTCGCGGCAGAGCTGCCGGGCTACATGATCCCGTCGTATTTCATCCAGCTTGAGCGGATGCCGCTGACGGCCAACGGCAAGACCGATCGCAAAGCTCTGCCGGCTCCGAAGGAAAGCTTGCGGTTCAATGCGAAATATGTCGCGCCTCGAACCCCGCTCGAACTTGAGTTGGCGCAAATCTGGCAAGACGTGCTCGGACTTGGACGTGTCGGGGCGCACGATAACTTTTTCGAATTAGGCGGGCACTCGATTAAAGTGCTGCAATTGGTGCAAAAGCTGTATACGCAAATGGGGATTGAACTGCCGCTGCAGCGGGTGTTTCAAGTGCCGGTGCTGGAGGAAATGGCCCGCGAGCTGTTAACCTACCGGTTGAAGCAGGACGAAGGCCAAGGGATCGTTCAACTGAACCGCAACGGCAGCCTCACCGTATTTTGTTTTCCTCCGGCGGCGGGATACGGTATGGTGTATTACGAGCTGGCCAAACGGCTGGAGAACCATTGCGTGCTGTACGGGATCGATTTTATGGACAACAGCCCGACCTACGAAGACATGCTGGAGCGGTATGCCGATCAAATTGTCAGCATTCAAGAGCAGCAGCCTTATGTGTTTCTGGGCTATTCTGTGGGCGGATGTCTGGCCTTTGAAGTGGCGAAGGTGATGGAGAAGAGAGGCTACGCCGTATCGGATATCATCATGCTCGATTCCGCGCTTAGAACGCACAGCGCAGACCTCGCTGCAGACATCTTGGAAGAACAGGTAGACGAATTGCTGGAGAACGCGGCCGATCCGTACAAGCAGTTCCTGGCTGTACCGCAGATGAGAGAAACAATAAGAAACAAAATGCTTGCTTATCTGAAATACAGCAATCAGCTTGTTAACACAGGCGTCGTGCAAGCGAATATTCACGGACTTGCCGCCGGCGGGACGGAAGCAGGCAAAGCCTCGACGGGTGAAAAATTAATGTGGAGTCGCGGAACCGCAACCAAGTATACCGAATATGAAGCGATCGGAAATCATCAGGAGGTGCTCGAGCCCGGGTTTATCGACGAGAACTCCGAAGCGATTCTGCAGATTGTAACCGAAATCGTGAAGCGCAGCATGGAGGCTCAAGTCGTTTATTCTTAATTCGCTTGCAATCGTAAAAAAGCAGCTGTCACAGGATTTCCTGCGATAGCTGCTTTTTGTCTTTACTGGGAAAATAAAGGGATTCGTTCAAATGCAGCGAATTATGATCATAACTACGTTCCGGAGGAGAAGACAATGTGGCGGCATACACGTAACCAAGCGGAGGCAAGCGCAGCAGGGGCAGCCCGTTCGGAGGCACGGCATACGCGCTCGCAGCCGGCAGTTCCCGCCTCGATGGCTACTCTGCTGCAGATGCAGAAGCAAGTGGGGAATCAGGCCGTGAACCGGCTGATCCGTCAGTTCAAGTCGGCAGCTGGTGCTGCCGTACAGCGAAAATTTACCGATCCTGTCCTGAACATAAGCGCGGATAATGCTTCGGAATGGAAAACGTACCTGGACGTCAAATTTGCGACGGGAAATCATCAGTTTACCGTACAGGACGAGTTAATTGTCATGAACAACTCCTTGACCATGCATTATTTGAAGCTTGAGGAGTTAGGACATAAGGATGCAACTCTGCAGCTGCTGCAAAAGCTTGTCGACTCCAGCAAGGAGGCGGAAGGCGATCCGGCAAAAGTCGGCCATCAGCACGCGTTGGTCAAATCCGGCGGCGAACGGCTGCGCTTTCAACATCATCTGATAACGGAGGTCGACGACCTGCTTGCGTTAATGAGCAATGGAACCAAAGTCAACACCATGCTGTCTAGCTCGTCCACTCCGCTGGAGGATCGGACGCGCCTGTTCGATATGGTCAACGACAAAGAAAAGATGACCTTAAAAATAAAAGCGCTCGATTATGCAGCCGCCCGTCCGGACGTTACCGATGCCCGGCTGCTCGCCAACCATTACAGCTTCTACATCGCGAACAATCCGGATGGGACGCTGGCTGACCATGTCGTAGAACAGAACTATACAGCGCGCGCAGGCGCTTTACACGGCAAGCAGCAGTCCAAACAGACCGTGCCTGGACTGGACCCGGAGAACAAGGGGGAAACGGAAAAAAAGCTAAAAACAGCGGCAAGCACGCTAACCTTCGAAAGCGAGGCCGCCGCGCTGTCCCATGCGGAGAAGCACCCTTTTACCAATCCGGACATCGATACGTATTTGAAATGGGCCCGGCTTACGATCGAGAAAGGCTATGCCGATAAAATCGAACGGAATCAGTTCAATAGCGGTTATTCCGTCCATTTCACGTTTGATTCGCACGTGACCATTGTCCGCGTAGATCAAGCGGGGGAGGCGTTTATTTCCACGTATATCCCCAAGGAGGATACCCATTTGCCTCCTTTGGATGAAGCGGCGGAAAGTATAGCCGGGCACATGGCTCACCGGTTGAACAACGCGCCGGCGGTTGCGTCAGGCGGAAGGAACGGAAGAGTGCCGATAGCCAGCTCCTCCAAAACCATTGAAGCTCTGTATGATAATGAGGCAGTTGTGAATGACAAAGTGCTTGCAGCTACACCATGGGAATTGAAAGCGGTGAAGAAAACGAGCAGCAAAGCGGAGTTCGAAATTGTAAATATAAATACCTCAGTTGCGGATAAATTTCCGGTTACTTGCGAGATTGCCTCCGCCGATCATACCCAGATCACGCCAAATACTTCAATCAGCATTACCTTTGATGCTGCGCAAATATTCAATAAGGAAGACTTTGTGAGTCGCTTTTGCATTGAATTGGAGGCTGGCTGCCGTCAACTGAAGTTGTTGAACCCCAGCGATTTTTCCCCGGCATTATTCGAGCATATGGCGGTCATGGCTGACCGTGTCAGAGGACTGAAAAACCAGAAGGAGGGTGCCTATAAAAATTGGAACGACACGACAAAGAAGAGGGATCAGGCCCAGCAAAAAGAACAATTTTTGAATGCGCTGGATCAAGCGGTTTCCGGCAACGCCGCCAATTGGAAGCTCTTGCTCGGCGAGGCGAAGCAGTTGTTCGGTTCCGAGCTGCAGATCAGTAATGATAAGCCGGTAAATCTGCCTGCGCTGGTAAGCAAATACCAGAAAGAGGCTGGCACCCAAGGGAAAAAGCTGACGAATCTAAACAAACAGCATTTCGAAAAAAGCAACGAGTACGCCGACGCGGTATACGATTTGCGCAAGGTGCTGCAGAAGCTGACCGTAGATCCGACAAATGTAGAGAGCTACATTACCGAGATGAAATCGTATGTGGATCAGAAGGTAACGGGCCTGCCGCCGCAGCAGGCATCTAAACTTCTCCGCCTGCGGGACGAGCTTAAATCGTCTGCACTTCTGTATAAGTATACTTCCGATCCAAAGGGCTTCCCCAAGATACAGCAAAAGCACAGCGGCGTAGCGGATACGGACATTACGGCCGACCTCATTCAGCACTTGATTTCCGTCCAAGCGCCCGATCCGAAAAGCTTCGTCAACAGCGGAGTAAGCGGCGGACATCTGGAAAGCGCCTTGAAGGAATTTGAGCAGCAAAATCCGACGTATCATTTCGAGCTTTACAAGGAAAAACAAATCAATTCGGATCTGACGCTCAAGGCTTACGAGCAGTATAGATGGATCGATAAGTCCAAGAACGCTCCCGACCCGTCCGATTTGACGGACTTGGCGAATAAGCTGAAATGGGAGAAGTGCCAGGTGAAGAAAACGGTCGCGAACAATCTTATTGCGTATTTGCAGCAGGGAGAGGACGCCTTCCATCGTTGGAAAAAGGGCGGGCATTTTGATCCGAAGGGAGCCTCATCGCAGCGCATAGGCCGAGAAATGTATGAAAACGCGCCCAACAGCATGATTGCGGCCATGTCGGAAGATAAGGTAGAATTCGGCGGCTTCATCCAAAATGATCCCCGAAAAAGCAGATGGGTGCTTACGACCCTGGTTCCGCATATTGAAACGATTTTGAATTGACACCGTCCCCCAATTTTTGTATATTGATGTAATGCCCTCAACGGATTGCAAGGTGAATATACGAAATGCGAAAAGAGGCGAGCCTATGAATATCACTGTTGTGGAACATAATCCTAATTGGAAAGAAGAGTATCTGAAGGAAGAACGCGAAATTAAAGAAATTCTTCAGGATGAATTAGTGAATAGCTTTCACATTGGCAGCACTTCCGTTCCTGGTCTGAAAGCGAAACCCATTATTGATATCCTACTTGTAGTTCATGAAATCAACAAATTGGATAACTATTCCACACCATTTGAACAGCTCGGCTACGAAGTGATGGGCGAGTTCGGTATTTGCGGCAGAAGATACTTCCGTAAAGGGGGAAGCAACCGAACCCACCATATTCACGCTTTTCAATATAACAATTTTCAAGAAATCGAGCGCCACCTATCGTTTAGAGACTATCTTTGCCATCATCCCGAAATTTCGAAGGACTATGGTGCATTAAAAAGTGAATTGGCCAAAAAATATCCAGATGACATAGAGCGTTACGGCGACGGAAAAGACGATTTTGTGAAAAACGTAGAAAAGCAAGCCTTGATTTGGCATTGGACTATGCGCTAATAATAAATCGGAGCGGAAGGTGTTTTTATGGTTGATATGGCGCCAGTTTTATTCACAATCCCTATTTATTTTAGAGAAAGAATGCGTATCGAGCCAGGAACTACACTTGAATATGAGGAGTTCGAGTCGGGTGTAGGCAAGCGTGTTATGATAAATTTCAAACCAAAACAACCTTTTCTATTCGGAAACAACAATCAAGATGTTTATCGGGTTTCAGCAGAGGGACAGATTGCCATTCCAAAGCATGTGCTTGTCTATCTGGGGATTCAAAATAAGGATGAAATAGATATCGAGCTTTATGCTAATGATTTAACTCTGATCCGAGGCCACTTCTTTCGATTTAAAGAAATTATTGTTTCCAAAAGAAATGATTTCTTCATGGATCATAGTTTGGATCTTCTGATCGTCAGGTTCCATCCAGAATCCGATCAAGAGCATGAATCGACTCTATTTGTAGATAATGCAACCTTCCTTGAATTAAGACACCTCTATTACAAAATAAAATCGAAATTCGATCCAAACAGTTCCAATCCATGGGTAGGTGTTCCGGAGGATACGGCAGGCAGTTTAAAAGGGATTTCAATCCATTATTCAACAAAACCTGAAGCACTAATCATCCAGAAAGAATAATCTCCAACGAGTAGTTATCGAGCAACGAGGCTCAGCTGTCGTTCGCTTTTGGCCTTGCGACCGCCTCAGCAAAATTTTCTCATGATCAGCTCAATCGGACCTCGTTTCAACCATTTTCTCCACACCGCCGAAAAAACGATGGCGAGCATGAAATAAACGATTCCATATGCCATGGCGATAGAAAGGTTGCCATTTTCTAAATAACCTACAGTCTCAAGCAGTCCTAACCCGATAACAATGTGTCCGATATAATGGGATAACGATAATTGGCCGGTATGGATCACTGCCTGCATCAGAAGGGAATTCTCGAATTTTTCGACCATATAAACACTGATCGCAATAACGGCCAAAGCTGAACAAATGCCGGATAATACATATAGCATGTTAGGCGGCATCGGTTTCGTCCCAAAAAGATAAAAGGCCGCCTTACCGAATGCAGGAGTGTTCCATTGGACCAAAACGAAAGAAATCGTTTCAAAAACAACCGTTCCCGACAGCGAATAAAGCAGTACCTTCGATCGGTTTTCTTTATTCAGCCAACGCTTTCTGCCGATCCACAAGCCGATGAGGAAGAAGCTTAACCAAGGAAAGACAGGATGGAATCCGTTAAATAACAGATTGCGAGTGAATCCTTCTATCGTCCAAAAGCCCGCATATTGCTTAAAACTCGAGTCCCACCCTTGGGTGTAATCGAATACGACTAACAATAACTGTGATGTTAACAGAATCATCAAGAACAGACCGAGTATTTTATTATCGGATACAGCGATCAAAACCGCAGCGACCAGCATGAACACGGCATAATAATGCAAAATGTCGGCGCTCCAGCCCATTAACAATAAAATCAGGCCAGCTCCAAACAGGAAAGCGGCTCTCCGGTACAAGCCGTTCCGGCTTTGACGAATGAGCTCCTCGTTCATTGAGTTTCGCGCTTTCGAGGTCATTAATGACACCCCGATGCCGGCCAGCACGACAAACAATGCGGATGCTCGTCCCTCAAACAAACCCGCTATCGATTGCAGCCATGCCGGTCCGCCATTCTCCGCCTGCATGGCAAGCTTATAATTCACGATAATCATTCCGAAGATCGCCAATGCTCTGGCAAAATCAAGGGCGGTTATCCGTTCATTCGTTTGACTCATAGATTGACTCATACCGCATCATCTCCCTTTAGCGCTTCCTTTGCAAATCCCATTACCATATAATCCCACTTCATTTCTTTGAATAAGAGGTGCCACATTAAACTTTTCGTTTGTGAATGAGTACGGAATAATAACTGCTCGTATAGCTGCTTCGCCCGCGGGTTTTTACCTGAGACGTACAAACTTAGCCTATCGAGGCTTGGCTTTGTTTGAACAAAATACTGGGCCCATTGCAATAGCAGCTTTCCAACTCCTTTGCCTCGATGCTCTGGATGGACAGCAACGTCGGAAATATAACATTCTCCTGCTTCTGGTTTATGGTCGAACAAATATAAACCGAACCGCATTTTAAGCAGCTTCCATGTTCCGAACCGATTGAAGCTCTCCCACGAAGGAAGGTTTTGCTTTTGCTTCCAATCCGATTCGGGTTTCCATTTGATGGATATGGTTCCGATCACTTCTCCATCCTGCAGGGCGACCATTCGTTGACTTGCCGGGTCGGCAGGAAAATGGTCAAGAAGCTTTTCGAAAAAAAGAGCAAGCTCGCCGTCACTCATACTCGTCAGGTTTTGAAATTTTCGGCCAAACCCTTGGACAAGCAGTCGGCTGACCTGTGAATTATATTTGGCCTGTATAGGTTCAATCGTTATAGGTGCGGCCGTCATGTTCCATGCCTCCTTTCGGATTTTGCAGTCGGTTCGATTAAGGCCTGCAGCTCGTAGTGCAGCTTGTTTTCGCTAAATAGGGATAAATAAGATTTTTCAACGAGAATCAGAGGACCCGTGATGATATGAGATTGCCGGGCGGCATAGTCGTAAAACTGTTCAATCAACGGTTCAAGATCTTCGTCTTCATTCACAAGGCTCTGTATGGAAAGGTAATCGCCGCCGGGTAAAGACAAATCGCCGGGCGCCTGCGTTTCCAGGTATAAGGTAACGGTGCTCGAACCGTCGTATACATAATGAATGTCCGATTCGAACAAGTTCGGAACGCGCTTCGTCTGTTCCGCCAAACGTGCGGCATTCAGCTTCGTGTGCGAATCCAGTTCAATCCAACGTGCCAGATAAGTGTCATCTCGCCGCTTGATTTGGTATGGATTGGGCTGCGAGCTGAAGCTTTGTTGTTCATGCAAAACTTTTTTGATGAACTGCTGAAGCTCTTGGAGCCGCTGCAGCTCCGCATCGATTTCCCGCAGGGAATGCTGAAGAAGCTGGCGATATTGATCCGCAGAATAGGAAGTCATGCAATCTTTTATGGACTGAACAGGCACTCTCAGCTTGCGAAGCAATAGAATATGCGCCAGCTGATAAACTTGATCCATGCTGTACATTCTGTACTGATTATGATCCGTGTAAGCAGGTTGAAGAACACCTTTCTCTTCAAAATAACGAATTTGATGAACAGACACGTTCATAAGCTTAGCTAATTCACTAATCGTAATTTCACTTTTCATAAAGCTCACTCCTAGGATGAGGCTTGGAATATCTTAACGATACACCTTAGGTCAGACCTAAGGTCAAGTGTTTATGTTCGAAGAAAATAAAGTTGTAGACTGGAGTTGCTGATGTTTTAGACTGATCCGTCAAATGCAACAGCGGCAGACAAGGACGCGAAATCAAAGTCCTTTTCTACCGCTGTTGTGGTTAACATTCAATCTATCGTAATCCGTTAACGTAATGGTCTATGATCATTGTGTTACGTTTCTCATTATAAATTGGTCTAATAAAAGATTTTTGTATTGGTTCTATATCATATACCAATAAGCCAATATAATTTATTTATACTGACTCAACTTTCGCAGCATGGAATTGGCAAACAAGCCTTGATGTAACTGGGCAGACGGGTAACCTAGTGTTGGAGTTGACGCTGAATCAGAGCCGATAGCTTCTTTCCTGCCTTCGTCGCGATTTCGCTGACAAGCTCGAGCAATTGTTGCAAGGCGACAGTCCAATCCAGTGTGCCGACTTCGTCACACAGGACATAAAACAGACCGCCGAACGTGCGTGCATCTGTACTTTGTCGATGCTGCCAACGACTTGGGGAGCCGACAGAAGCGCTTCCTGCCGACGCTTGTAGCCGTGTGACCGTTTGTCAAGGAACCCTGTCCTTATCCAAGGAACGGGGTTCCTCTCGTTTCCAGAAGTTGCAAAAATCCGGAAGGTACCACGGACACATCGGGGCCGGCAATGTGGATCAGGGCTGCGCGGGTCAGGTGTGCTCCTCCTCGAGGGCACCGGCGAGGAAATCGATGAATCCGAACGGCGCGCGATCGTCGAGGCAGAGCCCTAGGATCATGTGCGAACCCGCGGCGGCCGACTCGCTGCGCGGGAACAGCGCCTCTTCGTAGGCGGTGAGTGCAGCTTCGATATCGCCTTGGTGTGCGGCGATCGCCTTCGCGAGCTCGGCGCCGTCGAACATCGCCAAGTTCGCCCCCTCGCCGGCCGGCGGCATCAAGTGCGCGGCATCACCGAGGAGTGTCACCCCGGGCACGCGGTTCCAACGGTGGCCGATCGGGAGTGCGTTGATCATGCGAGGGATCGGTGCGGTTTCGCTGTCGGTGATCAGCGCGGTGAGTTCCGGCGCCCACCCGTCAAACTCGGCCGCGACGGCTCGCGTCGCGGCGGTGGCGTCAGTAAAGTCGATACCGGCGATCCACTCGACGGGACGGTTTAACTGGACGTACGTATGGAGGATGTCCTCCGCCTCGCGGTGTGCGCTGATCCCCATTCCCGGGGCGAGCGCGAACATCGCGCCGCTGCCGACCGCCTTGGCCGCCGCGGAGTGCCGCACGTCGGCGTCATAAAGGTAGGTCTCGATGAGTGTCGTGCCGACATACTCGGGCTGCGCGTCAGAGAGCAGCGGACGGATCTTCGACCAGGCTCCGTCCGCACCTACGAGGAGTTCGGTGCTCACGGTGGATCCATCCGCGAACGTCAGCTCATGCCGTCCGTCGCCATGAGGCTCTACATTGATGAGCTTCTTCCCCCACTGGATTGTCTCCGCAGGCAGGGAGTCAATGAGGAGGCGCCGCAGATCGCCCCGAAGCACCTCGGGCCGTCCGGCGTTGCCATCGTCGGGCTTGTCGAAGAGCACCTTCCCGTGCTGGTCAAGCACCCGCGTCGCTTCGCCACCTTTGTGTATCAGGCCGAGGAACTCGTCGAACAGCCCTGCTGCCTGGAGCGCGAGTTGTCCATTGTCCTCGTGAATGTCGAGTTGCCCGCCCTGCGCGCGGGCCTCCGCCGAGGGCTCCGCTTCGTAGATTGTTGCGGGGATGCCGTGAACGTGGAGAACCCGTGCGAGAGTGAGGCCGCCGAGGCCCGCGCCGACGATCGTGACGGGTGTCGTCACTTTTCCTGATATCGTTTTTTTAGTCATGCTATTCATCCTCTTTCTAATTTTTATTTAATCAACAATATAACCCAATCCTGACACGTCACTGTTCAATGATCACGCTAGGGTAAGGAAGAATTTTTATGATTTCTGAATATTGTTGATTACAATGTATAGAATGCAATAGCTTTATGAACTGAATATTAACTATGTATCTCAACTCTCTCGTTTCAATTAGTCGGTGCCTGCCTTGTGAGGCGAACCTCTTTTAGTCTTACGGGATGCGCCACGAAAGGAAGGCAAGAGCTGCAGCATTCTACGTCTAATTCGAACGGAGCTCGCGCCGGGCATTGACGGAACAAGCTTCGCAGATGTGGAACGCGAAGAGGGCATCCCGTTTCTGGAGAACATCCGAACTGAGCTTCCAGCAAACGCGGCTGGGCCGAACAGGCTCTACAGCGACTACACGAACAACTGGAACCGCTAGGCGTGGTAGGGAATTCCAGCACCGCGTTTGGAGAGGTATGCGATTACACGGAGATGAAAATACGAACCTGCTGACGAGAAAGAAACGGAGACGAAAAAGTAGCATCGGAGCGTATTGGGACTATATTGGGACTGGAAAGTCCACCCCTTGAAAAGCGCAGACGGGTATCGATGAAAATGTCCGACGTTTGATAGGTCACATAACCCTAGCGATGAAGCTTACGGGGTGAGCTGCTTGAGGAAAACCTCACGAGCAGTACTTATGGCCACAAAAGCCGGAAAGAAGATTTCAACGCTTATTCAGCGTCAACTCCAGCAATGGATTGCGGGTTTGCCCAACTACATTAAGGCATATTTGCCGATTTCAAGCTGCGAAAGTTGAGATACTAACCTTTGTTGCTCTTATTACAATTGAAAGGATGATCCAAAATCGCAGGAATATCGAATAAACAAATCTCGATTGACATTGTGCCACTGAGAGTAGAAGACCATAACCGCTGGAACATCTTGGTTCGAGGTTATAAAACCTTTTACAAGACTGAACTCCCCGACTCAACATATGATGAGGTGTGGCACCGATTGCTGAACGCCGATGGTATATATGGTTTTGGTGCGCACCTACAAGGAAATTTGGTCGGTATAGCTCACTACCTATTCCATCGCACTATCTGGATGGAAGATGCCTGCTACCTGCAAGATCTATTCGTCGACGAAGCTGCCCGGGGGCATGGGGTAGCTCGCGCGCTCATAGAGCGGGTCGCGAAATCGGCGCGCGAACATAACGCTTCTCGATTCTACTGGCAAACTCGTCAAGACAATACCACAGCTCGTTTGCTCTATGACAAGGTCGCCAATCACAAGGGGTTCATTCGCTATGATTATCCGCTAGAGTAAAATATACCTCTACTTTGCAAGCTCAGATAAGGTTGTTCCTAAATATTACTCCAGTTAGTCATAATGGCGTCCATAAGTCTAGTACATTATTTTCTAAATTACAGTTTAAACTAAAATAATCGTTAGTATCTATTGAACTCGACGCGCTTATAGAGTAAATTCAAACATAGGCAAAAGATGGATTTGGGGAGGAGCACACCTTGAAACACTTCACGATATTCGCATCGAGGAACGATATTGATGATATCGAAACTATGATATCGGACATATTTGCAAAAGGCTACGAAATTAAGAGAGACGACAATGATTATTTTCTGAAGTCCAAAACGCTGTTCAGCAAACATAAAATAACGATAAGAGTCGCGTCCGAGGATACGAATCCCGATTATTTCGCTAACAATATTCCCGGGATGATGGGGTTTTATGATCGCATTCCTTTTGAAGACGAAAACCTCAAAGGGTTAGTCATGACGCAAATATCCGTCTTAAATACGATGCTTGCGATCGAAGCGGAGAAGGACATTACCGACGGGCAGCTGCAATTATTTACGGGGCTGCTGTCGCGAGTCGGAGGAATAGGCTTTTTGCCGAACGGAGTTTTGCTTGATCAAGCGGGAGAGGTTATTGTGTATCCCGACGGCACTTCGGGCCCGTCTAATTTCAGGCCTCACGCCTGCACCAGAAAGGTACTCGGTCCTGAAATCACTTCCGAGGAAGGCGAACAACGAAAAAGCAAGTCCATCGCCTATTTAAGTGAAAGAAAGATTCCGTTTATTCACGGACTGCCGCAGCTTCCGCCCTTGGGGCAATGCCGGTTTAAGTCAAAAGAAGACATCGCAAGAAGAGCGGTCACCGTATTAATCGTCATCCAATACGCTTGCGACGTGGCGCAAGGCGAAGATATTGAGGGATCGAGAGACTTTTTCACCGGCATGCTGCGAAAATTTGGCGTGGAAAAGTACCTCACGGAGAACGAAAGAAAGCTATTGCAGGATGATGAGCCAGCTAGGGAAGAGGCGATCAATATTTCCTGGCAATACGAAGCGTACTGGACGCTGATTTGGGCGCTGGGCCTTGTGGAGACGCTTGATTTTCCCGATCAAGTATGCGACTGTGACTATGCGATTCAAGTCGTTTCCAGCTGCGAAACGTTCGAACAATTCGTTCTCAAAACCGCAATGCGCAGCGAGGAAGAGATGTTGGATGAGGCTGACAAAATTTATCGGCTTCACTGGGCGTGCGTCAACAGTCGAATCCAAGGGGAGGAAGCTCCGGCCGGCATGAACGAAAGCATCGTCTTAGAAAGACGCCGGGGATTGTTCTGGATCATAGGTCACCGCGATGAAGCGTGGGATCATATTTCGATGGATACCTAGAATCAAGAGATGACAAAAGGCGAGCATATCTTAAAAGGCGATAACCGCTGTGTGTATTGGATTAAACCGGAATAGGAAGTGACCCTAAATTGCGGTTACCGGTAATCAACGAACAACTGGCTGAACGGATTCAACAATCCGAAATCGATTTTATAACTTCAAGGATTCGTTCCATCAGTGAGCGAAGCGGCAATCCGGAAGGCGTCGAAATTAAAAAATTCGGAAGCACCACGGCCTTTTATATCCGAACGATGCCCTGGGGGTTATTCAATTCGGTTAAGGGGTTCTCGCAAGAAGACTTGGGCAGGCTGGAGGAAATTATTCATTTCTACCGCGAAAGAGATCGAGCATTTCAATTGGATTTAAATCCTGGAACTGCGAGTCCAATGTTATGTAGGCATTTGGCCGAGAACGGATTGTTCCAGGAGAGCTTTCACTCTGTGCTATATGGTCGGCCCAGGGGGGATTTGCCAGATCTCCCTCGAAATATAAAAATACGCCTAATCGACAATCAAGCCGATTTTGACATTTATGCGGGCATCCATTGTGTCGGGACCGGTATGGATCTCGCACATAAGCACCATTTTGTGAACAACAACATAGGTTTGCTGAACCGTCCCGGTTGGAAATTATTTTTGGCTTATTGGAATGATGTGCCAACGGCTGTGGCTGTCATGCACGTTAGCGGGGGCATCGCCTCCTTCACGTTAGCAGCAACGATTCCCGAATGTAGAAGGAGGGGCTTGCAAACTGCTCTTTTGAATTGGCGGATGCATGAAGCGTACAAAGCCGGTTGTGAACTTGTTGTAGCACAAGCGCGTTTCGGAAGCTCGAGTCAAAATAATATGGAACGAATTGGGATGCGTATGGCTTGGACAAGAGCAGTTTGGGCACCGCTGTCTTAAACCAACTCAATCTCACATCTACAGGTTTGCTGTTTTTTCATTCCAGCAATCCTAATTTTTCGTATATCGTTGCCGAAACGGCCAATAACCTCCATTCCCGCTTGAGGAAAGCGAGACGGGAGGTTTTGTTGTTTTGGAAAAAGCATAGGGGAGGGGGCGGCTGGCCATGACGAATTCGACAGCCGTATGGATGATTATCATGAATAGCTAGATTCACCTGTAAAAAGGGGGAGTACCAGCGTCGCTGTCACCAGGGGCAAAGTAAGTGGATATATATTAGTCACTAACTTCAGGCCTTATTTTGTGGAAAGTTCACTTTCTGTTACCCATCCGCTGACTAACGGTGTTCATCGGAAGGCGTTAATTCGTACAGGCTGCGCACCTCGCACTGAAGCGTATCGGCGATCGAAATCGCGAACTTAAGAGACATCACTCTTTTATTGTCGATAAAGTCATCCAGCCGCTCCCGTCTCACCCGCAGTTCAAGCGCCAGCCGTTCCAGCGGTATTCCTGCTTCCTGAAGCCTTTCTTCTAGCAGGCAACGGCCAAGTTCGTACTTCAATATGCAAATGCCCCTCTCAGAAAAAATCGCCCAACGAATCTTATGATTTCCTTTCCGCTTTAGCTTCATCCCCGCTTGGATCTCGGGAATCGTGAGCGTAAACAGCGTGCCCGCCCCAGGCACTCTTGATGGATATAATTGTTATTAAGTTAAGGAGAGCGATTGCAGAAAAAGGTGATACGACTTTCCCTTACTTAAGAACTGTGGAATAGTTAAAAAATCCGATTAATTAAATTCCGAAAGGGTGTGTGTAATATACTATCAACTAATGTTTTTACTTATAAATCTAAGGATGGAAAAACAGTAATAATTAGAGAAGCTAAAGAACAGGATGCAGAAAGAATGCTAAGTTCTGCTTCAAAAGCTTTAATAAACGCTCCATACATGCTAAGTACGGTTGAGGATGTAAAAAAGATGAGTGTTGATGCTATTCAAAAAACATTAAAAGATTATCATGAAAATCCAAATTATGTACAGTTTATTGCTGAAGTTGATGGTAAGTTAGTCGGTGCAATAGATTTTAAGAACGGAAACAAAGAAAAAATTAGTCATCAAGGAGCTTTTGCGATGACCATACTACCTGAATATCGAAATTATGGTATTGGAAGAGCTCTTCTAGAAACGTTAATCAATTGGGCTAAAAATAATAGTAAAATTGAAAAAGTTTGTCTTGAGGTAATGGAAGATAATTTAGGTGCAATCCACTTATATAAGAATCTAGGCTTTTTTGAAGAGGGTAGAAAAGCAAAGGGTGTAAAATTGGATGACGGCTATCAAGATTTAATATTAATGGCTTTATTCGTTTGAAATTGAACATAATTCAACAATAGGGTGCTTATATGTGGTATGATTTTTGACCATAGCCGACTTTTGGCTTTTCGCCGCGAAACAGCAGCTTCTTAGGAGGCTGCATGTTCGCGGTGTTTTTATGCCCAAGAATAACAAAACAACGATAACGGCGCTTCGCGTATTGCCAAACTGCTGGCTCGCCGCTCGGAATTTTCTCGCTCTGACTATTCGGGACACGCAGTAGGGTATGTCAAAACCATATTGGAGCAAGTCGTAGCAACGAATGTTGATTACGTATTTATCGTGTCGTCCCTAATTGACTTAGCCCCGGATTTCAGCGCACCGTTAGCTGAGGTTCAGAAAACCGCTCCTAATGTGCCGGTATACGCAGTTTCCAGTCACACCGGGAGTGGTTTAGACGGGTTGAGTGAATATCTGCAACCAGGAAAAATCGTGGTATTCCTCGGCATGTCCGGCGTGGGAAAATATTTGTTTAAATCATCTTGGAAGAAGAGGTACACGGACCGGGGAATAAGAAAGATATTGTCCAAATATTCGGATGAAGCTGGCCTTGTTCAAAACTTGTCGCCACATAAGTTGCATCATTTCCTGCTGACTCGGCCCAAAAAGCAGGGCATCGATGATGCTCGGTGACAGCTACGCTGGTACCACCCCAAGAACGAAAAAAATGGATTTACATTAGACATTTATATAAATTTCTGATATATTTTTATCCATGGAACCTAAAACGAACTTTACTGAATTGAACGTGAGCGACTTCGCTATGGCGTTCGAAGAATTGACAAGGATATTCATCCGGATGCCGTCCATTGAAAAGCTGAGCTTCACCACGCTATCCGTATTACACACGCTATCTCTTAGAAGCCCTATGAGGCTGAGCGAGTTGATTGCGACGGAACAGGTAACGCAATCCGCTATTACGCAGCTGGTGACTCGGCTCGAACGCGATGGGCTGGTTGAGCGCCGTCCCGATCCGAGCGATGGTCGTGCGGTGCTCGTCCATATTACACCCCAAGGGGCCAGCGTCATTGATTCACGCCGGACTGAACGCATTATGCAGATCGCCAGGCTTATTGAAGGGCTCTCTCCAGGGGAAAGAGCTGCTATCGCATCCGCGCTGCCCGCATTGACGCGCCTTGCCGAGCTTGGAAACGCTTAGCTCAGTCGGCGGCAGCTCCGCGCTCCCATTTTAATCGACCAAGGAGGAGTACTCATGACACAATCTCTATCCGCGCTTGAACCGACTCCTATCTACGTGCCGGACGATCTGCTCGCAGATCTGAGAACCCGGCTGAAAGCCACCAGATGGCCCCTCGATGCCGGTAACGACGACTGGTATTACGGCGTCAGCCGGCGCTACCTTGAGGAATTGGTCGACTACTGGATCAACGAATTCGACTGGCGCAAATCCGAGGCCGCGATCAACGTCTACGAGCACTACAAAGTAAACGTCAACAGCGTTCCTGTCCACTTTATGCGCAAACCCGGCGTAGGACCGAACCCGATTCCGCTGATTTTGACCCATGGCTGGCCGTGGACGTTTTGGCATTGGTCCAAGGTGATCGATCCGCTTGCCGACCCCGGCGCATTCGGGGGAGATCCCGCGGAGGCTTTCGACGTGATCGTGCCATCGCTTCCCGGCTTCGGTTTCTCAACGCCACTGCCGAACAATCCGGATATGAACTTCTGGAAGGTCGCGGATCTATGGCACGCGCTCATGACGGAGGTTCTCGGTTATGAGAAGTACGCCGCCGGGGGATGCGATATAGGCGCCCTTGTAACGGGCCAGCTCGGACATAAATATAGCAGCGAGCTCTACGCAATCCACATCGGGTCTGCGCTAAAGCTGAGCTTTTTCAACGGCGAGCGCGCCTGGGATTTCTCCGGAGGGCAGCCGATTCCTGATCATATCCCTGAAAGCATACGGAACGAGATCCTGAAGTTTGATCGTCGTTTCGCGTCGCACCTCGCCGTACACGTGCTCGATCCGAGTACGCTCGCTTATGGGCTGTGCGATTCCCCGGTAGGCATGCTTGCATGGATTCTGGAGCGATGGGCCAAATGGAGCGACAATGGCGGAAACGTCGAGCGTGTCTTTTCGAAGGACGATTTGCTTACTCACGCGACGATCTTCTGGGCGAACAACGCCATCGAAACTTCCATTCGCTTCTACGCGAACGCCAACCGTTACCCGTGGACACCGTCTCACGACCGATGGCCGGTTGTAGAGGCGCCTACCGGCATTACGTTCGTAAGCTATGAGAATCCGCCGGGCATTACGACCGAAAATCGGGTTCGGCACTTTCTGGACAGCGACCGCGCGTCCTGGTACAACCATGTCAATATCTCCGTTCACGACCGGGGCGGCCACTTCATCCCCTGGGAAATTCCGGACCAGTGGGTTGACGACTTGCGCTGCACCTTTCGGGGACGCAGATAAGCGAGTATCCCGCATCCTAAATGGACATCCGTTTTCAAAAGACGGGATGTCCATTTTTTTCATCCCAAGCGCGCTGAATCGCGAAGCTGTAGAAGGTTTGCGCGGCTGCGGGCAGATAACGGCCCATGATTCTCGATATGCCGGTCGTCATGGTGCAGTGGGGCTCGGTTAGGGTCAGAACATGAAGCCGATCCTTTAATAGTTCGGAGAACTTTTCCCAAAGAGGCTTCGGGATAAACGAGATGCCTAGACCGAGACTCACCATTTCTCCGATGACAACCGAATCATTTCCCTCGAACGAAATTTTGGGAGCAAAGCCGGCTTGCTGACAAAGCTTTTCCAGCCAATTCGACGAATCGTAGCTCGTGTTGCTGCTAATAAATCGTTCGTCGGCGACCTCCGTCAGCTGTATTTCTTGACGATGCACAAAGCGCTCCTCTCTCGGCACCAGCAATAACAATTCTTCCGAAAATAATGGGTCCCATTGGACATCGGGGCCTTCTATCGGCTCGGAAGAAATGCACATGTCGATCTCGCCTTTTTCCAGCAATTGATACATATTGATGTCGCTTCGCAAATACTGACGTATCCGGATATCCGGGTATTGACGCAGAAAGGCCGATACCAGACTCGGAAATAAACTGACGTTTGTGGTAGCGATGGAAACGGAAAGATGTTCGATCTGGGCCATGTCATTGATTTTCTTCTTGGCTTGATCCAGCTCCAGAAACGACCGCTCCAGGTGGGCAAGAAAAATTTCGCCATATCGATTCAGCCGAATATGACGTCCCTTTCTTTCAAAAAGGGGAACGCCGATATCTTCTTCTAATCGGGAGATCGTTCTGCTCAGCGCCGGTTGGGTAATGTTTAATTCCTCGGCTGCCTGTGTCATGTGCTCCAATCGGGCTACGGTTTGAAAATAACGAAGCTGCTGCAGTTCCATTGCTTTACTCCATTCATTGTTTCAATGTAATGAATTGATGTTCAATTATATATTGGATATTATGGATTGCCGCGGTTAAAATAAACCCATACTTTCGAATAAGTTTTCGAAGGTTGGGGTAATTTTTGTTACCGATGTTGGGGAATATTAACTCTATAAAAGAGGGAGGTTTCTTTATGGAAAATTTGATGCCGATCCCCCAGCCCAAAACCTATGGCGTTCTAGGGAATATTCCGTTAATCGATAAGGATTCGCCTACGTTATCTTTCTGTAAGCTTGCTGACGAATACGGTCCAATTTTCCGTTTCGAGGCATTGGGAAGATCCGTTTATATTATCTCCGGACCCGACTTGGTGGCCGATGTATGCGATGAATCGCGTTTTGACAAAGCGATAGGGCATCTGCTGAAAGTACGCGATTTTGCCGGAGACGGACTATTCACAAGTCTGACGGAAGAGCCGAATTGGAAAAAGGCGCATGCGATTCTGATGCCTTCCTTTAGCCTTCAAGCTATGAAGGGCTACCATGATATGATGGTGGATATCGCTGTGCAGCTTGTCCAGAAATGGGCGCGCCTCAATCCGGATGAGAGCATCGACGTTCCGGACGATATGACACGGCTCACCTTGGACACTATTGGCTTGTGCGGCTTTAACTATCGTTTCAACAGCTACTACAGGGAAACGCCAAATCCATTTATTGTCAGTATGGTTCGTTCTCTGGATGAAGCGATGCATTACGGCAACAGGCTGCCGATTCAAAACATGCTGATGGTCAAAACCAAACGCCAGTACGAGCAAGATATTCAATTGATGTTCTCCTTGGTCGATAAAATCATCGCCGAGCGCAAAGCAAAAGGGGATCAGGGAGAAACCGATTTGCTTGCCCGAATGCTGACGGCCAAAGATCCCGAGACCGGTCAACAACTGGACGATCAAAATATTCGATACCAAATTATCACGTTCCTGATCGCAGGCCATGAAACCACAAGCGGACTGTTGTCATTTACGATTTACTTTTTATTAAAGCATCCGGAAGTATTAAAAAAGGCTTACGCCGAAGTGGATGAAGTGCTGACAGGCGCAACGCCAACGTACGAACAAGTTCTGAAACTGAACTATATCCGAATGATTTTAAACGAGTCTTTGCGTCTATGGCCGACCGCTCCCCAATTTAGCCTGTTCGCCAAGGAAGACACCGTCATCGGAGGAAAGTATCCGATTAAGAAAGGCGAAGCCGTTTCCATTGTACTGCCCAAGCTTCATCGGGATAAAGGGGTATGGGGGGACGATGCGGAGCAATTCCGGCCGGAACGGTTCGAAGACCCTGGCGAAATACCGAACCATGCCTATAAACCGTTCGGGAACGGGCAGCGAGCCTGTATCGGCATGCAGTTTACGCTTCACGAAGCGACTTTGGTGCTCGGGATGGTCCTCCAGCAATTTCAATTGCTCGATCCTTTGAACTACCAGTTGAAAGTCAAACAGACGCTGACGCTGAAGCCGGACGACTTCAAGATCCGCGTTCAATTGCGGGATAAGAAACTAACCGCTGTGTATCCCGACAAACCGGGAGAAGATGCCCAGGCTCCGAGCCCTGCAAAACAAGCGCAGCTAGCTTCCGTCATCGGAGTGAACAACAGGCCGCTGCTCGTGCTTTATGGCTCTAATATGGGAACCGCAGAACGTATAGCCAAAGAACTTGCGGACCTCGCCCGTCTGCACGGCATTCGGAGTGAAGCAGCGGCACTGAACGACCGGCTGGGCCATTTGCCGAAGGAAGGTGCTTTAATCATCATCACCTCTTCCTATAACGGCAAACCGCCAGGCAATGCGCGACAGTTTGTTCAATGGCTGGAGCAGGTGGAAGCGGGCGAGCTTAGCGGCGTGCATTATTCCGTATTTGGCTGCGGGGACCACAACTGGGCCTCGACGTATCAAGAGGTGCCGAGGTTCATTGACGAACAGCTCGCCGCCAAAGGAGCGACAAGGTTCTCCCTTCGCGGAGAAGCTGATGCGAGCGGCGACTTCGAAAAGCAGTTTGAAGCATGGAAAAGTCAAATGTGGACCGATGCGATGAAGACGTTCGATCTGAAACTGAACGAAAATGCGGAAAAAGAACGGAGTACCCTGAACATTCAGTTTGTCAGCGGCTTTGCCGAGACGCCTCTCGCTCAATCGTACGATGCGGTTCACGCGACAGTGGCGGAAAACCGCGAGCTTCAGCAGCCTGACAGCGGACGCAGCACGCGGCATATCGAGATCGAATTGCCGGAGGAGGTTACGTATCAAGAGGGCGATCACCTTGGCGTCTTTCCAAGTAACAGAAAAGAGAACGTCGGCCGTATTTTGCGGCGGTTCGGTTTGAGTGAGAAAGATCAAGTGATTTTAACGGCGAGCGGGGTCAGCGCATCCCATCTGCCTTTAGACCGGCCCGTATCGCTCTCGGATCTGCTTAGCCATAATGTGGAGCTGCAGGAGGCGGCAACGCGAGCCCAAATCCGTGAGGTCGCCGGTTTTACGGTTTGTCCTCCACATAAGCGCGAATTGGAAGCTTTGTTAGAAGAGGGGACCTACGAAGAACAGATATTGAAGAAACGGATCACGATGCTGGATCTTGTTGAAAAATACGAAGCCTGCGAAATTCCGTTCGCGAAGTTTTTGGAACTGCTGCCTCCGCTCAAACCCAGATATTATTCGATATCCAGTTCCCCTCGAATGAACGCGGGCCGGGCCAGCATTACGGTAGGCGTCGTCCGCAGTCAGGCTTGGAGCGGACAAGGGGAATATGTCGGGGTAGCCTCGAACTATTTGGCGGAGCGTCAGTCGGGAGCCGACATCGTCATGTTCGTACGCACGCCGGAATCCGGCTTCCAGCTCCCGGAAGATCCGCAGACTCCCGTGATTATGGTAGGGCCGGGGACGGGGGTAGCGCCATTCCGCGGATTCCTGCAAGCTCGGGCGCAGATGAAGCGGGAAGGACAATCGCTGGGCGAGGCCCATCTTTATTTCGGCTGCAGGAACGAAGCGGATTATATTTACCGCGAAGAGCTGGAACAATACGAAAAAGACGGCGTGGTTACGCTTCATACGGCTTTTTCTCGCAAAGAAGGCGTATCGAAAACGTACGTACAGCATTTGATGGCGAACAACGCAGCAGAGTTAATCCGTATTCTTGACGCTGGCGGGCGGCTTTATGTGTGTGGAGACGGCAGCAAAATGGCGCCAGATGTCGAAAACGAGCTGAAGAAAGCTTATCAGGCCGTCCATGGAGTTGAGCAGCAAGAAGCGGAAAAATGGTTGGAGCGTCTTCAGTCGAACGGCAGCTATGCCAAAGATGTCTGGGCGGGAATCTAACTGTTATGAAAAAAGTCGCATCTTGCGGCTTTTTTCATTTTTAAACAATCCTTGGCCGCTTTTTTTTAAACGAAGGTACGCTAGACTTGTCCAACTACCGCTTTATTAAATATAATAGGGGAAGGATAAAAAAATAAGTAAGAGAAAGCGGGTACCAGTATGGGACGTAAGTGGAATAATATTAAAGAGAAAAAAGCATCGAAGGACGCCAGCACGAGCCGGGTCTATGCGAAGTTCGGAGTTGAGATTTATGTCGCGGCGAAGAAGGGCGAACCTGATCCGGAATCCAATCAAGCTTTAAAATTCGTGCTCGAACGAGCCAAAACATATAACGTACCGAAAGCCATCATCGACCGCGCGATTGAGAAGGCGAAAGGAAACTCGGAAGAGAGCTATACGGAGCTTCGGTATGAGGGATTCGGTCCGAGCGGTGCCATGGTCATCGTCGATACGCTCACCAATAACGTAAACCGCACTGCCGCGGACGTGCGTTCGGCTTTCAATAAAAGCGGAGGAAGCATGGGAGTCAGCGGTTCTGTAACTTATATGTTCAGTCCGACGGCCGTCTTTGGAGTCGAGGAGAAGACATCCGACGAAGTTTTGGAGCTATTGATGGAGGCAGATGTAGACGTTCGGGATATTGCTGAGGAAGAGGATTCGGTTATCGTCTATGCCGAGCCGGATCAGTTTCATGCCGTCCAATCCGCGTTCAAGCAAAAGGGCATTACGGAATTTATCGTGGCCGAACAGACGATGCTGGCGCAAAATTATGTGACTCTTTCCGGAGACGCTCTGGTGCAGTTCGAGAAATTGGTCGATGCTCTTGAGGATCTGGAGGATGTTCAGCAGGTTTATCACAATGTGGAGCTGCCGGAAGAATAAGCTCTGTATACAGTTCGTAACAAAAGCATTGGCTCAGTCTCCGGATTTGGGTCGATGCTTTTGTTTTCTCTAAATAAAAATGGCCCATCACAAATTTGCTTGAAGCTTAAGGCAGCCGGCGATGCTCGCATCACGTCTGGAAATATTTAGCGCAACCGTTCATCGGCAAACATAAGTTGAACTTTGGACGAGCGCTTGATTCCCGGAATTGTTTACTTGCTCGTCCGGTCAGAGTGATTTCCTCTATTGCCTACGCATTTGGATTTGTAGTACGATCATGTTGGAACCAAGTAATGGAAAAAATAGCAGCCTATACTTCAAGAGAACGGGAGTGTTATTGCATGCTGACGCCACTGAAGGATAAGACGGTCATCGTGACCGGAGCCAGCAAAGGAATCGGCAAAGGAATTGCCAAAACCTTCGCCGCAAAGGGAGCGAAGGTTGCCGTCGTCGCACGCAGCCTGATGAAAGCGGAGGAAACGGCGGTGGAAATCCGGGAGAACGGAGGCGCTGCTCATGCTTTTGAAGGCAATGTCGCCGATTTGGAATCCATGAAGCGCGTGGCCGACGAGACGGCCGGTGTTTTCGGAGGGATCGACGTGTTGTGCGCCAATGCGGGGATTTTTCCGAATGCGCCGATTGAGGAGATGACCGGCGAGCAGTGGGACGAGGTGATGAACACGAATGCGCGTGGGACGCTGTATTCTCTCCAAGCCTGCCTGCCATTTCTAAAGAAAGCGGAATACGGCCGGATCATCGTTACCTCTTCCATTACGGGGCCGGTCACCGGCTATGCCGGATGGTCGCACTACGGCGCAAGCAAAGCTGCTCAGCTTGGATTCATGCGCAGTGCGGCGCTTGAACTGGCGCGTTACAACATTACGATTAACGCCGTTATGCCCGGTAACATTATGACGGAAGGGCTGGAAGGCCTCGGAGACCAATATTTGCAGGCGATGACGGCGTCCATTCCGCTCAAGCGGCTCGGAAGTGTCGAAGATATCGCTTACGCCGCTGTCTTTTTGGCTTCGAAGGAGGCCGGCTTTATTACAGGCCAAACGATCGTCGTCGATGGCGGGCAGATCCTTCCGGAAAGTCTGGAAGCGATGAGCTGAACCTGAAGGGCGGCGCGTGCCCTTGTCTTTTGAAGAATGAACTCATTGATGTCACGGCCGTTTACCGGTATTTTATCGGGAAGCGGTCGTTTTATTTTTTTGCGGTTGACTTTGCCCTTAGGATAAGCTGTACAGTGAAAAGGAACAAAGTCCGTATCAAAATAGGAAGAATGGAGGTGACCTCTTGCTATCGATTGGTGAATTCTCGAAGATCTGCGAAGTATCCACCAAGACGCTTCGGTATTATGAGGAAATCGGATTAATTCGTCCCGATGAGATTAATCCTGAAACCGGTTATCGGTATTATTCCATCGGGCAGCTACAAAAGATGCTTTTTATCAACCGCCTGAAATCTTATCATTTTTCTCTGGAAGAAATCAGAGCCATTCTGGAATGGGAAGAGGATCAATCCGAGGAGAAGCTTTGTTCTGCCCTTCATCGCAAGAGAAGGGAGATAGAGGAAAGGCTGCATACTTTAGAATATACCCTGAACCAAATGAGGAATGACATTTTAAATCTAGAGAAGGGCATCCCCATGATGTCATACCTTGACAAGATCGAAGTACAGCTTGTGGAAACCCAGCCCATGAATATCCTTTATATGCGTCAGATGTTGAGTCACGACGACTATGCGGCAGGATATGGGAAATATTTTGGCAGGCTCTATGAAAAGATTGCTGCGGAAAAACTCACCTTGCTCGGTACTCCAATGACGATATATCACAGCCCTGAATACAATCCTGCTGGCAATGATACCGAGTTTGCCATCCCGATTAAGGAGCCTGTCAAAGGAACGAGGGATTTGCCCGGAGGCCTCTGTGCGAAGTCTGTGTTAAAGGGCTCCTATCCGGAATTGACATCGGTTTATGCCAAGCTGAGGCAATGGGTGGAAAACGAAGGGTATGCGCTGGTGAAATCCCCCTATGAAGTGTATGTAACCGACCCCAATCAAGCCGCCGGTCCTGAGGAGATGGTGACCGAGGTGTATTTTCCCGTGAAGAAAAAATAGAGAGGTGCCTATTATGCAAAGAAACGACTGGCCAACGACACAATGGCAAGCCTTAGACCCGGCAGCCTTGGGTATGGACTCGGAAAAGCTTTCAGCGCTTGAACCCATAATAAAATCCGAGTACAGCAATATCAACGGTATGGTTGTTGTGAGGAACGGATACATCGCTTATGAAAGCTATTACAACGGCTATGGCCCGGACGATCCGCACCATGTGGCATCTGTAACGAAAAGCATACTATCCGCTCTTATCGGTATTGCCATCGATGCTGGATATATTAAGAGCGTAGACCAGAAGGTGCTGGATTTTTTTCCCGAATATGTTTCCGAGGCTGCGGATCGGCAGAAACGTGAAATTACCATACGCCATCTTCTCACGATGACGGCTCCCTATCCATTTGAGGACTGGAACGAACCGCTGGACAAGATGTGCATGCAGGCCGACTGGGTAAAATATACGCTGGATATGCTGGGCCAGCAAGGAAGTATTGGAGCTTTTAAATATTCCACCGCTGGGGCGCACCTGCTTTCAGCCATCCTCACTCGCAGCACGGGAGCAAGTGCCCGCGCGTTTGCCAACGAACGGTTATTTAAACCGATTGGCATGAAAGAAATCCATGATTATGAAATGAAATCATTCGGGTTTGAGGATTTATTCGGGAAAAATGTGAAAGGGTGGGTTAACGACCCGAACGGCAACTCTACAGGAGGATGGGGACTCACGCTTACTCCACGTAACATGGCGCGTTTCGGTTTTCTATACTTGAACCGCGGCCGTTGGGACCATCATCAGATTGTTTCCGAGGCATGGATTGACGAATCAACCACGATGAACCCCCATAACTACGGTTATTTATGGTGGCTACGCGAAGAGGACGGAGCTTCTGCATACTTGGCGCTAGGCGATGGCGGCCATGTCATCTGCTGCATTCCGGAAAAAGACCTGATCGTAGCCATCGCATCGGAGTTCCTCATTCATCCCCGTGATCGATGGACACTGATTAAAGAATGGATTATCCCGGCTGTCATAGCGTAAAAAGCTCCTCTCCTTGGAACCGAATAGAAGAGCAACATTACAAATGTGGTGTTGTGATATAACTATACTTGAATTCGGACAAGGAGATGAAGACATGAAAAAGTTGGAAGGCAAAGTCGCTTTAGTCACCGGGGCAAGCCGAGGAATTGGTCGCAGTATCGCATGGCGTCTGGCGCAGGAGGGAGCTTTTGTCGCCGTGCATTATGGACAAAGACGAAGTGAAGCGGAGGCCGTCGTTCGGCAGATCGAACAAGATGGAGGGCGCGCTTGCGCGATTGGTGCGGACCTGAACACGTTCGATGGCGTACATGATTTATTCGCGGCTCTCGATGATGCCCTTAAGAAACATACGGGCGGCAGCGAATTTGATATCCTTGTTAACAATGCCGGAATCGGTCAAATTGTCAGTCTGGATGAGACAACGGAGCAATCTTTTGACGAGGTGATGAAAATCAATGTCAAAGCGCCTCTTTTCGTTACCCAGCAAGCTTTGCCGCGTCTGAAAGACGGAGGAAGCATTATTAATATTTCGTCCTTTGTGACGCGCGTAGCCTCCCCAAGCGTGTTCACCTACAGCATGTCAAAAGGAGCCATCGACACCTTTACCCGCCTTCTGGCCAAACAGCTTGGAAGCCGTAATATTACAGTTAACGCCATTCAGCCTGGTATCATTAACACAGAGATGAATGCCGGGACGTTACAGAATCCTGAAGGGCAACAATATGCGGCGGGTCTTTCAACCTTCAACCGATGGGGAGAACCCGAGGATGTGGCGGATGTTGCCGCCTTTCTCGCTTCGTCGGACAGCCGCTGGGTAACTGGTCAATTGCTCGATGTAAGCGGCGGATCTCACCTTTAAAACGCCAGTGAATTATGGAAAAAATCACCAATCTCCTCAGTGGATATGGTGATTTTTTTAATATTACCTTTTGCCCTCATAGATACTAAAGTATGGATTAGAGGAGCATTTTCGGGAAAAATAAGTAAATTGTCGTATTTAGTTTGTATAGGACTTATAGTAGGATAAATGAATTGAGAATTAAACCATAGAATACTGGGGCGGCTTGGACTGGTCCATCTTGTTCGCCGAGGGGAGTCTGGATATCTGTGAGCCTTACGGCGTGCTGGTGAATTTCCACGATGCACACATTGTCGGATTCGATGATCTTTCCGGCGCCGAAGAGGTCTGATTCCAGAGCGTCCGTATGTCGGGAATATCCGATACGATTGACGAGAAAGTATAAATCCAAAGGAGTTGAAGACATGATCGTATTGTCTAGGAGAACCGGAACATGTTCGTAATCCATGCCTACCTTAAGAAGTCGTCAAATCCATACTCTTATGAACGTCTTGCCTCAGAGTTAGGCACCTATTTTGATTTTGAAACAAAGAATGGTCTGAAAATAGGAACATCAACGAATCCGTTCACGAAACAAAAATATGCGATTCTTAATTGGCCAGGATGGAATTTTACGGCACACTTTGAAACGGGCGGCAATGTAGAAGCAGATGCAAATTATGTTGCAAGCGTCGTCGAAGATTGCCCGCCTGAAATCAAAGATTGTACAGAGCGCATTCGCTTTGTATTCTCGTCTGATGAGAGCCGGGATTTCACGAATCATATCATTTGGGCTATAGACTATTTATTGGAGATACCAGACGCAATCATTTTTGATGAAAGTCAAAAAACGATCATTCATTAAGAGGCAACGAGCAAATACATAGATCCAATCGAATAGGATAGGAGAGGAGAGATGGCGGTGCAACTTTCAGATTCCGCTTATTCCGAAATTACCGCCCTGTCTAAACAAGGCGATGATTTGGTGGAGGCGGGCGATCTTGAGGCGGGCAAGCATAAGTATATTGCGGCCCTCCGCTTATTGCCGGAAAACCATCGGGAGTGGGAGGCCGCGACGTGGCTGTACGTGGCTATTGGGGATGTTCATTTTCGAATGAACAATTATGACAAGGCATTCAAGTGCTTTTTTAATGCGGTACAGTGTCCGAAAGGGTTGGGTAATCCCTATATTCATCTTCGGCTCGGGCAGTTGTATTATGAACAGGAAAACCTGGAGAAGGCGACGGACGAGCTAACCCGGGCTTACATGGGGGCCGGTCTTGAGATTTTTATGGAAGACGACCCAAAATATCTTGAGTTTTTGGAGACAAAAATAAAGATTTAAAAGAACATTATCTCATTCATTGCCGCGTAAATTGCGGCTTTTTTTGTTTTTATGGGTTACGGTTCTTAACATGACACATGACAAAGCGGGCAGGAACGTGTCAGCGAACAGCTTCTTGACAGTTCTCCATATTATAGCTATTATAGACACATTAAATCTATAATTGAATGGGAAAGATGAAATCGAAAGCGACCAAGCGGGGCTGATCGATAAACATTTAAAAAGGAGAATAGACCTATGCGTAACGAACCATCTAATCGACACGGGAGCTCGGAGGTACATGATGATAAGCAAACTTTTGTCGACAAGCCGGGAGTGGGGATCTTGACCTTACTGCAGCCCCGGCCCGGGGAGCGAATCCTGGACGTGGGCTGCGGGAATGGGAACTTGACGGCTGAGATCGCAGCCGCCGGAGCAATCCCTATAGGCATCGACCTGTCGGACGAGATGGTTAGGCAGGCCAGACAGAAGTACCCTGAACTGAATTTTCAGGTGGAAAACGCTTGTCATTACCAGACAGATGTCCGCTTTGACGCCGTGTTCTCCAATGCAGCTTTGCACTGGATCAAAGATGCTTCCGGCGTTGCGAACTCTATCTGGCTGGCCCTTCGGGATGGTGGCCGATTTGTTGCCGAATTCGCCGGCAGCGGCAATGTCGCCGTGCTGACCGCCGCTATCGAACAGGCGCTGGAGATGCATGGCTACGCGTGGGCGGGGCGGAATCCGTGGTATTTTCCAACCATTGGCGAATACACCAGCCTGCTAGAGCAGATCGGCTTCCGCGTCACGTTGGCTCAGCATTTCGACAGCCCAACTCCGCTCAAGGGAGAGACAGGGATCCGGAACTGGCTGGACAAGTTCGCCGATTATTTCTTCCCGGACGTCACCCCGGCAGACAAAGCGTCGATCTACCGTGCTATCGAGGAAAAGGTTAGGCCATACATTAACCAGGAGGGCCAATGGATGGCCGACACCCGCCGATTGCGCATCGTAGCCATCAAGCCGCCTGCTTGAGAAGATAAATAGCCTTGGGATTTTCTTGTCGCCTGTGCCAAGGAAAAGGAGACCTGTATTTTGCTGAAATTGAATACCAACCACTTCCAAGCCCTCAACGAATACGTATATAACATACAATTGGCTATCCATGCCACGGCTGCAGCAACCTATATTATTAAGAACGACGTCGTTGTAAACGAGTGGTATTCAGGAAGACATGATTTTTCCGAAGATTCACGGCCGGTGAATCCAAAAAGTCAATTCAATGTCGGCTCAAGCCAAGTAATTCTTATCAAATACTTGGCATAACGGGATGCGCATGCTTAGTTATTCCGAAGTATGATGCAGTCGTCGTACGAATGTATAACCAGTTAACCAATACCGGCGATTATGATTATTTAAAAGATATCAGACGGTTCGGAAATTTAGCCAATGACCTGCTGAAGTCATATTCAGTCAATGAACCGGTCCTTTAAAGGGGCCTGTGATTTGTGGCTCATAAGATGGACATACTGACAAAAGCGACCATCTTATGGGTCGTTTTTGTTTTGATGCGAAAAAAATTATTCATATTGACAACAGCAGGAGAAGAACTAGGACGTCCGCCGTGGTTAATGAGAGCTTATTTGATTCACCAGGACATAACTCCTATTTCGAAAGTGGCGTTTAATCGATCGAACGATACGTCAATCCACAGTAATTCGACAGACGGTTGTCTAAAAAAATCAACCTCGCCCATCCACCTTTCGGTTGATCCGTTTTCTCGAATAGATGGGGTATGATGGAACCCAAGTGAATAAAAGTAAAAATTGCAAGTGAAGCCGCGGCCGAAAAGGAATTGCGCTTGTTTTTCACACGGAATCGAAGCTAAAGAATGGCGAATCGACGGGACATAATTCGCATAAATCAGCAACTATTTTATAAGATTCGACAAAATAAATCTCTATAAATTCCCAACGATGCATGATATTCTCTAAAAACGACGACTGCTCGTCATTATGCGCATAAAGTAGCTTTGTCCCGGTACATAGGAGAACCGATCAGTATGCCAGATACGGATTGTCCGAGGCTTCGGCAAGACATCGGGCCGGCAGCAAGCAAATCCGATGTCGGAAGCGCTTCCAAAAACGCTTTGAACTGGCCGGATCGCCGAGTCTGTGGTTATTCGTCACTGGAAATAAATCGTCGTGTTCCTGAAACAACCAAGGGGTACTCCATGAGGCAACTACTTTCCGTTCACCCGCAATGCGATCTGGGCCGTAGGGCCTTGTTTCAATCGAAATATGCTGCCAATTATTTATACGCTCCAAACCCGATAAACCTGTTGACATCAGCCGGATTTTCCTACATGCGGGAGCGTTGAAGTTGAATAGATTGCATGATCGGCTTTTCTTCAAAAGCCCCTTCCATCCGTACACCTTGCATTTACATAATTGGTCTACTTAATCCATTTATTTACGAAACCAATGAGAGGAGTCATGGTCATGGCGCAAATTATTCCAAGTTTAGAGTTAAAATGGGGGTTCCCGTATATGTCTCCTAACGGGACAGAGCCTTCTCCTTATGTGTATCAAATCAACCTGGATCATGAAGTGGGGCCGGGTATTTTATTCCACGATTGTCTGGTGAAAATCGCCAACGCTCACAAGGAGCATCAAAAGGGGAGCATCTATTCCTGCTACGGAAGCTGGATCGGCGCAGGCGTCGTATGGCTCATGTACCCGATGAATGAAGCCGACGAACGCGAAAAGGCTCTTTCCGACGAGCAAGTTTTGTGCGAAGTGCTAGGGGAAGAGGAGGGCAAGCAAACGATCGAGGCGTTCCGCTCTACGTTAATTTCGGACGAGCGCAAGCTTCTGAAATATTTGCCGTTGGCCAGCAATCCGTCTTCCCAGAAAGAAGAAACGCCGATGGAATATATCTATTACGCTGTCGTGCAGCTGAATGAGAAATCGGGCACCGCCGAGTACCAAGAGCTGGTATCGAAGGCGATCCAAGCTCACAATCAGCACGGTCAAGGGTTAAAATGGGTTGCCTATGCCGAGGAGGGAACAGATTCCCGTAAGGTCCATCTGTTTGTACCGATGAGAAAATTCGGTGATATGGATCCTTGGCAGGGACTGGGAGAGATTTTGAATGTATTCGGGAGCGAAGAAGCCAAGACGATTCGCAACTCGCTCTTGGCCGGTGTGGAAGACTACAAATCGTATTTGATGACTTTCGTACCCAGCTGCGACAATTCCGGCTGCGAATTCGTCGAGTAGCTCATTTTCCGAAAGCAAGACCAATTTGATCCCTTATAAAGGAGCTGTCCACTCATGGAACAATTTTTATATCACTTGGATTTCTATATTATCCCGAGCAAAACATCGCAGTTTGAAGAAAATTTCACCAAAATTTTGGTGGCACACCATAATCATGCCAAAGGCTTAGGGCACCGACTGACGCTTTACCGCACCTTCGTGGGCGGAGATGACGTGCTGTCGCTGACCATTCCGATGGAGTCGCTCGGCGACATGGATCTGTGGATGCATACCCCCGAAATTGTAATCGAGTATTTCGGCCAGGAGGAAGGCATCCGTATTTTGAACGATTATTCGTCGGCGATGAAAGTATGGAAGAGCCGGATTACGAAACGCTTCGAATTCAATCTAGCGATTTAACCCGATTGCTGCCACCGGTGAATCTATTCAGCGGTGGCAATCCCTTATTCTTCAGGATACTTATCTTCGAGGTGACGACAGTGCTCAAGGAATCTTCGTTTCTGGACATTCTTCGCCGACGTGTCGCCGACATGCCGGATCAAGCGATTCATACGTTCCTGCAGGACGGAGAGCTGCCCGGCGATTCGCTTACGTATGCTCAGCTGGATCTTCGGGCGAGAGCGATAGCAAGCGCTCTGCAAACCGAGGTTGCGCCCGGGCAGCGGGCGATTCTTTTGTTTCATCCGGGGATCGACTATATAACGGCATTGTTTGGTTGCTTGTATGCCGGCGTCATCGCTGTCCCTGCTTATCCTCCCCGCCTTCGCCAGCGGGCAGCGGGCGGGGGAAGCCATCGGATCAGCTCGATGATCCGAGACGCGGAGCCCGTTATTGCCCTGACGCAATCCGGACTGATGAAGCAGCTTGAGAGCTGTAGAGAGCAGCTGCCCGAGCTATCGACGATGCGTTGGCTTGCCGTCGATCAGATTTCTTCGGATCAAGCCACGGCGTATACTACATACGACTCCGCTCAAGAGGCGGTGGCTTACCTTCAATATACATCAGGGTCCACTTCATTGCCCAAAGGGGTAATGGTTACGCACGGCAATTTGTTGGCGCAATGCCGTCTGATGGTAGAATCCTTGCGGTATCGGGCGGACTCCGTTTCGCTGATTTGGCTGCCGCCTTTTCACGATTGGGGCTTGATCGAAGGGATCATGCTGCCCGTATACAACGGACATCGCGGGTTTTTAATGGACCCGGTCTCTTTCGTACAGCAGCCGGTTCGCTGGCTGGAGGCGATCACACGCTGGAAGGTAACCCACGGCGGGGGACCGAACTTTGCTTTGGATTTATGCGTACGAAAGGTGACCCCGGAGCAGATCTCCCAGCTGGATCTGAGCAGTTGGGAAGCGATAGTGGTTTCGGCGGAGCCGGTCCGTCAAGAAACATTGGAGGAATTTGCTTCCATGTTCGCTGCATGCGGGTTTCGCCGGCAGGCGTTGGCGCCCGGCTACGGCATGGCCGAAACGACTCTTCAAGTCTCGTCCGCTTTGCGAAACGGGCCTACTTATATCATGGGAGCTTCGGCTGAGCTGTCCTCGAACTGGATCGTGGATTGCACCGACGGAGAACCCGGCACGGCCTTTCCTTCCTGCGGAAAAGCGGGATGGGATATGAGAGTTCTTATCGTGGACCCGGAAACGCTGCAAGTATGCGCTGACAATCAGGTTGGCGAAATATGGGCAGCCGGCGGGTCCGTTTGCGCAGGCTACTGGAACCGGCCGGAAGAGACGGAAACGGCATTCCGCGCCTATACCAGCGATACGAAAGAAGGACCTTTTCTGCGCACAGGCGATCTGGGATTTCTGCGGGACGGAGATTTGTATTTTGCCGGCCGACGGAAGGACTTGATCATTGTTGACGGGCAAAATCATTATCCGCAGGACATTGAGCTTACGGCGGAGAGAAGCTGTCCGATTTTGCGCAACGGGGCCGGGGCGGCGTTTGCCGTGAGGACTCGAGGAACGGAAGGGGTCGGTCTTGTCTACGAAGTGAAGCTTGCGGCGCGCAAGGCCAAGCTCGACATGGAAGCCGTCGCCCATGAAATTCGCCAGGCGATCTCGGACGTTCACGGCGTTTCACTCGAATGCTTGACGCTGATCCGTCCCGGCAGCATTCCCAAAACGAGCAGCGGAAAAATCCAGCGAAACGCAAGCAAACAAGCTTATGAAAGCGGCCAGTTGGATGTGATTGGAAGCTGGAAGGCCGGGGTCGCCCCTGAACAAGAGGCTTCGCGAATTCCGGCGGGGCAGCGGTTTGCGAGTTCTTGGCAAGAAGAGGCATTGGAGCATTGGGTCCGTGAACAGGTAGCTTCCCGTCTGGGACTGCCTCCTGCGGAGATTGATCCTCTAACGCCTTTCTCGTCTCTGGGGCTTGGTTCGAAGGAAGCCATCCTTCTGACCGGGGAGATTGAGCTGCATGTCGGACGAAAACTGCCGCCAACCTTGTTGTTCGAGCAGCCGAACATCCGCGCCTTGGCGAAGCATCTGACAGACGCCGGGACAGATACGGGGGCCCGCATCCAACGAAACCATAGCGCAGAGCCCATTGCGATTATCGGACTCGCATGTCGTTTTCCGGGAGCGCCCGACCCCGAAGCTTTCTGGCAAGTACTGCAGAGCGGGGAGGATTGCATTACCGAGGTGCCTCCCGAGCGATGGCGGGTGGAAGACTACTATGACGCGGAGCCTGATGCGCCGGGGAAAACGTACAGCAAGCATGGCGGCTTCCTTGCCGATATCGATGCTTTCGACGCCAAGCTGTTCAATATCTCCCGTCCGGAAGCGATGGAGCTGGACCCGCAGCAGCGGTTGCTGCTGGAGTTGAGCTGGGAGGCGCTGGAACGCAGCGGTCATGCTCCCGACCGGCTGGCTGGCCAGCCCGCAGGAGTATTTATGGGCCTTAGTCAAAGCGACTATCAACGTATGCAGTGGATGGATATCGAACGGCTCGGCCCATATACGGCATCCGGCGGAGCGCTCAGTACGGCAGCCGGACGGCTCTCTTACTGCTTGGGGCTGCAAGGGCCTGCCATGGCGGTAGATACGGCCTGCTCCTCTTCGCTTATGGCCGTACATCTTGCTTGTCAAAGCATCCGTATCGGGGAATGCAAGATGGCTCTGGCAGGCGGTGTAAACCTTACGCTGTCGCCCGAGGTGAACATCGGTCTTTCCAAGGCAAGAATGCTGTCGCCAACCGGAAGATGCCATACCTTCGACGGTACGGCCGACGGCTATGTGCGCGGGGAAGGCTGCGCCGTTGTCGTACTCAAGCGGTTATCCGACGCCCAGGCGGCGAAAGACCCTATTCTGGCGGTTATTCGCGGGTCGGCTGCCAATCAGGACGGACGCACGAACGGACTCACCGCGCCGAGCAAGGCTTCCCAGACTGCGGTCATCCGCGAGGCGATCGGCAGCGCGGGCGTGAAGCCGCAGGAGATTCAGTACGTGGAAGCGCATGGGACAGGAACCGTGCTCGGCGATCCGATTGAAATTCATGCGCTTGCGGACGCGCTAGGCGAAGGACGCGGCTCGGATCATGCCCTTCTGGTCGGCTCCGTGAAGACGAATATAGGTCACTTGGAAGCTGCGGCCGGCATTGCCGGTTTGGTGAAAACGATCCTCTCTCTGCAAAACCGGTGCATACCCAAGCATCTTCATTTTCATCAGCCTAACCCTTACATCGATTGGAGCTCGCTTCCCATTGCCATTCCCACGCAAAGCACACCCTGGCCGACCGGACCTTCTTCTCGAAGGATCGCAGGGGTCAGTTCGTTCGGCTTTAGCGGAACCAATGTGCATGTGATTGTGGAAGAAGGGCCGCCGATTGCGGACAATCCGGTCGCGGAGCCTTCTGTTTCCCCGCTGCGACTGTTGACTTTGTCGGCAGGCAGCGAGCGGTCGCTGCGGGCTTTGGCCGGACGTTACGGGAAATTCTTGGCGGAAAAGCCGTCCGTCTCGCTTGCCGATTTCTGCTGCACGGCGAATACGGCGCGAGCCCAATTGCCGTACCGTACCGCCACAGTAGGGGCAACCCCCGAGGAAATGTCGGAGCAACTGCGGCTCATCGGCCAAGGAACGGAAGAAGTGTCCGCCTTGAAACGGACTTTAAAAAGCCCTAAGCTTGCGTTCCTTTTTGCCGGGCAGGGGGAGGTCTACCCCGGAATGGGGCGGCAATTATATGAGACGCAGCCGGTATTCCGGCAGACGATGGATGCTTGCGACAGTGCGCTTCAAACCTTTCCTGCGTTTAAAGGACGCTCGCTTAAGGCGGCGATTCTTCAGGAGGAGGGTGCGGACAATTGGATGGAAGACACTTCTTATGTCCAACCGCTTCTCTTTGCGTTTCAATACGCCTTGACCGAGCTTTATCGCGCTTGGGGGATCGGGCCTGCGGCTGTGTGCGGCCATAGCGTGGGAGAATTTGCCGCTGCCTGTGCCGCCGGAGTGCTGGACTGGCTCGACGGCTTGCGGTTGGTTGCCGAACGCGGGCAGCTGATGCAGTCGCTCACGGAACCCGGCCGTATGGCAGCCGTGATGCTGCCATTAGCGCGGGTTGAGGCCCTGCTGGAGCCGTATTCGGACCGGCTATCGGTCGCAGCCGTTAACGGCTCCGGGAATACGGTGGTCGCCGGCGATCCGGAAGCCCTTGACCGGTTGTTCGAGAGCCTGAAGGCCGAGGGAGTGGACTGCCGCTTTTTGCGGGTGTCGCACGCATTTCATTCGGCGAAAATGGATGCCGTGCTGGAGCCGTTCGAGGCTGCTGCGGCAAGGTACGCCTATGGAGCGCCTCAGCTTCCGCTGATCCGGAATTTGACCGGGACCGCTTGGCCGTCCGGGGAAAAGCCGGATGCCGGGTATTGGCGCGATCATCTTCGGCAGCCGGTACAGTTTGCAGCGGGTGTCCAAGCCCTCGGCGAGCTGGGCTGCGAAGTGTTCGTCGAAATCGGTCCGACAGCAACGCTCACGTATTTAGCATCCCAGTCTTTGCCTGATGCCGTTTGTCTTCCCTCCTTGAGGAAAGGAAAGGACGATAGAAGAACCCTTTTGGAGACAATGGGAGAGCTGTATTGTTATGGAATTTCCTTGAATTGGACCGCCGAGAGCGCGCAAGAATCGCACAAGACGGGAAGAAGGATAGCGATTCCGACCTATGCGTTTGACCAAGAGCGGTATTGGAGTCCATCGGTAGCGGCCTTTCAGGCAAGGAACAGGTATGTAGGCGAAATGAAGACGGGACCGGAAGCGACGGAAATTTCAGACTATCCGCCAATGACGGATACAAGTCGCGATGACCATGCTTTGCAAGAGGGCACCGACGAGCTTGGACGAATCTTGAGGGGGGGACCGGAGCAGGCGGAGGTTTTGAACGCCTATCTTCGGAAGCAGCTGGCTTCCATGCTTATGCTCTCCGAATCGTCTCTGGAAGGCGAACAAGCCGTAGGGACGCTGGGGTTCGACTCGCTGATGGCCATACAGCTGCGGAACCGATTGCAGAGGGATCTTCGGTTGACTGTGCCGATGATTTCTTTAATGGGAGAGGCGACCTTGTCGAGCATCGCTGCCGCTTGCCTGCAGGTACTCGATCTTTCAGAGAGCGCGGGTTCGTCAGGGGAGCAGGCGCCGATTTTGCAGCTCTCCAGGGGAGAAGAATCGTATGCGCTGTCCATCCCGCAACGACAGCTTTGGCTGCTTCAGCAGATGGACCCGTCAACGCCGGCCTACAATTTGCCCACCGGATTGCGCTTGAACGGACCTCTGAAGCAGGACGTACTGCATCGAAGCCTTCAGGAGCTTCTGAACCGACACGAGATTCTTCGGATACGTATCGATGCGATCGAAGGGGAACCTCGTCAACGGGTGCTTGTCTCCGAGCCTATGCCGCTGCCGGTCGTTGATCTCCGCCATCTCGCCCCGGAATCGCGGGAGATTGAAGCGAACCGCATTGCCTTGGAGGAGGCCAGACGGCCGCTGGACTTGAGCCAAGATCCGCTTATGCGGGCTCTCCTTATTAAGCTTGGCGACGAGGATCACATCTTGCTACTCCTGCTCCACCATATTGTGGCGGACGGCTGGTCCTTGGTCGGTGTTTTTATGCGCGAGTTGGATTTATTGTACGCTGCTTTCGAGAAGGGGGAAGCTTCTCCGCTTTCCGGGCAGCACATTCAATATATCGATTACGCCGAGTGGCAGCGGACGCGATTGAACGACTCTTATTTAGCTCCGCAGCTAAACTATTGGAAGGAGCAATTGGAAGGGGCGTTGTTCCATCCCTGCTTCCCGGCCGACCGGCAAAGACAAGCCTTTACGAAGCATCTTGGCCGGCGGATACACGCTTACTTGCCGACGGAATTGATGGAAGCGGTGAATACGCTGAGCCGCAATCAGAACGTCACTCCTTTCGTGACGCTGGTGGCGGCCATGAAAGCTCTGCTGTACCGCTGGACCGGTCGCGAGGACCTGATTATCGGCACTACCGTTTCCGGCAGGACGACGGAGGAGCTTGAGCAGATGATGGGCGATTTTACGAATCATCTGCCTTTACGTACGAAGGTTCAGGCCGATGCGAGCGCGCTCTCGTTCATTCATACGGTCGGAAACACGGTGATGAGCGCTTTTGCTCATAGCGAATGCCCTTTTGAAAAAATCGTCGAAGCGGTCAATCCGAGCCGTCATGGCAACCGCAACCCTTTATATGACATTGCGGTCGTGATGCATACCTTCTCCGGCCGGGCGGCCTCGTTAAAAATCGGGTCCTCGCTGGAGGCCGGTTTCATCGCTCCGGTGGCACAGATCGACAACGGGACGTCGGAGTTGGATTTGATTTTCGATCTGCTGGAGACCCCCAAGGGGCTGTTGATCGAATGCGAGTTCGATACGGAGCTGTTCGAAGCTGCGACCATCGAACGTTTTATTCAAAGCTTCGGAACGTTGCTGCGCAAGCTGGTCGATGATCCGGCGTGTGCGGTGAAGGATTTGCCGCTCCTTACGGAAGCCGAAGAGCGGGAGCTTGCAGCGGAAGCGATCCGGAGGCGCGTTGAGTTTGCGCCGCAAGCTTGCTTGCATCACCTTTTCGAGAAACAGGCGCAATGTCGTCCCGACAATGTGGCTGTCGTTTGCGGAGACCGGCAGCTGACTTACGGGCAGTTGGAAGCAAGGGCCAATGACACGGCGCGCAGGGTTGTCGCTCAGGGCGTCGGACAAGGAGCATTGGTCGGCATTTGCACCGAACGCTCGTTTGAGATGGTCATTGCCATTCTCGGCGTCTTGAAGGCAGGGGCGGGATATATCGCGTTAGATCCGGTATATCCGGAAGAGCAGCTGAACTTTATTCTCAGCGATTCTTCCGCTGCGGTGGTGATCGCGCAGGAGGCGACGAGGGAGCGCGCGTTACGCTTGGAGGGAGTGCAGGTTCTGTGCATCGATGCCGGGCCGGAACCCCGGTACGAGGATGGAAAGCCTCTGGACATCAAGGTGCAGCCGCAGGATACCGCTTATGTCCTCTATACCTCGGGTTCTACCGGAAAGCCCAAGGGAGCACTGATTACGCATTTTAACGTAGTCCGGTTGTTTCAAGCAACGGCGGATTGGTATCGGTTTGGAGAGAAGGACGTATGGACCCTGTTTCATTCGTATGCCTTCGATTTCTCCGTATGGGAGCTGTGGGGAGCGCTGCTCCACGGCGGAAAGCTGGTTGTCGTTCCTTACTCCGTTAGCCGTTCTCCCGAGTTGTTCCTGAACCTGCTGCGCGACCAAAAGGTGACGGTGTTGAATCAGACGCCTTCGGCTTTCCGTCTGCTGATCTATGCGGACGGTCAGTGCTCCGATCCCGTTCCTCTTTCACTGCGGTATGTGATTTTCGGCGGCGAGGCGCTTGATCCCGGGCTGCTTGCGCCTTGGGTGGAAAGATACGGATTGGACGCTCCGCAACTGGTCAATATGTACGGCATTACGGAGACGACGGTGCATGTGACGTATTCCCCAATCCGTTCCATCGAGGAGGCGATGCTTCACCCGGCTTCGGTCGGAGTGCCGATCCCCGATCTGGAGATCTACATTCTTGATGCCGGTCTGCGGCCGGTGCCGCCCGGCGCCGTCGGGGAAATCTGCATCGGCGGTGCGGGTTTAGCCCAAGGCTATCTGAATCGTCCTGAGCTGACGGCTGCCCGGTTCGTTCCGAATCCGTTCCGTCCAGGCGAAGGAGAACGATTGTACCGGTCTGGCGATTGGGGACGCATGCTGCCGGGAGGCTTGCTTGAATATGTCGGGCGAGCGGACGAACAGGTTAAAATTCGCGGCTTCCGGATCGAGCCTGGCGAGATTGAAGCTGTGCTGAGGCAGCACACGGCCGTTCAGGATTGCGTGCTGCAAGTATGGGAACCGGCCCCGGAGGATCGCAGACTGGTGGCGTATGTCGTTGCGAAGCCCGAACGGGTCGAAGTCGATTTGCCCGAAAGCGTGGCGGGTCAGGAGCAGGTGTCCCAGTGGCAGGCTGTGTTCGACACGACCTATAGCCAAGGTGAACACCAGGGTGATCCGACCTTGAATACGACAGGCTGGAGCAGCAGTTATACGGGTCAGCCGATCCCCGATCACGAAATGCACGATTGGGTCGAACATACCGTAGAGCAAATCGCCCAGTTGAATGCCAAAGAGATACTGGAAATCGGCTGCGGAACCGGGATGCTTTTGTTCCGGCTCGCTCCGGATTGTACGCGCTATACGGCTTTGGACCTGTCCGACGTAGCCTTGAACTATGTGCGGAGCCAATTGGCAGCCGCAGGGTTGGCGGAGGCGAAGGTGGAATTGCTCCATCGGCCTGCAGACGACTTGTCCGGATTGGAAGACCGCTTCTATGATGCGGTAGTCATCAACTCCATGATGCAGTACTTGCCGAGTATCTCGTATTTTATCCATATGCTGGAGCAAGCCATAAGGCGGGTAAAACCGGGTGGAACCGTGTTTATCGGCGATATCAGGAATGCCGCTCTGCTGGAGATTTTTCATACCTCGGTACAATTTTTCCGGGCGTCGGAGGACGCGGAGCTATCCGGCATTCATGCTGCCGCCCAACGTGCCGTTCGGGAAGAAAACGAGCTGCTCGCCGAACCGGAGCTGTTTTACGCGCTCAAACGCCGGATACCGCAAATTGGACAGGTGGAGGTTCGCCTGAAACGCGGACACTATGAGAACGAATTGACGCGTTACCGTTATGATGTACTGTTGCACATTGCAGATGCATCCGAGTCCGGTTCCGCAGAGCCGATCGAACCCGAACCGCTTGTGCTCGATTGGCGGAAAGACGGCCTTTCCCTCGCTTCGCTTCGGAGCATGCTGGAACGTGAGGAACCCGAACGTGTGATCGTTAAGGGGATACCGAACCGGAGATTGACCGGCGAGCTCGCCATTTGGGAACAGATGAAGCGAGGAGCGGAGAAGCGGACCAAAGCGGAAATAGCGCCTCATGACCTTCTCCGGATAGAAGAAGCTGTCGATCCCGGACTGCTTTGGGCTTGGGAGCAGGAGCTGCCTTACTCCATTCAAGTTGGCTGGAGCGGCGCAGCGGACGGCCTTCACACGTTTCAAGCGGCCTTGCGCCGTCAGGGGAAGGATGGCAAGGGTAGACGGGCGATTCTTCCTGAACCGACGCTGGAGGATAAACCGCTGAATTCGTATGCGAACGACCCATCCTTCGGCACGTTGGCCAGAAAGCTTGCGCCTCAGCTGCGCTCCTATACGTCGGAGAGGCTGCCTGCTCATATGGTGCCGTCGGCTTTCGTCATCCTGGACCGGCTACCGCTTACCGCGAACGGGAAGCTCGACCGCAGGGCACTTCCTGCGCCGGATACCGACCGGCCCGCTATCGAAACCGCGTATGTGGAACCACGCAATCCGATCGAAGCAATGCTGGTCGATATGGCTTGCGAGGTTTTGGGGATCGGGCAGGTCGGCGTGCATGACAACTTTTTTGAGCTTGGAGGCAATTCGCTGCTCGCGACGCAATTTGTGGGCCGGGTCCGCGCGGCCTTTATGATAGAAGTACGTTTGGTTGAACTGTTCACCGCTTCTACGATTGCTTTGTTGTCCGAACGCGTTGTGGAACTGCTAGTTCAGGAATTAGGAAGCGAGTTTGTGGAAGAAATTGCATTGGCAGAAGAAGCATGACAAGGGGGGGAGAACCGTGAACGATTCCTCACAGAAGATGAAAGCATTGTCGCAAGCGCAGCTGAATCGGGTGCTGGAGCGCATCGGCAGTAAGAAAAAGGGGACGACCACCATTCCGCGCCGTGATCATACGGAAGGCGAGACGGGTCTCTCCTTGGCTCAGCAGCGGCTGTGGTTCATGTGGCTGCTTGATCCGGACAATCCGTTCTATAACGTTCCGGGAGTGCTGCATTTAACCGGTACGTTGGACCTTCGAGCGCTGGAGCGCAGCTTGAGCGAGATTGTCCGCCGTCATGAAGTGCTTCGAACCGCCTTTATCGAAGAAGAAGGCCAAGCGGTTCAGCGTCTCGTATCCACGGGGGAATTCCGGCTGTCGTTTATCGATTTCAGCGCACTGCCGGAGCCTGAAAAGTCCAAGGAAGCCGAGAGGATCGTACAGGAGGAGGCCAGCCGTCCGTTTCACCTGGGGGAAGCGCCTTTGCTTCGGGGACTGGTCGTGCGAATGGCCCCGGAAGAGCATCTCTTCGTCGTGGTTATGCACCATATGGTCTCGGACGGATGGTCGCTCGGCGTATTCGTGAAGGAACTGGCCGCTCTCTATGACGCGTTGAAACAGGGGAATGAATCGCCGTTACCCGAACTGCCCATCCAGTATGCGGATTATGCTCATTGGCAGCGCCACAAGTATGAAGCAGGCGAGCTGCAGGGGCAGCTGGCTTACTGGAAAAACAAGCTGGGTCGCGACAATACTTCCATTGCGCTTCCCACCGACCGCCGCCGGCCGCCGTTCCAACGGTACCGGGGCGCCAAATACCGCATGATGCTGCCAACCGGCCTCCAGCAAAAGCTGGAGGATACCGCCCGGGGAGGAAACGCCACTTTGTTTATGCTCCTGCTGGCCGGTCTGCATGCGCTGCTGTACCGCTATTCCAATCAAAGCACCATCCGGATCGGCTGCCCCGTCGCAAACCGGAAATATTCGGAAATGGAAGGCCTGATCGGCGTATTTATGAATACGCTGGTGATGCGTGCCGAACTTTCGCCCGAGCTTTCCTTCAACGAATTGCTGAATCAGGTTCGCACGACGGCGCTGGAAGCTTTTGAGCATCAAGACGTGCCGTTTGAAAAATTGGTTGAGGAGCTGCAGCCGGAACGGCATATGAGCCATAATCCGTTCTTTCAAGTAGCCTTCTTTTTCCAAAACGCGCCGATGCCTCCGCTGGAGCTGGCCGACCTGACCATACGGCAAATCCCGGTGGACTGCGGGACCTCCAAATTCGATCTTACCTTCCAGATCACGCCCCGCGGCGAGGGGATGGAGCTCGAGATCGAGTACAACAGCGATCTGTTCGACGAATCTACGGTGACCCGCATGTCGGGCCATTGGCAAACGCTGCTTACGGCGATTGCATGGAACGCCGATCTGCCTATAAGTGAACTGCCGCTGCTAAGCGAAGAGGAACTGACTCATTTTCGCACCTGGAACGCCACGTCGTCCGATTATGACGGTCCTTGGCTGCTTCATGAACTGTTCGAGGCTCAGGTTCGCCGCACGCCGGATGCCGTAGCCCTCGAGTTTGAAGGCAAGAGGCTGACCTATCTGGAGCTGGAGCAGCGAAGCAATCAGTTGGCCCACCATCTGAGAGGGAGAGGAATCGGACCGGAACGGACAGTAGGGCTGCTTCTGGACCGTTCGATCGAGCTTGTTATCGGCATTCTGGGCACGCTTAAGGCGGGCGGAGCGTATGTACCGATCGGCCCGGATTATCCGCCGGATCGCATCCGCTTTATGATGGAAGACTCGCAAGTGCCTATCCTTCTTACGCAATCGCATTTGTTAACCGGACTGCCGGAAACGGGAGTGCCTGTCGTTGCGCTCGATACCGAATGGAAGGACAAGATTTCGCAGGAAAGCGTACTGCCGCCGGAGTCCGGCGTGAGGCCGGAGCATTTGGCTTATGTCATTTATACGTCCGGTTCGACGGGCAAGCCCAAAGGGGTCATGAACGAACACCGGGGAATTTGCAACCGAATGCACTGGATGCTTGAAACGTTCCGGCTGGAGTCCGACGACCGAGTCATCCAAAAAACGCCGTACACGTTTGACGTCTCCATCTGGGAATTGTTCTGGCCGTTAATTACGGGTGCGCGGTTGATGATCGCCAGACCGGGCGGACACGCGGACAGCGCGTACCTGGTTGATTTCATCGCAAAGCATGGGATCACCGTGGCTCACTTCGTGCCATCCATGCTGCGGATTTTCCTGCAAGAACGGGATTTGAGCCGCTGCGCCTCGCTTAAGCAGGTCTATTGCACAGGCGAAGCGCTCGCTCCGGACATCGCGCAGGATGGTATGGAAAGGCTCGGCGTCCGCTTGATCAATCTTTACGGACCGACGGAAGCCGCCGTCGAAGCCAGCTGGTGGGAATGTTCGAAGGGCGAATCGGAAGTGCCGATCGGACGACCCATTGCCAATATGCAAATGTACGTACTGGATGCCCAAGGCCATCGTGTGCCGGTCGGGGTGACCGGGGAACTGTACATCGGCGGAGTAGGGGTAGCCCGCGGTTATTGGAATCGGGAAGAACTGACGAAGGAACGTTTTTTGCCCGATCCGTATACAGACACACCAGGAGCCCGCTTGTATCGTACCGGCGATCTGGCACGCTTCCGGGCGGACGGTGCGCTGGAGTTCCTCGGGCGCACCGACTATCAGGTGAAGGTCCGGGGCTTCCGAATCGAGTTGGGAGAGATCGAAGCCGTCTTGGGGCAGCATGAGAGCGTGCGCGACGCCGTCCTGATCGCGCAGCCCGATGCGTCGGGCAGCTCCAGACTTATCGCGTATTGGGTGAGGGAGCCGGGTGCAACGGTATCGGTTGCCGATCTGCGCGAACATATCCGGCAAGCTTTACCGGTGTATATGATTCCTTCCTTGTTCATCGAGCTGGAGCGTATTCCGCTGCTCAGCAACGGAAAGACCGATCGCGGCTCTCTGCCTTCGCCCGACGCCGTGCAATGGGACAAGGACAAGCCCCGAACAGCTCCCCGGACAGCTCTGGAGCGGACGTTGGTCCGCATCTGGAGCGAACTGCTCGGGACCGAGGAGATCGGAATCGAGGACAGCTTTTTTGAATTGGGCGGACACTCTCTGCTGGCCATTCGGCTGGTTGCCCAAATTCGGGAGGTTTTAAAGGTCGAATGTGCGCTGCGCCAGTTGATCACGGCGCCGACGATTGCCGAGCTGTCGGCCTGCCTGGATACGACTGCGGCTGCAGAGTCTTGTTCCGGGTCGCCCGAGCCTTCCGGGGGAGATGCTTGGCAACCGGTTGTTCCGTATGCGGAGCATTTGTACGAGCCGTTCCCGCTCAATGAGGTGCAGCAGGCTTATTGGATCGGCCGCAGCGCAGACTTTGAACTGGGCAATGTAGGAGCGCACCTTTATATCGAAATCGATGCCTCGGCACTTTCCATTTTACGCTTGAATCAAGCCTTGAACGTGCTGATCCGCCGTCATCCGATGATGCGGGCCATTGTCCGCACCGACGGCATGCAGCAGATTGTTCGGGAAGTCCCGCCTTATGAAGTCAACTGCCGGGATTTGCGCCATCTGCTTCCGGAAGAGGCGGATCGCGAGCTTCTCGAGATCCGGAGCGAGCTTTCCCATCGCCATGCTCCGGCCGATCGCTACCCGCTTTTCGATATCAGTGCGACGCTTCTTGCCAACGAGAGACTCCGCCTGCATTTCAGCGTGGATCTTTTAATCGGGGACGCGCAAAGCTGGTACGTTCTGCTTCAGGAGCTCAATCAGCTTATGCGCGATCCGCAGGCAACCCTGCCTCCGCTGGGGTTGACATTCCGCGACTACGTACTGGCCGAGCGGCAGGTGCTCGAGTCCGAAGCGTATACGCGTTCAAAAGCTTATTGGGCGGCCCGGGTTCCCGAGCTGCCGCCGGCGCCGGAGCTGCCGCTTGCCCGCTCGGCAGGTTCCTTGCAGGCGCCGAGGTTTCGCCGTCTGGCAGCCTTCCTTAGCCCGGAAGATTGGCGCAGGCTCTGCGGGTATGGCGGACGTTTTGCCGTTACGCCTTCGGCGATTTTGCTGGGAGCCTTCAGCGAAGTGCTGGCCGCCTGGAGCAAAAAACCGAGATTTACGATCAATTTAACGCTGTTCAACCGGCTTCCTTTGCATCCGGATGTGAACCGGATCGTCGGCGATTTTACGACTTTAACGCTGCTTGAGGTGAACTATTCCGGCCAGGCTGCGTTCGGGACAAGGGTGAAGACCATTCAACAGCAGCTGTGGGAAGATCTTGAGCATCGCTCCTACAGCGGCATTCAAGTGCTGCGCGATTACGCTCGCGCCAATCTCGACAGCTCCAGTGCGGCGATGCCGGTAGTTTTTACGAGCACCTTGACGAAGACGGATGGCCTGGATGCCTCCGTGATGAGGGGCTTGGGCGAAGTGGTGTACGGGGTCAGCCAAACCCCGCAAGTGTATCTGGATCATCAGGTATACGAGGATGCCGGCATGCTGCGCTTCCATTGGGACGTAGCGGAGGACATGTTCCCGCCGGAAATGATCGACGATATGTTTGCAGCCTATTGTTCGCTGCTCAGACGGTTGACGGATGAGGCGGAGGCGTGGAGCGAGCCTGTCGGGCCATTGGCGCCCGCGAGTCAACTGGAGCGGATTGGCAGCGTCAATGCGACAGAGACGGAACTGCCCCGCGGCCTGCTTCACGAGCCGTTCTTCGAGCAGGCGTCCCTTCACCCGGAAGACGCGGCCGTGCTGGCCCCGGGGATGACACTGACCTACGGTGAGCTGGCGCGACTTGCGGACAGCCTGGCCGACTGGCTTATCGGCCGTGGGGCAGTGCCGAATCGTCCCGTGGCGGTGGTGATGGAGAAAGGGTGGGAGCAAGCGGCGGCCGTCCTTGGAATTTTGCGCGCACATGCTCCTTATCTGCCTATCGATCCGGGGCTGCCGGCGGAGCGTATCCGTCTGCTGCTGGAGAGCGGAGAAGTTCGTTTTGCCATTACGCAATCGAAGGTAGATACCACCGTCCAATGGCCGGACGGGGTAGAACGATATTGTGTAGACGGACCGAAGCCTCATGCGGATGAAGCTCCCAAGTCTGAGGCGATGACGGCGGCCTCGGAAGATGATTTGGCCTACATTATTTACACGTCCGGATCGACCGGGATGCCTAAAGGCGTCGCCATTACGCACGGAAGCGCCAGAAATACGCTGGAGGATTTACGTTCCCGCTTACGGATCGGTGCGCAAGACCGGGTGTTGGCACTCTCTTCGTTAAGCTTCGACTTATCGGTATTCGATCTGGCCGGCCTGCTCCAAGCGGGCGGTACTGTCGTCTATCCGTCTGTCGGCGGTCTGAAAGATCCGGCCCATTGGCTGGAGCGGATGCATGAATGTCAGGTTACCGTCTGGAACTCGGTTCCGGCCTTGTTGGGGCTGCTGGTCGATTATGCGGCTGCGACGTCGCGGCGGTTACCGGATTGCCTGAGGCTGATTATGCTGAGCGGTGACTGGATTCCGGTCGGTTTGCCGGAAAGAATTCGTGCAATCGCCGCGCCGGGCGTGGAGATCGTGAGCCTGGGAGGAGCGACGGAAGCTTCGATTTGGTCGGTTCTGTATCCCATCGGAACGGTCGATCCGGCTTGGCGAAGCATCCCGTACGGCCGTCCGATGGCGAACCAGCGGCTCTATGTTCTTGACGAGAAGCTGGAGCATCGTCCCGTCTGGGTGCCGGGGCACCTGTACATCGGCGGGGTCGGATTAGCTCGCGAATATTGGCGCGATGCGGACAAAACGGCTTCCAGCTTCCTTCGGCATCCGGCAACGGGGGAACGCTTGTATCGGACGGGAGACCTGGCGCGTTATTTGCCAAGCGGCGATCTTGAGTTTCTGGGACGCGAGGATGCCCAGGTCAAAATCCGAGGCTATCGAATCGAGCTTGGCGAGATCGAGCAAGCGCTGCGGGGGCATGAGGCCGTCAAGGAAGCGTTTGTGGCGGTAAAACGGGGGCCGTCCGGCGATGCCGCGGTTGTAGGTTACGTGCTGCTTCACTCCAGCGAACTGCATAAGATCGACGGCCAACACCTGCGGACATTTCTGAGCGGCAAGCTTCCGGATTATATGGTTCCTGCTGCCGTCTTCATTCTGGAGCAGTGGCCGATGACCGCAAACGGGAAGCTGGATGTCAAGGCGCTGCCTAGTCCCGAAATGTCCGGTCAGACCTCCGGAACGGAAGCACGCGGGGAGAACGTAACGGATCGAGAACGAATTATGGCGATTGTCAAAGCGTCCTTGCAACTCGACGATTTGGCGGAGGACACCAATCTTCTGGCGATCGGCGTTACCTCGATGGATGTCGTTCGAATGGCCAATGCTTTGGAGAAAGCGTTCGGCTTGCGAATGAAATTCGATGAATTTTACCGTCGTCCGACGGTCGGCGATGTGACGCAATCGTATGTGGCCCGAATGCATAACCATGCAGCGGACGCAAGCAAACTGCCTCGGCCGGCCGCCGAGCGGACACCAATGGAATCCTTCGCCGCTTCGTACGAAGTGATCGTAGATCCCGAAGAACGCGAACGTTTCAAACAGCGCCGCCACTGGCTGCGTTCGGAACCGTACGCCCCGGCGATCGACTTGACGGCCTGCCCTAGCGAAGAAACAGCGGCCGAATTCGTTGCGCTGGAGCCGTGCCGTTATTATGCTCAGGAGCCGATGCCTTTTGGCCGATTGGCGGGATTGCTGCAAGCGCTGCGCCACGATGATTCGCACGGTAAAGGCGTTCGGCAGCATCCATCCTTTGGCGAGCTTTATGCGGTCCAGACGTACTTGTACGTTCACGGCGAACGCATAGAAGGCTTGGATGAAGGCGTGTATTATTACGATCCATCCAAGAACAGGCTGCTGCTTCTGTCGCCGGAAGCCCGGTTCAGCAAAGACATTCACGTCCCGTTCGTCTACCAGCCCGTATTCGAGCAGGCGGCCTTCTCGGTATTCCTGATCGCCGATCTGGACGCGATCGGACCGATGTACGGAGATCAGGCCGAGCGTCTATGCACTCTGGAAGCGGGTTATATGGGGCAACTGCTCATGTCTGAGGCGGCGGCGGCAGGGCTTGGTCTGCATCCGGTCGGCACGATCGATTTTGCTTCCATTCGTGGGGTGTTCAAATTGAAAGACCGGCATGTGCTGGTGCATTCCCTGCTCGGCGGTGTGCCGGAAGTCCGGACCAGCCGTCTGGAAGAGGACGGGAACGAAAACGATTGGGAGGAAGGCGTGCTGGAATGAACGATACCAATACAAGCCATATACGCGACATAGTAGACCGTTTCCGCGAACGGGGTATCGAGCTATGGGCCGAAGAAGGAAAATTGCGGTTTCGGGCGCCCAAAGGGACACTAACGCCGGAGCTGCGCACCGAGCTTCAGGCTCACAAGGATATGCTGCTGGCTTACCTGCTCGGGGAAAAAGGCGGCGGCGGGCTGTCGGGCCTGCCGCTTGCCCCGATAGCCCGTCATGGCGAAATGCCGCTTTCCTTCGCTCAACAGAGACTGTGGTTTATGCAGCAGATGGACCCTACCAATATCTCATACAACGTGCCGATGACCGTCCGGATCGAAGGGGCGCTGGATGCCGACATACTGGAGCGCTGCTTGAACGAAATCATCCGGCGGCATGAAGCGCTGCGGGCGACGTTTCCGTCTTCGAACGGGAAGCCGGTGCAGCATATTGCGGAATCGATGCTGTTGAAATTGGAGCGTACGGACCTCAGGGAGGAGCCGGCGGAACGGCGCGAGCGCCGTGCGCTGGAATTGGCCGTACAAGAGGCGCGCCGTCCTTTTGACATCGCATCGGGACCGCTCATTCGTTCGAAGCTGATCCGGCTGGAGGACGAAGCGTACATCCTTGCGTTAAATCTGCACCATCTTGTAACCGACGGATGGTCGATGGGCATTCTGGGCAGCGAGCTTTCGGAGCTGTACGGGGCATTTTCAGCGGGGGAGGCGTCGCCGCTGTCCGATCTGGAAATTCAATATGCGGATTTCGCTTATTGGCAGCGCCGCTGGGTGGAGACGGATGCTTTGCAGGCCCAGCGGACGTACTGGCATCAAAAGCTGGCCCAGCTGCCTCCCCTGGAGCTGCCTACGGACCATCCGCGTCCGGCCCGGCAGAGCTTCAAGGGGGACATGGAAACTTTCGTCTTTCCGGCTTCGCTGGCCGAGGCGCTGACTGCTTTGAGCCGCCAACAGGGCGTGACAACGTTCATGACCGTATTGACAGCCGTGAACGTGCTCTTGGCAAGATATACGTCGCAGGATGAAATTGTGCTGGCCACTCCGGTGTCCACACGCGGGATCACCGGTCTGGAAAAAGTAATCGGCACTTTTATGAACACACTGGTGATGCGCACACAGGTATCGGGAGACCCGACTTTTCTTGAATTGCTGGAACGGGTGCGCGACACTGCGGTCGAAGCGTTCGACCATCAGGACTTTCCTTTCGACAAGCTGGTGGAGGAAGTCCAGCCGGAGCGGAGCAGAAGCCATTCTCCCCTTTTCCAGGTGCTTTTCTTATTCGAGACAGTGTCGTCTTCCTTGATCCGGTTGCCCGGGCTGCGGACTTCGTCGATCCATATTCCGCTCGGCACTTCCCGCTTCGATATTGTGCTCCTGCTGACTTCCACGGAGCGCGGATTAGAGGGGGCCCTTGAGTATGCGACGGATTTGTTCGATTCGTCCACCATCCGCCGGATGATTGGGCATTTGGAAGTGCTGTTGGAGGGAATCGTTCACAATCCGCAAGCTCCTCTTTCCGAGCTGCCGCTGCTCACACCCGCCGAGCACCGGATGCTGGAGGAATGGAATGCGACCGGGGCCGCTTGGACGCAGGAACGCACGTTCCCGGAGCTGTTTGAAGCGGCGGCTGAAGCACATCCCGGCAGAACAGCTCTCGTCTGCAAAAACGAGCGGCTGACGTTCCGGGAACTGAACTGCCGCGCGAATCGCTTGGCTCATCGTTTGCGGAAGCATGGCGTAGATCGCGGAGTGCGGGTAGGTCTGTGCGTCGGACGTTCGATCGAAGCGATCGTAGGCTTGATCGGAATCGTAAAAGCCGGCGGCGCCTATGTGCCGATCGATCCTTCGTACCCGGAGGAACGCATCCATTATATGCTTCAAGACGCTTCCCCGAGTGTGATTTTGACCGACGAGGCTTCGGCAGGCAAAATGGACGGCAGTTTGGCGGTCAGAATTTATTTAGGGGCCGGGGAAGCCTCACTGGCTGAAGAACCGGAGCATAACCCGGAAAGCTTGGCTAGGCCGGAAGATCCGGTCTACGTGATCTATACCTCGGGCTCGACAGGCCAGCCCCGCGGGGTTGTCGTCACGCACCGCTCCTTGTTTCATTTAGGTGAGGCCCTGGAGGAAGCGATTTACCGCCATCATCCGGGAGTAGGGCAAGTAGTGGTGAACGGCTCCTTATCGTTCGATACGTCGGTGAAACAAATTATTCAGTTGCTCCGGGGCCGCACCTTACATATCATCCCGGAGGACATTCGGTTGGACGGCGCGGCTTTCGTGGCTTACCTTCGGGAACAGGAGATCGACGCTTTTGACTGTACCCCTTCGCAATGCCGCCTGCTGATGCAGTTCGGGCTGCTGGAGCGTCAGGGAACGCGCCCGCTGCTGGGGCTGATCGGCGGGGAGCCGATCGAGGAGTCGACATGGCAGGCGATGCGGGAAGCCAAAGGCATCGAGTTTTACAACTTATACGGACCGACGGAATGCACGGTAGATGCCACCGTTTGCCGGATTCGGGAAAGCGAGCTTCCATCGCTCGGCCGCCCGCTGCGCAACGTCGCGATTTATTTGCTCGATTCCCGTCAAAAGCCGGTTCCGCTAGGAATTCCCGGCGAGATCTGGATCGGCGGCTCCGGCGTATCCGAAGGCTACCTGGGCCGTCCGGATTTGACAGCGGAGAAATTTTGGCCGGACCGCTTTTCCGCTCAGGAAGGCGCCCGGATGTACCGGACCGGAGATATCGGAAAACGGCGGGCCGACGGATCGTTCGCTTATTTGGGCCGGACCGACTTCCAAGTCAAAATCCGGGGGTTTCGAATCGAGCCCGAGGAAATCGAATCCGTGCTTGCCGGTCATCCGGATATCGAGCAAGCGTGCGTCATGGTCCGCGAAGACGAAGCGGGACAGCCTGCTTTGGCCGCCTATGTCGTGCCTTCGGTCCAGCGTGCGCCGATGGCTTCTGGACATACGCGCCATCTGCTGAATAACGGCTTGGCCGTGGTGCAGCTGAATAAAAACGAGACGAATTTTTTGTACCGCGATATTTTTGAAAATCTGGCTTATCTTCGTCACGGCATTTCGGTTGACGAAGGCCACGTGATTTTTGACGTAGGCGCCAATATCGGAATGTTTACTCTGCAGGCGCACATGCAAGCGCCGGGCGTTCGCATTTTTGCCTTCGAACCGAATCCGTACGTGCGGGAATTGACGATTCTAAACGCCCGCTTGTACGGGGCGGAGGCCACGATCATGGATTGTGCCCTCGCTGCGGAGGAAGGGGAGGCGGAGTTTACTTTTTATCCCAAATTCTCTTTCTTATCAGGGCTGCATACGGACACAGAGGAAGAAAAGGAGCTGGTCCGCTCCTTCATCCGGCGTAACGAGAAACCTTCGCGGGAGCTGGACGATGCCGTCGAGGCCATTCTGGACGACCGTTTGAAGAGCGTACAGCTGACCGTTCCCGTCCGCAGGCTGTCGGATGTGATCCGTGAGCATCGGGTGGAGCGAATCGACCTGTTAAAGATCAACGTGGAGAAGGCGGAGCTTGCCGTGCTCCAGGGGATTGATGCCGAAGATTGGCCGAAAATCGGACAGGTCGTCCTGGAGCTTCATGACGTGAACGATCGCCTCCAATGGGTCATGGAGCTGCTGAAGCGGCACGGGTTTCAAGTAATTGCGGAGAAAGACTGGTCTCTCGACGTGACGCAGAACATTTACTACCTTTATGCGACCCGTGAGCCCAAAGAAACCGTCGTGAGACGGTGGATGACTCCGCTACCCCCGATGAATGCGCAGGAAGTTCGCGTATATGCCGAGCAAAGGCTTCCGCGGTATATGGTTCCATCGCACGTCGTCTTGCTGGATCGTCTGCCGCTGACACCGCACGGGAAGGTCGACCGCCAGCGGCTTCCGGCTCCCGAGGAGGTTCGGGCACAAGGGACCGCCGCGCAGCAGCTTCCTCAGACCGCCGTCGAGCGTGCGGTAGCTTCCATCTGGAAAGACTTGCTGGGAACGGGCAGCGTCGGGCTTGACGACAATTTCTTCGATATCGGAGGCCATTCCTTGCTGCTTACCCAGGTTCATGCCCGGCTAAGAAGCGAGCTGTCCGCCGATATGGAACTGTTGGAATTGTTCGAATACCCGACCGTTCGTTTGTTGGCGCAGCGGTTAACTGCTTCTTCGAAGGAAAATACGGAGGAGGCGGAAAATCGGGCGGAGCAGACAGTCCCAAAAGCGGTGGTTGACCCCGGCGGACAAGCGGTCGCCATTATCGGCATGTCGGGGAGATTTCCGGGGGCGTCCGATATCGAGTCGTTCTGGACCAATCTGGCGAACGAGGTCGAATCGATCCGCCGATTTACGCCGGACATGCTGGAAGCGAGCGGTCTTCCAAGGGAGCTGTTGACCCGACCGGAATACGTGCCGGCCCGGGGTACAATTGATGGCATCGAATGGTTTGACGCCGGCTTCTTCGGCTACAGTCCGAGGGAAGCGGAGATGCTTGATCCGCAGCAGCGGTTGTTTCTGGAATGCGCCTGGGAAGCAATGGAAAAGGCGGGGTACGATCCGTCCGGAGGAGGCGTTCCCGTAGGCGTTTATGCAGGGGCGGGCATTAGCACATACTTGCTGTTTGGGCTGCTTCCCCATATCGACCCCGCTGATCCGGTAACCGGTTATCAAGCGCTCATCGCTAACGATAAAGATCATCTTGCAACGCGTACCGCCTACAAATTGAATTTAACGGGACCGAGCCTCTCGGTACAGACAGCCTGCTCGACTTCTCTGGTGGCGGTTCATCTTGCGTGCCAAGCGTTGTCCCGCGGTGAATGCGGGATGGCGATCGCAGGCGGCGCGACGATTACCGTGCCCCACGAGCAGGGTTATGTTTACCGCGAGGGCGGCATTTTCTCCCCGGACGGACACTGCCGGGCGTTTGACGCCCAAGCGAAAGGGACAGTTGCGGGAAGCGGCGTGGGCGTCGTCGTGCTCAAGCTGCGGGACGAGGCGCTGCGGGACGGGGATACGGTTCATGCGGTGATCAAAGGATCGGCGATCAACAACGACGGAGGACGCAAGGTCGGGTATACGGCCCCAAGCATCGGGGGTCAAGCGGAAGTGATCCGGATGGCGCTGGACGCCGCGGGCATCGGAGCGGAGAGCATCTCGTACGTCGAGGCTCACGGGACAGGGACGCCGCTGGGCGATCCGATCGAACTGGCGGCGCTGACCGAAGTGTTCGGCCCATCCGCAGACGGACCCCGGTGCGGGATCGGCTCGGTCAAAACGAACGTCGGGCATCTGGATGCGGCCGCCGGGGCGGCGAGCCTGATCAAGGTTGCGCTGTCGCTGCGCAATGGGGTGCTGCCGGCAAGTCTGCATTATACGAAGGGCAACCCGGCGGTCGATTGGGCAAACAGCCCGTTTTACGTCGTAGACCGGGCCCGGCCGTGGAACGGCGGCAGTCCGGGACAGCCCCGCCGGGCAGGGGTCAGCTCCTTCGGCATCGGAGGGACGAACGCGCACGTCATCGTGGAAGAAGCGCCTGCACAGCGGGCTTCCGACGCTGCGGCGGCCGAGGAAGTGCTGGTGCTGTCGGCCCGGACGCCATCGGCGCTGCAGGCGATGCGCGAGCGGCTGGCGGCGCATCTGGAGGCGGAACCGTCGGCGAAGCTCTCCGACGTAGCTTTCACGCTGCAGCAGGGCCGCAAAGCGTTCGGTCATCGCTGGAGCGCCGTGTGCGGTAGCGCGGAGCAGGCGCTGAACGCCCTGCGGGGCGAAGACGCGAGAGCGGTGCGCACCGGTCTGGCGGATGCGGGAGAGCGTCCCGTCGTCTTCGCTTTTCCGGGACAAGGGAGCCAATATGCCGGGATGGGCACCGAGCTGTACACGCAGGAGCCGGTGTACCGGGAAACGGTGGACCGCTGCGCCGAGCTGCTCATGCCGCAACTCGGAATGGACGTGCGGGATGCGCTGCTGGGAAGAGAAGGCTTCGAAGCGGAACGGCTGGAGGAGACGTGGCTGACGCAGCCGGCGCTGTTCGTGGCGGAATATGCGCTGGCCCGGCTGTGGATGAGCGTAGGCGTGAAGCCGGTCGCGATGATCGGGCATAGTCTGGGCGAGTATACGGCGGCGTGTATCGCCGGGGTATTCAGCCTGGAGGAAGGGCTGGAGCTGGTGAGCGGCCGCGGCCGACTGATGCACCGGTGCGAAGCGGGAGCGATGGCGGCGGTTAACGCGAATGCGGCGGAGCTGACGGGGCAATTGAAGGGGACGTTGGAAATCGCGGCGGTCAACGCCCCAAAGATGTGCGTGGTGACGGGGGCGTCCGAAGAGGTGGAAGAGCTGATGGCTCGTCTGCAATCGGCTGGCGTCGAATGCCGGCGGCTGCGGACTGGCGGGGCGTTCCATTCCTCGCGGATGGAGCCGGCGCTGGGTGAGCTGGAAGCGGCGTTGCAGCGGATAAAGCTGAGTGCGCCGCAAGTTCCTTACGTGTCTAACGTGTCCGGGGATTGGATCACGGCGGAGCAGGCGGGAAGCGCGGCTTATTGGGTGTCCCATGCGCGGCATACGGTAAGGTTTGCGGAAAATGCGGAGCGCGTGTTGGAGCGGTACCCGAATGCGGTGGTGATCGAAGTGGGCCCAGGCCAGACGCTGACGAGCTTGATGCGGCAGTCGGTCCGCTGGGGAGCGGAGCACCGCGGCGTGCGTACGCTGCCGCCGGGCAGAACCGGAGCCGGAGAGCGGCGGCAGTGGCTGGAAAGCGTGGCGGAGCTGTGGAGCGGTGGGCAGAGCATCGCCTGGAAAGCGCTGCACGGCAACCGGGTACGCAATCGGGTCGAGCTGCCGACGTATCCGTTCGAGCGTCAGCGGTACTGGATTGAGCCGCGCCTGACGGCGTTTTCCTCCGGAGCTGCAAGCGGACGGCAAGCGTTACACGGCGCGGCGGAAGAGGTGGCGACGGCAGGGGCGGTAAAAACAGAATCTGCTGCGGAAGCGGCCGAGCAACTGTATCCGCGTCCTCAACTGGCGACACCTTACAAGCCGCCGGAAAATGCGCTCGAAGAGCGATTGGCGGGCATATGGCAGAAGTTGCTCGGGGTTGAACAGATCGGAACGCTAGATGACTTTTTCGATTTGGGCGGTCATTCGCTCTTGATCGTGCAAATGGCGGCGGAGGTGAAGCAAAGTCTGGGGGTCGACATCCAATCGCCCCGATTTTTCGAGCATCCGTGCGTCGCTCATTTGGCTTCTCTGGTTGAGGAGCATCAAGCGGTGGCCGAAGAGAAGATGATAGAGAATGCTCTGGAGCTGGAAGACCCTGCGGACTTGCTGGAGCGGATGGACAGCATGAGCGATGAAGAGATCGATGCGCTGCTGAAACAGATGGAAGCGGAGCCCCGCAAAGGAACTTCCGTGTTCGACACGGAGTGACTTGCCTCAATTTTTGTGGGAGACGAAGGGATGGGAAGTGGGAACTATGGAACGCAGTACGGACGAGAAACGTCTTCGGTTGGCGCGTCTGCTGCAGGAACGGGAAACGCAACCGCGGCAGTACCCCCTTAGCCTGCCGCAGCAGCGGCTGTGGTTTTTGGAACAGATGGCACCCGGCAATACGGCTTACCTTATCACAACGGCCATCCGCATGGAAGGGGCCTTCGACCGGGAGGTGTTCGCAAAGTGCATGCGGCATCTCGTCCGGCGGCACGAGAGCTTGCGTACCCGGTTTCGGAACGAGAACGGAAAAGCGGTACAGCATGTGGACCCGCCTGCCGACATCGTTTCCTTTCCATTGCCCGAAACGGATTTGAGTTCATGGGCCCCAAAAGAAAAGGAAGCGGAGCTATCACGGCTGCTTCTGGCCGAAACGGACAAGCCTTTTGACATCGCCCGGGATCGGCTGGTGCGCGCCCATTGGGTGCTGCTGGACCAAGAGGAAGGCGTCCTCCTGCTGACCCTGCACCATCTGATCTCCGACGGTTGGACCCTTGGACTGCTCATCCGGGAAATTGAAACGTGCTACCGGGCTTACGTCCGGGGAGAAGCGCCAAAGCTGGCGCCTCTGCCGTTTACCTACGGGGAATATGCCCAGCATCAGCGCGAAGCGCTGGACGGAGATGCATTCAAGCGGAGGCTGTCTTATTGGACCGAGAAGCTTCGCAACAGCCCGTCTTTGCTGGCTCTGCCTACCGACCGTCCGCGGCCGGCCGTGCAGTCGACTTCCGGCGCCATGGTGCCGCTTAAGCTGCCTCGGGAGGTGAGCGAAAAGCTCAAGGGGCTGGCCAGAGAACGGGGAGCGAGCGTCTTTATGACGGCTTTGTCCGGATTTTACGCTCTGCTTGCCAGATATACAGGCCAAGAGGACATCGTTCTCGGTTGTCCGTCGGCCAACCGGAATGAAAGCGGAACGGCAGGTGTCGTCGGACTTTTTGTAAACCCGGTTGCTTTGCGGGTGCGCGTTTCCGGGGAGCTTAGCTTCCGGAGCCTGCTCTCGCAGGTGAAGGATACGATGGTCGAAGCTTTGGCTCATCAAGACGTGCCTTTTGAGCGGATCGTCGAAGAGCTTCAGCCGCAGCGTTCTTTGGATGCGTCCCCGCTGTTTCAGGTCATGGCGGTCCAGACGGTCCCGGCGTCGCTCCCGGATCTTCCCGGATTGCGGCTATCTCCGGTGGGCATGCAGGGAACGTCCGCCAAATTCGATATGACCCTCTATGTGGAGGAGACGGAATCGGAGTTATCCGTTGTGCTGGAGTACCGCAAGGACCTGTTTGACGCGGAAACGGCGGAAAGGCTGCTGGAGCGTTACCGCGTTCTGTTGGCCGCCGCCGCGGCCGACCCGCTTCGCCCGATCGGCACTCTGCCGCTCTTGACACTGGAAGAGGAGCGTCAGGCGCTGGAAGACTGGCACCGCCCGCTGACGGCGGCCGAGGATGAGGAAGTCTCACTTCTGGAGCTGTTCGACCGGCAGGTTCAATCCGGTGAAGACCGCATAGCCTTAATAGAAGACGGGAGGCGCGTCTCCTACGGGATGCTAAACCGGATGGCGAACCGGATCGCATGGGAGCTGTTGTCTGCCGGCGTCGCGCCCGAGGTTTTCGTCGGCGTATGCATGGAGCGGGGAATCGAGCGGACAGCCGCGCTGCTGGGCATTCTCAAAGCGGGTGGCGCCTATGTGCCGCTCGATCCGGGATATCCCGCCGATCGGATGCGGCTGATTTTGCAGGAGACCGGAGCGCCCTTGGTGGTGACTCAATCGTTTCTCGCGGCGAAGGTGCCCACAGGGGATTACCGTCTTCTGACGGCGGATTCGTTAGGGGAGCTTCCGGAGCGGTACGATCACAATCCTCCGGCCCCCGACATTCATGGGGATAGCGCGGCCTACGTCATTTTTACCTCGGGGTCTACGGGAGCCCCCAAAGGAGTCGTCGGTCTGCACCGGGGAATCCTGAACCGTCTTCGCTGGGGCTGGGAAACGTACCCGTATGCCGAAGACGAGGTTTGCTGTCACCAGGCGGCGCTTACGTTTGTGGATGCGGTGGCTGAGACGTTCGGTCCGCTCCTGCGCGGAGTGCCGGCCGTTATTTTGCCGCAGATGGCGCTTCAGGACCCGGAGGTGCTGGTGGATGCTTTGGCCAAGCACCGCATCTCGCGCATCGTCATGGTTCCCTCGCTGCTGAGGGTTGTGCTCGAAGCTTGCGCCCGTCGAAAAGAGTTCCTGGAGCGTCTGCGCTATTGGTCCGTCAGCGGAGAAGCGCTACCACAAGCCTTGTGCGAGCGATTCTTCGAGCTGCTGCCGGGACGAACGCTTATCAACATTTACGGCTCCTCGGAAGTGGCGGCGGACGCGACCTATCACGCGATGACATCATCGCCCCAAGGCGCAGGCGTGCCGATCGGACGGCCCTTGCGCAATATGCGGGTATGTCTGGTGGATGAGCGGCTTCAGCTCGTGCCGCCCGGAGTGGCCGGCGAAATTTGCGTCGGCGGCGCCGGCTTGGCGCGAGGGTACCTCCATCGTCCGGATTGGACAGCAGAGCGGTTTATTGACGATCCGTTCAGTGCGGGTCCGGGTGAACGCCTGTATCGGACCGGGGATATCGGCAGGAGGCTTCCGGACGGTACGCTCCTTTTCGAAGGCAGACGGGATCAGCAAATTAAAATTCGCGGCATGCGCGTCGAGTTGAGTGAGATCGAGTCGGTGCTGATCCGCCACCCGGCCGTGCGTAACGCCGTGGTTGCCGCGGCAGAGAAGAACGGCAAAGCCGAGCGCTTGGTCGCCTATGTGGTGCAGGAGGACGAGCCGTGGGACCCGGCCGGGCTGCGCGGATATTTGCGCGAGCATCTGCCCGAGCATATGGTTCCTGCGCTATTCGTTCCGCTGGAGGCTTTGCCGCTTACGGCTACAGGCAAGATCGACCGCCGGGCGCTACCGGCTTGGACGGAAGCTTCGGCCTCTGCTTCTCCCGGATTCGTTCCTCCGGCCACGGACATGGAGCGGCGCATCTCGTCGGTCTGGCGGCAGGCGCTTCAGACGGATCGCGTGGGCCTTCACGATAATTTCTTTGATCTAGGCGGCCATTCGCTGCTCCTGATCGAGGTGCGGGATCGGCTTAGCTTGGAGCTGTCCCGCGAGTTAAGCGTCGTCGAGCTGTTCCAATACCCGACGGTGGCCGAGCTTGCGAGCCACTTGGCGGGTCAAAGCGCCGGTAGCAGCTCCCGCCGCGCACGCAAGCGGAGCTCGGCCTCGGCGGAGTATTCAGGCCCGCCGAACGATGCGGCGGATATCGCGATTATCGGCATGTCCGGCCGATTTCCCGGCGCAGACGGGATCGAGGCGTTCTGGACGAATCTGCTCCAAAGCGAGTGCGGAATCCGCAGCTTCTCGAAAGAGGAGCTGGAGAACGCGGGAGTACCCGCGCGGATGCGCGAGGACCGGCATTTTGTAAACTGCGGCGGGACGGTGGAAGGGATCGAGTTGTTTGACGCCGCATTTTTCGGATACACACCAGGCGAAGCGGAAATGCTCGATCCCCAGCACCGGGTGTTTCTGGAGTGCGCATGGGAAGCGCTGGAACGGGCCGGGTATGCTCCCGGCAGCAGCGAAGGAGCGGTCGGCGTCTACGCGGGCACGACGCAGAGCACCTATCTGTTGTGTTCGCTTCTTCCGCGTCTTGACCCGGCGGACCCGGCAGGCATGTTTGCAGCGAGCACGGCGAACCAGGAGAGCTACCTTGCGACCCGGGTGGCTTACAAGCTGGATCTTCATGGCCCCGGGGTCACTGTGCAGACGGCGTGCTCGACGTCACTGGTCGCCGTACATACCGCCGCGCAGGCGCTGCTTGCAGGCGAATGCGATATGGCGCTGGCGGGAGGCGTTACGATAAAAGTGCCGCAGACAACGGGATATGTATACCGGGAAGGCTCCATTGTTTCGGCGGACGGCTCTTGCAAAGCGTTCGATGCGGAAGCGGACGGCACGGTCTTTGCCAACGGTGCAGGCGTCGTCGTGCTCAAACGGCTGGACGAAGCGCTGCGGGACGGAGATACGGTTCATGCGGTGATCAAAGGATCGGCGATCAACAACGACGGAGGGCGCAAGGTCGGGTATACGGCCCCAAGCGTCGGGGGACAAGCGGAAGTGATCCGGATGGCGCTGGACGCCGCGGGCGTCGGAGCGGAGAGCATCTCGTACGTCGAGGCTCACGGGACAGGGACGCCGCTGGGCGATCCGATCGAGCTGGCAGCGCTGACCGAAGTGTTCGGCCCATTCGCAGACGGCCCCCTGTGTGGGATCGGCTCGGTTAAAACGAACGTCGGGCATCTGGATGCGGCCGCTGGGATAGCGAGCCTGATCAAGGTTGCGCTGTCGATGCGCAGTGGCCTGCTCCCGGCAAGCCTGTATTATACGAAAGGCAATCCGGCGGTCGATTGGGCAAACAGCCCGTTTTACGTCGTAGACCGGGCCCGGCCGTGGAACGGCGGCAGTCCGGGACAGCCTCGCCGGGCAGGGGTGAGTTCCTTCGGCATCGGAGGGACGAACGCGCACGTCATCGTGGAAGAAGCTCCTGCACAGCGGGCCTCCGACGCTGCGTCGGCCGAGGAAGTGCTGGTGCTGTCGGCCCGGACGCCATCGGCGCTGCAGGCGATGCGCGAGCGGCTGGCGGCGCATCTGGAGGCGGACCCGTCGGCGAAGCTCTCCGACGTAGCGTTCACGCTGCAGCAGGGCCGCAAGGCGTTCGGTCACCGCTGGAGCGCCGTGTGCAGCAGCGCGGAGCAGGCGCTCAGCGCCCTGCGGGGAGAAGACGCGAGAGCGGTGCGCACCGGTTTGGCGGATGCGGGAGAGCGTCCCGTCGTTTTCGCTTTTCCGGGACAAGGGAGCCAATATGCCGGCATGGGCGCGGAATTGTACGAGCAGGAGCCGGTGTACCGGGAAACGGTGGACCGCTGCGCCGAACTGCTCATGCCGCATCTCGGAATGGACGTGCGGGATGCGCTGCTGGGAAGAGAAGGCTTCGAAGCGGAGCGGCTGGAGGAGACGTGGCTGACGCAGCCGGCGCTGTTCGTGGCGGAATACGCGCTCGCCCGGCTGTGGATGAGCGTAGGCGTGAAGCCGGCAGCGCTGATCGGACACAGTCTGGGAGAATATACGGCGGCGTGCTTGGCCGGGGTATTTAGCCTGGAGGAAGGGTTGGAGCTGGTGAGCGTCCGCGGCCGCCTGATGCACCAGTGCGAAGCGGGAGCGATGGCGGCGGTCGGCGCGAATACGGCGGAGCTGACGGAGCAATTGAAGGGCACGCTGGAAATTGCGGCGGTCAACGGCCCGAAGATGAGCGTGGTGACGGGGGCAGCCGAAGAGGTGGAAGAGCTGATGGCCCGTCTGCAATCCGCTGGCGTCGAATGCCGGCGGCTGCGGACAGGCGGGGCGTTCCATTCCTCGCGGATGGAGCCGGCGCTGGGCGAGCTGGAAGCGGCGTTACAGCGGGTGAAGCTGAGCGCGCCGCGAATTCCTTACGTGTCTAACGAGACGGGGGAGTGGATCACGGCGGAGCAGGCAGGAAGCGCGGCGTATTGGGTGTCCCACGCGCGGCATACGGTGAAGTTTGCGGAAAACGCGGAGTGCGTGCTGGAGCGGTACCCGAATGCGGTGGTGATTGAAGTGGGCCCGGGCCAGACGCTGACGAGCTTGATGCGGCAATCGGTCCGCTGGGGAGCGGAGCACCGCGGCGTGCGTACGCTGCCGCCGGGCAGAACCGGAGCCGGAGAGCGGCGGCAGTGGCTGGAAAGCGTGGCGGAGCTGTGGAGCGGTGGGCAGAGCATCGCCTGGAAAGCGCTGCACGGCAACCGGGTACGCAATCGGGTCGAGCTGCCGACGTATCCGTTCGAACGTCAGCGGTACTGGATCGAGCCGCGCTTGACCTCTGCGGCAGCTTCTGCAGTTCGCGGCCGCGGGCTGGAACGATTGGAGCCGGAGCAATGGCTCTACGAGCCCATGTTCCGTCCGACAACGTCTATCTCCACGTGGCATCCCAAGGAGCGCAGCGGGTTGTGGGTTGTCTTCGAGGAGGAGCGCGGAGGCTGGATGGATGTACTGGCGGAGCGGCTTGAGCATGCCAACCAGCCTGTCGTTCGGATTCGGGAAGCTGCGGGCTTCGAACGGCTGAGCGAGCGGTTGTACGGCTTGAACCCGGCTCGGCCCGAACAGTACGCGCTGCTCTTCGACGCTCTGGCTGTGGGTGAAGGGCCGACGCGGGTTCTCTGCTCATGCTGCTCGTGGACACAAGAGGATTCCTCCTTTGGCGGCGTGACCAGCTTTTTGCAGCTGTCCAGGGCGCTGCAGGCTCATGCCGGTGCCGCTGGAAATTCAGCCCATTTGTGTGTCGTTACGGAGGGGCTTTACAATATTGCGGGCGAAACGGACGTTCGGCCCGAACGGATGATGGTCGCCGGGCTTGGCCAAGTCTGGATGCAGGAGCATGCGCTGTCCGCGTTTCATCTGGCGGATGCGCTCATGCCGAACCGTCGTTCGCAGGCAGCAGCTATGGCAGACGCCATTTTGGAGGACTTTATGTCCGCCCCGGCGGGAAGTCCGCGCATTTATCGCGGAAATCAGCGGTGGATGCGCGAATACGAGCCTGTACATGCAAATCGGCAAGATGCGGACAATGAAATTGCGCATACCGCCGGTACCTATCTTCTCATCGGCCCGTTCGATCGAAAAATGCAAGCCTTCGCTCAATATCTGGTTCAACCGTCGCCCGATCCGGGGCTAAAGCGGATCGTCATCATAAACGAGCAGCCGGTCATGCCGGACAAAGCCGTCTGGCCTGCGATTGCGAACGGCGAAATACCCGCCGGCGATAAGGCTCGGCAGGCTGCGGCTCATGCACTGCGGCTGGAGGAGCTGGGGGCGGAGGTTCATTTTATCCCCATTGCCTCCCCGAAGCAGAGAGCGCTGACAGAGGCTGTGGACCAAGCGGCAGCTCTGTTCGGGGAGCTTACCGGCGTCCTCTATGCGGATTGGTCCTCGGAAGAAATGACTTTTGCCGCCGCGAGCGAATTGGATGGGCAGGCCGTCGAAGCCGAGCTTGACCGGACAGCACAGGGCTTGGACGAGCTGGAACGGGCTTTGGCACCGTATCGGCCGGAATTTTGCTTCATCCAGTCCTCCATTGCTTCCGAGCTCGGAGGCTTGGGTTTATCGCTTCATGCCGCTGCGGCTGCTTATACGGAGGCGTTCGTGCGCAGGCACAATGAGCTGACAGATTCCCGCTGGCGCTGCATTCAATGGGATGCCTGGACCTCGGGACCCGTCTCCTCCGATCGGGAAGGAAGAGTGAGCGAACTGGCAAGACTGGCCATTCGTCCCGAGGAAGGAGTCCGGTTATGGACGAAGCTGATGGCCTGCGGAAACAGTTCACACTGTCTTGTTTCAACGGCGGACTTTGCCGCTCGGCGGGCCTACGCTTTACAGAGCCACAGCCGGCAGGCAGAGCAGGCAGGCCCGGATAAGGGCAATCTGGCGCTCCGTCCCCGTCCGGCGCTGCCCGTACCACTGGTTGCCCCCCGTCATGATATGGAGCAGCAGCTTGCGGACGCTTGGTCCGAGCTGCTCGGCATGGAACCGATTGGCATTCATGACGACTTTTTCAATCTTGGCGGCCATTCTCTGCTGGCTACGCAAGTGATTTCGTGGGTGAACAGCCGGTTTCCGATCGAATTTCCGCTGAAGCTCTTTTTCGAGCATCCGACGGTCGCAGAGGTTGCCGAGGCCATTGAAGCGCTGTTGATCGAAAAACTGGAATCGATGACGGATGAACAAGTCAGCGAGCTTTTATAGGGCTCCGATCATGAAAGAGAAAGGGTGACAGAAGGTGTCCAATGAAAGCGCGTCGCCGTCTGGCGGCAATTTATCCGATGCCAAACGGGCCCTGCTCGAAAAGTGGAAAAAGGGAAGCGCCACGGCGGGGAAGATGGGCCCGCGCGAGCGGCGGGGGCCGCTTCCGCTGTCGTTTGCTCAGCGGCGAATATGGTTTTTGGAGCAGTTGGTTCCGGGGACGCCGGTCTATAACATTCCGGGAGCCGTGCGTTTAAGCGGCGAATTGAACACGGACGCGCTCAAGCTGGCGCTCAGCGAGATCATTCGACGTCATGAGGTGTTTCGCACCCGATTTACGGTTCGGGAAGCCATCCCTTACCAGGAAATCGAAGAGCTTGGAGCCTGCGAACTGCCGGTCGAGGATTTGAGCCGCCTTCCGGAAGCGGAGCGGGAGGCGGAAGCCGCCCGCCTGCTCTCGGAGGAGGCGAGGACGCCATTCGACTTGACTTGTTCGAGGCTTCTGCGCGCCCGGCTGATCCGTTTGTGGGAGAACGATCACCTTCTCGTGATTTGCATGCACCATATTATTTCCGACGGCTGGTCACTGGGGGTTTTCCAGCGGGAGTTCGCTTTGCTCTATGAAGCTTATTCCCAGGGTCAGCCTTCGCCACTGCCGGAACTGCCGATTCAGTACGGGGATTTCTCGGAGTGGCAGCGGAAGCGAATGGAGGCGGGAGAATACGAGGAACAGTTGGCTTATTGGAGGCGTCAGCTTGCCGGCCTGCGGTCCGATGGGGCTCTGCCGTACGATCGAACGCGTTCGGCGGTACCGACTTATCGGGGGGAACGACATTACTTTGAATTGTCCGAAGCGCAGACGGAGGGCTTGCGCCACCTTGCCCAGAACGAAGGGGCTACCCTCTATATGGCGCTGCTGTCCGTGTTGAAGGTGCTGCTTTATCGGTACGGCCAATCGCCGGACATTTCGGTAGGCTGTCCGATTGCCAATCGGAATCAGGCGCAGATTGAAGGCTTGATTGGCTTCTTCGTCAATACGCTTGTCATGCGCTCGCAGCTTGGCGAGGACGACGATTTTCCGGCGGTTCTCCGCCAGGTGAAGCGTGTGGCGCTGGAAGCGTACGATCGGCAGGATGTGCCGTTTGAGCGTTTGGTGGAGGCTCTTCAACCCGACCGCGATCTGAGCGTTTCGTCGCCGTTCTTTCAGACGGGCTTCGTCTTTCAGAACACGCCGTTTCCGAAGACGCAGCTGAACGGACTGGAGCTGGCCCCCATTACCGTACACAACGGGATGGCGCCGTTCGACCTGCTGCTCTCGCTTACGGAAAGCGAGGGCAAGCTGATCGGGTTCTTCGAGTACTCGACAGAGCTGTTTGACGCAGAAACCGTCGTCCGCATGACATCGCACTTTCAGGTGTTGACGGACAGCATTCTTTCCAATGCCCGGTTGCCGGTGAAGCGTCTGGCCCTATTGCCGGAGGAGGAGCGTCGGCGGGTGCTGACGTGGGGAGCCGCGGCCAAATCGCCGCAGCCCGTCACAAGCTGCATTCACGAACGCTTCGAACAGGCGGCCGCTCTGACTCCCAAGGCTGTTGCCGTTACGTACGAAGGCAGGTCGCTGACCTACGCCGAGCTGGATGGAAGGGCCAACGCTCTGGCACGCCGGCTTAGACGGCTGGGTGTCGAGGCGGAAGTCCGGGTCGGCATCTATCTGGAGCGTTCGCTTGAGCTTGTCGTTGCGATTCTCGCTGTGCTCAAAGCGGGCGGCGCCTACGTACCGCTCGATCCTGCCTATCCGAAGCAGCGGATCGCTTATATCGCCGGCGATGCCGGGCTTTCCTTGATGCTGACGCAGGCTTCGCTTCTCGATACGCTGCCCGATCTCGATGCGCCGACCATTGCTGTGGATGATTTCGACGCGGATGCGGAGAGCCAGGCCCCGCTTGAGCTCGGGACCGATCCCGCACAATTGGCCTATGTGATCTACACCTCCGGTTCGACCGGCCAGCCGAAAGGCGTGCTTGTGGAGCACCGGAACGTCGTCCGCTTGTTCGATGAGACGCATGCCTGGTTCGGGTTTGACCGGAGCGACGTATGGACGCTTTTTCACTCGCACGCTTTTGATTTTTCGGTGTGGGAAATATGGGGCGCTTTATTCTATGGAGGCAAGCTTGTCGTCGTTCCTTACCTGGTCAGCCGTTCGCCGGAAAGCTTCCATGCGCTTCTGCATTCGGAAGGGGTGACCGTCCTTTGTCAGACTCCTTCGGCTTTTCGCCAGCTGGCGCAGCACGAGGAGAGGCAGCCGACCAAAATGCTCGAAGCCCTTCGGTATGTTGTATTCGGCGGGGAAGCGTTGGAGATGCATACGCTCAAAGGCTGGTTTGACCGGCATGGCGATGCCCGGCCCCAACTGGTCAACATGTACGGCATTACCGAAACTACGGTGCATGTTACCTACAGACCGCTGACCCTGACCGATCTCGAAGTGCGAAGCAGCCCTATCGGGATTCCCATCCCCGATCTGAGCCTGTACCTGCTGGACCGCAACCTCGAGCCGGTACCAATCGGTATTGCCGGCGAGATGTATGTGGGAGGAGCCGGCGTTTCGCGGGGGTATCTGAATCGTCCGGAGCTGACGGCCGAGCGGTTCGTCCCGGACCCGTTCTCCGGCGTCTCGGACGCCACTCTCTACAAAACCGGCGATGAAGCAAGGTTCTTGCCGTCAGGAGAGCTGGAGTTCCTCGGACGCAACGATCATCAGGTTAAAATCCGCGGTTTTCGCATCGAATTGGGAGAAATCGAAGCGGCGCTGAAGCAGCATGCTGCCGTCCGCGATGCCGTGGTGGCCGTAAAGCAGGATGCCATGGGCCATCCGCAGCTGGTGGCCTATCTCATCGAGAAGGAAGCGGATGGCCACGATGTGGAAATAACGAAGCAATGGGAGCATGTATTCGATCAAACTTACGAAAACGGAGCGGATGCGGAAGCCGCCGATTTCAATATCGCCGGGTGGAACAGCCTGTACGACGGCCGGCCTCTTCCTGCGGAGGACATGCGGGAGTGGGTGGGCGCGACGGTAAAGCATTTGCTCGACGCGAAGCCGAAGCGCGTGCTGGAACTGGGCTGCGGGACGGGGCTGCTGCTTTTCCGGGTGGCACCGGCGTGCGAGCATTACATGGGAACCGACATTTCGTTAACGGCGATCCGGCGGCTGGAAACGCTGACGGAGAAGCTGCCGCAGGTGAGCCTCCGGCAGCAGCCGGCCCATCATACGGAGGGAATAGAACCGGGCTCTTATGATCTGGTCATACTTAACTCGGTCATCCAATATTTCCCGAGCGTGGAGTATTTTCTGGAAGTGCTCAATGCCGCCGTGCGGGCCGTTCGTCCCGGAGGCACCGTATTTATCGGGGATGTGCGGAGCTTGCCGCTGCAGGAAGCATTTTATGGTTCGGTGGAGCAGTTCAAGGCGAGACGGGCGCTCACGCCGGAGGAACGAAGCTCCCGGGTGAAGGAGCGGATGGAACGCGAGCATGAGCTGCTTCTCGATCCGCAGCTTTTTGTAAAGCTGGCCGAAAGCAAGCCGCAGTTTGCCCATGCGGAAATTCAGTGGAAGCGCGGAAGCCGCTGCAACGAATTGACACGGTTCCGCTACGATGTCCTGCTGCGCGTGAGCGCCTCGGAGCAGCGGACGGTTGAACCGCTACTGCTTCCTTGGACCTCCGTTCGGGACGCGGAGAGCGCGCTGCAAAAGCTGGCCGGACAGGACGCGGAAGCCGTTGCGATCCGCGGCGTCCCCAACGCCAGGCTGCGGGGCTTTCTGGAAGAGGTGGGGGAGGACGCCGTTGATCCCATGGCCTTTGTCGAGCTGGAGCGTTCCCTTCCTTACGATATCGCGATCCATTGGGCGGGCCCCGGCCGGGAAGACCGCTTCGATGTAATCTGTACCCGTCGGGACTTGTCACCGGACAAACGAATCGTCCAGACGGGAAGCGGAAAATCGAAAGGAAGCGAAGAATGGGGCGCATACGCCAACCGGCCGGTGAAGCTTGCAGCACCCGGCGGACTAAGTCCGGAGCTGCGCAGCCTGCTGAAGGAGCGTCTCCCGGATTATTTCATTCCGTCCGCCTGCGTTACCGTACGTACGTTCCCACTTACTTCCAACGGCAAAATCGACAGGGCGGCGCTGCCGGCCCCGGGCCGCGAACGTCCGGAGCTGGAAAATCCGTATGTCGAACCCCGTACTCTGCTCGAGCGGCGGCTTGCCGAGCTTTGGAGCAGCGTGCTGGGTATCCCGCAAATCGGCGTCCTGGACAGCTTCTTCGAGCTGGGAGGCCACTCTTTGCTCGCCACCCAGCTTATTTTCAAGCTGCGCGACGAACTCAGCATCGAAATTCCGCTGCGTGTGCTGTTTGAGACGCCAACCATCGAGTGGATGAGCGCCGCCGTCGAAGCTATCCAAAGCGGTCAGGGAGAGCTTGTCGCTTCGCGGCTTGATTTATGGAGCGAGAGCAGCCTTCCATTTGACATTCGTGATCCGGGAACGGCCGGTCAAGCGAGCAGACCTGTGCAAAACATTTTGCTGACGGGAGCCACGGGCTTCCTTGGAGCCTTCCTGCTGCGCGAGTTGCTGCGAAGCACGGCGGCCGATATTTTCTGCCTTGTCCGCGGGCGCAACGAAGAGGAGGCCATGCGGCGGCTGCAACCCAATCTTGCCAAATACGGGATTCGCGACGAAGCAGTCTCGGAGCGTGTTAGGGTCATTCCCGGCGATCTCGGGCAGGAGAGGCTGGGGTTGTCCGAAGCGGCCTTCGAGCGGCTGGCCGGGCAGATGGACGCCCTTTATCATAACGGCAGCATGGTGCATTTTATCGCGCCTTATGTCGAGCACAAGGCAGCGAATGTTCTGGGAACCCGGGAAATGATCCGGCTGGCGAATACCGGACGTTTCAAAACGTTACACTTCGTCTCGACCACGCACGTGTTCTCGGGACGCGATATCAAGGACGGCGTTTTGTTGGAGAAGGACCTGCCGCAGCATCCCGAAGACCTTAGGCTTGGCTATACCCAGAGCAAATGGGTTGCGGAGCGGATGGTGCTGGAAGCCGCTTGCTCGGGACTGCCCGCGCTCATTTACCGACCGGGCCGTATTTGGGGAGACAGCGTAACGGGCCGCTGCCAATCGAGCGATTTTATGTGGCTGATCATCAAAGCCTCGCTGCAGTTGGGCCTCATTCCCGCTATGGAAGCGGAGCTGGAGATCGTGCCCGCGGATTTCGCGGCTCGGGCGATTGTCCATCTATCGGGGGCGGAGATGCCAGACGGCCGCGCGTACCATCTCGTAAATCCGACGCGGACCACGTGGAGCGAGGTGATCGAAAGCTTGGCCGACTACGGGTATGCTCTCCGGACGGTACCTTACGGGATTTGGCACGAACGGATCTTACAGGCGGCGGCCGAGTCTGGAGATCAGGCGGCGAAGGCGGTTCTGCCGCTCCTCGAAGGCGACTGGGGGGACGGCATGTCGGAATTCCAGGTTGTCTACGATTGCACCCATCTTCATCAGGGCTTGAAGGGAAGCGGCGTAACGTGTCCGAAGCTGGACCGATCCTTGATGAGCACCTACCTTACTTATTTTGTCCAAACCGGGTTCCTGCCGCAGCCTAGCAGCGGAAAGACAGGCCATCAGGGAGCGTGAGGAAAGCTATGGAACCATTGTATATCCAGCCGCTTCTCGAAATTAGGGAGTATCTTCGCTTGGCGTTCGAGCCGTCCGCGGATCAGCATGCCGTGGAGGAGAGACTGGACCGATACATCACGGAAGTGATTGAAGGGTTATATGGGGCACCGCGTGTCACGACGGATACGGCATTGGAGCGGCTGTCTCTGCTTCGACAGGAAGAAGCCGTTCCCGGGAGCGTGCTACATCCCGAAGCGTATATGAGCCGCTTGATTCGTGAGGTCGTGCCACATTCCATCAATACGTCATCCCCCAATTTTATCGGCCATATGACCTCGGCGCTGCCGATGTTTTTCAGGCCGCTGAGCCGACTGCTCACGGCTTTAAACCAAAACGTGGTCAAAGTGGAAACGTCCAAGTCGTTCACCGTACTCGAGCGGCAAGCGCTTGCGTTCATGCATCATCAGGTCTATGGCTGCAATGAATCCTTTTATGCCGAGCACGGGCAACATCCCGAAAGCACGCTGGGCATGATGACTTCGGGCGGGACGGTTTCGAACCTCACCGCCCTGTGGATCGCGCGCAATGCGGCACTGCTTTCGCCGGAAACGGACGTGAAGCGGGACGGGTACGCGCTGGCGCTGCACAAGAACGGCTACCGGCGGGGCGTCATCCTAGGCTCGTCCTTGATGCATTACTCGATCGATAAGGCCGCGGATATTCTCGGCTTGGGGAGCGATGGCGTGATTCGGATCGGCTGCGACTCCCGCGGCCGGATCGATCTGTCGAAGCTGGCGAAGGAGATCGCCGCTTGCCGCGAACGGGGGGATCGGGTCCTCGCCATCGTCGGCATCGCCGGCACAACGGAAAGCGGAGCCATCGATCCGCTGCAAGAATTAGCACGAATGGCCCGCGCGGAACGTATTCATTTTCATGTGGACGCCGCTTGGGGAGGTCCGCTGCTGCTGTCGGACGCCCACGCTCATAAGCTCCGGGGGATCGAATGGGCGGACACCGTCACCATCGACGGGCACAAGCAGATGTATTTGCCGATGGGCACGGGTCTGCTCCTGCTGAAGGATCCGTTAGCCGCGGCACTGATCGAGAAAAAAGCGCAGTACATCATCCGCGGGGGCTCCGCCGATTTGGGACGGCGATCTCTGGAGGGGTCCCGTCCGGCGATGTCGGTGTTTCTGCATGCAGGACTTCATTTGCTGGGCCGGGAAGGCTACGGCTATTTGCTCGATGAAGGCATTCGCAAAACCCGTTGGATGGCCGATCTGCTTGCCGGGCATCACGCCTTCGAGCTGATCGGGGAACCGGAAATCAATATTTTAACCTATCGTTACATTCCCGCGGCGCTGCGTGAAGCGGTACGGAACGGCACGCTGACCCCCGAGGAGCACAACCGGATTAACCGGTTCAATGAGCGTCTTCAGGAAGTGCAGGGACGGCAAGGGGAGTCCTTCGTCTCCCGCACTACGCTGTCCGGTATCGAAGGGCTGCCGGAATCCATCGTCGTATTACGGGTCATCCTAGCCAATCCGTTAACGACGGAAGAGCATATTAAGAACATCTTGGACCTTCAGCAGACGATCGCCGAGGAATTGGAGCTTTCGTTCAGCTAGTGGGAGCTGTGCCGCCGTTCCGTAGGGCGTGCTGCTTTACGGGGCGGTTTGCTCATTGTTTCGATCGATATGTTTTGGTATAAATTACATATAAAGGAATCCTGTGTTTTCGTGGATCCCTTCCTATAAAGGAGTGAGGTACCATGGCCTTAAGAACGCCTAAATCCCTGTCAACGTTTCCGAAAGGAGCGATCAGGAACGCCCAAATCGATCAGCGGTTTCCCGCCGAGGGGATCCGGGAATTTCGCATCGATGTGCATACGCTGGGTAACATGCTGATTTGTTTTGATGCGGAGGATGAGATTAGAGTTGTGGCCGCCGGCGAATCCCATCTGCTGCCCCAACGGTTGTTCTGCTCCGGCGGCGCACTGCGGTATGAGGGAAGCAACTTTGTCTCTTACCTTAAAAACGGACAAAAGCAAAAAATTCTCATTGAAGTTCATGTCCCTCCGGAAACGAAGGTTCTGGCGAAATTCACGGCGGGTGTCGTGATCTTGGACGGAGGCCGGGGCGACATTGACATCCGGGGGACATTCGGCGAAGTGTCCGGGATTACGCACTCTTCCAAGGTGCGGATCAAGCTGCAAACAGGAGATGTTTCGTTGAACGAATTGCAAGGAGAGGCGGAACTCCGGCTGAACGTAGGAAGCGCTACGCTGGGATGGACCGAGCTGGCCGGCCCGAATCGTATTCACGTGCACTGCGGATTCGGCGGAATCGACTTGCTCTTGCCCGCTGTCGAATTCGCCGCTCACGATGAAGGGGTTTTGCCCCGAACGAAACGGATAACGACATCTTCCGGGTCGGAAATAACGGCTGTGGCAGGAATGGGCTCGATTGACGTCAAGCATTGGTAATGGAGTAACGAATAATGGAGTAACGAATGTTCAAGGAGCTTGCAGTTGGCCAATATGGTCTGTTTTATTTTTATTCAATTAGTGGACATCATTCATTATGAAAAAATGTAACGCAGCCGAAAAGGCTGCGTTTTTTCGTATGGAAGGGATTGTTCCCAATCAGAGCTGTAATGTGCAGAAATTCCACGCTTCCTAGCCCAGCAGTTCTTTGGCGCCGTTCATCACTAAAGGCATAGTCTGTTTAACGAATGATTCTGCAGGTAGTAGACGCCCCTCTTTGTTCCAAACGTAAGCGGCCCCGTACATCCCCCAACTTAACATGATGGAAGCTGTATTGATTAATTGCGCGTTTGGACTCGAAAGCATCTTGTCTTTGTCTACAAAGGAAAGAAGTATCGCTTGAATTTTTTCCTTTATTTGAATTTCGAATACAGGTCCAAGCGGTTTATAGCTTCTTTTGCACATGGCGCTTAAATTCTCGTGAAAATCGCATACAGCCAGAAAAATACTCTGAATTGTTTCTTCATTTAATATTTCGTGACCGCTTATTCTACGATTTATGATGGCCATAAAAGATTCCGTTAATTTGGACTCCAGAATTTCGAATTTATCTGCAAAATGCGCATAGAAGGTCGCTCTGTTCACCGTAGCCCTCTCTGTAATATCCCTAACGGTTATCGATTCGAAATCTTTTTCTTGAAGTAATGAAGTGAAAGCGTCCTGAAGGAGTCGCCGTGTACGTATCACGCGAGGATCAGCTTCATTCTTTTTAATTGTCATGTGGGCTGGAGACCTCCTAACTAAAACGACATTATAGAGATGGTGTTGTTTATACAACGTTTCATTGATATTGATGATTGCGTGCCATTCAGTTCTTATTATAACATATGAATACAACACGTGTTGCACAAACAACTAATGTTGTTTTAAAGCAGAATGCTAAATATCGATTTTCTCAAGAGGAGGAGAGAAGCATGTCCGTTTCACAACCGTCGCAAACGATGGAGCAACAATCTTTTTTTGATGTTATTCGAGAACGCCGGTCGGTTCGCAGCTATGATCCCGAGGTCAAGATTTCGCGGGAGGAATTGAGTGAAATCTTGCAGCAAGCCACGCTGGCTCCCTCGGCCGCTAACCTGCAGCCGTGGCGGTTTCTCGTTATCGACTCGCCGGAGCTGAAGCAGAAGCTGCTTCCGATCGCATTCAATCAACAGCAAGTGGTCGAGGCCTCGGCTGTCATCGCCGTTCTTGGGGACCTCGAGAACATCCGGATAGCCGAGAAGATTTACGGCCAGGCTGTCGATGCGGGCTTCATGCCTGCGGATACGGCAAAATCGTTTGTTGAGCGCTATACCGGCATGTATTCGAGCATGCCACCCGAGGCCGTCCGCCAAATCGTTTATACCGACGGCGGACTAGTATCGATGCAGCTCATGCTTGTCGCCCGCGCCAAAGGCTACGATACGGTACCGATGGCTGGCTACGACAAACAAAAGTTCATGGAAGCCTTCGGCGTATCAAACCGGTATGCTCCGGTTATGCTGATCGCCATCGGTAAGGCAGCGAAGCCCGGTCATCCGACGGTGAGGCTGCCAATCGAGGATATAGCTTTTTTTAACGAAATGCCTAACGAATAAGAACATGCAAAAGACCTTCGCATCCGCATAACAACGGCGTGCCAAGGTCTTTTATAAATTCTGCGCATCTAATTCCTACAAGGCGTTCATTGACGAAATTCAAGCTCTTCCAATTGCCCCGACTCCCGGCGCCTCCAGCTCATGAATACCAAGGACAATGCAATTACTGTAAGGATAACCCCCAGCAAGCGAAATCCCCCGAAGCTGAACTGATCTCCCATGACGATACTTATCAATAATGAAGAGATAATGGCCCCCAGGTTTCTTGAGGTATTAAATAATCCGGATGCTACACCGATGATTTCTTTTGGGGCACTTTTGAACAAGGCTGCTTGCATACCGACATTGTTCAATCCGTTGCTAATGCCGAATGCCGCTAACGCCACACACACGCTGATAACCGGTGAAAATTCATTCAAGGTCACGATCCACACGGACCCGAATATCATGAGAATCGCGGACACGAGCAACGCCGGCCTGGGCCCCGATTTATCGATCCATCGCCCTGCCATTGGAGAAGCAACGAGCGAGCACAAGCCCAAGGTTAGCATGAGAATTCCAGTATGGAATTCGCTGATATGACGTACCATTTGCAAATAGGACGGAAGCCCGAAAAAGAGAGCATAAAAAAGTATGTTAACGACCATGAATTGGACATTGACCCACGTCACCGCAGGATATTTGGCGAATGTGCGCAAGGGAATAAAGGGCGAAGCCGTTTTTAGCTCATGTCGTACGAAGGCTCCCAGTACAACGAGGCCGATCAACCCGGTAATGACATACCCAGATGAAACATGTCCGGATGATTTTGCCGACAGTATTCCGACAAGCAGGGCAATCAGCCCCACAGTGAAGAGCAGAATCCCTGGCGCATCAATCAAATTCAGCCATTTGCGAAAGGACATTTTGCGTTCAACGGATGTTGGCGTCTCGTCTTTAGGAATTATCCTCCAAGACCATAGAAAGCTCGCCACCACGAACGGAATATTAACGAAAAAGATACCGGGCCAATCCCACCAATGAATCAAAACCCCGCCAATAAAAGGGCCAATGGCTGCCGCCCCGGATTGGAAGATGGATAAAACGGACACCGCAGTCGCTTGTTTCTCCGTAATATGAATTCGCACAATGGCCATTCCAACGGAAATCATCATGCTTGTCCCGATGGATTGCACAATGCGGAACACGATGAGCCATCCAAAGTTCGGCGATAGTGGAGCTAATAATGAGGCAATGAAGGCTATAACAAGCCCGGTAAGAAATATTTTCCTGCGGCCGAATAAATCGCTGGCCCTTCCCATGACAGGTTGAGCCACAGCACTTGCAATATAGAAGGTAAAAATAACCCAGGAAACAACAGTAAAGTCAAGCTGGAATCCATTTTGCAGCCTGGGAATAGCAACGGAAACCATCGAAGAATTTAATGGGTTCAATAGTATCCCCAGTCCAACGGAAATCATCAACCACCTGCTGCGAGCATTCATTTTGGAGTCCCCCCGAAGTGTTTTAAAGATATCGTACTTGAAATCGAGTATTTACTCCAACGCATTTTATGTTATGATTTCATTGACATGAAGGAATGAATGGAGGTGGGGAGATGGAGCTTCTTCAACTGCAATATTTTCTTGCGGTAGCTCGATTGGAGCATGTGACCGAAGCGGCACGAAGTCTGCACGTTACTCAATCGTCGCTAAGCAAAACGATCCAACGTCTGGAGGAGGATCTGGGGGTCCCTCTATTCGATCGAACAGGGAGGAAGCTGCGATTGAATGAGTTCGGAAGCAGATTCCTTCGTCGTGCGGAAAGGGCTTTATTTGAATTGGAACAGGGGAAGCAGGAGCTTAGCGATTTGTCCAGCCCGGAGCATGGCACAATCGAATTGGCGGTGACCAACGCAAGCAAGCTGCCCAATATTCTTCGAGAGTTTCGGAAAAAGCATCCCCATATCCAGTTTCACGTGCAAATGCTGACCACACAGGAAATGGTTACGCTTCTCCATCGGGGGGAGGTCGATTTCTGCTTGTCCTCGCCTCCTATACAAGGGGATGACATTGAATGTCAAATCGTGTATTACGATCCCATTCTTGTAGCTGTTCCAAAGGGGCATCGGCTGGCAGACCGAAGCAGCGTATCCTTGACGGAACTTAAGGACGAATGGTTCGTCGGTGTAAAGAGAGGGTACCTCACTCGCGATTTAGTGGACTCCGTATGCAAATCGGCTGGGTTTGCGCCTAAATATGTGTATGAAGGGAACGAGCCTGCTCGACTAAGCGCTCTTGTGGAAGCAGAGATTGGCATAGGCTTTATACCAAGCACGGCAAGGAATCCGCGGGAAGATATTCACTATCTTCAGGTAGAGGATCACGAATTGGTACGGGAGATCGCTTTATTATGGCACAGGAGCCGGTACATTTCGCGGGCTGCTCTGGAATTCCGCGAGGTCGTGGTACAATATTTTGAGACGCTATCCAAACTATTTAATACAGAGGAGAAGCTATCATGACGGAAAATAGCAACGTGGTTCATCCGCCCTATGTCGTACGTTTTTCATTTGCAAAATCGCTCGGACTACGTTATGCGCTGATTGACGTGAACGGAAATCTTGTTCGCGAGCCGAATTTGCTTAAAGTACATAACTTTACTTCAAATGGTAAGGGAGGTTACATTACCGCAGCCCAAGACTTAAACGAAAAATGGGGGTATCTGGATCAAAACGGCCGCTGGTTGATCGAGCCGACTTTGGAGGATGCGCGCATTTTTGGCGAGGAGGGCATGGCCAGATTCAAAAAAGAAGGGCTATGGGGCTACGTAGACCTGAATGGGGAAATCAAAATCCAACCCCAGTTTGAGGAGGGGCTGCCATTTCACGCAGGCTTGGCGGCGGTTCGATTGCACAATGGATATGCTTATATCGATAGTATGGGACAAGTCGTCATCGAAGGGCCGTTTGACGAGGCAGGTTTCTTTTCGCCGATCGGTCTGGCTGCCGTGAAAAAGCAGGGGAGCTCCGCTTGTGGGGTGATCAATACGAAAGGCGAAATGACGATTGCCCCACAATTTGCAGATATCCGCATGTATACAAGCGATGGCATAGCCCCTGCCAGGAAAGGTAAACTATGGGGATTGATCGATACACAAGGCGAATGGATCGTGAAGCCGACCTATTCATGTATCGAAGAGTTCAACGAAGAGGGGCTCGCTTTTTTCAGTGATTATTCCGATATGATGAACATAAAAAAGGGTTATCTCAATACAAAGGGCGACGTGGTCATCGAGGGAACGTCCATTTCGGACCAAATGGTGTGCGGCCTGGCAAAACAAGATGTGCCTTATGGCGGAGGTATCGGCTTCTTCGACCGTACCGGTACGATGGTGATTCCGGCACAGTACGCTTGGGCCGATCCTTTTCATGAGTGTGGCGCGAGTATCGTTCTTCACAAGGAGCAATGGGGGATCCTTACGATGGACGGCCAGTTCCGGGAGATGCCTTATGTGGAGCCACTGACGGATCATGAAGGCTGGGTGATGGGCTTTTATGGCGGCAAGGGAATGGCTCCGTTTCTTGTCCGGAAGGGCGAAGTCGTCTACGTGGACGCAGCCGGAAGGGATGTTTGCAGACTGCGGGTAGAGGAGACGGGGAATCCGCAGGAGCATTCCTTGCAACTCTTCAATGCCGAGGGAAGAATTGCTTGGCAAAACGAAGGAGAGCGGGATACATTTTTAGTGGAGAGCCCGTTTTTGCGCAAGCAGCCTGCCCAGCATTTTGAGGATATCCAGTATTGGGAGGGAGATATTACGGCTGCCGCACAAGCTCTCTTGAATGCGGAACCTAGAGATTTTTACCCCTACGACTGGTATGAACGGGATGTGTACGATCTATCGGAAGAGGATGAAGATGAGATCGACGAGTATAAAAAAAGAGGCGCGATGGAGGTCCTGGCCGGCACCTATGTGAGCGAGGAGCATTATGGGCATTATCATTTCCTCGCCGACTGGGAAAGAAGTGCGTTCGAACAGTATTTTACAGTAATCGCTGACCGTCTTTCCGATTCTTTTGGCGACCCGCTGCCCGGTGCGTCCATCATGCTGCGCTGGGGTGATAACAACCTTAGCAAAGTATGGGAAGTGAACGGCAAGTATCTGGTGCTGGAATGGTTCACTCAATATGGCGACGGAGATTTTGTCCACCGGCTGTGGCTTGCTGCAGGAACCAGAGAGGATTTGGAATACGATGAGGAGGATGACGAGAACGAATACGATTCAAACGAGGAAGAAACCCAAGAAAATGACAAGACCTTCGATCTCGATCAGTTTGAGAGGCTGGTGAAAGAGGCGCAGGCTCATATGGATGCGGAGGAACATGAGGAAGTTCTCGACTTGGTGTTCCAAATGGAGGAGCTCGCCTCAGATTCCACGGATGTGGAGGTCACGCACATGAGCTGGATCTACGACTGCAAGCGGAATGCGCTGTATCAATTGGGTCGAGTAGAAGAAGCGCTCGAAGCCTGCCGTGAAGCGATTGCCTATATCTCCCCGAGGATGTTGTTCAACTACCGGCCGGAGCCCCGCCAAACGCTGCGCGCTTGCCATAATATGCTCGCACGGGAGCTAATGGAGCACGCCGCATCCAAAGAAGAATGTCTGACAGCCTGGGAACATGTAAGGGCTTGCTTCCAAGCGGTGGAACCGAACGAGGGCGAAGCGGTACTTGAACATTTCTATGACACCCGAGCGCTTGTGCTGCTGAAGCTGAGTGAATTTGATTCTGCTGAGAGATCGAAGGCCTTTGCTTTTCTTCAGCGGATGCAGACCATAGGGTCACCGTATCTAAGAGACGAGCCTCGACTGGCTAAAGCGATCAACTCGGCAGAGTATCAGTCATTTGCGAAAAACAGCCATGAAGTCGATCAAGAATATGTACAGGCACCTGCACAGGAAACCGCTATGGAGGCAGTGACCCGGTACCACAAGGCATACGAAACATTTAGCCAATTCAACTCGCAAGTGGAAAAGGAGTTCGGGCCCATTCTCTCCCTTTCGTTCAGGGAGGACATGATTGCGAAGGCTGAAGAGGAATTAGGGTTTGCCTTGCCGGATGCCCTTCGTCAATTTATGCTGGTTCCTGGCCTTGTGCACGGGATATATCCGGAGCTTGTGCCTCCTATGGAAATTCAAGGGATGTTTTCGCTAATCAGTGATGTATGGGGAGTGCGCCGGGAGTTCGAGGAGCGTTTGACGCAGAAAGAATTGTACTGGCTGGAGGTTCATTGTCAGATCTGCGGCTTGTCCCAGATGGACGACTATAGTCAAGAGTATATGTACTTTACTCCAGGAAAAGGGTTCGGCACCTTTATCTACAATCGGGATGATTGGGCTAAATTTGAAGCGGATGTGCTCAGACCGCTGCTGGCGCAAGAGATTCCCGCTGAGACGTTTGACCAGATGTATTCCCGAAAGGTGACCGATCAGATTAAGCGGATGATTGAAGTTAGCAGAGCCTCCAGCGCAATGCTCTAATCGTATCCCCTCTAAGTAGACGGTAAAGGATAAACCCTTACAGTTTGCTTAGAGGGGATTTCCTAATGGAAAGGATTGCCTCGATTTCTTACTTTTCGGAAGCCGCAGCCGGTTGTTCTATTTTAGACGCTTCCTGACTCGTCCTAAAGTCGATCGGCGTAACGCCTTCCGCTTTCCACACTGTGCCTCTTCGCTCGTACTCGAATAACTTTTCGACGGCATTCGCGATTCGGGGCCCTAGCTCACGCTCAACCAAATACAAGGCCACATCAAGTCCCGAAGTCACGCCTCCGCCGCTCACGAGACGGGGATCGTCTTCAACGACTCTTGCATCAACCGGAATTGCGCCGGCAGCTTTTAATGCAGCCATGCCCATATGGTTCGTAACGGCATATCGATCTTTCAACAAGCCTTTCATAGCAAGCAGCAATGAGCCTCCACATACGGTAGCAACAGTAACTTCCTTATTGTCAATAGCTTGCTTCAGAAAATTCGGTAAGCCTGTCTTCATGGCCTGACCTAATATATTCGGAATGGCATCTTCCGAATTTCCCGCCGGTTTCCCCGCAGCTCCGGGCACCAAAATAATTCCCGGACGATTCGGATCTAATGCCGCTTGCGCTTCGAGAGAAGGCCCATTCATCCCGCTCGGGACAGAACGTTTGCCTTCTGCGGATACCAATTCCAGCGTAACAGCCCCTCCCGAGTACATTCCCGCGGCAGCGAATACTTCATATGGCGCCAAAGCGTCCATCAGATCGAAACCATCGAATAAAACGATTTGAACATGCACACTTTTGTCCTTGAACGCATCCTTATTCTCGCTTGTTTGCGCACTTGCCGCAGGGGCAAACAGACTTAGCACCAGGGCAAACGACAAGAGCCATCCCAAAATTTTTTTCATTTTTATCCATTCCTTTCGCGCCTTAAGCGATTTAGTTGGTTGTGGAGGTACCGTTCATTCTAATGACGATGTCAGGAATGACCAGCAGCAGCACAATGGAGCCATAAACGCCAATGGTATAGCTGGTAGCGTAAACCAGACCGAAGCCCTGATGAAACAGGAAGGTGATGAGATGAATGAACATGTTCGTAAAACAAAAAGCGTAGCTTCGGATCATCCAGTTCCGGTGTCGGATGATTCGTTTCATTTTGATTTGGACGAGTGCCATAATCGTGATAAACAGCCATATCACATTCAGTACATTGAACGCCATGCTGCTTATTTTTCCTCCGGTGGCGTAAGGCGCCATGTATCCGGAAGTCAGCACGACAAGAAGTACGGACACCAAGTAAACGTACCCGTTGATGCGATGGAACTTGCGGCTTTTTTCCAAGATTCGGTTCGAAAAGTTGAGCAGCCCGGCCGCCATGGCGATGCAGGCAAATGCAACATGAACGTACATCACGTTTAACCAAACCGGGAGATTGAGCGCGCGTTTGAGTCCGGTTTTATGGCTTAAAAAGCTTTCGGCTCCGGGATCGACGATATAGTTGTTCACCAAGGCGTAAAGGATAAATAGAATCGTGACACCGGCCAAAAGGCCGGATAGTAGTTTCCGCTTCTTCATGTGATCCGTACCCCCTCCGGGCTAGGAAACGCGCTGGCCTGTTAATTTGGATGCCGGCAGCATGCCGGCCTTGGCGAATCCGGTCATGTGATCTCCGTCGGCGACAACTTCGAATTTCAGATTCAAGCGCATCGGTTTCGTGATTTGCAGCGACCAAGTAAGCTTGTTATCCAGAAGGACAGGGTTCAACAATGCTACCGTCTCATTCCCTTGAGTGGCCTTGCCTTGGATCATCCCATTCCTTGCTGAGATGGAGAGCTTAACCTGCAATTTCCCAACGGGCGTAGCGATTGTCGTATCCCAATCCCCTTCGAAGACGGATGCCTGTGTGAGTTTGTTATCCGGAGTGCCATAAGCCATGGGCGTTTTGTCCGCCGCGATGTTCGGTTCGTCGTCTGTCCTTGTTTTTGGACGGACAGGTGCCATTCCTGCTGCTCTCCAAACCGTCCCCCTCCGTTCAAATTCGAACAACTGTTCCACGGCGTGAGAAATACGCGGTCCAAGCTCACGTTCCACCAGATACAGCGCTACATCGAGTCCCGAAGTGACGCCGCCGCCGCTAACCAGATTGCCATCGTCCACGACGCGCGCCGAGACGGGAACGGCACCGGTTGCTTCAAGTACACTCATGCCCAGATGATGGGTTACCGCCGGCCTGCCTTCCAAGAGCCCTCCCATGGCCAGCAGCAGGGAGCCGCCGCATACCGTGGCGATTACGATGTCTTTTTGCCCGAATGCTTGCCTGATCATACCGGTCAATTCCGTATTCATGGCCCGGGCCAGAATAGCCGGAATGGAATCGGGGCCATTTCCTTCAACGTCACCCGCGGCGCCGGGCACGAGAATGATGCCCGCACGTTCCGGATTCAATCTGCCGCTTGCTTCAAGCTTTACCCCATGGATGCCGCTGGTTACGGTCCTCGGCCCTTCGGCGGTGACGAATTCTACGCTTAACGCGTTGTCCGTATTCGTGGCAGCGGCGCAAAAAACCTCGTAAGGGGCAATGGCATCCAGAAGGTCGAAGCCATCAAAAAGCACGACTTGAACCGTCAACATTAAGAAATCTTCCTCCTTTATCCGTTTCTGCGTGGGACGTGTCATTACCCGCGGGTTTTACCGTCCGTGCTCGCAAGAATCATGTTAACAAACGAATATCTCAAACGAAGTTGTAAAAAGGTCACAAAACGATAAACAACTCATCACAAATCAGGTGACTGCGTTAGTTTCTTGCGGAAAAAATGATAAACTAGAATGCAAAGGTGGGATATTCATGAGCGAAGCAAATACGATACTCGTTGTAGACGATGACCAAAGTATCGTCGACCTGCTGAGGGACTTTTTAGAGTACGAAAATTTTCACGTTCTAACCGCTTGTGATACCGCTCAAGCGTGGGCCGTGTTCCAACAGAGTTCCATTCATTGCATCGTTCTTGACATCATGATGCCGGGACAAAACGGATTTGAGTTATGTCGCCGGATTCGGGCGGAGAGCAACGTGCCGATCCTTTTCTTGAGTGCACGCAGTGACGATGTGGACAAGATTCGAGGGCTGACGCTCGGCGGCGATGATTATATCGTCAAATCCGCTTCACCCGGTGAGATCATAGCGAGGATAAAAGCGGTATTGCGGCGTTCCGGTTCTCAGCAGCAAAGGGACGAAAGGATCTTGGATTTTGGCCGCATCAAGCTAAATCTGTCCGCAAGAGAAGTGACCGTGGATGGGAAGAATGCAGCGCTCACGCCGAAGGAATATGAGCTGCTGCGATTATTTGTCGAACACCCCAGACATGTGTTTACCTATGAACAATTACTTGAAAAATTTTGGGAGGGGGTCGGTGATAAGCATACGATTCGGGTGCATCTCGGCCGACTTCGCGAAAAAATCGAATCCGATCCGAACCATCCGCAATATCTGGTCAACGTATGGGGAGTAGGGTATCGCTTCGAGGGAGGATAACATGAGAACACTTCGCATTCGTACGTTTACTATGCTGTGCTTCTTCTTCCTAACGCTAGTGCCGTGGATCTTCTTTGTTACGGCTCACTTCATGGAGACAAAGACGCTCAGCTTCGCAAAAAACCAACCGCAAGATGAGCTTCTGCAAAAAAATTTGACCGAGATCACACACCTGATCGAAACGAACCCGGACAAATGGAGAGATCCGAATTGGCAAAACGAATTGGATATCCAATTGCGGCAAGCGAAGATGGAGGCGACTATTCTATCTGCGTCAGATCAGGAAATTTATCGGTCTAATCCGGAGCGCGATGGCGCCATGTCGTCAACCGAGCGGTTTTCCATCATAGAGGACGGTCGTTTACTCGGAAAGATCGTCCTCTACCTGCCGAAGTCCAATACGGTTCAGATGATCGCGGTGATTGCCGGAATATTGCTCGCTTTCTTTATTATCGGTGTGGAAATGCGAAGGTTCCTTCTTAAGCCCCTCGAAAGGATGAGCTTGGCAGCCAGACAAATCGCCGCAGGAGATTGGGATGTGAAGCTTCCTGGGTCCAGGATCACCGAAATCTCTGAAGTGCGCGATGGGTTCGAAGTGATGGTGAAGGGGCTTCAACAATCTTTTCGGAAGCAAGCGGAATTGGAAGAAGAACGTCGATTCGTGATCGCTGCTGTCGCGCACGATTTACGGACCCCGTTGTTCGCCTTGCGGGGTTATTTGGACGGTCTGGAGCAAGGAATTGCCCAATCCCCGGAGAAAATAACAAAATATTTGGCGGTATGTAAGGAAAAATCGGCGCAATTGGACCGGCTGGTAGAGGATCTTTTCACATTTACGAAGATGGACTATTTGGAGATGAAGCTTCATCACAAGAAGATTGATTTTAAACACCTCATCCAGAAGTCGATCGACAGTCTAAGTCCGCTAGCCCGGCAAAAGCACATCTCGATCTCGAACCATACTACAGACGACTGCTTCATTAGCGGTGACATGCACTTATTGGAACGTTCCATCAACAACCTTTTGGATAATGCCGTCAGGCATACCCCCTCCTATGGCGAAATTGTTGTTCAATGTTATACAGAACATGACCAAGTAAAGTTTACGATACGTGATACCGGGCCGGGCTTCTCATCGGAAGAGCTGCAGCGGGTTTTTGAACCTTTATATCGTGGTGAACAATCCAGGAATCGTTCAACCGGAGGCAGCGGGTTAGGGTTGACGATTTCACAAAGAATTATTAGGCGTCACGGAGGGGAACTTGCCGCAGGCAACCAATCGGAGGGTGGCGCTCTGCTGACCGGTTGGTTACCTGTAAACTGTCAATTGAAATAACGAAGACAATAGCTCGGCGATGGAACCTATTCCATCGCTTGTTTTCATTGATGTGCTGTTCACTCAACAAACGTTGCTTTGCGTATAGCCGTTGACAAACAAAAGTATCAAATATATTATAGATATATAATATCCATGATTCTTTTTGCCAGAAGGCATACCATTTGGGCTTCGGCTGGCGGAGCGGCAAGGACAATAATGAAAGGGGTACGTATCATGTCGAACGATCTGTTTAACGAAACCGTTTGGGAAAAAGCTTGGAAGGAAGATACGCAAACAGCAGTCAATAAGATGAAAAAAGCCGGAATTGATGCGGTACATGTCTTCGACCATAGGGCAAAGTCATTCAACGAGGAGGCATTTAACGAAGAAGGGAGACAAAGAACGAAACGGATTATGAATTGGCTGGAAGGACAGGGTGTGGCATTCAAAGATACTTCCATTTTAGACATTGGTGCAGCCTCGGGCGGATTTACAGTGCCGTTCGCAGAAAGAGGGGCAAGTGTTACTTCCGTAGAGCCTAGTCTGCCTTTGGCCGAACTCCTGAAAGAAAATGCGACGGGATTAACAAACGGGAACGTTGAGCTGGTGACTGAGCCGTTCGAAAACATTAATATTGAAGCAAAGGGGTGGGGGAAAGCCTTTGATTTGGTATTTGTCTCCATGTGCCCGGTTATCGTCGATTGGGAGAGTGTGGAGAAGGTGCTGAGCTGCGCGCGTCGGTTCTGCTATATCAGTCTGGCTGCCGGCTCCAGAGAGCACAGTCTGGTGAACGAGATTTGGACTTTGGTCACCGATCAGCCTCAGAAAGCCGAGCATCTGGAGATGGCTTATTTGCAGCATTTATTGTATCTTAAAGGCTACTCCTATGAGTCGCTGATCACCCGGGAGATGAAAACCAGGGAGGTATCCAGAGAAACGGCGCTTATGGAAGTTATGGACTGGCTTAAAATTTTGGGTCTGCCTGCGGACGATCGGAACCGGCAAATCGTCGCCGAGTATTTGGAGCGGACTTATCCGTCAGACAAGGTGGAAATCCGGCAGGGTGGTCGATTTGGCAAAGTTCTGATTCGATTGCAGGATCAGAACATGTACACCTGAGAAAGTACAGTTTAATGTAATCGTAAGTAGTCCCCGCCTAGCGATCAGATGGGGACTATTTTACGCTTACTTGGTCGGTAGCCGGGTTAATCGGTATGGGCGACGGCGCGGATTTCGATCAATTGGTGAGGGAACGCCAGACCCGACACGCCGACGAGGGTGGCGGCCGGTCGATGGTCGCCCACATACTCCTTGTACAGAACGATGAACTGCTCGAAATGCTCTTGCGGGTTGGTCAGAAAGACCTCCATCTCAGCAATGTTCGACCTCGCGACACCAAATCCCGCCAGCACGCGATCGAGGTTTTCCAGTGTCTGCCGGGTCTGTGCCTCGATATCGCCCTCGCCAACGAACGCGCCCTGCATATCGTGGGAAAATTGTCCCGAAATGTAGATGTTGCCGTTGACACTGTAACCTTGGGTGACGCCGAAAGCTTCTTCCCATGCAACACCGTGATTGTAGGTTTTAGCCATAGTCATTGTTTTCTCTCCTTCACCTCAAAGTAAGGCTAGTATAAACCGGGCACAATTAAAAAGGTAGTACGCACTTTATTGATAGGTACTACCCGAAAGGATAGTGTAAACGCAAGTTTCCCCCTTCCGGACTGTCGAGACGTTCTCGGCAGTCTTCTTTATTGGCGTCAAACATTGCCCAATAAGGCCAAGCGATCGCAACCCTGTGTGCATAAACCGGCTATATTTTTTTTGCATAGTTTCTATGCACAATATATATTTCACGATTGGAACGACAGGATGTAAAAATAAAGTAAACCGCAATTTGCAGCGGCACCATTGTCGGAGGGATACGATATGAATCAAACCGGAAACGCTCAACTCAAAAACCGGCACCAGGCACTTGGTTTATCGGATCAGCAGGTTGTTGAAATGTACAAGAATATGGTCTTGGCGCGGAAAGTAGATGAGCGGATGTGGCTTCTCAATCGTGCGGGAAAGATCCCTTTTCTCGTTTCTTGCCAAGGTCATGAAGCGGCGCAGGTGGGAGCGGCTTATGCGTTGGATCGAACGAAAGATTTTCTTTGTCCGTACTATCGGGATATGGGAATGGTCATTGTTTTCGGGATGACGGCAAAGGAATTGATGCTTTCCGCTTTTGCCAAGGCGGGAGATCCGAATAGTGGCGGACGCCAAATGCCAGGGCATTATGGGAGTAAACGACTGCATATTCTTTCGGGGTCCAGCGTCGTAACGAGTCAAGTGCCGCATGCCGTTGGAATCGCTTTATCTGGAAGGATCGAGGGGCAAAAACTTGTCGTGTTAACGGCCTTTGGGGAAGGGGCCAGCAATCAAGGGGAGTTTCACGAAGCGGCAAATTTTGCCGGGGTGCACAAGCTTCCTGTCATTTTCTTCTGCGAGAATAACAAGTATGCCATTTCTGTCCCCTACTCCAAGCAGGCGGCTTGTGAAAGTATCGCGGATCGGGCAAAAGGTTACGGATTTCCCGGCATCAGCGTGGATGGCAATGATCCCTTGGAAGTATACAAGGTCACGAAAGAAGCGGCCGATCGGGCAAAAAGAGGAGAAGGGCCCACGTTGATCGAGGTGGTCGTCTATCGTTTAGTTCCTCATTCAAGCGACGACGATGATCGAACCTACCGTTCCCGGGAAGAAGTGGAAGCAGCCAGGAAGAAAGATCCGCTCGTAACCTTCAGCCATTATCTTAAAGATTTGGGGATATTGGATGAACCTAAAGAGAAGGAAATCCATGACCGGATGCTCATGGAAGTCGATGAGGCCACGGAATATGCGGAGAATGCTCCGGATTCGGCTCCGGAAGACGCCCTTAAGCACGTTTATGCAGAATAGGGGGAGTGAGACATGGCCGTCATTTCTTATCTTGATGCAGTGACCCAAGCTCTTCGGGAAGAAATGCAGCGAGATCAAAGGGTATTCGTCTTAGGAGAAGACATCGGGGTGCGCGGGGGCGTGTTTCGGGTTACTCAGGGATTTTACGAGGAATTTGGAGAACAACGGGTTATCGATACGCCGCTATCGGAAGCGGCTATTGCAGGCGTATCGGTTGGGGCAGCCGCTTATGGCTTGAGGCCTGTAGCCGAGATTCAGTTCGCCGAGTATATCATGCCTGCCGTAAACCAAATTGTGAATGAAGCCGCTAAAATGAGATACCGCTCGAACGGAGATTGGACCTGTCCTTTGGTCATTCGTGCCCCTTATGGAGGGGGAGTTCACGGCGCCCTCTATCATTCACAAAGCGTCGAAGCCATGTTTTGCAACATACCCGGATTGAAAGTGGTCACCCCTTCCACGCCGTATGATGCCAAAGGACTGCTAAAAGCAGCGATCCGTGATGAAAATCCCGTCCTTTTCTTTGAACATAAGCGATGCTACCGATCGATCAAAGGTGAAGTGCCGGACTCGGACTACATCGTTTCCATCGGGAAGTCGGATATTAAGCGGCAAGGAGAAGACCTCACAGTCATTTCTTACGGACTTGCCTTGCATTTTGCGTTGGAAGCGGCGGAAAAGCTTTCCCGGGAAGGATACAGCGCTCACGTTCTCGATTTGCGCACCCTCTATCCTCTGGATAAGGAATCGATTGTAGAGGCCGCCCGCAAAACCGGCAAAGTGTTAATTGTGCATGAAGACAACAAAGAGGGAGGCGTCGGGGCTGAAGTCGCGGCTGTGCTCGCCGAGGAATGCCTTTTTGAACTGGATGCTCCAATCAAACGCCTGTGCGGTCCGGACGTCCCCGCCATGCCGTACAGTAAACCGATGGAGAAATTTTTCATGCTCAACCCGGATAAAGTGTATCAGGCCATGAAAGAATTGGCCGAATTTTGATCCGATCGGGAGGAGAATATGGCCGAGAACATCGTTATGCCCCAGCTAGGGGAAAGTGTAACGGAAGGAACCATCTCCAAGTGGCTCGTCAACATCGGGGATCAAGTCAAAAAATACGATCCTGTCTGCGAAGTGATTACCGATAAAGTGAATGCGGAGGTTCCTTCTTCTTTCAGCGGCACGATATCCGAAATTGTCGTTCAAGAAGGCGAAACGGTAGCCGTAGGCACGTTGCTTTGCCGTATTGCAGTGGAAGATCAAGCGATCCCGCCGGTTGAAGCCAAGCCGTCAGCCGCCAATCAAGATCAGGGTGACAATGATGTGACAACGCAAGCAGCCTCGAACCCGCGCTATTCGCCGGCCGCGCTTAAACTGGCGCAAGAAAACAACCTGGATCTTTCCCGTATGGAAGGATCAGGCGCAGCCGGACGCATCACCAGAAAAGACATCTTGGACCTACTGCAAGGAAAGAGGCAGGCCGTGACCACCGTTCCAAAAGCAGAACCTCCGTCCAAGCCGTCCCAACCGGTACAATCGGTACAATCGGTACAATCGGTGCAATCGGTACAATCGGCCCGCGACATTCCGAAGTCGTCCGTTTCAATTGATACGCAGTCTGCCGTCCATTCTCCTTTTAATCAAGCCGACGAGACGATCCCGGTTACCGCCATCCGCAAGACGATTGCCGAACGAATGGTAAAAAGCAAGCAAGAGATCCCCCACGCCTGGCTTACAGTTGAATGCGATGTCACCAACTTGGTACGTTATCGGGACCGGATCAAAGAAGAGTTTAAGCAAAAAGAAGGCATCCATTTAACTTATTTGCCGTTTTTTATCAAGTCGGTTGTCGAAGCCTTGAAGGAATTCCCCACCTTGAATTCGCAGTGGACAGGGGATCACATTCTCGTCAAAAAAGCGGTTCATATCTCGATGGCCGTCGCCACCGATCAAGCGTTATTCGTTCCCGTCGTTAAGGACGCCGACCAAAAAAGCATTTTCGGTCTTGCCAAATCTATAGATGAATTGGTCAAGAAGGCGAGGGAAGGCAAGTTAGCGCTAGAGGATATCACCGGCGGAACGTTTACCGTCAATAACACAGGCTCTTTCGGCTCCGTCCTTTCAGCTCCCATCATCAATCCTCCACAAGTAGCCATTCTAACTGTCGAAGCCATCGTAAAACGTCCGATCGTCGTCGATAACATGATTGCCGTCCGCGATATGATGAACGTCTGTCTTTCCTTGGATCACCGGGTGTTGGACGGACTGGTATGCGGCCGCTTCTTGAAGAGAGTCAAGCAAAACATTGAAGGCTGCGGTACGGAAACCGGACTCTATTAACGACTCAGAATGTTTAAGTTAGGGGCGATAACATCATGCACTTTGATTTAACCGAAGAACAAGCGCTGATCAAGACGATGATGCGCGATTTTGCGGAAGGCGAGGTGGCTCCGGGTGCAGATGAACGAGATCGTACAAAGCAATTTCCGGAGGTTGTTTTCGATAAATTATCGAAGCTGGGCGTCATGGGTCTGCCTTTTCCCGAACAATACGGCGGCGGGGGAGCGGATACCATAAGCTTTGCTATCGCAGTAGAAGAATTAAGCCGGGTATGCGCCTCCACAGGTATCACCTATTCCGCCCATATTTCGTTAGGCGGGGCGCCCATCCATTTATTCGGAACGCACGAGCAAAAGGAAAAATACTTAACCCCCCTTTGTACAGGAGAATACTTGGGCGCGTTTGGATTGACGGAACCGAACGCAGGTTCGGATGCAGGCGGAACCCAAACGACCGCGAAGCGGCATGAGGATCAGTGGATCATTTCCGGTTCGAAATGCTTTATAACCAATGCAAGCTATGCCAAAAACTTGGCGCTCACGGCCGTAACGGATCGTTCCAAAGGGACGGACGGAATCAGCGCGTTTATCGTGCCTACAGATGCGCCAGGCTTTACGGTCACCAACAATTACGAAAAAATGGGGCTTCACGCCTCGAATACAACGGAGCTGGTGTTGGACAATGTAGCCGTCCCCGAAGAAAATCTCTTGGGGAAAGAAGGAAACGGATTCAAGCAATTTTTGGCGACGCTGGACGGAGGGCGAATCGGGATCGGGGCCATGGCGGTCGGGATCGCCCAAGGGGCGTATGAAAAGTCGCTCCAATATGCCAAAGTAAGAAAACAATTTGGCCAGAGCTTATCCACCTTTCAAGCCATCCAGTTTAAACTGGCTGACATGGCCATGAATATTGAAGTTGCGCGCAACATGGTGTATAAAGCGGCATGGCTGAAGGATCAAGGCAGAGGCTTCAAGAAAGAAGCGGCGATGGCAAAACTATTCGCTTCGGAAATGTGCATGAAGGTGTGCGATCAAGCCGTTCAGATCCATGGCGGGTATGGGTACATGAAGGAATATCAGGTGGAGCGGTTTTTCCGGGACGCCAAGCTTCTGGAGATCGGGGAAGGCACCTCGGAAATCCAACGAATGGTCATTGCGCGCCAGATCGGCTGTTAAAGGGGATGGATTGTATGTTCAAGAAGATTCTAATCGCTAACCGGGGGGAAATTGCCTCCCGGGTGATCCGTACTTGCAAATCGCTGGGTATTGCCACCGCGTGCATCTACTCGGAAGCAGATAAGGAAGCCCCTCATGTCAAGATGGCGGATGAGGCCTACGGGGTAGGAGGTCCCAAAGTAGCGGAAAGCTACTTGAATATCGACAAAATTATGGAAATCGCTCGTTTTTCCAAAGCGGACGCGATTCATCCCGGCTATGGCCTGCTCTCGGAAAATGCCGAATTTGCCCGACGCTGCGAGGAAGCCGGCATCGTGTTCATCGGTCCGTCGGCGGAGGTCATCTCCCGTATGGGCAGTAAAATTGAAGCCCGTAATATCATGGAAAAGGCGGGGGTGCCTGTCGTCCCCGGCATCTCCTATCCGTTAGCGGATGCGGAAGAAGCGGCGCGGGCCGCCGATCGTATCGGCTATCCGGTCATGCTCAAGGCTTCAGCCGGCGGCGGCGGGATCGGCATGCAGATCGTAAGCAGCGAAGCGGAAATTCACAAAGCATTCGAAGGGAACCGGAAACGCGCCTCCGATTTCTTCGGAGACGGGGCCATGTATATCGAGAAGGTTGTGGAAAATCCCCGGCACATCGAAATTCAGATATTGGCCGATTCCTATGGGAATACCGTTTACTTATGGGAACGGGAATGCTCCATTCAACGCCGCCATCAAAAAGTCGTGGAGGAAGCCCCTTCTACCTATTTGGATGAACTCACACGCGGCAAAATGGGAGAAGCGGCGGTAAGGGCGGCTAAATCCATCGGATACCGGAATGCGGGAACCATCGAGTTTTTGGTGGACGAGAACAAAAATTTCTATTTCCTTGAAATGAATACTCGTCTACAGGTTGAGCATACGATTACAGAAGAGATTACCGGCTTGGACTTGGTTGCAGAGCAGCTGCGAATTGCGGCCGGACATTCCTTAAATTTCGGTCAATCCGATGTAAAGCGCGACGGTCACGCGATCGAAGTGCGGATTTATGCGGAAGATCCGAAGACGTTCTTCCCGTCCCCGGGAACGATTACGGAGTTTGCCATACCCGAGGGACCGGGAATCCGCCATGAACTCGCTGTACATGAAGGCTCCGTGGTTACGCCTTTCTATGATCCGATGATTGCCAAGCTTGTTGTCACAGGGAAGGATCGCGACGAGGCGATGGACCGGCTTCAAGCGGCGTTAGCCCATTATCACGTTCAGGGAATCAAAACAAATATCCCGATGCTGCAAGAAGTTATCGCGCATCCCGCATTCCGTTCAGGCGATACGACAACAGGTTTTGTCGCTAAGTATTTACGCTCGTAAAACAGGAGGTGATTCAGGTGAGCAAAATCGTGTCATTTATGGCGGGGAATGTGTATAAAGTATTGGTCAAGCCCGGGGATCAAGTCGAAGCGGGACAAGATGTAGCCATTTTGGAATCGATGAAAATGGAGATTCCGGTCACGATCAGTTCCGGCGGGACGGTAAAAGAAGTAAAAGTGAGCGAAGGCGACTTTGTGGATGAAGGGGATTTATTGATCGAGCTGGATTAAAACGTATGCTGGGGGTCGGGGAGATGAACTGGCCGGCGAGTGTAACGATCAAAGAGGTAGGCCCGCGGGATGGATTGCAGAATGAGAAGGTCTTTGTTTCCACAGAGGATAAAATAGCCTGGATTAACCAATTGTCCGGCACCGGAATGAAGTCTATTGAAATCACTTCGTTTGTGAATCCGAAGTGGATTCCGGCGCTGGCAGATGCGGCTGAAGTTGCGAAAGGAATCGAACGGGTGCCTGGCATCGTTTATACGGCTCTCGTTCCGAATCGTCAAGGCTTGGAGCGGGCGTTGGAAGCCGATGTGGATGAAGCGGCCGTCTTCATGTCTGCCAGCGAAACCCATAATCACAAGAACATAAATAAGTCGATGGACGCTACTTTTCCTGTCTTAAGGGAAGTGGTGCAGGAAGCTCTTTCCGCAGGGAAATCAGTCCGCGGTTATGTGTCCACCGTCTTCGGTTGTCCCTATGAAGGTCCGGTCTCCATCGATGAGGTGATCCGGGTATCGGAAGCTTTGTTCGACATGGGGATAGGCGAGTTATCACTCGGGGATACGATCGGCATTGCCAATCCCAAGCAGGTGCAAGATGTATTGGATATTCTCTTAAAGCGTTTCGATGCCCGGAAACTGGCCCTGCACTTTCACGATACGCGCGGGGCGGCGTTGGCTAATATTTTGGTGTCTATGGACATGGGGATCACGACGTTCGATGCGTCCGTCGGCGGTTTGGGCGGATGCCCGTATGCGCCCGGGGCGTCGGGTAATGTGGCTTCGGAGGATTTGCTTTATATGCTGGATACGATGGGGATTCAAACGGGGGTCAATCCGGAAAAGCTGCTCGCTGCAGCCCGTTTTATACAGGACAAGATCGGAAGAGCTTTACCAAGCCGTAATCTTCAGGTCGGCAGCTCGGACGAAAACGGATAAGCGGGTTCAGGGCTCGGTTCAGGGAAGGAGGGGGACTATGGAAAAAACTGTATTGTCCACCAGCATCGGAAACGGAATTGTGCTCATTACTTTAAACCGGCCGGAAGCGGCCAACGCGCTATCGATCAAGATGCTGGAAGAGTTGCGGGATGCGGTTGTGGCATGCAAATTTGACCGGTCTGTTCGCTGTATCGTCGTCACAGGGGCTGGAGAGAAAGCCTTTTGCGCAGGCGCCGATTTAAAAGAGCGCGCGGGCATGGACATGAACCAGGTGCGCAGGACGGTAGCTTTGATTCGCGAGTGCATCAATGCTCTAGAAGCGCTGCCCCAGCCGGTCATTGCCGCCGTGAACGGAGCCGCTTTAGGCGGGGGAGCGGAATTGGTGCTGGCATGTGACCTTCGGATCGCCTCCGAGACGGCAACCTTCGCCCTTACGGAGACGTCGCTTGGGATTATTCCCGGCGCAGGCGGAACGCAGCGGCTGCCGAGGCTGATCGGGAAAGGGCGCGCTAAAGAGCTCATTTTCACCGCAAGAAAAATCGATGCCGAAGAGGCAAGGGGCATGGGGCTGGTAGAGCATGTAACGCCGCCTGAATCCCTGCTCGATAAAGCGCTGGAAATCGCGGGCCGCATTGCTCGAAATGCTCCCGTCGCTGTGGCGCAGGCCAAGTTCGCCATCGATAAGGGATTTGACGCGGATCTGAGCACCGGGCTTGCGATTGAGCACAATGCCTATGAAGTCACGATTCCGACAAAGGATCGCCTGGAAGGACTGGAGGCATTCAAAAATAAGCGTTCCCCCATATTTAAGGGCGAGTAACAAGCAACTTGGGGATAAGGAGGAGGAATAGGAGATGTCTATGGACATAAAGCCGGAGGAGCTGCAGGAACGTATTTCACGGGTCCTCCAAGGGGGAGCGCAGTCTTATCATCAAAAGAATGCGGCGCAAGGAAAACAATTTGTCCGCGACCGTTTGAAGCTATTGTTTGATCCGGACTTCGAGCTGGAGGACGCATTATTTGCCAATTGCGCGGCGGAAGACCTTCCGGCGGATGGCGTGGTTACGGCGATTGGCAGGATTAACGGGAAAATCGTGTGTGCGATGGCCAACGATTCCACGGTCAAAGCCGGTTCTTGGGGATCGCGTACGGTAGAGAAGATCATTCGCATCCAAGAGACAGCCGACAAAATGAGAGTGCCGTTGATTTACCTCGTCGATTCAGCGGGCGCCCGCATTACGGATCAGGTTGAGATGTTCCCCGGTCGGCGCGGGGCCGGCCGTATTTTTTACAATCAGGTCAAATTATCGGGGAAAATTCCCCAAATCTGTCTGCTCTTCGGTCCTTCGGCTGCAGGCGGGGCCTACATTCCGGCATTTTGCGATATCGTGATTATGGTGGACGGAAATGCATCCATGTATCTCGGTTCCCCGAGGATGGCGGAGATGGTTATCGGAGAAAAGGTTACGTTAGAAGAAATGGGCGGCGCGCGCATGCATTGCTCGGTATCCGGCTGCGGCGATGTGCTGGCCCAAAATGAAGAAGAAGCCATTGCACTGGCGCGGCGATATCTGTCCTATTTTCCCGCTAATTTTTCCGAAAAACCGCCGGTTATGGAAGCAAAGGCACCGCAAGCCTTTGAGAAATCGTTGGAGGAGCTCATCCCGTCCAACCAGAATGCCCCGTTTAATATGTATGAGCTGATTGACCGGATTATTGACGAGGGGTCATTCTTTGAGATCAAGAAGCTGTTTGCCGGCGAACTGATTACGGGATTGGCCCGAATGAACGGAAAACCGGTTGGGATCGTTGCCAATCAACCGCGAATTAAAGGTGGCGTGCTGTTTCACGATTCGGCGGATAAGGCAGCCCGATTCATTACCCTTTGCGATGCGTTTCATATCCCGCTTCTGTTTCTCGCCGACGTCCCCGGTTTTATGATCGGCACGAAGGTGGAGCGGGCAGGAATTATCCGCCATGGCGCGAAAATGATTTCTGCCATGTCCGAAGCGAGCGTCCCTAAAATCTCGGTGATCGTCCGTAAAGCCTACGGAGCGGGCCTCTATGCAATGGCCGGTCCTGCGTTTGAACCGGATTGCTGTCTTGCCTTGCCTACGGCGCAAATTGCGGTGATGGGACCGGAAGCTGCGGTCAACGCCGTGTATGCCAATAAAATTGCTCAACTGCCTGAAAACGAGCGAGCCTCCTTTATCGAACAAAAGCGGGAGGAATATAAGCAGGATATCGATATTTACCGGCTAGCCTCCGAAATGATCATTGACGGGATTATTCCGGCCAATTCGCTGCGCGACGAGTTAGTGAACCGATTCGAGGCTTATTCATCCAAGGTTCTCGTCTTCTCCGAGCGTAAGCACCCAGTATATCCGGTTTAATTCGCCGGCATTTCCGAACAGTACCAAGCGTTTCGAAGCGCTTCGGTGCTGTTTTTTGCGTGCACGGCATATCATAATCTTGTACCGGAGAAGGAATGGTTTGGAGACCGCTTTGCCTAGAGGGGAAGGAGGCAGACCCGGGTCGGATGGATATTAGACAGCTTCACTATTTTGCAGAGGTGGCCAAGCATAAAAATTTTACAAAAGCTTCGCAGGTTCTGTTTGTTTCTCAGCCATCCATCAGCAAGATGATCAAAAGTCTGGAAGACGAGTTGGGCGTTACTTTGCTTGACCGTTCCGAGAGGGAGGTTGTACTCACGGATACAGGAAAGCTGGTTCATGAGAAAGCTTTGAACATTTTACAGCTGCTGGAGGAGCTAACTTCTTCGGTTCATGAGCTGGTTCAAGTGCAAAGAGGAAGCGTGAAAATGGGAATCATGCCTACCATCAGCGCGTTGTTGTTCCCGAACATCATTGCCGGATTCAAGGAAAGATATCCCGGAATTGAGATTCAAATGATAGAATACAGTGCGAAACAGGTAGAACTGCAGATGGAGCAAGGAAATATCGATTTTGGAGTCACGGTGCTGCCGGTGAACACGCGGCGGTATGAAACCGTTTCCTTGTTAGCTGAAGAGCTGGTTGTCATTGTAAGCCGTCAGCACTGGCTTGCCGGAAGAACATCTGTTCGTTTAGCCGAATTGAAGAATGAACCGTTTATTCTGTTCACCAAGGAATTCGCCCTTCATGACGTGGTTTGGCAAGCGTGCCTGCAGGCCGGATTCGAACCCGAGGTGGCTCATATGACCTCCCTATGGGATTTTTGCTGCGAGATGGTGGCGTCTCAATTAGGAATTTCATTGATCCCCCGATCAATGGCGAGCCGTTTGCATCATCTTGCCGTTCATCCCGTTTCGATTTCCCATCCGCAGATGGCTTGGGAGCTGGCGCTTATTTATCCCCGGGATAAATACCTTTCTTATGCATCCCGGGAGTTTATTGCCTATATCCAGGCCAATCCGCCGAATCAGCCGGGATGATGGGCAGTGGCTGTAAGCGGGGTGGCCTTATCATCATTTTTACGGTACCTTCATATACATTGGTTTGGGGTGGTACCATTGCATTCACCTATCCTAAAGCCTTATCCGATTACTCGAAGTCTGATTCCGGAAATTCAGGAACATCCGATCCATTTTGTTTCTGCGGCGATTACGCCGGAAGCCTGCTTTTATTTAAGGAATCATTTTGCTTATCCTCGTATTACCGGGCAATCGTTTGTGCTTTCTGTAGGTGGTGAAGTACAAAAACCTCGAACCTTCCAATATGAAGAACTGCTCCGTATGCCGTCTAAAGAATTGACCGTGCCTTTGGAGTGTGCAGGAAATAACAGAGGACTTTTTCGGCCGAAAGTATTTGGCGAACAATGGGGAGCTGGAGCCATTAGCCAAGGTGTATGGAGAGGAGTCGCGTTAAGAGACCTGCTCCGCTTGACCGGATTGCAAGCGTCCGCAAAGGAAGTCGTATTTGAAGGACACGATTCCGGGAGACGCCCCGACCTGGAAGGAGAGTTCGTATTTGCAAGAAGCCTTCCTTTGGGAAAAGCAATGCATCCGGATACGTTAATTGCTTATGCGTTAAATGGGGAACCGATACCATACAAGCACGGATATCCGTTTCGGTTAATTGTACCCCAATGGTACGCCATGGCTTCCGTCAAATGGCTCCGAAGCATTATCGTCATCCGCAATCATTTTAACGGCCCTTTTCAGGACATCGATTATATGTATTATCCGGAAAAAGACAGCGATACAAGGAAAACCCCCGTGACAACCATCCAGGTGAATTCCATCATTCAGCAACCGTTAAATCGCAGTGTGCTAGACAAAGGGATGCATCAAATTTACGGATTGGCCTGGACAGGAACAGGTTGGATTAAACATGTTGAGATCTCGACGGACGGAGGGGAGAATTGGAGACCCGCCGTTGTTCAACCTGCGTCGCAAAATGCGTACAGCTGGACATTTTGGAACTATACCTGACTCGCGGATCAAAAGGGAGAATATACGATGATGTCGAGAGCGACGGATTCATTCGGATTCGTTCAACCGGCAGCAGCCAAATGGAATCGAAAAGGATACGGATATAACGCTTATATTCCGTCGTACATGTCAAGGTAGAGTAAGAATTGAGCGTCGGGGCCATGCGAAAGCTGTTGCGACAGCGCGGGGAGGACCGCGTTAGCGTGCGCGGAGCGGGAAACGACAGTGTTGGAGGTGCTTCAAACATATCATCCACAATCCCAACTTCACTTTCTCCGAACGAAATGATCGAAATTATCAGGCACGGGCTCCGAAAAACCAGAGTCCCGAAAAACATCGTCGTCGTAGGTGCAGGCTTGGCAGGGCTTGTCGCAGCTTCTCTGCTGAAGGATGCGGGGCATAACGTCAAAATCATAGAGGCGGACAGCCGGGTCGGAGGACGTGTCTACACCTTGCGGGCCCCGTTTACGAATGGATTGTATTTGAACGCAGGAGCCATGCGCATCCCCGAATCTCATTATTTAGTCATGGAGTATATTCGGAAATTCAATCTGCCGCTTGAACCGTTTATTAACGAAACGCCAAATGACATTATCTATGTGAACGGGATTAAAACAAAGCTGTCCAGTTATCTTCATCGGCCGGATGTCCTCCAATACCCGGTCGCCCCTCAAGAAAGGGGAAAAACCGCTCAACAATTGCTCGAAATGGCGGTACAGCCCATCTTTGATTTTATCAATCAAGATCCGGCTCACCATTGGCCTTCGACCGTTAAGAATCTCGATCGCTATTCGCTGTACGCTTTTTTAAAATATGGTCCTCATTCCTTCGGAGTCGGACTATCCGAAGGGGCCATCGAGATGATCGGAGTACTTCTCGGTATGGAAGGATTGATGGAGCGATCTTTTTTGGAAACTTTGCGATTTTTTATGCCATTACTACGGCAACGCTTTTATGAGATTGTGGGAGGCAACGATCTGCTGCCGCGGGCCTTTCTTCCCAAATTGCATGAAGACATTATGTTTCAGCGGAGAATGACCAGGCTTGTTCAACATTCGGCCGGAGTGACAATCGAAGGGGTTGATGAAAAATCATCGGATCGATATTCTATATCAGGTGACATTGCGATAGTGTCCATTCCGTTTACCGTGTTGAAACTCGTCGAAGTAGAACCCCGGCATTCTTTCTCGCACCAGAAATGGAAAGCAATTCGGGAGCTGAACTATTCGAGCGCTACTAAAATCGGGCTGGAATTCAAAAGCAGGTTCTGGGAAAGATCCGGCCAATATGGGGGCAGAACGATAACGGACCTGCCGATCCGATTCGCCTATTATCCGAGCCATGGAATCGGCAAACCGGGGCCGGCTATCCTTTTGGCAAGCTATACCATGGGAAACGATGTTATGCCGTGGGACGGTCAATCGAACGAAGAGCGCATTCGGTATGCCTTAATGAACCTTAAAGCGATCCATGGGGATGTCGTTTATCGAGAATTTGTGAGAGGATTCTCCTATAGTTGGGCCCAAAACCCGTATTCTTGCGGAGATTGGACGATGTTCAGTCCGGGCCAACAAACGGCGCTGCACCCGTTTATCGCAACCCCTGAAGGACGTGTTCATTTCGCCGGGGAACATACAAGCCTTACTCACGGATGGATACAAGGGGCGATAGAATCTGGCATTCGGGTTGCTGTTCAAGTAAGCAACTTGCCAAGAACCCAGTAGAAACGATAGAGACGACTACAGTTGATACGGTATCGAATAATTGTTTACATAATAAATATTATGTAATCTAAAATGTTAATTTTGCTGAAGCTTGACAAAAAAATACAACAACTATGATCTAATATGAATGAATAAAAATAAAATTCATTCAGAAGAGGTTCGTTACCAAATGGATAAAAAAAAGCTCATCTATGATTGCGGTCGGGAATTGTTCCATTCCAAAGGATTCAAAGACACGAATATCTCAGACATTGCGAAAATGGCGGGAATAGCGGTGGGTACTTTTTATAATTACTATTCCTCAAAAGAGAAATTGTTCTTTGAGACCTATATGAAAGAAAACGAGAAGTTTAAAAAGCATATTATCGAATCCCTTGACATGAATCAAGATCCCGTTGCGCTTGTGAGACAAATCGTGGAGCAGAACATCAGTGCTATGACCTCAAATAAAATACTGAAGGAATGGTATAACCGGGATCTTTTCCGGGAACTGGAACACTATTATGAAGAAGTCAAGGGGGATGATGATTCCATCCGCAGCTTATACGCTGGATTATTTAAAAAATGGAAAGCTGAGGGAGCCATCCGGCAGGATATCGATGATGAGCTTTTGTCCGCCTTTTTTGACTCGCTCGCCTATATCGATTCACACAAGGAAGAAATCGGGGTACAATATTTTCCGCAGTTGATACAGTATATGGCGGAGTTTATCATGAAAGGCTTAACGGATTTCAAAAAATAGGATGCATACTCGCAGTCTTTTTTGCTCTGATACGAATGAATTTTAAATTATTCATTCATATGCTTGCAAGGAAAAAACAATATTACAATGGAGGTTCAAACATGAAACGAACAGGGGAAATCGTGTTAAACATTATTGGAACCGTATCGAGTCTCATCATGATTGGGGTCGGCTTAGTTTTCTTATACCGCAAAGATGATGAAGCTTATTTGAACTATTTGCATGCCAATTGGAGTAAAAGCGAAGTAGCTGCTTCACTTTGAAGCCATGAAAAAGTATGCGAGGTCGAGCTGCAAGTTAAAAATTTCCGGATTGTTTGTCACAGCACCAATACGGGCGCTGGATTTTCCAATATACAAATCGATCATGAAGGAAAGCAAATAGTCGGAAACAAGCACTGGAGATAAAATTATAAAAATAGTACTTGTATACATAATAAATATTATGTAATCTTGAGAACTGATCTAAACATTATAGACATATTCACAAAACCCGTATTTTGTACATATGTCTATAAATTAATGAAACCCCTTGTGTGGCAATCACTTTTGAGGATTGTTGTTGTTGACCTCGTTTACCTTATTCCACTGTTGATCGATCAGGAATAAATTCTATATTTTTTTCCCGGCTATATTACGCGAGATACGCCCAGGATCTAACCACTTCGCAGAACCATAGACATTTGACAATTGGAGCTTGTTACCAGAAACAGTGTCCGCCTCTCCTAGATTCGTGCCGTTGATCAGACTTTTCTTGAGACCAGATGATTCCCTTCAGGAATATTTAGATCCACGGTTTTGGAAACAATTCCATCCGGCCCTGAAATCAATCATTACTTTGAATATTGGCATTTTTAGCCTCTTTAAACCATTCATAATATGCGCTTTTCGGATTGCTCATATCAACAACGATTATTTGCGTAATTTCAGCCTTCAAGTTCCCGCCTATTTCCACTGGCATCGGAAGGATTTTCGGCTGAGCGTTGAAAACCGTGCCCAGTTGTTCTCCTTCATTGACCTTCTGATCCGTTCGATAACGGTAACTGCGCTCCCCTTTTGCATGTCCCTGTATGAGCCCCTTCCTGGTGGCATTATACAAGAACGACCGGTCATCCATGCTGACTTCCGACTTTTGTAACTCTATATTGGTTGCGCGAACAATCACACGGGACATTTCTTGCCGTGTGATCGGCTCATCAAAATGCCTAACCATTCATTCATTTTTTAATTGATCCATGCTGAAGCGTCTTTTGCTGATCAGGATTGAGCTGCCGGGTCTCAACGAGGCGTGTCTTTAGCTGGTTGTTCGCTCCCAAAAAGGGGCCAAATTGACCGATATAACCTCAATGACTTCTTCAAACATCGTTTCCACTGAGCGATCTTGAGGGTTCCGGCTCCACTGCAAAGCCGATCCGAATATGCTCCAACTGATAACGAGTGCCATAGCTTCCAATTTTTCTTGTGAAAAGCCCTTTGTATCCACTTCATTTATCCGTTTAAGCAGGAATCGATGAAGATCCTGATGCATGGCATTTTCAAACATCGCTTCAAACTGCTTGTCTCCCGGCGTACTACATTGTTGAAACCGCAAAAGAAAATCGAATATGGTTTGAATAAGGATTCGCAAATTGTCCGCATTGCATTTTGTTTCTTCCGGCAGTCTATCCCTTATAGTCATTTGGAACTTTTCCGTCATCCAATATTCAAGAAAATCATATTTATCCTGAAAATGTGCATAAAACGTTGTTCGATTTATGGTTGCTTGATTCGTGATATCGTGCACAGAAATGGAATAGACGTTTCTCTTTTTCTCAACCAAATCGTTAAAAGCCTGCACGAACAATTGACGGGTTCTTTTAACACGCGGATCCTCGGGATTTACCGACATTTTACCCCCCTCTTTCTCTTGAACTCAAATAACAGACAAAAAGACAAAAATGTTGGGAACACAACAAAAACAGCTTTTTGCAGGTTGTTTGCACAACTCAATCCTTTTATCTTTTACTTAGGAGGTTGGTGCTAGACCGTTGTTCAAAAGTTACTGAAAATCCATTGCACACCTCCGCGTTGTTTTTTAAAATCTTGCTCGCGTACCTGGAAACATACGCTTCGCAGATTTTAAAATAAACGACTGGATCTGTTTGTGTCTGATTCCGCGATTTTTTTGAACATGCACTTATATGAATATGATTGCACAAAGAAAATCGTATGACAAGAAAATCTCTATCTGATTTGCAAACGAAAGGATGAGTGCAGAAATGATTGTTGTTACAGGAGCGAATGGAAAATTAGGTCGGAAGGTCGTAGAGGAACTTCTCAAGCGTGTTCCTGCCGGGGATATTGGTGTAAGTGTCCGTGATGAGAACACGGCACAGGATCTAAAAGAACGCGGAGTTCGTGTTCGGCAAGGAAATTTCGATGATTCCGAAAGTCTTCTGCACGTTGGCTGAAGCCACAGCGGTAATCCTGACAGAGCAGAGATATGACGGTATAACTCCTCACCTTACGGCTTCCGAGGCGATTGACATGGATAGAATCGCATCGATTGCTTCCAAGGTTTTGGAGCGACCGATTCGGCGGATTGTCGTGTCGGATGATGAATATCGGGACCACTTGATGTCCAGAGGACTGCCGGAAGCGATGGTCGGCATGCTTACGGGTATGTTTCAGGCAAGTCGACAGGGAGATTTCTCGCAAACTAATCCCGTTTTGGAAAACCTGATTGGCAGATCCTCAGTGAGTTTTACGGATTTTTTAAAAGACTCGATTTCTCAATAACACTTTAACACTGACTGTTTTGGAACATCGGAAGAATGGTGTCCTCTATGGATGACCTGATCCGTTCTTGACAGAAAGCGAAAAAAGTTATGAAAACCTGGCTACTATAGTAGGGACAATGAACAATAAACAGCCCTCAACTTGATGACAAGGTGGGGGCATTCCCATGATACGTATGATCAAAGATGCGTGATATTTAGCATTGGTGAAGTTGATGCGGAGTTCGAGTATCGATCGTTTCCCCCGAGCTCCAGCACCGCTACGATCCGTTCCTGCGGGCGAATCCCAAATGGCTTACACCGTTCCCGATCATAAATCCATTCGGGTATCATGCGGCGCACGTGCCAAGGTTGGGATTTGGCCAGCAATTGAAAATTCTGGATCAAACAGCATACCGCTGCGTAATCCTCTGCCTGCTTGTGGAGATCATTTTCTTCCTTTGCCACGACCAGAAGGAATGCCAGCGAAATATCCCCATATGAAGTTCCAAGTTTACTGACCGTTTCATTTCTAGTCACATAAATAAAGCGCCATGGTTCTCGTAATCCGTCGTTCGGCGCCCAGACTGCCTCATTCAGAATATCCAAAACGCTTTGCGAAGAAACCCGAAGACTATCCGAATGCGGCCGATCGTCCCCATCGATTGAGACCCATTTCTTTTCAGCAGGCGTTCTTTTCCGCCAACCTCTTGGCATTTTTTCAAAATACCCTATCTGCAATATCCCTGCATATCTCCACAACCGAACTTGAAGAGTTTGCTGATTTTGCGCGGATGCAAGGACTTACTTCATTTCCGAACAATTTGACAGACATACACATTATTGATTGCATTGGCAAAAACGAACCAATAAATAACACGTCTACTGCAGCAAAAATGAATTTGTCTAAGGCGAGTGTTACGAATATCAGCAATAAACTGCATAAGGAAGGCTTCATTAAGCGAAGCCAGATGAACGATAATAAAAAGGAAGTATATTTTAGCCTTTCGTCCAAAGGCAGGCAAGTCTTCGAAGTGCACACTATGATGCATGAAATAATAGAACGCAGATTTTTCGATGGATTGAACTCTTTTTCGGAATCGGAACTGCAGGCGTCGCTGAAGTTTTTCCAAACGATAATCAATCAAAATGAAAACATCGTTAATGGAGATCGAAAAACATGACGAGGACTACAACTCAAAACAGAAACGTCACACGTTTCTGTATTAGGTGCAGTTCCACTCCTGCATATCAGGGGGGCCTATGGTGTCCAGTGTAAACTAAAAATAATGAAACAGCGGCCAGGTGGTGTCAGCTTCGCTGGTACTAGCCCATATAAGACAACTCGTTCAGGAGTTCATCTGCAGACTTTTGAAGATGTATTAGACTGAACCCGATAAAGCGACTATGTGTGTTAGCTGAGGAAAGGGACAAAAAATCCCCACTCTGATTGTAGCGGGGGGATAGCGAAGATTATTCATGCGGTTTAGCAGGAATACAGTACAAAAGACTCGTTTCTTGCCACAATTCTCCTGGAGCCAGAGCGAATAAGCCGATTTCCTCGGATGGCAGTTTTATATTCGGCGCGTTAACCAGGTTGACCTGAGGCTCCGGGCAAAAAAATCCGGGCTTCGCGTTGTTGTTCCAAATCATCCATTGCTTGTAGGAAGCGCCTGCATCGTACACTAAGGAAACCTGCTCGCGAAGATCGGTCAGGACAGCGCGATTCCTGCCATTTTGCGATTCCGCCGTATAATGATTGTCCATTGACTCAAAGAACGGATATGCTCCCTCTCCCTTCATCGCCTCTTCCTGCTCCGTCAGCATTTGGTGCTTTCCTGTCGGGAGCATCCTTTCGTTTAACTCCCACCGCTGCCCCAGCGTTATTTGGAACAAGTAATTCTCCGGACGGCTGGTCTTGCAAAACGGAGCGTTAAGCGAAGTATGGAAGGCCAACAGGCATGGCATCGGCTGGTTCCCGTCATTGCGAATATAAACCTGCTGCTGAAGCCCTTTCTCGCTTAATGTATATTCCAGCCAAAAAATAAACGTATGAGGGAAATAGCGGAACATCTCTCTGGAGCTATCGAAGCTTAGCTTCAGGCGGACATAGGAAGCCTCGGCTCCTTTGTTCCCATGCGATTCGACTTCCCAGGGAATGTTGTATAGAAAACCGTGAAGATGATTGCCCGTATGTTTCTCATTGACAGGCAATGTATAGATTCGGCCGTTCCATGGAAAGCGTCCATCCTCGTACCTATTCGGAGGAAACAGAACCGGAATGCCGTGGATGATAGGTCTTGCCTTAAATGCTTCCATCTCATCCATTTCAGGTTCATGCAGAAAGCGGTATTCCCGTTCTCTGTCGCGAAACGCAATTAAGTTCCCCCCGACCCGCGGCAATATAGCGCACTCATAAGCTCCCGAGTAGAGCCAGATTGCATCTTCGCCATGAAAATGTCCTTGTTTTGCGAATGCCTCTTCCTTCATTTTTCACCTTGCTTTCCATAAGCTAGCGCCACCTGTTTATTTTGTCCAGGCATTACCTTCGACAATGGCCCGTATCTGCTCAAGCGGTACCTTCGGTACACGGTCATAAGTCAGCAGTCCGTTAATTTCCTGCTCCACATCAGTCAGCTGCGTATAGCAAAAGCCTTGTAGTACGGGAGAATGAAGTGCAGGACGAACTACCGCAGTCAGTCGCTTGAGAAAATCTTCTTCGTCTGTCGCACCTGAATACCCCCACCCTTCCCAATCGCTTTTGCGGAAGGAGATGCCTCCGAACTCAGACAGAAGGATAGGTTCGTCTGCATAGCTCATGCCGCCGACATGAATCCTGCGATTTGCTGGCATGGACTGAGCGGCGCTTCGAATTGTGCTGTATCGTTCGGTCAGCACCTCCTCGCGCCACTCGTAATCATGAATGGTGCATAAATCCGATTTCATATGCTCCCAGCCATCATTCGAAATGACAGGGCGATGCTCGTCAATAGATTTGGTCAAGTAATACATTGCCTGCGCATGATGCTGCTGACGGCGATCGATAAGAATATTAGGCACTCCCCAGCTCTCATTCAACGGTACCCAAGCTACGATGCATGGGTGGTTATAGTCCCTTACGACAGCTTCCTGCCATTCTTGCGCAAACCTCTGAGCATACTCCACAGAATAGTCATAGGCATTCGCCATCTCCCCCCATACCAGGAGCCCGAGTTTGTCACACCAATACAAAAACCTCGGATCTTCCACTTTCTGATGCTTTCTTGATCCGTTGAACCCCATCGCTTTCGTCAGCTCCACGTCTTGGCGAAGCGCTTCATCGGTTGGAGCCGTTAAAATACCGTCAGGGAAATACCCTTGGTCAAGCACCATTTTCATGACGATAGGCCGGTTATTCAGGCATATCTTCCCATGCTCAATCGATATTTTACGCATACCGAAATAGCTTTTGACCCGGTCGGTCTCCACGCCGTCGACTAAAACAATAAATTCCACATCATACAGATTCGGGGTTTCCGGACTCCACAGCCTGCCCATTCCATGGTCATGAAAATCGTTCAACCCGATTGAACGGCTCTCGAGGTCATGGTTAATCTGGAACATCTCTGTCGTCACATGTTCGCCTCCAAAGGTAATCACAGCTTTAACACTGACTTCGTTCCTATCTTTTCTGCCTTTAATGCCGATGCGAAGCTGAATCTCATCCCGGTCGATATCCGGCGTTAGCCAGAGCCGATCCAGATGCGTCGTCGCTACCGCTTCCATCCAGACGGTTTGCCAAATGCCTGTCGTTCGCGTGTACCAGATCATTCGGGATTCATCCTCCCAAAATTGCTTGCCTCTTGGCAAACGCTTATCTCGGGAGAAATCCTCCGCTTTGACGACAATACAATTCTCATCCTCCTGAAGCAAGTCGGTAATATCTCCGCCGAAAGGAACATGGCCGCCTTCATGCGTCATTGCAAGCTGTCCGTTGACCCAAACCGATGCACGATAGTCGACCGCTCCGAAATGGAGTAGCACTCTTTTATCCGAGAAAGAGTGTGGAAGTGTAACCTTCTTACGATACCAGACTGTGTCATGAACCGAAGTATCACTAATACAGCTTAATGTGCTTTGGAAGCAAAAAGGCACGGTTATCCTATGGCTAAACACGGTTTCCTCCGAACCGTTGCCAGGTATATACCACTTCTCCCGATCACCGGACCCGGAATCATCGAAAGCAAACTCCCAAGTTCCGTTCAAATTTACCCATTCCTCTCTTACGAATTGCGGGCGCGGATATTCCGGTCTAGGCTGCTGCTGCATAAGTATAATCTCCTCTTTTCCTCTATGTGTTAGAAACTGACGGGAAGCGAACCGAAGCCAATAACGCTCCGGTTCGCATGTCCCCTATCCGTTAATTTAACTTGATATTGTCAAAGCTGACGCTGTTACCAAAACCGCCGCGAACGCCAATCGTCCCGTATGTAAAGCTGGAATCGGCAGCTGTCACCTTCGGCGTCGTCATGTCTCCGACGTAAAATTTCAGATTTCCGTTGTTCACGACAACTTTGACATGATACCAAGTATTTACTGCAATTGGTACATTAGCTTGACCCAACTGCGTATAGCTGTTATTGAACTTCCCCAGCCATACGATACCGCCCGAGTCGATCCCGACGCCGTAACCCTTGAAGTTGTCGGCGCCTGTCGATGGATTCGAAACGTTGAAGATCAGGCTTCCTTGTCCGGCATTGTTCAGCTTGATATCCCCTTCCAGCGTATAAACGGCTTTCGAAGGCCATGGGGTTAAGACCGACTTGTCTGCGTTTGCCGAGGTTACATTATAATTACCGCCCGAGACGCTCCATGTACCACCATAACGAGTCCATCCGTTGTCATTGCTGCTGAAATCATTCAAGTAACTGCCCGTTAACGCGCCGAACCTCACCTGTATGTTGTGTCCGCCCACACTGCGATTCACCGAATTGATCAATGCGATCTCATTCGTTCCGGTCTGGTAAAGCGATGCCCACAAGCTGTTGCCGAACGCAGGCGTATCGTTCGTATACCACGTCGCGCCGAAATCGTTGCTGAGCGAGACGGTATTCGAGTTGGAAGTGAGGACCAGCCTGCCGTCGGCGAGAGATAATATATAGGGCCCTCCCAACTGGTTCGGAATTTGCGTCCCGATGCCGCTGGCCCATGTCTTGCCGTCGCTGGATTTCTTATAAAAGATGTTGCAGTCCTGCGTGCCGCACACCTCATACACGACGATGTACTGACCGTTTGCCATTTTCGTCCATACCGGCATACCCGGCCTGGCGGCCGAATTGTTCGGATCCCATGCCACATAAATCTCATTTCCCCAGTTGGCTCCGCCGTTGGTTGAAATCTTCTGGGAAATAAGTTGGCTGTAGGACGGATTTTCCGTCACATGCTTCTCGTTAGCATACATGACCGCCAGGGAGCCGTCGCTCAGGAAATAAAAGTGCGGCTCATACACGCCTTTATCCGGATTGCCAAGACGGCCGGGGGGGCCGTTATTTTCATCAATCGTGCTCAAATACGACCAGTTGCTTCCTCCATTCGTGCTTTTATATACACGAAGTTGGTAGGATTCCTGCCAACGCACGGAACGCATGGCCAAGAGCAGATCTCCATTCGGGAGCTGGATCATTTGTCCGTTGTCCAGATCGCGGCCATCCTCCCATAGGGTAGCGGACAAAGTCCACGTACGGCAGTTATCCGTGCTTCTGAATACTTGCAAGCGCGTCCCGCCCCACGATACCTTGGTGTAGCCGTTATTGTCGTAGATGGCTGCGACGGCCAGCCAATCCCCGTTGGCAAGCTTCAGCATACGGGGATATTCCGAGCCAAAGGTACCGGGAGATATCCCCCTTGCGTCTTTGCCTGCGTCCGTAAAGGTATTGATATTGGTCACTATAGCCGGGTTTGCGTCCCAAACGATCGGTCCATTTGCCGCAAATGCCGGTAAAGCGCCACAGACAAGCGCCAATAGCATTAGCAAGGTAACCGCGGTTAACCATTTCTTTTTCATGAATGACCAGCCTCCTCGTTTCATCCTCATTCCAGACTCTGACCTAGCGGATCTGCACGTATGCGCTGAAAACAACACCAAGTGGTTTCAATGCTAATGATCGGTTGGCACCACCTCCTTGACAGGATTAGCTCAAGAACAATCCTATTAGCTCTTCATCCCAGTCAATGCCACTCCCTTGACAATATGCTTTTGCAGCAGCAGGAACAGAATCAACACGGGAATCGTTGCGAGAGAGTTCGCCGTCATCGGTGTCGTGTAATCCACCGCGTATGAGCTTTGGAACATCGGAATGCCTACCGGCAGAGTCATGTTCTCCGGCTCGGAGAGGGACAGGAACGGCCAGAAAAAGTTGTTCCACGCCCCCAGGAAGGAAAAGATTCCGACTGCGGTGAGGGATGGAACGGCCATAGGCAGATAAATATGCCACCATATCCGTAAGTACCCGCAGCCATCCAGACGCGCCGCCTCGGAAAATTCCTTATGGATGCCGTCGAAAAACTGCTTCAAAATAATGACCCCCAGGGGCGCCGCCACTGTAGGCAGCACAATGGAAGTGAGCGTGTTAATGAGATGCAGGCTGTCCATCAGCAAGTACATGGGCACAATCATTGCCTCGGTCGGTATCAATAATCCCATGACGATAAGCCAATACAACGTTGTTCTGCCGCGAAAGGGAATCTGCGACAACACGTACGCCGCCAACGAGTGCGTAAGCAGGATAAGCAGTGTGGACATGCCGGAGGTGACGAAGCTGTTCCAGGTCCACCGGAATATCGGAGCCTGCTCGTTCACCTTTGCATAATTGTCCAAGGTATACGGCGGTTTGAACCATTCGATAATGGACAGCAGATCCGTCCCTTCCGGTTTAAAAGAAGTCACGAGCATCCACGCCACAGGCAGCACCCAGACCAAAGCCAGAACGGACAGGAGCAGCCAGGCTATAAAGCGAAGCGCTCTCATGAAGTGCCACCTACCTTCTCTTTTTCATTCATCAACCGGAATTGTAGTATGACGATAAACAGTGTCACGATCATCAGCACGTAGCTCATGGCCGAAGCGAGACCCATATTTTGCTGGCGGAAGCCCGTTTCGTAAATATACTGCACGACCGTTCTCGTAGCATTGCCGGGTCCGCCCTTGGTCATCAGCCATACTTGACCGAATATTTTGAAGGAGGCGATGACCTGAAGCATGGTCACGAGCACCGTTACACGGCGAAGCATCGGGATCGTCACATACCATAGCTGCTGCTTCCGATCCGCTCCGTCCAGACTGGCCGCCTCGTACAGATCTTTCGGAATTTCCTGAAGACCCGCTAGAAACAGGATCATATTAAATCCGACGGTCCACCACGCCGTAGCTGTCAGAATGGAATACCAGGCATAGCCCGGGTCCGTCAGCCAAAAGATTTCATCTTCCATCCCCAAGAAATACAATCCCGCATTAATAAGGCCTGTATAGGGCTGGAACATAATACTCCACACGGCGGTGACTACGGCAATAGATAACAGGTTAGGCAAAAAATAAACCGTCTGAAACAACCAGGAGCCTCTCAGCTTGAGATTCACAAGCAGTGCCAGCAGCAATCCGAGTATGACCAGCGTAGGCGTCGAAATGATAACGAAGTAAAACGTATGCCATAACGAAGCCCAGAAGTCGCTGTCCATGAGCAGGTCCTTGTAGTTGTCCAATGCAACAAACAGCTTGTCGCCTGTGAACGACCAATTGTACAGACTAACGAACAGCCCCAACCCGAGCGGCAGCAGCATAAATAACACATAGAACAACAGGAACGGCAGGAGCAGCGCGTAGGCTGCCGTATGCAAGCGCCATCGGCTCATAATTCCCTACCCCTTTCATGATGAGAAAACCATCTATCGATGTCCATTTTAGCAAACGTAAACATTACTATCGGTGAGGAAAACGGAGGGCGGCGCCCTCCTTCTCTTCCGCTTATTTCGACAGTACTTTATTAGCTGCCGCTTCGGCTTTGGTCAGCACGTCATCCGGATTCAACTTGCCGCTGCTTGCAAATTCATTGAGCACTTTCGTAATTTCATCGCCAACCGGTCCGATTTTCGGCGATTTGGTGAAGAAGCGTACATTGTTCGCCGTGGTGGAAGCATAGTCAGAACGATATTGCTGCTTCTTAAATTCATCGGTAAGAAGTACATCCTTCTTCGCCGGGATATGCCCCGCCTGAGACCACATGGCGCCGTTCGTTGACAACCAATCGGCAAAGGTAACCGCCGCATTCTGTTTCTTCGCATCCGGATTTTTGGCTTTAGGCAGTATGATCGTGTGGGAATCTCCCCAAACCGCAGGCTTATCCAGAATCGTTGGAACCGGCATAACGCCGAAATCCAGATCCTTTACTTTTTCCAGTGCTCCTGTTGCCCAAACGCCCATTACGCCCGTAGCAGCCTTGCCTTGCTCGAATAGCTTCTGGAAATTGTCCGGAGTCAAATTGCCAGGCAGCACTTTGTCTTTGTGAATCATGCGATCCAGTACATTGAGCGCTTTCTTGCCTTGCTCGTTGTTGAAGCCTGCCTTACTGCCGTCGCTTGAGAACAGACTCTCTCCATCCGCTTGCTTATACAGCGTCCACCAGAGCCAGTAAATATCGCTGCCTTGTGCTGTTGGAAGGGTGAGCGGAATCGTTTTTCCGCCGGACTTCTCTTTAACGGCGTTAAGAAACTTCATAAAACCTTCCGTGCCAGGCTCCAGCTTCGGTTTGCCGTCCTCCCCCAGTAACCCATAATCATTGAGCAGCTTCTTATTGTAGAAATACGCCTGCGCGTGTGTATCCAGCGGTATCGCATAATGCTTTCCTTCAAATTCCGTACCGGACAAAATATTTTCATTAAAGCTGCCCCAGTTCACGTTAGCCTGCTTGGCGATGTCCTCAAGCTGCGTTACCGCTTGATTGCCGACCAGCTCGGGCAGACGGGAAGCATGGGATACAGCCACATCTGGCCCGCTTCCGCTGGAGATGGCCGCGCTCAGCTTCGTGTAATACTCTCCCCACTCCAAGCGAACCGACTTGACGCTAATGGAATCTTTATGCGCTTCGTTAAACTTTTTGACCATCGCATCCATAAAATCGCCGTCTCCGCCGCCGAATAAATTCCAGTAGGTGATCTCGACCGCTTTGCCTCCGGCTGCGCTTGGACTATCCACTCCCGAACCCGTTTTTCCCGCTGCATCCTTGGTTGTGCCTGTTCCGGCCGTGCTGCATGCTGCCAAGGATAAGGACAGAATCGTGCTTACGGCCGCTGTAGCCCACTTCTTCTTCATCTACAGTTCCCCCTCAAAGTTGCTGTATTTCCATCTCAACTTCAGTCTAGCACCTTCAATCGGGTCACATAATGGGATAACCTTGCATATCAGGGTGGACTTTCTTGCACAAAAAAACCGCCCGAATAGGATCGAGAGGTTTTCGTTCATATCGTAAATTCATCAGTGGTTCGTTCTAAACTCCGCCGGCGTACAGCCCGTTTGTTTTTTGAACATACGAAAAAAGTATTTGACATCGGAATACCCTGACAAGCCGGCAATCTCCTTTACGGTAAGCTGACTTGTTTTCAGTAATTCCTTGGCTTTCTCCATACGTAAGCGGATAATATACCGTTGGAGATTTTCCTTGTATTCTGATTTAAACAGACGGCAAATTTGATAAGGACTCATATAATACTTTTTGGCCAAGTCACCTAGGGTCAGCTCTTCGGAGGTAATGTTGGCGGTAACGTACTCCTTAAGCATCCGTATGGCCTCTTTAGGTCCTGTAATGCTGAACTTCTTAGCCATATCGATGTGGTACAGCATCGTTCCGAGCAGCCGCGACTCCATCTCATCAAGCGATTCCAGCCGGATCAGCGTACTCATATCCTCATACTGCGAAAGTCGCTGCCCGGCCTCCGGCCGATTCGCGGCCAGCGACTGTTCCGTCATCCGAAGCAGGCTTGCAAGAAGCCGGTACAACTCGCCGCGGGGCACAGTTCGCTCGGCGCGAAGCGTGCGGAACAGGCCGCGGATCGAATCTTCGACGCGTGCCGTGTGGAGCTGTGCAAGATCCAGTTTGAGCCGCTCGACGAACGGCTTTGCACAAGCCGGCTCAGCGCGCAGCGTATCAGTTCGATACGCCTCCACCTTGAAGCCGTCACGCAAGTCCAGCTGGTGCAGCGCCAAGAGCGCTCTATGGAATGACTGGCTAATCTGTGCTGTAGCTGTGACTACACCGCCCAAACCCACGTTTACGACCATTTTGCGGAAGCCGCCGATGACTTTCACGAGTTCTTTGCACTGACGGTTGAACTGTTCCGGATGCGTCCCTTCATCCTCACGTTCATAGCCTCGAATGAGTATAAACTCGCTTGGCATGTCCAGTTTACGGAACAGCAGCGTATCTTTACACATAATTTCAGAGCCGATATTGTCGATCGTGAACCAGACAGACTCCTCATCTCCGGCGTAATGGTCTCTTTTGGCCTGAGTATAATTCTCCACCCTCAGGACGGCCGCTTGGTACGCCGCGTAGCTAAACCAGGGCGCCAGTTCCTCAAACTTCCGCGCATGCAATATATCGTCGTTCCCGAGGACAAATTCGTTAAGAAGCCCGGTGAACAGAAGCTTGCGGCTGCGGTGCAGCGTATAGCGCTGCTCGATTTCCAGACGCTTACGCTCTTCTTCTTCCTGGTGCTCAGCGACAAGCTTGACAGCTATGGAAGCGATCTCCTCCTCGTGAATGGGCTTAATCAAATAGTCGCATAATCCAAGCAGCAGGGCTTGGCGTGTATAAGCATAATCGTCATAACCGCTGACAAGGACAATTTTAGTCTCAGGCAGCTCTTGCAAGATGCGCTCGGCCATTTGAAGGCCGTCCATCCCAGGCATGCGCACGTCGGTAAAAATGATATGAGGCTTGAGCGCAAGCGCAGCTTGTAATCCTTCGTCTCCGTCTTCCGCCTCACCGGCAATGGTGAGACCGTAAGCTTCCCAGTCCAGGGCGGTGCGCAGGCCGGCTCTTATATAATGCTCATCCTCAACGAGCAGTACTTTGTACATGCTTACCCTCCTAAGCAGTCGGTGTAAATAAGGCTTGCGGGGCTTCAGGATGGAGTGGAACGGCAAGCATGACCGTCGTTCCTTCTCCCGGTCTGCTATTTATTTCAAAACGGTGACGCTCCCGGTAATACAGCCGGAGCCGGTCCACGACATTCCAAAGACCAATTCCTTTCCCGCCGTAATCGTATATTTCGAGCTCCTGCTTCATCCGATTTTTCAGTTCCCGAAGCTTTTCTTCCGTCATCCCTAAACCATCATCATCGATTCGCAAAAAGAGCAGTTCATACGCTTCCCATGCTTTGATATGCACCGTCCCGCTTCCCTTCTTCATTTCAATACCGTGCCGAATGGCGTTCTCCACAATCGGCTGCAGGATGAACTTAAGCAGCTTGGCCTCGTACAAGCGGTCGGGTATGCTCAGCTCCAAGCTGATTTTGGAGCCGAACCGCACCTTCAGAATGCTCATATAATTTTCAATATTCTCCAGCTCGGCCCGAAGCGTGACAAAGTCTTGATCACCCTTGATACTATAGCGGAACATCGAGGATAGGGCACGGGTCATTTGGCTGATTTCCTGAATTTGTTTCATTCTGGCGATACTGTTGATGGTTTCAAGTGTATTGTATAAGAAATGGGGATTGATCTGCGCCTTCAAGGCCTGGATCTGGACTTCTTTATTCATCAGCTTCGTACGGTACAACTCATGGATCAGATGATTCAGCCGATCGACCATCCGCTTGAACATCGCGCCGAGCTTCATGACCTCGTCTTTGCCCGAGCTGTCCACGCGGATATGGAAGTCGCCCTTTTCCACCTGCCGGAAAGACCCCATAAGCCCGTGGATTGCGTTCGAAATGCTCGAAGAAACGGTCAGAGCAATATACACTGCGAATAGTAAAAAGACGATAAGAATCGCTATGGTAAATTGTAAAATCAGGTTGGTTTTCTTCATAAGCACGGCATAGGGAACCATGCTGACAATCGCCCAACGGTTCGAATTCAGCTTGGTATACGACACAAGAAACTTGCTGCCGCCGCTTTCATAATCAAAAAAACTACGGGTTCCTTCCGAACCGGTCTCGCCTGATGAAGAACGAAAAATCATTTCCCGAAGCTTATCATCCTCCGCCCTGCCGCCCAGCAGTTGCTCATTGCGGTTATAGATATAGGTGCCGCTGTCATCAAAGATAAAAGCATCGCCGTTCTCAAGAAACTCTTGTTCCTCAAACAGTCTCGCGAGCGCCTGCGGCTTGATCGCAATGGCAATGATACCCAGATCATGGCCGCTCCACCGGTCCTTCAGCAGGGTGGAATACGTAATGACCTTCTCCGAGGTCCGGAACACCCCGGCGACTTCATTATCATGCGGAGCCAGCCATAGCGGCTTCCCAGCCTCGTTCAACGTCTTGGAAAATACCTGCGTCGATTGGTATCGGCCCGGTACCATCCGGTTTCCGACGAACATCCGATACCGGCCATCGATGTGCATAACGGTGATGCCATCAATGTCATATTTGCTGACCATATGAGACGATAGAAGCCGATCCAGCTTATCGTCTACGGCAAAGCGCTCCAGCTCGCTTGCAGAGCCGACGTTTTTGAACTCATTTTGAATGACGTCTGATTTCATAATCGTATTGGCTATTTGATCGTAATCGGCCAGCAGCTGTTCCGCGTTCATCTGCATTTGTTTCGTAAGCTGCACCGAGTAGTAGCCGACCTTCTCCTTGGCGTCGGCATAGGAATACCAAAAGGAGAATAAGGCTACGATGACGAGAGGAACCACAGAAACGAGCAGGAACGAGCTCAGCAGCCGATGCTTGATTTGAAATTTTCGATAAAATGCTTCTTGGGCGGACATGAATTGTTCCCAAACGAGCCGCAGCCGCTTCACTTCAGAGCTCCTCCTTCGCCTATTCATATAACCCGGCTTCACGGACGACTTGTTCAAATTGCTCTGCCATTTGCTCAACGGCTTGCTCCGGACTGGCCTTATGCCGGATAACCGATTGCACGGCGGCCTCCTGCACTGTATTCAGCTTGGAAATCACGAACGGGACGTCGGGGTCAGCCGATACCTTTACTCTCGATAACGATTCGGCTAACACCGGATATATGGGATTAGCTGAAGTCACCTGCGGCCTGCGGTAATTCGAGCTGCGTGTCGGATCGTTTCCTGAGGAGATCTTCAACAGTTCCACATCTTTACCGGTTACGTATTCGGCAAATTTATATGCCAGTTCAGAGCTCTCCTGGCGGAGCGGGTTATTCGCAACCGCCATCGTCCATGCCCCCATGGTCGGCGATTTAACGCCTCCTGCACCGGGAACGACAGCGTAACCAATCTTCCCCTGCACCCGGGAACCGGCTGCCTCAGCCGCCTTGCTTAAGCCCGGCCACTGCTCCATCATGGCCACATCCCCTTCAATGAACCGACGGTTCGCTTCTATCCAGCCGTAATCGGTGTAATCGGGAGGGACGTATTTTTCCAGCTCAACGTAAGTCTTCATTGCCTGAACGCCTGCATCATTATGGAATCCCGGCTTGAAATCCTTATCCACATCCTTGCCGCCGTATGCCCCAAGTCGGTTGGTGAACGTCCAGCGCGACCAATCGGCTTTCCCCATCATGTTAAAGCCATAGAGAACCGGCGATTGAGGATTATATGCCCGGGTGAAGAAACGGGCCGTCTCATAAAGCTCGTCGATCGTGTCCGGCACCTTCAACGGCTTCCCGGTTTGGTTCTGAAACAGCTCACGGTTACGGATATCTTCGAACAAATCTTTACGGTAAAATAAGATCTGTGCATCCGGCTTAAATGGAAGCGCATACAGTTTGCCTTTGTAATAGCCGTAATGATCCAGCAAACTTGGGATGAAATCGTCCAAATCCAAATTCGGACTGACGACTGACTTATCTTGGATGAACGGGGACAGCTCTTTTAAATAACCGCTCTGAGCATAACTGTGTGCGAAAGCTCCCGGAACCAGTACGACATCGAATCGATGCTGCTGGGACAAATCCTTTTCCATTTCGTCAATGAAGGTTTCATCGGGCAGTGCTGTCAGAACCACTTTGGCCCCGGAGAACTCTTCAAAATATGGAATGGCGGCTTCCAGCCCATTGCGCAGCTCCTCAACCTTCGTGCCAACCTGGAGCACTTGCCCTGCATACTGCTTCTTCAGTGTGCCCCCGCCGTCCAAATCTTTAAGCTCTACGCCGAAAACCTGTACTGTCCTATTCTCCTTTTCGTCATGCTTAACAGGCTCTGAATATTCTGCAGCCAGGCTCTTATCCGGCAATCTTGGGCTTGCGCCGCTAACCGACTCCGCGTCTGAACGACCGCAAGCGGATAGTATGGTAAGCATGAGAAGAAGTGACGGGCCAAGGAAAATGTGTTTCCTGTTTAGCCATCTATTCATTTGCAACTGCAATTGCCGCATTACGAGCCGGCTCTCCTTGTATCAGTCTTGGCTTGCGATATCTTTGAGGACTCCATATACAGAAACCCTTCGGATCGCCGCTTCTTTAACTATACAACAATATCATTTTATTTTGCTATAAGTTCTAGTCTCGCTATGTTTTTGTCCTCGGACCTTTTTCTTTATTACTCGCTTACCCCCATTCTTCTTCATTAAAACCTGAGGTACCAGGAGTCAGATTATTTTATAAAAAGCTTCATCACCTTAATATTCTTTGGGGATTTGAGGATTTTGGGATCGCAACAATCCCCCCTTTGTAGATGCCAACGGAGCCGTCGACTTTTTGTGATAACGGGCGATTCCTGATTTCTTATAAGAGTGCCCCCCTTGATGAAACGGGATTTTCACGTTCTGGGGATATTGACGAATGAGTTCGCTGTCGACAAGCAGCCTTTCACGAGCTGCCGTTTATCCGGGAGTTTGTCCGAGCGGCAGTTCCGCATGTATCGTCACGGAACCATTCCCGCTCGTTGCCCAAACGCGTCCGCCTGCCCGTTCCACGATGTCGCGCACGATCGTAAGCCCAATGCCCGCACCACCGTACGCGCGCGAGCGTGAAGGATCAACCCGGTAAAATCGTTCGAACAAAAGCGGCAGATGCTCGGGAGCAATCTCCGCTCCAGTATTCGTAACCTCCACGCGGAGCATTTTAGCGTTCGCTTGCATCGATAAACGAACCGAATGACCATTCGGCGTATAGCGCATCGCGTTGTCGAACAGATTCTCAAATACGCGTACGGCGTGAACTTTGTCGATCATGACGCAGACCGGGGCCGACGGTACATCCTCTTGAAAAACAATTGCTTTTTCCTCCCATTTCGGCATATACCTTGAAGCGGCTTCTTGGGCAACGGACCGGAGATCGACCGGATTTGAGGGAATGGCCGCTTTCAAATCGCTCTCCGCCACAGCCAGACGGTGAATGTCCTCCACCAGAAAAACGAGCCGCTCCACCTCGTGGTAACATTTATCAAGCGTTTCGGGCTTTGCGGAGAGGACGCCGTCTTTCATCGCTTCCATATAGCCGCGTACCGTGGATAGCGGATTTCTGAGCTCGTGGGCTACGTCCGCCACAAGGCTTCGCCGGAGCTGTTCGATCCTCTCGAGCTGTTTGCCCATTTGGTTGAATGAACGAGCCAAATCGCCGATTTCGTCGTTCGATCGAATCTCTGCCCGCACGGTATAATCCCCGCTCGCGACTCGCTCAGTCAGCTTCCGCATCCCGGACAAGGGGCGGACGATCGAACGGGTGAACAGCCAGTTAATCCCAATGGAGAAGGGAACGATGACTAGACTGGTATATAGAAAATAACGCTCCGTAGCCGATCGGAACATGAGGAAATTTTGGTACACCATCAAGCGGTTTTCTTCTATCAGTTGAAGCGTGTACTGACTAAATCCGATGCTGATTCCGGCTGCCAGCAAAATTAAGACTAGCGCGTTAAGCGCCAGGAGCTTGTAAATGAGTTTGATTTTCACCGTTTACCCTTCCTTTAACCGGTAGCCGATGCTCCGGACGGTTTCAATGAGATCGAATCCGGGATCGGTATCACGGATCTTTTGCCGGATATTGCCGATATGCACATCCACGATGCGGTCGACAACATCTTTATCGCCCAGCGGATACAGCACGTTCAGCAAATGCTCGCGGGTACAGACTTTTCCTTGCATTTTGAGCAAGGTGATGACGATTTGCGCTTCCTGGTACGTGAATTGCAGGGGCGCTTTCTTCCAATAAAACCGATGGCTTTCGGAATCGTATGACAAATTCGCGTTATTGTTCAAAATGAGCCCCGAAGCTTTCTGCTCCGACGTACGCATCCGGCGTAGAATTGCCTGCATCCGGGCGACGAGTTCTCTCGGGCTGAACGGTTTGCACAAGTAATCGTCGGCTCCGCGTTCGAAGCCCCGGATTTTGTCCTCTTCCTCGATTTTGGCCGTAAGCATGACTATAGGCGCGCTGCTGATTTTGCGTATTTCCCAGCATGCCGTAGTGCCGTCCATGAAAGGCATCATAATATCCAGAATGATGAAAGATGGAGCCTCAGTTTTCACCAGTTCAACAGCTCGCTGCCCGTCGCTCGCGGCAAGCACTCGGCAGTTCAGTGCCCCAAAGTATTCCTGCAAAAACGAGACCAGCGAAGCATCATCGTCCGCAATCAGAATAGGACCTTCAAGCTGCAGCTTGTCCATCGGAACGTTCACCTCCACGGCTATCATTTTATCATACATGATGCTTTCGTGTTCTTTATATGATCTTTACAATTCTCCGTTACATTGGTCAAGAGCCCCGTCTTACGTTGGCTAAAAACTTTTTCAGAGAGGCGATGAGTGAATGATGGTAAACAAAATGATAAAACCTGTACTTTTTGCCGGAATGGTACTTTCCGCTATTCAACCGGCGATCATTTTTGCTGCTGATCACAATCCGGCTTCGATCCCGGCTGCGGGAAACAACACCGCTGCGGCAATCCACCCCTTTGACGGCGAGATTACCAATAACTCGTTGGCCGTAAGTCCCGACGAGCAAACTGCGGTTGTCTCGGATAGTCGTCAGCCATGGATTCGAGTCTATGATCTTGCCAAAGGAACTTTGCGTAAGGAAATCAGCGGCTTTGTCACACCAAGAAACATTATTTTCATTAACGGCGGTTCGCAGTTTGTCGTTTCGGATAGCACACTGGGCACCCTGCGATTTTACAACACGGAAGACCTGGCATTGAAGGATGAAGTTGCAGTAGGTCAAGGCGCATTTGGAACTGCTGTCACCGCGGACGGAAATACCATGTATGTCAACAATCAAGCCAAAAGTACAGTAACGGTTGTAGATCTCGGGCAGCATAAGACGACCGCTGTCATTCCGGGATTCTCCCAACCTCGTCAAGGGATAAAAGTATCTCCCGACGGTCGTTCTGTGTTTGTTACTAACTTCAAGGGAGACAAGGTATCGGTTGTGGATGTCAAAACCAATGCCATCGTCCATGAGATCTCCGGATTCTCGATGATTCGAGCGATTTCAATATCCGCCGATGGCTCTACCATGTATGCGGCAAACAGCGGGCGTAATAGTATTGCCATCGTGGACATCTCGCAAGGCAAAATCATTGGCGAGGTAAAGGTTGGGCGCGATCCTTACGGCGCATCCCTTTCTCCTGATGGAAAGGTCCTTTTTGCCAGCAACAAGTTGGATAATACCATTAATATAATCAGCACCTCCGACAACAGCATCATCGGGACCATTAAAGGATTTTCAGAGCCCCGGCAAGCGATCAGCTTCAGCAAGGATGGAAACTTTGCTTATGTCCTTAATCGCGATCTCTCCGTTTCTCGGGTGGATGTGAAGGCCGGTATGATTCTCGATACTATAAGCGATAAAGATGATACTTATTATAATGTCAAGGTCAATGTTAAAGGCAATCCGATTCAAAGTGAAGAGTCTCCTTATTATAAATCCAAAGCCGACATCATTTATGTTTCTGTACGTTTCGTTTCAGAGGCTTTGGGTGCAACCGTGGAATGGAACAATGATCTTCAAACCACTCAAATCAACTACAACGGCAAAATCAATTCAGTTAACGTAGGAGGTAAAACCGCATTGGCAGGCGATCAACAGATCCAACTCGATGGTCCGGTTGAAAAAAGCGGGGAACGCACCTTTGTTCCGTTAAGCTTTATTTCGAAAGTCATGGGAGCCAGCGTAAAGTGGGATAATCCAAGCAGAACAGTAAATATTACGCCGGTTAAGTAATGATATAAAACGAAGCGGTTGTGGTGCAAAAATAATAAAACGATTGTCATAATTGTAGTTTGTAAGAAAATTTATGCCCGTTCAACATCAGAAAGAACAGGTGATATTTCAACCTGTTCTTTCCGGAGCATATGAAAAGCTTCAATTCCCATTATTGTTTTCTCGGCTGTACGTAATGATTTAAACCCCATCATCGCATTCGTTATTTTTTTGATGAATTGATGAACCTGTTCCACAATGTTAATGAATTCTCCCCACAGCAAGCTGCGGGGTATCTTATCTTCCCTATTCGCTTCGCTCACTCTCCGAATCTCTGAATTCTTTATTGAAGAAAGCCTTAACAGGAGTTCCTGTTATAGAGCTAGAGTATAAAAGCATCTTTGTATTTAGATACCGTACTCGAAGAGGCTGATATGGCGACATAACGGCGAATCCGGGTTGGTACTCGAGTATCTCCTTTTCAGCTCACAGAGCTCTCTGTGAAAAAACGCTCTATTTACTTTTCTCCATGTAGAGGCCTGCACGGCCCTACCATTCCGTGAGGCTATATTCGATTTTGGCGGCATCTACTGGTACACATATCTACTTTTAAGTAGAATAACACCTCGTTCATGCTGATCTTATAAAGTCGGTCTGAAAAGATCAAGAGCTCCCTAAAGCCACATGCTAACAGGCTGATTCGGGTTTGCGAGGATGTCACGGAATACTTCTTTAAGGTCACACAGCATCTGGCTTACGGATTCATCGCTGAAGCATTCTTTTAGATAGGTCATGTATACTTGATAGCCTGTTGAATCAACACATACATCTATCCGCAGCGGAGTACCCGAGTTGAAGATTGCTAGAGCTTTGTGGTATTCATTTTCGATTGGAAGACTGGTCACCCATTCCACGCCGCTAGTCGTCTCGAAGAAGGAATGCAGATTCTGGAAAATCATATAGGAATCGAATAAGGGCTCTCCATTCGTAAAACTAATCCACTCTCGGATGCTCTTAAGTGGCGTATAATCCCATTGGGCTAGCAGAAGCTGCTTCTCCTGAACCCTTCCAAGGAGCTCGAGCACACTCTCCCCTTCTTCTAGCTGAACCCGTAGAGGCAGCGTATTTATCGCAGGCCCAACCATTTCTTCCGCTCCTTCATACTCCGCCCGCCTACCTGAGGACATGACGCCGAACAGAACATCGCACTCACCAGTATAACGGGCGAGCAGCAGCGTCCATGCCAGTTGGAACAGCACATTTGCTGTCACCCGGTACTGCCCCGCAAACTCCTGCACAGCCTGCGGCCGATCTAGTTCGATAAGGATCGTCTGTTTCGCAAAACCTGCTTCCCGCGGCTCATGATTGCGTGGCGCACACCGCTTGAGCGGCGTCGCGCGACTGAATCCGGCGAGGTCTGTCACCCAATACTCTTTGGCCTTTTGCAAATCTCTACTGCGCAGCCAAGCCGCATATTTTCCGTAATTCTGAACAGGCGGCAGTTCATAGGGAGTTCCTTTTAACAAATGGTAATAGCACTTTAATACATGGATCAGTACGATAAAATGGCTCCAACCATCCATCAAAAGGTAGGAACAGCTCATGACAAACTGATGATCGTTGTTCCCGATTGTTGCGAACATAACTTCATAAGTGGTGGGTCGCCGTATATAAGCAATGTTGCTGGAAATCAGCTGATGTTCCTGATAGTTCTTCAGCGCTTGCTGCTGTCGTTCGGACTCCCAGTCACGCCAATCGAAGAAACGGATTGGAATTTCGACATGCCTCCGTTGTAGCTGGACGGGCTCCTTCAGTCCAAGGTCGGCAATAGCCGTTTTGGTAATCGCGAAATGATTGCCGACAATCTGCCAAGCCTGCGACATGAGCTCGGGCTCGAGCACATCCTTAAACCGCATAACCATGTTAACGAAAAATTGCGCCGGTCCCGGACTCTGATGCAGGGTATCCAACATGTATTCCTGCAGCGGCGTAAGCGGGTAGACATCTTCGATTTCATCCGGATGTACGCCGGGAACCAAAGCTATATCATTACGATTCAGATGTGCCAATGGAAAATCGTAACGCACCATATCGCATTCATAACCAGACTCAGCTCTTTCCTGGTCGGAATCTTGGCTCACGGTTACAATCTGGCTAAGCTCGGCAATAGTTTGATGCTGGAATACATGTTTTGGGGTGAGCTCAATCCCGGCTGATTTGGCTCTTGAGATGAGCAGCATTGTCTTGATGGAATCACCGCCGATTTCAAAGTAATTGTGGTGAATGCTTACCCTGTCTAAGACTAGCAGTTCGGCCCAGATCCGGCACAGCGTCTTCTCAATTTCATTGCGGGGTTCGCCAAAATCTGCATCTGCATACTGAAACAGATCTGGCTTGGGCAGTGCACGGCGGTCAATCTTGCCGTTTGGAGTTAAGGGCAAACGGTCGATCATGACGAATGCGGAAGGGATCATGTAGTCAGGCATCAGCTCCTTTAACCGCAGCCGCAGGATCGCAAAGTCTGGCTGATGTCCCGAGTTTGCAATCAGATACGCAATGATACGCTTATCCCCCGGCATCTCCTCACGGATAACGACCGCAGCTTCTTTAATGCCGTTCTGCGCCAGTAGATTGGCTTGAATTTCGCTCAGTTCAATTCGAAAGCCGCGAATTTTCACCTGATCATCTTTTCTTCCGAGAAATTGGATGTTTCCATCGGGTAAGTAGCGGGCGATATCCCCGCTGCGATAGAGCAGCGATCCTGTCTCCGAATCAAAAGGATTCGGCACGAATTTCTCTCTTGTCAGCTCTTCCCGGTACAGATACCCGTTCCCCACGCCAAGGCCGCCAATCATCATTTCTCCGGGTACACCGATGGGAACCGGATTCCTATGAGAATCCAGAATAAAGATTCGTGCATTGGCAATAGGCCTGCCAATATGCGGTTTAGCTCCATCGCGGTCCGGTTCGATAATCCGACAAGTCGAAGCAATCGTACATTCGGTTGGTCCGTATAGATCAAAGACTTTGAAAGGAAGATCATGAGGCAGCTTTACATTCCATTTGTCGCCGCCTGTGAACAATCGTCGAAGCGGAGCTGCTGCAGGCCAACGAACGGAAACAAGCTGCTCAGCCAAAGGTGTCGGGAGAAAGGCAAACGTGATTCCCTTCTCAAGCATCCAATCCCGGAGCTGCTCGGGATCCATACGGCACTCCTCAGGCGGGATCATAAGCGAAGCTCCCGAGACCAGAGCACCGAAGATTTCAGCTACAGAGAGGTCGAAACCAATGGAGGCGGAAAAGCAGACCCGATCGGCAGGAGACAATGCTGTTTCTACCCGATACCACCGCATGAAATTCACGATGGCTTTATGCGGTATTAACGTTCCTTTCGGCTTCCCCGTGGTCCCGGACGTGTATATCACATAGGCGATCGATGCTTCGGAAGCTTCGGAAGCTTCCGAAGCGCTAGGTGATGGCCATTCGGTGAATGTAGGGCCCAATCCGGGCTCATCTTCTAAACATGCCGTCACATCAAAAGGAATGACTCTCATATCCATCGAAGCAAAGCGATCCATTAGGTTTTTCCGGGTCAGCAGCAAGGATGCCTGTGAGTCGGCCGCTATAAACGAGAGCCTCTCATCGGGCATTGCCGGGTCCAACGGCAAATAAGTTCCTCCAGCCAACAGCACCGCGAGCTGGGAAATAACCAGCTCGGCGGAACGATTCAAACAAACTGCCGTCACGTTGCTCGGCTGCAATCCCATGCCGCGCAGCCGGACAGCCAGTCGCTCTGCCTGCCGGATCAGCTCGCCATATGTAAGGGTACGACCGTTATGGTCCACAACGGCGGGCTGTTCGGGCCGCGCTGCAGCTTGCCCGGCAACCATCCTCTCCAGCCTAACGTCCGCTAAGTTAGTCTCCATCCATGCCTGGGCAGCCTCTGTTCGGGCCCAGACGTTTAACAGCAGTCCCCTCTCCTCACCGGATAGAATCGGGAGCGCATGCAAAGGAGCGTCCGGGGCGTCCGCAATGCTTGTTAGCAGTCGCACGAAGTGAGCAGCCATTCGTTGGATTGTTGCTTCTTCGAAAAGATCAAGATTAAATTCAAGAGAACCCTGCCACGCTTCTGCAACCTCCGCCATTTCAAGCGTAAGATCAAATTTGGAGGAATCGTTCTCAACCACCAAGGGTTCGGCGGAAAGACCTGGCAATGCAAGGGGGACTGAAGGTGTGTTTTGCATGGTGAACATCACCTGAAACAGAGGCGCATAGCTAAGACTGCGCTGAACGGCCAATTCGTCAACCAGCAGTTCAAAGGGAACATCCTGATGGACATATGCGGATAGCGCGCTTTCCTTAACCTGTCGCAGCAGATTCCTGAACGACAGCTCCGGGGTCACCTGCGAGCGGATCACGAGAGTATTGACAAAAAAACCGATTAAGGGCTCGAGCTCCTTGAGATTCCTACCGGAAATCGTCGTTCCGACACAGATATCCTCCTCCCCGCAGTAGCGATGCAGCAGGGTCTGAAACGCCGCCATCAGCAGCATAAACGAAGTCGACCGTTCCTCCCCGGCGAAACGACGAAGGCGGTTGACTAGCGACTTCTCAACCAAAAAGCGCACCTTCCTGCCTTTGAATTGCTGCTCGGGAGGACGCGGAAAGTCCGTCGAAAGCGGCAGCAGCGCTGGAGCTCCGTCCAGCTTGTCTTTCCAGAACCTGATTCCTTGCTGGAAGCCTTCTTCCTGATGCCGCTGTCGCTGCCATCGGGCATAATCGGCATACTGCATCCTTAAAGGGGGCAGCACCTTCTCTTCCCCTTTGGAGAAGGCATGATAGAATTCCAGCAGCTCACGTCCGAACCGGTGATGGGACCATCCATCTGTAATCAAATGATGAAAGGCAAGAAGCAGCAGATGCTCCTCTTCAGTGAAAATCAATAAGGAAAATCGCAGCAGTGGCCCCTGCTCCAGATGAAACGGTCGATTCAAACGACGAATGCTCTTCTGTACTGCCTCCTCTCGTTCCCCTGGCTGCAGTTCCCGAAAGTCTTCCTCTTCCAAGGGGATTGAAAAAGTATCCAGCACCTGCTGGTATGCCTCGCCACCTTCATTCCCGAATACTGTACGCAGTATTTCATGACGCCCCACGATGGCATGCAGGCTTCTCTCCAATGCTTCCTTATGGAGCATCCCGTCAAGCTTTACGCCATAAATCAGATGATATGCGGAAGATTGGGGTTCAAGTGTTGACAAAAACCAGAGCCGCTGCTGAGAAAAGGATAAAGGACTTCTCGTCTGTCTTTGATGAGACTCGGTCTTTGTAATCCCTGCAGTGCCAGATGAAGCAGCGACATGATTACCTTTGAGCAGCTTGTCCAGCTGAGCTTTTTTCTCCTCGGATAATAGGGATTTGCGGACTTCCAATTGATTTCGGTTTCCCATCGCGCTTTACTCCTTTTCCGCTTCTTGTTCCAGCAGATCAAGAATGGATAATTCAATGAAATCGGCCAGTTCATAGATGGTTTGCGCTTCAAACAGTTGTCTTACATTCAGGAGAAAAGGATAAGTATTCTGAATTCGTGAAATGATCCGGGTCATCGAAAGTGAATCGGCCCCTAGCTCGTAGAAAGGAACATCGATAGCGATGTCTTCCTCAGGCAGACCAAGCACCTCTGAATGAAATTGGATCAGCATTTTCAACAGATCCGCTCTAGGGTTATTTTCCGCCTCGCTGTCAGCAAAGATTTGTGATGTAAATTGTTGTTGCGCTTGGCTCAGGGGAGCATGATCTTTCAGGAGGTCTTTCCTTTGGGCCTGGGAAAGGAAGTTGAAATACTGGCGTTCAAATGGATACGTCGGCAGCAGCATCCTCTGCCTTTTCTCAAGCTGATAACGTGCCTGCCAATCCAGATCCGCACCGTCTGTCCACAATGCAGCCAGGGCGGTCGTCCAAGTATGACAATCATAACAGCTTATAACCCTGGGGCTCTCTGTACGATCAACGCTGGCCGGTGATCCGAAACCGATTACGCGAAAAGTTGGATGATGCAATGCTTCATTAACCTTAATACTGCTCATGCGGCTTACTGAATTGTTAGCTGACATTCTGGCGTACAGCAGCGATTGAGACTGCGCCAATTGGCTTGTTCGTCCCGTAACTTCAAGAGATAAATGCGGCTCTTCTCCGGGCATGTTGCTTGTCAAGGTTCCATGAGAATAGGAAGATTTGGTTTCACCCCGTTCGGCTTGTTGCAACACCAGGCAGATTGCTTCTTCCAAGGAACAAAGTTCCGCCAAGCATGCTGCAGCATATTCGCCTTCCTCTTCTCCGCCGATCAGATCGGGCTGCACCCCCATTTGTTGAAGGGTCATCCCCAAACTGTAGGAGGCTGCCAAAGATACGATTGCCCATGTCCGACTGGTATATGCTGACGGCCGTCCGCTCAGTTTGACATGTGCGGGGGTTGATAAAATTTCCTTTAACGCCAAGCCACTGACTCTCTCAGCGATGGTTAGCGTCGCATTCATGTGTTGTCGGTAGACCGGCTCAGTTCGATAAAGCTCATACAGACCTTCCGCATGGAGCTCCCGCCAAGGCAGAAATAGCCATGCAGTTGTACGCAACTCTCTAGAAGCTTTTCCCTGATCTTCCACAGTCGGTTGGCTCAGAAGGCGCACCGCTTCCGCGCCATTCCGGCAGACGATTGCGCAACGCAGAGGATGACCCTTGCGGCCTACCTGCAAGGTGTATGCAATCTCTTCCAAGTCTCCAGGCCCCGGAAGACGTAATATTAGATGCTCTGTAAGCCGCTCTGATGCTGCTCGTAAGGAGTTCTCCGTTACTGCGGATACGAGCAGGACATGCCATGGACGGACGGATGGGTCGCTGCTCAGGGTAGGCGCTTCCTCTAGGATGACGTGTGCGTTGGTCGCACCGATGCCGAAGGAACTGACCCCTGCCCTCCTCGGATGCCCATCGTCCGGCCAGTCGGTCAGTTGTGTATGGACATAAAAAGGGCTATTTGCAAAGCTTATCTGCGGGTTTGGCTTGAGATGGTTCAGTGAAGGCGGCAACTGCTTATAGTACAGCGCCAACACCGTCTTGATCAGACCGGCTACCCCGGCGGCGCAATCGAGATGCCCCAGGTTGCTCTTGACCGAGCCGATGGCACAATACCCGCTGCGTTCGGTCCACTGCCTGTAAGCGCGCGTTAATCCGGTGATTTCGATGGGATCGCCTATTGGAGTTGCCGTACCGTGCGCTTCTACGTATGAAATGGTATCAGGATGTACCCCTGACAAAGCCAATGCATCCGCGATCACCTCCGCCTGACCTTCTGGACTCGGCGCGGTGAAGCCTGCCTTCAATCGGCCGTCGTTGTTGGCTGCCGAACCGCGAATGACTGCAAAAATATGATCTCCGTCCGCAGTTGCCTGCTCCAGCCGTTTCAGCGCTACAATACCAACGCCGTTGCCAGGTACGGTTCCCCTCGCCTCGCTGTCGAAAGCACGGCAGAAGCCGTCCGGCGATAAGATCATGCCTTCTTGATAACGATAACCGGTGACATTTGGGAAAGAAACTGTGCTGCCGCCCGCTAGCGCCATGTCGCACTCCCCGCTGAGCAGCGACTGACACGCCAGATGAATGGCGACAAGTGAAGTAGAACATGCGGTCTGCACGGTAACAGCAGGGCCTTTTAAATTCAGCTTGTAAGCTGTCCTGCTCGTTATAAAGTCTTTATCACACCCAAGGATGAGGGATTCCGCATCCAGAGTAAGCGCGTTTGGCTGATGAGCGATCCGGTTCAGCAGATACGTGCTAATGGAGCAACCTCCGAAAACTCCGATTCGCCCCTTAAACAGATCCGGAACCCAACCTGCGGATTCCAGCGCTTCATACGAGCATTCCAGAAACAAGCGCTGCTGCGGGTCCGTCCATTCCGCTTCGCGGGGCGTCATGCCAAAGAAAGAGGCATCGAACATTTCCGGATCGTCGAGCATCCCCTTGGCCTTCACGTAGAGAGGATCCTTCAGCCGCTCCTCTGCTATCCCGTTCTTGCTTAACTCCTCATCCGTGAAAAACCGAATACCGTGTTTGCCTTCACATAGTAAACTCCAGTAGCTTTCCAGATCGGACGCTCCCGGAAACCTTCCGGACATACCGATGATTGCCACTCCATGCTCCGGCAAGATATCATTATTTGTCATCTTCTATTCTCCTTCAATCAGGCTGTTGGCCTATCGTTCCGTACTCTTTCGGGCCTGTCGTTGTTTGCGCATCAGCGCTTTGCGTTCATCCGCCCGATCTTCCGCAGCTGACACCCGGTCATCGGGGGAAGTCGACCCTGACAGTCGCTTGGCCAAAGCGGCAATCGTTGGGTACATAAAAAAGTCTGTTAAAGACAGATCCGCATGGCTCTCCCTCCGGATCTTCTCAACAAGTTGCGCCGCATGCAGCGAATGGCCACCAAGCTCAAAGAAGTTGTCATGACGGCCAACTTCATTCAGCCCCAGCACATCCTTCCAGAGTCTAAATAAAATGCGCTCGGTTTCACTTCGAGGCACTTTGTCGATCGTGGTTTGAGCAATCGGGGCTGTCGGCGTTGGCAGCGCCCTTTTATCCACCTTGCCATTCGGCGTCATCGGAAGACGATCCAATCTTATAAAATACGAGGGGATCATATAGGCCGGGAGCTGCTGTCCCACATATTCCCTTAATTCTGCCGGCGGGAGATTCGATGCAGATTCGTAATATGCGGCCAAATAAACTCCTTGGCCCGACTTATCCACACCATCGGTCACGACAGCGGCGGAGATCAAAGGATGGCCGCCCAGTACCGCTGAAATCTCACCCGGCTCCACCCGATATCCACGGATTTTGAACTGGTCGTCAAGACGACCCAGATATTCGATGGATCCATCAGCCAGATACCGGGCACGGTCTCCTGTACGATACATTCTTGAGGTTGGCAAGCTATGTGAAGCATCATCTGCCGGTTCTGCAATAAACCTTTGCTCAGTTAACGTCTGACGATTCATGTACCCGCGAGCCACACCTTTACCGGCAATAAAAAGCTCACCCGGCACACCGATCGGCTGCAGTTGGCCTTCCGTATTGAGAATATATACTCGGGTGTTTAGAATCGGGCTGCCGATCGTAATGCGAGCATCTGTCGTGATCTCCTTCACTGTAGACCAGACAGTCGTCTCCGTAGGTCCGTATACATTGAAAAGACGAGCCGGCGTTACCTCTCTTAGTTGTTTCAGCAGCGGTTCGTCGAGCGCCTCCCCTCCGATAAGCACGCACCTCATGGCCGCGAGCGCTTCAGCCATTCGATTGCTGCCAAGCAGCATCCGAAGTCGGGATGGGGTTCCCTGCAGCAGCTCAACCCCCTTTCTCAGACAGAGCTCTGCCAGACGCCCTGTGTCGAGCTGTTCATCTCTTGTGGCAAGAACAACCTTGCTGCCGAGCATCAGCGGAAGCAACGTTTCCAACACAAAAATATCGAAGGAAGCCGTGGTTAATGACAGTACGCTGTTGAGCTCGGCAAGCGGTATCTCCTTCGTCATACCTTGAAGCAGATTGTACACAGACCGGTGCTCGATCATAGCCCCTTTCGGTTTGCCGGTGGAGCCCGAAGTATATATTACATAGGCCAGATCTTGGGGCAGAACCTTCGTTTCTCCTGATTGTGTTCCATAATCGGCGGAATCTATCTGATCTTTCATGTCTTCTTGATCAAGAAGAACGACCTCCATACCTTGAAGTCCTTTCTCCCCATATGCGTATGCGGACTGGGTTACCACGTGACGGCAACGGCTGTCGTCCAGCATCATGCGAATGCGTGCCTTAGGATAATCGGGATCGAGAGGAAGATAAGCTGCCCCCGCCTTATTTACAGCAAGAAGGCCTGCAATCAATCCAATGGAGCGGTCGGCGAGCAGTGCGACAACATCTTCCCGCTGCACACCCTTGGCTCGCAGCCTGGCTGCCAACCGGTCTGCAATGCGGTTCAATTCTCGATAGGTGACCCGCTCCCCCCCGCATTCAATGGCTGTCCTGTCAGGTGTCCGTTCGGCCTGCAGCTCAATAAGTCCGTGAATTGTTTGGATCTCATCGGTCGGGATATGCTCGTCAGCTTTCAGGAACAGCCTGCCCACCTGCTGCCTATCCGCCTCGCTCAACAAATGAAATCGGCGTAATTCAAAACCTGGTTTGCTAACGATTTGATTCAACAATTCGATATAAAAGCCCGCCCACCGTTCAGCTGTTTCGTGAGTGATGAGAGCGGAAGCATATTCCAGATGACATGAAAGTGTGTCCTCTTGCTCCATGACCGTCAGGGTCAAATCAAACTTGGCTGTTGGAAATTCGAAAAGATAGGGAGCCAGATGCGCATCCCCTAAGGCAAGCTTTGGGGTTTCCATATTATGGAGATTGAACATAGCGTCAAACAGCGGGTTTCGACTTATATCCCTTGGCGGCGACACCTTTTCTACCAGCTCTTCGAATGGATAGTCTTGATGCTCCAATGCGCCGAGTACGCACTGTTTTACTTGTCTGAGGTATCCGACAAAGGATTGGCTGCTTGCAGGCTGCAAATGAAGTGGCAGCGTATTAATAAACATGCCAACCATCCGTTGTACATCTGCGTGCCGGCGTCCGGCTACGGGCGTGCCAACCATCACTTCATCTTGCCCGCTCAGTTTGGCTAGCAACAAGCCGTAAGCTGCCAGCAGCAACGTAAACAGCGTGGTTTCCGTGAGCCTGGACAGACGTTTCACTTCCTGTGTCAACCGGCTGTCCATTGCAAAATGCACACGTCCCCCGGTAAAATCGCGAAGTAAAGGCCGCGGACGGTCGAGCGGCAGATCCAACAGCGGCACCGGGGTACGGAACTGCTCCAACCAGAATGCTTCCTGCTCCCTGTATACCGCAGACCGCATAAACTGCTGTTGCCATACTGCATAATCCTTATATTGCAGATGAAGCGGTTCGAGCTGCTCCCCTTTGTAGAGTTGGGACAGTTCGTGCATCAGCACCCCAAGCGACGTACCATCAGTGATCGCATGATGCATGTCGAACAACAATAGATACCGCTCGTTTCCTAGACGTATCAGCATGGTGCGAAGCAACGGCGCCTCTCTTAAATCAAAAGGTCTGATAAAAGAGCGAATGATGTCTCGGATGTCATCTTCGCCCTCTCCCTCCAGATTGCAGCAAGCAAGAGCAAAATTAACCTCGCTTTCGATGAGCTGCACCGGCCCCTCATTCGATAAAGCGAAACGGGTTCGAAGCGGCTCATGCCGGGCAATCAACCGTATCAATGCTTCTTGGAGCCTCTCTGGGGAAAGCGCTCCTTTTACCTCCAATACGGCAGGCATGTTATAGCTTAACTCGGCTCCCTGGAATTGCTGAAGCAGATGCAATCGTTTCTGCCCCGAGGTCAAAGGATAGACACTCAGCTGAGCTGCGGGAACTAGAGCCTCATATTGCTTCCTGCCAGAGGACAACACGAGTGCGGCCAGTTTCTCAATCGTTTTCAGACGGAACAGCTCAGCGAGTGAAATTTCAACGTGGAAAAGCTTATGTATCCGGGAAAGCAGCGTAATTGCTTTGAGAGAATGGCCGCCAAGTTCAAAGAAATTGTCCCGGATTCCGAGTTTTGTCATTCCCAGAATTTCCATCCACAACTCAACAAGCTGGGACTCCGTCTGATTGCGGGGCATGACATAAGCCTGTTGTAGTCCTGATAATTTGTCCGGCTGCGGCAGAGCCTCGCGGTCAACCTTGCCGTTAGGAGTAAGCGGCAGATCCTCCAACTGCATAAAGAATGACGGTACCATGTAGTTGGGAAGCTTCGCCTCCAGATAACTTTTTGCTTCTCCTACTTCCAAAGTTCTTTTGGATGTGTAATAAACGCATAAAGTCCGTTCGCCTGTTCCGTCATCCAGACCAACTGTAACTGCCTGAATAATATCAGGATGATTGACGAGAGCACCATCGATCTCTCCTAGTTCAATGCGAAAGCCACGAATTTTGACCTGATGGTCCTTTCGGCCGAAGAATTCAATCGTTCCATCGTGCTGCCAGCTGCCAAGATCGCCAGTCTTGTATAGCCGCCTACCTTGTTCCGGCACGAACGGATCATCAGTGAACGCCGACGCCGTCCGTTCCGGATCATTCAGGTAGCCGCGGCCTACGCCCACGCCGGATACCCAAATCTCCCCTTTTACCCCAATTGGGCACAACTGACCTGCTTCATCCACAATATAAATATGTAAACCGGATAGCGGACGGCCGATTGGGACGGTCTCCTGCGGTGGCGCTTCACGCAAAATATTCAGAGTTATATCATCCGATGCTTCTGTGGGCCCGTAGGCGTTTACCGCCGGAATATCAGGATAGAGTGCAAACCATCGTTTTAAGGTATCCCGTTTCAACGCTTCCCCGGTTGGAATCAGATAGGACAGATCGGGCAGAGGACGATGGCGGTTCTCCAGCGATTCGAGCAGCACGGAGAGATAAGAAGGGACTAGCTCCAAGATCGTGACTTTGTCGGTAATTAACCGCTCCAGAAATTCTTCAGGCTTCTGGAGCAGGCTGCTACTGTAAATTATCGTTCGACCGCCGGCACATAAGCCTGCAAACATTTGCCATACCGACACATCAAAGCACTGTGAAGCATTCTGCGCTACCGTACTGCAATCGGATAGCCTCAGCTCTTCGGCCATCGCCATGATGTGATTCATCATCCCCTTATGCTCCAGCAATGCTCCCTTCGGCCGTCCTGTTGAGCCCGATGTAAAAATAATGTAGGCTAGAGAATCTAAAGGGGCCGTATCCTTTAAGTTCTCAGTTGAGCAGGAAGCCATCTGGTCATCCAGCTCTTCGAGAACGAGCAGTTCAATGTTGTTCTGAAGATGTTCGGAACTTCTGATCTTCCCGATCTGTTCTTCACTGATGAGCAGCAGCTTCATCTTTGAATCATGGATAATCCCGAGTGAACGCTCGGCAGGAGCTTCGGGGTCAAGCGGTATGTAAGCCCCTCCCGCCTTCCATACAGCCAAGATGGAGGCTATCAGAGAAATGGAACGGTTCATCCAGATCCCGACCTTGTCCTCCGGTTTAAGTCCTTGCTTTAATAGCAACCTGGCCAGTCGGTTAGCCCAATCATTCAATTCCCCATAGCTCCATTGCTCGCCTTCATGGATCACGGCGCTCCGATCCGGACCGTGTGCCGCCAGATCTTCAAAACACTGGACCACGCTCTTGAGTGGAGGTTCTGCCTTACCTTTCCCGATGAATTCCTCCAGAATCAACCGTCTTTCTCCAGCCGGGAGCATATCCAGTCGATTTATCGGAAGTTCCGGCTGAAGCAAGGCGTTTTTTAAAAGGCTCATCATCCGGTCGTGGAAGAAACCCATTTCCTCTCTCGTAAATCGGGTTGCACAATATTGATATTGAACCTGTATTTCCTCTGTAGACAGATAGTCATATACAAATAGGGTAAGCTCATTTGCTTGATGCCATGAGGCTCCCGGTTCAAAATGGTATTTGACTTCGGCTGAAGGATTATGCCAATCTATGGGGAGGTAGTTCATGAAAACTTCAAGTGGTTGATCGGAGATGCCGAACTCCTCCCGGAGCATGGGAACCAAGAGATTATAAGGATATTTTTGATGACGAAACGTCTCATTCTGCCGTCGCTTTACCGACTGAATAAAGGTGCGAAAGGTTTCGGAGCCACCTACTCGCATGCGGAAAGGCATTGTACTGACTAGCATTCCGGCCATCGCCTTTGTTTCACGGGTGGTTCGATTGCTCGAATGTGTACCTAGCAGCACTTCCTTCTCTCCCGTCATGCGTAAAAAAAAGAGACATAAAACAGCCATGAAGAGGACAGCAGGGGACACTTCCTCTTCCTTTGAGAAACGGTAAATCGACTGGCGAAGTTGCGGTTCAAGGGAAAGAGTAAGAATGCCGCCTTCTAGATTAGAGTTCGTAGCTCCCTGAGGTTTTAAGCGGCTTACGGGGGGAATCGTTTTAAACTGCTCCTGCCAGTAAAGGCGGTCTCGCTCGAATCGAGTGCTTTCCAAATAGGCGGATTCATTACGAAGTTGCTCCAGGAACGAAGGGGCGGGGTCCAGATTAGGGATGTTATAACCTAGAGACTGTGTGTACATATGATTGATCTCTTGCCCGATCATTATGAGGGACATGCCGTCGACAATCAGGTGATGAGCGCTGATCAATATACGTGCCTCATCCTCCGCAACGCGAAGGAGAGCAAAGCGGATTAACCAAGGGCTCCTTAGTGGTATCTGCTGCTCCCGCTGGCGAATCTCTTCTTTCCAGACTTCATCTTCCAAGCCTATGAAATCATGAATTGCAACAGGAATCGGCTCTGCGGCAAAAATGCCTAGGGTAGGCTCCTCATCTCCTGCGGTGGGCAAAATTCTGATACGCAGTGCATCATGCCGGTCCACCACGCCTTGAATTGCTTCGGCCAATTTACTCTGGTCGATCAGTCCGCGAAAGACAAGGCAGACTGTTAACAAATGAAGCGTCGTATCAGCATGCATAACCTCTCCATACCATATCCGCTTCTGGGCATGCGTCATAGCAAATACGTGCTCAGCCTTGTTCTGTTCCACTGCTAACATGTACCCTATCATCCCCTTAATATATAATTCAATGACAAGAATACCAGCAAATATCTTTATTCTACCAATATAAGGAACTTTTTGCAAGAATTACTCTTAAATTAATGAAACATGTCGAAACCCCTGAATATGGATTTAAAATTTTCCCAGAACTTCCACAAACGCTCAATTGACACTTTCATTCCTTCCCTACTGAGCCTCGATATAAAAAACCACCAAACGACGTTAGTCGGCTGGTGGTTGAAGCACTTATGAAAACGTTCATACGAGACATAACGTCAGGAAACAGTCAGAACCGCCTTACCCGCTATTTGACGGTTCAAAAGACTCTGAATCACCTTCGCAATTTCGGTCTATTGTTTTACGGATATGTTCACCAGAAATATGATACAGACTGCTGATCTCAGGCACCTTCATTTTCTGGGCAGAGGCAATTTAATGAGGGTACTTTTGTGTCGTTGTACACACCTCCTTGACAAGAAATTGTTCCGATAAATAAATAACAAGAATCTTTCCGGCCCGAGTCTCAAAAATAACAAATTATTAGGATTTTTTCTCGGCTGGAAACTTTTCTTGAACCTTCCTTCTACTTTCCTTTATCAACTCCGCTCTGAATTTTTTTAAAAGAAGGTTTCCATTCTGACAGATCCTGATAAACAAACGTTATATTGTCACATATTTTATTCGCAACTTCGTACATATGTTTTATATCATTAGCCGTAAATAATATATATCCTTTGCGCCCCGTACCGTCTACAATAGTTGGTATGGTGTCGCCCTCTTTTACTAATAGATCAATGAATACGACCTCGGATATGTTAGCTAACCCTTTATACTTGATTTCTTTTAAGCAACCTGGTTTTGGAATCAAGCTTAAAGACATAGCTTGACATTTTGAAGGTACACATCTAAATTCATCTATAGTCTTAGTAGCTAACGCATCATAATAGTATCCAAATTGAGATATGCCGGTTGTTAGTTCTACCATTTTCCAAATATTACCCCCTCCTATCCTGACTTGAGACTCTATGATTATTGGCTTATTTTGTTTGTCTATCTTTACCTCTGTATGAGTAATGCCGTCTTCCAGTTGGATGTCGTCCAAAAATAGCATTACTTTCTCAATGATTAATTTTTTTTGAGATTCATCTATAGGTGCCGGCATCATAGTATAGTTTATTATAAACGTATCTTCTTTAAATATTTCAGCTGATATAGCCAGTATAGAATGTTTTTTGTTATAAGAAACGGCTTCGACCGTATAAACTACGTAACCTTCAACGTACTCTTCCACTAAAATAGGTAGTTGAATACCGTTACTTTTAATAAATACCTCTACGTCATCTCCCCTGTCTAGCTTAGATACTCCTTTACCACCTGCGCCAATCGGGGGTTTTATTATAATACTATCTTTTTTGTTCAAAAATTCATCAATGTCTTTAATGTTGTTGCAAACGATCGAATCTATCGAAAAGTCTTTGCCTGCTAGAATTTCACGCATCATGTCTTTATTGCGGGTTATCATATTAGCGTTGTAAGAAAATCCTTTAACATTAAAAATCCTTGCAATTATGCAAGCCGTATCTAAGGCTGCTTCGTTGAAAGATACAACCACATCAAACGGTTTCTCTTTGTACAATTCTTCAGCATAGTATACACACACGGGGATGTTTGTTGTGTCTATTTCTTTTTTAAAGAAACACTTTTCCAAGATCGTTGCATCGAAATAGATGTGTTTAGTGTAAGACCCTATATACGAAACAGTATACCCCCTGTCTAAAGCATCTTGTATAGGCTTTGTCCATCCCCCTATAAATAAAACGTGTGGTGTAGTTTCTATGTCAGTTTCTTTTAATACCTTATACATCATCATCATCTCCTCTAAATTGAACTCGTATATTCAATGTTGGTTCCTTTTAATATGCCTCGCCTTATCAACATTAGTAAACACAATGTTGTTCCGAAGCCCCCTATAAATAACGTAGTTTGAAGCCCAAATATAGAAACTAAAAATGCACTAGCAAAACTTCCTAATGCCCAAGCTCCCCAATTAAGCGTACGCTGTACAGCGTTTACCCTGCCTAGCATGTGACTTGGTGAGGCAAGTTGTCGTATGGTTGCAGCGTAAGGGGCAAATACACCTTCTCCCATACCATGTATGATACTTACAGCCACTATACCGTAAACGGTTCCCATATATCCCATTATGGGTATAAAGGACAGACCCATAACTGATACAGTAGCGCTATAAATAAGCATTTTTGTATTATTAATTTGTTGACTTTTTTTTACGAGTATCGTATTGCCTATTAAAAATCCCACCGCTGCCGAACCTACAACAAAGCCTATTTCAAGTTCAGATAGACCCATTACCTTATAAAGGAATATGACTAAAATGCTATTTAGTATGTATTTAAAAAAACCGTAAACAGCGCCACAGCTAACAATTGGTTCCAATACAGGGTGGTTTTTAAAATATATCAAACCTTCATATATGTTTTTATATATGGATTTTATATTTACGTTTTTTAAAGAGCCCTCTGTATGCGGTTTAAACCTTGAAATAAATAGCACACACACAAAACAAACAAAATATGTTACTGCATCAATAGTGAATGAGCCTGTTAATCCAACTAGAGTAATAACGATTCCTGCTAGCATAGGACCAATTACTATAGCAAGAGACTCCGAAATGGCTAGCCCCGCGTTTCCTTTTTTTAAGTTGTCTTTATCTGGTAATATTTCCGGTAAGAAAGAAGGAATTGCAATGTTGTAAAACGTGGTAAATATTCCATTTAAAAGCATGAGAAACACCAATAAAGGGAACGTTATTTTATTTGTTACAGCCAGTAGGAATACTGATAAAAATAAAACGCCTTGACATATACTACAAATGAGCAAAACCTTTTTTCTATGAAGGATGTCTATCAAAGCACCGGCTACTAATCCGAAAATTAGGTAGGGTATGAATATAATCCCACGAAGCAAGGCAGCATTCGCCTCACTTGTTTTTAGCACCTCTAATGCAAAAAGAGGCAAAGCTACTACTGTAAACTGGGTACCTAACAAACTTATAGACTGTCCTAGCCAAAGCTTGTAAAAATTAAAATTTTTCATAATACTCCTCCATTAATTCATATTTATAAATTACAAGATGGAAGACAAAAGATCTTTGTTGTTTTTACTACGTGTACGATAGCCCGCCATCTCCCATCAGTAAACATGTAATCACCTCCACGGAAAACTAGTATAATTCAAAATTCATCATTTGTACGGATTTGGGAATATAAGAGCAAGATTACAAAATCAAATAAAAGTAGTTTAATGATAAAAATATATTAGAGTTATGTATGGCAAGACAGGAGGAATTTCATGACAAAGCATACTGCCCTACGATGTCCACTCCGGTAATCGGGTACTTCGGAATAAAGACCGTTTCGTACCAGAGCCGCCCTTTTGCTTTTACGAGCGAATAGCGCGGACCAGTTCAGCCGTTTTCAGGCGATGGCGATAGAGGCCTAACCATACTAAAGTATCTGTTTTATCTTACCTTTTCCTGTCATATTATTATAAAAGGTAGGTATTATAGGGAGGTTAAATATGTTGAGGAAGAGTGCAAATTCAGGTAGAAGGTCTGCAGTAATTACTGGGGTGTTATTAATAACCGGGTTGGTTACAGGTATATTTAGTGTTGTTCCTGTTATAGATGGAGCAGACTACCTTGTCAAGGCTTCTACAAATGAAAATCAGGTACTTGTAGGAGCGTTTTTCCAGTTGTTAATGGTTGTTGCATATGTTGGTATTCCGATTTTGATGTATCCGATTTTAAGTAAGCATAATAACGGTTTAGCTCTTGGATCTGTTGCTTTCGGCATCATTGCGGGTGTGTTCATTATTTTTGGTGTAATCATTCTTCTGTTGCTATTGACATTAAGCCACGAATTTGCAAAAGTTGGAACTCTGAATGTATCGTATTTTCAGACCCTGGGTGGATTGTTACGGGAAGGACGTGATTTGGTGAACCATGTGGCAACGACACTGGCATTTGTTTTGGCTATGCTCTTGTTTAACTGCATATTTTACCAAATAAAATTAGTTCCACGTTGGTTGTCAGCTTTGGGTCTTATTGGGTCTATATTGTCCATATTGGCAAGCTTATTATTTATGATTCGCTTCATCGGTCTGGATGCAACCTACATGATGTTGAACATTCTGATAGCCTTTCAACAATTGGTTTTGGCTATATGGCTAATCATTAAAGGATTCAACCGGGCGGAACAGGATTCTGTATCCAATTAAGATCACAATAAGTCGGTGGCTCAAGTCATCCTGCGTTGGCATTCAAACCCCCGAAGAATAAAAGAAAATAGTGAGAGAATACGGACTATTCTGTTACCTCGTCATCATGTGTTTGCGGGTGGTGTCAGCTATGCTGGTATTACCCCGATTGCTTTTACTTAAAGTAAGAAAAAACGCTAAGCCGGTTACATTCGAAGGCTTAGCGTATATTTTCGTTAAAAATAGAAATCGATTATAACAAGCGCTCAACAAAATCCTGCATACGAACCACACTCTGTTCCACTCGGGCTTGTTCCGCCGCGAACGCCATCATATGGCTTTGCACGGAGCGATGCGCTGATGTCAGCCCTTTGCTGCCGCCGCCTTCGCGCAAGAGCCGGAGGAAATCCCGGACCAAGCCGTAATCTCCGCCGCCGTGTCCGATATGTCCGCCCGCATCGGCCAAATCGATTCGTTCCACTTTGTCGCTGCCGAAGCGGAGAATTTCGATCTCGTTCTTCTCCATCGTGCCGCGAATCTCGCCCGTCGTTCCCATCAGCTTGATCGTCCGGCTAATTTCCTTCGTAAAGGCACTCATATGGAATGCTGCAATAACGCCGTTCGCGAATGTCATATTCACCACTTGATGATCGACGACATCGTTATCGCAATGGTAGACGCATCGGCCATACGGTCCTTCCTGCAGCGCCTTGATTCGACCTTCATAGCTCCAATCATCGCTGATCGCCGAAGTTGGCCAGTCCGTATTTTCGGTCAAATACTGTTTCGGCGCGTAGTAAAGGCATTCTTCTGCGACGGGGCAGCCGTCCAGGCAGCGAAGGGGCGCTCCCTCCGGCGCTTGTGCAGAAGTAAAGTGGGACAAGGAGCCGAATGACGAAATGCTTACACAATCCGATCCGGCCAGCCAGAGCAGGATATCAAGGTCATGGCAGGACTTCGCCAAGATCATCGGGCTCGATTCGTCCTTCCTGCGCCAGTTGCCCCGAACGAAGCTGTGGGCTTGATGCCAGTATCCGACGTTCTCATTGTGCGTGATCGACATCAATTGGCCAATGGCCCCTCCTTCCAGCAATTCCTTGATCGTAGCGAAGAAATTCGTAAACCTCAGAACATGGCATATCGAGAACACACGGTCAAGCTGCGCAGCTCGCGCTCCCATCGCCACGCATTCCTTCGCATCGGGGGACATCGGCTTCTCCAGCAGCACATGATACCCCGCATCCAGCGCTTTCATCGTCGGTTCAAAATGCTGCTGATCCTGAGTGCAGATGAAGACCGCATCCGCCATCTTTGGCTGTGCAAAGAGTTCATCCCAATGGGTAAAGCACTTGTCGTCAGGAAGCCCATGTCTCGCTTGGCAATGCTCTCTCCGCTCCCTGTTCGGCTCTGCTACGGCGACGATTTGCATCTCATCCGGATACTGCTTCGCATATTCCAAATAATTCACGCCCCGAAGTCCCGCCCCAACCAAGGCCACGGTTACTTGCTTCATCATGATTTCCATCTCCCTGTATGCTGATCGTTCATTCCTTCACGCTGCCTACGGTCATCCCTTTGACAAAATATTTCTGCAGGAACGGATAGACGAGCATAATCGGCAGCGCCCCCATGAATATCTGCGCGGTCCGAAGCGTTTTCTCGCTTAAATTCTCCAAAGCCTTCAACTGGTCAAGCGACATGGAACTCATCTGTGAGTTGATAGCCGTTATGAGCGTAGACAAGTACGTTTGCAGCGGATAATGTTCGGGTGAATTCATATACAAGATGCCGTCGAACCAGACATTCCAGTGACCGATAACCGTGAACAAACCGATTGTCGCGATCGACGGAAGCGATACGGGTAAATAGACTTGCCAAAGGACCCGCCAATGACCCGCCCCATCGATGGTGGCCGCCTCGTCCAACTCTTTGGGGATGGCCCGGAAAAAGTTGAGCATGAGCACCATGTTCCACACATTCAATGCGCCGGGCAAGATCAACGCCCAGATCGTATCGATTAACCCGGTATTTTTCACAATCATGTAGGTTGGAATCAAGCCGCCGCTGAAGAACATGGTAACCGCAAAAAACCAAACATAGACCGTTCTGTACTTGAACTTGTCATTAGACTTGGCTAAAGGGAATGCTGTAATAAAGACAAGAAACATATTGACGGCTGTGCCGAGAACGACCCGCTCCAGGGAAACCCGCAAGGAGCGCAGAAACTCTACCTTTTCCCCCAGATAAATATAAGCATCCAGGTTGAAGCCGACAGGCCACAGCTTCACTTCGCCGGCCATTGCGGCTGTATTGGAGCTAAGCGAGATGGCGAGCAAATGAACAAATGGAATAATGGCCAGTACGGTAATCAAGGTCAAAAAGATTGTGTTAAACAACACAAACAGCTGTCGGCTTGCCGATGATTTATGGATCACGTCACTCCCTCCTTAGAAGATTCGATAATTGTTATATTTGTACGCAGCATAGTAGGCGATAGAGACCAGACCCAGGGAAATGACGGACTTAAATAGACCGACTGCCGCAGCGGGGCCGAATTGCTGACTGAACAAGCCGAGCCGGTAGACGAACGTGTCGATAATGTCCGCGCCTTCATACACCGTCGGATTGTACATGATCAGGATTTGCTCAAAGCCTGCGTTGAGAATATTCCCCAGACTCAGGACGCCCAGCAAAATCAGCATCGGCAGCATACCAGGCAAAGTGATATGCAGCATCTGCTTCCATCGGCCCGCGCCGTCCACTTCCGCAGCTTCATACAAAGTGCCGTTAATTCCCGTGATTGCGGCCAACATCACGATCATATTGTAGCCCATGCTTTTCCAGACATCCGAACCGATGATGATGCCACGGAACCAGCCGTTATCCAGCATAAACATGATTTCCTTAAGACCCAAAAAGGATAATAAGCTATTTACCGGTCCATTCAATGAGAAAATTTCAATCACAATCCCTCCAAGAACCGTCCACGACAAGAAGAATGGCAGGAAAATGGTCGATTGCACAAGCCGCGAGAACCATCGCTTCGTCACCTCATTGAGCAATAAAGCGAGAATAAGCGGGACAAGCAGGAACAGCGCGATTTTGAAGATAGAGATCAGGATCGTGTTCCAGAAGACTTGTTTGAAATCCGGCAAATGAAACACATATGTAAAATTGTCCCAACCCACCCACTCCGATTTAAAAAAGCCTGACAGCGGCTCAAAATTTTGAAAAGCCATGACGAGTCCGGCCATTGGACCATACGAATAAATAAGTGTCAGAATCACTCCCGGAATCAGCATGATATGCAGCGGATACTCTTTGCGAAAAGTTCTCATGCTTGGACGGACCTCCTTACACATGGGTAGACAAAACGAGAGGAGCCGCTGGCTCCCGCTCCCCTCGTCACGATACGTTCATTTATTTCACAGCTTGCTCGTTGTACCATGCATTCACTTCTTCAGTCATTTTATCGCCGCCAAGCGTTTTCCAGCTCGTTACGAATTTATCGAAATCGTCAACGGGTGCCCCAAGAATGATTTTGTTAAAAGACTCCAGCATCAGCTTATCAAGCTGACCGCCTTTCTCAACCATGGTAGGGGTCGGTGTTCCGTAGAATTCATTCATCACAAACTGGCCCTTCTCACGAATCTTGCGCGTCAGGCCCCAGCCGCCATCTTCCGCCGCACGACTAAAGTACAGTCCCCAGTTCACGCCCCGCGACGCCGTCTGGGTATCATTCGCCTGCAAATCCAATGTCGCTTTCAGTACATCCTGTATTGTTTTATAATCCGGACTATTCACCGTAATTTTTGTTTGTTTGGCCGCCAGCGCTTTGTTTACTTCCGTGTAAATGGTTTCAATTTGAGCCGGATTTGATATTCTTGGCGCGAACCAATTGTAGACATACCCATTCTCCGGTTTATTCTTATTCATATATTGGGGCTTGCCCATTTCCAAATAGAAATTCAACATTTTCACGATCGCTTCGGGGTTCTTCAATTTTTTGTTGACGGCGTAGACTTTCTCGCTGCGCAGTTTTGGAACAATGGATTTCCCTGGCTGTCCATCCAGCGTAGGAATTTGAACGGCGATCCAATTCGCTTTCGGGTCTTTATCCACACTGAGATTGAGCGGCCAGTTTGGATACCACCATTCCCCATAGGAGATCCCTACTTTACCGGCCGTGATGTCCTCTACCACTTTATTCTCGTCTTTGAGCGCAAACTCTTTGTCCAGAATACCGTTCTTATACCAGGATTGGAGCTTCGCCAGCGCAGGCTTCATCTCAGGCTGAATCAACCCGGGAACAAGCTTGCCGTTGCTGTCTTTAATCCATGCGTTAATATTGTCTCCTACCGAAGGATAAGCGCCATAGGCATTGAAGAACCCGCGCAAATCAAATCCCCAGAAGAAAGGCTTCTTCTCCAGCGCGATGCCGTAGGTATCCTTCTTCCCGTTCCGATCCGGATCGTCATTCACAAAAGCAGTCGCAACCTTTTCCAGTTCATCAATCGTCTTCGGCACTTGAAGGTTCAAGGTATCGAGCCAATCTTTCCGAATCCACAGCAACTGTGTGCCAAGCGCCGGGTCCGTAAAATCTGGAATGGCCATCAGCTTGCCGTCTCTGGTTACCGTTTTCATCGCAAACCCGCCAACGGACTCCATATATTTCTTCAGATCCGGCGAGGCGTATTTATCATAGGCTGCGGTTAAATCCGCCAGCATATCTTGCTTCCGAAGCTTCTCATAATCCTTCGGACTAAGCTCCATAATGTCCGGTAAATCTCCCGATGCCAACGCAAGCGAGAACTTTTGTTCATATTGATCTTTCGGCACCGTCCATTTATATTTCACATCGATATTCAACATATCCTTGAGGTCTTTGAGATAAGCGTTCTGATCAGGCGTAATCCCCTTCGTGGTTCTAGGGTCTTCGGGCGTGCTGAATCCAAGCACTTCCGTAACAACGACAGGCTCCGCATACTTGCCAAGCGGTTCTGGCGCCGCAGTGTCGGCAGAACCTCCGGATGCCACAGGAGTCGCAGAACTCGCTGACTTGTCTCCCCCTTGGCTAGAGCACGCCGACACCATCGATACGCTGGCAGCAAGCAGCAAAATCATTCTCGTTTTTCTAAATTGATCATGCTTCATATTGGAAACGTTCCCCCTAGTAAAAAGTACTGGCCATGCGGGTCGCTTTGCCTATTTATATTGTAAGCCCGGCCAGAAACCGTTTACAATTTCGAATCCTTTACATTGCCTTCACTTTATTGACCTATTGCAGGTTACGGTATTCCTGCGGAGATTTTCCGGTCATCTTTTTAAAGAAGGTAGCGAAGTAAGACGGAGAGTCGAACCCTACGCGAAGCGCAATTTCATTTAGCTTCAAATGGGGATCTGACATCATCGCAATCGCGGATTCGAGCTTAAAGGATTTTATATATTCAATCAGGTTGTGCCCTGAAATTTGCTTATAGTAACGAGACAAGTAGGAAGGGTTAAGATGCACTTCCTCTGCGATCGCCGTCAGCGACAAGTCTCCCGCGAGATGCTCTTCAATATAACGATGAATCTGATCCAGGAGTCCCTTTTTGAAAGCATCCTGCTGAATCCCTGCCAGCTTAATCTGTATACTCGATTTATCCGTTGTACGCTCGTAATCAACAATGACCATTCTCTGACCAAGCTGAACTCTTCGACGGATCAGAGAGCGGATCATTTCTACTTGCTCCCGGGTCTGGCCCCAGCGATTCATCATATTCCCCGAAATGCCAAATGACATCGATACGTCCAGTATCTCTTCGCATTCATTCTGAACCCGTTCCAGCACCCCTCGCAAATAGGCCACAACACGGTGCCCGTTCTCTGCAGCATCCGCTTCATCCCTTAGCCGGTCTACTAATTCGACATTCGGTTGCAGGAACCATACGATAAGGTGTCCGTCATAGAAGGTGTATTCGCATCCGATCGAAGGGGGTAGCAGCTTGCCAAATATCGAGCCTGCCGCCTCCAGCAGCTTCATCGTGATCCCTTCCTGCTGATCGGCATGTCCAATGAGAATAAAGGAGGGACGGTCCAATGCAATGGCAAAATCCAAATCCGCATAGCGCTCTTCTCTCAGTAAAGCAGGTAATTCTTCACCTCGCAGCACCGATTCCAGCAGTTCTTTCTTCAACAAGGATTCAACGATCCGCAGGTGCAATTGCGCCTTTTCCTGTTGAAGCCGATTCCGGTGCTCTTCCTCCAGTTTGACAATGGCCTTTCTTACCGCTTCGAAGATCGGTTCGACCCCTTCGCTCTTCAAGATATAACTATCGACATTCTTGCGAATGGCTTCATACACGTAGTTAAACTCACTATATCCGGTTAAGAAAATCATCCGGCACGAAGGCCAGTAATAGGCGATCTCATCGACTAGCTGCAATCCATTCTTCTTCGGCATCCGAATATCGCTCACGAGAATGTCCAACTTCGTTCGCTGCGCAATCTCGAGCGCCTCATCCGCAGAATACGCCTTGCAGATATCCAATTCAAATTGTTGGCGGTCCTGTAAAAGCTGAACCAGTCCGTTCGCGATCACCGGCTCGTCATCTACAATTAACAATCGATACATGGCAACAGACCCTCACTTTCGTTCATTTTGGGTTCGGATCATCAGTTCGGCACACAATCCGCCAAGTTGGCTGCGAGTGACGAAAAGCCCGCTGCCCGCCCCATACTTCAACTGCAATCGATTATTCACATTTATGAGTCCCGTCTTCTCTTGTTGTCCGGATTCATTACGCAACTGCTCTTGCAAACTTTGCAGCGTCTCGTCTGTCAGGAGGCGGCCGTTATCTTCGACCTTAATCCGTACGACCCCTTCCTGATAATCGGCCGTCATAGACAGAATGCCGTTCATCATGCCGTCTTCGAAGGCATGTTCGAAAACATTTTCAACAATCGGCTGTATGATCAATCGCGGCACCGTAACCGTCTTCGCATAATCCGGTATCTCCTCATGTTCGTATCCGATTCGATTCGAGAAGCGGATGCACTGAATTTCACAATAATCCAAGGCATGCTGATACTCTTTGTACAAGGGCATCTCGTCGGACCCATTCCTCGTTATATATTGATAATAACTGCCAAGCTTTTGCGATAGCTCCGCAGCTCCGTCTGAATCTCCCACCTTGCACATCATATAAATGTTAAAAAAGCTGTTATATAGAAAATGAGGATTGATCTGTGATTGCAGTTGTTTCAATTCCGATTGCTGAATCGCAATCTTGTGCTCATAATTCTCCTCAATCGAACGCTTCAAACGGAACGCCATGCGATTAAAGCTGTGAAATAAATAATGAAACTCGTCCCTCGTCTTCGACTCGATGACGAGATTCAGATTATCGGTCTCCATCATCTTGAACGCCTTGGTGAGCTTGGACAAAGGTCTGTGGATCATAAAATTAAGCGAGTAAGAATAGAGCAGCAACACCACGATTGCAATTACGAATAATGCGTAGAACCAAAAGCTGTACTGCCTAAGCGGGCGCGTAATTTCGTTATGATCCACATACATGACCAGCGACAGATTCAAAGAACCGACCGGACACGTCATTACAAAATAACTGGCTCCAGCGATATCGATAACCCTGGAAGGATTTGCATTCCCCTTATTTCCTTCCTCCAGTTGTGCAAGCAAGGGAATGATGATGTTCTGATCCTTCGCCGTCGATAACACATGGCCGAGTGTTTTGCTCCCCAGAAATACTTCCGATTCTTGATAGAGCGTGGTAATCTGGCGAAGGGCCTCCCGCAAGCGAGACGTAGAAATCTCGATGTAAGAGATGATCCCCGAGTTATTCTCGCTCTCAATAAAGAAGAGTCGGTCATCTTTTTGATAGAAAGACGGTTTCGGCGTTAGCCCGGCTAATGGGACAATGACTTCTGATTCATCATTCGGTGTGTCCGAGATACCGCCTATACTTGAGATGGTCTTGCCAATTTCTTTGACATAAACGCCGGCATCGACGATGAGTTCACTCGAGTATTGAATCGCGGACAACCGGTCTTTCGTCTGATTAATTAATTCAAACAAAGCATACTCATCGAGTGTGCTCCCTTGAAAGCTAAGCTTCTGAAGATCCTTATCATTGACAAATTGCAGTTGCTGGCTCCGAATAAAATATAATTCCTTATCGAGCTGATTGGCATAAAAAGAAGCTCCGGCTACAGCCGAATCCGTGATCGTCTTCTTCGTGAAGGACATCTCTTTGTAATTCACCCAAATGTTCATCGCAACGAGTGGAATCATGAATGCAATGAAGACAACTACAACCTTCTGATATACAAACCAACCCTTCGTTCCTGTTGCCAGAAGTTTCATGATGGTTTCGGCCCGCTTTCTTATCCATATAATCGCATTCATCGTTTACAACAATTTATCATCCCCGAATCTTTTGTTCAATGTTGGAAAAGCCGGCCATCCACAGGATGATCGGCTTCTTTTTCTTTACCTGTACAGTTCCAACTCGTTAATCGCGAAATTGCCCCATTTCAAATTTGCCCCATTAATCTTCAAACGGAACTGCTTCGCCGTGGTAGAGTCAAAATTAAGGGTCTGTGTCTCATTCGTCGTATCGCTATACGCCCATGTCCATTGAATACCTGTCTTCACCGGCACCCAAGCCGTCCCGTTATAAGCTTCAAGATCGAACTTCGTAACGCCTTGCCCCGTTCCAAACCTGGTTACCACTTTCAGCTTGCTCGCTGTTACCGATCTGGAACCAAAATCAAGCGTAATATAATTCGGGAATGTCACGCCTTTATCCACACTCGACCAAGCTTTGTCATAGGAGCTATCCGTCAGGCTTTTAATCGAGCTGTTGGACAAAGTGGCGATGGATGCACTCACAGTTGCAAGCGGCGCCAAATTTCCCGGTGCCGGCTTCGGTTGTTCCGGCATTGGGGTAATGGGCGCGGGTGTGAATACAATTGGCGTTTTGCCCGTAGCCGGCGGTACCGTTCCTTGATACTCGTAGGCGCCGATATCCGGGTCTCCGTTATATAAGGCATTACCGAAATAGTCCCTTCCACCGTTGTCCGCCAGAGGAACGCCTGCCCCAATAAGCGGCGAGTTGGGCCGGAGCTTGTAGCCGTCCAACGTATTCATACCGACGCCGCCACTGCCCGGATTCATGAATTTCGGTTCCGCAGTTATGCGATGCGCATCCGAGTTCACTAACGTTTTGCCGCCGTAATACGCATTCGAGTCAAACGTTTGCCCAGTCAGATTCCATCCCCGATCTCCCACGCTATAGTAGACGTTGTTGTAATTCTTAATATTTTTCGGTGCGCCTGAAGATTTCGTGAAATAATCGCTCATCACGGGATTACCCGATGCCGCTCCGACGTACACCGTGTTGTTATAATTATAGACCGTATCAATAGAACCGCTGTACCGGAACAAGTGATTCTTGTCGTTCTGACTGATATTGTAGCGAACGATCGTATTCGTCGTATAATACGTATCATTGACGAATAACATAAAGCCGCCTGCATTGTCATGACTGTAATTATACTGAACCAGGGAGCCTATGTTTCCCGCATCCACATCAAACCCCTCGCCATCCATTTCCCCGTTGTGGCTTCCAAAAGATTCATTGTATTGAACCACGTTATTATCCGCATAGGCCCACCAGATCGAAGCATTTGTTGCCAAAAACGTGGCTTCTTGAACCGTATTTCGCTCGACAATCGCGCCATCCGTCACATTCCATGCAATCCCGCCCGTCGCAGGCCGAACAATCGTATTATTCGAGATTTTCAAATTCGTCGTTGGCGTCCAAGACCCGTAAGGCTTAGGAACCCACTCCCAAAGATCGCCCATGCCATACCGAATCGTACAGTTTGAACCGATATAAATCCCATATGCATCCACATCCGTTAATGTATTGCCATCGATCAGCACATCATTAAACGCACTTGGCACATAGGAGCCCACAGAATCGAAAATGATCCCGCCGGCCCGGGTCGTATACACCCCATCCACATCATGAATATTCAAATTTTTAATGTAAATGTGATTTAAGATGCCGCTCTCTTCATTCAAAATATAGACGCCACGCCGCTCACCCCGGGCCCCTTTCCAGTCCCTGGAGAAAGGCAGTGTAGAAGGATTAGTAACCTCCAAGTTGTTGATTTCCCAGTACTCCTGATTTTTCAAAAAGACCGTCTGCAGCTCGCTCGTAACTCCCGCAATGAGCGGTTTATTCCCCGTCCCGTATTGGTCGATAACAATGGGACTCCCGTTCACCCCCGAACCTTTTGGCCATAACTGTCCTTGCCAAGCTCCTCCTGCCTTGAATAAAATCTTGTCGCCCGGGGCAAACGTCGTCGCGTTCACTTTCGTTAATGTCTTCCAAGCTGTCCCGGCGCTTGTTCCATTCGAAGCGTCATTCCCATTTACGTTATCTACGTAATAGGTTGCTCCCCCTGCAGCCTTGGCGTCCCGAGGAACGGTTATTGCCAGACTAAGAAGCATAGCGGCCGCAATCGCCAAACAAATGGCGCGTTGCACAGTTCTTCTGTACATCAATGATCATCCCTTCGCCTTTCATTATGTATGCAACGCCTCAACAGCAAGCCATTAAAGCGGTTACAACAAATTGAAGCGCTTCAAAATTACATTTGAAAGGACTGATATAGCTTGTCGTGCCGCACAACTTGCGCTGAGGCCGTTATCTCACGAATCCTTGTCTCATATTCACCGTTGACATAATCCTGAAGCACTTGATCCTTCACCTGCTCATAGGCCAGATAAGCCGAGTCAGGCTCTACCCTCTCGATGCATTTTAAGAGATGGAGACTGCCGTTATCTTCAATAATCTGACTAATCTCTTGAACAGAGAGCTTGGCTGCAGCCTGGGCTACCGGGCTTCTGGCGTTCCGTCGTTCGTCGCCCAGATCAATGTTCAATTCCAATTCCGTACCTGGTGCAGCATAGGCCGCGGCAACGTCTTTAAATGACGCACCAGATAACAGCCTGGCATGCGCCTCTTCCAATAGCCTTTTTACTTTCTGTTCGAGTGCGGGATCGATTTGACGATTAGAGTCCAGGATCGTGCGTGAAATTCGTTGCACCGTGACATAGCCGCGCGTCCTGTATCGCTGATCTTTATGCTCTTCATAGAACAATCTCAGCGATGACTCGCCCTGCTTCAAAGCATTTTGCTGCAAGTGCTGCTTCACAGCAAGGGTTGAATTCGTCAGCAGATACTCCAGATACGTATCCTCGTCATATCGTTCAGGTCCGTATACGACCTGACGGTTCTTGATCGCTTGCGCTCTTCGGTGATTCTCTTGCTGCAATTGCCGGAGAAACCCCGGGTAACTAACGTCTTGCAGGATCCCTAGATCCTTTGCCTGCAGCAGTCGAACCTTCAAACGCACACAATCATCCAATGCTTTCTTCTTCAGCATCTCAATAGGAATCTCGCCATCGAATGAAGTTGTCCAGAACGTCTCGGACTGATCCGCATGATGCTGATCGCGAAAATAGTTCATGATCGCCGATTTGTTCAAACGAATCGCTCGTTGGAATTCTCCCACGTGAATCGGACTGCCATTGACCGTAGCGATCACATCCTCCTCGTTCCCTTGCCACCAAGCTCCGCCCGAAAACGCCGCTGTTACCATGACGGTCAACAAACTAAACATGATAAGGATTCGTCTATGATTCGAATGCAAAATGCGTTCTTTGAACATCAAGACCCGGCCCCCTCGTTAAAGCGCTTTCACTCCTTTAATACAAATTGTAAGCTGATCCTGTGCACTTAACAATTTCGATTCCTTTACACTGACTTCTAAATTTTTTACTTTTGCGATTCCGGAAATGAAATTAGGTTCTGGTCCGCGAAAAGGCTTCGTTCATTTAAAGCTTCAATTAACTGAGGGACTTTGTTCTTTAACCGGGTTTCTCCACACAAAAATCCCCCTAAACTCGAACTTTAGGGGGTACACATAAGCATATCAGATACGGTTCATCGTAACATTGCCATGGCGGAACTATTCTTGCTCAAATTTTTGTAACAACGCCAGGGCCTCTTCATGATCGGGCTCATGTTTTAATAACATTCTAACGTAATTCAAAGCATCTTCTTCTAATTCTAACTCAAAGCAACAAATAGCAAGACAATAATATACAGTGGATACGATGTTCTCTTGATCTTCATCTATTGATATTTCTAAAAACCGTTTGGATTCCCCGTACATTTCCATCTCAAACAGTAACAATCCAGCCTCAAGTGCGATGCCATAACGCTGCTCCATTACGTAGTACGACGACCACATAAGCTGTATACCCCGAAAAATATCCTGCTTTTCCTCATCATTTGCATCTAGTAACAGACTAGAGATCTGCTTCGAGCTCTGAGTGAAGAACTCCGCGTCATATCCACCTAAACGCCAAAAACTTAATATTTGCTGTAGTTCCATGCTATCTAGATTGAGATCTACCCATTCCTTCAAGCTAAAAAATTCGTCCGGACCAAAGCGCTCAATACATCGACGATAAGCTAATCTTGTCTGGAAGTAGTCCATCGGTGTATCCATATGGATAATACACCCAACATTTATATTTTTATAATGATGCGGGGGAAATAACGCGAGGGCTCCGTTCTGTTCCATAACTTGCTGAATCGCATGGTAGTTTGCCGTTAAAGAAAAACTTCCATGTAGGATCAACTCCGGCGGTTCCGCGAATTTCCAGTTTTCAAGTAAATGATCCCCTTTGTCTGCCGTTATTAATAGAAATCCCTCATGCGACAACTGGTTCAAACGTTCTAAACAAGTTAATCCGGCGACTGGAAATAAAATATGCGAATCTTCCAATTGTTCCTGATAGATGGCTATGACATCACGATAAGGATAAGTTTCTTGCTCATATTCCGGCGCCCGCCGATGCTTATAATGTAAAGATATTTGATCAAGTAATTCTGATGGTTTAAGTGAATCCTTAAGTTCAGGATACTCGATGAAAACATCGGCTTCGTAAATTTTGCCTTCAGACACATAAAGCAGCTCTTGCGGAATACTATCAAAAAAGTAGTTAGCCACAATGACAACAGGCTGTTTTAAATCTCCTTTACTAATGGTTGTGTCTGATACAATCAAATTCAGAACCGTGTCATGAACCGCATCAAATCGTGCAAAATCGAGTATTCCCTTGGCAATAAAAGCTTGTAGAGCTGGATGCCCCTTCCACGCCAACACATTGTTCATCGCCAAATCCGTCATGAGATATCGAAACGAAGGTAACGTTATCCCTGCATAGTCAATCAGTTGACATAACTCGTGTAACACATGGAAAGCAAAACGCCCCGCTCCTGCTCCAAGCTCCACAATAAGAACAGGCTCTGAGCTATTTTCCTTAGTCGCCCGGTCTTGAAGAAAGCCGAATATCATTTCTGCATAAGCCGCAGCGATCATTGGATTGCACGTGATATATTGAGGAACTTGGTCGTTGTTCCAAGCCTTCAATCCTTCTTGTTCATAATATTCCCTCTGAATATTCCATATAGGTGCTTCGCTAAAGCGATAACGTTGTTTATTATGAATTGTCATTTAAACGATTTCCTGTCCTCTGGAAGCTATTCGATTCCTTATTTGTAAAACACTTTATCTACATTGTATCTGGCCTTGAGTTCGTTAATAATAAATGTTTCATAAATTTCTCTATGAACGGGGTCCTCGACAATACAAACCTCGATTTTGGCAACTTCGCCCCTGTAATTTTTCATGATGGATACTGTATCTTCAAAATGTTTTTTGATTCGGGGTCTTAGCTTTCGTGCTTTGCCAACGAATAAGAGTTCATCCCGATCATTGTAAAACATAAAAATCCCCGCTTTATCTCTTGAAATCAGGTGAAAATCCGTAAACCCATAAATATTGCTTAACTCAGGGTCTTTCTGTTTGTGTATGGTAACATCCGGTGTTGGAATCGTTATTTGTATCATGTTACATTCACTCCCTTTTTATTATTTAAAACTGCCTATACTCCTACTTGTCGCGGTCGTCATGTTGATTTAGGACCGCCGTTTCCAGGGGCGACCGGAACCTTCGAAGGTTCCTTTTCTGCCGGCGGAGTCGTTTCGATTCGTGCCTTTGCGATGGCCGCGGGTGACACGATCCTCGGAAGATGTGACGCTGGTTCTGGTCTCCCTAACTGCCGTTGGAGTCGACTCGTTCATTGTCATCGGATACGGATGATCCCCGATCACCGGAATTTTCTGCTTGATCAGCTTCTCGATATCTTTCAGATAAGGAATCTCCTCGTACTCGCAAAACGAAATCGCTATTCCGCTTAATCCCGCTCGTCCGGTGCGGCCGATCCGATGTACATACGTCTCCGGGATATTCGGCAAATTGTAGTTAATGACGTGCGACAGCTCCTCGATGTCGATGCCCCGGGCCGCAATATCTGTCGCCACCAGCATGCGAGTCACACCTTGCTTGAAGTTATTCAACGCAGCTTGGCGGGCGTTCTGCGACTTGTCGCCGTGAATCGCCTGCGCGGTAATCTTCGCCTTCGTCAAGCCCCTCACCAGCCGATCCGCACCATGCTTCGTACGGGTGAACACAAGCGCGCTCTCGATCGACTTGTCTTGTAGCAGGTCGATCAACAGCGGCAGCTTATTCGGCTTGTCCACAAAGTAGAGTGCCTGCTTGATCCGCTCCGCGGTCGAGGAAACGGGCGTAATTTCGATTTTCATTGGATTCGTCAGCAGTGAGTCTACCAGAGACTTGATCTCGGGCGGCATCGTCGCCGAAAAGAACAGCGTCTGTCGTTTGGCAGGTAGCTTGGCGATGATCCTTCTCATGTCGTGAATGAAGCCCATATCTAGCATGCGGTCTGCTTCGTCCAGCACGAGAATCTGCACGTGACGCAGATCGGCGAACCCTTGGTTCATCAGGTCGATTAGTCGGCCTGGCGTCGCTATCAGTATATCCATGCCTTGCTCCAGCGCCTGCTCCTGTGCTTTTTGCGAGACGCCGCCTACAATCACGGCACTTCGCAGATTCAAAAAGCGTCCGTAAGATTTAAAGTTGTCAGATATCTGAATGGCCAGCTCTCGCGTAGGCGTCAGGATCAGCGAACGAATGACGCGCTTGCCGCTCGGTCGTCCCTGCTGCGCACTCAGCAGTTGGATAATTGGCAGCAAGAACGCCGCTGTCTTGCCGGTCCCCGTCTGAGCGCAGCCGAACAAATCACGGCCCGCCAGCACCGGCGGAATTGCCTGCTCCTGTATGGGAGTGGGCTGTGTATAATTTTCCTTGGCCAACGCTTTAAGAATGGGGGGAATCAGTTTCAATTGTTCAAATGTCATAAAATCTCCTTCGTTATGCCACCGTCGATGCGGAAGTTTCACTTCTTGTATTATACACCATATACGAGGTGGCGCGCTGCATTCTCTGTAACGGCAATTTTCTACTTGGGCTTCCCTGTTTTATTATAAAAATTTGCGTCATTTGTGATACGGTTCACTGGAATTAATATTCAACAAGCTGTCCGTTACAGTAATGAAAACAGGGAGCAGCTGTCACGCAGCAATCTGCTCCCTAGTTATTACGCTATCGTGCCCGTTAGTTCAACTTCTAACCCGACAACAACTTATTCTCCATCCAGAGCTCTTTTCGTTTATAATATTAAAACGTACTATATACACTTTCACATTCTTTCGCGGTCGGTTCATAAAAACAGTGCTTCTTCCATCGTCCTGCGAGCGGCTGGTTATACCAAGTTGGCGGACATGGCCCGGGATTTTCGAACGTCCCTGGACGGAAATACCATAGAGAAAATTTGGCTGGCCAATTCCGCACCCCATTCACAGCCTGTCTCGCCAGACGGCGTTCCCTCTCTCTTGCATTTTGATAGTACAACCCATGTAGCAACGCTTCGAACGCATGTGGCTGGTTGATCATTTGGGGAATTGTCCGGATTCCTTTAAAATCGGAGCAATTCGCTCTTACTCGGTTAATGCCAACATTTCCAACAAGGAGCATGCCCTGTTCGCCTTCGGTCTCAGCTTCAGCCCGAAGCAACCTTGCCAACATATCAATATCCTGTTTCCTGGCTTTTACGACTGCCATTTGCTCACCTCTTTAGATTTCCTAGACTCATCATATTGTAGGTGAAGCGGATGTGTTACTCTGGCCAATTGCCGAGGGACGTCCGTTATTTTCACAGTAATACGATGCGCACCAGCCACTTGTGAGGCATCGGCCTGGGTCGAGAAACACCGCTGTGAGTGGAACCAACGCATCGACGCACTGGAAGAACACTCAAGACCATGATCAAAAAGGAGGAACAATGAACATGTCCACATCCGCACCGGAGTTCATCATCAACCGCACCCCGAATGTCCGCCGCGAGCTCGTGTGGCGCGCCTGGACCGAGAAGAAGGAACTCGCCGCCTGGTTGCCTTCGACACCTTTGGAGTCCATCTCCTTCGACGTCCGCGAGGGCGGACGCTACCGCTACACAATGGTCAACGTCGAGACCGGAGAGGAGTATCCCACCGGAGGTGTGTTTCTCGATGTCGTACCTTTCGAACGGCTCGTCTTCACCTGGGGTTACCCCGATGATCCCATCGAGAATTCCCCTATCGTAACCCTAACCCTCACCGCACAGGGCGACCGCACCGAGATGATCTTCCACCTGCGCGGATTGGCCGGTCACCCCGGCGATAAATACTTTTACGACGGCTGGTCCAATGCGCTGGACGATCTGACGACGCACCTGCGCGACCAGAAGCAGTAAAGGAGCCTTCATGGCTCCTCTTCTCTCAAAGTCGAACAAGGTCCTCTCCGCAGACGGCTGCTCGCAAGATGCCTACGACGGCATTGGCCAAGTCCCACCGAATATGGCCATCCAACGACAGCAACAGCTAACTGCCAAGATAAGCCATCTTGACCTGCTCACTGGAGGCTAACTCCTCCGGCGTGCCGGAAAGGACGACGCTGCCTGTTTCAATGACATAAACGCGGGTGGCAATGGATAACGCCAGATGGGCATTTTGTTCCACCAGCAGAACAGTCGTGCCGTTGCGATTGATTTCTTCGATAATGGTAAAAATCGTTTTCACAAGCAGCGGCGCAAGCCCCATGGAAGGCTCGTCAAGCAGCAGGAGCTTGGGGCGCGCCATCAGTGCCCGTCCCATAGCTAACATTTGCTGTTCACCTCCGGACAGCGTCCCGGATAGCTGCTTGCGACGCTCATGCAGACGCGGGAAGAGCTCGAATACTTTTTGCAAATCATGCCGAATCCCAATGGTATCTCTTCTGACGAAGGCACCCAATTCCAAATTTTCCAGCACGGACATATTCGCAAACACACGGCGGCCTTCCGGCACATGGGAAATTCCCGCTTTGACAATATCTTGCGCCGTCTTCCCGTTCATCGAAACGCCGGTATAATGGATGGAACCCCGGTTAGGCTTTAGCAGACCGGAAATCGTTTTCAAAAGCGTACTTTTGCCTGCCCCGTTGGCTCCAATCAAGGTAACAATTTCTCCATGACGAACATCCAGCGTGACCCCTTTCAGAGCTTGAATATGCCCGTAGTACACATCAATTTGCTCCACGTTCAACATGGTTACTTGCTACCTCCTCTCCCAAGTAGGCCTCGATCACCTTGACATGGTTGCGGATGTCCTCCGGCGTTCCTTGTGCAATAAGCTGTCCGTGATCCAGTACGTAAATCCGCTCGCAGATGCCCATGACCAGCTTCATATCATGCTCAATCAACAAGATCGTCAAATCCAGTTCATGACGGATAAACGCGATCAATTCCATGAGCTGGTGCGTCTCTTGTTGATTCATGCCCGCCGCAGGTTCGTCCAGCAAGAGTAACTTGGGCCCGGCGGCCAACGCCCTGACGATTTCCAGACGGCGCTGTTGTCCGTAAGGCAAGTTCTTAGCCGTTTCATGCATGCAAGTTTCCAATTGGAACATCCGCAGAAACTGAATCGCCTTCTCTTCCATTTCTTTCTCACCTGCAAAATGGGACGGAAGCCGCAAAATAGAGCTCACCATCGAATGCTTGGCCAAGGAATGATAGGCGATTTTCACGTTGTCCAATACGGAAATCTCATTAAAAAGGCGAATATTTTGGAAAGTCCGGCTAATGCCCATGCGGGTAATCTGATAAGGAGCAAGACCGTTCAGCCGCTTTCCTTCAAGTAAGATTTCTCCTTCTGTCGGTACGTACACACCGGTTAACAAATTAAAACTGGTCGTTTTTCCGGCCCCATTCGGTCCGATAAGCCCTACCAGCTCGCCTTTGCGGATTTCCATATGAAGACCGGAGACGGCTTTCAACCCGCCAAATTGCATACTGACACCGCGAACGTGGAGCAATGGGTTATTTTCCATACGCATCCCTCCGTTTCATCGCCGTCCACTTGCGCAAGTATGAGGTTATTTCCGTGGTTCCCATCAATCCCTGCGGCCGATACAGCATGACAACGATCAGGATGACGCTGTAAATAATCATTCGCGTTTCCGGATAGCCTTGCAGGAAGGTAGACACAATGGTCAGCAATATCGCCGCCAAGACGGCGCCCGACAAACTACCTAGCCCTCCCAGAACGACAAAGATTAAGATGTCAAACGACTTCAAGAACCCGAAATTTGTCGGTTGAATCATATAAAAGTTATGGGCATACAGCCCGCCGGCAATTCCCGCGAAAAAAGAACCGATCGTAAAGGCGACCACTTTGTAGTACGTGGTGTTGATCCCCATCGCATCGGCGGCAATTTCATTTTCACGGATCGATATGCATGCCCGTCCATGTGTTGAATTCGTAAAGTTCATAATGACCAGCATGGTAATAAAGAGACATAAAAACGTCGTTGACCAGGTTGTCAAATGCGCCACCTGCATGCCGGCCGCGCCCCCGACATATTCCATGTTAATGAATACGACCCGAATAATCTCGCCGAAGCCCAGCGTGGCAATCGCCAAATAATCGCCCTTCAGGCGCAAGCTCGGTATGCCGACCAGCAAGCCTGAACATGCAGCCACGGCTCCTCCGGCTAGCAATGCGACAGGAAACGGAAGATGAAATTTCATGGTCGCCATAGCAGCGACATAGGCGCCAACAGCTAAAAACCCGGCATGGCCGATAGAAAACTGCCCCGTTATCCCAATGACCAGATGCAGGCTGACGGCTAAGATTATATTGATCGCGATAAAAATCAAGGCATTCGTATAAAAAGGGGTTAACCATTCCACGCTGATCAGCAATTGAACGCTGCCATAAGTGACTGCGGATAGAATGAGAAATAACCAAAATGCTGCTTTATTTTTCATCACTATGCGTCACCTAAACTTTCTCTCGCATATTTTTCCCCAGCACGCCAGACGGTCTGAAAATCAGGATCAAAATAAGAATAATAAAGGCTGCGGCATCCCTCCACGGAGAATAGCCCAAAGCGCTTACAAACGTTTCTACCGTTCCCAGCACGAGGCCGCCGATGACGGCACCGGGAATAATGCCGATACCGCCCAGAACAGCGGCAACGAAAGCTTTGAGTCCGGGGACGACGCCCATCAACGGTTCTATTTTCGTATAGTACATCCCGAAGATAACGCCTGCTGCTCCTGCCAGTGCAGAACCGATGGCGAAAGTAGCCGATATCGTCCGGTCTACATGGACGCCCATCAAACGTGCTGCTTCCGCGTCATAAGATACGGCGCGCATCGCCTTGCCAATTCGGGTCCGATACACTACCCATTGCAAAATGACCATTAGGACGATAGAAATCAGCAAAATATACAGCGATTGGCTGCTGATCGAGGCGCCAAAAATAGTAAAAAACTGATTCGGGAATGCGTTCGGGTAAGCTTCGGGTTGGGCGCCGCGAAGATAAAGCGTGCCGTATTCAATAAGAAGTGATACGCCGATTGCCGTAATCAACGCAGCGATTCTCGTCGCGTTCCGCAGCCGCTTGTAGGCGACCTTTTCAATCACCACGCCAAGAATTGCGCACACCACCATCGAGAGCAGCAAAGCGGGGACGATGCCCATGCCCCATCCCTTAATTGCATAAAAGCCAACAAACGCACCAATCATGAAGACATCGCCATGCGCGAAATTAATCAGTTTGATAATGCCATAAACCATCGTGTATCCCAGCGCAATTAACGCATAAATGCTCCCGAGCGAAATGCCGTTGACAATTTGCTGTGCCCAGTCCATCACACTCAACCTCCGAACCGCTCAGACTCGAATTGGATTGATCTTCAAAAAGCGCAACGGGAGGAGGTCCCCCCGCGGCCCTGTCGAATGCTTTATGGATTCACTTTCGTTCTAAACGTTTGCTTCCCATCTTTATACTCCAGCACAGTTGCCGTCTTGATCGGATTGTGCTGCTTATCGACCGTAATTTTGCCGGTAACCAACAGCAAATCTTTCGTTTGCGCTAAAGCGTCCTTAATTTTGCTTCCGTCGGTCGAACCCGCGCGTTTGATGCCGTCCGCCAACAAATAGACCGAGTCGTAGCCTAAGGCGCTAAACCCGTCCGGAGATTTGCCGCTGTACTTGCCTTTGAACGCTTGGACAAAATCCTGAATCATCTTATCCGGGTCTTCGGACGAATAATGATTGGCGATATACGTATTATTCAAAGCAGCGGCGCCAGCCAAATCCAATAATTTGGGAGAATCCCATCCGTCAGCTCCGATAAGCGGTACGGTAATTCCCAATTCGCGCGCTTGCTTCACGATCAAGCCTACTTCTTCATAATAGCCGGGGATAAAGATCGAATCCGGGTTCAGCGATTTAATGCGAGTCAAGGTCGCGCGGAAATCGGTGTCCTTCGCGACATACGCTTCTTGGGCAACGATCGTCCCTCCGCCCTTCGTGAACGTTTCTTTGAAAGAAGCCGCCAGCCCTTTCGCATACTCACTGGCGCTGTCTGCGAAGATCGCCGCCGACTTCACCTTCAGTTCGCCGGCCGCAAAGTTGGCGGCAACGCGACCTTGAAACGGATCGATAAAGCAGGTCCGGAACATATAATCGTTGACGCTCCCGTCCGCTTTTGCAGTGATATTCAGACTGGTGCCTGTAGGCGTCAGAAGCACGGTTTTGTTATTGGTTGCGACTTGCGTCTGCGCAACCGTATTGCCGCTAGTGGCTGCGCCGATAATAGCTGCCACCTTATCTTGGCTGGTCAATTTGATCGCCGCATTGGTTGCTTCAGCCGCATCCGACTTATTGTCCACTTTGATGACTGCCAATTTCTTACCGTTAATGCCGCCGCTTTTGTTCAAGTTTTCGACAGCCAGATCGATACCCTCGGCAATCGACTGACCGTATGAAGCTACCGAACCGGAAAGCTCTAAGTTGGCTCCGATTTTAATAACGTCCCCTGCTACCGCATCGCCCGACTTTCCCGTCTCTCCTTGCGTCCCTCCGCATCCCGCTACGAGTCCCGCTAGCGCGAACCCCATTAGCAGATGCAGCCCTTTTTTCCTAGTTCCTTTTCCCCTACGTTGCTGTTTCATGAATACCCTCCTCTAGGCGTTCCATTCCCTATTGGTGTAAGCGCATGTGTAATAACATGCAGTTGTTCTTAATACTATTATTCAGCGGGAGCAACTAGTACTACATCCAATGGTTTATTTCACGAGGTATTTGAAACGCGGAAAAAGCTGCCTGGGGAATCGGCAGCTTTCCAAATAACGCAGTCTGCGTTTATTTTCTCATCCGGTAAATTGGTTTATTCTCAATGATCCGAAGTGGCTGCGTCCATTCCTCCGAATCAGGCGTCGAGTCTAATGCATCCTCAACAGCCTGAAGCTTTGCATCCAGCGTATCGATATAATGCAGCGCTACGGCCTCAGGTATTTGCGGCTGCACCGGGCTGCCCCATTCCCCGAGATTGTGATGAGAAAGAACCAAGTGTTGGAGTATAACGATTTTCTCACTCGAGATATCTAAACCTAAAGCAATAGCAGCTTCAATAATCCAGTTTGCCGCTAACGAAATATGCCCCAGCAACTTCCCTTTAAAGCTATACTCGGTCACAATCCCGAGCTCTGCGTTCATCTCCTCAGGTTTTGCTATGTCGTGCAAGATAATGCCGGCTTTGATTAGGTCGAGATTAAGGAAAGGACGCTGCTTTGCCACAAATTCACCGAGCTCCAGCATCCGACAAATATGATAAGCAAGCCCCGCATAGTAAGCGTGATGCATTCCCTTAGCAGCCGGATAATGCATAAGCCTTTCTTCTACCTTGCAGATACAGAACTCCACCACGCTTCTAACTTCGCTGTCCTGAATGCTTGCAGCAGTTTGCTTGATCATATGTATAAGATCTACCGGCTGAATCGGTGCTGATCTGATAAAATCCGTTAGCGTATACCCATCCTCTTCCGTTGCCTTCCGAATTCGGTTTATCTTCATCTGGGGCTTTTCACGATACATTTGAACAAGACCCTGCACTTTCACGAGCATCATCGGGAAATATGTCTCTTTATCGACAGGAGAAACCTCCCAAAGCTTCGCGGGAATCTCTCCACTAGTATCAGCCAAGACAAAATCAAAATAATCTTTTGGAGGTGTTGAATTCGTTTGCTTGATAACGGCGTTTTTCAGCAAATAAAATCCGATGATTTCGTCACCCTCGGTAAAGGTTTTAATCAAAGTCACTGTATTGTCGCTCCTTACAATGTAGTTTATAAGTTATTCGACAACATACGCTTTATTGCCTTCTTGAATTTTGCCGCTGAAATTGCCGCAAATGGCTCTATTGCATTGTCATTCCATAGGCGTACCCTTATACAAAACTGGTATCGCCGCTGCTATAAGGATCATCCCCATAAAAGCGGGTGCGGCATGACCAAGGGATACATAGATTTGACCTCCAAGGATAGGCCCAATTATTCTTGCTAAAGCCTGAATAGATTGGTTACCTCCTTGAATCCTTCCTTGTTCACGAGAATCGACAGACTTGGAAAGCATCCCGTTGAATGAAGGCCCGAAGATCGAATCACCAAAACCAAATATAAACATTCCAGCGATAAGAAGAGGATAGAATGAGAACAAAGCAGATAGCGCAATAAGACCGTAGCCTATAATCTCCGAAGCCATTCCAAGAATGGCGATCTGTGCATCACTGAGTTTTTTCAAAAGCTTTGGCATGATGAAACCTTGGGAAATGATGTCTTGGACGCCCATAATTGAAAACATAAGCCCGATTAGTGCAGGCGCCCAATTGAAAGTATCTATTGTAAATTGTGAAAAAACGGCTTGTAAAGATCCGTTGGGTATCCAAATTAGGAACGCTGAGATAAGCAGCCTTTTTAAGTTTTTCATGGAAAGTACGTTTACAAGCTGTGTGAATGGATTCAGCCTTACAAAGGTAATCATTTTCAGTCTATTGTTCTTGTCAAGGCTCTCAGACATAAAAAAGAATCCATAAACAACATTTAATAAAGTTATTATGGCACCAAAATACATAGGTGCGGAAAAACCAAACTTGGCAATCACCCCGCCTAGAGCTGGGCCAATGGTGGAGCCTACACCTGCAACCGCACTCACCCACCCAAAGTATTTGGTGCGTTGTTCTCTAGGAGTGATGTCTGCAAAATATGCGAAGAGAGTGCTTATGCTCCCCCCTGCAATACCTTCGATTATGCGCCCAGCAAATAGTACCCATAGAGCTCCTCCCATGCCAAAAACGAGGTAGCCGATTGCGGAACCCAAAAGGCATACTAAGAGTAATGGACGACGCCCATATCTGTCGCTCAAAGCTCCAAGTCCGGGGGCCGCAAAGAATACGCAGACTGCATAAACAGAGGTCAGCAGCGTAACAATGATGGCTTGATCTCCCGGATTGCTTATATAAGGCTGCACTAAGAATGGGACGACAGGTGCTACGATACTGAAGCCTATTCCGCAAAGAAACACAGACATAAGACCGAATATTAACGCCTTTTTATCTACGGCTTGTTCTGTATTCTGCTCATTGTGTGATCTAAATTCGAACACTTAGATTCTCCCCTCAAAATCGATGATTTAGCTTCCAAGGAAGCAAAATCATCGTATCATGGTTTTGCTTCCTTGGCAACAAAATAATTGCCATAAAAATGCAGCTCGTTCTCAATAGAGCCCGGCTGCCTGTGGTTTCATTTTCATTATTCAAATTTATTCCGAATTAAAATCTATACCCTGCTTCTTTATTTCCGCATCCAAATGCCTGCTATACTTTTCCATGAAGCTAAGCATACTGTCAAATTGTTCTTCGGTTACCTGCTCAAATACGGCTTTATCCCGCTCTTCAAACTCTTTGTGCAGTTCCTCGTGGATTTTATCAATTACTTTTCCTTGCTCCGTAAGCCTAAAATAAATTTCTTTCTTGTTATCCGGCTTCTGGTAGCTTTCGATAACGCCTTTTTTTATGAGCTTCTTCGTTATTTTACTTATGGCACCGGTAGTCATGTATAGGGACTCCGCAAGTTTTGTCACGTTGGAATCTACATTTCTTTCAATGTATTCGATGCAATGTACTTCGGAAGGCTTATAACCCCTAAGACGGTCTTCCATCTTAAACTTATTAAGCCAAACCATCTTGTTGAATAAGTCCCTGAACCCCACTATGACCTGTTCTTTTTTGTTCATGGCCTGTCCTCCCACCCGTTGGTGCATTAACAAGAATGTTCGTCTCCATACCTCTACCTTACCAAAAACAAAAACAGAGTGGAAGTCCTGCTCCCACCCCGAAAATTTATAAATTTTATAATGTTAAATAAGGGAGCACAACACGGTGTGTGTTCCCTCTTATTTTAGTTAATATAACGTTATCCGACTCGAACTATCTCGCGATCTTTTTTTATGTGCTTAAATGCATCCTAGCGTTTTCCAAACGTTGCGCCACCAGTAAGCGCTGTCGATCTCCTCGCCGCGAATCTAAGGAAAAATACAGCGGAATGGACTTATGCTTCAAGCTGTAGATCAGCTCACCTTGATCGTCTCCATATACCGGCTGTGAAACGGCACTTACAGCAGGAAATCGAGATCGCCGTTTCGTGCATGCGATAAAATATTAAATTTTGGGCATATTACCATTGAATGCAACTAAACTAAAAGGAGATGTATACGTGGGTATATTAAGCGGCAATCCAAAAGATGAACCTATGCATTATGGTGAAATCAATGCTGCATGGATGGTCTCTACAGCAGCAAAAGGCGCTGTTTCGTGCTATCAAGCATATTTAAACCATTGTGGCGATAAGGATCTAAAAAAAGTTCTGGACGACCTTGTTGATCAAGCTAAACTGGAAATTAAAGAATGTGATACATTATTAACAGATAACGGCATTACACCTGCTCCTGCGATGCCAGAAAGACCTTCAGTAAAACTCGAAGATATTCCCGCTGGTGCGAGATTCTCTGACCCAGAAATTGCTGCAAAGATTGCAGCAGATAATTCAATGGGCTTGGTTGCTTGTAGTCAAATAATGGGCATGTCAATTAGGGAAGACATAGGAGCTTTATTCGCAAAGTACCATGCCACAAAGACTGCCTTAGGTTTAAAAATATTAAGAATGAACAAAGAAAAAGGTTGGTTAATTCCTCCTCCACTACAAGTAAAAAGACCCGAATTGGCTGAAGCATAGTTTCCTTTAATCCTGCGCACTACGCAGGATTCTTTTTTATATAACGTTGGATCAGTTACTCTATTATGATAAGCAAAAACGTCATATGTAGCCGCAATCCTAAAGATTATGCCGTTTTCGTTCTTTTCTATATCTTCATTGCTCCTTTCCCTTTATCAGACTAAATATTTCGTTTCTCATACTCAAAGGGTTCTTCACATGAGTAAATCTCATGGAAAAATCCCATATACGGGATATCGTCTTCCAGGCATTTTATGCGATACGACAACTCCTCATCACACTCAGGTTCTTCGCCGTTGTTCCGCATTACCTCGAATGCATCTACAATACCTTCCATGAGGTTTACTTGGATAAATAAGGGCAATTTTTCTAGCATTGAATCTTCGATCCTGGTCTCAGATCTGTACCCCTCGAGGGCTGTTTTAAAATAATCATCCATAAACTTTTTGCGTTTACCGGCATCTGGTTCAGCTGCTATCCAGCCCATTCCATTTGTCCAGAGACTGGCCAAGTCAAACATATACCAACCGAAACAAGAATTATCGAAATCATAAACGGTTATTTGCCCGGTTTCAAAATCTATCATGTAATTCCCATCATTGTAATCAAAATGGATCATACCGAAAGACTCATGGTTTGTGTCCATTCCTTTTAAGGTTTCAAGGAGTTCTCCCAGCTTCTCCTTAAGCAGAGATAAGGAGTCGGGTATCAGTTTATCGATATATTCGGCATTATATTTGTCAAAAAAACTATACCGGCGATGGGCAGGACTGTACCCTTTCGATATTTGGTGCAGTTTCCCCAGGACTTTACCGCAATTATAATAATATTCAGTAATTGGAGCTCCTTCCCGGTACCGATAATGATTTTCCACAAACAGTTTTCCCTTGGCCTTTTTAAACAGGCAGATAAAAAAGGTATGATTATGATGAGTGATCTCTTCCAGCAGATTCCCCTTCCGGGAGCTGATTACATCCGAGACACTTCCTCCATGCTCGAATAAATACCTAATATACTCAACTTCTCCCAGAAAATCTTCCCGGCTTCTGTCGTTTAAGAAGGCGATTCTGATTATTTTTGCGTCGGCACCCTCTTTCTCACAGGTATAAACGACATTACGTCCTCCGGCATGTGCCTTAACCCGCTTGGTTTTATAACCTTCCAACCCGTACAACTCTGAAACTAACGGAAGTAAATATGTCTCGCCGATTTTAACAACTTCGCTATAATTCATAATATCTCTACATCACTCCTTTCAGCTTTTTCCATTTTACCGAAAAATGCCAATCGAATTCTAGGGGAACTTTCTTTATAACCAATTTCAATGTTCAAGTGTAACCGCTGCGAGCTTGTTCCATCTCTTTTGCATGAAAATGAGCGAATTCTCTGAATCAAGAATCCGCTCATGCAGGTGTGTGTTATTCCTAATTGTCCTTTCGATACATTCGCAAGTTCTTAAAGTGCGCCTCCGAATAATTGCCCTTCGAAATTCCGTTGTTGTACGTTCCGTTCTTGAAGTACCAAGCACGGTCAGTAGTATTGTACTGTCTAGTTTTTACCAAAACATCGTTGATCCAGATGCGTGCTACACCAGTTGCCGGATTAAAGGCACATTTGAGATTAAACCAAGTGCCTGCCATGTTTGTCGCGATGTTAGTAGGATCGCCATTGTTGCGAATGTTGCCATCGGCCGTTGCCTGAATATAGATCGGTTCGCCGCCAGTGTTGCTCTTGATCTGCATAATGGCGGTCTTTTCCGTTCCAGGCTCGAACATGACGTCGGCCTCCCACATATTGTCTTTGTTTTGATCGGTCCAATTATCCCAGCGCATCTCAACCCGCTCCTCACCTGCGTAAACCCGGGTAGTATAAACACCATTTACGATCCAAAATCGTTCGGACATTGGCGCTCCTGTCCTGTTCTGTACATAATAAGAATTTGTGTCCCAAGGTATCTCGGTCCAGCCTGCCGTAACTGTACTTTCAGTTATAACAATACGGTCCAAATCCGGCGAATTCGCCGCATTATTGTAAAATTTAATCGTATTGTTTCCGGCATTCAACTGCACCGTTACAGAAGTTTTTACAGGGGTACCCCAGCTTGAACCACTCAGCTTTTTTTGCGTTCCTGTTCCACCGTTGACACTGATGTATAAGTCTCGCGTACCATTTACTAGGAAATAGATATCCATATTGTACGATCCGTTTCTAATTACATTGACATTCTGTGTCACATAATTCGTCGAGCTGCCACCAATATGCCCAACCTTGAAACCGCCGGAGCAAGCCGTACAAGTAACTGAGTTCGCCGTTCCGCTCATGGTTCCGTTTTCCGCCTCATACGACGTAGAAGCCGCATTTACACGTTCCGGAGACACTGAGCAAACGCTTAACAAGAAGAATACACCCAGACAAAAGACCAAAAACTTGTGGAAAAGCTTCGTTCTCATGAATAAATTACCTCCCCTTAATTATGGTTTTCGCTTTCGTTTAAGCGATTCCATAAAAATATTTTCAATAGACTTCGCCTCTTTAAATCGGATGACTTAGACTTTTACATTTAATGACACTACGATCACTCCTTTATGTTATTGTTTATTAAATGCTCCACCTTCGTTTTCCATCATTTTACTCATATACCTTATTAATGTGTATGTTCATTTCTCACTTCTGTTTGGAATATACTAACATTCCCTCACAGCCGTTCTTGTCATTTCGTTTTGATAAGAACTTGACCCATTCCCTGACCATTGGTTGCTACTAATAATTTCTTTAATTCCCATCCATCACAATATGGGCAACTGAATAAGCTTTTTCCGTAGTACGTTTTAATATCTGGTACAGCCGGTTAGCCGGGACTGTCCATCGTCAAACGTTGCTGATCTATCTCCGCTGCAAGCCGTTTGGGGTCTGACTCGACCCCGATCGCTCGAGACAAGAACAGAGCCGGTGTATTCCCCATTTGAAAAGTTAATATCGTACTTACCCCCAGGGTAAAAGCTCGTTCTTTAAATCAAAAAGACGGAACGCCATCCAAGCCCCCATATAATGCCTTGAATGATCCGCGAGAAAATAAGAAAGATTGCACTGGAAGCAAAGCCGCATAAGGCCGAGCCAAGAATAAAAATAATCTTGCCTACGATAAACATCTTTTTTCTTCCCAGCCGGTCCCCGAGACGCGCACCCATGACCATCGTTTTGGATCCATCGTTTTTTCCGATGCTGAATTATTTGAAATCGTTTTTGAAAGCTTCCTTTCTTTGTACGACTATCAATCGAGATGTATTCTACAATACTACTAATATGCGATCAAAAAAAAGGAAATACTCATCCTTCACAAGTATTTCCGATAGGAGTCAATAATGCGTTCGTAATGGTCCCCGTACTTTTCCGCCAGCTCCTTGCTGAAATCCCGCTCAATCTGTTCCATAACGACGTCGTGATAGAACGTATTTTGCAACAATTCAACTAGCGAGGGATGGTCGGTTTCCAGGACCGTAGGTCTCAGCCCTTGCCCAAAACTGCCAAGCAGGGTCGAACGGGAATCGCAAAGGATGGAGAATTTTCTGGCAACGGCGCTGTTCCAATCGTCGCTTCTTTTATGTACCAGAACATTCTTCAGCCGCGTATGGCATTCGCCGATCGAGATCAGTGTGACGGCGAGGCCGCGCTTTTCCGCTTCTATCAACGGTTCTTCCACCCAGTGAATATCTTCAGACCAAATATCGACGATAATGCTTTTGTCTGCATTCGATAACAAACGCCGAATCGCCGTTTCAATCGCTTTGTCCCCTTGCCAACTATAGAAGGACGGCGAAGTACGCGGGGGCGAGTGCAGCTGTTCCAGAAGCAATCTCGTCGTTTGTTCAAATTCCGTATGCAGCAATCGAACAACCTGCTCAATAGGTACGGCATCATACAGAATCGGTTCGGTTTCGATCACCCGGCACAGGCCCTTGTCGGTCAATGAACGAAGTGCAGCATATACATTTGTGCGGGAAACCGAAACTTTTTTGGCTACCTCATATCCGGATATTTTCGGCTCCTCGTGAAGCACCATATAACATCTTGCCTCCAGATCCGACAAACCGATTTTGCGAAGTTCATCAATCAATGGATTACCTCCCTTCTCTATTTATAAGTATTTCAAAATACTACTACGATTTATTGTAAAAGTCAACATAATGTCAAGGAAATGTAAAATACGCGCCGACATGTGCATGATAGCATCGCCTTTTCTTTCAGCTTCATTATACGGTCTATCTCCCTTCAGTTTGCCTATACCGCCTGCGGACGGCTGGATGGATATTATGAATTTAGAGATGAAATTTACAATTGGATAGCGGGCGCTTTATTGGTGCAAGAAGCCGGCGGAGTTGTTTCCGATCGTCATGGAAACAGCTTTACGTAGGGCACTTCGGGGATTATAGCATCCAATCCTATCCTTCACCAAAATATGAAAGAAGAGCTGGGCGCCATCTTTTCTTGAGAATTCAACAACGATTAAACAAGTTTCATAAAGCTATGTTCGAACGCGAAAAGAAACGGCTACCCTCTTCAAGGCAACCGTTTCTCTTTCCAGTCGCAGACTCGCTGCGTCCGGCGTAACAAATTTAACTTTCAATATCGATTATTCGGCACGGTATAGCTGGCCGCATGCTGCGTTAATGTCCGATCCGAATTGAGTTCGGACCGTGATGCTGATCCCCTTTGACTTCAAGATCCGAACAAACGCTTTAATCTGATCGGGATCAGATTGCCGATAGCTGCCTGGCGTAACTTCGGTCGAATTGAATGGAATCAAGTTAACGTGGTAGAGATGCTCCCCAGGTCCCCTTCCCCTCAACAACTCGGCCACTGCTTCAGCATGCGCCGTCGAGTCGTTGACTCCTCGAAGAAGAATATACGCAATATACACCTTTCTCCCTGTATGCCGGATGTGATGATCCAATGCATTCAGTACGTCGCGGACCGGGAATCGGTCGTTGATCGGCATCAGCTCGCTTCGCTGATCGTCGAACGGCGAATGCAGCGAGAAGGTTAGATTGACCTGCGGAAACTCCCGTGTCAGCTTGTCGATCCCCGGCAACAGGCCGATGGTGGAAACCGTAATTCGTCGATGTCCTAACCCAAAGAGGTGCGGGTCGGTCAAAATCGTTATTGCGTCAAAAATATGCGGATTGGCGAGCGCCTCCCCCATGCCCATGAATGAGACGCTATCCAAGGCGTGGCCGTTCAAGCGAAAGTGCAGCAATTGGTCGGTGATTTCGTCGGCGGTCAGATTTCGTTTCAGGCCGATGGTACCGGTGGCGCAAAACCTGCACCCGAATCCGCAACCGCACTGCGTGGAAATACAGTACGATTTCCACCCCTGTTCATAAGTAAGTCGTACGGCCTCCACGTGTTCGTCGCCTGCAATGGCAAACAGCACCTTGCTGACCTGTTTCGACGTGAGTTCCTTTACCGGAGCAATGCTGCAGACGTTCGGACCAAGCATCCGGGTCAACTCGTCGCGCAAAAATTTGGGCAGTATGGTCATCCGTTCGTATTCGCCGACGTTTTGCTTGAAAATCGCGTTCATAATCTGAGCATACCGATACTCGGGCTGCTTGAAGTCGGACAACATTTGCCGAATCTTTTCATATTTCGAGGTTAGTCTCATGTCTTCTCCTTACCGCCGGAGAAAACGTAAAAAAGCAACCGTCAGTTGGCGCTTTGACACGTCATTAACCAACTATACAGAAAAAGCGCATATGTTTGCAGACGGATCGCTACGTGCACCTGTCGATAGATTGGTAAACCTCCGGCAACCGATTTGTTTTTGTGTGAACCGCTTCGACTAACAGGAACCGGTTCACATAATCATCTACAACCTCAATCTTCATCGCTTTCAACCTCCTAGAAATGGTTATGCTTGCAAAGCTCGCTATCATGCTCCGCAAACAGGATGTTCGGAGAATGCTGACATGTGTCGGCAACCTCCTTTGCCAAAATAAAAAAGAGCTACAAGAAAGTTACCTTTCTTGTAGCTCAAAAAATACGGCACATCCAACCCGGTGCAGGGTACGAAAAGGATATATTTTTTGAGTGAAAAGAATAAGGTAACCTTCTTGCCAATAAAGAATAAAACATATGCTGCTTTATTCCTTAAAAAGTGGCAAGAAATATTACATTATCCTCTTCAACTCCAATCGTTAAGTGTCAGCACGATCTTAACATACCTTCTTCTGTTAAATCAAGTATGCGCCTTGCGACTTTCAAAACGGCCCTGCGCGGTGCCACAGAGCCGTTTCGCTTTTTATAATCTGTGTACGGAAGCACCTGGAAAAGTTCCAGGACTTGGATTGCTGCTTACAATATTTCGATATACCCTTCTGTTCCATTCACCCGAATTCGTTGTCCGTCTTTGATCAGCTTAGTAGCATTCTCCACTCCGACGACTGCCGGCAAGCCATATTCACGTGCGATAACTGCTCCATGGGTCATCAGTCCACCAACTTCGGTGACTAGCCCTTTTATCGATACAAACAATGGTGTCCAGCTAGGGTCAGTAAAGGAGGTGACTAATATATCTCCATCTTCCAGATCGGCATCTTCCATAGTTAAGATGACACGTGCTCGCCCCTCGATCACTCCGGAAGAAACAGCTAGACCTACAATAGCTTCAGCTGGAAGATTTTCTCGTTTGTACTTGCCTGCAATGATTTCACCATCAGACGTGATCACACGGGGCGGAGTTAGTTTTTCATATAGCTTGTACTCGTCTTTTCGTTTGCCGATGATCTTGTAATCCAATTTATTGGTGCGTACGGCTTCGTGAAGCTCTTCAAAAGTGAGGTAATAGATATCTTCTTTTTCACGAACAACGCCCGCTTGTACGAGTTGTTCGGCTTCTTTCAGTAAAGCCTTCTTATAAACGAAGTAGCGATTGATATATCCATATTTCGGATATTCCCGATATCCAATGAGATTCCGGACTAGGTCGATCATTCGTTTTGTCTCTTTGGCTTTTTGTTCGCCATCCGGCAACTGCTTCAATCGATCTAATAACTCTTGTTCTTTTTTTAAAGCTTCCTGTCGCCCTTGCTCAAATTTCCGCTTTCCGGCATTAGGCTCAAAGTTTTTGATATTACTAAGAATCATGGGGACAAGTGTAATTGGTTTTTCGCTCCAACGGGTTCTGGTAATATCGATTTCTCCGGCGCATCGCATTCCGTATTTGTTGAGATAAGCACAGATCGCGTCTTGGGTTTCCTGTCCGCCATTAAATTTAACCAGTTCATCTAAAAAGTGATCATCTTTTACATGTTGTAAATAATTAATGACTTCCGGATAAGGACGTATCACATCTGCGACATCCATTAGAGCCAGACCCATTTCCGAAGTGATATTGTTTGGTACAGATTGAGACAGCGTATCTGCTGCGTTTTTTTCACCCAACCACTCCATCATTTTTTCATTGATCCATGATGAAGCATTCATAGCAGTCATAATCACACCAAAGCTTTGTGGATCAGATATGCTCTTCCTGTTCCTTAATTCCTGGATATCTTCCAAGATAAAATCAAATAGATCCGCTCCTGATTTCGTTTGGATCTTATGTTTTAACTCTTCGATCGATGATTCACTTCGCTTAATCAAATCAGAAACGATTGTCGGATCGTAATCGTTTAGTGTTTGATAATTCGCAGGCGCCGGACCTTGATTGCTTTTACCGTAACTCTGTTCTTTCTTATCATCCGGTATCGATTTTATAAAATCTCCCCGCTCTATGACGGTCGTCAATGCATCTTTTATGAGCGGATCGTTTTTTCCCAGGACATTTATTAAAGTTTCCCTGCCGGAAGGTGAAGCCAGCATAAGTGAAACATCAACAAACAACCTTCCGCCGGCTTTACGCATGGGCGCGGGAGTTAGCAACAGGTAAAAAGACAATCCCAATGGTTTCATGGGATCGGTCATCATTTGTTGGTGACCGACGGATACATAAACGTGATTTTCTTGATCATTCGCCTCAGGGATCGGGTATAAAGTCGTGATTGGCCGGCTCTGGACAATATAAAATGTATCATCGACCAAACACCATTCGATATCTTGTGGGCAGCCAAAATAAGCTTCGATCTGTCTTCCGATGCGTGCCAATTGTAAAATTTGTTGTTCAGTAAGTGCTTGAGTCTTTTGCTGATCAGGATCGATCTGCTGTGTCTCTGTTCCGCCTTCTTTCCGTCCATAGATAGCCAATTTTTTGGTTGCTATCCTCTTATCGACGATTTCCCCTTCCTGTACTTTATAACAATCCGCAGATACCAAGCCGGAGACCAGTGCTTCTCCAAGTCCAAAACCGGCATCGATGGATAGCAGCTTTCGGTTGGAGGTAATTGGATCAGCGGTAAACATTATCCCCGAAGCCTGTGGGAAAACCATCCTTTGAACGACAACGGATAAATAAACTTGACCGTGGTCGAATCCATTTTGCATACGGTAGATTACCGCGCGATCCGTAAATAGGGAAGCCCAACATTTGCTGATATGCTGCAAGATCGCTTCTCTGCCGATGATATTTAAATAGGTGTCTTGTTGACCAGCAAAAGAGGCATGTGGTAAATCTTCGGCAGTCGCACTAGAACGCACTGCATAAGCATGTTCCTCGCCAAACTGGGAGAGATAGTGAGTAACTGCTTTCGCAACATCGGAAGGAATTTCTACTTCCATAATGATTTGTCGAATCTTCCTGCTGATTTCGCCAATTTGATCTCGATCCTCTACTTTTAGCGTGGCTAGTTGCTCCAACAAAGCATGATACGTTTCGTTTTGTTCGATGGCTTTTTGGTATCCCACGGTTGTAACACAAAATCCTTCTGGTACTTGTATGCCTTCAATTTTTGATAATTCCCCTAAATTTAACCCTTTTCCGCCAACGAGCAGAAGCTGTGTTTTCTCCATTTCCTGAAAACCGAGAACCAAAGAACTCATTCGACATCTCTCCTAATCATTAAAATGAGAAAAACATTTGACAAGAGCTTACCCGCATGGTACACTTAAAGTGTAATATGAAATAACTATGACCACATGATGGTAAATAGTCGTGATCTGATTATATCATCATGTTTGTTTATGTGCAATATAAAAGAACCTGAAAACTGTTCAGGTTCTTTTTTGATTTAATTTAGAGTCATTCATTGAATCACCGTTATTGTTCGTCCGCGCTGGGACCGTAGATCCCTGGAACCGGTATTCCGAGCAGTCGGAGATAAATCGTCAACTGTCCCCGATGATGATAAATGTGATTGAACATTAGCGTGCGCACCATGTCGATCCGGGGCGCTTCCAAGACGGTCTCCCCCTTGCTGACGAGCTTCCAGGTATCCCTTAGCCCGTCTTCTCCCCATTCCCGAAGCTTGCTCTCGGCAAGAGACACGCTCCATTCCAGCGCTTCGAGCAATTCTTGCCGGGTGGTCGGCTCCGGCAGTGGAACGACCCGAACTTCGCTGACCGCCTCGTTCAGCAATAGAGCTAGCCCTCCGGGCACTCCCGCAGTGTGTAGGGCGAGCTGTCCTAAAGACATTGATTTCGGGTGCGGTCTCCAAGAGAATTTATCTTCTGGGAGCCTTTCGAGAAGCGTCCGCGTCGATCCGGCCTCCCTTTTCAATTCGCGGCAACAATCCTCAATAACGTTCATGGCGATCTCCTCCTCTGGCCAAGGCATTTATCACCTTAATCCTATCACGCCATGCGCACGAACGTTTCTTACGGATTGCGAAAATGAGCCCCACAAAAAGACTAAATATTTCGTTTCCGGTTCAAATTGTATCCAGCCCACTCCGTTTGGTTTCAAATTCTGTGTCCGTTTCTTGCTGAACTTGCTCTGATTCCCTGATTGGGTACAAAATTCGTTTGTCTAATTGTATCGTATTGCAAAAGCAACTATTGTCATGATAGGATATCAACCAGTGGATTGTTACTTATTATTCATGAATCAGTGATTTGAGCAATCCATAATTCCGGTAGAAACAGCACTGAAGGTGAATGAATGCTAAAAGTAAATCGAGATGACGACCGTCCCATCTGGCAGCAACTTCTTGATCAAGCGATCCATAATATTACAACCGGAAAATGGCCGCCAGGCGAATTGCTGCTCCCGTCCCGTGAACTCGCTCAATTGATTGGCGTTTCCCGTTCAACCATACAGATTGTTTACGAGGAGTTATTCAGCCGTGGGTATACCGTAACCTCTCGTCGCGGCGGGACAAGAGTTAGCGAATGGACCTATGCGACTCGTCCTTCTGAGGATGCTACGCCGCAAGGACCCGACACCCCCGAATTGCCATTATTGAACGCTGCAATCGGCCATTTGCATAGTTGGTTCGGAGATAAAAAGAATAGAACAATAGAAATCGATTTTAGTCCCCATGAGCCTTATTTGGACAAATATTTTCAAAAAAATTGGAGACAATCATTTTTACAGGCCTCCACAGAAACAGACCTGGACAGTTGGGCTTACGGAGACGTCTATGGGTTCCTGCCGCTGCGAGAACAGATTCAACGTTATTTGTCACTTGAACGAGGCGTTCATGTGAGCGTAGATCAAATCCTGTTAACCTCAGGCGCACAACATAGCATCGATTTGATCGCCCAAGCCCTTTTACATGAAGGAGAAACGGTTTCGGTTGAAGATCCCGGCTTCCCTGCTGCTTGGATGGCGATGAAATATCGGCGTATGCAGGTTGTACCCGTCCCGGTCGACGAGTACGGGCTATGCGTAGACCGCATTCACCCTCAGTCCAAACTTGTGTATGTTACGCCATCGCATCAGTGTGCGGTTGGCGTTATTATGTCGGAAACTCGCAGGCAACAATTGTTGCACATGGCTTCCGGGCAGCGGTTCTGGATCGTTGAGGATGATTACGACAGCGAATTTCGATATCGCGGTGACCCGCTTCCAACCTTGTTCAGTCAGCGGCCTCAGAATACGTTGTATATGATGAGTTTTTCCAAAATGGTCGCTCCTGGTATTCGAATATCGGCAATCGTTGGTCCCAAAGAGGCCATTCGTCAGCTCGCTCGAGTCCATGAATTAACCTATCGTCATCTTCCGATTATGGAGCAATTAACGCTCACTCATTTTATCGAGCATGGTCATTTCATGCGCCATATGAGACGAGTTCGAAATGTATATCGGCGCAGACACGAAGCCATGACGAAGGCCATCATCACGACAGGTCTGAACGAACACTTCACGCTAAGCGGCGTAGAAACGGGTTTGCACATGCTTCTTGAAGCAAAACCATCATTTGACGAAGAAGCTGTGACGAACTTTGCGATCGAAAAAGGAATCCGCGTTTATCCGCTAAGCAAGTATTGTTTGGAAAGCGATCGAAAAGGATGGGTACTGGGTTTTGCGAAAGTAGATGAATCCGCTATAGAAGAAGGCATTAAACGTCTGACGGGGATGCTTTTATAATACAAGCATCCCCGCCAGAATTTGCTCTTTCTTACAGTCCATTCGTGTTACCTGTATTCCATTTTTCACGCCGAAATTTCCCATGAATCAATAAATGCGCTGCCAAACCCGCAACAAGTCCCCAGAATGCGCCGCCGACGCCAAGCAAAGTTACATTCGCGGCCGTTGCTAAAAACGTAATCAATGCGGTCTCACGTCCCTTGGGATCTGTTAAAGCGTTGGCAAGACTTCCGCCAATTGTGCCAAGCAATGCCAATCCCGCTAACGTTGCGATAAAGGTAGCGGGAAGAATTAAAAACAGAGCAGCCAACGTCACGCCAAAAATGCCGACAACAATGTAGAACATGCCACAGGCAATGCCTGCAATATACCGTTTTGCCGAATCCTCATGCGCGTCTTTTCCTGTGCAAATCGCTGCTGTAATGGCTGCTACATTAAAAGCATGCGAGCCGAATGGTGCTGCAAGAAGCGAACCCAAACCCGTTATGGCCAAAATCGGATTCGCGCTCGTCTTGAACCCGTCATTCCGCAATACGAGCATTCCAGGCATGTATTGTCCCGTCAAGGTAATAATAAACAACGGTAAGGCAATGCCCAATAAAGCATGTAATGAAAACTCCGGAACGACAAATACCGGTGATGCAATAGCCAATTGGATCGTACTGAAATCCGCTTTCCCCATACAAATCAAATAAATCAATCCGATTGCCAGTATGCCAACAATCGCATAACGGGATGTAAACCGTCTTAGCACGACATAAGCGGCAAACAGTACAACGACAAGCAATGGGTCAACTTTCGCTCCTCCAAAGGCTGAAATGCCAAACTGCAGTAAAATGCCTGCTAGCAATCCGGAAGCGATGCCTGGAGGAATAAGCCGGACGAAACGTTCAAACATGCCCGATAATCCTAAAACAACAAATCCTGCTGCAGAGATCATATAAGCACCAATGGCTTCCGGATAAGGGGTTACCGCTAATGCCGAAACGAGAAAAGCCACGCCTGGTGTTGACCAAGCTGTAATAATCGGTTCCCGGTATCGAAAACTTAGCCATACCCCGGTCACACCCACTCCAATGGAGATCGACCAAATCCATGAAGCGGTCATTTCGGGACTTAAACCCGCGACTTTTGCTGCCTGAAACACGAGAATAAAGGTGCCCCCGTAGTTGACAATGACGGATATTAAAGCGGCTATGGCCGGCGATATCAAATCGCGACCGCGCAGCAAAGATGATGTTGTGTTCATATCCTTTCTCCTGCCTCTCCCCTAATCGTCCTGACGCGCATTTTCGTTCCAGTAATAACTGTCCGTCCGGCGGGTAACGTCGGCCGGAGCTTCTTCCACAATTGAGGGAATAATGCAAATGCTGCCGCACAAGGTACGGCAGCATTCATTTTATAAACCAAAGCAGCTTAAACGGTTTTTCCTGGTTTGAACATTTTTTCTTCTTCAATCGGATTTTCTTTCGCAGTGATATGCTGTGGATCAATCCGGTACACCTGAACCGGACCACCGAATACTGCCGATCGGTATTTATCTACGTGCTGCTGGGGTAACGGCCGATTATAGTAACCAGGCACATACTTATAAATCATTTCTTGCAACATGTGCGTAGCTTCATCCAGATCGACGATAGGCTGTGCCTTGCCAAAAATCATTACACTCATATACGCTGTGTCCGTCTTGGCCGGCACCGGATTAGTAATAGTTCCATATTCTTCACAAACCGTAAAACAGACCTCCGGATTCGCAGCCATAACCTGATTTCGTCTTCCACCGGTGGCTCCATGGAAATAAAGCTTTCCATTTGTCCAAACAAAATTGAGCGGAACAACATACGGCAGATGACCATCGACCATTCCGAGATGTCCAATTCGAGCTTGCTGCAGAAATGTCTCAATCTTGCTCTTGTCCATCACTTCTCTTATCTTGTAACGTACCCTATCCATTTTCATCACTCCTATAGTATTGAAGTATTATGTAAGTTTATCAGCCATTGGAATGAATATAAATGTCCATAATTATAGAATTGAAGCAATCCATATTTCACATTAAGCTGCGCATTCCCTAAGTTAGACCACCGCCCGAATCGCCAGCTTGTCCTTTGATCGGCGTGCTTACTTGTAGCCGGAAAAAAATAAAAAAAAACATCACCTTAGCCGGCGATGTGATAAGCTATTCATTAAATTGTCGGTCAACAATATATTTCTCGTCGAGCCGTTTAGAATGGGGATCAGTCGAAATAATTTCATCAAAGCGAGGCTCGGAACCCGCCCATAGCTCAGATTTTATTCATATATCATTACCCAATATTTTTCTCCAGAATGACCTTCTTCAACGACTTTTTTCCAACCTTTATTCTCATAAAATTTCATCGCTTTTTGATTTTCAGATACACACTTCAATCTTAATGGTTTATTCATTTTTTCTATGGAGGCGTCAAGCAGCAGACCGCCAACACCCTTGCCAAAGAAATCGGGATGAACAAATAAATTATGAATAAAGTTATCTGGCAAGTACAATGAAGCGAATCCGAGAATATGATTATCCTCCTCCGCCAAAATGATATACTCGTCCACAGTATCATTGTCAAAATCTTCCAAAGTCATTTCTTCTATATCCACCCAATGAAAATTTTTGCGACGTGATTCCAAGTATATATTTCTTAATTCAGCGTAATCTGATTCATTTGCTACTCTAATCCTCACATTTTCACTCTCTCTTCCTTTACATAAATGAGTCGATGATGTTTTTCAGCTGGGATGGGGGACGTACATCCCTTGGCCGGTTACAGTCCAGCAACCGTACTTCTGCCCATCGTCATAATTATTTTCGTACAGCTTCGAAAGTAAATATCTGATTCCCGTTTGTCGGTTGCTTACTGTACACATAATCGGTGGAGCATACAATATCTGAGAATCCGATGTTTTGTAATACAAGCTTGAATTCCTCAATACCGTACCAGCGCAGTGCAAAACGCTGCAGCTCGGATTCAATGAGCTTTCCTTTGCGCCACTTCTCATATTTTAGGTAAGAAACCGTATAATGATGAAGCATGTTAAATTCTACAAGCTTATTTTCTACTGTAATGACATCTTCTGAAGGCAAAGTAAAGGTTGACGTAGAGACCTTTCCAACCTCCAGGCTTTCGGGCAAAATTAGGTCAATAATTACCCGTCCTCCAGGAACCAGATGCTCATAAAAACATTGCAGGGCGCTGATCGAGTCTTTACGATTCTCAATCAAACAGAAAGACCCGGTTGGAATAATGATGGCCTCGTATTTATGAGGCAACGAAAAATTTTGCAATTCTCCTTCATACAAAACCGGCTTTAAGTTTCGCTCTTCGCAGCGTTTACGGCAAGAAGCCAACATTTCCGGGGAATAATCAATCCCGTCTACAATGAATCCTGCCTCGAGAAGCGGAATGAGCATGCGACCGGAGCCTACGGCCGCTTCCAGAATTCGACCCCGGCAAGACTTCAGCCTATCGAGGTAATACTCGATATCGCCACCGATCGAGTGCCCCACAGGTTTGTTAAGATCATAAACTTCCGTACACAGATTACTATAGTAGCTGAACATTTGTTTTTTCCTCCGTTTGGTAAGACACGGAAGATTTGTAATAAAGGAATAACCGATATTATACCTTCCGTGTCTCTGATATAGTGGTTAGTTGGAATGAGCAGACTGTCATTAAAATCGCCTACTTTCGTTAGAATTAACATGGATACTACCATAGAAAACTAAAGTATGCAACTTTATACATTAGACGTCCATGTCCTATTCAGCCTTAGTGCGGGAGGCATAATGTTGCGGAGCGAATGCGGTTTGTGTTTTCCCCGTTACTTAAACGAAAGGCTGCCGATTATGCTGGCAGCCCAGGTTAAAGTAGACAGGATGCATTACACCAAGTATTTTCCCGTGATCGACTGCTCCGCATGGATGATCTGCGCCGGAGTGCCCTCGAACACCACCTGGCCGCCCTTGCTGCCTCCGTCCGGTCCCATATCGATGATCCAATCCGCTTGACTGATCACATCGAGGTTGTGCTCAATGACGATCACCGTATTGCCGGCATCCACGAGGCGGTTCATGATCTCCAGAAGGTGACCGATATCTGACATGTGCAGGCCGGTCGTCGGCTCGTCCATCACGTAGATGCTGCCCTTTTTATGCAGCTCACTTGCCAGCTTGATGCGCTGGCATTCCCCGCCCGAGAGCGTGCTGAGCGGCTGGCCGAGTGTGATATAGTTCAGCCCCACATCCCTCATCGCCTGGAGCTTGCGCACAACCTCTTTTAGCTGGAAAAAATCCAATGCCTGCTCCACTGTCATCTCCAGCACTTCTGCAATTGACTTGCCGTTCAGCTTGTACGCGAGCACCTCTTCCTTGAACCGTCTGCCTCCGCATACTTCGCATGGCAGCTTCACGCTGTCGAGGAATGCAAGGTCTGTATACACAACACCCAGCCCTTGGCAGTTCTCACAAGCGCCCTTGGAGTTGAAGCTGAATAAGCCTTGGTTCACCTTGTTTGCGGAAGCAAACGCCTTGCGGACATCATCCATAATGCTCGTGTAGGTCGCCGGATTCGAGCGTGTTGACACGCCTACCGCCGATTGGTCGATGACGATCGCATCCGGATGTTGGCTGAGGAATACTTCGTTAATCAGCGTACTCTTGCCCGAGCCGGCGACACCCGTAACTACTGTCAGCACTCCGGTTGGAATATCTACACTCACGTTCCGCAGGTTGTGCAGTGTGGCATTATTGATGGGCAGCTTGCCGGATGGCTGCCTGTAATCGTGCTTCAGCTGGAGCGGCCGCTTCATATGGGTGCCTGTCAGCGTACCTGCCTCCAGCAGGCCCTGGAAACTTCCCTCATACACGATGGTACCACCGCGGCTGCCGGCGTGAGGCCCGACGTCGACGATATGATCCGCCACCTTGATCACATCGGGATCATGCTCGACGACAATGACGGTATTGCCCTTGTCGCGCAGCTTCTGAAGCAACCCGTTTAACCGGTGTACATCACGGGGATGCAAGCCAACGCTCGGCTCATCGAAGATGTAAGTCACATCCACCAGACTGCCGCTCAGGTGCTTCACCATCTTGACGCGCTGCGACTCGCCGCCGGACAATGTATCCGTCTCGCGATCCAGCGTCAAGTAGTCAAGTCCGATATCCACCAGATGCTGCAGCCGCTCCGTCAGCGACTTGACGATCGGCGCGGCGACAGGATCGTCAATCTCCCGAATGACGCGGATGAGTTGTCCGACTTCCATGGAGGACAGCTCCGCAATGTTGTGTCCATTGATTCTGCAATTGAGCGCGGCCTGACTGAGTCTCGCGCCGTGGCAGCTGGAACAGGTACCCTCGGTGATGTACGGCGCAACAGCTTGTTGTGTGCGCTCAGACATCGTTTTCAAATCCCGCTTGATATACTTGTTGGTGAACTTCTCGATGCAGCCTTCCACCGTAATGTTCACTGTCTTCCCGCCGAACTGCGTCGCCACCTTCCTCGCCTTGCCGTACAGCAGTTGCTCCAGCTCCTCCTCCGAATAATCGCTCAGCTTCTTGTCGGGATCGTAGGACCCCGACTGCACGATCATCGCCCAATCAAAGCTGTTCACCGTATAGCCCGGCAGCATGATTGCCCCTTCATTCAACGACTTTGTCTTGTCCAGCGCCTTGCTCATATCGATGCGCAGGCTGCGACCGATCCCATTGCACTCGGAACACATGCCCTGCGGATCGTTAAACGAGAACATGTGCGCTTGTCCAACATAGGGCTGGCCCACTCGGGAAAAGAGAAGACGAAGAATGGGAGAAATATCGGTAATGGTGCCCATCGTGGAATGGGAACCGCCGCCCAGCCGCTTCTGATCCACAATAACAGCCATGCTCAGGTTCTCGATCGCGTCTGCATCCGGTTGCGGAAAACGCGGCAGAAAGTTGCGGACGAACATGCTGAAGTTTTCGTTAAGCAGACGCTGGGATTCGGTGGCGATGGTATCGAAAACGATCGACGATTTGCCGGAACCGGATACCCCGGTGAAAATCGTAATTTTCCGTTTGGGAATGCGCAAGGATACGTTCTTGAGATTGTTTTCCCTCGCACCCGAGATGACGATATACTCCTGATTAGATTCGCTCATAATTAACATCCTTCCGATCGTGTAATTTCTACTTATATTCACATTGTACCATTTATCGTGGATAGCAAGTCGGACAGCCCGAACTTGCACCTGTTATTGTTCTAACCAGGGAGATGCTGCGATCGCTTTTGTCTGTATCCGTAATTATAAACATAAACCGGCTGCAAACTACATGCAGCCGGTTTATGTTGATTCGGGTCAAGCAGGATGAGATATTTTAGTACCGAATGAGGTTATTGCTCCAACACCTTTTCAAGCTCGCCGCACCATTTGCTCCAGCCATATCTAGCTCCTTCGACTCCTTGAGCATTTGAGAATCCGGTTTGATCGAGATGAAGGTTAACCTATGCTTGGAAACCGCTGTCCGGCCCATTTGAAACTGTGCCGTTAATTCATGAAGCGGTATCTTTTGCCAAGGGACAACCGTTAATTTCACCGTCTCCTCATAATCATTTCCAGCGAAACTTATTCAGATTCCAAACTTTCCGAATGACTAACTCTCTATCGGACACCATTTGGTGTCTTGCCAACATCATTAATATACCAATCGAGGAATACGAAAGATTTTGGCTCAATGTTCGAAGGAAGCCCGTCTTGCGCAAAATCTGTCGCTGCACAAGCTGTGACGTTTTTTAAGATTGATGATAATACAGAAAAGAGCCACTCAGCGTTAGAGTAGCTCTTTCAACCTTAATGAATTACTGTCCGGTTTCCGAAATACGCCCCTGACCGCGATATTCTTCCTACCTATCAGAATCAGGAATATCAGCCGGTATAGGCCCTGGTAAGCACATTCATACCGGAGCACTCCTTGGCAGCTCTTGTAGAACTACCTGCCTTGCGCTTTATCGCCCCTTAATGTCATACAAGTGCTTGAGGCATGAGCGACGAGTTTACCGTTCTCATCTGTAATATTGCATTGGACGAACCCGATAGTCTGTCCACACTTGTACAGCGTAGCATAGGCTATTATTTTGGCGTTCCACACAGGTCTAAAAAAGTTTACTTTCATCTCGATCGTGGTGAAGGTTTCGCCCTGTTGCAAGGTAGAGCCGTAGGCAAGACCCATGGCCATGTCGGCAAGAATGCCGATGATGCCGCCGTTGCATGTGCCTTGCGGATTCGCGTGTTGTTCCGAAGCCTGCATTTCATACGTGGCCTCGCCCTCTTCTATGCTAATTAATTTCAGTCCCATAAGGCGCTCAACGGGGGATTGCTCCAATTCTCCGTTCAGCACTTTCCGATAATACTCAAGAATGGTCATTTCGCATATTCACCTGCTTCTTTCCTCTGTCTTTGAATCAAATTATTCATCACCAGCGCGACGATCACGATGAGAGTCCCTGCCAACTGCAACCTACCGACTTCAACGCCCTGGAGGGCACTGATCGTGACTGTCGTAACAGGGACGATGTTCATAAATAGCATACCGTTCTCCGGCTTCAAAATTTTATTGCCGACGTTCCATGTGAACACGGCAAGTACGCCTGCGATCAGAATCATATACAGCAGTTCCGACCCTGCGCTTCCAATCCTCTCCGCGCTTGGCATCGTCAAGGCTCCGAAAACCGTTGCCAACAGCACGATTAAAATATTCATCAAGGATCCGAAGCATGTTGTCAAAGCGGTGTAGCGAAGTGGCGACCAGCCTGCAAATTGACTAGCACCCATCGTATAAACGACCCAGCATAGAGCACCGAGCATAATCAGCAGACTGGCGCCAATGTGTTCTTTGGCTTGAACGATTAAGGAGGGATCTCCATTCGTAATGACCAACAGTGCGCCTAAAAACGCAATGAAAATTGAAATAAAAGTAGACAGCTTGGGCTTACTTTTATTCAAAGCCCAATTTACGCACGTCGTCATTAGTGGCATTAACGCCATGATAACGGAGGCAATGATTGCGCCTGACGGTCCGCTGAGCTGTTGTCCGACAAAGGTAAGGAAGCCGAAGCCCGAAAACCCTGCAGCGCCAAAAAATAGTAGCTTCCACGATTTCCCCTCCAATCGAAGAGCGCTCTTCCCTTCGAAAACGATCAACATTCCCATAAGAATGAGGCCAGCCCATATGTAGCGAATCGTTGTGAAATAGAACGGATCGAGAACCTTCAAGGCAACTTGCATGACGGGAAACATGCCTCCCCAAGCCAGCACAGGAATCAAACAATAGGTGATACCCACTAATAAAGTGTTTCTGTTCATTCTTAGAACCTTCTTTCATGAGCTACGCGGATTTTCCGACGGACTTGATCAGCCCCCCCTTTTTTTCCATCATAAACGAGGGTGAACAGAACAGATTGAAAGGACTAGAACAGAAGGCAGGAGTTTCCTGTATAATAGAGGCACACGCGTAAGTACTTAATTTGCGGGATAATGGGCCTGGGGGCAAAACCTATGAAAAAAACAGTTGTTTCAAGCGGACATGCAGGCAAACTGTTTGAACAAATCTATGATTATATTCTGGATCGGATCCGTCGCGGAGAATGGAAGCCGCATGACAAGCTTCCCTCCATCCGCTCGCTGGCAACGGAATTCAATGTACATCGACTGACGGTCTTTAAAGCCTATCAGCTGCTGAAGGAGAATCGGATCGTTGAAGTGAAGGACAAATCCGGCTATTATGTGAGACCGGACCACAGTCTTCCTGTTGATTCGCTGCATAATCCGATCATTTCTGCTTATGTGCATGAAAGCCATCTTTCCGAAATCCATCAGGTACAAGCCGAATATGTACTGTCAAAATCGCTGCTCGACCCGAACCTGCTCCCTAATCTTTATTTTTCTGAATATGTGAAGCAAGTGTTCGATTTGTATCCGAAAATGCTTGGCACCTACTTTACCGTGCAGGGAGATCAGGAGCTGCGGGACGCGTTGTGCCGTTACTTTACCGATTGCCACCGGTTTCACTTGTCTGCAGACGAATTGCTGATCACTTGCGGCTCGCAGGAGGCCATGGATTTGGTGGCCAGAGCGCTGGTCAAGCCGAGAGATGCCGTTATGTTGGAGCGTCCTACCTACAGCACGGCGATTGACATTTTCAGAAGACAAGGCGCAGCTATCGTTCCGGTCGAGATCCACCCGTACGGCTACGATCTGGAGCAGGTGGAAAAGCTGATGCAAGCCTACAAGCCGCGACTGTTTTATCTAAATCCCACCTTTCAAAGTCCAACAGGCTATATCGTACCCGCCGAACAAAGGAAAAGGCTCGTTGAGCTTGCCGAGCGGTATCAATGTCTGCTACTAGAGGACGATCCTTATCGCGACATTTATTTTGGCAAAGAGCCTCCACTGCCTCTTTTTGCTTACGATACGGCAGGATGGGTCATTTATCTTCGCAGCTTCAGCAAATATATCGCTCCCGGCCTCGGCATCGCCATCGTTGCATGCCGTTCTTCCATCATGAACTACCTGATAAAAGCCAAATTGTTGTCGGACAGCGGGACGCCCTTGGTGAATCAAAAAATTTTTCTGCATTATTTTTTCTCCGAGCGGCTGCAGCAGCATATGGAGAAGCTTCGCATTGCACTTGCGGTCCGCAAGGATATCGTAGAACAGGAATTGTCCGCTACTGACTGGCAGTGGAACTCCCCTGCAGGCGGATTCAACTTATGGGTGAAGCTGCCGGAAACGGTGGAGATTGAACGTTTGCTCAGTACATGCATCAAGCAATCTATCACTTTTGTGCCCGGAGCGATTTGCGATCCGCTCAAGGAGTACAAATCATGGATACGCCTCAGCTATTCTTATCTGAATGAGCAGTTATTGAGAGAAGGCATCCATAGGCTTGTCAAATTGGCAGACGGAGGTAACGCTTACCGTCATCCGATGTTGAACGATTGAGACAAGCCTTTCCACTCGACCGGGTTTATAGTATGCTAGAATATTAAGGGAGAAGAGGGAATCTATGGTGAAAGAACTGATCGTCGGAGACGCCATGCATGTACTGGCCACTACGCGTCCTGAAGCGAAAAAAACTATCTCGTTAATTCTATTTCGAATATAAGACTTAATCGGTACAGACGTTTGGTTTTTCATAGTCTTCATATACCGTTTCATGTCCTGATTTATTATTGTAAGCGAATAGACGGACAGCTATCAGGAACGCCAGCAAGACCACGACGAATCCGGCCCAACCGAGATTGTCTATGGAGAAACTATTGATCACCTGCCCCCCGATTGCCGATCCGAAAGCAAAACCGAATTGGATAAACGAAGTATTGACGCTTAAAGGAATATCCGGCGAGCGAGGGACCAGAGAAACCAAATACAACTGTTGTGCCGGGGAGGTCATCCATGTGGCCACCATCCATATCATGATCAGCGGGATGAGTGCATAAATCAAGCCATTTGCCCAAGTCAGCAGCAGCAGCATTCCGGCTTGAAGGGAAAGACCGGCATAGATTGCGAACTTCGGCCCTCTCGTATCCGCAATTACTCCTCCCAATTTTGAGCCTGCAAAACTACAAAGGCCAAAGAGCAGCAGAATGCCGGAAAGCACAGCAGCCGACAGTTCGGCATTCGCCTGCAAGAATGGTGCCATGTAAGTAAACAGCGTAGAGTATCCCCCGATATAGAACAATGTAACGGCAAGCGCCAGAACGATCTTTTTGTTCTTCAAAATCGACAACTGCATTTTGATCGTAATGGCCTTCTGCTCGATAATGGACGGGACTCTGGCGAAGACGGCCAGCAGCGGAATCAACGTTAGCAGCCCTATGAGGATAAATAACGTTCTCCAGCCAACGGCTTCGCTTAAAAACGTGCCGACAGGCACGCCGAGAACAAGAGAACTGCTTAACCCCATCAAAATTGTGCCGATGGCCCGGCCTCGATGCTGTACTTCGACCAAACGTGTAGCCACAGCCATTGCAATAACAGTAGCAGCGCCTCCACTGAGACCCTGGATTACTCGTGCCACCAGCATCATCTCAAACGAAGGGCTGGAATAGGCCAAGAAGCAGCTCAGAATAAAAATACCGAGCATGCCCAGCAGTATTTTTTTACGGTCCACCTGGATAGTTGCCGCAATCACTACGGGGGCTCCGATCGCCGCGGACAGGGCGAACGCCGTGACGAGCATTCCTGCAGAAGATGTCGTAATATCAAGATCCGCTGCTACCATATGGAGAATTCCGCTTATAATGTATTCAATGGTCCCGATTAGAAACACGGACAGGGCAAGCAAATATACGACCCATTTATTATTCATAGATGATCCTCTTCAACTTCAATCGGAATTTGGATTTCGATAAGGCAAATACCCGGTTCCCCCGAAAGGGGCACGTAGATTTCCCTTCCGGGCTGGTCGCTTCGAATGCGGTAACCGTTACGCTCGATCCATGCAGCCAGGTCCAAGCATGCCGTCTCCGAAAACGCCGAATCCGAACGAAACAGCAGCGTGGCTACTGTCTCCGAGGGCAGGAGACGGAGATTGAGATGCTCGGGCAACTTGGGAGCATCCGATTTCACGGCATAACCGACCTCGAGCTCAAAGGCATGAACCGCGCTGCCGGGTACGTCCCATAACACCATCTGAGGACCAGATAAGGAAGATTTAGAGCGACTATCGAGGAGTCCATCGAAGATCTCGAAGAGATCTGGGATATCGTCAACCGTACCCATGGAGGCATAAGTGATCATGTGCATGGTTTCGACGCGCTTCATGACAACCTCCTGTTCTTTATCCATCCTTCCTTCGCGCTCTACAAGCTGCATTCGTTCCTTAACCCGGGCAAGCTTGGACCGTTCGATATTAAGTTGCCGCTCGATTTCATTTTCTTTAAGTCTAAGCATACCGCGAATCTGCTCAGCCGATATATCTTCATGAAGAAGATGCGTGATTTGCTGCAGCGTAAAACCCAATTCTTTAAAAATGACGATTCGATTAATCTCCAGCAGCTGTTCCGCGGAGTAGTACCGATACCCTGTAGATTCATCGGTTTTGGCCGGCTTTAGGATTCCGAGCTGATCGTAATAGCGCAGGGTTTGCAGCGGAATTCGGCTTAGCCTGGAAAATTCGCTGATTTTAAACAATGCCTCACCTTCTCTCCTTTTATTTCGATATGATTATACACTCTCTAGTCAGGTATAAAGTCAAGAGCAGAGTTATTTGTTCAAAACCTCGCTTGATCAAATATGGAAGTAAATGGACACCGCAGTAAATGTAGTTCCATTTGGGGCACCGGTTGTAATCGTTCAATAGCCTTTTCGGCAACACCTGTTATTACAGCCCCTCCATAACTATGTCTGAGCGATGCGTTGATAGCGCAAAAATACACCCACAATACGTGAGTGTATTTTAAATTCACCTATAATTCTGTTTATGACCTTAATTATTTAAAATAGGTATCTCCCCAAGGAGATTCTTCAAGTGAATCGAATCCCACGGCAAATGCTCCGTTATACCTAATCCAACCACATCTGTTTCTTCAGATAATTGTTTAATCAGATGAAGTAGTTGAGGCATTTGCATGGTTCCCGCAGCAGAAAAATTATAAGGTGCTTCAGGATTGGCGAATAATAAAGAACGGAATACCTTTGGGTCAAGGACATCCAAATCAAGGTGAATAGCTAGGTGCTTAATCCCACTTTCTTTAATCCACTCTTTTAAAGATTCCGTACTGTTCATTAACTCTTTCGTTCCAGCTGTTTTAATACCTAGTCTTTGAATGATTTCTGAATCTTGTTCTGTAGGAGCTTCGTGAGCATCGATCCAAATTAAACCTAATTCCCCGCCGTATCGTTCGTTTAAATAGGCAAATGGGGCTTGCTCGACTAAGCAGTCACCACCAAACATTACAATGCGATCTGGCTTATGAGCATGAATGATATGCTGAGCAGCCTCTAATTGTTCAAGCAGCTGTTTTCTCCCATTCATACCGTTCTCGTTTTCAAGCGGAGTTCCATCATAAGCTTGAACTGGAACTTTAATAAGGGGTTGATCGTTGTCCGGAGCCAGCCAAGCAAGCAGTTTGGCTCCAAAAGCTCTCCTTTACTTCAAAGTAAGGCTAGTATAAACTGAGCACAAATAAAAAAGTAGTACGCACTTTATTGATAGGTACTACCCGAAAGGATAGTGGTAAACATGAGTATGGCTGAATATATAGGTAAAGTTAAACATATTCAAGATACGCCTTTTGGTTATACAATTTCAGTGATTGGCGGTAAATGGAAAATGGTGATTATTTACCTCCTGGCAGAAAACCAACCGGTTCGTTTTAATGATCTGAAAAGACAAATAGGAACCATTACTTTTAAAACATTGAGTTCACAACTAAAAGAACTCGAAGCGGATGGTCTGGTGAAACGGAAAGAGTATCCGCAAGTCCCCCCTAAAGTTGAATACAGTCTCACACATAAAGCGGAAACTCTATTACCGGTTTTGGAACAGTTATGTGAGTGGGGAGTAAAAAACCAAAATAATTAAATCTAACGTGGAAACGGCAGCCGATCGTTCTGGCCGGCTGCCGCATACAGCGGATGCAATGTCGAGGTTAGAAAATCGACGAGTGTATGAATTACATTTGGAGTAGCAATTTTCCGATAGTATTCCCGGCCTCTAACAGAGCGTGCGCTTCTGAAGCTTTTTCCAACGGGTAGATACCGGAAATTTCCGTATGAATCCCGTGTTTGGCGATTAATTGCAAGCTTTCTCTCGCTGCCTTACCGACTTCATCAGGAGCAAACCGGCTGTATTCCCCCAGCGCAAAGCCTGCCACGGTTTTATTACGAATCCATAACTCATTGGAAGATTGCGCTACATCCGCTTGCCCGCTTGCATTTCCGACAATGACTAATTGACCAAAGGGACGAAGCACATCCAGGCTTTGTTTACGCATTTCCCCGCCAACCGGATCAAACACAACGTGAACGCCCTGCTCCTTCGTTACTTGCTGGATTTGGTTGACGAAATCGGACCTGACAAACAACTCATCATAACCAAATTTTGCCGCATGCCGGATCTTATCCGGATGACCGACCGTTCCAAATACGCTCCCCGCCCCCAGCCATTTGGCAACTTGACCCAAATAACTACCAAGCCCGCCAACCGCTCCATGGATAAGTACCTGATCGCCAGGTTGAACTTTGGCTACTTGTTTGCAGGCTATATAAGCGGTTGTTAAATTCACAAGTACCGCGGCTGCCGTAGCCATATCCATTTCTGCTCCTGCCTGATCCAGCGGAATCGTAAATTCGGGCCTGGACTGCACGATGGAAGCGTAGCCGCCAAAAGTCGACAACGTCATAGCCGCCACCGGCTGACCGATGTAAAACCCCTCAACGCCCTCACCGATTTCACGTACATACCCCGAGACCTCCAAACCGGGAGTTATAGGAAAAGGTACGATTGGACCAAAATCTCCCCGGCGCAGCAGCACATCCACATATCCAACGCCGGCATAGGCAACATCAATCGTAATCATGTCAGGCATCGGTTTTATATCCGGGTACTCCTGTACGCGTAAAGCTTCTAAACCACCAGCTTGTTGAAGAATGATAGATTTCATGAAAATGACCTCCTTGATCGGTATGATTTCATTGTAGCTAGCTTTCGCAGAGGCAAACAGTTTTTGCTGTTACTGGTATTGCTACTACCAGGGAGATAAGCGTTCATCTTCTTTGTGGCATTCGGAACGCGATAAGAGTAAACTTGAGCTATAAATCCAGGCTGCAGGATTTTCGATCGCAACTGGAAAAGGAGTTGATCAAGCGTTGTCTGGCGGAAAAAATATGAAAACACTAGGAAATTTCCTAAAGGCCAAGCGAGCTGAAGTTTCCCCTCGGGACCTGAATATAGCTGTCGGTAGCGGACTTAGAAGAACAACCGGCCTTCGCCGGGAAGAAGTCGCCTATTTGGCCGGCGTCAGCATCACTTGGTATACCTGGCTGGAGCAAGGAAGAGAAATCAACGTCTCCAAAGGAGTGCTTGCCAGCATTGGAAATGTGCTCCAGTTAAATAAGGATGAAATGGTTCACTTACTCACTTTGGGTGGTTTTTCGAGCTCTCCCCTTCCCCTTCCTGAGGAACAACTGCTAACTGCAGAGCTGGAAGCCGTGATTCATTCCTCGCGATTCCCTGCCTTTGTGGTCGATGCCAAAATGAACGTGCTGCTTCATAATGCAATAGGCAATCTAATTTACCCTTTGGAATCAGCGACGAATGGGAAAAATATATTATGGCTCATTTTCATGAATGACGAGCTGAAACAGAGAGTAACGAACTGGGAAGACGCAGCCAAGTACGCAGTAGGTGTATTTCGAGGGAATCATGATTTGCATATGCACGATCCGTGGTTCGGCCAGTTTAGAGATGAGTTGATTGCGAATAGCGCACACTTTAAGCAGTGGTGGAACGATTATCATGTCCAACAAAAAGCGGAAATGATTTTTGAATTTTATCATCAACCGATTGAGACGACGATTCGTTACAAACTCGTATCTTTTTTTCGGGTTAACGGCAGAGACGATACTCATTATTGCAATTATGTGCCCCTTCAGGGCGATATGGAGAAGTACGAAGCATTGTTAGACAAAAAAAATCCCCCCAAATAATTGGGAAGATTTTCAGAAATACTAGTGACTAATAGCGGCTGTCGGGTATAACGTTGTTCCGCCAATCGAAACTTTGATATTGCCGGATAACGGAACGTTCGTTTCGTCTATGATGGTTCTCCACCAGTCCCAAGCAAGACCTGTGCATTCTTTTGCGAAAATTTTGATGTTCTTGGAATTAGGCGGGAGCGGGATCTCTGTCGAGAAATGCGCTGTCTTATCTCGACCGCTTCCTTCCCAAGTTTTATGAGTAATGAGTTCTTGGCCATTGGCATCAAATGTAAATTCGTCCCAAGACACTTCAAATTGAGCTACATAGGCGCCTCGATGATCAAGCGTTATTTTACCTTTAGTGAACTCCGTCGTTTTCGTCTCGATATATTCCGTGTTGTTGCGAACAGCGGCAACTGAATTATCTTTCAAAAAGACGCTTGTATAGGAAATCGGGTACGCCGGATTCTTCGTGCTAAATTGGGCATTGTCCTTAATGATATTTTGGATGACATTGAAGTCTTTCGTGACGATCTGGTTATGCGTCTGTGCATCGCCGCCTAATACAACGGCAGTAAACGAACTGTTTTCATAAATATCTTTATACTGTCCGCTAGCTTGGACGCCGGCATTCTGAAGCAATGCTTTAAAAGCAGCTTGTACATCACTGCTCTTCGAGGTTGTCTCCAATTTCACGTATATCGTTCTGCCATAAGCTACGTTGGATACCATGAGCGGCGGAGCCTCTTTACTTACCCCTTTACGGGCCAATTCGGCAAACGTCACACTATTATCAAAAAGGTCCGATGGATTGTTAGGAAGAGCCGCGCTTACGGTATAAAAAATTTGCTTGTACGCAGCGACCATCACTTTTTTCTCGCCGCTTGCGACCGCATTAAAATCGATTCCGAGCGTATTGTTAAGCACTTGAGCGTTCACATTAAGCGCGCTGGCAATTTGATGTTTGCTATAAACCATAGACTCTGCATATTGTAACCTTGCAGGCAATGTATGAGTGCCCGAATACTTCGCAACCCAAGTCGACACCAACTGATCGACGGCACCGGAAACGCTGCTGTACGTCGGTTTTTGAACCGTAATTGTATTTTCACTCTTCAACCCAGGTAGATCAATACTGATATTCAAAGGTTTTCTTGGGCTCATAATCAGGTCAGGCTGATTATCCGAAAAAGCCCGATTGGCAAGCTGTATTGCGCCTGGATAAGTGCGGCTCGTCATCGAATCAATAATGGATATATCTACCGGCGAGGTTGCGAGTGATTTTTTCTCACGTTCAACTACGATAAATTTACCATTGGTTTGGAGACCTTCTTTGGGAACAAAGCTGCTGATTTGATCGCCTTTTACAGCTAAAACTTCATTACGGTCATAATTTAGGCTTGCGATCCCGGTATCCATATCATGAAGATCGTTGGTCGCAGCGAAGGAAATACTCGAATACGCAAACACATGTAAACTAACGAGCAGACTGACAAGCACTTTTGTTTTTTTGCCATGTTTTGAAATCTTCATACAGGCCCCCTCCTTTTATCTGTAAAATAATAGCACTTCTATTAGCTATATCGGTATTTTGGTCTAAAATTATTATATTTTCAGAAAAAGATATACCCATTCGCGGGCTTGCCCGCCCATAACGCGTTAATAAAAAAAAGCCTCGGCACAATCTACCGAAGCTTGAAGACTATGACACAGCTTGATGCCGAGACCTTCGCATTTATAAGACTTAAAGAGTCCGGTGCTCGGCTGCATCAGAACATCCAGATAAGCACGTCTTGTTCAACGAGCATGCCGCACATTTTCCTTGACGCGTCTTCCGCACGTAACGGACAAGCGACCAAGCCGCATACCCGAAAATAACGACCCCGGCCATGACACTGAACACCATATGCGTTCCTCCTTAACAAGCGCGTCTAACGAATTAATGAAACCCAAGCACCTTCCCGGCATTATAGACAATTAGCGCGATCACGTAAGCTATGGCCAGCGCGTAACCTATGGAAAACCACGTCCAGCGGGCCGACCCCGTTTCTTTTCGAATGACTCCGACGGTCGCAAGACATGGAACATAAAGCAAGATAAAAACCATAAAGCTAAAAGCCTGAAGTGGGGTAAAAAACTGCGAGATCATTTCCGAAAGACCACCGTCAGGAGCAGCATAAATGATACCCATCGTCGAGACGACGACTTCCTTCGCCAGAAATCCTGTGAGCAGCGCGGCACCCGCTTGCCAATTGCCGAAACCGAGCGGGGCAAGAACCGGCGCCACAATGGAACCGATGGCCTGGAGGAAGCTTTCGTTCATCGGCACGTTCCAGCCGCCAGGCCCGGTGTATCCGAGCAGCCATATGACGACCGAGCCGCCGAAAATGAACGTTCCCGCTTTTCGGACGAACCCTTTGCCCTTCTCCCATGTGCTGCGTACCAGCGTTCGCCACTGCGGAATGCGATACGGCGGCAATTCGATGACGAACAGGGATTGTTCGCTCTTCGCGATCGTCAAGGAAAACACCTTCGCCAGCAGGAGCGCTACGACGACCCCCAAGACGTATAACGATAAAACGATAAGCGCCTGATTACTTTTGAAAAACGTTCCGACAAACAAGCTGTAGACCGACAGCCGCGCGGAGCACGACATAAGCGGGGTGAGCAATATAGTCAGCAAGCGCTCTTTGGGCTGCTCAATCGTCCTTGCGGCCATAATGCCGGGAACGTTACAGCCAAAGCCGATAATCATTGGGATGAACGCCTTGCCGTTCAGACCGACACCTTCCATCAGCCGATCCATAACGGCCGCAATGCGGGCCATATAGCCGGAGTCCTCGATGAAGGATATGATGAGAAACAGCATGAAAATTTGGGGTACGAACACCAGCACCCCGCCCACACCGCCAATGATCCCTTCCAGAATGACCGACTTGATGAACTCCGCGGCACCGAACGTATCGAGCAAGGAACCGATTCCGTTCTTAACCGGACCGTTGAGCAAAGCGTCCAGTTGATCGGATAACGGAGTGCCGATCCAATCGAACGTCAGCTTGAACGTCAAATACATGAATGCAAGGAAAATGGGAATGCCGAGAACCTTATTGGTAACGATGTCGTCGATCCGCTCTGACAGCATCCTTCTATCCTTCTTCGTTTCCCGAACGGCGCGTTGCAGCCATCCGTCAATCATAACCGCGCGCTGTGATCGGATGTACTGGCGCGTATCTCTCATGCCCGTACTCTGTCTAACTTCACCCTCAATCCCGTCATAGAATGACTGAAGCCAAGCGGGATCAATGAACTTGCGAAGCTGCTGCAGGACAAGTATGTTGCCTTCCAGAAACTGCAGCGCGAGCCAGCGCTTCGGTTCCATCTGAACCGGCATCTTCGCCTCCAGCTCAGAAATAGCTTTCTCCAGAAGCGGCCCGTAATCGAATCGCCGCGATTCATTCTGCCGGATCTCTGCGGTCATTTCCCGCTCCAGCTCCTTACAGCCTCGGCCTGATCGGGCGACCACGGGTACGACCTTCGCGCCCAGCTGTTCCTCCAGCTCGTGTATATCGATGTGAAGCCCGCGGGCTTCGGCCACGTCAATCATGTTTAGCGCGATAACGACCGGTACACCGTACTCAAGCAACTGCACGGTCAAATGCAGGTTACGCTCCAATTGCGATGCGTCTACGACGTTCAGCAATATCGACGGCGACTCTTCCAGCAAGTAACGCGATGCCACACCCTCATCCTCGGAAAGCGGGCTAAGAGAGTAGATACCCGGCAAATCGATAACTTTTCCTCTCTTACTCGTTAGCGTGCCGACCTTCTTTTCCACCGTTACGCCCGCCCAGTTGCCCACGTATTCGTAAGAGCTTGTCATCGTGTTAAAGAGCGACGTTTTACCCGTATTTGGGTTCCCGGCAAGAGCAACGGTGATCATACTGCTTCCACCTGTATACAAACCGCTTCTTTGCGCCGAATGGCAATCCACTGCCCTTTCGTTTCGATCATGCACGGACCGCCAAACGGCAGTACTTTGCGAAGCGAGACGACGGAGCCTTCCATAATGCCAAAATCGTTCAACCTGTGCAGGACAAGTTCGTTCACGGATGCCAAATCGATTATTTTTACCTTGGTATCTCGGGCAATATCCGTTAACTTCATCGAGATCATCCTAACTGTAAGAATTGGATATTGTTGATAATGATTATCAGTATCTCCGAGATTTATTGTAGGCCTATACAAGGCAAAAGTCTATAACATTTAGCAAAAAAATATATATAAATTGTAACAGAAAAAAACGCTTTTTTTACCCCGATCTGGATTGAAGTCAGTGAACCATTACCTGCTTTGCCCTATGAAAAAATCAAATAGCATCCCAAGGAGGAGTTGTCAAGTATATTTTGCTTATCATTTTCTCATTAATTTCTAATATAAGACGATTTTTCTAGGTGCAGCTTGTTTTAAACTTTCATCTGGTAAATCCCTCCATTCTAATCTGTGGTATAGTAGGCTCACTGGCCGAGCTGGTCAACCAACTATACGAACGAATCCTAAGGAGGATATCCAACATGAAGCACATGAAGAAAAATCGCCTTAGCCAATCATTAGCTGGAATCGCTCTAAGCCTTTCCCTACTGGCCTCGACAAGCTTGATTCTCCCTGCACCATCGGCGCATGCAGCAACGGTGAGCAGCTCAAAGGCAGATCAAATTGTGAAAACGGCACTATCTTATCAGGGAAAAGTGAAATACAGCTTTGGCACCAGAGACCCGCAACACCTCAGATTTGATTGCTCCTCGTTCACCCAATTTGTATTCAGCAAAAACGGGATTTCCATTCCATGGGGCTCTAGCGCCCAGACTCGCGTTGGAACGCCGGTCAAGGACAAAGCTCATCTGCAGAAGGGTGATCTCGTAATGTTCAGCGTGAATACACCGGGCAAAATCAACCACGTCGGTATCTATCTCGGTAACGGTAAATTCGTCGGAAACTCACCGAGCCGAGGCGTTGCCATTTATGATATGAACTCGGGTTATTGGAAGAATCGTTATATTACAGGCCGTCATCTGTAAAATTTAACGAAAATCAACTATCATCGTTTCACTTGAAAATTTCCCCACAACATCCGGTTGTGGGGATTTTAATCATCTATTGACTTACATATCAAAATAGTAGTATTATTCCTCTCGCCTGTAGTATTCTGCACTCCTTGTCTTGTTATCCTTAAGATCCTGACTTTATGCCGATGCTGTCTTTCATACAGCAATCACTACATTCCGAATCGAAGGAGGATTAAGCATGAATCGTGAAGTTGAACAAGCCTTGCAAACAACTTTGCAAAACTGGAACTCTATGGCACTAGCGGAGCACGAGGATTCGGAAGCAGCGGCGAACGCATTTGAATCTTCCTTTTATCGATTCATCGACGCCGTCCGGGAATGGGCTTCCAGCTTAGAGCCGCAGCCTGAGACGTTTGAAGCCTTTTTGGATCTTCCAATGGTACAAGAGATAACTGAGCTGCTCCCAGCGCCGCTCTATCTGAATTTTGAAACTGAAGCTGAACTTATTGTTCAAAAAAAGTTTCGTATCGAAGATGAAAAGTACGATTAACAAAAAATCCGCGATATCCCTTTTTCCTTTATTGGAAGAACGTATTCCAGAAAGAGGCTAACGTTAATCCGACAAGCAGAGTAACCATCGCCCACCCGCATATTTTACCGAACCTCTTGGTTCTATACTCCCCCATCAGCTTCTTATCGCTTGTCATCAAAAGCATAAAAATAAGCAGAGGCAGCATCAGAATACCCCCAATGACTTGTGCGATAACAGAGAAGTAATTTAAAGGCAAGTTCGGTATCAAAATGGCGATCGCTGCGAGAACCAGACTGCCGATATACACCGCATAAAATTTCGGCGCCTGGGATATCTTGTCATTGAGACTTTTCGACCAGCCAAACAATTCTGCAATACTCCAGGAAGACGATAAGGAAACGGTTATGGATGCCAAGAAGCCGGCATTGAACAAGCCGAGACCAAAGAGGATTGCCGGCCAACGCCCCGCAACGTCATTAAATGCGCTGATCATATCAGCCGGGCCTGCGTCATTGATATTTTGTACATGGCCATGAAGCGCCGCGCCGGCGATAATGATGCCTGCTGCGATAATGACTTGAATCACGATGCCTAACGCGGTGTCCATTGGGCCCAAACGCAGTTCTTTTGCCGTAACTCCCTTATCCACCGTACCGCTTCCTTGAAAAAAAACCATCCACGGGGCGACAGCATTTCCGACCGTTGCGATCACGAACCACATGACCCCGTCTTGCAATTCCGCCGGAACATTCCAAGCTGCGAAGGCATGCCCGATGGCCGCCATACTCGGGTGTGTCATGCCGGCAGCCACTAAAAAGATTACGTTGAGCACACCCAAAAATAGAGCAATCCGCTCCTTTGTCCAATACCCCGTAAAGAGAACAAAACCAACGACGAGCAATAAACATAGGACAGAGCTAAGCCATAGAGGAAGGCCTAAAAGGACGAGCCCCGCCGTCATCCCGATGAATTCCGTAATCAATATCAGCAGATTCTCGAAAGCAAGCGTCGAGATGTGATAATATCCCCAAAACTTTCCATAACGCCGCAGGGCCAATCTTGCAAATCCTTCTTGCGTTACGGCGCTAAGGCGCATGCTCATCTCCTGAATCGTAAACGTTAGAGGTGCAAGGCAGAGCACCAAGGGAACAAATAGCCCGATGCCAAATGTCGCCCCGGTTACAGCGTATGAGATCGCCCCGCCTGCATCATTATTAGCAATTGCGGCGATTAAGCCCGGTCCCATTAGAGCCCAAATGAGCCAAAGGATGCGTCTCCAACCCTTCTTGCGATGGGTCACCATTTCACGAAACTTGGATTGCTTCCCGAAATCCGCGCCTGCGGCGCGGCCTTGACTGCCGGCTACTTCCGGAGATGCCAATGCTGATTGTACTTTGCTCATTACGTTTCACATCCCATTGAGAAGTATTGAAATTCTGGAATAATCTATTCCTTGGTGTTGAAACTTGTGCATGACCATGATGAAAAAAGGATTCACATTTCGCTCAATCGTTGCCATTTTCTCAATACGATCTCAATGGACTTGCACACATCTCAACATTTTACGATATGCTGTTTTCAAAGGTGAGGTGGTGGATATAGGGTTTTGTTTCCTATACGCTTGGATTACGAGTTTTGAATTACTTTCATAAGAAGAGGTGAGCTCGCATGTACTATTGTACCGTTTGTTCAAAACTGCACGATGAAAGGCATTCCTACGGAATTATTTTTGAGAAAGGATTTTATATAGAACCAGGAACTGGAGGAAGGTTTCATCTAGGTATGTGTGGTGAAAAAGACGATAGAGGGAGCCAAGATCATAGACAACGAACATTGGTTGTTCCATTATGATAAGCCAATGAGTATATATAGGTAATATGGGCTTTCCCTCAAACCTCTTTACACAGAGTCAAGTTAACTTTGTATAAAGGGGTTGCTTTTGTATGCGTGAAAATAGGACAGAGCCTTTCTAACCGCGTTAAATTATTGTCGGTCAAATTTAACTTCATGAATGAACCTCCACCATATGGATAACCTAAACATGTTAAATATTCACTTCCGGAGACGAAAAAATGCGAAACCTTCATTCCCTTTTACTGCGCACCATCACAATAGCTCTGCTGACTTTGACCATGGCTCATGAAATGGCTCATGCAGCTCCAAACGACGACCCACCCTTGCCGATTGTAGCTGAGCATGGATTGTACACGATTGAGGTTTACCCTCAACGTCATCAACTCGTTGTATGGGCCTATGGACAGCGGTTCAAAACCTATCCCATTGCCGTCGGCAATCCATCCACCCCTACCCCGGTTGGAGAATACCAAATTATATATAAAGGAAAAGATTGGGGGCCTTCCTTTGGCCCGCGTTGGCTTGGTCTGAACGTCCCTTGGGGATATTACGGTATTCACGGGACCAACAAGCCTTACTCCATTGGGCAGCATTTGAGCCACGGCTGCATCCGTATGCGCAATCGTGATGTCATTGAATTATATGACATGATTCCGCTCGGCACCGTAGTAAAAATTTACGGGCATGTCTTGGGAGATCCGAATCATGAACCGAGGGATTTGGCGGAGGGCGACGTCGGAGGTGACGTGCAGCTCATTCAGTCCCGTCTGAAAAGTGCCGGTTACTTCAATGGAATATGCAATGGCAAGTTCCGCTCCAATACAACCGCGGCCGTAAAACAATTTCAACGCGATCACCACTTGGCGCCTAGCGGCGTCGTCTCGGTAAAGATGTATGAAAAGTTGGGATTTCTGGAATAAAAAGACTGCACGGACGCATGATGCAGATGGAGATGATTTTTGCCGAGTCGAACGGCTAAGATGAATGGAGCTTGCCAAAATGACGCATAAAATGATTGATTTTATCAAAACCAAAGGGTTTGTATGGAAAATCCCCTTAGCTTCGGCACTGTCATGGGCGCTCGCGGAGTGGGCCGGATCCAAGCATCCTTACCTTGCTCCCCTGACGGTCATTTTATCTATTCAATTAACCGTCGACAAGTCGATACAATTTGCATGGCAGCGTGTTTTGGGAACGATTGGCGGCGTCCTTTTCACTGTATGGATAGCGCCTTACGTCGGCTTAAGCGGCTGGAGTCTAGGACTTCTCCTTCTTGTGGGGACGATGATCGCCGCGTGGCTGAAATGGGATCATGCGCTCATGGTGCAAGTTTCGCTTAGCATTTTATTGGTCATGTACTTTCAAAGCAAAATGCCGAGCTACCCCCTTGATCGGATACGCGATACCGTGATCGGCGCTATCGTTGCCCTCCTGATCCATGTGATGGTATTCCCTCCCGATTCCGTGAACAAGGCCCGAAAAAAGATGATCCATTTCGCGGATCATCTGTCCAATCATTTTATAACGACAGCACATTGGGTCGAAGAAGGCTGTCCCTCAAGTAACACGCAAATTTTGCAAACAAAATTGCAAACGTTATTCCAGGAGCTTCATCAAGCGACAACCGAGCTGGATAAAGCGGAGCAAAGTTTACGTTACAATCCGTTTGGAACCAAAAAACGCGCAGCCTTGAAGCAGCTGACGCGGCAGATGGAGCATCTTCGATCAGGCTATGCCAATCTTGCCGACATGATACGCGTTTGTGCGAAATGGTCCGAAAGCGGCAATTTTGAGAAAACGAATCAACGCCTATGGGCCGATCATCTAAATACGTTAGCGAAGCTTGTAAAGCAATGGAATCAAGGGTTAAATGATCCTGAACCATTTCGCCCGGTTTCCAAGGAATCCGCCCTGCCAATAAAAACTCCTGTCCAAATGGAGAACTACCTATACCCGCTTGCGTTATATACGAACGCTGAACAAGTTGTTCAAGATTTCCAAGATTCGGATAGAATTTTGTAATCTTCGGCATGATCCACATCTGTGAACAGGTCCGGACTTGCAAAATCGATGCAAATTCCCGAGCTTTCTTTTCGAATAAGCTGTCTCGCCCCCTGGTCGCCCTGCAATAGAAGGAGATCCGCAAACATTCGCCGGGCAAAAATAACCGGCGGTCTTGCCAAGCCGTCATATCTTGAGGCCACGAAACCAATGCCGGCGTTCGCTTGAAAACAATGAAGCAGCTCATGAATCATTTCTTTTGTAACGAGAGGCTGATCTGCTAGCAAAACCATCACGGCTGCCGCTTCCATCGCGAGTGCAGCCTGTACGCCGCACCGCAGGGAATGCCCTTGCCCCAAGTGCGCCTCAGAGCAATGAATGACGGACCATTTCCGACGGATCGGCTCCCGGTAAAATGCGCGATCTATCCAACCAGCAGAAGTATCATTGGATACAACCAAAACATAATCTAGCTCGGAGTTCAACGCCGCAGCCAGCGCATAATTTCCCAAGCACATAGACCCTAAGGAAAGTCGAAGCTTATCCGAGCCCATTCGGGTGCTTTGCCCTGCCGCCAAATAAATGCCGATGATCTTATTTCGCTTCATGGATCACAACTTCCGGCTTTCTGTTTTTTCGGTGGATGAGTTCTGCAAGAATGCTTACGGCGATTTCCTCCGGGCCCTCTGCTCCTATCGCAAGCCCAACGGGAAAATGAACTTTCATCGGAAACGTCACACCTTCTATCAAGCGTTCCGTTCTTCTTTTCGATCCCAAAATACCGAGATAACGAAGCTGCCGCTCAGAAAGCAATCGAGCCAGCTGCTGATCTCTCTGAAAATTATGGGTCATAACAACGGCATAGTCGTATGGCGTACATTCAATCATTCGCATCGTTTCCTCCGGAAATCCCAATAAAATGGATTCAGCATCCGGAAAATAACGTCGGTCGCACAAGACGGGTCTCCAATCGGAGACAACAACGGAAAAGCCGGCTGCTGCTGCAAAGGCGGCAAGCGGCCTCGCGTCCGGTCCCGCTCCGAATATAATCAGACGCGGTTTGGGGTAATAGGTATGAACGAAAACGTCAGATTGCATGGATGAGACAAATCTCATTCCGCTCCTCCGCAGATCGCCGGACGACATCCAATCGAAAAACGCCTGCGGAAATTGTCCCTCCCATTCGCCGAACAAGTGCCGATTCCCGGTCAAGAAACCATAAGCAGCGACAGAACCGTCCGAGGCGAAACTTTTAACGAGCATGACCTCGATGTGCTGATCCAAATAATGCTTCAAAGTACATAAATGATCCGCAAATCGATCATTGACCGGTTCCATCGTTACATGAACAACACCGCCACAGCCCGGTCCTTCCCCCCAGGACAGCGGGTCCGATGATTGCATGTTGAATACGAAGCGCCGAGAAACGCCTGTTTCCAAAATATCCGGCACGCAGGCCGCAAGCTCCGTCTCCAGACAGCCGGCGCTTAAAACACCGATCTGTGAGCCGTCTTCCAGAAACAGCATGGAAGTTCCTTCCTTACGGTAAGCACTCCCTTCCACTCGGGTAATCGTCGCAAGCACGCTTCTTAGGCAAGTACGTTCAATCGTTTCCAAAATACGATGTATTTCTTCCAAATGCACCCCTCCTTAAGCTGACGGAAGGTATCGGTCCCCATCATGATTTCTGATTTATAACGTCCTTCACGGCATTGCGAATTTCCTCGTAGGACATACACCTGCATATGTTGGATTCCAGCCATAGCCTGATTGTTTCTTCATCCGCATGCGGTTGCATATTCCGTAAGCCTTCACAGTTCACAATGAAGCCGGAAGTACAGTAACCGCATTGAAATGCCTGATTTCGAACAAAGGCATGCTGTACCGGCGAGTTGGTCAAGCCTTCGATCGTAGTTATTTGCTTTCCGTCAGCTTCCACAGTAAGCATCAAACACGACTTCATGGGAAAGCCGTCGACCAATATCGTACATGTGCCGCAGTCGCCGTTATCGCAGCCGGATTTGCTCCCCGTTAGTCCGAGATGGTCTCGCAGTGTATATAAGAGTATGTCCGCAGCCCTTACCCGGACCGTTCGCCTTTCTCCGTTCACTTCGATTTCGACCCGATACATAGCGGTATCGCGAGACGTCATGCTTCACCTTCTTTCCAAGGCATGTACCGCTTCAGCCATCGTTTGCTTCAGCACAAATTTCCGATAAAGCGCGGAGCCTTCTGCATTTTGTAATAATGGCGCAGGCAATTGGTCAATCGCCTGTTCAATTCTTGCTTCCAACGGTACGGAGGAGGCGTTCAACGCCCGGTCGATTTCAACGGATCGAAACGGGAAGGAGCAGACACCGCTGTAGGCGGTATGAATCCGATGATCTTTCTTGAGCGCAGCTATGGTTACGAGAGGATAGCCGACGTTGCCAATCTGCCGTTTTTTGTAATGAACGAACGGCAATGATAAATAGCTTCGATCTGTGAAGGTCTGCACAAGAAATTCACCATTTTCCAATCTCAATCGCTGTAGGAACACTTGGTGTATGGGAACTTCTCTTACCCCTTGTATTCCTGCGATAACCATACGGCTGTTGGCCAGCAGAAGCGGGAGCACGGCCTCCCGATAATGAATTTTGCCGCAAATGTTTCCGCCGAACGTGATTTTATTGCGGGCTGTTTGGTCAGCGGCTCCCTGTGCCGTTTCACTAAGCAGCGGGAACAGGTTCGCCGCGGATAAAGCCGATAACGTGACACAAGCGCCGACAATCAGCTTATCCTTCCGTATTTCCATGACATTGCACTCCGGAATGGCTTTCAAATCAATAACGGCACCCGGGTGAATGGAATTTGTTCGAGCCCATGTAATGATCTCCGTCCCTCCGCCGTAATATATGGGATGTTTCCCCTGCTTGTGCAGAAGCTGAAACCATTCCACAGCCATCTGAACGGAAGCCGGTTTATAGTATTCAAAGTCAAACGGAATCATGGATCGTCCTCCAGATCATCTCGGGCGTCAGAGGCAGATGATTAAGCTCTACCCCCGCGGCGATCGTCAAGCTATTCGCCAATGCCGCGGGCATACCGATCAAGCCATGCTCGCCGATTCCGCGCAATCCGTAAGGAGCTTCCAAATGAGGTCTCTCGACGAAGTCAATCATGTACTGCGGCTGCTCGCCGTAACGAATCAATTTATAGGTTCGAAATTGTGGATTTACTATGGCGCCCTTGTCGTTAAATAAGAAGGCTTCCCGGCTGGCAAAACTTAAGCCCATGCTCATGCCGCCTTTAATCTGGCTGCGGGCAAATTCCGGATTGATCACCTTGCCGGCATCGATAACCGAGGCCGCCTTCACGATTTTGTACGTGTAATCTTTCGTATTCCATTCCACTTCTATCGCTTGGGCACCCACCGTCCATTCCGGACCGGGATTTCCTTGACCGGTTTCAGGATCCAATGGGGTTAAATGACGCATCGCATAGCTTCCGCGTCCGATGATTTGACCGCCGATCGTATTCCCATTCGGGAAGGTGTAGCCGCTAGCGAGTTTCTCGATTGGTATCCCCATATCGGGGCGGCCTTTCAAGAAAACCTTGCCCCATCCGACTTCCAAGTCTTTCGGCAAGCATTGCAACACGGTAGCAGCTATGTTTTTTAACTGGACAATGGCATCGTCAGCCGCATTCAGGACCGCATTGCCAACTAGAAAGGTGCTGCGGCTCGCCACCGTTTTCCAATGCTGCGGATCGGTTTCGGTGTTTACGTCCGTCGAAATATGGATCATCCGGTCATCCATCCGCAGACGTTCGGCCAGCAGTTGAGTTAGCGCCGTCCTCGTTCCCTGACCGATTTCTACCGCGCCGCAAAGCAGATTTACGCTTCCATCGGGATTAAAGATAATAACGGCTCCCGCTCCGGCGTTTGTTGGCGTATTCGAATTTTTCCAAAAACAGCATACCCCTATCGCCTTAACGAGATGGCCGTCGATTTCACGCAGCGGACGATCGTCCCAATGGATTAACGTTTTTAATTTTGCAATGCACATGGGCAAATCGCCCAGATTGCTTCGATCCAGTAAAGTTTGGGTCGGGGACGTATCCCCTGGCCCTATCGCATTATGAAAGCGAAATTCCAAAGGATCCATACCTACTTGACGCGCCAATAAATCAATCGCTCTTTCGATGGCGAACGTCAGTTCCGGATGGCCGAATCCTCGAAAGGAAGTGGAGTAAGGATGATTGGTATACATGCATAAAGAATCGCAATGAACGTTGTCGATGCGATAAGGCCCCGTGCAATCGACGGCTCCCGCCCGGCTCATGACCACACCCCGATCCGAGTACGCTCCGCCATCATACAGATGCAATATTTCCGCAGCCATTAATTTTCCTTCATGATTACAACCAAGCTTGATTTTGGCATCCAATCCGATATGGACTGGAGAAGAGATCATGTCCACCTCCCTGGAATTAACGATTTTTACAGCTCTTCCACCAACGGCACGGGACGCCAAGAAAGCAAGGAACTCCATTTGAATCGCGGCCTTCCCACCGAAACTGCCTCCGACCATAGGCGTGTGAACGATCACTTTATGAAGTGGAATATGAAACGATTCGCTGATTGCTCTTCGGATGACATAGGGCGATTGGGAAGCGGAATGGATGATCACGGTGCCGTCGGGCCTAATTTCCGCTGTGCTGCATCGCATTTCCATCGCTGCATGATCGGATTGTGGTAAACTGACCTCGACTTCAACGATATGGCGGCTATTCCTCCATCCTTCCTCCATATTCCCCTTCCGTATTTTTGTTAAGTTGGCGATATTCGTTCCCGGCTCCGGGTAGACCTCTTCGTACCGCTTGTATTCCGCAAGACGCTCATGAACGAGCGGAGCATTTTTCTGAAAAGCTTCCCTTGGAGAAAGGACGGTCGGCAATAGCTCATAATCTACTTTGATCCGGAGAGCCGCCATCTCGGCAATATATTCTTGTTCCGCGACAACAAGGGCGACGGGCTCGCCGTAATATCTCACTTTGTCTATTGCGATTGGCGGCCGGTCTGCCAGCGGCGACCCGGTCAACATCGGGTAATATTGTCCTGTTATGACCGCCTTGACGCCCGGAATTTTCATAGCTTCAGACGAATCGATCGATCTGATTTTAGCATGAGCATGCGGACTGACAGTCATTTTGACATGGAGTAGATCGGATATCGCACGATCATTAATATATTTGGTTCTCCCTGTAACTTTCTCCCATGTTTCCTTTCTGGGAATACTTTTCCCAACCGATCGCTGGATCTTGGCCCCCTCCTTTTTCCACATGATCTTGCAACGTTCAAATTCGGCATATCCTATATATATACAGGGCTTGTTGTCCGTATTATTTAATTGATGAACTTCCATTATGGATGGGGTTGCCTTGATGATAAAAAAAGCACGCACCAGGCTTAACCTGATACGTGCTTGGACCCTCTTATCGTTCTTTCAATTCATCCTCGGGTACATCGTATTTATTGATATGCGAGGTGATCGCCTCGACGGCTTCGTTTACATCCGTCGTCGCAGGTACTTCGTTCACCACATCGTCCGTCTGGTCATAAAAGTTCAACCGGTTCGCTTCGGCCGCTTGCTCTTTGTCGCTTTCTGTCATCGTCAAAATACCTCCTTCTTAGCATTCGTTCGCCTTTACTATGCACGAAGTTAATATTTGTTATGCATACTTCTTGCCAACGAGTAAAAGGCATTCCGCAAACTAATCTCTCCACCTAAGGGGTCGGAGTCTGTGTTGTCTTCTTGAAGATGGAAATGGCTTCCTTTAGCTGGGCGGTTGCTTCATCGACATTCGCCTGCGTGAAGCCTTCTTGCTTCAGCTTTCTCATGCTACGGGTCGAAGCTTCGGCCAGATGCCCCTTCTCCTTATGGTATTCGTTACCCGTTTGCTGCAGGAGCATCTTTGCTTCGTCAAGCAGTTGCTGCAGCTCAGTGGTATCCACCCGGCGATCGTTCCCTACCCGAACGCTCGATTCAAGCGTCTGCGGCTTGCCGTTATAGGCGATCGTTGCTTTGATCGTTGCCGTGCCTTCTTTTACTCCTTTAATCCGAATACGGCTTCCGGATTCGCTTATCTTCTCGGCCGCATCGCCGATAACCTCCCATTGATAGGAAGCCTCCTCTTCGGGCACCGCATAGCCATTGCCGAAGCTGCTCGACAGCTTAATCGTTCTTTCCTGTGCCGGGGTGGAAAAGAAGTGATATTGTCCGCGCCAAGCAACCTTGGCCCCCTTCTTCAGTACGGCCGACTTATTAAACACTTGCAGAAAGTACGACTTGCCATACGCTTGCGTAAATGCAACCGGCTGATCATCAGCGAGATATTGCAATTGTCCAAGTCCGTAATGGCGATCGAGCGATACAAGAAGCTGATGCTGGCTTCCATCCTGTACAGCCGAGCAAAGCCAGTACTTGTCTACGTCAGGATGCCGGGATTTCATGCCGGAGTCGCTATACTCGCCTGCTTCGCCTCTTGCGACCTCCGTCTCTCCTGCATAATAACGAATTTCATGATTCCATGCGCCATTGACGGATTGCAAGCCGTAATAGCGATACAAGGTGATGTCTTCCAACGGCTCAATCTCAGTATGGACCTGTACTTTACCGCCCTCAACTTCATACGTAACTGTTTCTTGCAGGATTTCGCGCCCGCTGCCGTCCTGCTCCTTCGTGTTAAAGGCTTGGATCCGATTGACTACCTCGATCTTCACCTTTTTGCCGGAAATGACCTTTCCGTCTTGAGGTTCCTTCCCGTCAACCCACACGTTATATTGGACGGTCCTGCCTGTCGCAGAGCTGTTCTCGCCGCCGTCGTAGTTGTGGTTGCCCCCGGTAAAATCCTGCCCGTTGCCATTGCCATTCTGATTGGCGCCTACAATATACGGGCCGATCCAATCTGACACATCCGGCCACAGCATAACGGAGGAACGGGCCAAGTCAGGACTGGCATCCTTGTTCACATTCGGGCTAAGGCGCCATTCTTTCATCCCATACAGCTTGTTGGCACCGGCATGATCGAATACCATCCACATATCGTTGCCGCTATTGTATTTATGCGTAATCTTGAGGGTGCTGCCTTCCTTCACGACATATTGGGTACTTCCCTGCAGCGGATCGCGAAGAACCGGGTTATCGAATCCCTTATTGGTTTGGAGAGGCGCTTCCGTCCCCTTTAACCGATGAGATGTCCACGGTGCGACCTCGACGGCTACAGATTCCGCTTCCAAAGTCCCAACCTGAGCACGGAGTACAGCTGTACCCGCTTGTACGGCTCGAATCTTGCCTTCCGGCAATACTTCAATGACGCCCGGGTCCGAGCTGGTGAACACAGCCTCCGCCTTCTTCTGCCCTTTATCGTTCCGGTCGATGACTACCGGCGCCCATACCGCGCCGATATCCATCGTCGCCAGCTTGGATGGGAGCGTTATCGCATAATCGGGCACTGTTTTGTCCGGCCCTTCCCCTGCGTTCTGTAGAGCAACGTCACGATAGAGAGTTTGCCGGTCGCGAATGTCAACCTTCACCTCTCGCCCTTGCATTCCCGGCTTCTCTACGACGAATGTATTTTGCGTCGCATATAATCCCTTTATTTCAAATTTTCCGTACACATCTGTCGTTACGACGGTTCCTCCCTGATCGATTAACGTAGCGCCAGCCATACCATTTCCGTCACGATCCACCACACGCCCCGCAAGGTTTCCCGTCGGAGCTGTAAATGTTCCTTTGGCAAACTTGTATATGTCCTTGTACATTTGCTTAGCCGCCGGAAACTCGGAATGGTAAAGATCATACAGAGCGTAAACATCTTGATAATAAGCAACCAGCGCATCGTTCATAAATTGCTTCTTAACCCCTGTAATCAGGTAATTGTAAAAGACTTGACGATACCTTGGAAGGTCAATCATACGCTGATCGAACTCCACTTCTACGCCCGCTTCATTGGCGTAAGCAATATCCGCTGCTTCCTCTACACGAGCCATTGTAGAGCTCTCGTCAGAATAATGGTCCGGCTGAATCGCCGAAAAATCAAATCCGAGCCGTTGGCCATTGCCCTTCTCCCTTGCCCCGAACCACGGGGTCCAGCCCAGACGCATGCCTCGCTCCCGCAAATATTCCGCAGCATACTTTACACTTTCCTGCTCGCCGACTACAGCCGTATCCAAGTCTTTCTGAAGCCAGTAGAACCCTCCCAGCTTCAAATGCTTATATTTCTGCTGCTCGAAGCGTGCCGCCATCGTATCAACATACCAGCGGATCAATGCTTTTCGCGTATCCAGACTTTCCAGATTTTTAACGGTCCCGTCTCCATTGAAATCGCCGAAATCTTTGCTTTGCGGATCGGGGAACGGCAAGGTGAAATACACATTGACCCTCTTGCCCGGATCTTTCAAATCCCCGCTTACCTGCTCCACCGCAGCCTCAAGACCATCCAGCTGTATGCCCTTCTCAAATACCCGATCCATCGCCCATTTCCAATCCTGCAGAGTACCGGGCCTGCTGCCGGCTGCCCAATCGTAATAACGTCCCAAGCTCCCTTTGTATGGAGAATAGGCACTGACCATCAGAAAGGTGTCAAAAAAATAATCTTCCGCAACGCCTTTGTCGTTCAGATAACCTACATAGGGCAGGAACCGTTCCTTGTCATATTCCCCGACCTTCATGCCATTATAATCGTCCGGGTTATAGTAGCCTGTGTGGATGAGCGCAATGTTCGAAGCGCCGTTGGATTTTTCACTGTTCTTAGGTAAATAAGCCGCCAGACTGACTGACGGAAAAAAGTTCATCACGATGACGGAAACAAGCATGAGTAGAGCTATCAGCAAACAATTCCTTTTCTTCAAGTTCATCATCTACGAGTTCACTCTCCTTTAGATTAAGCGAAGCGCTTTCAAAAAAATCTCTACTTTCTTTATCATCTCCTTCTCCTAAAATATATAGACAGAATGGAAGATATATCCTTCATTATCATATCAAATTGGTGGATTAATTCAATCGCTTACTTTCCCATTTCCAGCACGACGAAGGTCCCAACTCTTTCGCAACCGAACGACTGGGAAAAGACTTTCCACTCGACCGGGTTTATAGTATGCTATCCAAATAAGGGAGGAGAGGAATTTTATGGTGAAACAACTGATCGTCGGAGACGCCATGCATGAGCTAGCCACTACGCGCCGCATCCTGGAGCGCTTGCCCGATGAGCATATGACGTGGAAGCCGCACGTGAAATCGATGACGTTGGGCGGACTGTCCACGCACCTGATCAACCTGCTGAACTGGCAAGTTGCGATTTTTCTTTACCCGGAATTCGATCTTGCGACCGTGCCGCATCGGCGGGAAGCTTTGGAAAGACGCGAAGACGTGCTGGAGGAATTCGACACGAACGTCGTCAAGCTTGAAAAGCTGTTAGCTGAATGCGACGAGGAAACGCTCGGCGAGGAATGGATCTTGCGGAACGGCGACCATATTATCCTGCGCCAACCGCGGGCGATCGCGCTTCGCACCTTCGGATTAAGCCACATGGTCCACCACCGGGCCCAGCTCGGGGTTTATTTACGGCTTCTCGATATTCCGGTGCCAGGTCTCTACGGTCCCTCGGCCGACGAGGAAGGCAAATGAACTAAGACGCGCCAAAAAGTCGCAGGGCATCGGCATGACCGCCGTACTCTGCGACTGTTTTTTCGGGACGAACGCTTCTTTTGTCGCCGGGCATAGCACAAATGACTTGCTTTTCCGCTAAGCGGCACGCCGCTGCCGTCTTCTATGCCACGCATACAACACCATAAAACCGAGAACACTCATTCCCGTATCCAGCAGCCCCGCTTCCGGTCCGAAGTCTCCACCGGTCAGCCAGCCTACATGCGTTTGAAACGAAGCCTCGAATACCCCTTTCACATCGTTCCCGCTGACGGCCAGTCCATAAAGGCTGCCCTGTGCATAGTTCCAAGCAAAATGATAGCCGATCGGCATCCATAAGTTCCCCGTTATCGCGAACATGTAAGAAAACAACAGTCCAGTCAGAAAAAGATTGAAAACCGCCAAGGCCGATATGTCGTTATTTCCAAGGTGAATCAAAGCGAACAAAATCGCCGACAGTATGTAGGCAAAGGGCAGCCGGTATTTTAAAGCCTCCATCGTTTTCATAATGTATCCCCGGAAAAACATTTCCTCCGAGAAGCCGACCCATATAAACATCATGAGGCTCCAGAGCAGACCGGACGCACTCCAGGATGGGTTGATCCGAAGCGTAACCGCACCGGCGGCCGCCAGAATGCCCGCTATCATCGACATGAAACCAAGGCCCAGTACAATCCCGGCACCGAACTCACGAACTCCCGCCAACGTCAAGCGCATGCCCAGGTCCCGCAAGCTTCGTTTTTTCAGGAGCATCCAGATGAGAAGCGTGGCTGCAATTCCCCCCAACGGGGTAATCAGCTCCGGTCGAACAGAAGAAACGAGTGACTTGCCGCCCCATTTGACCGACAGTATGAGTCCAATCGCGAATTGCAAACCCACGAACAAGAGCAAGGATAAGAACAAATCCCATCCGAGCCTCATTTGGCCTGCGTTGTTTTTAAAAAGCTTCAGCAACTTGCCATCCCTCCGCAGCATGAACTTATCGACACTAACCTATTAAATTTCCTACGTTCATGCTAAAAAAGCAAGTGCTTGGAAGGACTTACAGAAAAATTTAAGAACTTGTTCCCCGCGTTGCCTCGTAAAGGAACACGCTGATTTAGGGTCAAGAAGAAGTTACCGTCCGACCTTTTTCAATCGTGCGTGAATAAAATTTTTAATTTCCGGATGATTCCTGTACAAGGTCAAGCTGTATAGGATGGACGATGCGGTGATGGTAGACCAGATCAACCAGTCTGCCGAAATCCGAGCGATTTCATTCGTAAACTGTTCTTGACCTGCATCGAAGGATGACACTATGGCGGAAAAATTAAACAATAACAAGATGATCCCTCTTCCAGCAAGCATCGCGATCCAGCCGATAATATAGGGGTACCCTCCGACCGTACATAATTGGTTATCGCGATAAAATACTTTCGTTTTCTTGGCTTGCCAATACCCGACGACCGCGCCTAAAGCCAGTAAACTGATCAATTCGGCTATAATAAGGCCGTCTAATTTATCGGGCAGACCGGTATAAGTTCGGATAATCGCCATGATCGGCAGTCCGAGGAGATCGAATCCATCGGCCTTTTTGGGGATGAGCTGCCGAATGATCAGCACAATGACGACGACAAGAATAATGAGTGCAAATTTATCCACCCGCTTGATCCCCTCTTTTTCTCGTTAAGTAATAGTCGATGAGCTGATCCACTTTTTGTTCCGGGTATTGTTCCGGGCTTTGAAGCACATGAATAATTATCCCTTCGATAAAGCAATAAACGATCTCCGCTTCCAACTCCCGATCACAGTCCGGTTGAAGGTAACCGAGCTCCCCCATCAGATCGACAATCATCCCCATGATATACCTTGTATAATGGTTCATCTGCTGCTGCAGTTCAAGTAGCTCCGGATTGCTGAAGGACTGGCCGAGAAACGCAACCCACACCCTTCGCTCCGACAGCTCCTCCGGATTGACAGGAACAAGAAATTTCATCAGCCTTCTGATCGCTTCTTCATCCGTCCCCTGAAAAGCTTTCGTCCGAGTCATGGCTCTCTCGTGCACCCGGTCCAACACCAGCTTCATGGAGTAATAAATTAATAGATCCTTCGACGAAAAATGATGCTGGATCATTCCGGCCGAAATGCTTGCTTCATCTGCGATTTGTTGGATCGATGCTTTATCCAATCCATGCTTTAAGATCACACGCCAAGTAGCAGATGCGATCTGGTTTTTCCTTTCCGTAAGATCGATTTTTTTGGGCATGACAAAATGCTCCTCTCTTTTTTTACAATATGATTATATTGTTTTATTCCGTTTTTTACAATACGATCATATTGTAAAAATGCACCCCTGGTGTCGACAGTCTCCCGAAATCCTGCTAGAATGCACTATAGATCTCCCCCTATAAAAAAATTAAGGTGAAAAATCATGCTATCCTTTTCCAGATTGAGCAAATGCAAACCCCCGATCCCGTAATTTCTTTGCCGGCTTATTGAGATTTTTGAATTATAGGGGGATTGGCTGTGCAAAGAAAAATCTCAACACCATCATTATGGCTGTTCATTATCCTTGTGGGTTTTCCGCAAATTAGCGAAACAATCTATACACCATCATTACCGGATATCGCAAATCGCCTGCATACAACCGGCAATGCGATTCAACTGACGCTTAGCATGTATTTCCTCGGTTTCGCCGTTGGCGTTTTTTGCTGGGGAAGGCTTTCGGATTCCATCGGGCGGCGTCCCGCCATGCTTTGGGGAATCTTGGTTTATGCCTTGGGCTGCTTGGGATGTTATTTGTCCGGTTCGGTCGAATGGCTGCTTGTCAGCCGGTTCATTCAAGCTTTCGGCGCTAGCACCGGTTCGGTCGTGACGCAAACCATGCTTCGTGAGAGTATCGACGGAGCCAAGCGCCATGCCGTGTTTGCCCAGATCTCTGCGGCACTTGCCTTTACACCGGCCATCGGGCCGTTCATTGGCGGATGGGTCGATCAAGCGTTCGGTTTTAGAGCCGTGTTCCTCACTCTAGTGGTGATGAGCGCCGCCATTTTTACGTACACCTTGGTTTCTCTGCCTGAGACAAGAGTGTCCACGAGCTCCGGGGTCCATACGTTTTCTGTAGCCAAGCGCTTGGTTTCCGACAGAAGAGTATGGGCATTCGGTTTTCTCATCGGAGCGACCAACGGCATCTTGTTTAGTTACTATGCCGAGGCTCCGTTCATTTTTATGGATGTTTTTCACATGAGTCCGGGCGTGTTCGGTTTTTTGGGAATTTTTGTGGCGTTGTCCTCCATCCTTGGTGCGATGCTGTCGAAGAAACTGCTGACCCGGGTCCCGGCCGAAAAAATTATTTTTCTCGGTTCCCTCGTCACGATAGCGGGAGCCGTAGGTCTCGCCGTTCTTGCGCTTTATGGCATAAGCCCTTCCGTCATCGGATTAGCGCTCATGGTAACTTCGATCTTTATCCTCCTACTGGGGATTGGTATGGCAATCCCTAACTGCCTGAGTCTGGCGCTCGTCAATTATGGCGATGTCCTTGGCACCGCAGGCGCCATTTTCGGATTAGGTTATTACGTGGTGATCAGTCTCATTACCAGCGGGATGAGCTATCTTCACAACGGTTCGTTAGCCACTATGCCGATGTATTTTCTCGTATTGGCGATTAGTATGGCCCTTGTGAGCAAAAAGCTGTAAACATCGGGAAGCCGGTTCTCTCTTAGCAGAGAATCGGCTTCTCTGCATGTAAGGCCCTAGAGGGCAAAAAAAAAGCAGCCCTTTAACATGAAATCGTTAAGGACTGCCCCTTTTTGCGATGATGCCGTAATTTAGTTTTCTACAACGATTTTGACGGCTTGGCCGATTGGCGGCAAGCTCTTGGTCAAGATCGGACCATAGAAGCCATACACTTTATCGCCTTTTTTAAGCTGGTTGGCGGCAACCGGTTGATTATCCTTCGTACCGATCACAGGTGTATCCCCTGCCACATTCAGGATTACCGTGTCATGCGATCCGTCGCTAAGCTTATTCCCCTTGATCGTAAGACGCGTTCTCCCCTCTGCCGACGAAGTAATCTCCTCGATCTCGCCTGCCGTACCTAACGTTTGTTGGGCTGCAGGACTCTGTTTCACGATAATCTTTTTCGCATGGGTCATCGGCGGCATACTCATGGCCATAACTGGACTGTGCTCCGCTTCGATGGACATACCGAGCTGCAGATCGGCAAGCGTCAGCTTCTGGTTCGTGTCGGATACGATCTCCGTTTCGTCGGAAATGTTCAGTCGGACGCCGTGTCCATAGCCGTTAAGGCCGATCTCTCCGCCTTTATCGCGGTAGGTAATGCTGGTAACCGTTCCTTGCTTGGTTGTGTTCGCCGCCTGTTCACCGCTTTCTTGCTTCTTGGAATCGATATGGATCGTTCCCGTTGCGTCCGTCTTCACTTGAAGCTTCATCACCTTTTCAAAATAGGACAGCGGAACATACGTTTTCTCATTCGTTAACTCCGGCGCCACCTCAAGTGGAACGAGCATTTTGGCAAAGCCGTATTGGTCTTGTCCGATCTGAAGGGTTAGCCATTGGTTGCCTTGAATCATCTCCAGCGACTGCGAATCCGGCTTCCAGGTCAGCTTATAACCCAACGCTTCGGCGGCAGCGCGGATCGGTATCATCATTTCATTTTTAGCGCCTACATAGATCGGGTTCTCTTCCGGAGAGAATCCTTTTCCATTGATCACGAGAACAAATTTTAGACCGCCGTAGGAATCCTGCGGAGTAGGAGCGGAAATCGGCAGCGGTTTTACCGTTGCAGGCTCGCTTGGAGCGGCGGACACAACGTTGGTTGCCAGCAGTGCGCCGGCCAGGACAACTCCGAGTACTTTGAATGGTTTCATGATGTCATATACCTCCTGTAATAACCTTATGTAAGATAACAACCCATGGAGCCAGCGCTCCATATTTTGTCGTTTACAATCTCCTTGACGTGCCATCCGGGTCAAATGTTGCATGACAGGTGCTCCAAGCCAAAAAAACCTGCTCTCGAAGTGAAGAGCAAGCGTTCGTGCATCATTTTGGAATAATCAGCTTTTCGGCATTCTTATTGCTGCGGATCGTGGAGTTCGCCGTCGGTCAAAGAAGCCTTTTCTCCATACATATACTGCTGGGGCAATTCACGTACTCTCCAAAAGGCTCGATATCGATAAATCCGAATTTCTTGTACAGCGCTATCGATTCGGGCTGCATAGGCCCGGTTTCGAGGAGCAAGGATGTAAATCCCGCCCGCGCTGTTTCCTTCTCCAAAAATGACAAGATACTTGACGCAATCCCTTTATTTCTGAAGTAAGGATCCACGAAAATCCGTTTCAATTCGGCGGCCTGCGCATCTAGCGGGCGATAAGCTCCACAGCCGGCGGCGGCACCGTCCCAATAGGCAAGAACGAACACCACCTCATTAACCTTGGCCCCTTCCAAATCGACGCCAAACACTTCGTCGGCAGGGTACAACGAATATAAGTAATCATCGAGCTTGGCAATCAATGCGAGCAAATGCTCATTGCTCGGCTCTACGACTTGTATAGTTAGCATTTCCATCCTCTGCTCCCCCGGTATGCAATCTAGTTCCGATTATACAGAAACTCTGCCAACTAAAAAAGGCTGTCGCAAAATTGCCTCGACAGCCTGAGTCTACTAGTTACTTCTGCCCGCACACCATAAACATCGGCGTTGACCGGCTTAATACTTGCTGCTTCTCATCCAACACCCGCTCCGACAAATTTTCCACGCTGAACGCCTCGCTGTAGCCTGCGGCTTTCAGCGCCTGCAGATCCCATGCCGGACGCCATTCCTTCGTTAACGGCAGCAGCAGGCTGAGTCGGTCGGATTCCTCCCAATCGACATGTCTGGGCGGACTGCCCCAGCCTCTCGCTTCATATTCGTGCAGATCCGCCTCCCGCTTCGCCCGCATTTCGTCATCAACCAAATGACGGTTCCAGTTAGCATCGAATACGAGCAGCCGTCCGCCTGGACGCAGCACCTTCAGCCACTCCCCGTAAGCAGCCTGAGGCGCATGAAGCGTCCATGTCAGGTTGCGGCACACGATCAAGTCCAAGCTATCGGGCGCAAGCTCCAGCTTGTGCGAGTCCATTTTGCGGAACTGCGGCTTCACCCCTGCCTGCTCGGCATTGCGGCGCGCGCATGTCAGCATATTTTCCGTGCAGTCGATGCCCAGGACATGATGGCCGGCCTGCGACAAAATAACCGTGAAAAAACCGGGCCCGCAGCCGATATCCAGCACATCGAGACGCTCCTTTCGGGGAGCGAATTCCAGAATCAAATCTAGCCAAGCCTGCTTTTCAAAACCGTTCAGCTCCTTTTGGATGCTGTCGCTGTAAAGCTCCGCTTCGCCGTTCCAATACGTTTCGACTTCATTTTGAATCGTCATCTCGTTACTCCTTCTTTGCTATGATCATAAAACGTCTGTCGCTTTGATAGCCGTATTTCAAATGCTGCATTGTCATCTTGTAGCCGGACGTAAAATTGTGGCGAATTTCCTGAATGCGAAACCCGGCTCGCTGCAAAGCCTCTTGGTCGGCCTCCGGGCGCAAGACCTGAACAAACGGCAGCTTGCCGAGCAGCTCCTTATCCTGATCGGACCGACTTCTCACTCTCAGCTCCGTAAGGAGGATGAGCGTCCATCCGAGGGCGTACCACAGCTTGTTGAAGAGCGCCGGTCTCTTCGGCTCCTTCCGATATAAATAATTGCCGTCGAATACGATCAACGTGCCTCCCGGCTTTAAGATACGGTACCACTCCGCATAGGCTCGGTACGGATCGGGCAGCGTCCAGACGACATCGCGGCATACGACCGCGTCGAAGGAGTTGTCCTTTTCGGCATGGAGATGGGCTGCGTCGCCCAAGTAGGCTTTCACGTCTGCACCGGCCGCCCTGAAATTGCGCGCTGCCGTTTCGATCATCCCCTGAGAGGCGTCGACAGCCGTAACGCGGTGGCCCATTCTGGACAACAGGATCGAAAAAAATCCCGGTCCGGTCCCCATATCCAGGACGGCTTGCCCCTTCCGTCCGCCCAACCCTTCATTTAACAGCGATGTCCACATCGATACGGTCCGTCGGCTGCGGAACTGCGCCTTGACTGCCTTGTCGTAGCTGCCGGAGCCGGACGTCCAGTAGTTGGAAATGTCTTTCAACATAGCGTCTCTCCTTGAAGTTTTTCGATATTATGTCGTTACTTGACATCCAGCTCATTCCAGACGACCGGCAGGTAAGCAGTCTGTCCAAGTTTAAAGCCTTTGACCCTGCTATTGACAACAAAAATCTCATCCGGGTAATAAACCGGCAGAACCATCGCCTGCTCGAACATCCGGCCGAACAGCGCGTCGTACTTGTCTTGTCTTGTTTTGGCATCCATTGCTCCCATCGCTTCGTCGATCAAAGCCTCCAATTGCGGATCTGACCAAGCGACAGCAGGAGCATTGGCCGAACGATGGAACAAGGACAGCAGGAAAAAGTGGGGGTTCTGGGAATCCGCATAGGTGCGGTAAATGAGCATATCGTACTGTTTGTTCTTCCACAGCGCATCGTAATAGGCATTCGCTTCCAGCACCTTCAGGTTGACGCCGATGCCGATTTCCTTAAGCTGGGACTGGACAAATTCGGCGATCGATTTCCATTCCGGGAACTCGGCTTGCTGCAGCACAAAATTCAATTCGAGCGGCTTGCCGTTTTTCTCGACGATGCCATCGCTGTTCGTATCCGCAAAGCCCGCTTCCTTAAGCAGTTGCTTCGCCTGCTCAGGCTCATAGCCGTACCATCGGATATTGTCTGCGGTCACATAAGGCACCGTAGCCGGGAACAAGCCTTGCGCTTCCTTGCCCATACCGCCCATCAGCTTGTCGACAATGCTTTTTTTATTGACAGCCAGATTGATCGCCTTGCGGACGTTCACATCCTGCAAGTACGGGTTGGAGCCGTTAAAGACGACAAAATGCGAATTCGTACCGGGAGCGGATTGCACGGTTAACGAATCGGATTTCTGTGCAACCTGAATGCTCTCCGGCGCAATTTTGCCCATCTGCCCGCCGGAAATGTCGACCGAGCCGTTTTGCAGCGCCAGCAGGCGGGATTGCGGATCGTTGACGACCTTCAGCACGATTTTGCTCAGCAGCGGCGCTTTCCCCCAGTAGTTGGGATTTCGCACCAGCACGGCCTGCTGGTCCTTCGTATAGCTTTCGACCTTCCACGCGCCGGTGCCGATGGGCTTAACGAACTTGCCTTTGACATCGCCCGCCGGCTCAACGGCCGAAGGAGAAAGAATGCGCACCGGTCTGGCATACGTCAGCTCGGTCAGAAACGGATAAAACGGCTGGCTAAATGTCATCTTGACCGTGTGCGTGTCAACGGGCGTAATTTCCTGCAGCGCCTTCGCCACATTGATGGACGAATTGGACGGGTCCTTGTACCAACGCTCGAACGAAAACTTGACCGCCGCCGCGTTAAATTCGGTGCCATCGGAAAATTTCACGTCTTTGCGCAGCTTGAACGTATATTCCTTGCCGTCAGGGGAGATGGTCCAAGATTCGGCTAACGAAGGCAAAATTTCCCCTTTCTCGCCGTATTCGACCAAGGAATCGTAAATCATCGGATGCAGCTGAATCGAGCCTTTGTAAGTCCCGGCATCGAGCTGGTCGATCCCCGGATCGGAAGCGATGGCGACGGTCACCTGCTTTGCCCCGGCGCTTCCGGTTCCGTCAGCCGTACGGCTTGCACCGCCTGTGTCTCTGGCCGCACAGCCGGTAACGAACACGAGCAGAGCACTTAATAAGATGAAGACGGTTTTTACTGCAAAAAATCGTTTGTTGCGGCTTGCGCGGTTCTGTTTCATCTTGGTTGCCCCTGTTCTTTAACGATTTGAAATGTTTGGCTGGCCTTCCCTCCGGCTTCATTCGCATAGAGGTGGCAGGCAGCCTGGTGAGACGGCCGCTTCGTTTCGAGTACGGGCTCGACCGTAAAGCAGACCGGCATTGCGGCAGGACAACGGCTGCAAAACCGGCAGCCCTGCGTAACTCTCTCTCCCTGCGACAGAGCCGGTTCTCCGAACGGCCTCCCTGTCCTGCTCCGCCTGAGCCTCGGATCTTGCACCGGAACCGCATCCAGCAGCGAACGGGTATACGGATGAATCGCCTCTTCGGCGATGCGGGCCGCTGGCAGCGTCTCCACGATTTGCCCCTTATACATCACGGCTATCCGATCGCAAAAGCGGGATACGGACGATAAATCGTGAGTAATGTACAGATACGACAGGCCGAAGCGGATCTTCAGCTCTTCAAGGAGCGTCAGGATTTGCCGGCGAAGCTTGAAATCGAGGCTCGAAAACGGCTCGTCGCAGATCAGCAGCTCCGGTTGAAGGACGAGCGCCCGCGCGATGTTTACCCGCTGAAGCTGCCCGCCGCTTAATTCGTGAGGATACCGCTCCGCATAGGCCGACTCCAATCCGACCATGTCCAAACTTTCCAGTATGACGCGTCTGCGTTCCAGCGCTGCCATGCCTCCGTAACTGCTGAGCGGCTCGCCGACAATTCGTTCCACCGTAAACAACGGATCAAACGAGGAATAGCTGTTCTGGAACACCATCTGCACCCTGCTGCGGATCGTCCGCAGCCGTTTGAATCCCCACCGGGTCACCTCTTCCCCGCCGAACAGCAGGCGGCCTTCGGTCGCCGTTTCGAGCCCGAGCAGCAGACGGGCAAGCGTGCTCTTCCCGCTGCCGCTTTCGCCGACGAGTCCGAGCGTCTCCCCCTTGTCCACATGCAGACTGACCCGGTCCACGACTGGCATAGCATCATTTGCGGACGGAAACCATCGCCCCTCCCGTTGATATACCTTCGTCAGTCCTTCCGTCTCGATCAGTCTCACAACGGTCCTGCCCCCCTTTCCAAGCTCCCCCCGTTTGCCTGCTTTCAAGCAATTCTCTGGTGTAGGCATGCCGCGGATGGGCAAATATTTCGAACACATGGCCCGATTCGACGATCCGCCCGCCTTTCATGACATAGACCTCGTCGGCGATTTCGGCCACGACGCCCAAGTCGTGGGTAATAAGCAAGATCCCCATGCCGGTCTCCCTCCTAAGCTGGTCAAGCTCCTGCAAAATTTGCGCCTGAACCGTGACATCGAGCGCGGTCGTCGGCTCGTCGGCGATTAGCAGCTTGGCTCCAGAGGCCAGGGCGATAGCGATCATCACGCGCTGGCACATGCCCCCGGACAGTTGAAAAGGAAACTTCCGCAGCAGCGTCTCCGGCTTCGGCAGCCCAGCCCGGCGCAGTTGGCCGACGGCCAGCTTCTTGGCCTCAGCCCCTTGCACTTTCCGGTGCCGCCGGATGGTTTCGGTCAGCTGTGTGCCGATCGTCAGAACCGGATTCAGCGCATTCGCCGGGTCCTGAAAAATCATCGCCACCGTGCTGCCTCGGTACCGGCGCAGCTCTCTTGCGGACAACCGGCGAAGGTCCGTTCCGTCCAGCCAAATTTCCCCCTCTGCGGTATGCCGGCGAGGATCGAGCAGGCCGGGCACGGCTTGGGCCAGCGTGCTTTTGCCGCTGCCGCTTTCCCCGACGAGCGCGACGATTCGCCCTTCCTTCACCTCCAGACTAACTTCGTCCACGGCACGCACAACTGGAGCATGAAACGATATGCTCAGCCGATGGATACGCAGGATCGCCGGGATTTCTGCCGCTTCCTGCGCATGGCTCCGTTTGACTCGCGCTTCTATCTCTTGCATCGTTACCGACATCGCGATCCCCCTTGCTCAGGACATGTATTGTTGCCTCACGTTTGCGTGCTTATCCTGCGCCGCGCAGCATTCGCCGCAGCCCCTCCCCGACCAGATTGAAGCCGAGTACGGCGATCATCACAGTCAGTCCCGGAAAAAGCATCAATTGCGGCTCGGTCTGCATGTACGGCCGCGAATCGCTCAGCATTACACCCCATTCGGGCGTCGGCGGCTGTGCGCCGAGACCAAGGAATGAGAGGCCGGACACAGACAAAATAATCGTCCCGATCTCCACCGAAGCGAGCACGATAATCGGGCTCACTGCATGAGGCAACACATGGCGCAGCACAATCTGCAAGTGCGTCGCACCGCCTGCCCGCGCCGCCGTTATGTAGTCCTTTTCCTTGATCTGCAGCACCATGCCCCGTATAATGCGCGCGTAGCTCGTCCACCAGACGGAAGCGAACGCCAGCAGTAGGTTAAGCAAGTCGGGCCCGAGCATGCCTGTAATCGCCAGAGACAGAATCAGACTTGGAAAAGCGAGCAGAATATCGATAAACCGCATGATGATCTGATCGACTTTACCGCCCACGTAACCGGCGACGATTCCGACCGGCACGGAGACCGCAAGCATCGCGCCCAGCACGGCGACGGAATAAAACAGCGAGGTGCGCGTTCCGTACATCAGACGGGAGAGAATGTCCCGCCCCATTTGATCCGTGCCGAAAAGGTAATTCGCTGAAGGTCCGGTCAGCTTCATGTCCAGATTTACCTTCAGCGGGTCCCCGGGTGCGATATGCGGCGCAAAGATGCCGACCGCGATAAAACCGATCACGATCAGCCCGCCGATCCAAATCGCGGCATTGCCCGGAATTTTGCGCCCCCGTTTCATGCCGGATGCTCTCCTTTCGTTTCTTTTTTGCATAGGCCGCTTCTCCACGCGTTGCTGCTCAGCGCAGCCGGATTCTCGGGTCGATCATCCGGTAACACAAATCGACGGCCAGATTGACGCTGACGACAAATACGGCCATCAGCAGCACATACCCCTGAATGACAATAAAATCCTTTTTAAAAATCGCATCGACGGCAAATTTGCCGATACCCGGCCAAGAAAAAATCGTCTCGACGATCACCGATCCGCCGAGCAGCCCCCCGATGTTGATGCCCAGCATCGTCATCACCGGAAGCAGCGCATTGACTGCGGCATGCCGTCCGATGACGAGGCTTTCCTGCAAGCCTTTGGCCCGTGCCGCCTTGATGTAACTGGTGCCAAGCACATCCAGCAGACCGGAGCGAATCACCCGGATATAGTTGCCTGCCATCCCGATCCCCAGTGTGAGCGCAGGCAGCACTACACTCCGGAACCCGTCCATGCCCATGACCGGAAACAGCTTCAGCTTGACCGAGCCGTAATACACAAGCAGCAGACCGAGCCAATAGCCCGGCATCGAAATACTCAGCATCGCGACGATTCTTGCCAAACGGTCCACCCACGAATGCGGATATAGCGCCGAACCGATTCCAAGCGGAAGCGAGATGGCCAGCATCGCCGCAAGCGCCCACATCCCGAGCAGCAGCGTTGCCGGAAGTCTGTCCGTCAGCTCCTGCCAAACCGGGAGATTGCTGCTGTATGAACGGCCGAGATCCAGATGAACCACACGCCATAACCAAGCCGCGTACTGTTTGTACACGGGATCGTTCAACCCCATCGCTTCTCTGGCCGCATCGATCGCTTCTGGCGAAGGCTGCACGCCCGATGTTCCCCGCAGCATAATTTCAGCGGGATCGCCCGGGGTCAAATTCATGAGCACAAAGGTAACGCAGGTGACACCGAGGAATACCGGAATCAGATGCAGCACCCGCCGTAAAAAATAAGCTATCATGTTCACCACTTTCTAAGCTGCCGGGATCGATAATTTATGAGTAATAATTACGATTATTGTCGATCTTAAAACAGACTTCATTGGCCCGCCTCGATTAAACTATGTCATTACAGCAAGTCTGGAAGCAAATTTCGATATTTAATTCGTAATTATTACTATCAGTTATCTTAGCTTGCTCCACTGCGAATTGTCAATCTTAAAAAACTTAGCGCACGTTCTCCACCGTCTCGAACAGGATTTCTTTTCCATGTATGTTAAGGTAGACACCTTACTCGGCTTAAGAGTATTCTTAGGTGGACTTAAGATTTGGCGTCATTGGCAAGTAAAATGTCGCCTACCGCTAGTTACAGAGCGACATAGACGAATTACTATAGTAGTTGTCCCTTCAGCTAGGCAGGATACCCGTTCGAACCCAAACCAATGAATACGTGAGCAGTCTAAGGAGGCCCGTATATGTATGAAGCCCCATACCTCTGACCGGATTAAAATCCCGCCGGGATTTTGGGAAGCATTGCGTCAATTGGGGATTGCCGCCCATGACGTAGCTCGTAGAGCACGACTACCGCTTACCATAATTACTGAACCGGCAGTGACCACCGCCCAATATTTCGCGATCTGGCAGGCTTATTCCGACCTCATTGGCGACACGGCCAAAGGGATCGTCAAGCTTGCGACCGCCTTTGATACAGCGAAGTACCCGCCGGCCGTCTTGGCGACTTACCACGCTCGTGACTACCGCGACGCGCTCAACCGAATGGCCCGGTACAAACAGTTGTGCCCTCCTGAAAGCTTACGGATCACCGAGGAGGCCGAGCACTGTACAATCGAACTGGAGTGGCTGAATACCGAGCAATCCGGCCCTCCGATGCTGGTTGGTATCACGCTGGCCTGTCTTTTGGAGCTTGGGCGCCGGGGCACAGGTCAACCTTTGACGGCGCGGCTCGTCGAATTTTCGCACTCCATGGGCGATGTACAGACTCTTGAAGCTTACTTCGGCTGCCCTGTCCGGATTGGCGCAAAAAGTAACCGGCTGACGCTGCATCGAAATGATCTGGACCGCCCCTTTGTCTCGTACAACGAAGAGTTGCTGGAGATCCTGACCCCCGCTCTGGACCGGTCGTTGGATGAACAGCAGCGCAGCCGCTCCTTTACCGAGACGGTCAAATGGATCATGAAACGCAGCCTCACCGGCGGACGCCCCGACATTCAGACTGTGGCGAAGGAGTTGGGTATGAGCGATCGTACCTTGCAGCGCCGGCTTACTGACGAAAACACGAGCTTCAAGCATCTGTTGACCCAAGCTAGACATGAGCAGGCACGAGAGTACTTGGCAGACCCCTCGCTCGATATTAAAGAAGTGGCTTTCTTGATTGGATATGAAGACCAGAACTCGTTTTATCGCGCCTTTCGTCTCTGGGAAGGCGATACTCCTTCCAATTGGCGTACCGAACATCTAGGTACAAGCTCGATATCGGAAGGACGGCCAGGAATGCCGAATTTTCATTAAAAAATTTCCCAGCCGAACCAATTCTAAAGTGGAATAAAAGGAGAAATGTTCTATGGATATGGGGTTAAACAATAAAACGGCTTTAGTTACCGGATCAACCAAAGGTATAGGGAAAGCTATTGCCATCGAACTCGCCAAGGAAGGTGTTCATGTACTAATTAACGGACGAAATTATGAAGAAACAGAACGAATCGTGAGTGAAATGAAGTCGGATTTCCCGGCTACCTCTCCTCAAAATGCCGCAGCCGATCTTGTGGATATTCAACAAAGGGAAGCTTTATTTAAAAAATACCCCAATGTTGACATTTTAGTTAACAATATGGGAATTTACGAAATTATGCAATATGAGGACGTGGACGATGAAGTATGGGAAAAATACTTCCGTACGAATGTTCTTGCGGCAAACGCATTATCCAAATTTTATCTACCTAAAATGCTGAAAAATGATTACGGCCGCATTATCTTTATGGCGAGCGAAGAAGCCATTATGCCTTCGGGACAAATGCCCCAGTATTGTATGACAAAATCCATGCTATTATCATTGTCCAAAAGCCTATCCAAATTGACAGCAGGAACAGAAGTTACGGTCAACACGATCTTGCCGGGACCCACACTCTCTGAAAACGTGCATCAAATCATTGAAGGGATGTACCCCAATGAAGATTTGACTTTTTCGGAAAAAGAGAAAAAATTTATGACGACAAACCTGCCTCAATCTGAAATACAGCGTTTTATCAAGCCTATTGAAATAGGGAGACTAGCTACATTTGTATGCAGTCCTTATGCATCCGCATTTAAAGGTTCTCCAATCCGTATGGATGGCGGAATGGTGCCGACTATTTTTTAACATTTTTTGTAATACTAAAAGAGGACGTTCCCGCGCATTTTCGCAGCTTGGGATACGTCCTCAAACTATTTTTCACAATAAGCTGGCGCTCAGTCTTACAACTCCGCCCGGAAGCGCTCCAGCTCGCTACGCACTTCGGCAGCGGTAGCAAGCTGCAGCCACTGCTGCGCCCGCTCCCGGCACGTCTCGGCGCTCAACTGGGCGAGAGCGCGCTTCACCTTCGGCAGCGCCCCCGCTTCCATGCTCCACTCATCGAGCCCGAGCCCGAGCAAGAGCGGCGCCGCCAGCGGATCGCCGGCCATGCCGCCGCAGATCCCCGTCCACTTGCCGTGCCGATGGGCGGCTTCGATCACCCGGCGAATCAGCTCCAGCACCGCCGGGTGGAAATAATCGTACAGCTCCGCGACCTTCTCGTTCATCCGGTCGACGGCCAGCGTGTACTGGACGAGATCGTTCGTCCCAATGCTGAAGAAATCGACCTCGCGCGCAAAGCTGTCGGCCATCACCGCCGTAGACGGAACCTCGACCATGATGCCCAGCTCGATATTCCGGTCGAAATCGACGCCCTCGCGGCGCAGCTCCTCCATCGCCTCGTACGCTGCCCCTCTCGCCTTTCTCCATTCGTCGATACTAGAGATCATCGGAAACATGATCTTGACGCTGCCATGCGCGCTGGCCCGCAAAATCGCTCTGAGCTGCGTTCTCAGCAGCTCGGGACGGTCGAGGCCGATCCGGATGGCGCGGTAACCTAGAAACGGATTCGCCTCCTTGGGCAGCTCCAGCGCCGGAAGCTCCTTGTCTCCACCGATGTCCAGCGTACGGATGACCACGGGCTGACCGGCCATCGCTTCCGCGACGCGCCGATAGGCGGCATACTGCGCTTCCTCGTCCGGAAGCCGCGACGCACCCATGAACAGAAATTCCGTCCGGTACAGCCCGATGCCGTCCGCACCGGCTTCCGCAGCCGCCTCGGCCTCCGGAACGGTGCCGATATTGGCGGCCAGTTCCACCCGCCGCCCGTCCGCGGTGACCGCCGGGCGGGAGCGGAACGCCTCAAGCTCGTTCCTTAGCGCACGCTCCCGCTCCTGCAGCTCCGCCGCCTGCCGGAGGTAAGCGTCCTCCGGATTGCGGACACACAAGCCTGCGCCACCGTCGACGACCAACGTCTCGCCGTCCCGGACGGCGTCCAGAGCATCACCCGCGCCGACGACCGCAGGAATGCCCAGCGACCGGGCCAGAATCGCCGTATGCGACGTCTTCCCCCCGACCCGCGTGACGAAGGCCAGCACGACGCGCGGATCGAGCTGCACCGTATCCGATGGCGCCAGATCGTCGGAGACAAGAATCACCGGCTCGCGAAGCTCCGAGAGCCGGACCTGCGTCCCTCCGCGCAGGCTGGACAGCAAGCGGCCCCCGATGTCCCGAATATCCGCCGCGCGCTCCCGCATATATTCGTTTGCCATGCTTTCCAGTCGCGCCGCATAAAATTCGGTGACCTCCCGGACCGCCCGGGCCGCCGATATATGCAGCTCCGCGACCTTCCGTTCCATCGCCGGATAAAATTTGGGATCATCCAGAAACCGCAGCTGGCCCGCAATAATTCCGGCCTTGTCTTCGCCAAGCCTCCGCTTTGTCCGCTCCACCATAGCTTGAAGCTCCGCCGCGCAGGCCTCCTTCGCCTGCCGCAGCCTTGCCGTTTCTGAGGCTACCTCGTCGGGACCGATGCTTTCGCGCTCCGGCTCCATGCCTGCCGCGGCTCCCGGCGAATACCGCAGCGCGCTTCCGATCCGCACGCCTTCCGACACGCCGATGCCTGAAATCCGCTGCTCCCTCATCACGCTTCACCGAACTTGCTTTCGATCAGCTCGGCCAACGCCTGCAGGCATTCCTGCTCGTCCTCACCGCTTGCTTCCAACACGATGCGGGCACCTTTCTCCAGCCCAAGGGTCATCAGGTCCAGCATGCTTTTTCCGTCGGCTTCTTCGCCGCTCTCGCTGCGCACCTTGAGGTCCGAGCGATACTCGTTGGCCTTGTCTACGAACAGTTGGGCCGGACGGACGTGAAACCCTTGTTCGTTTCGTATGATTATCTCTTTTGCCACCATGCGGCATGCCTCCTAACCTATAATGTCTATATATTTAATAGGCTATCAATTAGTTCAAAAGTGGAATGCGCTCCTTGTACCGTTCAATCAGGGCGGCGTTGTGGCGGTCGGCCCCATCGATGTTGCCGCTTAGGAAAACCGGCGGCTGGAACCCTCGCTCCGCCATCCGTTCGATGGCCGAAGCCAGCACGGCATTGAGCAGCGCCGCTCCGATTACCGTGGATGTCGGGGTGAACGGGATCGGAACGTCCGGATGGTTCAACACCGCATCGCCTTTGACCGCATAATTGTTAAGGACCAAGTCCGCGGCATCGTACAGATGCTTGCCGCTCGTATGCCGCGAAGGCTGGCTTTGCGAATATTCCAGCGAGGTGATGCCGATCGTAAATGCGCCTTTTTCCTTCGCTGCCAGCACGACATCGACCGGAACCGGATTTCGCCCGGAGGTGGACAGCACGAACGCGACCTCGCCCGGACGGATGTCCTGCTCCTCCATAAACGTGCAGGCCAGTCCGTTCTGCCTTTCCAGCTCCGAGGAGCGGACCGCCCCTTCGTGCAGCATGAGCGGCTCCACAAAGATCGGCCGGATTGGGACCAAGCCCCCTGCGCGGTAAAACACTTCCTCCGTCAAAATATGCGAGTGGCCGCATCCGAACAAATGAACGACGCCTCCGCCAATAATGCAGTCGGCCGTCCGTTCCGCAGCCTGCCGCATCGCAGCCGTTTCGGTCGTTTCCACTTGGTTCAGCATGTGCCGGATATGATTAAAATAGGTTTGGATCATAGCTGCCTTCACCTGCTTTTCTTCATAATGTGGGTTGATGCCGCTTCTTGGCATCGTTCACGATACGCGTCATGACGTCGAGACTCGTTTCCAGAATGGCCCGCCCTTTCTCCGAGGTGGCCAGCGTCGCGTCGCCGAGAACGGCGGTCGAGGTGAAGGTCTCCCATGGGGTAGGCGTACAGTCGGCCTCCACTCCGATATCCGGGATGTCGCAGATCGCCCGGCTCATGTCGACATGCTCTCCGGCCAGATAGAGCATATACGAGGTTTCAATCTCGCAAGCGTGAAAGTACGAAGCATGGCTGCTGGAAGACTCGCGGACCTGCGCCGTAATTTCCTTCACACCGGGATAAAAGAAGTAATAAACCTTCAGCTCGGGCACTTGTTCCGCCAGCTTGCGGGCCGCTTCCTTCAAGGCCGTCGCGTTGCCGAGATGACCGTTCAGCATGACGAAGATGCGGAAGCCTTGCCGGAATAAGCTTTCCCCGATATCGCTCAGCAAGGCGATCAGCGCCTCATTGGACACGTTGATGCTGCCCGGAAAATTGCGCAGGCTCCATACCTGGCCGTAAGGCAGCGTCGGCAGCACGAAGCTGCCCGTCCGTTCCGCCAGCTTGGCCGCCAGCCGTTCCGCCAACAGATTGTCCGTCCCCAGCGGAAGATGGGGACCGTGCGCTTCCACGGCCCCGATCGGCAGAATCGCGGCCTGCACCCGGGCGATTTTCTCTTTTACGTCGAACGAATTTTCGTATTGCAGCTGCATGGGGTGCCCCTCCTCACCGTTTAAAGGCGAAGCAGTTCGCCGGATTCGTCACGAAAAACTTTTCCACCAGCTTATCCCCGTCGTACCCGGCCTTGTTCGCCTCGTCGATAAAGCGCGGAATCCATTTCGCAATGATATATTCCAAGCCGAGCCCGTAATCGTAGTGCTTGTAGTACGTTTTCCGGGCCGTATCGCCGCTGATCAGAATCTGATTCTCGTACCCTTTGCGCACCAGCTCCAGCAGGAGATGAATCCGCGTGCTCTCCGGCGCGTATTTGATTTTGGCGATGCCGTCGAAGCACAGATAGGCTCCGGTTGTAGCCATTTGTTCGTGGTAATACGGATCGGGATTCCGGTCCATATGGCCGAAGCTGACGTACGCCAGATTCACGTTCTCGCTCCGCAGCAGCTCGATCTGCTCCAGCCCCATCGTGCCGACCTCTGTATGGGAGTGGACCGGTGCTTTCGTCTCGTGGTGCGCGCGGGCGACAGCCCGCAGCGTCTTCTCCTCCAGCGGCGTAATCCGGTTGTAGCCCGTGCCGAATTTCACTTGACCGCCCTTGAACGGCGTTCCTTCCAGCCCTTCTTCCACTTCGCGGATGATGAAATCCGCCAGCTCGTTGATGCTTTTCGCATCGATCCACTCGTAATATGTGTTGTAATTGCCGATGATCGGCTTCAGCTCTTCCTTCACTTTGGCGTTCCACAGAAAGCTTTTGTTGAAGCCGGCCGTGCCGACGATTTGAACGCCGGTTTCCTCCATGATGGCGTACACCGCATCGACGTCGCGTCCGTAATCGACAGCGGTGGCGTCGATGATCGTTTGGCCGCCGTGGCGTTTGAAGTCCAGCACGTCCAGCTTCGATTTTTCCTTGTCATCCAGCAGCAGGTCGTCTTCTCCCCGCTCCGCCCAGAACGCCGGACGGCAAACGATGTGCTCATGGGAATACGTAAACCCGAGCTGTTCCTTAGGGATATCCCCACGCAAAGTCCGAACGAAACTCATCTCTCTGTGACCTCCTTATCGTACCGCGGCCGGCGAACCGGCCGGGGCCGACTGGCGATTTTGGTTAAAACAGCAGCTTCGCAAGAAAACTGATGATCGGCCCGATAATAAACATGTCGGAGTCCGCCGCCCACATAGCCGTATCCGGAATCGTCGAAGCGATGAAAAATTTGACCATCGCGTACTGGCCCCAAGCAACGACGGTTGCGGTAACGAAGCCGGCAAGCACCGCACCGCGCGCTCCCCCGGTCGCGTTGCCGAAGACGCCCGCCGTAGCGCCGTGGAAGAACAGCACGATCATCGTCGGCACGAAGATGTAAGCGACTGTGTTGCCGAGCACGACGAGCCAGATCAAGGCCCCGACAAAGGCGCCCATAAACCCGAGAATGACGGCGTTCGGCGCATAAGGGAACGTAACCGGGCAATCGAGCGCAGGCTTCGCGCCGGGAACGATCTTGGTGGCGATCCCGTTAAACGCCGGCACCAGCTCGCCGATGAACATGCGCACGCCCATGAGAACGATTGCAATCCCTCCGGCAAACGTGAGCGATTGAAGCATCGCGTAGATGATGAAGTTCTGCTCACCTGCTTTGGCGACCAGCTCTTTCGCGCCCGGCGTATCTTTCATGACAACGACGATTGCGCCGATCAGGAACAGCAGCCCCATGCTGAGCGCCGTAATGACATTGGAGTCGCGCAGAAACTCGAAGCCCTTCGGCACCTTGATTTTTTCCGCGTCGTTCTCCTTGTTCCCGAACCACTTGCCGAGCAGTGCGCCTAACAGCGCAACCGACGCCGACGTATGCCCGAGGGCGATGTTGTCGTTGCCCGTAATTTTGCGGACGAACGGCTGGGTGAGCGCAGGCTGCAGCGTCCAATACAGACCGAGAATAACGGATAGGAATAAGACCAGCTTGCCGAAAGAAACGTTGCCTGCCGAATGAACCACGACACCTGCGAATACGGTCGATGTCCAGAACATCATATGACCGGTCAAGTAAATGTACTTGAACTTCGTGAACCGCGCGAGCAGGACGTTGATCAAAAAGCCGATGAACATCGCGAGCGTGACCGCGCTGCCGAATTTGGAGTTAAATGTCTGCTGCCCCATGAATTGGCCTAGCGATTCGGCCTGCAGCCCGAACACTTCCTTCCACATCGGCTCGAACACGTTGAGCGCATTGACGATGACGCCCGCTCCCGCCCCGATGATAAGGAAGCCGATGACGGCCTTGAACGTCCCGCTGATCACCTGACTTGTCGTCTTTTTCTGAAGCAGGAGACCGACCAGCACGATGAATCCGAGCAAAATGGCCGGCGTACCGAAGACGTTGGTCGCTATCCAAAAAATGACTTCCATGTAAAATCCCCCTTAAGGATTAGATGGTGTCTTTCAATTTCTCTTTAATTTCGTTCAGATCGAAATAGTTGTTCACGATGACGATATTGGCGGAGTGCCCCTGCAGGCTTTGCGCCAGCTCGTTGCTGGTGATGATATGATCGGCGGACATGCCGGATGCCGAAGAAACGTCCGTATGCTCCACATCCGCATTTACTCCCAACTCTCTTAGCACGCTTTCCACGTTCATTCGCAAAATCAGGCTCGTTCCTTGACCTAAACCGCATACGCATAAGATTTTCATGCTTCATTCCTCCTCAAGATGATGTTTTCGATGTCTTCCGGGCTTCCGGCTTCTCTGAAGCACTGCACATAGTTCGGGTCGTTTAAAAGCAGCGTCAGCCTGCGCAGCAAAGCGATATGGTCGGCGTTGGAGGCCGAACCGAGCGCGAAAATCAGCTCCACCGGATCGTTCGTTTGATGGCCAAACACCACCGGCTGTTTCAACCGGACGAAAGCGACGGACGCCTCATGGACACCGTCCTCGGCTTTCGCGTGCGGCAGGGCGATGTGTGGTGCGAGCACAAAGTATGGCCCCTTGTCACGGTACGCCTGCACCATCGCATCGACGTAGGAGGCGTCGGCCGCTCCCCCGCTGACGAGCAGCGAGCCTGCGGCCCGAATCGCTTCCTCTGCCGATTGCACCTCCACATCGAGACCGATCAGTTCCCTTTCCAAAAATTTCATCCGTTTCTCTCCTCCCTGCTACGATTCCTTGCTATGACGTGTGCCGACGGATAAGTCCGGCAAGCTGATCGGCGGTCTGTGCGGCGAGAAGGATATCTTTCATTTCCTCCTCCCGCAGCAGCGTCGTCAGCTGAGACAGCGCCCGCAAATGCGATTCGCCATCCGCGCTGGCGAGCACCAGCACGAGCCGGATCTGGTGGCGTACCTCCGGACCGAATGGTACGGCATACTCCAGCTTCAACAGGCTCATGCCGAGCCGCCGGACACCCTCCTCCGGCTTCGCGTGAGCGATAGCCACCCCCGGCGCAACGACGATATACGGTCCGTAGCTGTCGACTTTGGCGATCATCGCTTTCACGTACCGCGGTTCGATGAAGCCTCTGCGCAGCAGCGGCTCGGCCGCCAACTCGATAGCGGCCTTCCAATCGGCTGCCTCGTTCCGCAGCACCAAGTGCTCCGGCGGCAGCAGGCTGGCGAGCGATGGCTTTTCTTCCTCCACCGCCGGAGCGCGTCCGGCGGACAAATAGCGCTGGAGCTCCCGCAGCAGACCTTCCTCGTCCGAGATGCGCGCGTACTTCCGCACCATCTCCAGAATCGCCTGCGCGGAGCGGCCCTGCGGCGCATCCATCTGCCCCGACACCCGGTTTACCTGATGAAGCAGGTGCGCCTTATCGGCATCCGACAAGATGGGATGCACCGTAAACACCGGCGCCGGGCTGTTCTGCAGCGGGACGGTCGAGAACAGCAGATCCACCGATTCTGCCGGATACGATTCGTAATCCCGTAGTGACAGGACCGCTTCGATATCCAGAGCCGGGAACAGCTGCTCCAGCTGGATTCTTAGCATGCGTGCGGCGGAAATGCCGTTGACGCATACGATCGCCGCCTTTTTCCGCCGGACGGGCATGGCGTTTTCCCGGCGCATCCAGCCTCCGAAATGCATCGCCAAGTAGGCGATCTCATTGTCGTCGACCGGCTTGCCCAGATGCTCTTCCAGCGGTTTTACACATTTTCTGGAAATCTCGAAAATTTCCCCGTATTTTGATTTCATCGCTTCCGCGAGCGGATTATCGATCTCCAGCCCGAATTTAATCCGGTAATAGGCCGGCTTCAAATGGATCAACAGCCGCTGCTCCAGCTCGTCGCGGTGTTGAAAGAAGATGCAGGCATGCCGCTCGAACAAATCGATCATCTGGCGGATTAACCGCTTTAACAGCAGAACGGTTTCGCCGGCGTCAGCATCCTTACCGGGATCAGCCAACGCCTCCCCGCCGCTCGTCCGGTTTACCCGCGCCCCCAATAGCTGGAGGGTCAAGTAACAGATCTCATCCTCCGGAAATTCGAGGTCGAACAGGCGTCCGAGCTCGCCCCCCAGTTGGACGGCCCCCGCATATTCCGGCGTTTGCTGTAAGGCCTCTTTTTCATCGGCGTCGAGTGTAATGCGGTGTCCCTGCTGGAGCCGGTTCGCGTAAACCAGCAATCTTGTGGTGAGACTAAACACCATATCGTCGGTGAATTCCAGCCCGAGCGTCTTCTCACAGCGGGTGACGAGCTCGTACACCTCCGCAAGCTGCTCCTCTTGAAAAAACGGAAGCTTGCGGTGAACGACGTTGGCATTGACAAGCCCTTGAAACTGCGAGACGAAGCTTTTCCAGCTGACGTGATGGAGCACTTGGGACATAAAGTACGATAGCGCCTTGCGCTGGTCGGCTTCTTTCCCTTCGACGCTGTAACCATTCTTTTTATCGAACACGACCTCAAGCTGAAAAGCGGCAAGCTCTTTCTTCACCTGCTTCAGCTCGTTCAAGCCGGTTCCGCGGCTGACCAGCAATAAGTCCGTGATCTCCTGCATGAACAGCGGTTCCCTGCGGGTGAGCAACTGAATCGCCACCCAGGCTTTTCGCTCCCGCGGGGACAAGTAATAGTCGTCCTTTTCAACTTCTTGCGCCATGGAAGGGATGCGGGAGCGGCTTTCCTCCGACAGGAGGTACCCCCGGCCACGAACATATTCGACAGGAGCGAGTCCGTGGTCCGAGAGCCACTCGTTGACGGCTTGAAGATCGTAGTAGACCGTCCGCTTGGAGATATCGAATTTCTTCATGATTTCGCGGACGGACACGTAATCTCCGGTTTCCTGCAGCATGGCGAGCATGCCGGCGCGCCTTTGGTCCAGAATCGCCCATCCCCCCTTCCGTCCGTCTATCTTTCGAATCTAGTATGTTATCTGACGCCTTTATTATACAATCGGCCTTCGCGCCAAAAACAGAACAACTATTGTCGTCCGTTCCGTGCAAAAATTGCACTGTCGCTTTCCAGAAACTTTTCATATCTTAATCTCGTATAAAAGGATAACGAACTTAAAAGGAGGTTTTTCGGATGTATCTTCTAGCTATATTGCTTCCTCCTGTCGCCGTTCTATTTTGCGGAAAACCGATACAGGCTCTTCTCAACTTCATTCTGACGCTGTTCTTCTGGCTGCCGGGCGCCATTCATGCCTGTCTGGTCGTTCACGAGCGCAAGCAGGATCAACGGATGGAAAGAATGTCTCGGAACATGTACCGGTAATTAGGTATAGGAAGCGGATCATCGCAAAGACACTTCTCTCAAAAGGAAGTGTTTTTTGTTTTTTAGGGCTCAATTTTGTGGTTGACTCTAACGCTACGTTATACTCTATAGTGATTGTTGAAAGGAGGTCGCAAGATTTCGGTGAAGGTAAAAGAGGTTGCGGATTTAGTCGGCATCAGTGTGCGCACACTTCATCATTACGATGCGATCGGGCTGTTGACCCCCGACGGGACGACGGAGGCCGGGTATCGCTTGTACTCCGACGAAAATCTCGAAATGCTGCAGCAGATCTTATTTTTCAGAGAACTTGACTTCCCTTTAACGAAAATCAAAGAAATCATTCACAGCCCTTCCTTTGACCGTCTGGAAGCGCTGGAGCTGCACCGGAGCATGCTGCTCGAAAAACGCAGCCGGCTCGATACAATGATTGCGACGATCGATAAAACGATGCAACATGCGAAAGGAGAAATTCAGATGACAACGAAAGAAAAATTCGAAGGCTTTGACTTTAGCCATAATCCTTACGAACAAGAAGCCCGTGAACGCTGGGGCGACGAAGCGGTCGACAAGGCCAATGCCAAAGCCAGCTCCATGTCGAAAGATAAACAGGAAGCGATGGCCCAAACGATGAATGCCATCTACGCCAAGCTGTCCGGACTTCGCAGCGGCTCGCCGGATTCCGCCGAGGCGCAGGCGGCCGTTAAAGAATGGTACGATCTATTGAACCAAATGGGTTCTTACACGCTCGAAGCCTTTAAATGCCTGGGGCAAATGTATGTGGATGATGAGCGTTTTACCAAAAACATCGACCGCTTCGGAGACGGCCTAGCGAAGTTTATGCGCGATGCGATGGCCGTTTATGCGGACACGAACCGAAAATAATGCGATGGGCAGCTTCGCAAGTCATTCCTTGATGACTTCGACGCTGCCCTTTTTCGTAACCGATCCCTCCCCCCTTCCCTCGTAAGAACATGCCTCGAATAATCGCTTTTGGGATCGGTTAAGCTAAACTATGGAAAGGATGGGATTTGCAGATGGAGCATTTGGACTGTGACGTTTCCCCTTTAAGAAAGGAGCTTAAGGAACAATTGACCGAAATCCTTCACAGCATCGGACAAATCGTCTCCAGCCTGGACGAGGTCAACACGTGCCTGCTTAACGAAATCGAGCACATTTCCAAGCGGTTTTCCAAGACGGGAGCGCTTGCTTCCACCTATTATTTGAACTGTTTTCTCTCGCCCTATACGAGCAAGTATAAAGAGATTTCCCGTTCGGTGAACCACCTGAGTCTCAAGCGTCAAGGCGGCCTTATCGTCATCCAGCGGGAAGACAGTATCGATCCCTGGATCACTCCCGGCATCCTTCTGTCCGCAGAAATTACCAGTTCCTTGCTGGAATCCATCTTCGTTCCGGGCAGCCCGCTGCACGACGGGGCCGTATTTATACGCTCCGATCAGATCGTCTCGGCCGCCAACATCCTCCCTCTGACCGAACGAACCTTCCCCAATCAAAAGCTGGGGACCCGTCACCGCGCCGCCATCGGACTGTCGGAGCGGACCGATGCGTTAATCATCGTTGTATCCGAGGAGACCGGGAAAACCTCCTTTTGCCTAAACGGCCATCTCTATCCTTTCTCCATTCCCTCTCCTATTTAGTCGAAAATACGTCTTTCCCTTTTTTCCACGAATTTGTATCCGATTTGAAGGGCTTCACCGTCCGGGGCCGTCTAAAGGTTTGTATATATACTACAAAGAGATGCCTTTTATGCGGGCCCGCTGTCGAAAGGCGCTTGCGACGGATGAGGTGTATGACGAATGAAGTATGTTCTAGAGTTTTTGCAATTCCGGTTAATCGTTTTCCTGATGATCTTGATTGTACTGAGCGGGACGGGGGTAGGCATCACCTACGGTTCTCCACTGACATGGCTCGCCATTGCTGGCGGAATCGTGCTGTTCGGACTCATCGAATACATCGTGCATCGGTATATCATGCATGAACTCCCCCGCCTGCTTCCGAAGGCATATGAAGGGCACGTGGCGCACCATCAGCATCCGAACGACGACCGGTTTTTGTTCGGTTCCGTCTGGTACGAGGTCGTGACGTATCCCTTGCTCCTGCTGCTTTTTTGGGCGCTGACGGGAGAGCTTCATCTGGCTTTGTCGGTCGTCTTCGGGACGGTCGTCTGCCAGATGTATTACCAATGGAAGCATTTTGTCTCCCACCGCCCTATCGTACCTCTCACACCGTGGGGCAAATGGTTGAAAAAGAAGCATTTGCTGCATCATTATCTGGATGAGCACGCTTGGTACGGCGTATCCAACCCGGTTATGGACGTTGTTATGGGGACGAACAAAGTGGCGCCGGATGCTAATGCGGCGAAGCGCTCTCTGGGCAGCAGCACGGAGAACATGTAAACGGGGGGCAAGCGGACGGAGACGGATCAGTCGTCTAATGAGGAGGATTTCTGATGGGCAAGAGCAGCGTAAGAACGCTTGTGATCGTCTTGGCGTTGGCGATTGGAGCATATGCCGTCTTTCAATACGGCTTGAACAGTCCTCTAACTGCCGATTTCATCAAGAAAAAGCTGAGAAGTCCCGATTTTCATCTGGAGCCGTGGATTTATATTCTGTATATCCATATCGTTACAGCCGTGTTGGCGCTGGTGATCGGTCCGTTCCAGCTATTCCTGAAGCCTGCGGGCATAAAGCGGCGCCGCCGCCACCTGCTCCTTGGTTATGCTTATGTGCTTTCCATTACGATAAGCGGTCTTGTTAATCTTTTTTTAGCTTGGCATGCAACAGGCGGATGGGTCTCGGGGCTCGGCTTTTTCTTGCTCGACGTGCTGTGGATGGCTGCCACGTTTATGGCGGTCCATAAAATATCGATCAACGACGTGCAAGCGCACAAGGAATGGATGCTGCGGAGCTACGCGCTCACCTTCGCGGCCGTTACGCTTAGACTATGGCTCCCGCTGCTGATCGTGCTCAATCACGGAAAATTTGTTCCGTCGTATCAAATCGTAGCTTGGCTGTGCTGGATTCCGAATCTTATCTTCATCGAAGCGCTCATTCGCCGCCGTTGGAAGCGCGGCGCCCGTCAACTTAACGGCACATCCCGTCCCCTACGCTGATTGGGTAGAAACGGCCCGAAGGCTGCATTTTGCGCCCCGGGCCGTTTTTTGCGCAAGTTTAACGCTTGCTCAGTTCTTCTTCGGTTGGGCCCGGGTTCTTTATAGCATGACTTTCTTGCTCGCTATTATAAAAACTCGCCAACTGGAAAATCAAGATTAATCGTGGTATGACGCAATTGTGATTGATTCGCTTTAGCTTTCTCTGAAAACAGACGCATCAACACGACAACGTCTAAGGATTCGCTAGATAAAGCCCCCTCATCCTGACTACCAACGAGTACCACATCTGGCACGATAGGCCATGCCCCAGCACGATTATAGAAATAAGCTAAAGACGGTTTACAAGTGAATATGCCAAAATCTATGCCGCTTTGCTTTTCAATCCATTGCGTGGCGGCAGCCACCGTACGTAAACCTAACCCTTGACCATGATACGCGGGATCTGTAGCCACGCAGCTAAGTCCGGCAATATTGAATGTTTGTCTATCGTGCTTAATCGCCTTCTGCACCACACCTGCATAACTGACCAACTTTCCATCTATGCAGGAATAAAATGAGCGTACATTAAACTCTTTCTCGTGAGCTTCCGGAATCGTTGCACCCGGCATTGGACAAACATCCGGCCACACCCGATGCAAAATGATAGCAATCTCACGTCGTAATGCATCAGACGCTTGATTATAATAGATGGATTGCACCATACCCGTTGTCATAGGTTCATTCTCACACTTTCTGAACATGTTCATGTGAATTGAACTTAACACGAAACAAGTCGTATCTCAAGGGAATTTTCGATAATAACTCGGATTATAACTCCGGTAAAAAAATTAACCGTCATCCGGAAGAGATGACGGAATAAGAACGGAAATTGTGGAAGCACTCTTTCCGGCAGCGTTGACCTGCAATCGAAAGCCCGGTTTCCCTCAGAACGAGGAGCTTAAGGCATGTTGCGGCCCCGGGAGGCGACGTAGAGCGTGTACCACTCTTCCCGCGTCAGCGTCACCCGCTCCGCTTCGCCGCAAGCCCGGATGCGGTCGGGACGTACGGTGCCGATCACCGGCTGGATGCCTGCGGGATGGCGCAGCAGAAACGCGAGCACGATCGCTTCAGGCGAGACGTCCTTCTGCTCGGCCATACGGCTGACCAAAGCTGCGGTCGCCCGGACGGATTCCGGCTGTCCCGACAAGTCGCCGCCGGTGAACAAGCCCCGTGCGAGCGGGCTCCACGCCTGGATCTGGATATGCTCCATCTGGCAATACTCCATCGTCCCTTCCGGGAACGAGACGCCGGTGCCCTGCGGCTGGTTCAAATGCACGCCTGCATCCAGCCAGTCCAGCTTGAGCAGGCTCATTTCCAGCTGATTGGCGATGAGCGGCTGCCGGATCGCGGACTGCAGGAAGCGGATTTGCGCCGCGCTCATGTTCGAGACGCCGAACGCTTTCACCTTGCCCTTTTCATGCAGCCGCTGGAACGCTTCCGCCACCTCTTCCGGTTCCATCAGCGGATCGGGCCGGTGCAGCAGCAAAATATCCAGCGTCTCGATGCCGAGCCGGCTTAAAATCCCGTCGACACTCGCTTCAATATGTTCCTTCGAGAAATCGTACCGCCCCGGAACTCCCTCTTCCTCGAAGCGGATGCCGCATTTGGATTGAATGATGATCCGCTCCCGCAGATCGGGACGCTCCTTCAACACTTGACCGAACACTTGCTCGGCCTTGCCTTTGGTGTAAATATTCGCGTGATCGAACATATGGATGCCTGCGGAGAGCGCCGCCTCGACTGCTTCGTGCGCCTGCTTGACATGCTCCGCCGTGTAGGGCTCCCGGTCCCAGCTTCCGCCAAGACCCATGCACCCGAGCACGATCCGGCTGGCGGGAAAACCGTGTTTATGTAATGGAATCGGTTTGTTCATTCGTATGTACGCTCCTCTGCCTTGTGCTTGTAAGCCTGTCGTTATTATATGTCATGCGCGGGAGCGGCTGCAATGGTGCGCCGGACTTAGCGAGCGAGAAACCGGTCCAAGATATCGTCGATGCGGCCGGCTTCGATCGTCTCTTTCGTTTTATTCGGGCCGTCAACCAAAGTCAAGGAATGATCGAACAGCGTCATCCGGCCTTCCTCCGTCACCTTCATCAAGAAATAAACCTTGTTGAACGGCGATTCCGGAGCGTATTGCGTCACGTCGCACACCTCGGCAAAATCCTCCAATCGTTTCGCTTCCGGATTAAACCTGTACAGGATGGCCCAGTCCCGGTCCTCCTTTTTCTCCAGAACATAACCGTTCTGCAACCCAGCGTACGGTCTGATCCGATAGAAGCCGTCCGCGTCCCGGATCTCCTCCCCGGTCACGGGCACCGGACGGCGCGGGGAGTTGCCGCCAAAGCCGACGTCAACCAAATAAAGTCGCCCCTCCAGACGAACGAGATTGGTGGCATGCGAGCCTTCCGTCCCCCATTCACCTTCTCCCCGATAGACGGTTGCGGCAATCATATGAGTCTCGAACCCGGTCCTGCGCAGCAGCTCGCTGAACAGTCCGTTTAATTCATAGCAAACGCCGCCCCTCCGCCGATTGACGAGTTTATCGAAGAGGTCTTCTGTTCGAAGCGCAATCGGAATGCCGCGCAGGATATCCAAATTTTCAAAAGGAATTCGGGTTACATGCCGCTTCTGAAGCTGCGTCAAGCCATCCAAGGTCAGCTGAACCGGCTCTGCCGCTTCGATGCGCTGCAAGTAAAGACTTACGTCCATTTTTATTTCCCCCACTTCTCAGGATCAACGAAACCAAGCCGAGCACGATCGCTCATACATCGTGACCCTCCTCTTTTTATATCGTGTCGACATATCGCTACGATATAGTATAGGTCGAAGCAGCGACCGCTTCAACTATGAAAATGTATTGTAAAGCTTCGATCCGCGGCGCACGAAAAAACAGCCGCCCGCAAGCAGCTGTTTTCCTTCTGACTATGTTCCAACGGGCTGACCCGATTCCACGCGCTTCAACAGCCGCTCCAGCAGTTCCGGCTCTCTTTCCTTAATCGCCTCCAGCTTGGCGGGCATCTTCGCGTAAATGCGGTCATCGCCCTTCATTTCCGCGATGGCCATCTGATCGCGCAGCAGCTTCGCCTTGTTCGCGAGCTCTTCGAACGACTGCTGCAGCTCGTCGTCCCGCTCGATGATGCCGTGCTGCGTAAAATACCGGATTCGGTCCGTCATCACCTTTTTGTGCTCCCAGAGTAAATGCAGATGCCTTACGGCATTGGGCCACACCAACGAGGGATGCCGCTCCGCAGCGGCCTTGAAATACAGCTGGAGATATTCGTATGTCTGCAGACCGAACACTTCGCCGTCCGGGTTATAGTTGATCCGGTTCAAATGAGTCTCGCTGTTCAAATAATCGCGCAGCTGGTCCGCGACCGCCACCGGATCGAACACAAAGGGATGCTCCCCGTTAAACCGGTAAAAAAACGTATGGTGATCCGCTTCAAGTCCGGTTTCGATAAGCCGTTTCATCGAATCGCAGGCGCTGACGAACTCCTCGAACGGGATTTTGATCGTCCGGTACACCTGATTGAAGTCGAACATCGACACATCGAACGTTCGTTCCTTCAAGTCGTATCCGGAGAGCATCAGATGATGGGGAAAGGCTTCACCCTCATAGGCGGAGCTGGCCGTTATTTTCGATTCGTCGATGAAGACGATTGCATAATAGCCTTGGTTCATTCGCCCGATCATAAAGTCGACAAGCTCATCCGGCCGGTAGCCCGATAACAGCTCATAATTGACGGCGCAGGTCAGCAGAAACGGATTGTTGAAATTCAGCTCGTTCGGCTTGCCCCGGAAAAAATCGAAAAAAAACGTCCGCCGTTTCTCCAGAAAATGCTTTGTACACGACATTTGGATGAAATTGGTATAATACCAAGGCAGCGTCTCCTCGTAATTGTGCGTAATCGATAACGTATACGCCCAGCGCAAGAAGCCTTTGATCGGCGGCGGCTGCAGCGGCAATTGATACCGGTTCATAGTATAAACTCCCCCCTTGCCTTTCTTAGGTTGAAACGGTTGTTTACGCCTGCGGGGTCATCCGGTGGCTACTTCTTTGCCATACAGCTTGGCAATGCTTTCCTCAAGCGGGAGGTCCGCCACCGTGAAGTCGACAACCGGAAACCGGTCGAGCAGCATCCGGGATACCGGCTTCAAATGCTCCTTCGGCAGCTCGATGACCGCGTGATACAAGTCGCGCTTCGTGACGCAGCCGAGCGGCCTCAGGCTTTCTTCCGGCACCGGCTCGGAAAACTGAACGTTCAGCACCTTGACTTCGTTGAACAGCTCGTTGATTTTCTTAAAATCGCCGTCGTACAAGATCCGGCCTTCGTTAATGACGATCGTACGCTTGCAGACGTCTTCAATATCCTTCATATAATGGCTGGTCAAAATCAAGGTGGCGTTGAATTGTTCGTTGTAATAGGTCAGAAACTCCCGGATCTTCTTCTGCGAGATCAGATCCAGGCCGATCGTCGGCTCGTCCAGAAACAGCAGCTTGGGACTGTGGATCAGCGCAGCGATTAGCTCCATCTTCATCCGTTCGCCGAGCGACAGGCGCCGGACCTGGACCTGCAGCAAGTGCTTTACATCCAGCATCTCCGACAGCTCGGCAAGCATCCGCTCGTAGGCGTCATCCGGAATCTGGTAAATGCATTTGTTCAGGTAGATCGATTCGATGGCGGGCAAATCGACCCACAGCTGATTTTTTTGCCCCATAACCAGTGAAAAGATGCGCTTGAATTCGTTCTTGCGCTCCCATGGCGTATGGCCGAACACCGACGCTTCCCCGCCGGTCGGATGCAGAATCCCGGAAAGCATCTTCAGCGTCGTCGTCTTCCCAGCACCGTTCGGCCCGATGAAGCCGACGCACTCTCCAGAGGCGATCTCGAACGAAATCGACTTGACCGCTTCCTTCGTCAGTGTTTTGCGGGAAAATAAATTTTTCAAGGAATGCCGGAGACCCGCTTCCTTCGTGTAATAATCGTAGGTTTTGTGCAGTCCGCTCACCCGGATCATCCGTTCCATGACGTCCTCCTGATCCTTCATCTTTTTGGAAAGGTTAGTGGATTAGACGTAACGCTCTTTTGGGGCCGTATCAAATTCCCTCCCGTAGTGACAGGCTGTCATGCGCTGTTTTCGCAGCCGTTCGTGGCAGGCCTGCAAAGGCGCGGCCGGAAATCCGTCCTCCTCCCAAGCGTCAAAGCTAATGCCGAATCCGCACCGCTTCCAAAAATCGGCATTGCTCCCCTCGTGATTGCCGAACGGCTCAAGCAGCAGCAGCGGCGTAGCGTACACTAACGAATCGTTCAAGGTAGCGCCCCCCGGCTTGCTGATAACCGCCCGGCTTAAGCGCACGAGCTCCAAATAAGAAGCGTAGTCCGGCAGTCTGCGCCGTTCGACTGTTCCCTGCCGCCTCACGAGCTCCAGCATTGGAGGATAGGTATACGCACCGCCGGCGTCCTTGATCCACGGACTCCACTCGGGGTCCACCATAAAATAGCGGGTTTCCCCATCATCCTCCTGTACTTCGCTCTCGTCATACGCAATGATATCCAGCCGGCAGCCTCCGCGCCGCAGCCGCTCGATTTTGTCCCGGTAGGTACCGATCCCCCAGCCGCCACCATGAATGAGAAACCGGTCGTTCCGTTCCTCGAAGGACGCGTGCTCTGCGTCCGGCGACGCGATCAAATAACCGGGGCTTCCGAGCCCGGGATCGTAAAATTGAACATTGCGGTATGCTTGGTAGGAAGATTTGTAAACCTTATACGAAGGGGTGTCGCAAGCATCCATATGAATCCATTCGATATGGACGGGAAACCCCGCAACCTCCTTGTAGGCTTCCAAAATAGGCAGCCAAAACCCCGTAAATGCGATAAACGTCGCGCAGCCCGTTTGCCGCCAATGCGCGTGCAGCCGGCGGACCGCCGAATCGTCGAGATTCGGGCTAATGTCCTTGGCCATCCGATGTCCGGTCAAGGCGACCGAAAAATTATCGTGAAACGCTTTTTTATACCCGTTGATTTTGCTGCGGGTCTCCTCGCGATAGAGCGTTTCAAGCACTTGCACTTCCGCTCGCACATGTTGGCGCGCAAGGTATTCCCGCAGATGAATGGCAGGAATATAAGCGCCGAGCGAATTGCCCGAGGCCAACAGCGTGATCGCGTTCTTGGTCATGGACAGCTCCCTGCCCTTCTGTTAATGGAATACGGTAACCGAGAGGTCATGCAGCACTTGCTTTAGCCGCCCTAGCGTTTCTTCCCGGGCCTCCTCCGTTTGTCCGATCACCGACACATACAACCGGCCTTTCGGCTTCGCGTTTGATCGTGCGCCCGGGCCGCCGTTCACGGTTAACGTACCGGAGGAAAGCGGCATGATGCCGCTTTGCCGCAGCGGGGTAAACAACAGCTGCTCATCCTCCAGCGTTTGGAGCAGCCGTTCGAAGCGGAATTCATCCGGCAGAGCGACGGACAGATAGGTAAGCCAGCCCTTGAGGTTCCAGCTTGCAAGCAGCCCGTCCAGATGGGCATTAATGAGCCCCATCGACATTCGGGCGTTAATCTCGACGATCGGGACGAGCTCCCCGTCCTCCAGCAGCATCGAGTCGAAGCAAACGTATCCGAAATAGCCGTCGAGATACAGCTCGTGCAGGGCTGCCTCGAGCATGCTGAAGTATCCTTTTTGTTCGAGGGAGTTCACAAAGGCGGCTTCCGCCGTGACCGAGCCCCCGTAATTTTGCTGGCGGTTCATCATCCGCTGGACGGAAATCAGCTGCCGGGTGCCGTCCGGCTCAAGCAGCCATTGGCTGGAGAAATCGGCCGCCTTGGGCAGCAGCGGTTCGAGCAAAAAGAGCGTCTGAGAGCCTGCTTCTTCTTGCTTCCGCAGGTACGAAACGATCCGCTTCAGCAGCGACGGGCTTTCGATCAGCAAGTTGCCTTTGCCGGAAACGCCGAACGGGTCCTTGATCAGAAAAGCACCTTTGCTCAGCAGTTCCGTGCCGTATTGCTCCACATCCTCCACACTCATGGCCGGCGTGCCGTACGTGCGCAGTCCCGTATCCTCCAGCAGCCGATGGTGGTACAGCTTGGAATTTACGCGCTTCACCACAGCCAAATCCGGCAGCGGGTTGGCGAAAGCCACCTTTCCCGCGTACTCTTGCGCTTCCTCGGTTACCGCGTACGGCGAGAGCACATACGGCTTGTCCGTATTGGAGCCGGGGATTCCGTCCCAGGGAGCGAGCTTAAAGATGCACGACGCGAAATCCTGCGAGCGCAGCGCTTCTTCGGCCTCCGGCGAAGTCAAGTCCACGACGCTGTGATGATGGAACGAGACGCCCAGCTTATCGAAGTAGTCCAGCAGCGCGTCATCGATCCGGCAGCGGGTAACCAATATATCGTCAGGCCCGCATAGCGGGAAAAGCAATTCATCCATACAAAGAACGATCCGGTCTCTTTCCGGGTCGGGAATCCGGGGCAGCATCGACAACAGGGAATCTCTCCAGCGCGTTTCCGGGTCAAACGTGCCCATGACCGTTTTGCGCAAAGCAACAGCGGCTTTATTCGACAGCATGCTCGTAAGCGCCCTCGACCGGAGCACACCGGTTTAAGAAGTCGATAAATGTGCCGATGGAGCGAAAATGAAGGTAATCGAATTCATCGTAATCGATCTCGATCTTCAGTTCTTCCTCTACCTTGACCATAAAGTTGAGCATTTGTAGCGAATCCAGTCCGACCTCGTTGTTCAAATCCGTTTCATGCGTAAGCCTTTCCCGCAATGACGGGTCCTCTTTAATTTGGCACAAAATTTGGACGATCGTATCGAACACATCAATTCCCTCCTCTTGGCATATAAGGTACTTTAGGCTCATTCCTTTTCATTATGGCATATCGGTATGGAGGCGGGGAGGGATAAATTTCCACTATTATGGGATACAATCCATTTCATTTTAGAGGCTGAGCGGACAATTTTTTACGTGAATGAGGTGCAGGCGGAGGGCGCCTAGGCCGCAAGACCTTGATCTTCGACAACAAATTCTGACGGTGTCGATGTTACGGCGGTACCCGTTCGATTCAGGGCTAAGCTGCTTTTGTCATGGTATACGCGGGTATGGTATAATTCGATCGAATAAAGCGAATGCGACGAGGTGAATCCATTGTTTCGACGACGTACAACGGTAGTTCTGGCTTCGACCGCCGTTCTGCTGATGCTGAGCGCTTGCGGCGGCTCCAAGACGGCGGAGGAGCCACATGCCCCGCATCAGACGCCAAGCGGCGATCTGCAAGAAAAGACGGCCTCGCTGAGCACGCTGCCCTCCTTCCTGGACAAGCAGCCGGAGCAGATGAAGAAAGCGTATTTGGTTGCGGCCCAGACGAAGGATCTGCTGCGTAATATCCCTTGTTATTGCGGCTGCGCCGAGAGTGCAGGACATCAAAGCAACATGAACTGCTTCATTAAAGAAACCGCCTCCGACGGCTCGGTCGTATGGGACGATCACGCCACCCGCTGCGGCGTATGTCTGGAAATTGCCGTCAAATCCGCGCAGTGGCAGCAGCAGGGCCAATCGGCCAAAGACATCCGCGAACAGATCGACAAGCAGTATCAAAAAGGCTACGCCAAGCCGACTCCGACTCCCCTGCCCGCCTAATTTGCACGCAAGTCAGAAAAACGCGGCTGCTTGAATTAGCAGACGGCGTTTTTCTGGCATCGGTGATTACCGATTACAAGTCCAAATCCGTAACCGCTCCTCGGGCCGCCGAGGACACGAGCCTTATATATTTCGCAAGCACCCCGCTGGAAGCCTTTGACGGCGGCTTGCTCCAGGCTTTCGCTCTGGCCTCGAGTTCTTCCGGCGACACGGCAAACGTAATCTGCTGCGTCTCGCTATCGATGGTGACGAAGTCGCCTTCCCGCAGCAAAGCGATCGGTCCGCCGACCTGCGCTTCGGGAGATACGTGTCCGACGACGAAGCCGTGGGAGCCTCCCGAGAACCGGCCGTCGGTGAGCAGCGCCACTTCCCCATGAAGTCCTTTGCCGACGATCATGGCCGTAACGGACAGCATTTCCGGCATGCCGGGTCCGCCCTTCGGGCCCACATACCGGATCACCAGCACATCGCCCTTCCGGATCTCATCGTTCATGATGGCGCGCGTCGCTTCTTCCTCGCTGTCATAGACACGAGCCGGACCTGTAAAGCGCAGCTTTTTCATGCCGGACATCTTGGCAACCGCGCCCTCGGGAGCAAGATTCCCTTTCAGCACAACGAGCGGACCGTCCGGCTTGACGGGATTGTCGAAGGAGCGGATGACCTTCTGGCCTTCATGCAGCGGAGGAGCCGCAGCCAAGTTTTCGGCCAACGTTTTGCCGGTTACGGTCATGCAGTCGCCATGCAGCAGCCCCCGCTCCAGCAGGAGCTTCATCACTCCCGGCACGCCTCCCACATCGTTCAGATCCTGCATGGCATACGCTCCGCTCGGCTTCAAATCGGCCAGATGCGGCACGCGCTGCCGGATTCGCTCGAAATCATCCAGCGTCAAATCCACCTGCACCGAATGAGCCATCGCGATGAGATGAAGGAAGGCATTGGTGGAGCCGCCCAGCGCCATGACGACGGTGATGGCGTTCTCGAACGCTTCTCGCGTCATAATGTCCCGCGGAAATATCCGTTTTTCGAGCAGCTCCAGCACCTTTTTCCCGGCTTCCGCGCATTCGGCAGCTTTTCCTGGAGAGATGGCAGGCGTCGATGACGAGCCGGGCAGGCTCATCCCCAAAGCTTCCACGGCAGAAGCCATCGTATTGGCCGTGTACATCCCGCCGCACGCTCCCGCCCCCGGGCATACGTTGCATTCCACCCGGTGCAGAGTTTCGTCGTCCATCTTTCCGTCATGGTACTGCCCGACGGCTTCGAACGCGGTGACGATATCGACCTTTTTCCCATCCAATTGGCCCGGCTGGATCGTTCCTCCATACACATAGACTGCCGGCAGGTTCAACCGCCCAATCGCCATAAGACAGCCCGGTGTATTCTTATCGCAGGCTCCGATCGCCACGACGCCGTCGAATCTCTCTGCGCCGACGACGGTTTCGATGGAATCGGCAATAATCTCCCGGCTCGGCAACGAGAACAGCATGCCTTCGTGGCCCATCGCGATACCGTCGGACACGGTGATCGTGTTGAAAATCAGCGGTGCTCCGCCAGCGTTTTTCACCCCCTGCTTGGCTTCTCTTGCCAATTGGTCGATGTGCATATTGCAGGGCGTCACTTCGCCCCAGGTACTGGCAATCCCGATCATCGGCTTCTTGAAATCCTCGTCTTGAAAACCGACCGCCCGCAGCATCGCCCGGTTCGGGACCCGATTGACGCCCTCGCTGATAATATGACTCCGAATTCGCAACTCTTCTTTTCCCGGCATCGTCTTCCTCTCCTTCTCTTTGTCAGATCAGTTCATAAAGCTCGCGCATCGGTCTTAACAGATTTTGCTTCATCATGGCGGCCGCCGCTTCCGGCTCCCGTTTCTCAAGCGCCTGGATCACGGCCGCATGCTCCTGTACGGAGGCTTGGGTCGCCGCAACCGGCTGCTTCAGGAATACGTATTTGAAGCGCCGGATGTGAATTTGGAGCGATGCGCCAAACGAAGCGATATACGGATTGTCCGCAATGTCCACGATAAGATTGTGGAACTGCTCGTCCCACTCCATCGCTTGAAACGGCTGTCCTACGGCAATCGCGTCGGAGAACCGGGCGTTCAGCTCCTTCAATTGCTCGATGTGTCCAGGCAGAACAAGCGGTGCAGCCTGCTCCGCAGCCAAGGCGTGCAGTGAGGCCAGCGTAGGGTACAGCTTCAGGATGTCATCCATTTCAATGAGCTTCACTCTGGTTTCCTTCCCCGGATGAAGCTCGACCAGCCCTTGAGCCTCAAGAAGCTGCAGCGCTTCCCGGACCGGTGTGCGGCTGACGCCCAGCGCTTCGGCCAAGTCTGCGTCAAGCAGCTTCTCCCCGGGGTGAAGTGTGCCGTCAATGATCCAGCGCTGAATTTCCGACAACGCCCGTTCCTTGGCCGACAATCGGATCGGCGTCGAAAAGTTTCCAGGAATCGGCATAAGTACCCCTCCCTTGGTTATTATGCAATATATCGCATACAGATATTTTATGCAAGTAATTTATTCGAAAAAAAACATCCCACGGGCTCGCATGTCATTGCATCAGCAGGGATGTTTCGCTTGGGATTGCGGAGATTGCCGCGAATACGCAGCGACTCCCGTTTGTAATTGACAGACCTGTTCCTGCTCTCCCATAATAAATTTAGGAACCTGAGAGTTTCATAATATCGTTCAATTCCTCAACAAAATTCATTACATAACATTTATTATGTAACCTATTTATTCGTATGGAGGCGGTTCGCATGAATATTATCAAAATCAAAGACCGCAGCGAGCTGGAGAAAAAAGTGCCCTCCATGCCATGGTATGTGGAGAAATTCATCAATTACAAGCTGCCCGACCTCTCCCCTTCCTCGCTGCTTGAATATGTGCGGGACTACGACACCTTCTTTTCATGGCTGCTCGCGGAAGGCTTGTCCTCCGCCGCTACGGTAAAGGATGTGCCGCTCATTGACCTGGAACGGCTGCATATGGACAGCATCGACAATTTCAAAATGTTCCTCGCCACCCGCAAAGAAAATTCGAACGGCAAGACGACGATCGCCCGCAAGCTGTCCTCGCTGCGGTCGCTGTTCCATTACTTGAGCCAAATTGCCGAGGACGAGAACTTCTATCCGCTGCTGAAGCGCAACGTGATGGCCAAAGTCGAAATCAAGCGCACGCACAAGCCGAAGGATACCGCGGCCAAGCTGGAGGGCAAGCTGCTCCAGGAGGCGGAAATCGCGGAATTTATCGAGTACGTGCAAACCGGCTATCCGATCGATGTCGCCAAAAACAAGCAGGCGCTCTACTCCTACGAGCTCAACAAGGTCCGCGACGTCTGCATCATCAGCCTGATCCTGAATTCGGGCCTCCGCGTATCCGAGGTTTTCAATCTCAATGTTGAAGACATCGACTTGAAGAAAAAGCTTACGTATGTGTACCGTAAAGGTAAAAACGACGATACGTTTAAAACGCCGGTTTATTTCCGGCAGGAAGCCGTCGACTTCTTGTCCTCGTATTTGGAGCAGCGCCAGCTGAGATACAAAGCGCCCAAACGGGAAAAAGCCCTCTTCCTTGCCGTTGCCAACGGCAAAAAAGAAGGCGAGCGCATGACCAAGCGCGCCATACAGGAGATGGTGATCAAATACGCCAAACGGTTCGGCAAGCCTTACTTGTCCGTGCATAAGCTTCGCCACTCATTCGCGACTGACTATTATTTGCGCAACGATTTGTATAAAACGCAGGAGCAATTGGGGCACGCATCGCCGGAAACGACGCAGATCTACGCCCACCTGACCGATAAAACGATGGCTGAAGCGATCGACAAGCCATCGGAATAACGCCTGTAAGCCGGTCCCCGTCTCGCTCGGGGCCGGCTTGTTTATTGCTGCTTTCCTTTGCTCACCCAATATTTGATCTCGGTGCCTTTGGGGACCTGCGTATGGGCGGCCGGCTCCTGCTTGAACACCGTGCCTTCCTCGCGATCGTTTACCTCTATGGCGAATTCGAAATGCAGCCCGGCCGCCATGGCCTGCTTGCCAGCTGTATCATTCTGCAGCCCGATCAAATTAGGCACGATCACGATTTCGTCTTCCGCTTTTTTCTGATTTGGGTCGTTTGCAACTTCTGGCCCGGCCGGTATGTCGTAAGTATGATGCGGCGGCTGTACGGGAGCGTGATGCTCGGTTTGGGCCGGCGAGGTGCCTTGGCCTGAAGGCTCCTCTTGATGCTTCCCCAGCCATACGAAAGCTGCGGCGCCCCCCAAGCAAGCAATCGCCGTTCCAACCAGCAATTTGCGTCCTGTCCGTCCTAGACTTCTCCGGGGCGGAGCCTCTTCTTCCTCTTCGACCGGTTCTTCCTCTTCGTACGTACTCTCCGGTTCTGTCTTTTCCCGGACTTGCCTATCCCATACCGGCATAGACACATCCTGCCTGACGGCGGTGTCCTGCCGCAAGCTCTGCAGCACGAGCATAAATGAAGCCAGCGTTTCCTGGTCGTTCCACACCCGACGCAGGGTAGAAATCAGCAGCTCCTGTTCTGCGTGCGGAATCGCCGCAAGCGCCTCACGCAGTCGGTGTTCCATCGTATCGAATGAAACGGGGATCGATTCGGAACGGGTCAAGATCTGATACAGCAGGCAGCCGAGACCTTGGGCGCCGCGCTGCGTGTGTGTCCCTTTTTCCCAATAATTAATGATCTTGAGCTGTCCGTCATCGTTGAGCCACAGGTTCGCAGCATGAACGGAACAGCCGGATATCCCTTCCTCAAGCGCATCCATCAGACCTTTTCCAAGCTCCAGCACTTTGGAGACCGCTTCCTCCGGGGTAAAACGATGCCCCTTCAGCTCTTGGATAAACGGCTTGCCGTCGAACGTCTTCAGCACGGCAAAAATATAATTCGGCTCCATCCCTACATCGAGGATATGTAAAAAACGATTGTCGCTAAGCGGCGCAACCTCCCGCAGCTTGCGGATATACGCCTCTTTGGCGGCTTCGTCCGTGCTTTCCACGACGAAAAAAACGACGTCTCTTCGCAAAGGCAAATCTTTCCCACTGTATAGCATTCCGCTTAACATCGGAAGAATCGGCTCGGTAAGCACGTAACGTTGATTGATGGATTTCTCCATGGAAACCTCCTTCAAACGTCATAATTATAGTATTCGACAGCCGAATGATTTTTGTGAGGCGTGTTATGACGAAAAATGAATATAAACGTGTTGGGTTTATAATAAACGTCATTAAATATTAACGACAAGTATAATCAATTGCATTAATTGTAAGTGTCGATAACTGTCACAAATGGTCGATGATCTCCCCGGCCGTCAGCGATGCAGGAAGCTCACGGCTAGCGGCTGCTCGGTCCCCAGCGGCGCCATGAAGATAGGTCCCTAGCGCTGCCGCCTCAGGACCATGCCAGCCTTGGGCCAACAAGCTCGCGATGATTCCCGCCAGAACGTCCCCGGCTCCTCCGGTAGCCATGCCCGCATTGCCGGTCGGGTTGATATAGACGTTCCCTTCGGGATCGGCAATCACCGTCCGTGCCCCCTTCAGGACAAGCGTCACGCCGGTGCGCACCGCATAACGGCGGGCCGTCTCTATGCGATCCCGCTGGACAGCCGGTACGGTGGAGCCGGTCAAACGTGCCATTTCCCCCGGGTGCGGTGTCAGCACGACCGGTGCTCCGCGTTTCGGCCAATTGGCGGCATCCCCCGCAGCGGCCAGCATATTAAGCGCATCCGCATCAAGCACGAGGGGACAATCGGTTCCCTCCCATAGCTTACGCAGGAAGGCTGTGTCCTGTCCCCATCGTCCGACGCCCGGGCCGAAGAGCAGCGCGTCTTTTCCGACGGCGAGATGCGCTAGCGCATCCGCTTGGACGGCGCTCCAGTCTCCTCTCTGCTCATCCGCCAGCCCTGCAAGCATGGCCTCCGGCACCTGGCCGAACATCGGCTCGGCCAGTCGATCCGGCAAGGCCCACGTAACCAAGCCGCTTCCGCCGTGAAGCGCGGCTTTGGCCGACAGCAGCCCCGCCCCGCTCATCGATCTGCTGCCTGCAGCAACGAGGACGTGGCCGTAGGTGCCCTTATGCGAATCGGCCCGCCGCAGCCGGTAATCCTCAAGCCGGAGCTGCCGCGATAAGAGCGGCTCTTCGATTCGGAACGTGCGGATACCGGCTTCGGCAGCCGCCTTCCGGGGGATGCCGATATAGCGCACCTTCACCTCGCCGGCAAACTCTGCGCCCGGATACTGCTCCAAGCCCCGCTTCGTAAAAGCGAGCGCAACGGTACGGGCCGCCCGGATGCATGGATCAAAGACTTGCCCGGTATCCGCGTCCAAGCCGCTCGGCAAGTCAACGGAAAGGATGGGCAATCCGGAAAGGTTCGCTTGTCCGATCAGAGCGGCATACGCCTCTCTCGGCGCCCCGCGGCTGCCGGTTCCAAGCAGCGCATCAATGATGCCGCTGTATCCCCTCCAATCGATTGCCGACGAATCGTATACTTCGCAAGGTATTCCTAACCGGGACGCGATGTCCCGCTGAATCGCCGCTTCCCCACGGAACGATTCCGGGGCTTCGGCATATATGATTTTAACGTCGTAACCCGCTTCGATCAAATGTCTGGCGGCTACAAGCCCGTCCCCGCCGTTATTGCCCTTCCCTGCGAGAACAGCCAAAACGCCTCTGCGGGCGTCGAACAGCTCCATGCCTTCTTCCGCCACGGCCCGGCCGGCATTCTCCATCAGCACAAGCGCCGGGATGCCAACCGTTTGAATCGTATGCAGATCGACCCTTCTCATTTCTTCCGCCGTGACGACAAACATGGCCTCAGCCCTCCCGTGGTTTGGGTTTCCTGCTATTATAACATATTTGACCGGCAGCTTGCTTGCCTCAATAAAGTTTACATAATATTTATTATGTAAACTAAAAACGTTGAGAAAGTGAGCTTTTACAAAATAAAGAATCAGACACTCCAGTTTGGACATCCGATTGAGCGGTTCAACAACGCAGCGTTGGAACAAGCCGAGGGCTTGACAATAATAAAGCGGTGGCTGCTGCAACCACCGCTCCCGTTTGCAATAACGAAAAACAATCAATACGTCATTAGATGGCCGTCCCGCATACGGCGACATCCTGATATTCATCTTCCTTCCCCACTTTATGCTGCCCTGTCTTTTAAGGCATCACGACCACTTTCTCTTCGCAGGATGCACAATACTTCGCATACTGGATGCAAGTCTCCAATGAATCGTCCGGATCCATCGGCCACCAGCGGATCGCCCCTTCGGGTGCATGGGAAGCAAAAAACTCCACTTCCTTAGGGATGCGGCCCACGACGATAACCTCGGTGTTCTTAAAGCCCGACTCCGCACCCCTTTGGAGAGTCTTCCTTAATTGAGTATGCTTCGTCTCCGGATGAGAGTATGGAATCGGGAACAATATCGAAACCCGAGTGTTGTCTTCATGAATGACGTGAGCCGTTTTGCGGGCGGGATCATGTACGGAGGTCTTCCATATACGGCTGTATGGCAGATGCTCCGGCAGTTCCAATTCGGTCAGCCTCGAATGAATTCTATCGTGGTAATATCGTTCCAACTCTCTGACCAAAATCTGGATCTGCTTATTTCTTAGAAAAGTGGTGTTGTTTCCCCTTTCGTTCCGATATTGGATGTAAAGTAAATCGGGAATAGCCGCAAACTTGGAACAAAGAAACGTCCGAATCAGCATGTCGTAATCGTCAGCCACCAGCAGCTCATCGCGATGGCCCCCGACCAAATGATAACAATCCCGGGACCATGCGCGAGGATGATTCGGCAACCCGACCAAATGGCGGACCGTATTGCCGTTGATCGTCGTATGTCTATGCGCATTTTGCCAGCGGTTCATTGCATGCAGCCAGACCCGATAAAATACGCTGTATCCAAATCCGCAATCCCAGCCGTACCAATGTGCATGAAGGTTTTCTGCGTACACCTCGGTGCAATCCCCGTAGACCAGGCCGCAATCGGGATTTTCCTGAAAGGCCCGAACAATCTTCTCGAGGCAATCGGGCATCAGCTCGTCATCATGATCCACCTCGACTAAGATTTCCCCCGTACAAAGACCTGCGGCATACCTTTTGAGCGCCCCGATATAGCCATTGCGGGAATCCTGGCGATATCTGCGCACGCGAGAGTCTTTTAAAGGAAGCAAGTCATTCTTGTAAGTTTCGTCGTCATCTCCGGAATCATCCACAATGACCCATTCCCAGTTCGGGTAAGTCTGATTTAACAGCGATCGATAAGGACGTTGAATTCTTTCTTTTGACCTGTAGCTTGCCGTGAACACGGAGATCAGAGGCGTATCGGAGGAAAAACGTGTAGGCGGAACGGTTTTGTTTTCAGGGAGAGGATCTGTCCCGCTGAGCCAGCAATAAAACAATTTATGCGATTCGAGTTCGTCCGGCGTTTGGAAGTGCAGCCAACGTTTTTTTTCCTGAACTGGCAGCGAAATTAGAGTTGTGAAAGGTTTCCATTCCTCTCCTATGGAAACATAGACGCGCGGCTTCCGCGGTCCGGCATCGACTAATGGGTCATCAGGGCCATACATTCTCACGGTGATGTGGTTTTCTGCTAACCTCAAGATCAGTTCTTTCAATTTATTCTTCGAAATCTTGTCTGTCACAAACAGATGAACCGTCAATAAAGGAATAAAGTCCGACGACAAGTTGATTCCCCTTTCCCAGATCCATTCTCTTTTTTCACATACGCAGTGTATTCCGCTGCTCGAACATCCGTCCGCCCAAAACCTTGCGCATGAACGCACATTTCGCTTGAGAACGCATATTCTGGGAGGTGCAATCCTATCGTCCATTGCGGGACGTCACTCATTTTTAAGAAAGGTGGAGTTATCTTGGAACATCCGTTGGTTAGTGTCGTGATTCCCGCTTATAACCGGCCACATACGATAAAAATCGCTATTGACAGCGTACTCGAACAAACCTATCCGAATATCGAAATCGTCATCTGCGACGACAGCTCCAATAATGAAGTGCAACAAATGCTGGAAGCGGCTTATCTGCCGACTTATCCCCAAATCAAATATCACAAAAACGAGAAAAACCTTTTTCTTGAAAACTGGCACAAATGCTTCGATTTGGCCTCAGGGGAATATATCAATTACTTGATGGATGACGACGTATTTCATAAAGAGAAGATCGCCAAAATGCTCCGTTTTTTTCACGAATTCGAAAACATTACGCTGGTCACCTCCTGCCGGCAAACCATCAATGAATCGGGGAGCTTTCTTGCCCCTATTGCCGCCACGGTCAGACTTTACGAAGAGACAAGAGTGATGGATGGAAAAATGCTGGGGAACATCGCGTTAACCCGCTGCTTAAATGTGATCGGCGAGCCGACGACCGTTTTGTTTAAAAAGGCGGACCTTACCGAACCGTTCGGAGTATACCGCGGGAAGCAATATTCGCTGATCAACGATATGGCTGCCTGGTTATCCCTGTTGTCCAAAGGAAACGCGGTGTATATTCCGGAAGCGCTCAGCTACTTTCGATTACATGCCAGCCAAAATAACAGCGCGCTTGGCTTCAAGGCGTTCAGCGAATGGCTCGATATCACGATCGCCTCCAGAGAAGACGGGTTTCTGGAGACGGAGGAATTGTACGAAACCGCCCTTCTTGCTTACCGCAAACGCGTGCAGGGATACCCGCAATTTGCAGCGGACATTCAGCGGATCGATTCGATCCTGAATACGATAGAATGAGGCATTGCGAAAATCAGAGAGACAGGCATTCGCCGTTCCACCTATTCGTGGATTTCATATTATAAGGTGTGCACATTTTAATTGGAAAGTGGATTCCAGTGGGAAGAGGTTGCCTTATGTATGAAATTCCGTTCTTGCGACCGAATTTAGTCAAAAAGGAGCGGTTGCTTTCTTATTTTGAAAACATAGAAGCAAGCCGGATTTACTCCAATTACGGACCCTTAAATCATCTGTTTGAAACGCGCGTAATTGCCCAAATGTTCGATGGCGCCGGCGCAGCCGTGACGGTGCATAACGCCACAATCGGGCTGATGCTGGCGATTTCGCAAAGCAAGCGGCCCCGGGGCAAATATGCGGTGATGCCCAGCTTTACTTTTGCAGCGACCCCTCTAGCTGCCGAGTGGTGCGGGCTTGAGCCCTATTTCCTGGATATCGAACCGGACGATTGGCAAATGAACAGAACGCAATTGGAGGAGACCGTCGAGCGGCTGGGCGAGCAGATCGCGGTCGTCGTTCCTTACGCCACTTTCGGTTCGGCTATCGATTTATCCAATTACAACAAGCTGCTGCAGGAAGGAATTCCGGTCGTCATCGATGCGGCTGCCAGCTTTGGAACGACTGTTGCAGAGAATGCTGCACAATTCGGCAAAGGCTTCGGTGGAGCCGTGGTGTTCAGCTTTCACGCGACCAAGACGTTTGGCGTCGGAGAAGGCGGCTTAGTGTATAGCGCAGATCAGGATCTCATTCAGCGAATCCGCCAGGCTGGAAACTTCGGCTTCTCCAGCTCCAGGGAATCCGTGATGTTAGGCTTAAACAGCAAAATATCCGAATATACCGCCGCTATCGCCCTGGCCACACTCGAAGGGTTCCAGGCCGTACAGGAGCGAAGAAAAACGATCATCGGCTATTATCTCCGTGAACTGCAGCAGCAGGATTTGTTGCAGCGAGGATGGTCTGCCCAAAAGATGCAGGGCCAGGTGCCCCTGCAATTTTTCTCTCTGCTGAGCCCGGACTCTCACGGCAACCGGGAAGTCATCCGGCGGCTAGCCTCCCATTCGATTGAAGCCCGAACTTACTTCTCCCCGGCATGCCATCAGCAGAAGCAGTTTCAAAGCTACCCCCGTTCCGATCTTCGGTCGACGGAACGGATTGCGGACCGGATTGTCAGTCTGCCGCTCTGGGAGGAAATGAATGAGGCCACCGTCGGACAGATTGTGAAGGTGCTTGGAAGCATTACCGAGGGATATGCCAGATGAGAAAGATCGTCATTTGGGGATCGGGCGGGCACGCCCGCGAAGTCAACTGGCTTTGCGAAGAGATGGGAGTTCAGGTGCTAGGGTTTCTGGACGACCGGCCCGAAATGAAGGGCCAACTGGTGAATGAATTTCCCGTATTGGGAACGCTTGACGATATCGAATCGATGCGGCATGAGGTCGAAATCGTATGTGCCGGGGTCGGGTCCCCAGCTCTAAAGAAGCGGTTTGCTTACGACACGATCCGGTCGGGATTCCACATCGCAGACCCGCTGATCCATCCTCGTGTCCGTTTGTCCAGAAGAAATATCGTAGGGCAAGGCAGCATGATCTGCGAAGGAACCATCCTTACCGATAATATCCGGATCGGAAGCCATGTGATCGTCAATCGAAGCGCCAACATCAGTCATGATACAGTCATTGACGATTATGTCACCATCGCCCCGGGTGTGAATCTGGCGGGCAACGTGACCCTCGGCGAAGGAGCCTACATCGGCATCGGCTCTTCAGTTCGGGAGAAATGCCGCATCGGATGCTGGTCTATCATTGGCGGCGGAGCCTTTGTCAAAGACGACATTCCCGACTTTACTATGGCCGCTGGGGTACCGGCCGTCGTTAAAAAACGGCTTGACAAGGCTTAGGAAAGGAGAAAAATCATTTGGTTGACCATCTCAAGCACCAAGGCCCTTACTATTGTCCTTATTGTAATAATACGATTGTACGCTTTCGCCCGTGGCCGGATATTTACGATTTTCCCAAGTGCCAGTATGAAATGTGGAACAAGCAGACCGCCATGTGTCCCGTCTGCTCCTCTTTCGACAGGGAAAGATTGTATAAATTCTATATTGAACGGGAAACGGATCTGCTCGTGAGGCCGCAAAAATTACTGCACATTGCACCCGAGAAAAATTTAAGGAAATGGTTAAAAGGGCAGCCGAACCTTTCCTATATATGCGGCGACTTAATGCCTCAGGATGCGGAAATGGAGCGGGTAGATTTAACGGCCATGCCTTATGCTGACGAAACATTCGATGCCGTGATTTGCAGCCATGTACTGGAACATATCACCGAAGATCATAAAGCGATGGCAGAAATCTACCGCGTATTGAAACCGGGCGGCTGGAGCATTCTGCAAGTGCCGATCGCTTTAAACTTCGAGGAGATTCTGGAGGACCCGACGGTGACCTCGCCGCAGGCAAGAAAAGAACACTTCGGCCAAGACGATCATGTACGCATTTACAATCGTAAAGGATTCGTTGGCCGGTTGGAAGCGGCCGGATTTCATGTCGTTTTATTTAATTTGGCGGAAAAATACGGTGTCGAGGAAGCAAACCTGTACGGTTTGTCCGAGAAAGATACGCTGTATATCGGGACCAAGAAGACTGTTCCCGCACAATGAATCCACTGTCCCCCAAATTGCAATTAGAAGCAAATAGTCGGCTGCCGCTTGGCAGACGGCTTTTTTGCAGATGAACGGGCAAGGTCGCAGTCAACACGAAACTTGGTAAGACAGCGATCGAATGCCTTTGCGGCTGATCGGCGCCTTCACCTGCTCCTCGCTTTCCTTGCCGAAGCTGGCGCTGCCCAATGTATGCGAACGTTCTCCTAAATTTTTAGCTGAAATCCGGCCAATCTGGCCCTGTAGCAGTTATCGTCATCCTCAAACTGACCGGTGTGAACGGTTCGTTCAGAAGCCCAATCGACTCCATCGGTTCCTATTTAATCAGAAGCAAAATCAACGAGCCCTGATATGAATGGCGTCGGGAAAAGTGAGCCGCTCCCCCAAAGCCCTTCCCTTTGCGCCGAAAATATGCGATTTCACCTCTGCAATAGCCGAGGCTCGCTGTGCATTATCACATACTATATTAAAGGCTTCGCGATCTTAGTTTTTGAGAGTGGAGCTACATTAGTATACGGAGGTGATATCCAGTTGGCCGAATCCGCATTTAGAGCTCATGCATTGGTGAGCCAAATTATTCCAACAACCGGACCCTTTAACGTAGCCTTTCAAACCGTTGAGTATGATTTGAACGGCGAGTATAACCCAACGACTTCAACCTTCGTCTCCAGCCAGGGCGGCGTGTACACGATTAGTGTCACCCTTCTTCTCTTGGCGGACCCTTCCGTGGAATTCGTAGCACTCTCATTGTCAGGACCTAACCAATCCGGAATAATATTCATCCGAGATATCGATCTACCGGACCTGCCTTTCACAGTAAACTTCACCGCTCAAATGAATTTCGCTCCGGGTGACAGCTTGGGGGTAGTTCTTCAACCTAACGCCGGAACGGTTACTGTGGTAGCCCAGTCCGTCTTTACTCATTTGGAGGCTGCACGGACAGATGGAGCAGTTGGGCCAGCAGGGCCTCAAGGGCCTCAAGGACCTCAGGGTGCAGGACCTCAAGGACCTCAAGGACCTCAAGGACCTCGTGGTACGCAAGGAACTCAAGGGCCTCAAGGACCTCAAGGACAGCGCGGCGTTCAGGGCTTCCAAGGACCTCAGGGCACTCAAGGGCCTCAAGGTGCCCAAGGGGCTCAAGGACCTCAAGGGCCTCAAGGACAGCGCGGTGTTCAAGGTTTCCAAGGACCTCAAGGCACTCAAGGACCTCGCGGCGCTCAAGGCGCTCAAGGACCGCAAGGACCTCAAGGACAGCGTGGCGTTCAGGGCTTCCAAGGACCTCAAGGCACTCAAGGACCTCAAGGTGCTCAAGGTGCTCAAGGACCTCGCGGTGTTCAAGGCTTCCAAGGGCCTCAAGGACCTCAAGGCGCACAAGGCGCTCAAGGACCTCGTGGTACGCAGGGAACTCAAGGGCCTCAAGGTGTTCAAGGACCTCAAGGGGCTACCGGCGCTACGGGCGCTCAAGGAACTCAGGGCGTTCAAGGACCTCAGGGCGTTCAAGGGCCGCAAGGTGTTCAAGGGCCGCAAGGCGATCAAGGGCCTCAAGGCGTTCAAGGGCCGCAAGGTGACCAAGGACCTCAAGGTGATCAAGGACCTCAAGGTGTTCAAGGACCTCAGGGCGTTCAAGGACCTCAGGGCGTTCAAGGGCCTCAAGGTGATCAAGGGCCTCAAGGCGATCAAGGGCCTCAAGGCGATCAAGGACCTCAAGGCGTTCAAGGGCCTCAAGGCGTTCAAGGACCTCAGGGTGATCAAGGGCCTCAGGGTGATCAAGGGCCTCAAGGACCTCAGGGCGATCAAGGGCCTCAAGGACCTCAGGGCGAACAAGGACCTCAAGGCGATCAAGGACCTCAAGGTGACCAAGGACCTCAAGGTGACCAAGGACCTCAAGGTGACCAAGGACCTCAGGGTGATCAAGGGCCTCAAGGTGACCAAGGACCTCAAGGACCTCAGGGCGATCAAGGGCCTCAAGGTGACCAAGGACCTCAAGGACCTCAGGGCGAA
>NZ_BIMB01000002.1 GCF_004000865.1 Paenibacillus elgii NBRC 100335 | reverse complement strand
CGCCATTAGCGCAGGTGGCGGGAGTGTTCAAGTTTCAGTGCACCCAGTAATGGGTAAATACCTTAGGAAGTGTGTCATTTGACCGAAATAACGAAGTTATTTGTAGAACCTACGGAGGTAAGCCGCATGCATCGCGTGAATTTGAACCAAGTCACCTTCAATCAACAAGTGTTTGACCATGCTTCTTTTGGCATTTCCCTTGTTTCGCCTGATGGTCTTATTTTAACGGTCAATCCCGCAATGGAAAAGATGTTGGGCTATGCCAAAGCGGAGTTTGACGGCAAGCGAATAGGCGACTTTACTCACCCCGATGAAGCGCAAGCCGACATTGACGATCTAAAGGCGCTATTGAGCAATGACGGTGAAGTACAGATGGAAAGAAGATACATCAAAAAAAATGGCGAGATCATGTGGGGACTGTTATCCATCAAGCTTTTTTGCGACGAGACGGACACTCCTTTGTATTACATTACCCAAATGATTGATATCACGAAACAAAAAGATTCGGAGCGACGGCTCCAGGAGTCCGTCGAACGGTATACTTCGCTCAAAAAATACAACCATGATGCCGTCATTTCCTTTGGCCTCGACGGCCGCATTATTAATGCCAATACCATGGCCGAGAAGTTGACCGGGTACTTGATCGAAACGGAATTGATCGGTATGAAGCTTGCGAATCTGATCGGAAATGAAAATGTAAGCAAGATACTTGAAAAGTCCCTTTACGATAATTCAATTGAGCATGACATTGACATGCTGGTTACCAAAGATGGTAATACCGTTGAAGTGCTTGCAAGTATAGCGCCGATTTTTGTAGGCGGGCATAATATCGGGTTTTACCTGATTTGTAAGGACATATCTGAACAGAAAAAATTGCTGCTGGCCAAGGAGACAGCCGAGGCCACCAATAAAGCAAAGAGCGAGTTTTTGGCCATGATGAGCCATGAAATCCGTACACCCATGAATGGGGTGGTCGGAATGACGGATATTTTGCTGGATATGACAGATTTAAGCGAGGAGCAGCGGAGCTGTATAGAAGTGATCCGCAAAAGCGGAGAGACCCTGCTCAGCATCATTAATGACATCCTTGATCTTTCCAAAATCGAAGCCGGGCGAATCGAGCTTCAAGAGGAGATTTTCGATCTGCGAAGATGCATCAAAGACAGCTTTTCCGTCATTTCCGGCAGAGCTGAAATAAAAAACTTAAACCTGACGTACACCCTCAATCACGATGTTCCCGACTATATTTATGGCGACCCCGAGCGACTGAAACAGGTGCTGATCAACCTGTTGGGCAATGCTGTAAAATTTACACACAAGGGCAGTATATCGGTAAAAGTGGAGCAGCGGAAGGGAGATTCGGACAAGCTGGTCTTTACCGTTACGGATACGGGGATGGGCATTGATCCCGCGTGGCTTAACCGCATATTTGAGCCGTTTGCGCAAATAGGCAGCCTAATGACCCGCAGATACGAAGGCACCGGCCTTGGTCTTGCAATCAGCCGGAGGCTGGTCCGTATGATGGGCGGAGAAATTCACGCCGTCAGTGACGGCAGCAACGGATCGTCGTTTATTTTCACCATCAGGCTTAAGGAAGCTCCGGAACTTCCAAGCGAGCAGGGGGTTGAGCCGATGTCAAATAACGCGATCAAGACGAGCATCTTGCTCGCTGAAGACAATCCGATCGATCAACTTGTGATGAGCAAAATGCTTGAAAAAATGGGGCATAAGGTTACCGTCGTCACAAACGGTAAAGAAGCGGCTGAAGCCGTCCATAAAGAGCATTTTGATATCATTTTTATGGATCTGCATATGCCCGCTCTGAATGGCCTCGAGGCAACACAAATCATAAAAAAGAGTCTCCAAGAGAAGAGCCCCCGAATCATTGCCGTCACGGCTAACGCCTTGAAGGGCGATCGGGAAAAATGCCTGGCGGCTGGTATGGATGAGTATATCAGCAAGCCGGTCAAGAGAGAGACCGTTATGAAGCTTTTGCGTCAGTTTGCCCTCGTTTAATGGACGGTTACCTGCCGGTTCATAGAAAAGAGGATCGTTACGATGATACTCAGCTTGTCGAGGGGCACCACGCAGCAAACCTGTGTGAGACGTTTTATTAACGTCGCATATAGGTTTTTTGTTATTGACATTCTATGCATTGTTATCGCCCGAATTGTTCTCCCCCTTCTTTTCAATTAAACTATTTTAGAAAGGAAGTGTATTGGAATGGACATGAGCATTTTTATTGTGGAAGACGATACCTCCATCTTCGATTCACTGAAGGAAAGATTAGAGAAGTGGTCTTTTCGTGTTGCAGGACCCGATCATTTCCATGATATTATGGGGCCTTTTATAAAGGAGCAGCCTCATCTTGTCATCCTGGACGTTCAACTCCCAAAGTACGACGGCTTTCACTGGTGCCGGGAAATTCGAGCGGTATCGAAGGTGCCGATTCTTTTTATATCTTCGCGGGATCACCCGATGGATATGGTCATGGCCATGAATATGGGAGCGGATGACTACATCCAGAAGCCGTTCAACATGGAGGTGCTGTTTGCCAAAATTCAGGCTGTCCTTCGCCGCACGTACGCTTATATGGAAGAAACGGCTGATATTATCGAATGGAACGGCGCGCTGATCGATATGAAACGCGGCGTCATCCGCCTGGACGGCCAAGAGGTCGAATTGACGAAAAACGAATTTTTCATTCTTGCCGTGCTCGTGAAGGCGAAGAACGAGATTATCGCGCGCCATGACCTCATACGAAAGCTATGGGAAGACGAGCAGTTCGTCAACGATAATACCCTGACCGCGAATATCACGCGATTACGCCAGAAGCTGGCTATCCTCCAATTGGAAGACGCCATCGTAACGAAAAAAGGATTAGGCTACATGGCCATCACTTTATAGGGGAGGAACGCGAGAGGGGTGTTTATACGCTACGTTGGCAGTATGAAAAGTTGGATTTTGCTGTTTATGATGCTGCTTGGTTTTACAGACTTGCTTATTTGGCTGGATAAAGGCATCCATATACAAATTAGCTCCATCGTTTATTTGAATACCTTGTTTCTTCTTTCGTTTATCGGATTCTTCCTGTGGCGTTATCGAAAAGAGACGAAATATGCGGCTGCGCTTGCGGCACTCCACCAAGAGATGAATGACGACTGGATCGAAACCTTGCCGATGGCCGAAAATGTACGGGATGAGGTAACGAGTGAAGTATTGCGTGCCGCAGATCTCCTCTTTAGACGAAAACTGTCCGAATGTAAAAAGGCGCACCTCATCGAAAATGAGTACATGGCCTCTTGGGTGCACGAAGTAAAAGCGCCTCTCACCGCCATGAAGCTGATCATCGATGCCAATCGCAGCGATCCGGCGATACGCAAAATCGAAGCGGAATGGTTACGGATCTATTTGCTTATCGATCGGCAGCTGTACATTACGCGTCTGCCTTCCCTGGAGTCGGATTATGTTTTGGAAGCAACCGCGATTCAGCGGCTTGCCGCGAAAGAAATCCGCGATTTGGCCTCGTGGTGTGTGGAGAAGAACATAGCGGTCGACTTCGAAGGGGAGGATACGGAGGTCATCACAGACAGCAAATGGTGCCGGTTCATGATCCGGCAAGTATTGACTAACGCTGTGAAATACAGTCCGGATGGCGGAACGATCGTGATTTGGACTGAAATGACGGAGGCTGGCCATGTCATACTCGCCATCAAGGACGAAGGGCCCGGAATTCCGGCGCACGACCTGCCCCGCATTTTTGACAAAGGATTTACAGGCGGAAACGGAAGACTTCAAAATGCAGCGACCGGCCTTGGATTGTATCTTGCGCAGACTGTTGCCGCCAAAATCGGGATTACCCTGGAGGCGCAATCCGGACCGGGTAAAGGAACCGTTATGCGTATGATTTTCACTGCGAAAAATGACTTCGAATCCATCCGAACCGGATGACCAATAGACAAACATACCTGGCAGTCGGGATATTCCTGACTGCTTATTTTATGGAAAATAGCAACCCTGTAGCGGAACATGACAATATTGTCACATTACCGTTCCCGTTTATCATCTAAAACGTGCGACAAAGCTTGAGGGACACCTTACAATAAGGCTATCGCAAACTCGGAGGTTAAGTATGAATCACATATATACGCAAAAAACGATGCTGCACGCTCACGATGTCCGCAAATCATACGGGACAAAGGGAAGCGCCCAGCAAGTGTTAAAAGGCATCGAGCTTCGTGTCATCGAGAGTGAATTTGTCGGAATCATGGGACCATCCGGATCGGGTAAGACGACCCTGCTAAATGTTCTCGCCACCATCGACCGCCCGACAGAAGGAACGATTCTTATCGAAGATACGGACATTTCCAACATGAAAGATGCCGAACTGTCCGCTTTCCGCCGCGATAAACTGGGTTTCATTTTCCAGGACTATAATCTGCTTGATACGCTGACGGTCAAGGAAAATATTCTCCTTCCCGTCTCCCTTGGAAAGATGAATAAAAAGGAAGCGGAAGAAGAGTTCCGTACCATTGCCAATATTCTCGGCATCAACGACCTGGCGGACAAATATCCGCATGAAATATCGGGCGGCCAAAAACAGCGGACTTCCGCCTGCCGCGCGCTCATTCACCGGCCGGCAATCTTATTCGCCGACGAACCGACGGGTGCGCTTGATTCCAAATCGGCTTCCTCGCTGCTCGGAACGATGGAAGCTCTCAATCAAAAACGGAAGGTCACCATTGTGATGGTCACCCACGATCCAGTGGCTTCAAGCTATTGCAGCCGTGTTGTCTTTTTGAAGGATGGCATGATCTATTCCGAATTATACCGCGGCGACAAAACGAGGCAGGCCTTCTTCAAGGATATTATGGATGTGCAGGCTGTTCTCGGGGGTGACACGGTTGACGTTATTTGAGCTTGTCGCCCGCAGCATGCGGAAAAATATTAAACACTATTATCTTTACTTTTTTGCGCTCATCTTTAGCACGAGTCTGTATTTCGTCTTTGCCACGTTACAGCATGACTCATCCATTGTCCGTACGTCGGGCTCGGATGTAAACTTCACTACTTCGTTCCAGGTGGCGGGAATTTTGCTCCTGCTTATTGTGGCCGTGTTTACGGTTTACGCGAACCGCATCTTCCTGAAACGCCGCAGCAGGGAAATCGGGTTATATCAATTGATAGGTTTGACCAAGAAGGGGGTAGCCCGTCTTCTTATCATCGAAAATGCGCTGCTGGGTGCGGGCGCGCTTCTATTAGGTATCGGCAGCGGCGCGCTCGTATCGCGTCTGTTCCTGCTCATTCTTATGAAGCTTCTGGGATTCAAAGGATTTATCGCGCTGACGTTCTCCGCTCCGGCCGCGCTTCAGACGGTTATCGTGTTTGCCGCGCTGATTGTGCTCACTTCGGTCCAGATGCTGCTAACAGTTTATCGCAGCACCTTACTCCAGCTGTTTCATGCGGATCAACAAGGCGAGCATCCCAAAAAGCCGAATTCCATCGTTGCGGCATTCCTGGCTTTATTGGGCATCGTGCTCATTGGATACGGCTATCGGCTTTCGGGACACATGGTGAACGACATGCTGTTTTTTAACATGCTATTGGTCCTCCTATCGACCATCTTGGGTACGTATCTTCTGTTCCGCGTCACGATTAGTTGGTTTTTCTATATGTTCCGGAGGAGCAAAAACGGACATCTCGGACTGGCCAACAGTTTGTCCCTCGCCCCGCTGATGCACCGGATGAAAGCGAATGCCAACTCGCTAACCTTAATTACCGTGCTGTCGGCGATGACGCTCACGATGGTCGCGATGGCCTACTCGCTTTATTTTTCTGCGGAAAGCGATACCCGGATCTCGCTGCCGTACGATTTTATTTTCGAGAATAGCGAGAAGGATTCAAGGTCGTTTAACGAGGAGCTGAAGAAGGAGGGAATAACCTTCGTTCATAAACCGGTTGAAGCTGTGCGGCTGATGGGCAAAATTTCCGACCCGGACAATCGTTCAGAAAGCGATGTCCAAGGGCTGCTCTTTTTCCCTGCCGAACAGCTTCTGGAAGCCGGAGCGGACGTCAAGGTGCCCGGAAAAGGAGAAGCGGTTCTTTACAACGGCCGGGCAAATCTCGAAGGAAAGAACAAGGAAGAGGGAAAGAATTTTTTAAAAGAGATTAAGCCGGGGAAAAACGGAGGTACGGAGACGCTTCGGCTGACAGGGCTTGTCATTAAGTTTGTCATGAATTATAACGTGCATGGCGCTCAACTGGTGACAGCGGAATCAACCTTTAAGGAACTCAGGGAGAGCATGCGGCCCTCATCCGATTTTGAAGCGGTTCGTTTTGATACGTACCAGATTCCAGACAAAAAGGAGCGTGCCAAGGCATCCGGTCTATATGCGAAGTATAAAAAGGAAGATAAATTTATGCCCGATTTCCATACGCAATACGAAGCTTCTCTCCAGTCGTTCGGGTTATTCATCTTCATTTCGGGATTTCTCGGACTCGTCTTTCTCATTTCGACCGGCAGCATCCTGTATTTCAAGCAAATGACGGAAGCGGAGCAGGAGAAGAGGAGCTTTATGACCCTGCGGCAGCTTGGCTTTGACGTGAATGCCATCATGAGGGGAATTGTGCGCAAGCAGCTATTCGTCTTCGCCATCCCGCTCTTGATCGGGCTCTTGCATTCCGTATTTGCCGTCAAAGCGGCATCCATCTTAGTAATTTCCAGCATCGTCGTACCATCGGCGATTGCGATGGGAGTGTACGCATTGATTTACTTTGTGTTTGCCGTTCTAGCCGTGGGCTATTACAGAAACATCGTCAAAAATGCCATGAGAGCATGAATAAAGGGTGCAAGGGAAAGGAGAAGACAAACCATGAAAAAAGGCGGCGCGATAGCAGCTTTAGTCATTGTGATTCTGGCGGTTCTGGTTGGTGTAAAGTACAGGGACGTAGTCGACCGCTTCAACCCCTTAATTACAAAGGAATATGTTTATGTCCAAATTACGAAACCGGGAGAGCCTGACCAGGGCCGATATAAGTACGTGTTGACCGGTTACAATGCCCAGGGGGAAAAGAAAGAGGTAACGTTCACGGCAAGCCTTCCGTTATTGCAGGGGGCGTATCTAAAAGTACTGGCAAAAGGCGCTTACGCGCAAGAATGGGAAAAAGTGAACGAAGAAGATATTCCCAAAGCGATCAAGTGGTAACACATGCATCGATGACGTGCTCAGGAACGACTGTTCCATGGGCGCGTTGTCTTTTTTGGATATTTGAATCAAGCGGAAGCCATATTTATTAAAAAAGCGTCTTCACAATATCCGAAGATGATGGTAATCTTGGAAGTAAGAGGTTTTTGCGTGAGGTTAAAAGTGATTCGGTGTTGTACGCAACACTGAGCAGCTTTTCAAATACGACAACTCTTTTAACCCAAAAATATAAACGTTTATATTTTGATCGGAGAAAGTCGAGGGTAGTTTAGGGTTTTATGTTATAAACGAAGAAGGGAGGGGAGGCGTAGCTTGTAAAGGGCTGGTTAACCCATATTCAAAAGTATAAACGTTTATACTTTTTTGGAAAGAAAGGAGAAGGAGCATTAGATTTGAATTGCCTGTAAAGCGGCAAGCAGCCTGTTGTTTATTCATGCGGTCAACATTTTTAGGAGGGATTACATGCATATGTCCAATGCTAGACCATCCAAAAGCCGGACCAAATTTCTGTTAGCCTTTCTTTGTTTTACCTTAGTGGCTTCCTTGTTTGGCGCAACCGCTTTGTTCGGGCCATCCAAAGCAGCCGCAGCTTCTCCTGACGACAATTTCTCCCCGGAAACCCTGCAATTTCTTCGCAATAATACGGGGCTCGATGGCGAGCAGTGGAACAACATCATGAAGCTCATCAACAAACCGGAGCAGGATGATTTGAACTGGATCAAATACTACGGGTATTGTGAAGACATTGAAGATGAGCGCGGGTATACGATCGGTCTTTTCGGTGCTACTACAGGCGGCTCCAGAGATACCCATCCCGATGGCCCGGAACTTTTCAAAGCCTATGACGCCGCCAAAGGAGCCAGCAACCCGTCGGCTGATGGCGCATTGAAGCGACTTGGCATTAACGGAAAAATGAAAGGCTCGATTCTGGAAATTAAAGATAGCGAAAAGGTGTTCTGCGGCAAGATTAAAAAGCTTCAAAACGATGCGGCTTGGAGAAAAGCCATGTGGGAAACATTCTATAACGTGTATATCCGGTACAGCGTCGAACAAGCGCGCCAGCGCGGTTTTACCAGCGCGGTGACGATCGGATCGTTTGTCGATACGGCGCTGAATCAAGGCGCTACCGGCGGCTCGAATACGCTTCAAGGCTTGCTAGCCCGTTCCGGCAGTAGCTCGAACGAGAAAACCTTTATGAAGAATTTCCATGCCAAACGTACCTTGGTTGTGGATACCAACAAATACAACAAGCCACCTAACGGTAAAAACCGTGTAAAACAATGGGATACTCTCGTGGACATGGGCAAAATGAATCTGAAGAACGTCGATTCCGAGATTGCTCAGGTCACAGACTGGGAAATGAAGTAAGCTGCTTCATTTTTGTAGGACCCGTTATCAAGGACGGTCGCATTTTGCGGCCGTCTTTTTCAAATATAATTCCGGCTGTAACCGGCAAAGGGTAAAAACCCGGGAGAGCGGCTTTCGGTTTTTTTAGCTCTTTAGAGCTATCCGGGATTCATCACGTCGACACAGACATACCCTACATATGTATGGTATATTTCGTTTGCGGTGAATGAATCATTAAAGGAGAGATGAGCGTGGAAGTCGCAATCATGCTTTACGATGGAATCACAGCCTTGGATGCCATTGGTCCGTATGAAGTATTTTCTGCCACAATGAAATGCAACGTGAAGTTTATCGCCAAGAAAAAAGGGATCGTTCAACTGGACTCCAAAATGGGGTATTTGCATGCCGATTACAGCTTTTCCGAGATGACTGCAGCCGATATTCTTGTCGTTCCCGGCTGCAGTCCGCCGAACTATAAAATTCCAATGAACGACGAAGAAACGTTGGAGTGGATTCGCCAAATCCACGGGACCGCAAAATGGACTACGTCGGTTTGTAACGGCTCTTTGATTTTGAGCGCTGCAGGCTTGTTGAACGGAGCGGCGGCCACTTGCCATTGGGGCTCCTTCGACCTGCTTCGTTCACTTGGAGCCATTCCGACAGACGAGAGAGTGGTTCGCCATGGTCAAATCGTAACGGCAGCCGGCGTCTCCTCCGGTATCGATATGGCGCTTCAATTGGCGGCATGGGAATTCGGGGAAGATACGAGTAAAGCGGTCCAATTAATCTTGGAATACGATCCTCAGCCTCCGTTTGATACGGGTTCGTTAAAGAAAGCGCCGGCGCCGTTGATTGAGCGGGTAAGAGAGGTGCTTCAAGAGCTTTCAAAGCAATGAAGTCCGCCTTCGTCAGCTATCCTCTCGATTATTTCAACCGTTTGCCGCCCACATAGACTTGTTCGATATTCGCGGTATCCGTCAGCACGTTGATATCCTGGAGCGGGTTGTTGGAAACAATGAGCAAGTCCGCTTTTTTGCCGGGCTCGACGGTGCCTACGGAATCTTGGAGCGCGAGTGCGGCGGCCGCGGTTTTGGTAGCGGCAATGATTGCTTCCATCGGGCTTAACCCGACCTCGCTGACCAGCAAACTGAGCTCCATGGCATTTTGGCCGTGTTCCACCGGAGTTACGCCCATGAGGTCGGTACCCGTTGCAATTTTGACGCCGGCCCGGTATGCCTTTTGCAGGTTTTGCGTATGAACTTGTTTTAGGAGCTGGGCTTTCCGTAAGGTCGATTCGGGCAAGCCTATGCGCGAACCATGCGCAACCAGAAGGCTGGTAATGGTCATGGTAGGAACAAGGATAGCATCCCGGTCGAGCATCAATTCGATGGCTTCGTCATCCATCAGAATGCCGTGCTCGATCGTCTTCACCCCCGCCCGCAGCGCATTTTTGATACCCAGCGTACTATGGGCATGAGCGGCGACATAGGAGCCGACCGCGCCCGCCTCGTAAACAATCGCTTCCAACTCTTCGAGGGTAAACTGGGGCGCCCGGGGATCGTCCTTTTCGGATATTACGCCTCCCGAAGCGCATACCTTGATAAAATCGGCGCCTTCGCGGAACATGGTCCGCGCCGCTTTGCGGCTTTCCGCCACGCCGTCGCAAATATACCCGTAAGAATTAAACTCCGGAGGCAGCATATGCAGATCCCCGTGTCCGCCCGTTTGGCTTAGCAGCTTATACGACGCTTTAATTCTTGGTCCTTCATATTCGCCTTCCGCAATGAGATTGCGTACATGCAGAGCGATATGACTGCCCACGTCTCTGACGCTTGTAAATCCCGCCTCGATTAATTTTTTCGTATCGTTCAGCGCCCGGCCCACAAGCAGCTCGGGAGAGGTAAACGAAGCGGAAATCGGGTTCGGCGTCCTGACGCCGACCAAATGCACATGAGCGTCAATCAGTCCGGGCATGATCACTTTACCGCCGATCTCCTGTACGCGGGTGTCCGGTGGCAGATTTGCTTCGGAAGCTTTCCCGATCCGGACAATTTCGTCATCACGGATCAAAACTCCCGAATCCTCCATAACTCCGCCATTCCCGTCAATCAAGGTGCCGCCTTTGAAGAAAACATGTGACATAAACCTTGCTCCCCTCCAACTTGAATTTTTCCGACATTGTGTTGGAAATCGTGAAACTTAAGCCTTATTATAACGATTATAGGAGGGCGTTCTACCGTTAATTTGCCGCGATTTATCGGAAATCGTACAAAACGAACGCAAATGTAGGGGAAAGCGAAAAAGTTCAACAAAGGAGGAGCACATGTCGCATTCAGGCAGAGCCATGGACCGCAGAATTAAACGGACCCGGCAAGCGATCCAAGAAGCGCTCGTATCACTGATCGCCGAGAAAGGGTTTGACTCTTTGACGATTCAGGATATTATCGAGCGGGCGGATATCAACCGGTCCACGTTTTATTATCATTATGAAGATAAGCAGGACCTCCTGCAGCAAAGCATTCGTGAAATGCTGGAGCAAGCCGTTACAGAGATCGAGTCGGCCAAAAACAGCGTCCAAGCTGCGGGGACATCTTACAAATACAATCCGATGCCAAGATTCGTATGCCTGTTCGAGCACATTCATCGGAATCGGGAATTTTATCGGGTCATGGTCGGGCATGTCCCGGACTTCATTTGGAAAACCATCGAAATGATTAAGGAGCATATTCTTAAAGATATAACCCTGCTTCAGGCCGATCCGCAAAAGCTTCAAGTGCCCGGTCCGTTCCTCGCTCATTATTCCGCGGGCGCCCTGATGATGGTCATTAAGGGGTGGCTCGATAAGGATTTGCCCTATTCCGCAGACTTTATGGCCCAGCAGCTGACTAAAATTATGCGTTCCGGGTTATATTCGGTGGCCGGGATCCAATTGTCGGAAGAATAATGGATGCACGCTTTGTTGGACAAAAAAGGAACAATAGTGTTAATCTTACACTTAGAAATGAAAGAGTAAATAAATAACAACGTTGTACGATATAGGAATGTCATTTCGCTATCGGCAATCGTCCGCAAATGGAAGATAGATGAACGGAGGCAACAACGATGCAGGAGGAGGCGCAATTGCTGCAAATGATCGGCAACAGGGCCGGATACCCGAGGGAGAAGACGATCTTTCAACTATTCGAGGAACAGGCGGAGCGCACGCCGGACCAACCGGCTCTCGTATTCGGGGACCGGCAGCTGACGTATGCCGAGCTGAACGAGCGGGCCAATCGGTTGGCCTGGACCTTGCGGGCGGAAGGAGTGCAGCCGGATCAACCAGTCTGCATCATGATCGAACGTTCCTTGGACCTGATCGTGGGCCTCTTGGCCATCTTGAAAGCCGGCGGCGCGTACGTGCCGATCGATCCCGGTTACCCGGCGGAGCGCATCCGCTACATGCTGGACGATTCGGGCGCGAACATTTTGCTTACCCGGGGCGGGGTATCGGGACATCCGGACTTTAGCGGGAGAACGGTACGTTTGGATGATCCGCAAGCTTACGACGGGAACGGATCGAACGTCAAGCCTGCAGCGGGGCCGAATCATTTGGCCTATGTCATCTATACATCGGGTTCGACCGGCAAGCCGAAAGGCGTGATGGTCGAACACCGCAGCGTCGTCCGGCTGGTGAAACATTGCAACTACGTCGCACTGGGTGAAACGACGCGAATTTTGCAAACGGGCGCTATCGTTTTCGACGCCTCCACGTTCGAGATTTGGGGAGCGCTGCTGAATGGCGGACGGCTTTATCTCGTGAACAACGAGGTCATCTTGCACGCGGAAAAGTTGAAGGAGGCGATCCGGCGCTACGAGATTACGACGATGTGGCTTACCTCGCCGCTCTTTAACCAATTATCTCAGCAGGACAGCACGCTGTTCGGCGGCCTGCACACGCTGCTCGTCGGAGGCGACGTCCTATCGGTGCCGCACGTCAATCTTGTGCTGCGGGATAACCCCAGGCTCGCTATCGTGAACGCTTATGGCCCGACAGAGAATACGACGTTCTCCACGACGCATCCGATCGTCGGAGTGCAGACGGAACCGGTGCCAATCGGCCGTCCGATCCGCTATTCGACAGCCTACGTGACCGACCGTTCGATGAAGCTGCTGCCCGTTGGAATATGGGGCGAGCTTCTCGTCGGCGGGGATGGTGTTGCGCGCGGGTATTTAAACCTTCCCGAGCTCACGGCGGAGAAGTTCGTCGACAACCCCTATCGGCCGGGAGAGCGGTGTTATCGCACGGGCGATTTGGTCCGGTGGCGTTCCGACGGCACGCTGGAATACAAAGGCCGGATCGACGGCCAGGTGAAAATTCGCGGCTACCGGATCGAGCCGGGCGAGATCGAGTCGCAGCTCGCGAAAGTGGAAGCGGTCCGGGAAGCCATCGTGGTCGCTCGGGAGGACGAGAGCGGGCAGAAGCAGCTATGCGCCTACTTTGTGGCGGACCGCGCGTTCAGCGCAAGCGAGGCGCGAAGCGCTCTGGCGCAAAAGCTGCCGGACTACATGATCCCGTCCCACTTCGTGCAGCTGGAGCAGATCCCGCTCACCATCAACGGCAAGGTGGACCGCAAGGCGCTGCCGTCTCCGGAAGACAGGCTGGACACCGGCGCAGAGCATGCCGCTCCCGCGACGGAGCTGGAAGCCAAGCTGGCGGAAATTTGGCAGCGGATATTGGGCGTTCCGAACCTCAGCGTCTTGGACGGCTTCTTCGATCTCGGCGGACATTCGCTGAAAGCGCTAGCGTTGATGGCGGAAATGGAGAAAGCGGGATGCTACGTTACCTTAACCGATATTTATCACTATAATTCGATCCGCGCGCTGGCCGCTTACCTTCAATCGGCCACGGGGCAGGAACATCTTCAGGAACATCTTATCGAAACGAAAGAAGAACTGATCTCCTGGCTGCACCGGGAAACGGAGAGCGTATACGAGCTAGTCTCGTACCGCGTGCGGGATTTTCTGCACGAAACGAAAGAGATTTACGTTCTTTACTGCGATACCGCAGGGGAGGACCGCGTTGAAAGTCTCGTACGGATGATGAACGGCAAAGTGGCCAAAGCGCTCTTGCCCCACTATATCGTGCCTCTGCATCAAAGGATCGAAACGGACCCGAATCAAACGATCGACGAAGAGGTCTTTTGCCGCCGTCTCGGATTAACAAGGATGGAAGCGGATGAGGTCGCAGTTGTTCGCGGGCAGCTTCAAGACGATTACGAGCAAACGGACCGGTGGATCAAAACGGGGCAAGTGACGCGCGAATACCCGCTTGGGGCGATACAACAAATGCAAATTAAGTTCCACACGCCGCCCAGTCTGGTTTTCTTCAAGCTGGACGAATATGCGGATTACGCGCTTCTGGAACGGGCTTACGCGTGGCTCGTACAACATCAAGGTCAGCTGAGAAGCGTTCCCGTCCAAGGGGAGCCGGGTATATGCTGGAAGGAATACGCGTTTCCTTCCACACGCTCGCCGAAGCTTAGCCTCATCGACGTTTCGGGCCGTGATCCGAGCGGCCCGTTTATGGACATGCTGCAGGATTTCGTTGAAAACACCCGGTACGTCGGGGACCATATTTTGTATCAGATGGTCGTGCTGAAACGAAACCTGCGCGAGCACTACGTCATCGGGCTCCTGCATCATGTCCTTTGCGACCGGGTGACAACGGAAGTCATCGAGCGGCAGTTGGTCTCTTGCTACAGAAGTCTGCTTCAGGGCCAAGCTCCGCCTTCGGAGGAAGTAAAGCCGTTTGCGCAATATGTGCATCAAATTCAGCATGGCCCCAGAGGCATCACGGAACAGGAATGGATCTCGGCCTTTGAGCTGGAAACGTTTCAACGGAGCAAACGGGACATTTTGCGGCGGATGGCGCATCGAACGAGTGACGAAGCTTTGTTGTTTAACGTAAATATTCCGGCGAAGGAGCACTCTTTGGGGGCTGCGCTTTCCGTCTATACCAAGGGGCTGCAAGCCTATTTGGCGGCAAATCATCTGCCCTTGCTGTTCCTGTATGACGGTCGAAGGTACGAAGAGGCGTCGTATTACAATACGGTCGGGGAATTTATCGATTTCGTGCCTCTCTTGATCGATGCGCGGCTGCATCAGGACGAGATGCTTCGTACCGTAAGAACCCGGCTGGACCTTCTAAAGGACAACAACATCAATTTTATGCACCTGCTTACCGACCCCGCTTGCCGTGGCCATTGGGACCGAACCAAGGAGCTCGTGCAGTTTGGGGAGCAGTACGAGTACCTCGATCTGTTCATGTTTAATTATTTGGGCAACAGCACCAAAGAGCATTTGCAGGAAAGCCTGTTTGATGATACCGTCGTGAAGCAGCCGAATCCGCTGCCGATTTATTCGCTGTTCAACTGCATCGCCGCGTCTCACGCCGACGGCTTCATTTTCTCCATTCGCTGCAGCTACAAGATAGACGTGGAGGAAGTCCGGACAGCGTTTCACGAGGCGGCATGTGCGGAATACGGAAAATGCTGACTGCCTCGCCCCAAAAGCAGTCATTTGAGCTGAATAAGCTGACCGGAGAAAAGCAACGGTTCGAAGCGACGTTGCTTGTTTCTCCGGTCATTTTTATGCCTAGCTTTCTCTATTTCATCCTAGCGTGTGGCCTGATAGGGGATGAATGTTTAGCGTGCAGTTTCAGGCAAACCGGGTTCGGGTCAACTTATATTTAAAGCCAGCCGTGGTATTTGCCAGATATTCGCTAACAATCCAATCGTTATGACCTTGCCAGGTCTGTCCTAACGCCCGACCAAGCTGGAGCTCGTCAGGAGAAAAATAGTCTGTCGTTTCTTCAAATTCTGGCAAAAATTGAGGTGTTTGCGGTTCCGTATCGGAATCGGAAAATTCCACTTCCTCGTCGCTTGCGAAAAAATGCTGCTGAGGCAAATCGTCCGGATCGATTTTGTTTTCGTCGGTATAATCATTCCAACCGCCGGCATCTTCTTTTTCACTGTAAACCGGGGCATATTGATCGAATGAGGCGGCCTTCAAAGGCTTACGATCCTGGGAAGCGGAGGCATAATATTTTTTGCCTGGAATGTCCAGCCCGCCTTTGGTCGTACCGGAGTCCAAAGTAAGTTCATTGACCTCGAAATATACCCCTTTCTCTTTACGGGTCGGCGTCTCGAATTGCGTACGTCGGCCATGCTGCCCTACATCATACTGCTCCGGACTCATGGCAGATGGAATCGTTCCACTTGGAAGTGGTTCCTGTTCTTGGTCCGTTGTGCGAATGCTGTTGCTTTTGCTCGCCTTGAAAACTTGCTTCTCGCCTGACCCCAAGATCAATCTTGTCTTCTTGCTTGGTTTCGTGATGGTATCTTCATAGGCTTGTTGATGGCCACGGGTCGCTTGAGGCGCTTTCTTGGTCTTCTTTTTCTTGTAGTGGTTATTCCGATCCGTAAGGTGCGCGCTGGAAGTTCCGATGGAATCTTCAGCGAAATCTTCTAACGTTGCTCCTCCATATTCCGATTTACGCTTGCCGGAAGGGCGGCTCTTGATATCCGTATCGGTGAAGCTGGAAACCGGGTTGGAACCGGCGTGGGCGGTCCAGTGAGCTTTACCGCTTTTTTTCTCCTCAATGACGGTTAACGACATTTCGTCCAGTTCCTGTTCCTGGGATGCGGTGAGATCTTTGCTCTGAAACAGTTCATATTGATTGGTCATCGGGTTCCTGGTCCATTGCACTGATTTTTCATCCAGGCCTTCGTGGGACATTGGATAAAAGACGGGCAGCATTCCCTTGTTTTCAGGCTTGTTGAAATGGGCATTATCGGTGACGGGACCGATTTTCTTGTGATTTCGGTAGAAAGCTGTCCGGTTTTTCCTACGCTTGGCTTTTTCCAGATTTTTGGGGTCTACGGCCGTGATTTTCGGCATTTTGGCAGGATCGGTGTCTCCGCCGACATGGGCATAAAAAGAAGCCTGATCCGCATAATCGTAAGTTTGGGTGCGATCCTCATGCTGGCTTCGGACTTTTGTTTGTTGATCGGGGGGAAGGTTTTTAAAATCATCGTCCTCCTCGTCCAGCTTGGCAAGGGCTCCCTTATATGTTACGAGTCTTTGTATGGTGTCCGTCCGTGTTGCATTGGAATGAGATGCGCCGGAGTTGGCGCCGTTGCGATGTCCTTCTGTCGCAGCCTTCAATAGCTGTGCCGTATGCCGGTTGCCGAAGGTTCGCTGCAGGTAAGCGACATCCCGCGTCAAGGAAGAACCGGAAGAAAGCATGACCCTTTGCTGTATGGAGTGAAGGTCCATGGTTTGCTCGATGGTTTTGCTCCGATCATTCCCGGCGGTGTTCTTTTGTTTTGACCTCGTATCGGCCTCTGTAGACGGCAGCTTCTTCACGAAAGGCACGCCCTTCCTTAGTAGTGGACTTTATGATTCCCATTGTATCAAAAAACAAAGACGGGTCCAGCACGAAAGAGATACGTCTTCACCGAAGGGGCGCCGTTATCGCCGTTATTTCTGCATGTTCGGAAATGACGATTAAATTAATATCAAAGTTAAGACCGGGTGGCGATTCCATATACATGGACATCAGGACATCCTCTTTCGGAGGTTGAAAGAATATATTTTCTTGAACGGGATTGACTGGAAATAAAGGGATATGATACCTTACTGATAATGATTATCATTATCGAAAAGTCATCATGTGGATACCGGGAGGAGGGCTATTATGCTTCAAAAAGAAAGGCTGCCGAGGGAACGAACCGCGTCTGCGAGGAGCCGGAGTCCGAAGAAAAGCCTGATTGAAATCCGCGAGTTTATGAATGAGCACTATAACGAGCCGCTATCCATCGGACAGTTGGCGCAGATGGCCAATATTACCCCCAAATATTTTGTGGATCTCTTCAAGAAAACGTACGGGCAGAGCGCGATGGATTATTTGACGGACCTCCGGATTAGCCGGGCCAAGCGTTATTTGATGGAATCGGAGGAGCGGTTGCGGGAAATCGCCCAGAAGGTGGGGTACAAGGACGAGTTTTATTTCAGCCGCAAATTCAAGAAGGAGGTGGGCGTATCCCCCTCCGACTATGTCAAAAAAGCCAGGCAGCAAATCGCCGCATGCTCTTCCTCGGTCACCGGTCAGTTGCTGGCGCTGAATATTATGCCGGCGGCGGCGCCGCTCGATTCCAAGTGGACTCCTTATTACTATAACGCCTATAAAGAGCGGATCAAGCGCCCGCTCAAGCTGACGGACCCTTATACGAGCTGGTCGTTCGAGGAAAATTTGGGGACGCTGGCGCAGACTCGCCCCGACGCGATTATCGGCACCGACCGGCTGGGCGAGAACGAGAAACGGAAGCTGGAGGACATCGCGCCGTCTTTCTTCGTTTCGGCGGAGCGGGACGGATGGCGGGAGCAGCTTCGGCTGATCGCCGGATTTCTGGAGCAGGAGGACAAGGCGGAGCAGTGGATCGCCGGCTACGAACGGCGGGCGGAGCTGGCCCGGGCGCACATCGGCGAGGCGCTCGGCGACGACGGTATTCTGGTTCTGCGTATTTTCGGGCAAGGTCTTCATGCTTATTGCAACCGCGGCATGGAAGACGTGCTGTGCCGGGATTTAAAGCTGAACTTGGTTTACCGGGCAGAGCCGTCTGGTCACCTGCCGCTTACAATGGAACGGCTTGCGGAGCTGAATCCCGACCGTCTACTGCTCCTCGTATGTCCCGAGGCCGCTTCGCGGGCGTATTGGCTGGCGCTCCAGCATTCGGCGGCATGGCGTCAGCTCCAAGCCGTCCGAAACGGGCAGGTACACTTGATTTCCTCGGACCCCTGGTTCGAGTATTCCGCCGTGTCCGTTGCGCGGATGCTGGATGAAGCGCAGCTCTTGTTTACAGGGAATTGTCCAAATTCATTACAGGATAGCGTCCATGGTGCCCGCTTCGGCCCATGATGTATAATCCTCGTGAATGAGAATTATTATCAACGAAGGAGAGATTCCATGCGTGTCATGCTTCATCGATTAAGACTGGCGGGCAGGTTGCCGATGTCCGTCTTGCTGTGTCTCGTCATAGCGGGTGGACTGCTGGCCGGCTGCGGCACGGCGAACAAGGGGGCAACCCCTGCGCCGGAGGCCAATACAAACGACAAAAGCGCTGCCACAGACGGCGGCAAAAGCCAGGCCCCTGCCAAAGAACAGGTCGTCAAGGACGAGCTGGGACATGAGGTCAAGGTGCCTGCCGTGCCGCAGCGGGTTTTTGCCCCGTATCTGGAAGACTCCTTGCTGAAGCTGGGGATCAAGCCGGTCGCGCAATGGTCAAGCGGTACGCAAGGGCAAGATTATTTGCAGCAGGAGCTGAGCGGCGTTCCACGGCTCGATTTCTCGGGCGGCCCCCCTTCTCCCGAGGTGCTGATGGCTTATAATCCCGATTTGATCATTTTGCAAAATAACAGCTATTCGGGCAACGGCAATTACGAGAAGTACGCCAAGGTTGCGCCGACGTACGCTTTTACGAATGCCTCCGGCGATGTGGAGGAATCGCTTACGACCCTAGGGAGCCTGCTTGGCAAAACCGCGGAAGCGGAGCAGGCGCTGAAAGCGTATCGTCAGAAGGTGCAGGAAGCCAAGGGGAAGCTGGATCAAGCCGCAAAAGGGAAAAAGGTGGCGGTCATCCGCTTCGCAGCCAGGGGCGTGAGCCTGATGGGCGGGAACTACATGAGCGGACAGGTCCTGTACCAGAAGCTCGGCTTGGGCAAGCCCAAGCTGGTAGAGAAGGAGAACAGCGCCGCCATTTCCCTGGAAATTCTACCTCAGTTGGACGTGGACTATATTTTCATCATCAATCAATATGGTCAGGGCACAGAGCGGATAAAAGAAATTACGGACAGCCCGATTTGGAAGGCGATGCCTGCCGTCAAGCAGGGACAGGTGTTCGAGGTGAGCGATAAATATTGGCTCGGGAATGGCTTGATCGCTTACGAGAAAATTATTGACGATACGGTCAAGCATTTGGTCAAATAAGTGAAATTCGCCGATGAACGGAAGCGTGGCGGTTCAGAGCGTAAGCATTGAAGGAGATGGAAGCATAGTGGCGTTCAAGCCGAACGAACAAAGCGAAGTAACGCTGAAAGACCTCGCGCGCAGCAAAATCGAAATTCCGTGGGCAGAGACGTGGACGATGAAATCGCGCGATCATCACCGGAGGTACCAGATCCTCGTGGCGAAGCCTCCGGAGGCCCCGCCTCCTGCCGGATTTCCAGTCATTTATTTGCTGGATGCCAATTCGGTGTTCGGCACGATGGTGGAAGCCGTGCGGCTGCAGAGCCGGCGGCCCGACAAAACCGGGATCGTCCCGGCGGTGATCGTCGGGATCGGGTATCCGGTGGACGGACCGTTCGCGCCGGAGCGGTTTTACGATCTGACGCCGGCGCCTACGAAGGAATATTTGAACCGAGCGGACAGCACGCCGCTTCCCGAGCAAGGCGGCGCCGCTCATTTCCTGAAATTCATCGAGGAAGAATTAAAGCCGCAGATCGAAGGCGAGTTTCCAGTGGACCGCAGCAGACAGACGATTTTCGGACATTCGCTCGGCGGGTTATTTGTGCTGTACGCGCTGTTTGCGAAGCCGCATGCGTTTCAAAGCTATATCGCGGGCAGCCCGTCGCTGCACTGGAACGAGCCGTTTCTGCTTGAGGCGGAGCGGGAATTTACGAGAGGATGGCAGCCTACGGCGAGCCGGATCGAGCTGCTGCTCGGTGTAGGCGAGCTGGAGAAGACGCATGTCTCGCGTAACTGCAACCGCGCGCTGGCGCTCTCGGAACGGCTGGCCGCCTTGTCCGGGCGCGGATTGGATGTGGAATATAAGGAGTTTGAAGGCGAGGGGCACGTCTCGGTACTGCCCGTGCTGATCAGCCGGGCTTTGCGGCTGGCGCTTCGGCCGAAACCGTGACGGCGGCCGAGCTACAGATGCAGGAGAAGCAAGGACAGCGAGATTAGGGGAAGGACGGAGATGAAGAGGTGGAGCTTGGAATCAAAGGAAAAGTCGCGCTTGTCACCGGAGCGGCTCAAGGCATCGGAGAAGCCGTGGCGCGTGCGCTGGCTGAGCTCGGGGCTTCGGTGGCCGCCGTCGACCGCAATGCGGACGGGCTGGACCACCTTGCAGCAGAGCTGAAAGCCCGGGGCTATCAGGCTGCGGCTTATCCGGCAGACGTCAGCGATAGCTCGGCGGTAGAGGACGCGGTAGAACGCATCGAGCGGGAGCTGGGGCCTATCGGCATTCTCGTCAATGTCGCCGGGGTGCTCCGGATGGGGCCTATCGAATCGTACAGCGACGAGGACTGGGAGGCGACATTTGCCGTCAACACGAAAGGCGTGTTTTACGTATCCCGCGCCGTCGTTCGACGCATGGCCTTCCGGCGATCCGGGGCCATCGTGACCGTAGGGTCGAATGCCTCCGGGGTACCGCGCATGCATATGGCGGCTTATGCGGCCTCCAAGGCGGCGTCGACGGTGTTCACCAAATGTCTGGGGCTGGAGCACGCCCGGCACAATATCCGCTGCAATATCGTTTCGCCGGGCTCGACCGATACGGCGATGCAGCGTCTGCTGTGGGCGGATGATTCCGGGGAGCAGGCGGTTATCGCGGGCTCGCCGGAGTCGTTCCGGCTGGGCATTCCGCTCGGAAAGCTGGCCAGACCGTCCGATATTGCGGATGCGGTCGTTTTTCTCGTGTCCGACCGGGCGGGTCATATTACGATGAGCGATTTGTGCATCGATGGCGGTGCAACGCTGGGAAAATAAATTCATTCTAAAAGAGGGGAATGATGGACATGGTGAATCTGGAAACGGTTCCTGCCGCATGGGCCTCCGAACTGATCGATATGTACGAAGCCGGCTCATCGTTTTTCCTGGCCTCGCCGCAGCGTACGCTGCTGGCGAAAGGAGAGGCGGCGAGGCTGTCCGTGCAGGGAGGTGCGGATCGGCCCAAAAGCTTGCCGCAGCACGTGGCCGAGCTATTGGCCCGCACGCAATTTGCCGGCGGGGCGCCTTCCGTTGTCGTGGGAGCGATTCCCTTCGATCCCGCGAAGCCTGCGGAGCTGATCGTACCGCAGACGGCCCGGTGGGCGGGCAAACTGCAGTTGAACAGCGAGGCTGCGGACAGGCACAGGCAGCCCGATGCCGAGGATTATAAGCTGCGCCCCGTGCCGGAGCCGGAAGTCTACGAGCAGAGCGTGAGCCGGGCGTTGGCGCGTTTTCGGAAGGGGGATCTCCGCAAGGTCGTTCTTGGGAGAACCCTGCATTTGACGCTGCCGGTGAAGGTTGATGTCAACCGGCTTCTTCACAATCTGGCCCGGCATAATCCGCACGGTTATACGTTCGCGGTAAACCTGGCGCCGGGAGAAGCCCGGGCCGCATGGAGGCCGGACAAGTCGAACGGTCAGGAGCCGCGAACGCTGATCGGCGCCAGCCCGGAGCTGCTCGTGACCAGAACGGGAGGGCGGCTGAAGGCGAATCCGCTCGCGGGCTCCGCGCCCCGCAGCAGTGATCCGGTCGAGGATCGGCGGAGGGCGGAGGCGCTCCTCGCCTCGGCGAAGGACCGGCATGAGCATGCGGTTGTGATCGAAGCCGTCGCCGACGCGCTGCGCCCCTATTGCAGCCGCTTGGACGTACCGCGCGAGCCTTCGCTCGTACAGACATCCACGATGTGGCATCTGTCCACGGTCGTTACCGGAGAGCTGGCCGATCCTTGGGCATCGTCGCTGGAGCTGGCTTTGGCGCTGCACCCGACACCGGCGATTTGCGGGACACCGACCGATTTGGCGCAGGAAACGATTCGCGAGAGCGAGCCGTTCGACCGGGGCTTCTTTACGGGAGCGGTCGGCTGGTGCGATGCGAGCGGCGACGGGGAATGGGTCGTGACGATTCGCTGCGCCGAGGTGGAAGGGCGCGAGCTGCGGCTGTTCGCGGGCGCGGGGATCGTCGAAGGATCAAGCCCGCAAGCCGAGCTAGCGGAAACGTCCGCCAAATTCCGGACGCTGCTGCAGGCTATGGGGCTCAATCAGCCGCAGCCGGCAGTCGTAGGGGGGGATCAATGATGCGTTCGCAATATCCTTCATGGCCGAAAGAGCTGGCGGATTTTTACCGGGAGACCGGCTGCTGGCAGGGCGAGACGTTCGGCGAAATGCTGCGCGGGCGCGCCGCCGCTTACGGGGATCGCATCGCGGTCGTCAGCGGAACGAGCCGGATCAGCTACGCCGAGCTGGATGCGAGAGTCGACCGGTTGGCCGCCGGATTTTACAAGCTTGGGATTCGGCAGGACGACAAGGTGATTTTGCAGCTTCCGAATATAGCGGAGTTTATCGAGGTATGCTTTGCGCTGTTTCGTCTGGGCGCGCTGCCGGTATTCGCTCTTCCGCTTCATCGCAGAAGTGAGATCGTTTATTTTTCCGAGTTTACAAATGCGAATGCTTATATTATTCCGGATGTCGAAGCGGGCTTCGATTACCGGGAGCTGGCGGCGCAAGTACAGGAGCAGGTACCGACGCTGCGCCATGTCATCGTAGCGGGCGATCCCGGGAAGTTTACGGCGCTGCGCGACCTGTACGCCGATCCGCTGCCCGATTTGCCGGGGCCAAGCTCCTACGACGTGGCGTTTCTTCAGCTGTCGGGCGGCAGCACGGGGCTGCCGAAGCTGATTCCGCGCACGCACGACGATTATATCTACAGCTTGCGGATGAGCGCCGAAGTGTGCGCACTCGACGAGCAGAGTATCTATCTTGCCGTGCTTCCCGCGGCCCACAATTATCCGCTGAGCTCCCCGGGCGTGCTGGGCACGCTCTACGCGGGCGGACGCGTCGTGCTGTCCCGCGGCTCCAGCCCGGACGAAGCGTTCCCTCTCATCGAGCGGGAACGCGTCACGATCACCGCCGTCGTGCCTCCGCTGGCTCTCGTCTGGCTGGACGCCGCCGAGTCGCGCCGCAGCGACCTTTCGTCGCTTCGGCTGTTGCAGGTCGGCGGGGCCAAATTCAGCGCGGAGGCCGCCCGTAAGGTCAAGCCGATGCTAGGCTGCACTTTGCAGCAGGTTTTCGGGATGGCGGAAGGGCTGGTCAACTATACCCGGCCGGACGATCCCGAGGACATTGTGGTGAATACGCAGGGCAGACCGATGTCACCTTATGACGAGATCCGCATCGTGGATGACGAGGATGAAGAGGTCGCTCCCGGTCAGGTCGGGCATCTGCTGACGCGGGGCCCTTATACGATCCGCGGCTATTACAAAGCCGAAGAGCACAACGCGAGGGCGTTCACGGCGGACGGCTTTTACCGCACAGGGGATATGGCCAGAATGACGCCCGAGGGCTATCTTGTCGTCGAGGGCCGGGCCAAGGACCAGATCAACCGCGGCGGCGACAAGGTGGCGGCGGAGGAGGTCGAGAATCATCTTCTCGCTCATCCGGGCGTACATGATGCCGCCGTCGTATCGATGCCCGACGCTTACCTTGGCGAGCGCAGCTGCGCCTTTATCGTCCCGTATTCACCGGCGCCTTCTCCAGCTGAGCTCAAAGCGTTCCTGAGGGAGCGGGGGCTGGCCGCTTACAAAATCCCGGACCGGGTGGAATTTATGGAGTCGTTCCCCCGAACCGGGGTTGGCAAGATTAGCAAAAAGGCGCTTCGTGAACTGATAGAACAGAAGCAGCAGGCTCTAGCTGCGCCTCCGATAAAATAACGTGAGAAAAGAGGAGATACGATGGCTCTTCCTGCCATAACGCCTTATCCGATGCCGACGGCGTCCGACCTGCCCGCCAACCGGGTGAATTGGACACCCGATCCGAAACGTGCGGTTTTGCTGATTCATGACATGCAGCAGTATTTCGTGGATGCTTTCACGGAAGGGGCATCCCCAGTGATCGAGCTGCTGGAGAACATCCGCACGCTCCGAAACGCTTGCGACGAGCTGGGCATACCGGTCGTCTATTCCGCCCAGCCGGGCGGACAGACGCTGGAGCAGCGCGGATTGCTGCAGGATTTCTGGGGTCCCGGGATCAATGACGGGCCCTATCAGAAGCAAATCATCAAGGAGCTGCCGCCGGGCGAGCGCGATATCGTGCTGACCAAATGGCGGTACAGCGCCTTTCAGAAGACCGATTTCCGCGCCAGACTGACCCAGCTTGGCCGCGACCAGTTGATCGTATGCGGCATTTACGCTCACATCGGCTGCCTTATGACTTCTTGCGAAGCGTTTATGCAGGAAGTGGAGCCTTTCTTCGTCGCCGATGCGGTGGCGGACTTTTCGCTGGAGAAGCACCGGCTGGCGATCACCTACGCGGCCGAACGCTGCGCGGTTGTCATGACAACGGAGCGTTTGATCAAGGCGCTCCGCGGTGAAGCGGGAGAGCCGGAAGCCGCATCGGAAGCGGCTCCGGCGGCGGAAAGCGGGTCGCTGACCAAGGACGGCTTGCGGGAGCTGGTGGCGGACTTGCTGCAGGAAGCTCCGTCGTCCATTGCAGAGCATGATAACTTGATTACGCATTGGGGGCTGGATTCGATCCGCATCATGAGTTTGGCCGAACGGTGGCGGCGCTCCGGGGCGGAAGTCACTTTCGTGGAACTGGCGGAGCGTCCGACGCTGGCCGATTGGTTCGCTCTGCTGTCCGCCCGCCTGAGCAGGACTTTACCGAACGGAGATTACATAACGACATGAAGGAGGGAGCGCTAATGTCCAATGCTCGGCAGGCCCGCCGGCCGTTGACGGGGGCGCAGCTGGGGATTTGGTTCGCCCAGCAGCTTGACCCGGAGAGCCCAATGTTCAATACGGGGGAATATATCGATATTCGCGGACCTGTAGACCCGGAGCGTTTCGAAGCGGCGCTGCGTCAAACCGTGGCAGAGGCGGAAGCGCTGCATCTGCGCTTCGGCGAAGACGGGGACGGGCCTTGGCAGCGTCTTGAGCCATCGTCCGACTGGACGCTGCATCATATCGACTTCAGCGGAACGGATCATCCGCTGGAAGCGGCGGAGGCCTGGATGAGACAGAACTTGGCCGAGCCGATGGACCTGACGCGCGGACCGCTGTTTACGCAGGCGTTGTTCAAGCTGGCCCCGGACCGGTTTCTGTGGTATCAGCGCATCCATCACCTTGTCATTGACGGCTACAGCTTTTCTTTGCTGGCTCAAAGAACCGCTCAGCACTATACCGCCTTCTTCCAGGACCAGCCGCCCGGACCGGGAGCCTTCGGCGCGCTGCAATCGATCTTTCAGGAGGATGAGGCTTATCGCGCTTCGGAGCAGCAGGAGCGGGACCGGGCCTTCTGGCTTGCCCGCTTCGCCGACGCGCCAGAAGCGGTGAGTCTGGGCAGCCGGACGGCCAGAGCCGGGGCGGGCTTTCTACGCCGGACCGCGCAGCTATCGCCGGACGATGTGTCCGCGCTGCGGGACTCGGCCGACCGGACGGGAACGACGTGGCCCGATGTCGTGATTGCGGCGGTGGCGGCTTATGTGCATCGGATGACCGGGGCCGACGACGTGATTCTCGGTCTGCCCATGATGTGCCGTCTGGGCTCCGCTTCGCTGCGCATTCCGGGCATGGTCATGAACTTGCTGCCGCTGCGTTTGGCCGTGCGGCCCGAGATGCCGTTGTCCGAGCTGCTGCGCCAAGTCTCACGGGAGGTTCGCGAGGCCCGGCGCCATCAGCTGTACCGGCAGCAGGATATGCGGCGGGAGCTGAAGCTGCTTGGGGAAAACCGCCGCTTGTTCGGGCCGATGGTCAACGTGATGCCGTTCGACTATCGGCTGAGCTTTGCCGGCTACCCCGGCTTTCCGCATAATCTGTCGGCCGGGCCCGTGGATGATCTGTCAATCCACGTCTATGACCGGTCGGACGGAAGCGGGCTGCGGGTAGACTTCGACGGGAATCCGGCGGTGTACGGGGCTGCAGAGCTGGCGGCCCATCAGCGGCGGTTCCTTGGCTGGCTGGAGCGGCTTGCCTCGGCCGATCCCGGGCAGCCGATCTCGCAGATCAACATGCTGCTGCCCGAGGAACGGGAACAGGTGCTCATCGGATGGAACGAAACGGCCCGCGAATTGCCGGAAGCCTCCACGTCCGCGATGGTCGAGGCCCAAGCGGCCCGCACGCCGGATGAGGTCGCCGTCGTTTTCGAGGATACAGTCCTCACGTACGCCGAATTGAACCGGCGCGCCAACCGGCTGGCTCATGCGTTAATCTCGCAGGGCATCGGTCCGGAAGGCATTGTGGCGCTGCTGCTGCCGCGGTCGGCGGAAGCGGTCGTGGCGGTGCTGGCCGTCCATAAAACCGGTGCCGCGTATTTGCCGCTGGACCCCGACTATCCGCAGGACCGGTTGGCCTACATGCTTCAAGACGCCGCCCCTCTGTGCGTCCTGACGGACAGGGAAACGGCTTCCCGGCTGTCCTCCGGAGAGGCAGGGCCTCTTCTGGTGCTTGACGAGCCTGCCACCGAAGCGCAGCTACTGCGCCAGCCGGAAACTTCTCCCGGCGACGAGGACCGTACCGGCCGTCTGTCGCCTCTTCATCCTGCCTATATTCTTTACACGTCGGGCTCAACCGGCAAGCCGAAGGGCGTGATCGTGACCTTCGGCAGCTTGACCAACCTGCTCGTGTCCATGCAGGACAAGTTCCGGCTGAGCGTCCGGGACCGGCTGCTGTCGGTGACGACGATTGCTTTTGACATCTCAGTACTGGAAATGTTCCTGCCTCTTACGACAGGAGCCCGCATCGTTCTCGCTCCGAAGCCGGTGATCATGGACCCGCCTGCGCTGGCGAGGATGATTCACGAGTCGGGAGCGACGATCATGCAGGCGACGCCGACTCTGTGGCAGGCGCTTGCGTCGAGCAAGCCCGAGCCGTTCCCCGGCCTGCGGATCATTACAGGCGGCGAGGCGTTTCCGCTGGGGCTGAAGCTCGCGATGCAGTCGCTCGGCTGCGAGGTACACAACCAATACGGACCGACAGAAACGACGATCTATTCCACTGCCGGGCGTCTGGGCGAAGAGCGCACGGGGACGCCGCCGATCGGCGGGCCGATTGCGAACACGCAGGCCTATGTGCTCGATGCGGGGCTGTCTCCGGTACCTCTGGGCATCGCGGGCGATCTGTATCTTGCGGGGGCGGGACTGGCCCGCGGTTATTTGGGCCGGCCGGACTTGACGGCCGAACGATTCGTAGCCGATCCGTTCGGACCGCCCGGCAGCCGGATGTACCGTACGGGCGACCTTGCGAGATGGCTTGAGGACGGGACCCTCGATTACATAGGGCGCGCCGATCATCAGATCAAGATTCGCGGCTTCCGGGTGGAGCTCGGCGAAATCGAGTCGCTGCTCTCGCGGCATCCGGCCATCGATCAAGTTACGGTCGTCGCGCGGGAGGACCGGCCCGGGGATAAACGGCTAGTCGCTTACTTCACAGCCAATTCCCCGGAAAGTCCCGATCCGGCGGAGCTTCGGCAGTATGTGGCCGAAGAGATGCCCGATTACATGGTACCCTCCGCCTTCGTGCCGTTGGACGCCATGCCCCTGACGCCCAATAAAAAAATCGACCGCAAGGCGCTGCCCGCCCCGGATTTCCACGCAGCCGTCAGCCGCAGCCCGAGAACGCCGCAGGAGGAGCTGCTGTGCGGCTTGTTCGCGGAGGTGCTCGGCTTGGCGAAGTCGGGCATCGACGACGATTTCTTTGCGCTCGGCGGACATTCCCTGCTGGCGGGGCGGATCGTGGCCCGTATCCGGGAAGTGTTCGGCGTGGAGTTCGGCATCGGAAGCCTCTTTGAGTCGCCTACCGTGGCCGGTCTCGCCAAGCGGCTCGATCAGGCGCAAGCCGCCAGACCGGCCGTGCGTCCGGCCGAGCGGCCGGAGGCGGTCCCGCTTTCTTTTGCCCAGAACCGGCTGTGGTTTCTGTATCGTCTGGAAGGCCCGAGTCCGACCTACAACATTCCGTTGGTGGCCCGGCTATCCGGCCCGTTGGATGCGGCGGTGCTGGAAGAAGCGCTCGGCGATGTGGTAAGCCGGCATGAGACGCTGCGCACGATTTTCCCGGATGAGCAAGGCTCCTCGCAGCAGCTCATTCTGGATGCGGCGGCTGCCAAGCCCCGGCTGCTGGTGACCGAAGTCCGCGAAGACGAGCTGCCCGAGCGGCTGGCGGAGGCGGTGAGCTACGGCTTCCGGCTCGCCGAGGAGCCTTCGCTTCGCGCTGAACTGTTCGTGCTTGGCGAGAACGAATACGCCCTGCTGCTGTTGCTTCACCATATCGCGGGCGACGGCTGGTCGCTGGTGCCGCTCACCCGCGAGCTATCCGCCGCCTACGCTGCCCGTCTGCGGGGAGAATTGCCTGCATGGGCTCCGCTGCCGGTGCAATATGCCGACTATGCGATCTGGCAGGAGCGGCTGCTTGGCAGCGAGGGCGACGCCGACAGCCTTATTGCGCAGCAGCTCGCCTACTGGACCCGGACGCTGCAGGGCTTGCCGGACGAGCTGACGCTGCCGACCGACCGTCCGAGGCCTGCGGCAGCAAGCTACCGGGGCGGGGTTGTCCGCTTCCGGATCGGCAGCGAGCTGAACCTCCGGCTTGCGGAGCTTGCCCGCGAAAGCAAGGCCAGCTTGTTTATGGTGCTGCAGTCCGCCCTTGCGGCGCTGCTTACCCGGCTCGGCGGCGGGACGGATATCCCGATCGGATGTCCGATTGCGGGACGGAGCGACGACGCGCTGGACGGTCTGATCGGCTTGTTCATCAATACGCTGGTGCTTCGTACCGATCCGTCCGGCGATCCGTCCTTCCGCGAGCTGCTGGCCCGCGTCCGCAAGGCAAGTCTGGCCGCATACGAGCATCAGGATGTGCCTTTCGAACGTTTGGTCGAGGTGCTGAATCCCGTACGTTCGCGGGCCCGGCACCCGCTGTTCCAGATCATGCTGGTGCTGCAAAATACGCCCGATGCTGCGCTGGAGCTGCCCGGAGTAGAGGCGCGCCTTCAACTGGATAGCCCCGGCACGTCCAAGTTTGATCTGACCTTCGAGCTGAACGAGCGCCGCAGGCCGGATGGCACGCCGGACGGGCTGGAGGGACTCCTGGAGTACAGCTCCGATCTGTTCGAGCGGAGCACAGCGGAAAGGCTGGCCGCGCGGCTTGTGCAGGTGCTGGAGGGAGCGGCGACCGAGCCGGATCAGCCGATCGGGCGGTTGGACATCTTGATGCCTGACGAGCGAAGCAGCCTGCTGGCACAGTGGCGCGAGCCGCTGCCCGTGACGCCGGTGGCCCATCTGCCCGCGCTGTTCGAGGCGCAGGCGGCCCGCACTCCCGAGGCAACGGTGGTCGTCTACGAGGAGGAGAGCCTCGACTATGCGGAGCTGAACCGCCGCGCCAACCGACTGGCGCATCTGTTGATTGCCGAAGGCGTCGGCCCCGAGCAGATGGTGGCGCTGGCGCTGCCGCGTTCGGTAGAGATGGTAATCGGCGTGCTGGCCGTGCTGAAGGCCGGGGCAGCGTATTTGCCGCTGGACCCGGACTATCCTGCCGACCGGCTGGCTTATATGCTGGAGGACGCCAGACCGGTGTATGTCGTCACAAGCGAAGCCGGGGCTCAGGGCTTGCCGGATACCGGCAGCCTGCCGCGTCTGGTGCTGGATGCGCCGGACACGGCGGAACGGCTAAGGGCGTATTCGCCGGATAACCCCGGCGACCACGATCGCAGAGGGCCGCTGTCGCCGCTCAGCCCTGCGTATATGATCTATACCTCGGGCTCGACGGGCAAGCCGAAGGGTGTCGTGATCCCACATCAGAACGTCATACGGTTGTTTGCTTCGACGCAGCATTGGTTCGGATTCGGTTCGGAGGATGTCTGGACGCTGTTCCATTCGTATGCTTTCGATTTTTCCGTATGGGAAATCTGGGGACCGCTTCTCCATGGCGGCCGACTCGTCGTGGTGCCGCACACGGTCAGCCGGTCGCCCGCGGAGTTCCTGCAATTACTCGTAAGAGAGCGGGTTACGGTGCTGAATCAGACGCCGTCGGCGTTTTATCAGCTGATGCAGGCGGACCGTGAGCAACCGTTGCTGGGCGGGGAACTGGCTCTGCGTTACGTCGTCTTCGGCGGCGAGGCGCTGGAGCTCGGACGGCTGGAGGAATGGTATGCGCGCCATCCGGACGACGCCCCGAAATTAATCAACATGTACGGCATTACCGAGACAACCGTGCATGTCAGCTACAAGGAGCTGGACCGCAGCAGCGCCGCTTCGGGGAGCGGCAGCCTGATCGGCGAAGCGATTCCGGATTTGCGGGTCTACATTCTCGATGAAGCGCTGCAGCCCGTACCGCCCGGGGTAACGGGAGAAATGTATGTCGCCGGCGCCGGGCTGGCTCGCGGTTACTGGGGGCGTCCGGGTCTGACGGCGGAGCGCTTCGTGGCCGATCCGTTCGGCGCGCCGGGCTCCCGGATGTACCGTACCGGCGATTTGGCCCGGCGCTTCGCCGACGGCTCGCTGGATTATTTGGGCCGGGCGGATCATCAGGTGAAGATCCGCGGGTTCCGCATCGAGCCGGGCGAGATCGAAGCGGTTCTGGCAAGGCATCCCGGCGTCGCTCAGGTCGCCGTCGTGGTGCGCGAGGATCAGCCGGGCGACAAGCGGCTGGTCGCTTATGTCGTCCCCGCGCCGGACTCGCTCGCCGAGCCTGCCGAACTGCGCCGGTATGCCGGTGCCACGCTGCCGGATTATATGGTGCCGTCGGCCGTCATCGGCATGGACGCCCTGCCGCTTACGCCAAACGGCAAGCTGGACCGGAAGGCGCTGCCTGCGCCGGATTGGACCGTCGACCCCGACGGAAGAGGCCCGCGTACCCCGCAAGAAGAGGTGCTGTGCGATTTGTTCGCCGAAGTGCTGGGGCTGCGGCGCGTGGGGATCGACGATGGTTTCTTCGAGCTCGGAGGGCATTCGTTGCTGGCGGTGCGGCTGATGAGCCGCATTCGCGAAGCGATGGGCCGCGATCTCGGCATCGGCGTCCTCTTCGAGACGCCGACGGTGGCTGGGCTTGCGGAGCGGCTGGAGGGGACGGATCAATCCGCGCTCCAAGTGCTCCTGCCGCTGCGGGCCCATGGTACCGAACGGCCGCTCTTCTGCGTGCATCCGGCGGGCGGGCTTAGCTGGTGCTACGCCGGTCTGATGAAGCATCTCGGGATGGAATACCCGATCTACGGCCTGCAGGCCCGGGGCATTGCGCAGAGCGAGACGCTGCCGCAGTCGCTGGACGAGATGACGGCGGATTACATTGCGCACATCCGCACGGTGCAGCCAACCGGCCCGTACCGGCTGCTCGGCTGGTCGCTCGGCGGCAACGTGGCGCAGGCGATGGCCGTTCAGCTGCAGCAGGAAGGGGAGGAAGTCGAGTTCCTCGCGATGCTGGACGCCTTCCCAAGCCATTATTTGCCGATTCGCGGCGAGGTGGACGAGGAAGAAGCGCTGACCGCGATGCTGGCGCTCGGCGGCTACGACCCGGACAGTCTCGGCGACGTTCCGCTCACTATGGCCGCCGCTATTGAGATTCTCCGCAGCGACGGCAGCGCGCTGGCAAGCTTGGACGAAGCGATTATCCGGAATCTGCGCACGACCTACGAGAATTCGGTCCGTCTGTTAGGGGCCTATGTACCGAAACGGTTCGAGGGCGATCTGCTGTTCTTCCATTCCACGATTATTCCGGACTGGTTCGATCCGATCGATCCCGAGATGTGGCTACCGTATATTAGCGGGCAGATGGAGCGCTACGATATTGCGTGCCGGCATAAAGACCTGTGCCAGCCCGGACCGCTGACGGAGATCGGACAGCAGCTTTCGGTGAAGCTGCAGGCGCTGAAAAGCCGGACAGTCAAAACCTTCAGGGAGGAAATCAAACGATGACCAATCCATTCGAGCGAACGGACAGCGATTATCTGGTACTGATCAATGACGAGGGGCAGCATTCGCTCTGGCCGGCTTTTATCCCGGTTCCGCAGGGCTGGATTGCGGCGTTCGGGCAGGCTGCGCGGGAGGCGTGCCTCGACTACATCGCTGCACACTGGTCGGATCTGCGGCCTCGCAGCCTTGATGCCGAGCCTGCCTACGCCGACACGAAGCAGGGATGAAGGGAGGACCAAGTCCCAAAGTCGTGGTGTGCATCGTCTACGTTGCCGCCATGTTTATGGCGGCGATGGACGCGACCGTCCTGAACGTTGCGCTGGGCACCATCAGCCGAGAGCTGAACATACCGCCGGCGGCTTCCGGCGCGCTCAACGTCGGCTATCTGGCGAGCCTTGCTCTTGTCCTGCCGGTCGCCGGCTGGCTCGGAGACCGCTGGGGAAGCAAACGGATATTGCTGCTAGCGCTTGGCTTGTTCACCGGGGCTTCCGCCTTGTGCGGGTTGGCCGACGGTCTGGCGGAGCTTACCGCGTACCGGGTGTTGCAAGGCATCGGCGGCGGCTTGCTGACGCCCGTCGGCATGGCGATGCTGTTCCGGGCTTTCCCGCCGCAAGAGCGGGCCAAGGTATCGCGGGCGCTCGTGTTACCCATTGCCGCAGCGCCCGCCTTGGGGCCGATCGTCAGCGGCTTGTTGACGGACCAGTTCTCCTGGCGGTGGATTTTCTACATCAATCTCCCGGTCGGTATACCGGTTCTGCTGTTCGGACTGCTGTATCTCAAGGAGCATAAGGAACCGGAAGCCGGCCGGCTGGATCTGCCGGGCTTCCTGCTCTCCGCTCCCGGCATGGCGCTGACGATGTACGCCCTCAGCCAAGGGCCGGTCCTTGGCTGGCATTCGCCTTGGATTGTGGGCACCGGCCTCCTGGGCTTGCTTTTGCTGGCGGCTCTCGTCGCGGTCGAACTGCGCGCGCCGAAGCCGATGCTGGATATGCGTCTGCTGCGCGACAGGCTGTTCCGCAAGGCGGGGCTCGTCGGCATGTGCTCGGCCGCTGGCCTGCTGGGGATGCTCTACGTTTTCCCGCTGATGTATCAATACGTGCTGGGCGCCTCGGCACTGGAGACCGGGCTGACGACGTTTCCGGAAGCGCTGGGACTGATGGTATCGTCCCAGCTCGTGCCTTGGTCCTATCCGAAGCTCGGCCCCAAACGGCTCATCATGACGGGGCTGCTCTGCACGACGGCGATCTTCGTGCTGCTGAGCTTCGTTCACGAAGGCACCGACCCATGGCTGATCCGCAGTCTGCTGTTCGGCGTGGGCGTCTGCTTGGGTCATACGGTCGGCGCGGTGCAGATCGCCTCGTTTGCCAATATTCCCCCTTCGTCAATGGGGCGCGCTTCAACTTGGTTCTCGGTCCAGAACCGGCTTGGCTCCGCGATCGGTCTTGCGGTGCTGTCCGGCATTCTCGCGGCCGTAGGCACGGGAGCGGTGAACGCTGCCGGAGTCATGGAGCCGAATTTGATGGCTTACCGGTTCGCCCTGCTAGGGGCGGCGGGCTTCCTGCTGCTCGGCTTGTGGTTTGCGTTCGGCATCCGCGACTCCGATGCCGCCGCCACGCTCCGCAAGCGGGGCGCTCCAGTCCCGGTCAAAACGGTGGGAGAACGCAGCTCTCCTGCCGAAGGGTAAGATGTACGAAAAAGATTGCCGACTGCCCCGCCAGAAAGGCCGGGACGCGGCAATCTTTTTATTTTGCAAGCAGTCGACTTTCATGCCGTTATTGCCAAGAAACAATCAGAATGCCGGCGAAGGTGCAGCCTACCCCGATCCATTGATTCCAAGCCGGCTTTTCGCCTCCCGCAAGCACTCCCCACAGCAAAGTCACGATGGCAAACAGCGAAGTTGCCGTGATGACGACGGAGGTGTCCTCCAGTCCCAAACCGGTGTTGTAGCTGACAAGAGCGACCGCATCCAGAATGCCGACGATGGCGACCAATCCGGCACTGCTCCGGCTCGGAGGAGCGAGCTTGATTTTCAGCAGCCGATAAAGGACCGGAAGCAGGATCGTGGCCTGCAACCGTCCGATCCAGACGGTCAGCAGCCCGCCGAGCGCTTCCTGCGCAAAACGGAGTCCGAAGAAAGCCGCACCGAGAAACAGAGAGGCCAGGATGGCCCAAAACACTCCGCTTGCCACCGCAGCGCCGGACCGCTGTTTTGATTTTCCGGACCATACCATAGATGCCAGTACGACTCCCGACAACGTAATGACGATGCCGAGCCAGGTTCCCGCGCCCAACCGTTCACCGAACAGAAAGGCCAGAACGACAGTCACTGCCGAGAAGCTGGAGGCGACAGGCGCGACGACGGCGGAGCTTCCGGTGCGAAGGCCTTGATACAGACAAAGAATTCCGATCAGATCGACCGCCATCCAGAGGCTGGCTTCGCCAACATATTGGGGCGACAGCAGAGCATGCCATTGTCCCTTCCAGAAGACGGCGGCCGTCAAAAAGAGGAGACCGACGAGCTGCATATAAAAGAGGGTGGAGAATACGCCGATTTTTTTGCTCGATTTTCCTGCGAAGAAGTCGGCCGTTCCGAAGGATAAAGCCGATACAAGCCCGAGAAGCATGCCGTTCATGAAAGCTCCCTCCTTTTCGAGAAAATAGTTGTATAATCAATTATTTCCTATACAATCAAATTAACACGGTTTAGTTGCTCCGTCAACGCGGAATCAAGTATGATGAAGTTATCCGATGTTCAATTCAGGAGGAAGAACGGGATGCACCGACTTGAGGAAGACCAGCTTGCGGTTTGGCGGGCTTTTGTCAATGCCCATGCCACCGTAATTAAACGAATCGAAGCGGATTTATCCGATCAACGAAGAGAGCCGCTTACGACGTATGATGTTTTGGTAGCCCTATACCAGTCGCCGGACAAAAAGCTGCGGATGAGCGATTTGGCCAATAAAGTCGTGTTAACCCGCAGCGGACTGACCCGGGTAATCGAGCGGCTGGAACGGGAAGGGCTTGTCGAAAGAGAACGGACGGAGGAGGACCGTCGGGGAGCCTTTGCCGTACTGACCCGGGAAGGGAAGCGGGAGTTTCTCCGAACGTGGCCGGTCTATTCGGAGGGGATTTACAATTACTTCGTAAGCGTGCTGGACGAAGAGGAGCGGAAGGCCGTCGAGAAGGCTCTGACGAAAGTATCCGAGGCGCTGAAAAAAGGAGAAGGCTGACGAAATTTACAGGCCGTATGGACAAGCGGGCGCATTTACAAAACTAAACGAAAGAACGGCATGGAGCAAGCGGCGAGCTGCTCTTTTTTTGTTTTTGCTTTTCCCTGTAATTTCATCAATATTTTTGTGAGTTTTTTGAGAGGTTGAAATGATAGAATGACCGTAGGACGGCATTTCATGGGAAGGAGATTAGAAATGACAAGCGCACATTACCGCAAGCTCATCATGATTGGCTTGATCTTTTCGCTTTCCATGGCGCTATTCGTCGCAATTTATGCCCAGACGATCCCGAACGGGAACACTCCGCCGGCCAAGCGGGGGGTACTGGATTTATCCGGCTGGGATTTTCACCGGCAGGGCTTGGCCGTCTTGGACGGGGAGTGGGAGTTTCACGAAGGGCGGCTGCTGGAGCCTGCCGATTTTGAGCGGGGACCGCTTGCCGGGGGCTCCTACGTATCCGTGCCCGGTACGTGGAAAGGGGAGCAAAAAGCCGACGGCATCAGCAAGCAGGGCTTCGGGACGTACCGGCTGAAAGTGATCGTTCCGGCTTCGGACGACGTGTTCGGTTTAAAAATAAGAAGCATCCGGATGTCCCACCGCCTGTTCGTCAATGGAAAGGCCGAAGGGGGCAGTGGATATCCCGCAGCGGACGGAGCCGTGCATCAACCGGGCAATAAGCCTTATACCGCTTTTTTTCACACGAATGGGCGCGAAATCGAGATTGTGATTCAAGTGGCGAATCACGTGTACGCCAACGGCGGCATCGTCAATTCGATCCAATTCGGATTGCACGGGGATATGACGAAGCTCAACAGCATTCAGATCGGCACCGACATTGCGTCCATCTTTATTTTGGGCATATTCGGAGCGTACCATCTCAGCTTCTACTATCTGGGCAGAAGAGATAAAACGTATTTATTCAGCGGCCTGTATTTGTTAACTCTTTTGCTGCAGCAAACGCTGATCGGCGAGAAGATCTTTATGAGGCTGCTGCCTTGGGTTCCTTTCGAGATCGCCTACAAGCTGATCGATTTAAGCGAGTTTTTCGGCGGCATTGTCATTGTGCTGTTCTTCTGCTCCATCGACGTCCGTTTGCTGAAATCCCGCACCATCGGCCGAATGCTGGCCCCGATCGTTGTTTACATGGTGGCCGTGGTCGTTCTGCCCTATCGTATGCATAGCGAGATCAAGCCTTTATTTTTAATGTATATGGGCGTTGTTTCGCTGTTTCTCCTTGGTCGAATGATCTATTTGTACACCCGCAAAGAACGGGATGCGGCAAACCGGAAGGAATTAACCCTGTTTATCGGGGGGATCGTCTCGCTGACGGTTTTTATGATCGACAGTATTCTTTATACGGTGAATATGATTCCGACCGACTTACTGGGAAAAGTGGGCATTGCCTGCTTCATTGGATTCATCAACATGCTGCTCGCGGTACGATTCGCCAATGCCTATGAGAAGACGGAGGCACTTTCGCATCAGCTGGCGGTTTCCAATCAGCTGAAGGACGAATTTTTGGCGCAGACGTCCCACGAGATCAAGACGCCCCTGCACGGCATCATGAACATGACGGCGTATTTGCTGGATGACGAGGAGCGCAATTTATCTTCGAAGCAAAAACAAAACTTGTGGCTCATCAAGGATACATCCGTCAAGCTGTCGATGCTGATTCACGACTTGATTGATGTCAGCCGTCTGAAGCACGGAGAGCTGCGGCTGCAGCTAACCGTCGTGGATGTGCGGGTCGTGGTGCAAATCGTGTTCGATGTGCTGCAGTTCGAGCTTTTGGGCAAAGAGGTGCGGCTTGACAATCAAGTCGGTTCCGACGTCTGGGTGCGGGCGGACGAAAACCGGCTGCGTCAGGTCATGTACAACCTCGTGCATAACGCGATCAAGCATACGAGTCAAGGGACGGTGCGGGTAAGGTCAAGTATGCTTGGCGGCACGGTATCGATCTTCGTCGAGGATACGGGAACGGGGATAGCCCCTGATAAGCACGAAGCCGTCTTCGACTATTTCGAACAGCCGGGTCAGCCGCTTCCGCAGGACGGATACACCGGGATGGGCGTCGGCTTGTACATCAGCCGGAAGCTGGTGGAGCGAATGGAAGGGAAAATCCGGGTAGATTGGTCGGAGATCGGTCAAGGCACGAGAATGATGTTTACTTTGCCGGGCGTGGAGCGGATTCCGGCTTATCGCGAAGCGGCGTATACGACTGCGGAGCCGCAGCGGGTCGCCTCCGGCAGCGTGCCGCTGGATGTCCGGGATCAGCCGGGCTGCACGATTATGATCGTCGATGACGAGGCTTCGAATATTCATCTTTTGCTTAACGTTCTGAAGCAGCATAAATATAACGTGCTGACGGCGTTTTCCGCCCGAGAAGCGTTGGTCAAGCTGGAAAAGCATCCGCAGGTCGATCTGGTCATTCTGGATGTCATGATGCCGGGTATGTCCGGGATCGAGCTGTGCCGAATGCTGCGGAACCAGTATTCCATTCTCGATCTGCCCATCTTGTTCGCGACGGCTAAAGACACCCCACAGGACATTGCTCTCGGCTTCGGAGCCGGGGCGAACGACTATATCACCAAGCCGTTTGTGGCGGAGACGCTCATCGCCAGAATTCAGACGCTGATCGCCATGAAGACGTCGATTCAAGAAGCGATCAAGAGCGAGCATGCGTTTCATCAAGCCCAGATCAAGCCGCATTTTTTATACAATGCCTTGAGCAGCGTCATTTCGTTCTGTTACACGAATGGCGAGAAGGCGGCTTATCTGCTGACGATGCTCAGCCAATATTTGCGCTATATTCTCGAAATGGACCGCTCCGCGCTGTTCGTTCCCCTGTATAGGGAATTGGAGCTGATTCAGGCGTATGTCGAGATCGAAAAGGCGCGCTTCGGCGAACGGTTCCAATTTGAATGCGATGTGGACGAGGTCGATCATCATCATGACATTCCTTCTTTATGCATCCAGCCGTTCGTGGAGAACGCGATCCGGCACGGACTGTTCGAAAAGGAGGGGTTCGGCACGGTTGCGCTCAAGATTCATGAGGGAGAAGGGTACATAAGAGTCGTCGTCGAGGACGACGGCATCGGCATTCCGGACGATCTGCTGTACCGGATGTCCAAAGGCGAGGCGTCGGACGGCGGCATCGCCATTGCGAACATCCGCAAGCGGCTCGATTCGATCCCGGGAGCTACATTGATCATTAGCTCCGAGCCGGGTAGCGGAACCAAGGTAACGATGTATTTGCCCGTGGACTCTGTCGGGTCTTCTGGCAGCAACGGTTAACGAAGCTGCCGGAAAGCGGATTTTGCCTGCGAACGAGCTTTATTGGGAGGGAAGAGGTTGTTTCATACCATTATTGTCGAAGACGAAAAACCGATTCTGGATTTAATGAACTATGTCATCGGCCAAAATCCGCATTATACCATTGTGGGCGCATTTACGAATCCGCTGGAAGCGCTGGCCCGTCTGCCGGAGCTGAAGCCGGATGTCGTCTTTCTCGACGTGGAAATGCCGAAGATGAACGGACTCGAACTGGCGCGGAACATAAACGAGCTGTCCGAAGAGACCAAAATTATTTTTAGTACGGCCTATAAGCAGTATGCTCTGGACGCGTTTCAAGTATATGCCTTCGATTATATTCTGAAGCCCGTAACACCGGCGGCGATCGAACGGATTGAGGGTCGTCTGGCCAAGTGGCAGCGGTCTGTTCTCCCTGCCGAGCCGCAGGAACGCGCGGCCGCGATCCGCTGCTTCGGCGGCTTCGAGGTCCGCAATCGGGAAGGGGCGCCGATCCGTTTTCCGACACGCAAGACGGAGGAACTGTTCGCTTTTTTCTTGTGTCATCCGGGTCGGGAGCTCAGCAAGTGGCATCTGGCCGATTTATTGTGGCCGGAAATGAAGGAGGACCGGGCGTCGCATAATTTGCATAATACGATTTACCGTTTGAAGAAGCTGCTGAAAGGGCACGAGATCGGAATAGATATCCGGAAAATAAACGACGGATACAGACTGGATGTCGCCGGCTTGACGTATGATGTACTGGCGTATGAACGGTACGGACCCGTGCTGCTCGGAGTCATGCAGGATGCAGAGCAAGCGGAACGGTTATGTTCCTTGTATAAAGGTCCGCTGTTGGACAAAAAAGATTACTTGTGGAAAGCTTCGCTCGAAGAAGGGTACGCCAGACAGTATACGGTGCTTCTGCGCAGCCTGGTCGAGCGCGATCTTGCCGGACAAGAATGGACGAGAGCGGAGCGGAGACTGGACAGCTATTTGGCGCTGTATCCGCTGCAGGAAGAGATGAATTTGCTCCTGATGGATATGTACGCGAACCGCGGGAAAATAGAGAAGCTGGCGGCGCATTATGCGCGGTTCGAAGCCGCTTATCGCCGGGAGTTCGGGACGGAGCCGCCGGATGAGATAAGGAGCAGCGCAGGGGTCCCGGGAAGAGGATGAAAAGATTGATCCGTAACGCACACAGGCCGTCGGAGTCCCTCCGGCGGCTTCTTTTTTTGCGCTCCGGTCGATGTCTGTGAGAATTTTGAGAGGACGGTTTGATAGCATATGAAAAAAAGGGAGGGCCCGTCATGTCATTAGAAGAACTGCTCGGCAAGCAGGTGGAGCGGGATATTACCAATGCCGCGGGACTTGTACTGGTTCCTGCGCGCTTCCCGATGGAGCAAGAGCATATCAGGCTGCTGGAGCAGCACCGTGTGAATTATTCGGAGGTGATCTTAATGGATAACAACGCACCGGGTCCCGTCCCGGCTCCGGCCGATTTGGTGCCGGAGGCTTCCCGCTATTCTAAGAATTTGTTCGAACACATTCTTCGGAAGAAAAAGGTTCCCCTGCTTGAAATCAAAAACGAGCTGCTTCCTATGCTGCAGGAAATCGCGGAATATCCCGATATGTTTTACATTTTCGCAGCCATTAAGGCAAAGGACGAGGAGTATATCCACAAGCACAGTGTCGGGGTCGGGGTGCTGTCGATCATGCTTGGCAAGTGGCTGGGGCTCGGAAAGGCCGATATGGCGCTGTTGTCCTTGGCGGCCGTGCTTCACGATGCTGGAAAAGTAAAAATACCGGATGAAATCCTGCAGAAGCCCGGCAAATTAACTCCCGAAGAATCGGCGGAGATGAAGCGGCATACGATTTACGGCTACGAGCTATTAAAGGAAACGGTCGGGCTCAATTCCCGTGTAGCCCAAGTTGCCCTGCAGCACCACGAACGCGCAGACGGAAGAGGATACCCATTGAGGCTGAAGGGGAATCAACCGGATTTGTTAAGCCGGATCGTCGCCGTGGCCGATGTGTATCATGCGATGTCGTCCAGCCGTCCTTATCACGAAGCTCTCCCGTTCCATGAGGTGATCGACCGGATGCGCAAAGGCGCATTCGGCCAGTTGGATCCGCACGTATCCGCTGTTTTTCTGGATAACATGATCAAAGGCTTGATCGGGCGCAGTGTCAAGCTAACCGATGGTCGGAGGGGAGAGGTGGTGTTCATTAATCCGCATGACGATACGCATCCACTGGTCAAGGTCGGGGAATCGTTTCTCGATTTGAGCGAGGAGCGGCAGCTGCACATGGAGGAGGTGATGGTTTAACGATCAAAACGCCCAGTCGAGTAGAGCAGGCGGTCGAGTTGCCTCTTTCTTTTCTTGACGCATGAGCAAAGTCACGCCTACAGGACAGTGCAATCAATATAGACATTGACATATCTGAAAAAATAGATATAGTAAAGCTATGGATACCACGATGATATTTAAAGCGTTGTCTAACGAGGCCCGTCGTCAAATTTTGGAGTGGCTAAAGCATCCGGAACATTTTGGCCCTCAAATCTACTTGCCCAAAGATGCCGATTTCAAAGGGGGGATTTGCGTAGGCAGTATTCAAGCCAAAACCGGGTTAACGCAATCCGTTGTTTCGAGCTATTTGTCCATGATGCAAAAAGCCGGACTTTTGGAATCCAGACGTTACGGCCAGTGGACCTATTACCGAAGAAATGAACAATTGCTGCGGGAATTTACGGAATATATGCGGAATGAATTGTAGGCACGCCTATTCGTAAGGTACTGCCTGCTTATTTTTTATAGTTATATATATAGAATTCTGGATATATACATATAGAGAAATATAGACGAAAGTTGGATTCGCCTTGATATCTAAATGGAGTCCATGCCAACAAAAATATCAAAAGGAGTGAGTATCATGAAACAGCATTCACCACGCGAGAGTGAGTTTTCCCATCGTTCGCCCTATCTTGAGAATTACCGGTCCTTCCGGGAGCCAATGACCGTTCTGGCCTCCTTATTGTCCCGCGCCGACAACACGCCGCTGGATCAACGCCGACGAGATCCGAATACCCTTCTTGATCAGGAAGGAAAGGCGATTGCCGACCCTGCGGATCCCTCACAGAAGCTTGCATTAGGGGGCGATCCGAATACCGGTTATGAAAAATGGGCGGAGTATTGGCGCAAGGTTCACGGTCCCCGTTTTATTTATGCGCAGGACACGGAGGAGGGAAAAATCCGGCACTTGGCCCGTTACGATCAGGTGCATCGCATTTCCGCGGGTCCGACCCATTTTACCCCGCCGCCTTACGTGGCCCCGACCGACGCAAACGGCGAGCTGTACGATACGGTTATCGGTCACATTCCGGAATACAGACGACCGGATTGGGATGGCATGGCCTATCTTGCTTTTAACACCCTCGACGATTTGAAAGCCGTATTCAGCCAAGAGAAACTCCGGACGAAAATTGTTCCTGAAGACCAAGCCATTTTCCGCGAGTTGGCCCCCGTTGTTGCGACAGAGCACATTATATTGCCAAGCGCAACACAGCGCGACCCGATCCTGCTCGTCAAGATTCACCGAAGACAAGAGGGCATGAGCCGGGAGGAGTTTCAGGAGCACTGGCTCCGTCAACATGCGAGCCTTGTGCTGGCGAAGCCTGCGGCGCACAAATACGTCAAGCGTTACGTTCAGCTTCATAATATAGGTCCGGTATCCGAAGGGGAGCCGTTCTGGCATCCCGCTTCAAGCGGAATTGACGGTATTACGATCATGGCGTTTGCCAACATGAACGATGTAGAGGATTTTCTGATGACCGACGATTACAGCGAAATCGAGAAAGACGAACGCCGGATTGCCGACCCGAAAGCATCCGAATATTGGACCGGGCTGAACTACAATGTCGTGAACCGGGTGTATCCGGAACACGCGACGATAAGGTAATCCGCCCCGGCAAAGAAAGGGGAAGGCAATATGAGCGACAAGGGGCGGGGCATCTGTGGTCTTACGTTGTTTTTGGCCGCAGCGGCAGGTTTCTCCAACGCAAATATTTATTATAACCAACCTTTGTTAGGGCATATGGCTCATAGTTTTGGCGAAGGAGCTAACAGCGTAAGCTTCATTCCGGCCGCAACCCAGCTCGGCTTCGCGCTTGGCCTCGTTCTTCTCGTTCCGCTTGGCGATACGTTTGACCGGAGGAAGCTGATTTTATGGCAAACGGCGGGGCTGGTTCTCGCTCTCGTCGCAGCAGCTTTGGCTCCATCCCCTTTGATGTTGATGATGGCGTCCGTTGTAGTTGGAGCGAGCGCCACGATCGCGCAGCACATCATTCCGCTTGCCGCGGAGTTGGCGCCGCCGGAAGTGCGGGGCCGTATGGTGGGAACAGTCATGGGCGGTTTACTTGCGGGCGTTTTGCTTGCCAGGACGTTGAGCGGTTTGGTGGGCGAGCACTTTGGCTGGCGCGCCATGTACTTCTTGGGCGCGGGTATCGCTGTGGCGATCGGCGCGATGCTTGCCGTAAAACTGCCGCGATTCAAGCCGGAGAAAACATATTCTTACAAACGGCTGATGCTTTCGCTTGTCCAACTGGTCCGATCGTATCCCCAATTGCGGCGGGCCGTTGTCGCTCAGGGGGCCCTGTTCGCCGGCTTTTCCGCTTTTTGGGCTACGCTATCCCTGCTGCTGCAAGGACCTCCTTATCATTTAGGCAGCGATGTGGCCGGACTCTTCGGAATCATTGGACTCGCGGGAATATTGGCTGCCCCGCTTGCCGGACGTAACGCCGATAAGCGCGGCCCGGGCAGCACTCGGGGGCTTGGCGCTTTATTGACGCTGGCGGGATTTGGGCTTTTTGCCGTTTACCCAACGATCCCGGGACTGGGCCTGGGGGTGGCGCTGATGGATGCGGGCGTTCAGACGGCGATGGTTTCCCATCAGTCGGTCATTTTTGCTCTAGAGCCCGGTGCGCGCAGCCGGATCAATACCGTCTATATGACGGGCCTTTTTCTGTTCGGCGCCTTTGGATCGGCCGCAGGCAGCACCGCTTGGAATTTGGCAGGATGGTCGGGAGTCGCCGGCTTGGGCCTGACACTCGCCGCAGCCTCGTTTTTACTTTCTCTCTTGGCTGGAAAGCAAGAATAAGAACTGGCTTCCCGGATAATACCGCTTCTTGTTGACAGAAGCGGTATTAAATTTTATATTCTAATTGGGAACTATTAAGGAATTATTCCGTTAATAAATTGCCAGTCAGGTTTCGCACAGGAGAGGATCATAAACCGATGGACATCAGTCAGGAAGTGCTGCGCATCAAAAGCAAGCTCATACAAAGAAGGCGGGACTTTCACATGTACCCCGAATCGGGCTGGCTGGAATACCGCACGGCGGCGATTATCGCGGAACAATTGAGTCGGTTGGGGTACCATGTTCACGTGCGGGAGGAAGCGTGCAAATCCGCTTCGCGCATGGGCGTTCCCCAGCCCGAAGTGTTGTGGTACCACGAGAACAGAGCGATTGAGGAAGGGGCCGATCCGCGCTGGGTCGAACGGATGCGGGACGGTCATACGGCCGTCGTGGGAGTCATTCGGACGGGGAAGCCGGGACCTGTCATAGCGCTGCGCTTCGACATCGATTCCAACGACCTGACAGAATGCGCCGCCGCCGATCACCGTCCCGTACGGGAAGGCTTCGCTTCGCGTCACGAGAACATGATGCACGCCTGCGGGCATGACGGGCATGCAGCGATCGGGCTTGGCGTGGCGGAGCTGCTGGCGGGATGCAAGGAACGCCTGACCGGGGAAATCCGCCTGCTGTTCCAGCCTGCCGAGGAGGGCAGCCGCGGGGCCAAAGCGATGGTCGATGCCGGATGGCTCGACGGCGTGGACTATTTATTCGGCGGCCACATCGCCTTCCGAAGCAAAATGTTGGGCGAAATCGTCGGCGCTGTCGGAGGCTTCTTGGCGACGACCAAGATCAACGCCGTCTTCACCGGCAAAGCGGCCCATGCGGGCGCGGCTCCGGAGGAAGGGCGCAACGCCCTGCTGGCCGCAGCTTCGGCGATTGTGCATTTGAACGGCATCAGCCGCCACAGCGAAGGGGCGACCCGGATTAACGTCGGCACGCTCAAAGCGGGTTCGGGCCGCAACATCGTAGCGGACAAAGCGGTGATGGAGCTGGAAACGCGCGGTGAGACGACCGAGCTGAACGATTTTATGAAAAAAGAAACGATACGCATTCTGGAGCAGACGGCCAAGTTGCATGACGTCGACTGCAAATGGGAGATCGTCGGCGAAGCGCCGGGAGCCGAGAGCAGTCCCGGGTTAATTCCGCTCATCCGGCAGGAGGCGGAGAAGATGGGCAATGTCAAGTCTTTCGTGCCGAGAATGGATTTAGGCGGCTCGGAGGATGTCGTCTATATGATGAACCGCGTGCAGAAGCAGGGCGGTCAAGCGTCTTACTTGCTGTTCGGCTCGCCACTGACCGACGGGCACCATCAGGTCCGCTTCGATTTTGACGAGGACGTACTGGTGATCGGGACGGAGATTTTGGTCCGGCTTGTATTGGCATGTCAGGAAGGATAAGTCTAGGCAAAGAGGGCAGGGCGGGGACGATCGGGCGTATCGTTCTATGAAAGCGCTACCCTGCCCGCCGTCCGCGAAAGCAGCGTCGTGCATAAGCCCCGTTCGCGGGCGGCAGCGGTTGTGGCGAACGATTAGTGCAGCTCCTTGACGCGGAATATTTTGCGCGGACGGCCGCGGCTGGTCGGCGCCTCCTCGCCGATGAGTTCGACGAGACCGTGCTCTTCCAGGTCGCCGAGGATGCGGCGCGCGTTCCGCTTGGTCATGCCGAGCCATTCGGCGATGTCGGGGGCGCTGATCGAGTTTTGCCCCAGGTTTTTTTGGACAGACAGCAGCTTGTTGTAGGTCGTGATCGTCACGCCCGCTCTTTTCAGCAGCTCGCTTGTCTTGATATCCTCCGTCCGATAGTTGAAGTTGATGCTGCCGGTCTGCCGCAGAGGACCTTCGATATCGCCCGTGTCGGTGACCCGAATGGCGCAGAAGTTGCCGGTTTTTTTGGCATGCTGCAGGGCGATCTGCGCATTGCGCTCGGCAGCCAGCGCGGTCACGCCGAAACCGATGCCGATGTTCGTTTTCAGGTCGGTAAGCAAGGCGATTTTTTCGAGCAGCACGGAAGGATGGGCGCTCTCCTCGGCCGTTTCGAACGCCCCCCGGGTCGTGAAGACGATATATTTGCCGTTGCCGAGGGCGACGAAGGAGCCGGACAACGCCTCGACATGGCCCAGAATCGTCTCTTGAAGCTGGAGGTCCAGACGGCGCACGTCGTAGGAGCTTTTGTTTTGCCCGATCAGCTTTTCCGGCTCCTCGATATCGATGAACATGACCGCGATTTGCGATTTTTTGAAATGCATGGTTTCGCCCGCGGTGCTGGCCAGATGGAGCATCGTGCGGATCGTCATCCGGTTGGGTGTAATCCGGTAGACGGGAATGCCCCGCGACTTCAGCTCCTCGTACACCCGGCTCAAGCAGGTGGCGCAGGCGTCGACCTTTCCTTGAGCGAACAGCCCGGAGTGGTAGGCGACCAGCTCTTCTGTCGGTTTGAAGCCGGTATACGACAGCAGCGGAATGGCGTCGTAAGCCAGGTCCGACTCCGCGCAGGTTTCGTAAAAATGCTCCGGCAGGATCGTATCGAAGCTGACCCGTCCGAGCTGCAGCCTGTCGCGGTATACGATTTCGAGCAGCACCTTCGTCAGGGAGGACCCGTTCAACTGCGGGAAAAGCGCCGTTTGTTTAATGTTCTGTTCCTGAGCGATCGCGTAAGGGGCTTGCCCCGAAAATACCCATAGGTCAATGTGATGCTCTTCGCGCCGGACGATATTCGCCGTTTCGCTTACGTTCTGATAGACGAACGGAACGATCGTCAGCCGGTCTTGAAACTCTTGGCCGATTTCGCGAATCAGGTCGATCGAATCTTTCGGGCCGACGGCTCCAACTCTGGCAATCATATCGTTTGATGTCCTTTCCGAATGTAAAATGCCGGACCTATTCCAAGTTCGGAGCAGCCTGTAAAAATCCTTCTGAAATGCGGGTCCGGATCGATTATTATTTGTTGACACTATCATAGCACATGTTTTATAGTTTATTAAGGGACTATTAAGGGAATTTTTCCACTAAATCGGGGGTGGTTATTCTTGCAGGACGTCTTTGACTATATCGAGCGGCACCGGGACGAGTATATCCGCTGGCTGCAGGCGTTATGCCGCCAGCCGAGCGTTGCGGCGCAAAGCCGGGGAATGGCGGAGACCGCGAAGATGGTGGAGGGGCTGATCCAGGAGATTGGCGGCCACGCGAAACGGATCGACACTTCCGGTTACCCGGTCGTCTACGGCGAGTTTGCAAACGATAAAAAGAAAACGCTCTCTTTTTATAACCACTACGACGTGCAGCCGGAAGACCCGGTGGAGCTGTGGGACTCGCCGCCTTTTGCCGCCGAAATCCGGGACGGACGCATCTATGCCCGGGGGGTCGCAGACAACAAAGGCAATCTGACCGCCCGGCTCGCTGCGGTGCATGCCTATTCGGCAGTGCGGGGCGGGCTTCCGCTGAACGTGAAGTTCGTTATTGAGGGCGAAGAAGAGATCGGCAGCCTGCATCTCCGCGAATTCGTCGACGCGCACAGGGAGCTTGTGCAAGCGGACGGCTGCATCTGGGAGTTCGGCTACAAGAACGCGGACGGCAGCCTGCAGGCCAGCTTCGGGGTGAAGGGCATGTGCTACGTCGAGCTTGTGTGCCGGGGGGCGAATACGGAGATGCATTCCTCGCATGCCGCCGTCATCGAAAATCCGGCCTGGCGGTTAATCTGGGCCCTGAACACGCTCAAAACGCCCGACGAACGCATACATATCAAAGGCTTTTACGATAAGGTGGCTGCCTTGTCTGAAACGGACATCGAAGTGCTCCGGCAAATGGATTACGACGAAGAAAGCACTTTGGAGAAGTTTGGTCTGGACTCGTTCGTCCTTGGGCTGTCCGGTCTGCCGCTGAAAGAAAAGCTGATTTACCAGCCGACCTGTACCGTGTGCGGGTTTCAATCGGGCTATACCGGCCAGGGCAAGAAAACGGTTCTGCCGTCCGAAGCGAGAGTGAAGCTGGATTTTCGTCTCGTGCCCGATCAGGACCCGTTCGATATATTCCGGCTTTTACGCCGGCACTTGGACGAGCACGGCTTCGCCGATATCGAAGCGATTCCGTATACGATGACGTATCCGGCCCGTACGCCGCTCGATAACGCTCTGGCGCGGTCGGTCGTCCGGACGGCCAAGCAGGTCTACGGGACGGAGCCGACGCTGAAGCCGATGTCGCCCGCGACCGGCCCGATGTACATTATGTGCCAGCGCATCGGCATTCCTGCGGTTTCCGTCGGGGTCGGGCATTTTGCTTCGAATAACCATGCCCCGAATGAAAATATCACGGTCGACGATTATATCCAAGGCATCAAGCATATCGCGGCCATTATCGAAGACTTTGCCATCCAAGAGTAATCCTGAAGGGGGACACACATTTATGAAAAGGTTTACATCCATCAGCTTGGCCTTGGTTCTCGCTTTGTCGGTTGGCCTTACCGGCTGTGGCAAACCGGATGCGGCGGGTGCAGGCGGGCAGCAGGGAAGCGGGCAAGCGAAGGAAAAAGTGCTGACCATCGCCCGAAGTGGCGACATTCTCGGCTTCGACGTCCACAACCACGGCTTTACGAGCACGGAGTCGGTTCACGTCAACATGTTCAACTATTTGGTCAAGCGGGACCGGGAAGGCAAGTTTCAGCCCGATCTGGCCGTATCGTGGGAAAATGTGAACCCGACCACCTGGCGGTTCAAATTGCGTCCGGGCGTCAAATTCCAGAACGGCGATCCGTTTACGGCGGCCGACGTGAAGTTTTCGCTGGAGCGCGTCGCCCAAGACGCCAAGCTGGTGGAGAACGGCAACTACAAGCAGATCAAAGAAGTGAAGGTGGTCGACGACCTGACGGCCGACGTCATTACCCACGAAGCGGAGCCCGTTCTGCTGTCGCGTCTGTCCCGCCTCGGCTCCAGCATGCTGCCGTCCAAATATATTCAGGAAAAAGGCTGGGACGAGTTTCTGAAAAAGCCTGTAGGCACCGGCCCGTACAAATTCTCCGAATGGATTCGTGACGACCGCGTCGTTCTGGTGAAAAACGACGATTATTTCGGCGAAAAAGGGAAATGGGACAAGCTGGTGTTCCGCTCGATTCCGGAGGAAGCGACACGGGTCTCCGAGCTGCTGACCGACGGGGTCGACATCGCGGTGCAGATTCCGCCGACCGATATGAAACGGATTAACAATGTCAACTCGACCCAGACGATCAGCGGTCCGACGACACGCGTCATGCTGCTGTCGCTGCGCACAACCAGCGGCCCGACGGCCGATCCGCGCGTGCGCGAGGCCATCGATCTGGCGATCAATAAAAAAGCGATTATCGACAGCCTGTTCGAAGGCGACGGCAAAGAAACGCTGACGCCGATTATCCCGGGCATCTTCGGAGCGAAGCCGGATTTGTTCGGCAAGTCGAATTACAATCCCGAGCGCGCCAAACAATTGCTGAAGGAAGCCGGCCACGAAAGCGGTCTTACGATCAACTTTACCGGCTCGGTTGGCAAGTCGCTCAAGGATAAGGAAACGTCGGAGCTGATCGCGGCGATGCTTGAAGAGGTCGGTATTAAGGTGAAGATGGAAATTTTGGAATCGAGCAAATTCAACGAAAAACGCAATGCCGGCACGACCGGCGATATGTTCCTTGTCGCGTATTCCAACTCGATGTTCGACGCTGCGCTGCTGTACAAGCGTCTGAAACCGGATACAGGGTACAACAATCCCGAAGTGATGAAGCTGCTGAGCGACGCGGAGAAAAATATGAACGCCCAGGAACGGGAGAAGCAGTTCCAGCAGGTGCAGGACATTTTGGCCAAGGACCGTCCGCAAATTCCATTGCTGCAATTGAGCGCGAACTACGGCATCAACAAACGCATAGAATTTACTCCGAGAATCGACGAAATCACATATGCGGACGAAATTATTTTGAAGTAGGCTAACCTAACTTGTTCGAGGGGTCTCAGTCGCAGACCCCTTTGTCATTCCATCCTGTCCTTGGGAGGTACACCGTGAGGCAATTTTTCGTAAAGTCGATTATGCAGTTCATCCCCGTGCTGTTTCTGATCTCCCTGATCGTGTTCCTGCTCGTTCACGTCTCCGGGGATCCGGTCACGCTGATGCTTCCGGACACGGCGACGGACGAAGACCGCAGGGCGCTGACCGTGGCGCTCGGCTTGGACCAGCCGCTGTACGTTCAATATTTCAAATTTATGGCGCAATTGGTGCAAGGGGACTTCGGCAATTCGTTCCGCTACCACCAGCCTGCGCTGCCGATCGTGCTGGACCGGCTGCCGGCGACGTTCGAGCTTGCGGCTGCGGCGATGCTTGTCGCGACGGTCATCGCCATTCCGCTCGGCATTATTTCGGCGACCAAGCGCAATTCGTTCTGGGACGTGTTCGCTACCGGAGCGGCGGTGCTCGGTAAGGCGATGCCGCATTTTTGGCTCGGCATTATGTTTATTCTGCTCTTCTCAGTGAATTTGGGGATGTTCCCGGTGTCCGGCCGCGGCACGCTGCTGCATCTGGTCCTGCCCGCGGTGACGCTCGGCACGGGGATCGCCGCCGAAATGACGCGTTTGATCCGTTCCAGTATGCTGGAAATCCTGGGACAGGATTACATTCGAACCGCCCGCAGCAAGGGCGTAGCCGAGAAGCTTGTCATTTACAAGCATGCGTTCCGCAACTCGCTCATTCCGGTCGTCACGATTATGGCGCTGCAAATTTCCACGCTGATCAGCGGGGCGCTCATTACAGAGACGATCTATGCGTGGCCCGGCATGGGGCAGCTTATTATTCAAGCGGTCAATACCCGGGATATGGCAATCGTGCAGGCTGCGGTGTTCGTCATCGCGTTCCTGGTCATTCTCAGCAACATGCTCGCGGACCTCGTCTACCGGCTGCTGGATCCGCGCATCAAATTCAATTAAACGCAGGAGGCGAGCGCACACATGAGCGTATCGATAGAAGCGCAAAGCGGACAGGTCGGCGCAGCATCCGCATCGAAGCGTCCCGGCAAGGCGGCGCGCATCGTCCGTTCGCTGCTGAAGAGCAAGACGGGCACCATCGGATTTATCATCGTCGTTGCGGTCTTGTTCATGGCGGTTTTTGCGGGCGCCGTGGCTCCGCACGATCCTGCCAAGACGAGTGCGGCCAAGCGGCTGCTGCCTCCGATGTGGATGGCGAAAGGCACGGCGGATCATCCTCTCGGCACGGACAATTTGGGGCGCGACGTCCTCAGCCGCATCATCTACGGCTCGCAAATCTCGCTGCTCGTCGGCGTATGCGCTGTGGCCGTCGCCGGAACGATCGGCGTGATCCTGGGGCTGGTCTCGGGATATTACGGAGGCTGGACCGACCGGATCATTATGCGGATCGTCGACGCCTTCCTGGCGATCCCGAATATTTTATTCATGCTCGTGATTCTTGCGGTGCTCGGTCCTGGCTTGTTCTCGCTCATTTTCGTGCTTGGGGTCACCAACTGGGTCAAGTACGCGCGCATTATCCGCGGGGAAGTGCTCAGCGTCAAGGAGCGCGATTACGTGCGAGCGGCCCGCGCCGTCGGCTCGCGCGACGTACGGATTATTTTTAAGCATATTCTGCCCAACGTCGTATCGTCATTCATCGTCGTGTCCACGCTGAGCATCGCCACCACTATTATATTGGAAGCTTCTTTAAGCTTTCTCGGCTTGGGCATTCAGCCGCCGACCGTTACGTGGGGCGGCATGCTGAGCGACGGCAGACAATATCTGGCCACCAGCTGGTGGGTCGCGACGTTCCCCGGCATCGCCATTACGATTACCGTGCTGGGGATCATTTTCCTCGGCGACTGGCTGCGCGATATATTGGACCCGCGAATGAAAACGAAAGAATCTTAATTCGCGGATGTACACGACATAAATCGAGGTGAACCCTTTGGCGCCACTGCTGGAAGTTAAAAACCTGAAAACCCATTTCAAAACCGAGGGAGGCGTCGTCGCTTCCGTCAACGGGGTTTCGTTCACGGTATCGAAAGGGGAGACGCTCGCCATCGTCGGCGAATCCGGCTGTGGGAAAAGCGTCACGTCCCTGTCCATTATGGGTCTCGTTGCTCCGCCGGGCAAAGTGGTCGGCGGGGAGATCCTGCTGGAAGGCGAGAACCTGCTCGGCAAAAGCCATAAAGAAATGCGCAAGCTCAGAGGCAACAAGCTCTCAATGATTTTTCAGGAGCCGATGACGTCCTTGAATCCGGTGTTCACGATCGGGAATCAGCTGGGCGAGGTGTTTCGCAATCACCAGAACGCGGACAAAAAGCAGGCAAGAGCGAAAAGCATCGCCATGCTGGAGAGCGTCGGCATCCCGCGGGCGGACAAAGTCGTCGATTATTTCCCGCATCAGCTCTCCGGCGGCATGCGGCAGCGTGTCATGATCGCGATGGCGCTGGCCTGCAATCCGGCGCTGCTGATCGCCGACGAGCCGACGACCGCGCTCGACGTGACGATTCAGGCGCAAATTCTGGAGCTGCTCAAAGGCTTGAGCAAGGACCGGGATACGGGCGTCGTGCTGATCACTCACGATCTCGGTGTTGTCGCGGAAATGGCCGACCGGGTCGTCGTGATGTATGCCGGCGAGGTCGTGGAGGAAGCGGACGTGTTCGAGCTGTTCGCCCGTCCGAGGCACCCGTATACGAAAGGATTGCTCGGCTCGCTGCCGAAGCTTGACGAGCAGCGTGAAGAGCTGGACTCCATCTACGGCTCGGTGCCCAATCCGCTGAACATGCCGGGCGGCTGCGCGTTCCACCCGCGCTGCCCTGTCGCAACCGAGCACTGCAAGTCCAACGTTCCGATGCTCGAACCGGTTGCCGCGGGCCATTGGGCGCGCTGCTTCTACAGTAAGGAGTGATTTGACATGAGCCAAACGAGCCAGCTACTATTGGAAGTTAAAGGGTTAAAAAAGCATTTTCCGTACAAGCAAGGCTTGTTTTCCCGGCAAAAAGGGGTTGTGCATGCCGTAGACGGCCTCGACTTTACCGTGAACCGAGGGGAGACGCTTGGGATCGTGGGCGAGTCCGGGTGCGGGAAGTCGACGGCGGGTCAGCTTATTTTGCAGCTGCTGGAGCCGACGGCAGGCGAAGTCTGGTTCGAGGGCCGCAACTTGACGGCGCTCGGCAAAGAGGACGTGCGCAAGGTGCGCCGCCATCTGCAAATCATTTTCCAGGACCCATACTCGTCGCTAAACCCGAGAATGAAGGTCGAGGATATCGTCGCCGAGCCGCTGGAGGTGCACGGCCTGTACAAAGGCGCGGCCTTGAAGGAGCGGGTCGTCGAGCTGCTGCGGCTGGTCGGCCTGGACGAGCATCATATGTCGCGGCATCCCCACGAATTCAGCGGCGGCCAGAGGCAGCGCATCGGAATTGCCCGGGCGCTCGCGCTGAATCCGAGCCTGATCGTGTGCGACGAGGCGGTGTCCGCGCTGGACGTGTCGATCCAGTCGCAAATTTTGAACCTGCTCAAGAAGCTGCAAAAGGAACTCAAGCTGACTTATATTTTCATCGCCCACGGGCTGCCGGCGGTCAAGCACATCAGCGACCGCATCGCCGTCATGTACTTGGGCAAAATCGTCGAGCTGGCGGACCGCGATTCCTTGTTCGCGCACCCCCGCCATCCGTATACGCAAGCGCTGCTATCGGCCGTTCCGGTGCCCGATCCGACGCAGCGGAAGGAGCGCATCATTCTGCAGGGTGATCTGCCCAATCCGGCGAACCCTCCGAAGGGGTGCAGCTTTCATACGCGCTGCCCTTACGCGCAGGACATTTGCCGCAGCGCGCCGCCTGCCTTGGAGCGGCAAGCGGACGGCCATTTGACGGCTTGCCATTTTCCGCTATAAAGGAGCGACCAACCGATGGAATCGAAAGCTTTGACCGAGCAAAACGATAAGCTGCACGCGTATCTTACCGTACTGTCTGCCTCCCAGCCGCAAGTGGTTCCGGGGCGCGGCCGAGTTACGTTTTTGACTAAGAAAACCGGTCTGCCTCAGCTGTGGAGCTGGGAGGCGGCGACGAACCGCTGCGAGCAGGTCATCCAGCTGCCCGACCGGGTCGTGGAAGCCAAGCATTCTCCGTGCGGCTCCCGGACGGTTATTGGGATGGATCATAAAGGGAACGAGAAGCAGCAGCTTTACGTGCTGGACAACGACACGTTGGACGTGCAGGAGCTGACGGTGTCCCCGCAGCATTTTCACAATGTCGGAGACTGGTCTCCCTGCGGACGGAAAATCGCATTTTCAAGCAACCGCCGGGGTCCCGGGCTGTTCGATGTTTTCGTGCAGGACGTCGAGACGAAGCAGGTCAAGGAGGTTTACCGGCACGAGGGCCGGTGCGTACCGCTCTGCTGGCTGCCGGACGGCAGCGGCTTGTTGATTTTGGCCGATGTGACGAATGTGGTCCAGTCGCTGCACGTGCTTGATCTGCGCAGCGGCGCGATCCGGGAGATCGGCGTGCCGGGGGCGGGCGATTACGCTTCGGTGCAGCTGGCGAAGGACGGCACGGGGTATCTGGTGAGCAATGCGGCCGAGAACACGATGGCGCTGTACCGCTTTTCCCCTGAGCGGGCGGGAGCGGAGCTGCTCGTCCATGTCCCGGCGTGGGATATCGAGGCGGCGAAACTTTCGCCGGACGGCAGCCGGATCGCGTATACCGTGAACGAAGGCGGCATTTCCGCGCTATACCTGTATGAGGTGGAAGGCGGACATTCCACAGCGGTGGAGCTGCCGCGCGGCGTGATTTCATCGCTGTCGTGGCTGAATGACGACGAGCTCATTTTCGCGCTGAAAAGCCCGGTGCTGCCGGGGGACATCTGGCGCTACGGGTTGAAGGACGAGACGCTCCGGCGGCTCACCTCGTTCGGCAGATCGGAGACGATTGAGCATCTGTGGCAGGAGGCCGAGCTGTGCACGTTCCGTTCGTTTGACGGGGTGGAGGTGCCGTACTTTTATTACCGGCCGGCCGGGAGCGCCGGACAGACGGAGGAAAGCGGTCCCGCGCCTACGGTGGTGTACGTGCATGGCGGGCCGGAATCGCAGATCCGGTTCGAATTTCACCCGGTCATTCAATATTTGGTCGGGCAAGGCTTTAACGTCGTGACGCCCAACGTGCGCGGCAGTATGGGCTACGGCAAAACGTATCTGAACCTCGACAACGCGAGAAAACGGATGGATGCGGTGGCCGATCTGGCATGGATGGTGAAGGATTTGAGCCGTTTCGCGACGGTTGACACCGGCAAAATCGGCGTTATGGGGCGAAGCTACGGCGGATTTATGGTGCTGGCCGCGCTGACCCATTACCCGGATTTATGGGCGGCCGGGGTGGACATCGTCGGCATCTCGCATTTCCGCACGTTTCTGGAAAACACCGGGGAATGGCGCAGGGCGCTGCGCGAAGCGGAATACGGCACACTGGCGGACGATTCGGACTTCTTCGAGGAGATCGCCCCGCTCAACCATTCGCAGAAGATCAAGGTGCCGCTGCTCATTTTCCACGGCCGCAACGATACGCGCGTTCCGGTCAGCGAGGCCGAGCAGCTGTATTCGGACATGCAGGCCCGCGGTCAAGAAGCGAAGCTGGTTATTTTCGAGGACGAAGGGCATCAAACGGAGAAAATGGAAAATCACATCGCGATGAATACGGAAATTGTCCGCTTTTTCCGGGAATATCTTGAAGCATAGCGCTTGGCGGAGGAAGATCTCCGTCGCTCGCGCTTTCTTCATGAATCCTTCATGTGACCTTAATCAAACCTTCATGCAACCTGTCTCCGAGGGAGATATGATAAAGCTTAAGGATAGGTAGTATGAAGGAGGAACACATCATGTACAATAGCGTAATTATCGGAACCGGCCCCGGAGGGTTGACGGCGGCAATTTATTTGGCGAGAGCGGGATTGAAGCCCTTGGTGATCGAAGGTCCGGAGCCGGGGGGACAACTGACGACGACGACCGAGGTCGAGAACTTCCCGGGCTTCCCGGAAGGAATCATGGGCCCCGAGTTAATGGATAATATGCGTAAGCAGGCCGAGCGCTTCGGCGCCGAATTCCGGACGGGATGGGTGAACAAAGCCGATCTCTCCAAGCGGCCGTTTACCCTTTCGGTCGAAGGCATGGGCGACATTCAAGCGGAAACGGTGATCGTCTCCACCGGAGCTTCTGCGAAATACCTCGGCATTCCGGGGGAAAAAGAAAACGTCGGCCGCGGGGTAAGCACCTGTGCGACATGCGACGGCTTCTTCTTCCGGGGCAAAAAAATTATCGTCATCGGCGGCGGGGATTCGGCCATGGAAGAGGCGAACTTCCTGACCCGCTTCGCTTCGGAGGTCGTTCTGGTGAACCGGCGCACCGAGCTTCGCGCGTCGAAGATCATGCAGGAGCGGGCACGCGCCAATGAGAAAATCAGCTGGCAGCTGAACCGGACCCCGCTGGAAGTCATCGCGGGCGAGCGGGGCGTGACTGGGCTTAAGGTGAGAAACAACGACACTGGCGAGGAAGAAATCATCGAGGTAGACGGCATCTTCGTAGCGATCGGCCACACGCCGAATACGAAGTTTCTGGACGACCAGCTGACGACCGACGATCACGGTTACCTGCTGGTGAAGCCCGGCACGACGGAAACGAACATTCCCGGCGTATTCGCGTGCGGCGACGTACAGGACAGCCGGTATCGGCAGGCGATCAGCGCAGCGGGCACAGGCTGCATGGCGGCGCTCGATTGCGAGAGATTTCTGGAGTCGGCCGAGCTGAAGGAGCTTGCGCGGTAATAGAATCGGATTGGACTGACCCTGGCGTCTGCAACGGCGCCAGGGCAGTTGTTTTTCTCGGGAGCTGCGGATCGCAGCTCCTTGTTTCAATACTTACTGTTAAACGATCCGTATACCCATCTTATCTTGATGTTTTCAACGGATCATATTTACTATGAATGATAAAATCCGATTGGTTTTGGTGGGCAGCGATGACCGGCGTACTGCTGTTCCAATCCGTGTAAGTGCTTCCTGAGGCGTTGGCTCTCATCTTAACGTTTTGCCATGACGCGTTGGAATAGTGCGTTTTTCCATCCGTGTCGGTTGTAATGTGCATTTGTTTAACTTGTGTTGTGGCAGGTATCGTAAGGAAGTGTTTTCTTGTCCCCCAGTCGGCGCCGTTAATCACCCTTGATCCGTTGACATAAAAGTCAAACGTACTGTTTCCGTTATTGACAATTTTGACGGTAATTTTTTCACCTGGCGATGGCTGTACATTCAAAAATTCGGATCTCCAGTAGGGGGCACATTCGCTATCCGATTTTCCTGTATTTTTGCAAGCGTGGTACCCGGTGTTGATGAAGGCCTTATATTTACCGGCAGTATAAGAAATTCCGCTTTCAACATAGTCGCCCAAACCTAACTGAAAGTTTAATACGCTGCTATTGGTTGCATTCACATTTGATGGAACGATAAGTTCCCCGACAATTCCCGAATAAGTCGAGGATTGCGTATACCACTTAATCCAGGAATCCCGATTTGCAGCAGATGCGGACAAGGATGCGCTAAGCGATGCGATGAAGACCAGCAGGACAAGAAATGTTTTTTTCATGATCCAAACCTCCTGAATTTTGGAATAATTTTACTCTATAATAATACCATTGTTCACCTAATATTTAAATATATTTCCATAAAAAGAGCTATATTATGGGTATGCGCAGTTAGGCTATGCTGATCAGCATATATTCATAGTTATTAACTATATATTTTATAAGTTTAATATATTTTTATTATAACTGTACTTTGCTTATACTATCGCTAAAGCAATCTTCTAATCTTATTCTCTGGAGGGAACCGGGATGGACCATACCAAAAAGCAGCTTATGGAACAGTTTAACGAAGCCGCAAGCGCATACGACCGCCAAAGACGCAAATTGATTCCCTGCTTCGATGACTTTTACCAAATTGCCGTTTCGCTAATGGATGAGGGGAACGATGCTCCGAGCATTTTGGATTTGGGCGCGGGCACCGGCTTGTTTTCGGCGTTCATGCTGCAGAAGCATCCCCGTGCCAAGCTGACGCTGGTAGATCTTTCCGGCCCGATGCTGGAGGTGGCCCGGACGAGATTCAGCGGCGTGCCGAATGTCACGTATATTGTTGGGGATTACACAACCTGTGAGTACTGGGAAAAGTATGACATCGTCATCTCGTCCCTTTCGATTCACCATCTTGCTGATGCTGAGAAGCAAAAGGTATACCGTACCGCCTACGCCTTGCTGAACGACAACGGACTGTTTATTAACGCGGATCAGGTGTTGGGAAGCACACCTGCGCTGGAGGAGCGGTATAAGCAGGATTGGAGACGCAAGGTGGAGAACAGCGGGCTGTCAGCAGCCGAAATTTCGGCGGCTTACGAACGGACCAAGCTGGATCGAATGTCCACCTTGGAGGAGCAGCTTGTCTGGCTGAAGCAGGCGGGATTTTCGGACGCGGATTGCATTTACAAATATTTTAATTTCGTGGTCATGGCAGGTTGGAAAAAAAGTCCAGTGAAGTGATTGACAAATCCGCAAAATGATCTCATAATTTATAAACATAAAAGTATAAAAAGTATATAAAATCCTTATGTGAAGGGAGGACCTCTCATGGTACATAGCGGCGAACAGGCGGCCCGTGCGCTTCATGAACTGTCGGAAGCCGGTGACAGGTTCGTAACCAAATTCCGGTACGCATAGACTATGAGCTGACAGTGAAGGGACAGGCGTTGCGCGAAGTAGTGAGCGAAATTCAGAAATGGGCGATGCATGCCGGCGGTCCGGAGGCTATGGAAGTCATCGGTGAAAAGAACGGCGGACGCCATGCAGAACGCGAGATTTTGCAGATTGGGTAACAGTTGAAAGCAAGCCGGGGTTGACCGAATTGCTGTACTGCAAGAAAGTGTGAAAGCACTGCGGCGTAGGCGTTATACAGCGAATTCGCGTTGCACTGCACTCTTGCAGGGGTGTAGCATTCATGATAAAAAGATGAAGAACTACATCCAAGAGCAGGGAGTGTGCAAGGCAACATGAAACAGGATCGCGGCACTTCCGGGTATGGCCGTGCGGCGGCCTTCGGAGTGCAGATGGCTTACTTGACAATCGGTTGCCTGCTGATGGCAATCAGCTATAACATGTTTCAGCATCCGCATCAGATTGCTGCGGGCGGTGTGACCGGCTTGTCCACCGTCCTCGAATATGTAACGGGATTGAAGCCGGCGATCAGCCAATGGCTGATCAACGTGCCGCTGCTTCTGGCGGGAGCGGCGGTATTCGGCCGGGGATTTGCGGTCAAAACGGTACTGGGCTCCGTCCTGCTGCCTTTGTGTATCCTATTGACCGAAGGCGTGCCGTCGCTGACCGACAACATGCTGCTGGCCGCCATATATGGCGGTATCGGAACAGGGCTCGGGCTCGGCTTGATTTTCAAAGGCAACGCCTCCTCCGGCGGGTTTACGATCGTGGCGCTGCTTCTAAATCGCAAGCTCGGCATCGGGCTGGGGAAGGCGCTGCTGATCCTCGACTTTGCCGTTATTTTAACGGCTGCGATTGTCTTTACGCCGGAGAAGGCGCTGTATGCATGGATCGGATTATTTTTAACCAAAAAGGCGCTGGAGCTGATCCATTCGGCATCGGATTCCAAGGTAGCCTTTATCATTACGGATCAAACACGCGAAGAGACGCTGCGCGCTGCGATTTTGCTGGAATTGGACCGCGGTTTGACCCGGTTCACAAGCTGGGGCGGCTATACCGGGGAACCCCGTGGGGTACTGATGGTCGTCCTGAGGAATGCCGACATTGCGCCGCTTAAGCGGATCGTCAGCACGGTAGATCCGCAAGCGTTCGTCATTCTAAGCGAGGCCAGCGAAGTGTACGGACAAGGGTTCCACAGCTATCCCTTGGTTCCGCGGGCAGGAAGGGACGCGTCGAAAGTCTTCTCGTGACCTATCACGAAGGAGAGATCGACATGAAAATAAGCGAAGTGATTTTGCATTCCTCCAATTACGAGGCGACAAAACAGTTCTATCGCGATACGCTTCAGCTTCCCGTGCTGGAAGAGAATGCGGATTCGCTGGTGATTCAGGCAGGCGAATCCAAGCTTACTTTTATGGCGGATGACCGGGAACAAGCTTATTACCACATCGCCTTCACGATTCCCGACAATAAAGCGAACGAAGCGCTGGAATGGGTGCGCAGCAAAGGAATCGAGCCGATTGCCAAAGACGATGCCGCGCAATATCCTTTTCCGAATTGGAATGCCACGGCCTTATATTTCTACGATCCGGACGGCAATCTCGTCGAATTGATCGCCCATCATTCCTTGAGCAATGCAACCAACGAGCCTTTCTCGTCCAAGGATATTTTACGGATTAGCGAGATCGGGCTTCCGGTCGAGGATCTGCCTGCCGCCCTCCGGCAGCTGCACGAATCGTTGTCGCTGGAGAAATGGAGCGGAGACGGCCTGCGATTTGCCGCGGTCGGCGATGTGGAAGGTCTGCTGATCGTGATCGATCACAAACGCCCTTGGTTTCCGGATGAGCGGATGCCCGGTATTTTTTCGACGACGGTTAAGCTTCGGACGGACCGTGCCGGCATTATCGAGCTTGGACCGAAGCCGTATCGGATCGAGAGCGTGAACGGGCAGGCTTGATCGATTAAATGAAATTAAACATAGGTTAATTATTCAAAAGCGCAAGCCTCCCCCTGCTACGGGAAGATGGCTGCGCTTTTTTCATTCGTTCATTCCAAAAATGCATACATATTTGAGCTAACCGCTGCAATAAAGTAGAAGCGTATTACATTTCACAACAAAAAGGAGTGACATGATGAAAGGAATTTTTTGGTCGCGTTTACTTTTGACCGCCGCTCTTTGCTGGGGATCGGGCGCAGGGCTCGCGTTAGCGGCTCCTCCGGAGGCCGGACCCGAAGGCGCTGTCGTCCATGGCTCGGCTAACGCCATCACCGTGAACGGGGACGCCATTTTCAACCACGTTTCGCGCTTGGCCGCGTCTTCGAGGGTAGCCGGGACGCAAAATGAGTACAATGCGGTGCAGTACATCAAAGGCGAGCTCGAGAAGTACGGCTACACGGTCAACCTGCAGTCCTTTACGTTCCCCAAATTTACCGCCCCAAGCAGCATTCAACTGACGATCGAAGGAACTCATGGACTGGCAAGCCAGCAGCTTGCTCCGCAAGCCCTGCAAAACACGCAAGGCGGCGATGTCAGCGGCGAGGTTGTCGATGCGAAAAAAGGAACGCCGCAGGATGTAAAGGGTCTGGAGCTCAAAGGAAAGATAGCTCTGATCGAAGCGGGCCAAATCGATACCAATGCAAAAATCGCTAATGTCGCGGATCAAGGCGCCGTGGCCGTCATTCTTTATAATCCTTCCTCCGATACCCCGATTTTGGATACGCAATTCAGCACTCTTTCCCTTCCGACCGTCAGCCTGTCGGGCAAAGACGCGCAAGCCTTGAAGCAAAAGACGGCGGCAAACGGCGGCCCTCGGGTACGTCTCAGTGTTCAAGGCGTAGCCGCCATGGCCGCCACCTCCTACAACGTCGTGGCTACGTTAAGGCCCAATACGACGACAACGACCAGTGATCTGGTTACGGTCGGCGCTCATCACGACTCGGTGTCCGCAGGCCCCGGAGCGAACGACGATGCTTCCGGCGTGGGCATTGTGCTGGAAGTGGCGCGGGCCGTCGCGGGTACCCAGCGGGATTCGGAGGTGCGTTTCCTGACGTTCGGCGCGGAAGAATACGGCTTATACGGCTCTCAGGCCTACGCCAACTCGCTCAGCTCCACGGATATCGGCCGGTTCATCGGGCATTTTCAACTCGATATGGTAGGCAGCAAAAATTCCGGCACCTTGGGCATGTACACGGTAAACGGACAGAAAAACGTGGTCACCGACCTGGGCGCGACCTTTGCCTCCAGATTATCCGGGGTCATTCCGTACGGCCGCTTTGGACGAAGCGATCATGTTCCGTTCTACCAGCGGGGAGTCGCCACCGCTTTGTACACCCATTCCCCTGCCGAGCCCGAATACCATACCCGGTACGACACCATCGATAAAATCAGCAAGGACAAATTGGCCAACGTCGCAACGATTGTCGGCAATTCCGTAGTGGAAATCTTGTCGCCGACGACACCGACATTCAAACGATACAAGGATTTCTTTACGCCGGTAAACTATCCGTACGACCCGAATCCGCCGGTTTGATCCGCTTCCTAGGGACTGGGCTTTGCCCCGGTCCTTTTTGCGTTTCCGGCTGGTCGCCACAAACGTTATTTTTAGGGAGGAGGATATGATAAACTGGTTGCTGACGGTGTAAAAGAAAAAAGAGCACGTAGACTGGGGATGAGACGAAATGGACTTGCATTACCGGAAAGCCGTGCTGCAGGATAGCCTGGAAATTGCCCGGTTATCCGATCAATTGGGCTACCCCGCTAACGCGGAGCAAATCGAAGCAAGGTTAGCTCCGATTCTGAATGCGGACGATCATGTCGTGATCGTGGCGGAAGCGCTGAGCAAGCTCGTCGGCTGGATTCATGCGCATGGAAGATTGCTGGTCGAATCTCCGCCCTACGCTGAAATCGGAGGCCTGGTCGTAGATCAGGAGTTCAGAGGCCAGCGGATCGGCCAACAGTTGGTACGACGTTGCGAGGAATGGGCAAGAACGAAGGGCTACCAAGAGCTTCGCGTCCGGGTCAACGTCACCCGAGTGGAGGCCCACCAATTTTACAAGCATGCAGGATTCGAAAATACGAAGACGCAGCAAGTGTTCCGAAAAGAGCTGTAGCATGAAGAAAAAAATAGCAATCGTCGCAGCCATGTTTTTTGCCGCAGCCGTCATTTACGGCGTGATCCGGCTCGAAATGGGGAGCCCGGAGCAGCAGCTCGCCCGCGTCATTGAGAAAGAAGCGTCCAAAGCCCGGGAAGCGGGCGCAGCCGTTTATTTGAAAGATCATACCGACTTCGCTTGGGACAAGGTGTACGTCTTTGGACCTTACACCGATCCGCAAACCATTAATGCCGCTGTGGGCTATCATTGGACCGATCGACATTTGTCCTATGACGATGCCAACAAAATCATCGTTTTTTGCGATAAAGGCAAAGTGGTTCGGTATATCGTCTACTCGGGCCCAATGAGCAATAATTTATACGCCAGGCCATCGAGCCGGGAAGAAGCGGCGATTTGGCCGTAGGATAACGAGATTCCGACGGGGCAGCCTGGGCGCTGGCAGGTTCAACCGATGGACCTGCCGACCGGGATACCGCAGTTGACACCCGTCTTTCTTAGGGGTACGATTGGAATAGAATTAGTACCTGATCCTATGATTACATACTAACTTTTCGTGGAGACTGCGTGGGGAGAGGGTGAGTTTAGAAAAAAGATTGGAGGAAACAACATGAGCCAGTCCAATGTTATGGAAATGACCGTGCCTCAGCGGCAGGAGGAGCTTGCCGATACTGATTACGCCATCGACGTGACGCCTGTCCGAAGGACGATTGCCGAGCGCACGAAGCGGAGCGTGACGGAGATTCCGCATGCCCTGACGATCGTCGAAGCGGACGTAACGAATCTGGTCCTGCTGCGCAGCAAGCTCAAAGACGACTTTTTGCGGCAGGAAGGCGTCAATTTGACGTACTTCGCCTTTTTTATTCAAGCGGTCGTTCGGGCGATCAAGGACTATCCGATCATGAATTCGATGTGGGCGGACGACAAAATTGTCGTGAAGCGGGACATCCATCTTTCGCTTCTGGTCGGGACAGAAGACGCGGTGCTAGCCCCGGTCATCCGGAGTGCCGATCTCCGAAATATCGCCGGACTGGCGCTGGAAATCGACAGGCTGGCTCAATTGGCGCGTACGGGCAAGCTATCGCCAAGCGACATGCAGGGAGGCACGTTCACGGTCAACAATACGGGGGCGTTCGGCTCGATCTCTTCTTTTCCGAACGTCAACTATCCGCAAGCCGCGATTTTAACGTTCGAATCCATCGTCAAAAAGCCGGTTGTCGTCGACGACCGAATCGCCGTGCGTTCGATGGTTCGACTGTGCCTGGCGCTGGACCATCGCATCTTGGACGGGGTGATTTGCGGACGCTTTTTGCAGCGGGTCAAGGAAAATCTGGAGGCGTACGGCCCGGAAGGCTCCTTGGATTGAACCTAAAGAACGATGATAAACCGCGCTCCTAAGCTAATGAAGTATTGGCTTGGGGGCGCTTTTTTGAAACGGATCAAATGGTTGGAATAGCGAGGGGCATTACGAGAACGCTGCGGCAAATTTCACTTTACATTAAGATTGTATAGAATCCAGGTTAAGTTTACCCATTTATACTGTTGTTTGTAGGGAAAAGGACAACAAAAGGGAAGTGATTCTTATGAACCGAATGGGTAAATATGGAAGTCGATTGGCTGTCGCTGCCCTGGCCGTCGCAGTATTGGCCGGGGGAGGCCCGGTGCCTGGCGTATCGGCGGAATCCGGTCCGGCAGGACCTCAGGCACCGGAGGAAGTCGAGCGATTTGTCGATGCGTTTTTTAACCAGCCGGATATTCAGAAACAGATGGCCGGTGCCGCGGTGGCCGTGGTGAAGGACGATCGGGTGCTGTTAAACAAAGGCTACGGCTACGCCAATGTAGAGCAGAAACTGCCGGTCGACCCGGACCGAACCCTATTTCGCGTCGCCTCGGTTTCCAAGGTGATTACAGCTACAGGCGTTATGCAATTGGCCGAGCAGGGGAAGCTCGATTTGAACGCCGATGTGTCGAAATATTTGGGGGAGGTTCGCATCGGGAATCGGACGGATGTACCGTTGACCATGCGGCATTTATTGATGAATGCGACCGGATTTGAGTATGGGGACATGTCCGATTCCAGAACGACCGACTTGTCCACGGAAGTTTCCTTAAAACAATATATTCTCGATAATTCGCCCACGATTATACGCCAGCCGGGACAATTTTATCGCTATGACAACCTGGGATTTACGATTCAAGGGTATGTGATCGAGCAGGTTGCGGGCCAGCCGTTCGGCGATTACGTTCAGAAACATATTTTTCAGCCGCTGGGCATGACAAACAGCGATTTTCGGCTAACTTCGGAAAATTTAAAGCGGCTCGCCGTGCCCTATAACCAGCTCGGCGATATCCTCCCTACATTTGGGACGGTCCCGACAGAGTTACCGGGTGGCGGGATGCTCTCAACCGGCTCGGACATGGCCCGGTTTATGATGGCACATCTGAACGGGGGGAAGATCGGGGGCACGGCGATTCTAGGTGAAGCAACGATTCGCGACATGCACAAGCCTCAGCTTGCCATCCATCCGAAGCTGCCGAATATGGCCTACGGCTTCGAATATTCCAATCGGCAAGATGCCAATGGGCAGTATGTGGTAGAAAAGTCCGGAGATGTAGACGGGTACCATACGGGGATGTGGTTGATTCCCGATCAGAAGGTCGGCGTTTTCGTTACCGTCAATAAGGATTTTGAGCTCCGGCAGCCTTTTTTCAGGGCCTTCATGAATCATTATTACCCGGCTGCGGGCAAGCAAGACGATGCTCATGGGCCGCTCTCCTCGTCGCTAGCCGAGTTTGCAGGCACATACAGCGATTTGCGAAACCGGATGTGGACATCGCGCATTCGCGCGGAAGACGGCAAGCTTATCGTGCAAGACCCACTTGGCGAGCATGTGCTGCATGAAATCGAGCCGCTTCTGTTTCAGGACGATCAGGGTGTCAAAGCGGCGTTCAAACGGAATGAAAAAGGCGAGGTACAGGCGTTTTATTACGATCTGAAGCTCGACAGCTGGTCCGAAAAATTGCCGCAGCCGCGCCCCTATGACGATGTCGGTCCCCAGCATCCATATGCAGCCTACATCGGCCATTTGCGCCAGCTTGATGTCATCGGGGAGGAAAGCGGCGACAACCTTTTCCGGCCTGAGCAGCCCATTACGCGGGAACAGTTTATCGGCTGGATCATCCGGTGGTCGGGCTTTGCCCCGTCGAAGCAAAAGCCGGTGTTCGCCGATGTCGCCGACAGTCCGTATGCCCAGCATATCCAGGCCGAGCAAGAGCTTGGCTTGATCCAGGGATCAGTCGGCGACCGGTTCTTCCCGCAGCAGCCATTGACACGACAGGAAGCGGCGACCATTGTATGGCGCATGGCCTTCAATCATCTGCATGGTACTCCTAAAGAAGCCAAGCTTGCAGGCAACACGGATTCATGGGCGGTGGAAGGTGTCCGCTTCGCTGTGGCGAAAGTATTATATGGACCCGAAGTTAGCCAGGACCAAAACGGAGCGGTCGACTATAGATCGACACAGCCGATGCTGAGACAAGAAGCCGCCGTATTGTTGTCCCGGTTCGCCGATCATTTATTCTAGCCAGCGGATAGCTGATGGATAAGGATACGGGTATAAGGCAATCGAGGTGAAGAGCCAATCAAAACGATATTGATCATCGACGATGAAGCGGAAATTGTCGAGTTGCTCGCCGTTTATTTAAACCATGCCGGTTACGGCACAATGACGGCGGGCAACGGCGATGAAGCGTTGACGATGCTGCAGCGCGAGCAGGTTGACTTGATCATCGCGGATATTATGATGCCTCGGATGGATGGATGGGAGCTGCTTAAGAAAGTGCGGCAGAGCTCCCCGATTCCATTTCTTTTTCTCTCGGCCAAGTCGGACGATACGGACAAAATATTCGGATTGCAGCTAGGGGCGGACGATTACGTGGGCAAGCCCTTTAACCCGCTAGAAGTCGTAAGCCGGGTGCAGGCGCTGTTCAGACGCCTGGATGCCTTTACCAAGCCGGACAAGCCCGCTCCCGCCATCATCGAGATCGGTGACGTCAAACTGGATTTGGAGAGCTGCAAGCTATATAAGACCGGTATGAACAAGGAAGTCACATCCTACGAGTTCAAAATTATCGCTTTGTTGATGAGCCAAGCCGGCAGGGTATTCACGAAAGCGCAGATTTACGAGCAGGTATGGGGCGAAGAGTATATGGGGGACGAAAATTTGATTATGGTCTATATCAGCAAACTCCGCGAGAAGATCGAGCATAACCCAAGAAAGCCTGACTACCTGGTTACGATTAGGGGGTTAGGCTACCGTTTTGAGAAGAAACAATAGCATTCGCGGCCGAAGGCCGCTGAAGAAGTTGTTTGTCCGCAACTATATCGTCATTAGCGGCCTTTTGTTGGGCGCGATTGCCGTAGCGCTTGTGAGCACCGATATTCTGATGAACCGGGTGGTAGACAGGACGGGCGATTTGCCTCGGATTTCGGGGGAAGATATTTATCGGTATCCCTTCCAAAATATCGACGGGAAGCTGCTGGATCGGTACGGCGGCTGGTTTGAGGTGATCGACGAGGCGGGAGAGGTGATCTATGTCCGGGGAAATAAGGAAGACGATATCGTCCGTTACCGGGATGGACTGCTCTATGCCAAAATGGATATGCAGCGGAACGATGATTCGATCTATTATCACGCTTATTCGGTAAAGGGGCCGAATCAAGAGCCGTATATCCTGCTTTGGAAAATACCTATGCGGCTGGATAAAGTCTCTGCGGCCATAGCCATTTTTGCGGCATGTTTTGCGCTTGGCTTGCTTATCGCCGTGTATTTGTACGCCAAATACTCGGTTAAGCAAGTAGAGAAGCCAATCCGGCAAATTGTAGAAGGCATCAAAGAAATGGAGCGGCTGAATTATACGAAGCGGCTGACGTTTACGGCCGAGCAGGAGTTCGACGAAATCCGTGAGGCTTTCAACGGGTTGGCCGAGCGGCTCCAGCGAACCTCTGCCGAGAAGGAAGCGGCCGAGACCAGCCGCAAAAACATGCTCTTGCATTTATCGCATGATTTGAAGACGCCTATGACTTCAATTTACGGCTATTCCCAGTTGTTGCTGGACGATCCGTCGCTGGAGGAAAGCAGGAGGCGCAAATATATCCAATACATTCACGACAAATCTTCCTATACATCCAATTTGATTAAGGACTTGTTCGAATTAGCAAAGCTGGAAGATTCCAACCAAATATTGAAAAGAGAAAAAGTAAACGTCACCAAATGGTTTCAACAGATTGTGGCGGAATGTTATTCCGAAATCGAGGACAAAGGGTTCGGACTGGATGTACAGATTCCGGAAGAGCCGCTGCCGGTGATGCTGGACCATGTGCATATGAAACGCGTCATCATGAATCTGATCGGAAATGCGCTCAAGTTCAATGCAGCGGGAACGGTGCTGTTCGCGTCTTGCGAAAGTAAGGACGGCCGGGCTGTGCTGTGGCTTGGAGATGACGGAATTGGCGTACAGGAGCCGATCAGGGAACACATCTTCGAGGAATTTACACGTGGGGCCGGGGCGGTGAAAGACAGCACCGGATTAGGCCTCGCCATCTGCAAAAAAATCGTTACGCTGCACCAAGGCACGATTGAACTGGAAGCGGACCGTCGGTATTCCACGATGTTTCGGATCAGCTTGCCATGTGCGGATGCATAAAAGGCAGCGGCAGCTTCGGACGCGAAAATAACTTCCGGACTGCCGTTGCCTCTATTCGGCTTGCGCCCATTTAAAGTTTAATAACCTTGGTAGCGATATTTTTGCAAAATTCGCTGTCATGCTCCACAAAAAGAATGGTCGGCGAATGCTCAAGCAGCAGTTCCTCGATTTGCATGCGCGAAATCACATCGATAAAGTTCAGCGGCTCATCCCAAATATGCAAATGAACCTTTTCGCAAAGACTTTTTGCCAGCAGCACTTTCTTCTTTTGGCCGCCGCTGAAGGCTGATATATCCTTGTCAAACTGAACTCTGGAGAAATCCAGCTTTCTTAGGATCGATTTAAACAAGCTTTCGTCAATCCCGCTGCTTCTGGCGTAATCCGTTAAATTTCCCTGCAAATGCGAAGTATCCTGCGAAACATACGATATTTTCAGCTGGCTTCCCTTTCGGAACGTGCCGGTATATGCGATATCCTCGCCGCAAATCAGCTTGATAATGCTTGATTTTCCAGAGCCGTTCGCACCCGAAAGCGCGATTCGCTCACCTTGCTCAATCGTAAAGCTGATATCGGTGCAGACCGTCTTCTCCCCGTAATAAATGGAAACGTGGTCCAGTTCGGCGAGCTGATTTTTATGAAAGGGAAGTTGGGTAATCTTTAAGCTCTCCGAGCTTTCGATATTTTTCAAGAGCTGCGACTTTTCCTCGATCGCGTTTTGCTGCCGGTGTTCCATGGATTTGGAGCGTTTCATCATTTTGGCAGCCTTGTGCCCGATGTACCCTTTGTCCACCTTGGAGCCGGAATTCCTTGTTCCGTTCTTCGTTTTTTCCACTTCATGCGACCAATTGCTCGTTCGTTTGGACGCTTCCGACAAGCGTTTAATGTCTTTTTTCAGCTTTTCGTTCTCGCCAAGCTCAAATTGGTCTTGTCTTTGCTTATTTTCCCACCAATCGGAAAAATTTCCTTTTTGAATTTCGATGTCGGTTTTATTGATGGACAGAATATGGTCTACGCAGCGATCCAGGAACGACCTGTCGTGAGAGACGAGAATAAAGCCGTTTTTCGTATTGAGATATTGACTGACCAGTTTTCGGGCGTTCATGTCCAGGTGATTGGTCGGCTCGTCAATCAACAGAAAGCTGTTTTCCTTCAGAAATAAAGCGGCCAGCAATACTTTCGTTTGCTCGCCATTGGACAAGGAAGCAAAGGGCCGATATAGAACATCCTCCGACACCTTGAGCAGCGAAAGCTCGCGCATCAATTCCCAGTGAAGGTAATCCGGGTAGATGTCGCCGATGACATCGATTGTGTTCTGCTCCTTGTTCTCTACATGGAATGGAAAATACTCGAAGCTGACCTTGGCGGAAATCGTTCCGCTGTATTCATACTTCCCAAGCAATAGGTTGAGGAAGGTGGTCTTGCCTCTTCCGTTCCTCCCCGTAAATCCAAGTTTCCAGTCGGTATCGATTTGAAAGCTTACGTCCTCAAATAAGTTATCGTAACTGCCGTCATAGGCAAACGTCAGGTTGGTTACATTGATTAATGACATGGAATAGATCCTCCTGTACAAAAATAGAAGAGCTGCAAGAAAGTTACCTTTCCCACAGCTCAAATAAATACAGCAAATCCAACCCTGACATAGAGTTAGATAAGGATATATTGTTTGAGTGAAAAGATATCGTAACTTTCTTGCATACAAATAATAAAACATGCGCTCATGTCGCTGTTTTGTTTTACTATTTTATATTTCTTAGCAAGAAAGTTATTTTACATTATATCTTTTCAGCTCCCGTCATTAATTTAGAGCCATCTTATCATAACTATTTGTTAATTTCAACTATTTGACTTCACGGAAAGGGGAGGATATAATTTCAAATGACCTGATGGTCATTTATAGAACTTATTGGTCAAAATGAGATTGAAATTTGCAAGTGAGGTGAATGTTATGACGAAAACCGGATCAAATTGGGGACCGCTCGTCATTTTGATGGTGAACATGTTCATTACGATGGTGGGAATGGGACTGATCATCCCCATTTTGCCTAAATTCATTACGGAATTCGGGGCAAGCGGCCAGGACATGGGATATCTTGTCGCTGCTATGGGAGTGACGCAGCTCCTATTTTCGCCTATTGCGGGCGAGATGTCCGATAAATACGGACGTAAAATCATGATTGTCGGGGGGATTGGGGTATTTGCCTTGTCCCAGCTGCTGTTCGGGCTGGCTGGTCAGATGTGGCTGCTTTACGTGTCCAGGCTGCTCAGCGGAATCGGGGCGGCGCTCCTGACACCGGCGATGATGGCCTACGTGGCCGACATTACGCAGGAGAAGGATCGCGGAAAAGGATTGGGCCTGTTCAGCGCCTCCATGTCGCTGGGCGTCGTGATCGGGCCCGGCATCGGCGGATTTCTGGCCGACTACGGGCTGCGGGTTCCGTTCTATGTGGCGACGGCGATCGCCGGCGTGTCGGTGCTGCTGTCCATGCTGTTCCTGCCGGAGACGCAAAGCCGGGAAGCGAGGCAATTGGCCCGGACGGCGGAGAGAAAGCGGGAAAATCTGTTCAAGCAATTGCTTAGCTCGTTTCGCGCGCCGTACTTCGTGCTGCTTCTGCTTGTTTTCATGCTGACGTTCGGTTTGATGAATTTTGAAGCTGTGATTAGTTTATATGTAGACGTGAAGCACGGATTTACGCCGAAGGACATCTCGCTGATGATTACGCTCGGCGCGTTGGCGGGAGTTTTCACTCAGGCTGTTCTATTCGAAAGGCTGCTGCGGAGGTTTAGCGAGCGTCAAATTCTTATTGCTATGTTTTTGCTTTCCGCCGTTATGATGCTGGCGGTCCTCGTGACGAAGACGTACGTTTCCGTTTTTGCCGTGACCATTCTGTTTTTCGTCGCCACGACGATTATCCGGCCGGCCGTCAATACGCTGTTGTCCAAAATGGCCGGAAACGAGCAGGGGTTCGTAGCAGGGATGAACAATGCCTATATGAGCTTGGGTACGATTGCGGGACCATCCATTGCCGGCGTACTGTTCGACGTGAACGTCAATTATCCTTATGTGCTCGGAGCGGCTTTCATGGTGGCAAGCACGGCCATGCTGATCGGCTGGAAGGATCGAAATCGGGTAGGAAGTACAATACCGTTACAAGAAGGCGCCGCAGCCGTTCGGGACTAGGACGGAGCTTGCAAGTTACTTGCGTATCCGCTATAGTCGCTATGACGGAAACGAAGCAGACCATACAAGTTTCGGGGCGGTGTAACGGTGGAAGAGAAGTGGAACGAGAAGAAGCGGCATATCCTGTTTGCTGCGATGAAGCTGTTCGCTGCGAACGGGTATGTGCAGACGACGATGCAGGAAATCGCCGAAGCTTGCAAAATGTCCAAAGGTAGCGTGTATCAGCAGTTTTCCTCCAAGGAAGCGCTGCTGCTGGATATTTTTAAATTCTTTTTTAAGCGTTTGAACGACGGGATGCAGCTCGTGGAACGCGAACGGCAGCTGGGCCCGAGGGAGCGCCTGGAGCGGAAAATACTCGTCTGCCTTCGTCTGTGGATCGAATATCCCGAATTTTTCACGATGCAGATGCGGGAAAACGGAGGCTTCGTAAATCAGGAAATTCGGGATTACTTGAAGTGGATGGATACCGAGATCAGTATGTTTTTTATGGACAGCCTCGTTGGCATTTACGGGGACGGCTACGCGCCCTATGCACCGGAAGGCGTATTGCTATTAAGCAGCTTGCTGTCGACCTACATGGGCTTGCAGTTGGTCGAGAAGATCACGTTGGTACCGGATGAAGTATGCAGCCATATCCTGCATATCGTCGACGCGGTAGCGGAACGCGTGCTGCGGGAGAAGCCGCGCCCTCTTTTGAACGAAAGCAATTGGCCGAGGCTGAAAGAGGTATGCGCGAGAAATGCGAAGTCGGCTCATCCGCTCCTGCTTGTGAAGCGATGCCGGGAACGGCTGGAACGGCTCTCCGAAGGGGAGGAACGCAATGAGGCGCTTGAGTCTCTGACGGTGCTGGAGCAGGAGCTGGTCGAGATCCGTCCGCGCAGGGTCATCGTGCTCGGCATGCTGGCGAATCTGAAGCGCTCCTCGGAGCTGGCCGATTTGCTGGCGGAGCTGGAGGCGGCGTGTAAACAGGCGGGACTTGTTCGCGGATAGTGAAAAAGCCTTGTTCTCTTCCCTTGGAAAGAGGACAAGGCTTCTTTGTTGATTCCAGACGAAATGCGCTTAAGCCATAAATTCCGTAAACGCTCCGTCCAGTCCCTTCGGACCGTAGTGCTCCCGGAACTCGTCGATGGAGCCCTGCCTCACCAATTCCCCGTTCCGCAGGAACATGGCCCGGTCGGCGACGGATTCGGCCACCTGCAGGTGGTGCGTCGAGAAAATGACGGCGCGGCCTTCGCGTTTTACTTCTTCAATGAGATGCACGAACGATTGCAGCCAGTACGGATCGAGGCCGTTCGTCGGCTCGTCCAGCACGAGCAGGGGCGGGTCCCCGAGTAGCGCTTGCGCGAACAGGAGCCGTTGCCGCATCCCTTTGGAGAAGGAGGTGACGGGCTTCTGCTGCACCTCGGCCAGGCCGACCTTGTGCAGCAGCTCCTGGACGCGGGACGGCGGCACGCTGCGGAGCTTCGCCCAGAACGTGAGCGTCTCCCGCGCGGATAGCGCCTGCCCGAACACGTAGTCGTCGGGCATGTAGCCGACGGAAGCAGCGTAGCGCATCCGGTCGGCGCGCCATTGGAGGCCGCACGCCTCGATGGAGCCTTCGGTCGGCTGCGAGCTGCCGACGATCATGCGCAGCAGCGTGCTTTTGCCCGCTCCGTTGCCGCCGCACAGCGCCATCACCTGCCCCGGATACAGCTCCAGATCGACTCCCTTGACGATCGGCTGCTTGTTGATTGTTTTGCGGACATTCGTCAGCTTTAGCACCGGTTTAGCCACGCGACCGCCCCCTTTCCCAGAGCACGACGGCGGCGCCCAGACAACCGGCGATCCAGACGGCTGAGACGAGCAGGAACAGAAGAGTGCCGCTCGTCCCGCGAATCCACCCGATCCATTCGTAGTATTCGGGCCCGAGCACAGACCCTCCGCTCAGCTTGACGACGATGAACAGCCGGACCAGCTCCGCCGGATTGAACAGGGTGAGCACGGCCAGCGCCGGTTTGATCCACAGGTACGGCAGCAAGCCGAGCACGGCGACAAGCAGCGTCGGCCAGCCGATCACGGTGAAGAACCAGATCGCCACGCCGTACGTCAGCGCCTGCCAGCGGTTTTTGGCGAGCGTGCCGACGATGGCGGCCACAGCCAGAAACAGCAGCACGATGCCGGCCGAGAAAGCCAGGAACAACGTGAAGGTTTTCACATCAAACGGCTTTCCGGTAAGCTGTCCGACGACGCCGGTCAAGCCGTAGCCGAAGGCGACGATAACGAGCAGCACGGCGGCGATGCCTGCATATTTGCCAAGCACGAACGCGGGCGTGCCGAGCGGATAAGCGGAGAGCAGCTGCCAGCCGCCTTCTTCCTTTTCCGCGGTCAGCGAGAAGGAGCCGAGCAGCAGTGTCATGAGCGGCAGCAGGTACAAGATCAGGTTCAGCATCGTTCCCGTGACGCTGGAGTATCCTTCAACGACCCGGCTGGAGTGAATCAGCAGCAGGGCTAGGCTGAACAAGGAAAAGAGCGCAAGGAACGAGTATGCCCACGGGTTGCGGAAGCCGATTCGCATCTCGCGAATCGCCACAGTCAGCATCGGTTTCATTAGTGTGCGACCTTCGGCTCTTCTTTCTTCGCTTCGCTGCCGCCATGACCGTCCTTCATGTCTTTCATATCTTTCATGTCTTGTTTGCCTTCATCGCCAGGCTTGTGGCTGTCTTTCATATGCTTCATCTTGTCCGAATTGCGTTCCCACGTATGAGAGCCCAGCTCGGAGCCCGTCATCAGCTTGCCTTTTCCGTTCTCGGCGATGAATTTCTCCGCCGTCGCTTTATCCTTAAACGAATAGATGCCGTAAGCCATCGGCGATTTGAACGATTTGTCGTACACGTAGTAAGCCTTCTCCAGCTCGATCCATTCCTTGGAATGGTAATCCCGGACGAATGTCGCTCCGACCTGCTCGGTGCCGTTTTTGCTCTTCCATTCGTTGTAGCAGCCGATATCGTCGAATTTCAGCGATTTGCCATCCTTCAGAACCGCTTGCGTTGCGAACTGGTCGTCTTTCACCTGCATGTTGCACACGGCGCATTTGTCCGTCGCTTCGTTGATGGCCTGCGGCTCGTATTTTTTGGCTCCGCATGCGGACAGCACCAGAATGATCATGACGATGGCCAGACTTAAAGTAATTTTTTTCATTTTCTTCGAACCCCCGTTACGAATATGGTTGTTACGGCGCTCCCCAGCAGGAGGAGGCTGACGATTAGCGTTCCCGCCGTTTCAGATCCGGCCGGCAGACGGTAGGCGTCCGCTGCGTAAGGCTTCATCGCCGGCGCCCGGTCGGTTGTCCAAGCTCGCTTGGACGAGGTCAGCATGCCTTCCAGAAACGCCATGCCGGGCGACTGGAAGAACAACTGGAACGGCGGAGTCGTTTTGGTCATCTTCTGAAAAAAAGGATTGATCGCATACGGCATATCGCTGAACCCGTCTCCGTCCAGATCGACGCCTTGGAAGCTGTCCCAATAGTTGCCTTTCACGTCGTTATTCTGGCTGTCCGTCGCTTCGGCCGGGATCACGTTGCCTTGAAAATCGTTGCCCTGAAACCGGTTGTTCTCGGATTCTTTGAGCTGCAGGCCCACGTAGTTTACGGTCACCCGGTTGCGCTCCAGCACGTTCTTCTGCGCTTGCTCGACGTAGATGCCGACGCGGTTACCCTCCAGACGATTGTCCGCGAAGACGGAATCGCTCGCGTCGAACAGCAGCAGGCCTTGGGAGTTGACGTTCTCGCTTTGTTTAACGAACGTGTTGCCCGTGACCTCCACGCTTTTGACGGCCATCACCATCGCTCCCGTGATGTTGCGCGCCCCGGTGTTGCCCCGGATCGACGAGTCGTTGACGTACATGAAATGCACGCCGTACCGGGACTCGTTCACCTCGTTCTGTTCTACTCGGATGCCGTTGCTGTTCTCGATGTAGATGGCGTCGTGCATACCGGTGACGGTGTTGCCTGCGATCACGTTGTCATGGGAGGCGTACAGATCGATGCCGTTGCCCTTCTCCGTCATCTTGACGTCCGGCCCCGCCCAACCGACGGTCGTGCTGCGGATCGTGTTGCGGCTTGCGTCCCGCAGATGAATGCCGGAGGACACCGTCTCGATCCGCAGATTCTCCAGTGTGCTGTCGGCGCCGGAAAGCAGCACGGCGGCCGTAGTCTTGGCTCCCGTATCCCGGATCGCCAGACCCGCTATCGCGGAACGGTCGGCACGGAGCTCTACCGCCGGCTGATCCGACTCGTTGACGATCTGTGTTCCGTCCGCGCCTTCGATCCGCAGCGGCTTCGCGACGATGGCGGGCCCCAGGTAGGTCCCCGCCGCCAGCTTCAGCGTGCCGCCGGGCGGCGCTTCGTCAATGAGCTGCTGGAGCGGGATTTCCTTCCCGCTGCTTCCACTGTTGCTGCTGCTTTCGGCGCAGACCGCCGTGGACGGCAGCACCGCAAGTGCGAACGCCAGCAGCGCGACGCGCAGGGCGGACCCGTGCGGCATCAGGCTGCGGATGCGGTTGCGGCTCATGAAGCGACCTCAATCTTCTTTTTCTTGATGATGTGCAGGTCGCCGATGTACAGATGCACGTAGACGGTGTACGTTCCCGGCTCCTTCAATTCTTTTTCCGCGGAGTACGCGTTTCCTTCCGGCTTCGCATTCAAATACGACAGCGTATCGTTTTCGGACTTGCGAATGTCGAAGGCCAGGGTGGCTTTGGTCGATTCCGGTACACCGCCTATCGTGGCGGTATACTTGGTGACGACGTTCGCCTTGGGCGGCGAAGGCTCGGTCGTCAGCGTAACCTCCACCTCCGACGGGTCGACCGGACGCTCGGAGGTGGAGCAGGCGGTTATCATAGCCACCAGCAGCAGGCCAAGCAGGACCGTTAGCATTCGTTTACGATTCATCTCATCACTCCTTACAAAACAGGCAAGCACCCTCATTGTATAGAACGGAATGCAGGTTGCCCATAGCCCGGTCGGGCTATCGGAGGCGGTTTCCTGTGAAGATAAAATGAACTTTTTGGCAAAAGCCGCCAACAGGTTGAAGGGAGCGGTCCGGAGGAGCGCAGGGGAAGGTTCTGTTTTTTATACCATTTTTATGGTAGGATCAGAAATGGAAAACTTTTGGTTTTTTTGAAAAGGAGATGGACGACATAAGCAAATGGCTCATTTTACTTTTGGCCGCAGCGGTAACCCTCCCGTCGGGATCGCAGATCGCCCTTGCCGACCAGAAGTCTGCAGACCAAAAGCCTGCGGATCAGAAGCTTGCCGAACCGAGCGCGATGCCTTATATTACTTTGCTTGACGATTTTAAACTGTACGCCAGCAATAAAACGAAACCGGATGAAGTCCTGGGCTCCATCAGCGCTTACCAGTCTGTGAAGCTCGCCCCGATTGATAGCGACAGGCTGCTCTATATTACGAATATGGACAAAGTGCCGGTCGAGACGTGGCTTGGCAAAGCGTGGATTAACCTGAAGGAAGGGGCGTACAAGTACGGCCAGCTGCAGAAGCAGGAACAGACCTTGACTCTGCTGGACCCCCAGACCCCGCTTTATGACTCCCGGATGAAAATAACCGGAAACAGCCTCTCTCCGCAGCAGGTTCAGGCGGTCGCCTCCATCGATGCATGCGATCCGTACACGCCCTGCCGCACGTCGGCGAAGTGGCATTTGATCCGAACCTCTTGGCTGGGAGAGCAATGGATTCTTTCGGAGCATTATGCGGAGTATTACGAGGGCGTAGGCCAACCGGTTGATGGCATGATTCCCATTGCGCGGGAGAGCGAGGTGTACAGCCTGCCCTTTGAAAAGCCGTTGGCCGACGAGCCGAAGCTGCCTCCTCAAGTATTGAAGCCTGTGGGAAAGTATACCCGCCAGGCCCGCATGGTTCCTCCGATTGTCTGGTACCAGATCGAGACGCCGAACGGGTTGCGATGGATACGCTGCAGCGACGACTATGGGCTTGGCATTGAAGGATTGGAGCAGGTCGATTGGAAGCTGGACATTCCCGTTCCGTTCCATTACTTTAAAACTCCTGCGATCTACTCTACCTATACCGAGAAAATAGGGGCAGAACAACCGGCCCAAACCGTTCAGGTCATTGGGAAAATAGGCAACTGGTATTTTACGGTAAGCGAGGGCGTCGGGAAATGGATCAATCCGTCCATGGAAATCGCCTCGCGATTGACCGGCGATTTCGAGCAGGATACCAAGCTCGGGGTGCAGCTAAGCAGCGAACGGCTTGAGCTTACCGGGACCTCGATCGGGTTCGATATCCCTTATGTGGAAAATCAGCCTGCGGAAAAATGGCTCACGTTTACCCCGCAAACCGTTACGGCATCGCGGGTTTGGAAATCTCCCAACGGGGAGTCCTGGTATTACATCCACACCTGGCAGGGCGCCAAGTGGGTGAGGCCGTAAAGCCCTAGACGATTTGACGATTGAACTGAAAAATTAGACCTTCGAATGCCACTTTTACGGTGGCTCGGAGGTCTATTTTTCTTTTGCCGGACGCCGCTCTCATCGACAAAGAGGTGTTTTTTTTGATATACTTCAAAAAACGTATTGAGAATCATTATCATATAGGGCGGTGCACAGCTTATGAATTCAGGCATCACGGAACCGGGAGATCGGGTGGTCACTTGGCTGGACGGTACGCATTGGAAGCTTCGGGACGTTGAAGCGGTCAAAGGAGACGGCGAATGGCGCATGGAGCAGCAGCTCGCGAATTCGTACGTGCTGCTTGCGGTGACGAAGGGACACGGGCGATTGATCGTGGACCGGAAGGAAGGGCGACTCCGCCAGGATTCTGCTTATGTGTGCTCTCCGGGCCAGACGTTCGGCGCCGCTTCAGATTCGGCCGAAGGGTTGAGCCTGTTTTTGTTCCGGTTTGACTTGTACCGGGAGACGGAGCAGGACGAAGAGCAGCTCCGGTTCGAGAAGGAACGAGGCTTGTTCTGGGTGCAGGACGAAATTCCGATGGTTCCCGCCGCGCAGATGATTACGCTATGCGACGTCGTGAGCCGCCATTGGCAGAGCGGCGAGGAAACCGGACGCCCGCGCGCCCGCCTTGCCTTTCGTGAGCTGATCTATGGCGTCATGAAAAATGTCGGGCTCTCCGCGAGAAAAGATTCGGAAGCCGCCATCCGGCGGACGAAAGACTATATGGAGCGTCATTTCAATGAAAGCTTGTCGATCGAGCAGCTCGCCCGGATGGCCGGGGTCAGTCCCAAATACTACGTGGAGTTGTTCAAAAAAACGTACGGCAGCAGCGCCATCGATTACTTGACGGAACTGCGTATGACGCGGGCCAAGCAGTTGATGGCCGGTTCGAACGTCAGGCTGCGGGATATTGCCCAGCAGGTCGGCTACAGCGACGAGTTTTATTTAAGCCGAAAGTTCAAGCAGGAAGTCGGCGTATCGCCGACAGTGTATATGAAGAACCGCAGCCGCAAGGTCGCCGCCTACAGCCCGGCCATCATCGGCCAGCTTGTGGCGCTGCGGATGCTGCCATATGCCGCCCCGCTTCATCCGAAGTGGACGGCTTACTACTACGAAACGTACCGCAACGATATTCCCGTTCATCTCAGCGCTTACCGCAACAATATGGATTGGGAAACGAATATTGACACGCTTCGCAAAGCGCGGCCGGACGTTATTCTGAGCCGCACCGGGCTGGACGAGGAAGAGCAGGATAAGCTGAAGCAGATCGCTCCGCTCGTGCAGGTGCCTTGGGCCGAAAAGAACTGGCGGGAGCAGCTTCAATTTACGGCGGAGTTTTTCGGGGCGTCGAAGGAAGCGGAGCTGTGGTTGAGAGAGTACGACCGCAAGGTGGAGTCCGTTCGGGAACAGATTGCCCGCGAGGCGGGGGACGATACGGTTCTGATCCTGCGTATTTATAAGGACGAATGCCACGTGTTCAGCAACCGGAGCATGCGGGAAGTGCTGTATGGCGATCTGCAAGTGAAGCCGGCTTGTCCGGTCGGCTGTATCGTTCTCAATGAGCCGATTACGCTGGATCGCCTGGCGGAGATCGACGCGGACCGCCTGCTGCTGCTCGTCCGCCAAGAGCCGGAATCGCTGGCTCATGCCAAACGGCTAAGCAGCGCTTCCACATGGCAGGATTTGAAAGCGGTCCGGAAGCATCGGGTGCACCGCATTCCTTCCGACCCGTGGCACGAATATTCCGCCACCGCCCACGATCGGATCGTCGATGCGGCGCTGCATCTGTTTTCCGACAATTATCCAAAGTGACTCCGGAAATCGTCCATGGTTTAAGGGGGGAGGGTAGTTTATAATCGCAAATGAGAATCGTTATCAATGAGAGGGGATTTTGCAAGATGATGAAACGTAGATGGTCAGGAATAGGAGCTGCGGCGCTGCTGGCGCTTGCCTTGTCCGCTTGCGGCACGGCAGGTCAGGGGAAAGAGCAGCCGGCGGCTTCGACAGGAACCGAGAAACCGGCGGCAGCGACCAAAGACGCCGCGGCTCCGGCGACCAAAACGATCAAATATCTCGGCAAGGATTACACGGTGCCCGGCAAAACGGACCGAATCGTCATCAGCGGCGCGATGGAAGCGATGGAGGATGCGCTGGTGCTGGGCGTGAAGCCGGTCGGCGCGATTACCGTAGGGGGCAAATTTCCGAAGATGTTCGAAAGCATCACGCAAGGCGTGGAAAGCACCGGCGAAAAAATGCAGCCGAATATCGAAGGCATTTTGAAGATGAAGCCGGACGTCATTCTGGGCTCTTCGAAGTTCCCGCCCGAAATGGCGGAGAAGCTGGCGAAAGTCGCGCCGACGTTCCCGGTGTCGCATATTTCGACGAACTGGGAAGCCAACCTGCTGCTGCTGGGCGAGCTGACCGGCAAGCAGGAGCAGGCCAAGCAGGTGCTGCAAAAGTATAAGGAAGACGTGACGGCAGCCAAAGCGAAGCTCGGCGATCGTTTGAAAGACAAGAAGATCGTCTCCCTGAGAGTCCGGACCGGCAACTTGTACATTTATCCCGAAGGCGTGTTCTTCAACGCGTCGCTGTATGCCGATCTCGGCTTTACGGCTCCTCCGGAAGTGAAGGCCGCTAAGGCGCAGGAGCTCATCTCGATCGAGAAATTCAGCGAAATGAACCCGGATTACATTTTCCTGCAATTTTCCGAGGACGAAAACAAAGACACGCCGAAGGCGCTGGAGGATCTGCAAAAAAATCCGATCTGGCAGAGCATCCATGCGGTGAAAAACGGCAAAGTATTCGTCAATGTCGTCGATCCGTTGGGGCAGGGCGGCACCTCGTGGAGCAAAATTCAATTCCTGAAAGCAGCTGTGGAAAAGCTGGCCTCCTGATTCCAGGCAGGCGAGCCGACAAAACATGAGACAAGCATACAAGCTTCACCCGGCGTGGATCTTATGGCTTTCGCCGGTTGCGATCGTCCTCTCGATCATTTTATCCGTCCGTTTCGGCTCCAAAACGATCGATGCAGGCACGCTCTGGCAGGCGTTCGCCAATTTCGACCCGGGCAACGTCAATCATCAAATCGTGATGCACTCCCGCGTCCCGCGCGCGGTCGGCGCGCTGCTCATCGGCGCTTTCCTGGCGATGTCGGGAGCGCTCATGCAGGGGATGACAAGGAACTACCTTGCATCCCCTTCGATCATGGGGGTGACCGACGGCTCGGTATTCGCCATTACGGTCTGCATGATCGCGCTGCCCGGCTCTTCTTCGATCGAAATGATCGTGTATTCGTTCATCGGCTCGGCGTTCGGCGTAGGGCTTGTCTTCGGACTGGCGTCACTGCTGCCGGGCGGGATGTCTCCGGTCCGGCTGGCGGTGACGGGCACCGTGATCGGCACGTTTCTCGGCAGCATGGCGACCGCGTTCTCGACGTATTTTCAGGTTTCGCAAAAAATCGGCTTTTGGTATAACGCCCGTCTGCATCAGATGGACCCGAATCTGATCAAGCTGGCGATTCCTTTTGCCGTGGTCGGGGTTGTGCTTGCGCTGCTCATCTCGAAATCCGTGTCGATTCTTTCCTTGGGCGAGGAAGTGGCGGTCAGCCTCGGACAGCGCACGCTGCTCGTTAAAGTGGTCGCGATGCTTGCCGTCATTCTACTTACGGGCATTTCCGTGGCGCTGGCCGGCAAGATCGCCTTCGTCGGCTTGATCGTCCCGCATATTACCCGTTTTCTCATCGGCCTCGATTACCGGTGGATCGTGCCGTGCGCCGGTGTGCTGGGCGGGGTATTTCTTGCCTTGTGCGATGTCGCAAGCCGCTTCATGAACTACCCGTTCGAGATGCCGATCGGCGTCGTGACGTCCTTGGTCGGGGTTCCTTTCTTTCTGTATCTGATCCGGAAGAAGGGAGGGGAACAGCGTGCATAATCAATCAACCGGCAAGTACATGGCGGTACTGCTCGGAGCGGTCGCGCTGATCGTCACCGCCGCCTACCTGTCTCTGACGAACGGGTCTTTCGACATGACGGTGGGCGATATCGTTCGAACGCTGCTTCGGATCGATCCGCAGCCCGAGCAGGACCTGGTCATCTTCGATTTCCGGCTGCCCCGGATCGTTATTGCTGCTTTGGTCGGCTTAGGGCTGGGCGTGGCTGGAGCGGCGATCCAAGGCGTCACGCGCAATGGGCTGGCCGATCCGGGAATTTTGGGCATCAACGCCGGCGCGGGTGCGGCGGTCGTCATCTTTATGTTTTTTTTCAGCGGGCAGATCAAGGGAGCAGGCTGGTTCTCTACGATGGCGATGCCGTTGTTCGGTTGGGCCGGCGGTCTAACCACGGCCGCGTTTCTGTACCTGTTCGCCTGGAAGGATGGCAAGCTGGACCCGCAGCGCGTCCTTCTGGTGGGCATCGCGACCGCTTCCGGCCTCGGCGCAGTTGCCATGTACATCAGCCTGAAAATGAACCCGTCCGATTTCGAGATGGCCACGGTCTGGATGACCGGCAGCATCTACAACGCCAACTGGAAGTTTATTGTCTCCATGCTCCCGTGGCTGGTCATTCTAATTCCCGTCATTGTGAGCAGGTCGTATACTCTGGACTTGCTCCAGTTGGAGGAGAACAGCGTCAGAAGCTTGGGCGTCGCTGTGGAAAAGGAACGGATGATCCTGCTGCTCGGCAGCATCGGGCTGGTGAGCGCTTGCGTCAGCGTGTCGGGAGGGATCGGCTTCGTCGGCCTGATGGCCCCTCATATCGCCAGACGTCTCGTAGGCATCCGGCACGTCCGCATGGTCCCTGTCTGCGGCCTGATCGGCATGGCGCTGGTCGTCGTATCGGACTTTATTGCGAAGACGGTATTCTCGCCCGCCGAGCTGCCTGTCGGTATTGTCATATCGATCATCGGCGTGCCGTATTTTGTGTATTTGTTATTTAAGGCCAGAGCCTGATGCAAGGGCTGGCCCCAACCCGGGAGGGCGTTATGCAGGGAAAAATCATAGTCGAATCGTTCGATGGCAGGGAGATAGCCGTTTATCTCCCGCCCTCGTATTTTACTAGCGGGGCGGCATACCCGGTCGTTTATGTACAGGATGGAAGCTATTTGTTCGATTCCTCCATGGAGGAGCTGGAACGCAGGTTTGAGAGCGGGGAACTTCGTGAGCTTATCTTCATCGGCATTACGCCGTTCGAGCGGAATGACGAATACACACCGTGGCTTGCCCCCTCGCTGGCGGACACGACCCGGAATTTCGGCGGAAAGAGCGCCGACTATCTCGCCTTCGTTACCGGCCGGTTGAAGCCATGGGTCGATGAGAAGTACCGGACATCCCGCCTGCCGGAGGAGACGGGCATCGCCGGCGGGTCGTTCGGTGGCTTGGTTTCGCTTTATGCCGCTTATTTGCATCCCGACGTGTTCGGCCGGTTCGGGCTGCTGTCCGCTTCCTTCTGGTACCCGGACTTCATGGAGTATGTGAGAACGAAGCCGATGGACGCAGCGGGACGCAAAATCTACATGTATGTAGGAAGCATCGAAGGCATCCATAAACCGGGCGCCCAGAAAATGATGGTACCGTACACCCGCGAAGCGCATGCGATATTGACGGAGCGCGGGCTCGGCGGGGATTGGTTGCGGCTCGAAATCGAAGACGGTGCGGGTCACGAAGCGAAGTATTTCGTCAAACGTTTTCCGGAAGCGATGACTTGGCTGTTTCCGGCGGAAACCGGTTCTTGAAATTTCCGGCCGGTCCGCGTATAGTACAGTTAGTAATTAATAACTAACTGATCGAAGAGATCGGCCGGAGCACTCCGGTTTCGCAGGAGGAACGATGGGCAAGATGAAGTCGAAGACCGGCGAGCCTGCCGCAGCGAACCGCAGAGAAGAAATATTGGAAGCCGCCGTAGCGGTGTTCGCGGAGCATGGCTACTACAGCGCCACTACGGCGCAAGTTGCGGAGCGGGTAGGCATTTCGCAGCCTTACGTGTTCAAATTTTTCAAAAGCAAAGCGGAGCTGTTCGCCGCCGCGCTCAAGCTGGCCTTCGAGCGCATCGTCCGTGCGTTCTCGGGGGTGGATGCGTCTTCGGACCGGCTGGAGCAGGCGATGATTCAAGCTTACGAAGAGCTGATGCGCACGCATCATCATGAGATCGTTTTGCAAATGCAAGCGATGGTCATCAAGGAAGAGCCGATCCGCCAAGTGATGCGGGAAGGCATGCATCAGGTGACGGCTTCTGTGGAGGCGCGCTTTCGCGAAGCGGGCATCGCACAGCCGGAGGTGGCGGTCAGCATATTCATGGCGAACGGCATGCTGTGTAACATTTCAGCCGTTCTGGAGATGCCCGAGCTTAAGCCGAAGCACCCGGATCGCTAATCATTATTTCTTCTTATTAGGTAAATACCGTGCTTCCTCTGGATGTATCCCCATAGACTGATCTCATCAAGCTGATCATGCACTCTGGGAGGAGAATGCTGCATGGAGCCAACGACTGACTTGGAAAAACTCCGGATGAGATTATGGGATCGATACTTAAGCTTAAAGGACCGGAACAACATTTCTTTTGATCAATATTGGTATGAATTTCTGATTAGATATTCGATAACGGATGAAGATATGAATGGGGAAACAGCCGCGAAATGAGAACGGATATTAAGGAGGCCCTTGTTCATTAAAGTAATCGTACTTCATTACTTCGACGGACAAGGGTTCTTTTCGTTGTACGGTTACTCCACTGTAGAAAAAAAAGCCGCACGCGGCGGCTTTCTCAAAAAAACTCGTTTTAATATCAGAACCACAAACTGCAGCTAACAATGACCAGCAAAATGAAAAGAACCAGAATAACACCTGTGGAAGTAAAGCCGCCGAAACCTCTAGTACAACTCATTAGTCAACACTCCTCTTATTGGATTGAGTACCGTTATTACCTCCCCGGTAACTCTTAATCATAGAATATTCAAATACAAAGCAAAGGTATGGACAGGTGACACGCGGCAAGTGACATGAAATTATACATACCCATCGGCTGAAGATCAACGGCTCGTCCGCTTGCTGCCAAAGCTCTGTTCATTCCTTGAAGAAGTCTAGTCATGGAATAAACGTATTATGGCATCAATAAGTAACCATAGCCCAAGCAATCCAAGAACGATGCCGGCTAATTTCTCTGACCATTCGCCAAGGTATCGTTTCAACTTTGAACTAAACGTAAGTCCCAAAAACGTAAAAACGAATGCTTGAAGCGCAACTAAACTAATGGTTAACGCAATAGGGACTCCAACAAGACCGATGGAGAAACCAACTGCCAATTCATCCAAACTGATGCTGAGCGCTGTTACAATCAATGTCCATCCAACCAAATTCCGTTCCAGCTTCTCTTCCGCCTCATCCTCGTCTTCAAAAAAGATCAACCAGACGGCTACCGCTAACAGAGCAATTCCGCCAATTAACGAAGCCCAATGGCCAATGAGTTGACCCACGCCTTGTCCGATAAATAGCCCAATTAAAGGCATTAATGCTTCCGCGCACGCAAAAGCAAGGGCAATTTTCATTTTTCCTTTTGTTTTAACAAACCCTAAAGAAATGGAAATCAGAAGCGTATCCAATCCAAGTGATAAAATCAAAGCAATCATCTTCAAAGCAACCAACACGATTCCCTCCAACGTTGTAAAATAATGAAACAGGTGTTACATTTAATTCTATAGTATATTAATTCGAAAAATGAAACAAGTGTTTCATTTTTAATCTCAAATCACTGCTTGGGAGGGCAATTATTTTGAGAGAAAAGCGGAAGTGGCTTATATTATCGTACCGTGTACCTGCAGAGCCATCTACATTGCGTGTCCGGGTTTGGCGGACGCTCAAATCCATGGGGGCTTTTTATTTACAGCAATCCGTATGCGTGCTCCCTCTTACGTCAGATATTCAAGGGAAAGCCACTCAACTTCAAAACCTCATTGCCGACAATCATGGCGAGGTGAACTTGTTAGAGGTTGAGCAGTTTTCAGGCATTACGGAAGAGCAGATGGTCGCTTCGTTTAATCAACAACGTGAAGTCGAGTATAAGGAATTTATCGAGAGTTGTAATGTCTTTCTTGAAGAAATTAAAAAGGAAACAAGCATAGGGAATTTCTCTTATCATGAAGTAGAAGAAAATGAGGCAGAACTGGTTCGACTCAAAAGATGGCATCGAAAAATATTGAACCGCGATTTTTTCCAAACGAAATATACTGCGGACAGCCAAAAAAAATTGGATGAGTGCGCAGCTTCACTCAAGCGTTTTACGCAGCAAGTATACGAAGAAGAGGGGAACAAAGAAGGCGAATTGATGTAAAGTGTATGAGATTTTGTCGCAAAATGATTACGCCGAAATCGTGAAATGATGACGTATAACTTTGCCATGGAAACCACATCCTAACGTGTAACTTATTCTCTCTAACACACAGGATGATCGCCATGGCTTTTTTGCATAATTGGATTCGAGGAAAGAAGAGCTTTGCGGCGCAAGCGCAGGCGAACCATAAGCTGAATACCCCGATCAGCTCCGTATTAGCGCAAAATATAGCCGATTTGCACGAGCTGTTCAGTCAGACGCCCGATTTGGTCGTTCGTCATTTCGTGATCAAACAGACGGGCAACCAGGCGGCCATCGCTTATTTGGACGGGCTCACGGACAAAAACGCCCTCAACCACGACGTGCTGCGCCCGCTTCAATTCGAAGCGGATGCGGGCGCGCCGGACAATTTGCCCCGGGTGAACGTCGGGAATGTCCGGACCTTAAGTCTGTGGTCCGAGCTCGAAATGGCGATGCTGCGGGGCGTCAGCATCTTATTCGAGGATGGCCGCAGCGAAGCCGCCGTTTTCAATACGCAGGGATGGCCGCAACGGGCGATCGAAGATCCACAGCTCGAGGCATCGCTTAAGGGGGCGCATCAAGGCTTTGTCGAAACCGGCAGCCAGAATATCGCACTGATCCGCCGTTACATCCCGAATCGAGAACTGAAAATGAAGGAGCTGACGATTGGCCGTCGGGGGAACGCCCTCGTATCCATCTTATATATGGCCGATATCGTTCATCCCGAAGTGTTGAAGGAAATCGAAGACCGCATTCGCCAGGTGGACATCGATGCCATTATTAACACGGGGGAATTGGCCGAGCTGATCGAAGACAACCCGTACTCGCCTTTCCCGCAGTTTATCGCCACCGAACGTCCGGATTCGGCTGCCGCCCAATTGCTGCAAGGGAGAATCGTCGTCGTCGTCGATCGTTCGCCCAGCGTACTGATCGGCCCAGCGACGTTTTCCTCGTTTTTTCAAAGTGTGGACGATTACAGTACACGCTGGATGGTCGCGTCTTTTATACGTCTGATGAGGTTTGGCGGATTTACCTTAGCCGTTTTTTTACCGGCGTTGTATATCGCCGTCATTTCCTTTAATTACGAGATCATTCCGCTGCAGTTGCTGTTGTCGATCGGAGAATCCCGGGCTCGCGTTCCGTTTCCACCGCTTGTCGAAGCGTTGCTCATGGAAATTACGCTGGAAATGATGCGCGAAGCGGGGGTACGGCTCCCGGCGCCGATCGGACAAACGGTCGGGATCGTCGGGGGCATCGTGATCGGGCAAGCGGCCGTCTCCGCAGGAATCGTCAGCAACATCATGGTTATCGTGGTCGCTTCCACGGCGATCGCTTCGTTTATTATCCCGAATTATGATATGGCTTCGGGCGTCCGGCTGCTTCGATTTCCGATGATGATTATCGCCTCGATGTTCGGCATTGTAGGCATCGTGATCGGCATGATGACCTTGATCGGGCATTTGATTTCACTGGAATCGCTGGGCACGCCTTACGGCAATCCGATTGCCCCGATGCGGTTCGCGGATATGAAAGACACGTTCGTTCGTCTGCCCTTATGGCGCATGAAGGCGCGTCCTAAGAGCTCACGGGCCGTTAATTCGCAAAGAATGGGTGACAACCATCCGAAAGGTGACGGCTGAATGAAGAAGTATGCGTTTAACGAGATCACGCTGATGCAATATATTTTGGCGATTCACGGGATGCAGGTCGGCATCGGTGTGCTCCAGCTCCCCCGTCTGCTGGCGGAGAAGGCGGGAACCGACGGCTGGATATCCTTGGTCATCGGCTGGCTGGTCGCCCTTGCTGTCAGTCTGGTAATCATCCGGATCATGAAATATTACCCGGAGGGAACGATTTTGGAGCTCCTGTCCCATTATTTCGGTCGTTGGGCGGGAAAGCTTGGAGCGCTCGTTTTTTGTGCATACTTCTTTTTCTTTTTCTTTATTGTCATTGTCCGGTCCGTGCTTTTTTTGAAGCTGTGGATTTTGCCGCAGACCCCGGATGCGATGATCATGTTTTTGTTTATGATCCCGAAATACCTCATTGTTCCGGGAGGCGTGCGCATTTTGGGCAGGTATGCGGAGCTGGTTTTTTATATGGCATTATGGGTTCCGTTCTTTTACCTGATTCCTTTGTCGGCCAGCCATCACTGGCTTCATCTCCTTCCCGTACTGAAGGAAAGCTGGAGTACCATATTTGAGACGTCCCTGACGACCATCGTGTCTTTCCTGGGGTTTGAAACGGCTTTTTTCCTCTATCCCTTCTTGCAAAAGAAACAGTCCGCTTCCAAAGGAATAATCGTCGCCAATATCCTCACTATGATCATTTATCTGGGGGTTACGCTCGTCTGCTTCGTGTTCTTTAGTCCGGACGAAATTACGCGGTACAACGAACCGACGCTTAGCGTACTGAAGGTGACGGAGCTCCGGTTTGTCGAGCGGATGGAAATTGTTTTCCTGGCTTTTTACCTGTTTATTCTGTCGACCACTGCGATGCCGATGATGTACTTTACCATTTTTTGCTCGAACTGGCTGTTCGGCACGAAGGCTTTTCGGGGACACTTTCTGGTCGTGGCGGCGGTTGTTGTCGCTTATGCCGTTTTCTTTGTGCCAACATTTCCCCAGAGCGATAAGTCTCAGAAAATTTTCGGCAACATCGCGCTGTTTCTTTGCTTTGCCCTGCCCTTCGTTCTATGGTTTCTGCTGTGGATGAAAACTCGTTCTGCTCGGAGGAAGCTTACATGAAACGATGGCTTTCGCTCGGACTGCTGGTTCTTCTGTTCGTATCCGGCTGCAGCAGCGATAAGATCAATGTCGAGGAGTTAACGCTCGGCTTAATGCTTGGCATGGATCTCGACCAAGATAACCATATGGTGTATTACTTGTCCAGCCCTGTATTTAACAAGGAAGCGAAGAAGAAGAACGAAGAGTTCGGCCGCAAGACGGAAACGCTTCGCCAATCGATGACGGGGTTCGACGCCATGACGACGGGGCTGACCATTCGGGGGAAGGTGCAGGTTATGCTGATAGGGAAGCGCGTGCTGCAGCATCCGGATTGGTTCCGATTGCTCGATGTCGCATACCGGGACGCCAAGTATTCCGTGAACGCCAGAGTCATCGCTGTGGACGGTCCGGTTTCGGAGATCATTAACTTCTACCCGTTGGATAAGCCGCGGCTGCCCCTGCATATGACCAGATTGATCGATACGGCCAACCGGAGGAGCATCACCGTGAAAACGACGCTGCAGGAGCTGCACCGGCAAATGTATGAGAAAGGGGTGACGCCTTCCATTACTGAAGTAAAAAAGAGCAAAGCCGTTGAGGTGACGGGAACGGCCGTGCTGAACGAACGCGGGAAGTATGCGGAACTGCTTAACTTGCAGGAGAGCACGCTGCTGCTTATTTTGCAGGAGAGCGCGAAGGAAATGAACCTTTCCGTTCAAATTCCGGGAGAGGACAAGCAGGGACCGATCCGCCGAAGCGCGATCACCTTTCGGGTCAAAAGTGTCAAGACGAAAATTAAAACCAAGTACGTCCAAGACAGGTTTCAATTCGATATCGATATCAAAATGCCTATTGCTTTGTCGGAGAAATTATTCCCGTATGACGTAAGAAAAGGGGGAGACAAGCTGCAGAAAGCCATTGGAGAGCAGTTGAAGCGGCAATTCGAACAACTAATCCACAGTTTTCAAAAGCATGGAACCGATCCGGTCGGTTTCGGGCTGCACGCCCGTGCTTATGAGTATCAAGCGTACAAGAAGGTGCAGGAGCATTGGGGCGAAGCGTTCGCCAAGGCTGATGTGAAGCTATCCGTGAAAACGGAAATTACCGATATGGGGCCGGTCAAATAAGCGATGCCCGAGCCGTTCAATCCGTGAAGCGAGTGATGACGAATGAAAAAGTATGCGTTTAATGACATCACATTGATGCAATATATTTTTCTGATCGCCGGTATTCAATTGGGCGTCGGCTTGCTGCAGCTGCCGCGGGAGCTGGCCGAGCTTGCGGGAACCGACGGCTGGATCGCCCTCTTTATCGGTTTTGCCCTTGCCACCTGCTCCAGTCTAACGATTGTCGCGGTGATGAAACGGCATCCGGACGGGACGCTTTTTGATCTGCTGAAGCGCTACGCGGGGAAGTGGGCGGGACGTGCCGCAGCGGTCCTGACGGCGATGTATTTCGCTTTCTTTTCCTATACCATTATCCTGAGGGCAGTGCTGTTCGTCAGATCGTGGATTTTACCGAAAACGCCGAATTTCGTCATGCTGGTTCTGCTGGCCATCCCGTCGTATTTGCTTGCCCGCGGAGGCATTCGAATTTTGGGCCGCTATGCGGAGCTCGTTTTTTATATTACTTTGTGGATGCCTTTTTTCTATCTCCTTTCTCTGAGAGAAAGCAATTGGCTGTACATGCTTCCTTTGTTTAAAGAGGGCCTGCAGCCGATTCTGCTGGCGGTGAAGCCTACGCTGTTCGCCTTTTTAGGGTTTGAAGCGGCGTTTCTCCTGTATCCGTTTCTCAAATCCAAACAATACGCCTCCCAGGGCATTATTGTCGCCAATGCGCTGACGCTGCTCGTTTACCTGCATGTTACCGTGACCTGCAACGTCTTTTACAGCCCGGATACGATTACCCACTTTAACGAGCCGTCGGTCAATGTGCTCAAAACGATGGAATTCCGGTTTATCGAACGGCTGGAAATCGTTTTTCTCTCTTTCTTTATTATGATCATTTCAACGACATGGCTGCCGGGAATTTACCTGTCTGTTTTCTCAATAAACTGGATATTCGGCAAAGCGGATCACCGTAAGCTGCTTCAGTGGTTCATGCTGCTTCTTGTCGGCAGCGTGCTCTTTGTTAAACCGACATTCAACAAAACCGATCAATGGATTGAAATCATGAACTGGAACGGAGTATTCTTCGGCTATTTATTTCCGTATCTTTTGTGGCTGTACGTATGGCTTCACGATCGTCTGCTGCGGAGGCGAAGGGGAACATGAAGCGATGGGTAAGGGCGGTAGTATTGGCCGTATGCGTAGCGATGTTGACCGGATGCTGGGATCAGGCGAATATCGAGGATTTGACGCTCGGGTTATCGATAGGCATCGACTTGGACGAGAAAGATAACTTGATGGTCTATATGGCTGCTCCCGTGTTCAGTAAAGAAGCGAAGCGAAAAAATGAAGTCTACGAATTCCGCTCCAAGACGATCCGCGTAGCCAGAAACAAATTCGATTCCGTCGTGACAGCCCTTACCGTCGGAGGGAAGTCGCAAATGCTGCTTCTCGGCAAGCGTTTGGTAGAGCAGGCGGATTGGTTTCCTTTGACGGATGTCTTTTTCCGGGACGGGAAGCAAACCGTCAATTCGAAGGTCGTGCTCGTGAACGGCCCGGTATCCGATGTGATCCACCATTATCCCAAGGACAAGCCTCGGCTTTCCCTTCATCTGACCAGGCTGCTCGATAAAAATAACCGGCGAAACTTCACTGTCCGGACGACGATTCAAAAGCTGATCGATCAGAAGTATGAGAAAGGCATGACCATCTCGATATCCGAGCTAAAATTGAGCGAGGAATTCGAGGTGACGGGCACGGCGCTGCTGGATAACAAGGGCAAGTACAAGGGCTCCCTGAATCAACAGGAAAGCTCGTCGCTGCTCATTTTGCAGCGGCGCACGGCAGGCGAGGTTCCGTTCAATATCCATGTCCCGCACGAACAGAAAAGCGGCGTTTTCGCCTCGGATGTTGTGAGCTTCAACGCGGGTGTGGAGAAAGTCAAGATCAAAACGGCTTACAATCAAGGGAAGTTTCGTTTTGATGTCGGCATCCACTTGTCGGGAGCTTTGACGCAGAGACTGTTCCCTTTTGATTTTGCCAAAAAAGGAGGGGAACTGGAAGTCGCGATTGCAAAGCAGTTGGACAAGCAATTCTCGGAGCTGGTGAAAAAATTCCAGAGCCTGAAGGTCGATCCGGTCGGCTTCGGCATCTATGCGCGGGCGCATCAGTATAAGGAATATAAGCAGGTTCAGGAGCAATGGGGAGACGTGTTCGCGAAAGCGGACGTGAACGTCAAGGTCAAGCTGACGCTCAAGAGCAGCGGGGCAACCAAGTGATTCATGCGGCTTTCTGCGAGGAGGAGATGCGCCCCCGAGCTGCCGGACCGGCAGACCCGAGGGAAGGGATCGAACAGCGAATATCCCAAGCCAATAAAGGAACCCAGATGCGCCATGGCGCCTCCAGCAGCCCCGTTCCGAAATATAGAGGAACTCCGATGATCTATTTCCCCACCATGACGGCATAAATCACGGCTATCAGGCACCACCCGTCTTAATAGAGGAAACAGGTTCCTCTATTGCATGGAACGACGACCAAAACCTCTGAATAACGAACGTCAGTTCCTCTGTTTTCAGAAATCTCGGAGGCGTATCCACAGGCTGCAGCAAAAAGGAAGATAGGTGCAGAATCGGAATATTCGGCAGGTCCATGTCCTTAGGCATGGGCCTGCTGCTTTATTTACGCGCTGTCTTCACACCATCTTTGGATTCATTTAACATTGCGCAAACAATCGGAGGATAAAGTGAAGATGTAGAGAATACAACAAAGTGAAGGAAGATGTAGGATTTCCTTCTTGGCGGGTTAACGGAGCGGAGGCAAGGCATGGAAACGACGTTTGTGTGGTTCGATTTGGGATATACGTTGGTTTATTTGGAAAGGGAAACATGGTTTGCGGCCTATTTGGCCGAGCAGGGGATCGCCAAGAAGCTGCGAGAGATCGAGCTGGCCTACCATTATGCGGACAAGCTGTTCATGCGAGAATACCCCGGCGTTCTCGGAAGGGAAGCGGCGACGTTCTTCCCGTGGTACCTCGGCGTGCTGAATTACCGGCTGGGGCTGTGCCTCGATCTGCACGAGCAGTGGGGGCGGTTGAACGAGCTGCGGACGGAACGCCGTTCGCCTTGGGTAGCCTATCCTTATGCGGCCAAAGTGCTGGAGGAGCTGAAGCGGGCGTCCTACGGCATCGGTCTGATCTCCAACTGGGATGCCAGCGCCAGGCAGGTGCTGGCGGATACCGGGCTGCTGCCGTATTTCGACCATGTGATCGTTTCTTCGGAAGTCGGCGTCGAGAAGCCGGACCGGGCCATCTTCGAGCTGGCGCTGCGGCAGGCGGGCGTACGGGCGGAGGAATGCTGCTATGTCGGAGATAATTATTACGACGATGTCGTCGGCTGTCGCGAGGTGGGGATGGATTGCTGTCTGATCAACCGGTTCGGCCGGGTCGGCATCGAAGAGGTGCAGCATGAGCCCGTCCTTGCGTCGGTGCAGGAGCTGCCCGCATATTTGCACAGAAAGGAATGGAAGCACGGCGTATGAGCGTGGAGCGCAAGATCGAGCAAGTATTCGATTCGCTAAGTCCGAGTCAAAAGAAAGCCGCCTACTTTCTGACCAAGGACATCCGTCAGGCGGCCGTGCTGCCGGCCAAAAAGATGGGCGAGCTGGCCGGCGTCAGCGAGGCTACGGTGCACCGGCTCGCGCAGACGCTCGGCTTCGAGGGCTACGCCGCGCTGCAGAGCGAGCTGCAATCGCAGTTTCTGCAGGCGCGTCCCGTGCAGCGGCTGCTGGAGACGGCGCAGGAGGAGCAGGCGACGTGGCTTGACGAGCTGTTCGCGCAGGACATCGACAACCTCCGGGAGACGGCTGCGCTCAAGCAGGAGGCGAAGGTGGAGGAGGCGGTCCGGCTGCTGCTGGGCGCGGAGCGCACGTATACGGCAGGCTGGCGTGCGGGCCTTGCGGTGACGGCGCCGCTCGCCTACATCATGCATTACATGCTCGGCCAGGCCCGGCTGGTGCCGCAAGGCGAGGCGGCAGAATATGCGGCGCATTTCCGGCCGGGGGACGTGCTGCTCGTCTCCGGATTTCCCCGCTACTGCCAGACGACGAGGCACTTGACGGAAGCGGCCAAAGAGAAGGGCGCGCGCATCGTCGCCTTGACGGACTCGCCAGTATCGCCATTTGCCAAGCTGGCCGACGTGTATTTGCTTGCCGCGACCCGCTCGCGGGGCTTTCTCGATTCGTACGTGGCGCCGCTTGCGCTGGCGAACGCTTTGATCAAGAAGATGGCCCAGCTCGACTTGGAGCGGGTCAAGCGCAATATGGTGGAGATGGAACGGAAGTTCCGCATGTTTGAGACGGAATCGTCCGGGTGGACCGGACCGAACGGAAAGGGGACAACGAAATGAAATTGACGATTTTGGGCCCATGGGGCGCTTACCCGGCTGCGGATTCCGCATCGGCGTCGTATTTGATTCAGACGGAGTCGGTCAACGTGCTGCTGGACTGCGGCTCCGGCGCACTCGCCCAGCTCCAGCGGCACCTGCCGCTGGAGGAGCTGGATGCGGTCGTGCTGACGCATTACCATACCGACCATATCGCCGACGTATATTGCCTTCAGCATGCGGCGATGATTCTGATGCAGCTCGGCCGCAGGACGAAACCGATCGAGATCTACGCCCACGACGCGGACCCTGCAGCCTTCGCAACGCTCGCTTACGGAGAGTATATGCACTCGCATGTCATTGCGGTAGGAGATACGCTTACGCTGGGCGATCTGACGTGGACCTTCGGGCATACGACCCATCCCGTTCCGTGCCTCTCCATGCGCATCGAGCACGGGGAGCAGGTGCTTGTGTTTACGGCGGATACCGCTTGGAACGACGATTTGGTGCGGATCGGCCGGAACGCGGACCTGCTGCTTTGCGAAAGCAATCTGTACAACGAGTACTTCGGCAAAATTGGCGGACATCTGACCGCCGGCGAAGCGGGAAAGCTCGCCTCGCAGTGCGGAGCGAAGCGGCTCGTGCTGACGCACCTTCCCCAGTATGGCGATCTCGCCCAGCTTGTCCGGGAGGCGCAGGAGACGTATGAAGGACCGATTGATCTCGCTCGCACGGGCGATCAATACCGGCTGTAGTACGGCCGGAGTGAGTGTTGAGAAAGAGGTGAAAGAGGTGAAAGAGGTGATAGAGGTTACGAGGGGGTGGGGTATCTACTTCCGGTCGCTCTTGTCTGCAGGAAATTTTTATTGGATGCCGCTTAGCGGCGGGTATTTCCCGCAGACAAAGGCGAACGCTACCGCTCCTCCAGTAGATACCCCACCTCCGTATGTTTCTCTACTCCAGTAACCTCTTACTCAACACTTTGTCCGGGCTGTACTACAGCCGGAAGAAATTAAAAATAGAAAAGAGGAGAAACCATGCTAACCGAAAGATTGCGAAGGACCCCCCTGCTGCTTGCTGCTCTGCTGCTGTCCGTCACCGTCCTGTCCGCCTGCGGCTCGGGCGACCCGGCCAAGACGCCGGCGACCGGAGCCGAAGCCTCCAAGGAGCCCATGCAGGGCGGCAGCGTCGTCGTCGCCGTTCCGCAGGACCCGGACTATCTCGACCCGCACCTGGCCGTCGCCTCGGGGACGCAGGAGATGATGTTCAACGTGTTCGAAGGCCTGCTGAAGCCCAACGAAAAAGGGGAGCTGCAGCCCGCGGTCGCACAGGAATACAAGGTTTCTCCCGACGGGCTGACGTATACGTTCACGCTGCGCGACGGCGTCAAGTTCCACAATGGTAAGACGGTGGCGCCGGAGGACGTGAAGTTTTCGTACGAACGGCTGATGGGCAAGGAAACGGGCAAGCCGCTCTCCAGCGCCTTCGCGAACGTTGAAGCCGTCGATACGCCGGACGCCAAGACGGTTACCGTCAAGCTGAAAAAGAACGACGTCTCATTTATGAGCAACTTCACGGCCGCTATTTTGCCGAAGGGATACGACAACCAGAATAAAGCGCCGATCGGCACCGGGCCATTCAAGTTCGTCGAGTTCCAGCCGAACCAGAAGCTCGTCATCGAGAAGAACAAAGACTATTACGTCAAAGGCGTGCCTTACCTCGACAAGGTCGAGTTCCGCATCATGCCGGATGCCGAAGCTTCGTTGCTCGCTTTGAAATCCGGGGACATCGACATGTATCCGCGAATCGGCAACGAGCGCATCGCCGAGCTGGGAGATCAGTTCCGCTACGTGGAAGGCATGCAAAACATGGTCCAGCTCATGACAATGAATATCGCCCGCAAGCCGTTCGACGACCCGCGCGTGCGTCAGGCGGTCAATTACGCGGTGGACACGGATGAAATCATTAAAGTCGTGGCCGACGGCAAAGGAACGAAGCTCGGCTCCAACATGAGCCCGGTCATGCAGAAATATTTTCAGGAAGGTCTGGAATCGACCTACAACATGAACGTGGACAAGGCGAAAAGCCTGCTGGCCGAGGCGGGGCTGAAGGATGGCTTCAGCACGACGATTTCGGTGCCATCCAACTACAAGTTCCATGTCGATACCGCGCAGGTCATTGCGCAGCAGCTCGCAAAGGTCGGCATCACCGCCAAAATCGAAATGGTCGAATGGGCCGTCTGGCTGGACCGGATCTACAAAGGCCGCGACTACGATATGACGATCATCGGGCTGACGGGCAAGCTTGATCCGCACGAGGTGCTGGTACGCTACGCGTCCGACTACAAGTCGAATTTCTACAACTACCATAACCCGGAATACGACAAGCTGATCAAGGCGGCTCAGGTCGAGCTGGACGAAGCCAAACGGGCGCAGCTTTATAAAGACGCGCAAAAACTATTGACCAAAGACGCCGTCGCCGTCTATATCATGGACCCGAACTTCACCGTAGCGATGAAAAAAGAGCTGGACGGCTACAAGCTCTATCCGATTTACGTGCAGGATATGTCCACGATTCACCGTGTGAAGTAACAAGAAGCTGGACTAATGTTGAGTTAAATGGGCGGAGAAATCGGGAAAAACGATCCGCTCGCACCACGGTAAATCAAATGAACCGCCTACTTTTTAGGAAGGAGAGAAAACGACGTGACGTACGCATGGCGGAGAGCCTTCACGTTCGTGCTGACGGTGCTGCTGGTCCTGATGATGACCTTTGCCGTCTTTCGGATCATACCCGGGAACCCGGCTCTGACCATTCTCGGGATGGAAGCGGACGAGGCGCAGGTGGCGGCGCTTGAAGCGAAGCTGGGCACCGACCGTCCGCTCGGGGAGCAATTTGCGAGCTGGCTCGGAGGTGTCGTTTCGGGCGATCTTGGTGAATCGCTCAAGTTTTCCAGGCCGGTCGGGGAGCTCATTCTGGACCGTCTGCCGGTGACAGCGTCGCTCGCGGTGCTGTCCATGGCGATAACGATCGTCATCGCCGTGCCGCTAGGCATTGCGGCGGCCAAGTCCCAGCGCCGGGCATCCGGCTGGTGGATTTCGCTGCTAAGCCAGCTCGGACTAGCCGTTCCGTCGTTTTGGCTCGGCATTTTGCTCGTGCTGCTGTTCGCCTTGACCTTCCGCTGGTTTCCGGCCGGAGGCTACGTCCGCTGGTCGGAGTCGCCGCTGGCGGCGCTGCGCTCCCTGTTCCTGCCTGCGCTGGCCGTCGCGATTCCGCAGGTCGCCGTTGTGGTGCGCTACCTGCGCACCACGATGCTGGAGCAGCTGAAGCAGGACTACGTCCGGACCGGCTACAGCAAGGGACTGAGAGAACGGGCGGTGCTGTACAAGCACGTGCTGAAAAACGCGCTCATTCCCGTCGTTACGGTGATGGGGATGATTTTTGCCGACGTGCTGGGCGGGAGCCTGGTGGTCGAGCAGGTATTCGCGTTGCCAGGGCTCGGAAGGCTGCTCGTTTCCTCGATCGGCGCCCGCGATTTTCCGCTTGTGCAGGGGATGATTTTATTTACGGCTGTAACGGTGATTGCGATCAATTTTGCCGTCGATATGCTGTACCGGGTGCTGGACCCGAGAATTCGGTTGAAGTAGGAGAAGAGCGGCATGACACGAAATCGGAACGTTCATTTGATCGTAGGCGGCGCGTTGGTCGGCGCGATGCTGGCCGTTATGTTGACTAGCTGGTTGTATGTTCCTTACGACGTCAATAGCATGAATCCGGCCGAACGGTTTCTCGCTCCCGGGGCGAAGCACCTGCTCGGAACGGACAATTTCGGGCGGGACATCTTAAGCCGGGTGATGACGGCTTCCCGCACGGCCTTTCAGGTCGGCTTCCTGACCGTTCTGATCGGCGGGGCCGGGGGGCTGCTCGTCGGAGCCGCTGCCGGCTATGCCGGCGGCTGGCTGGACGAAGCGCTGATGCGGCTGATGGACGCGATGATGGCATTCCCCGGGCTGCTGCTGGCGCTCATGCTGGTCGCGGTGTTTCAGCCGAACCTGACCAACACCATTCTGGCGATTGGCCTGATGGCCGTACCCGGGTTCGCCCGCATCGTCCGCAGCGGGTTCGTGCAGTACAAGGAGATGGATTTTGTGAAGGCGGCGCGAGGCATCGGGGCGGGACCGCTCGCCATCGTATTCCGCCACATTTTCCCGAACATCCTGTCGCCGTTCATCGTGGCGGCCACGATGAGCTTCTCGGGGGCGATTCTTGCGGAAGCCGGGCTGAGCTATCTCGGGCTCGGCATTCAGCCTCCCGACCCGAGCTGGGGACGCATGCTGAACGAGGCCCAGAGCTATATTGCGAAAGCGCCGTGGTACACGCTGGCGCCGGGCCTCATGATCACGATGACCGTGCTCGGCTTCAATCTGCTCGGCGACGGGCTGCGCGATTGGAACGACCCGAAACGATGAAGGGGGAACGAACCATGGCCAGAGGAAAAGAGACGCCTCTTTTGAGGCTGGACGAGCTGCATATCGAGCTTCCAACCCGTCAGGGCATGCGCGCCGTGCTCGAAGGGGTATCGCTGTCGGTCGGGCGTGGCGAAATCGTCGGCATCGTAGGGGAATCGGGCTGCGGCAAAAGCATGACGGCCCAAGCCGTCATGGGACTGCTGCCTGCCGGCGCCCGAATCGCGAGCGGTACGATCGACTATGACGGCGCCGAGCTGACACAGCTGTCGCCGGAGGCGATGCGCAGACTGCGGGGCAGGGAGATCGCCATGGTGTTCCAAGACCCGATGACCTCGCTCAATCCGGTATTTACGGTCGGAGAGCAGCTGATGGAAGGGCCGCGATTGCACTTGGCGATGTCCCGCAAAGACGCGTATAATCATAGCGTAGGGATGCTGGAAAAAGTTGGGCTGCCCCGCGCGGAGCAGTTGATGCGCGAATATCCCCACCGGCTGTCCGGCGGGATGCGGCAGCGGGTCATGATTGCGATGGCGCTGGCGTGCCGACCGAAGCTGCTGATCGCCGACGAGCCGACGACGGCGCTCGACGTGACGGTGCAGGCGCAAATTTTGGAGCTGCTGCGGGACTTGAACCGGACGGAAGGCACGTCGGTGCTGCTGATCTCCCACGACCTCGGAGTCATCTCGGAAATGTGCAGCCGTGTGTCCGTCATGTACGCCGGACAGGTGGCGGAGACGGCTCCGGCAGCGGAGCTGTTCCGCTCGCCCGCCCATCCGTACACCGCCGGCTTGCTGCGATCGATCCCTTCGCCGGACAAGCGGGGCGAGGCGCTGTATGCGATCCCCGGGCGCGTGCCTCCGCCGGAGGAGCGCTCCGGAGGCTGCCCGTTCGCCGCCCGGTGCGACCGCGCCGTTGCGGCCTGCTCCGGCGTAAAGCCGGCGAGCCGCTTGATCGCGGACCAGCACGAGGTCCGCTGCTTGCTTGCCGAGGAAGGGAGGCCGTCCGTCCGTGAGTATCAGCTCGCTTGAACGTGAACCGCTGGTGGCGATCGACCGGCTGACGAAGCGTTACCCCGCCGCCGCCGCCGGCTTCGGCAAGCCCAAAGCCTGGGTGAACGCCGTGAACGGCGTCTCCTTCGAGATCCGCAGCGGCGAGACGCTCGGCCTCGTCGGCGAAAGCGGCTGCGGCAAGTCGACGACCGGCCAGCTGCTTGCGCGGCTGCTGGAGCCGACCTCCGGGTCCATCCGCTTTCGCGGACGGGAGCTGGCCACGCTGCGAGGCCGCGAAATACGTGATATGCGCAAGCACATTCAGCTCATCTTTCAAGACCCGTACGCGTCGCTCAATCCGCGGCATACGATCGGCTCGATTCTGGAGGAGCCGCTTCGCGTCCACCGGACCGGATCAAGCGCCGAGCGCAGGCAGCAAGCCCGCGACATGCTGGAGACCGTAGGGCTGGACCGCAGCTATGCCGCCCGGTATCCCCACGAATTGAGCGGCGGCCAGCGGCAGCGCATCGGCATCGCCCGGGCGCTCATGCTGCGCCCATCCTTCGTCGTGGCGGACGAGCCGGTGTCCGCACTTGACGTGTCGGTGCAGTCGCAAATTTTGAATTTGCTCAAGGAGCTGCAGCGGCGCTTCGCGCTGACCACGCTGTTCGTCTCGCACGATCTGAACGTCGTGCAGTACATGAGCGACCGGGTCGCCGTTATGTATCTGGGCACGCTTGTCGAGCTTGCGCCGGCCGAAACCTTGTTTCGCAGCGCGGTACATCCGTACACGCGGGCGCTGATCTCGGCGATTCCGTCCGTCCGTGACGGGGAGCGGCGCGAGCGCATCGTGCTCCGCGGCGAGGTGCCGAGCCCGCTTCATCCGCCTGCGGGCTGCCCGTTTCACACGCGTTGTCCGCAGGCGGTGGCGGAATGCGCCCTCGTGCCGCCGGAGTGGAAGTCCGTCGGCCCGGATCATTACGCTCGCTGCCTGCTGACTTAAGCAGCATTGGTTGGCGGCGGAGCAGAGGGGCGCAGCTTGCCTAAGCCGCCATCACCATCCGATCCGCCCAAGCCTACAGGTGAACAAGGAGGGAACCCTTTTGAACATCGGCATTTTGTCGGATTTGCATATCGATACCAACAACCCCGGCTGCTCCGTTCCGGTCGAGGAGGCGCTCTGTGAAGCGGCGCTTGCGCAGAAGGTGGATCTGCTGCTGATCGGCGGAGACATTTCCAACAACAGCGCCACGACGTTGAAGACGCTCAGGTACATCCGGGAGCGGTTATCCATCCCATGCTTGTTCGTCCCGGGCAATCATGATCTGTGGAACATCCACGACCCGGAACGTACGGCGTGGGATTCGTACCGCGAGCTGCAGGCGTTCGAGGGGAACCTCGCGAACGGCGCTTACATGATCAACGAAGAATGGGCCGTCGTCGGAGATATCGGCTGGTACGATTACTCGTTCGGCGCAGACCGCTACACGAAGGAGGAATTTGACCGGATGTCGCTCGGCGAGCGGACGTGGCAGGACAGCCTGTTTGCCCTGTGGGACCGGCCGACGACGGAGGTCTGCGATTATTTCGTGCAGAAGCTGGACAAGCAGCTAAGTGCGCTTCGGGACAAGAAGGTCATCGTGATGATCCACGTGCTGCCGCACCGTTATTTTACCGTTCCGTACGCGCCCGAGGTGTGGGGCTACTTTAACGCCTTTCTCGGAAGCGAGCAGTACGGGAAGCTGATCGAATCGTACGCTTCCTCCGTGAAGCTGGCCGTCTGCGGCCATGTGCATTACCGGAAAAGCCAAACCTTCGGCAGCACGCTGTACGTATGCAGCTGTCTCGGCTATACCCGGGAATGGTCGAATCCGGGAGACGCGCGGGCCGAGGTTGCAAAGGCGTTGACCGTGATCGAGCTGGCCTCGCTGGAGGAGCGCAGTCCGTTGAATGCATAATTGATCGGTCCATTGTACAGAGGAAGCACCTCTTGCGGCGAAAGCGGTTAGAGGCGCTTCTTTTTTCATTCGTCCGGAATAGGATGCAGTACGCTTCAGGTACTACGCAAAGTTAGTACTACCCGCTTTGTCAAATTCGCGTACAATAAGATTTAAGACCAGGTGCTAGGAACTAATCGCAAAAAACATAAAGCACCGACGGAGGGAATGGCTATGGTATTGGTAAAATGGTTGGCCCGAATCGTACTCAACCTGTTATTTCAAGCGAGATTCAGCGGTTTGGAAAAGCTAGATTTCCGCAAACCGACCATTCTGATCCCGAATCATCTGTCGCTGATCGATGCGGCGCTGCTTGCTACGCGGCTGCCGGAGGAAGTGACGTTCGTCGTGAATACGCGCATTGCCAAAAGGTTCGCCCCGTTGATCCGGTTGCGCAAGCATATTGCCGTCGATCCGATGAATCCGTACTCCGTGAAGCAGATGGTCAAGACGGTGCAAAAAGGGGCTCCGCTCCTCGTATTCCCGGAAGGGCGCGTCAATACCGCGAGCGGCGGCTCGCTCATGAAAATATACAGCGGCGTCGGCTACATTGCACTCCGCACGGGCGCGACGCTGTACCCGATTGCCTTGAACGGCCCGGAACGGTCGAAATTTTCTTACCTGAAGCACAAAATCCGGCAGGTGTGGTTCCCCAAGGTGACCGTGCAGATCGGTGATCCGTTTACCTTGGATTACGACCGCACCCAGTCGATGAAATCGCAAAAGGAACGCGCTGCGGCGCAAATCCAGAAGAAGCTGGAGGCCGAGCTGGTGAGCAGCCGGGTGAAGACCGGGATCAACCTGTTCAACGAACTGCTGACCGCCGGCAAGCATCACGGGTACAATTTCCCGGTGTGCGAGGATATAAGCCAGACGTTTACGTATAAAAAGCTGCTGACCGCTTCCTACGTCTTTGCCAGAAAGCTTGAGGCCGAGCTGAAAGACGAGCCGGGCGTCGCCGTCCTGCTGCCGAATTCCGCCGCCCATCTGCTTGTATTGTTCGCGCTGTTCAAGCTGGATAAACGGCCGGCGATCCTCAACTTTTCGGCCGGGGAAAAGAACATGCGCATCGCCTGCGAAACCGCTTCCGTCCGCACGATTCTGACCTCCAGACAGTTCGTCGATAAGGGAAAGCTGACGCCGGTGATCGAAAGTCTCGGTCAACGGTATCGCGTGCTGTATTTGGAAGACATGAAGGATACGCTCCGTATGAGCGATAAGCTGTCCGGCTTCGGGGATTATCTGCTCAAGCGGAAGGCGGAGGTGAACAATACCGAGATCGTGCTCTTCACCTCCGGCAGCGAAAGCGTCCCCAAAGGGGTCGTGCTGGACCATGCGAACCTGTACGCGAACATGCAGCAGACCCGCACAGTGATGGATATTAACGCTCGGGACGTTTTTTTCAACGCAATGCCGATGTTCCACAGCCTTGGGCTGCTGGTGACAGTGCTTCCGGTGCTGAACGGCGTGAAGGTGTTCCTGTATCCGAGCCCGCTCCACTACAAAGTCATTCCGGAGCTGGCCTACGATCGAAATGCGACGTTTCTGTTCGGCACCTCGACGTTTCTGGCGGCGTACGGCAAAGCGGCGCATCCGTACGATTTTCAATCTCTTCGCTGCGTGATCGCCGGAGCCGAGAAGCTGAAGGACGAAGTCCGGCAGCTGTGGGTCGACAAGTTCCATGTGTGCCCGGTGGAAGGCTACGGCACGACGGAAGCGTCGCCGGTCGTGGCGATGAACACCCGGATGTGGCACCGCAAAGGCACGGTCGGCCAACTGCTCCCGGGCATCGCATATAAGCTGGAGCCGGTGCCGGGGCTGGAAGGCGGCAAGCTGCTGATTCAGGGCCCGAACTTAATGAAGGGCTACCTGCTTCATGAAGAGGGCTTTAAGGCATGCCCTGAATGGTACGATACCGGAGACGTGGTGAAGCTCGACGAAGACGGCTTTGTGACGATCGTGAGCCGGGTGAAGCGGTTCGCGAAGATCGGCGGCGAGATGGTGTCCTTGAACCAAGTGGAAGAGATTGCGGCAAGCTGCTACCGGGACGCGAACGTTGCCGCAGTCAGCGTGCCGGACAGCCGTAAGGGCGAACGCATCATTCTGTTCGTGACCCAGGAAGAGCATCAGATTCAAACGATCAAGCAATTCGTAAAAGATCACGGGCATTCTCAACTCATGACCCCGTCCAAGCTGGTGCGGGTCGAGAAGCTGCCGATTCTGGGCAGCGGCAAGCCGGATTATGTGGCACTCAAGAAGCTGGCTGAAGAGCCGGCGGCAGACGAAGGAGCGAACGCCGTATGAACCTGTGGAACAAATTCAGACTCAAGCCGATCAATGCGCTGCTCGTCTCACAATTTTGGAGCGCGTTCGCCGATAACGCCATTTTGTTCGCGATCATTGAGATGCTGCGGGCCAAGGCGTATCCCGAATCGTATATCGGCAACGTGCAGCAAGCCTTTTTGTTCGCTTACGTCGTTCTGGCGCCGTTCGTCGGCAGCTTCGCCGATAAGCATCCGAAGTCGGTCGTGCTGCTGATCGGCAACGCGCTGAAAGCGCTCGGGATCGTCGGGCTGCTGCTCGGTCTCGAGCCTGCCTTAAGCTACGCCGTAATCGGAATCGGCGCAGCCGTGTACAGTCCGGCGAAGTACGGCATCCTCGGCGAAATTTTGAGCCGCTCCGCCACGGACGCGAAGCAGCTCGATTCCGAGCTGCTCAAGGCAAATGCCAAGATCGAGGGCTATACGATCATCGCCATTCTGGCCGGTACGGTGGGCGGAGGCATTCTGGCGAAGCAGTCGCTGACAGTGTGCATCGTCGCCTGTCTGCTGCTGTACGTGACCGCGCTGCTTTTGTCGCTTTCGATTCCGCGGGTCGCAGGGAACCCGAGCATTCATTACGTTAAAGATTCGATCTTGTTCTTTAAAGACATCGCCCGGCTATTCCGGGACCGGACGGCCCGCTATTGCCTGATCGGCACCAGCTCGTTCTGGATGACGTCGTCGGTCATTCGCGTGGCGGTCATCTCCTGGATTCCGCTGCATCTGGGCATTCACGGGGTCGATCAGATTTCGATGCTGATTGCGGTCACGGCGATCGGCATCATGGTCGGAGCCTTGACCGCTCCCAAGCTGATCCCGGCGCACAAGTACTTGAACGCTTATCTGTACGGCGTCGTGATGGTCGTGCTCATTCTCGTTTTCCCGATGCTGGGCAATTTGTACGTGACGGTGTTCATTTTGCTGGCGGTCGGTTTCGCCGGGGGCGTCTACGTCGTACCGCTGAACTCGGTGCTGCAGAAGGTGGGCAACCCGAAGATCGGCGCAGGCAAAACGATTGCCGTGCAAAACTTGTTCGAGAACGTCCTGATGTTCGCAGGCGTGCGGGCGTATACGCAGGCGACCGCTGCCGGAACAAGTGTGGAGACGTCGATCTACGGCGTCGGGCTGGTGCTTGCGCTGTTCGTGCTGTACCTGGTGTTCCAGGCCGTGATGCTGAAGCGGAGAAGCGCCGGAGTCGCGGATTCCCGCGCATAATCCCCGCATTCGTACGCGAAAAAAAAGATCGGACCCCGCTGCCTGGCAGGACCCGGTCTTTCTTGCGCTTAACGTCCCGGCAGCGGATGTGCGCCGTACGGGTAAGTATACTGAAGCGGTTCGTCAAACGTGATGTAGTCGAGATTGACCATCAGCAGCAAATAGCGCATGCCGGTTTTAGGGTCGCTGATGATGATATGGTCGCGGCCGGCGGCTTCCAGACGTCCTTTGAAAATTTTGGCGTTCCACTGGGTGTTGTTCTCGTACGTCATATACAGCGTAGCGACCTTACCCAGATTGAGGCGCAAAATATTTTCGATGAAGGACTGCTCCATCGGCAGTTGCCCGGGGGTGGTCGGCGCGGCTGCCAACGGTATCGGCTGTCCTGCTGCGGTAATCGAAGAGCCTGCCGGAATCATCGGCGGCACCGCTTGCGCCGTAGGCTGCCCCCCTATCGGGGCGGGGGCAAAGCCGGGGCTTGGGTAACCGGCGCCGTATGGAGTCGGTACTGCTTTGTTCGGATTGTTATACATCGCTCATAATCCTCCTTCAAACTTCGCTTGATTTGGGTCTCGACTGGGCTGGAGCACACCATTCATACTATGGTGTGGGCGAATGTTTGGTGACGGATTTTTTTTGGAATTGGAGAGCGATGATATGCAGCCCGAAAGAAAGCGGGCTAACCGAAAATCTGCGCCGCAATGCTGTAAAGGTTTCCGTTCCGGGGCGGCAAACACGGTGAGTGCAGGACCATGACAGGCGGTTCGGCAACGTTGATGAAGCCGCACACTTCCAATAGCGGGGGAAAAGTAGGATGTTCCGCAGCAACGTCGATCCTTAATTTACCCGGATGCCCGTTTGCCAAAGAATCGACGAGAGCAAGAGCGGTATAGTCGTTCGGTGCCGTTATCGGACCTAACGTTAGATGGACCGGCCCTTGGATGCTTAAACCGAATCCTGCGATCGTGCCGTCCGGGGCTTGGGCGACGAAAGAATGCTCTGCTTGCTTAATCCGGGTTTGCAGGAATCGGGAACGGTCGGCCCCGATGGAGCGGCGGTCCAGCTCGATCACCTCCGGAATATGTTCATGTGTCATGGGGATAAAGCGGACAGCCTCGCGCACCGAGCTCCAAGAGGGCGGCCGATACCGCTCGCATAGCAGCTTGCAGACGCGGGCTGCTTTTTGAAAGCCGAGCTTTTCATACAGAGGCTCGCCCTCTTTTGTCGCGATCAGTTGGATGATCGTATCCGGACTTACGGTAGTTATGCACGTTTGAATCAACGCTTGCCCCAAGCCGAGCCGTCTATATTCCGGATGTACGATAACTAGGCCGATAGAAGCAAGCTGCCGTCCGTAAGGGATAATGGCCGCACTCGCGACGATTTGCCCGCGATTATTTTTGATCCCGTAGATTGTGCCCGAAGCCAGCACTGTTCGCAGCTCGGGCTCGGCATAATCCCACCCGACCGATTCGGATAGCGCAATAAGACCGGAAATATCCGTTTCGGATAGCTTGAGTATGTCCCGTGTCGGGGAAATCGACGTCATTACCAAACATCTTCCTTTCCTACGCAGATGCAAAAAGAGCCCTCGATTCACAAGGGCTCTTCCCGAACTAAAAATCAATATGATCCGGGTCCGGACCGAAGCGATGGTCTTGGTTCAGGCCGTCCAGACGAGCCATATCCTCGTCGGACAAAGTGAAGTCGAAGACATCGATATTCTCGCGGATGCGGCTTTCGCGAATGGATTTCGGAATGGTGACCACCCCGTGCTGCAAATCCCAGCGGAGAATGATCTGCGCCGGCGTTTTGCCGTAGTTGCCCGCAAGCTCGCTCAGCAGCGGCAGATCGAGATTGCCCTGCATCAGCGGACTCCAAGCTTCGAGCTGGATCTTGTGCTCCTTGCAGAACGTCCGCAGCTCCTGCTGAATCAGAAGCGGATGGAACTCCACTTGGTTCACCGCAGGAACGATTTCGCTATCCTGCAGCAAATCCTCCAGATGATGCACTTTGAAATTGCTGACGCCGATCGCCCGAACGAGTCCGTCCTTATACAGCTTTTCGAGCGCCTTCCAAGTTTCCTTATATTTGTCCTTCCCCGGCCAGTGGATGAGGTACAGGTCGATGACCTCGAGCTGCAGCTTCCGCCGGCTTTCCTCGAAAGCCCGAAGCGTGCTGTCATAGCCTTGATCCGCGTTCCATACTTTCGTCGTGACGAACAGTTGGTCGCGCGGAATGCTGCTGGCTTGAATTGCTTGGCCTACCCCGGCTTCGTTGCCGTAGACGGCAGCCGTATCGATGGAGCGGTAACCGGCTTCCAGCGCATGCTGTACGGCATGGACGACCTCGTCGCCTTCCTTGGTTTTCCAGACTCCCAGTCCGAGCCATGGCATGCGGACGCCGTTGTTCAACACCGTAGTGTCGCTGTTTCGCTGAATCGCGGTCATATTCAAATTCCCTCCTTGGACAACTTTCAATCTATTTCATGATAACACAATCAAATGCGGAACGAAAAATTCGCCCGAGCCGTCCGCCGATTGAAAAACTTCGTTATTGAACGGCGGTAATAAAGAGTTTATTATGTAAGTTAAGGAAAATATTAGAATGATACGGTAATCATGTGTATTGCCTTCTTGTTTCTGTTAGAACGTTGGCCGCACTGCATCGGCAGGGAGAGAAATAAACATGAAGCTTCGGACGTCCTTTATCTTGTGGTTTGTCGTACCTGTAACGTGTCTGCTCGCTTTGAGCAACGTCATTTACTATTATACGACGAAACAAATGCTAATGAATAATCACTATAATGAAGTGGAAAGCTTCTCGAGCAATATCAAAGTTTATTTCGAGCATTCCCTGCGGTCCGTCGACTACGCCGAAAAGCTGCTGGCGCAAAATTTGCGTCTGGCGGCCATACTTGCACAAAGCAAGCTGCCTCCGCGTTTGGATCAGGTGAGCAATAAGGAGCTGTCGGAACTAAGCAAGGAACTGGGTGTGTCGGATATTACGCTATTTCAGCGCAGGGGAGACGATATCGTAGCTCTGCGCTCCTCCAATCCCGCTCAACGGAACATATCTTCCAAACAATTTGCCGATTTTTGGTTTCTCGCCTTCAACCAACTGTTGGACGAGAAAAACGTCTCAGTTTCCGAAGGCTACGCGCTTCCCCATTATTGGTCGGGGCCTGTGGACTTTTCATCCTCGGACCCGACCGCGCTCCATAAATTCGGTTACTATCATGACGGCCAGACTGACTATATGATCAACCCGTACTACAGGCAGGAGGATATGGAGGAATATGTGTCGTTGGCTTCTTACATGGACATGATCGAACGTCTGCAGAAAGAAAAACCATTCCTGATCGAAATCACAGGCTTCAATGCCGAGCGTGTCGGAAAAGGAATTTATGAAGTCAAGCAAAATAACCGGTTGATTATTCCTTATCCGAAACGTCAGATCTTTTTTGGTCAGTATACCATGCACTCAGACGATGATGTGGAGCTGATCGGACAGGCATACCAGGATAAAAAGACGATCAGCTATCAGGCAAACGTTCAAGGAAGGGACGTGATCAAAAGCTTTGTGCCTATCGAAACCGGGCTACCGCTGGTGATCGGCCTTGTCTCGGATTACAGCTATATTCAGAGCGAGCTTGACCGGCAATCGGAGCGGCTACTTACGATCAGTGCCGTCTCCTTCCTGATGCTTGGGGCGTTCGTGCTGGTCTTGATCCGGAGAAGCAAGCTTGCAGCGGCTGTCATTTCCGCCGAGAAAATTTATCTTGAAAATATGAACAGCTTGTTTACCGCCATCCGCGGGTTAAATCACGATGTCGGCAATATTGTTAATGCCATTCACGCACATGTGCAAAAGAAGGAATACGACGAGCTGGAAAAAGTAACGCAAGCGTGGGTGAAGGAAGTCGTTGAAATTCAAGATGTCGTTGTGATCCGGCATCCGACGCTATCGGCCATCGTACAATTCGCAGTCAGCGGCGCGATCAAGCAAAAGGTGAAGCTGGAGCATGACATCGCCGTCACGGACGATCTGAAGCTGAACGGAGAGAAATCGCTCGATTTGATCCGCATCGCAACCAATTTAATATCCAATGCGTTTGACGAGACTATGAAGCTGCCGGTGGAGGAACGTCTGGTGCAAGTTGCCGCTTGGACTGCGGGCCGTTTGCTGTACTTCAAAGTATCCAATCGCGGGAGGCAGATCGGCGATGAGGAGCTGCCCCAGCTTCTAAGCGCGGGCTATTCCACAAAGCTTAAGCACGAGGGCCTAGGCTTGCAAGTGGTCAAGGAGCTGGTGCAAAAATATAAGGGGCAGCTGTGGGTAGAAGATTTTGAAAGCGCAGGCGCTACGTTTATGTTCAAAATCCACATTTAGACAATCCAATGAACGATCCATAAGGTGGTGAGCCGGACGTTGAATCAAGGGGAACAACTGACCGCTTTAATTGCGGAAGACGATTTTGCACAAAAGCAGCTTTTAATTCGATTCGCCGAAGAACATCATCTCATCGTCCTCGATACGGTGTCATCGGGCAGCAAGCTGGTGGACAAGTATGTCGAGCTGCAGCCGGACCTCATCCTTACGGATATTAACCTGGACGATATTTCCGGTCTGATGGCTTGCCGACTGATTAAGGCGAAGGGGTACGATCCTTGCATTATTGTGGTCACGGCGCTCACGGACATGAAGTATGCGGAGGAAAGCTTTGAAATCGACTCGCTCTCCCTGATGCTGAAGCCCGTAACCTCCGAACGGTTTAAGAAAAGCTTGGAGAAGGCCAAGAAGCATCTGATGCAGAAAAGAAAGCAGTCGCCCGCTGCCGGATCGAACGACGAACGCTTGATCCGCTGCAAGCAAAAAATATGCGATTTGGATGGGCGAAACATCCAGCGGGAGCTTTACGTCAAGGAGGAGAAAATTGTTTACATCTCCAAGGACTACAAGCAGATTTCGATCAAATGGACGGATTCGAATTCGGTGCAGACGATTCATACCTCCTCCACCCTGAAAGAGCTGAATGCGGCGACTTCGCCGCTTCTCTTCCAGTGCAACAAAAGCCAGCTGGTCAACGTAAGATATATTCAAAAAATTTGCGCCGATCTGATTACGCCGGGCAATTACGAAATCCTGCTGCATGGCGTACCTGAATCCTTGACGCTAAGCCGCAGTTGCTTTGGCCATTTTGAGCAGGCCCGTAAGTTGATGGCGGAAGAAAAAGGCATACACGACGCGGTGTTAAGGTAGTAAGAAGTTCTGATATTTACAAATATAACCTAATTTAATATAATTAGTCATGAATAAACTTTCATTACTTAATAATTTTGTTTTAAACCATCTTTCATCATGGCAGGCCCGTCATTCGTCCGTCGTTGTTTTTGTTTGTAAAAAACGAAGGGAGTGGTAAGTGTGGAGGTCGTGGAAAAGATCGTTTACCCCGATGAGATTACCGGGTTCAGCACGGAGGAGCATCGGTTTGAGCCGTATTCGTGGTATCGGGAGATGAGAACGAGCCATCCGGTTTATTTCGATCCGAAGCAGAAAGTCTGGAATGTCTTTTTATACCGGGACGTGGAGCGGGTATTATCCGATTATCAATTGTTTTCCAGCAAAAACGACCGGAAGCTGTCGTCGTTCCCGGTTATAGGAAAGGAAGAGAGAAGCCTGACCTCAATGGACCCTCCCCTGCATTCCAAAAGACGGGGGCTGGTTGCCAAAGCGTTCACCCCAAAGTCGCTTAAGACATGGGAACCGCGAATTGTTACGGTGGCGCAATACTGGCTGGATCAAATCCGGGAACAGGATACGATCGATCTTGTCTACGATCTGGCCATTCCTCTGCCAGTGACCGTCATTGCGGAGCTGCTGGGCGTTCCGGCGAGCGATTGGAAGCAATTCAAGCTGTGGTCGGATGCCATTATCTCACCGGGCAGCCGCGACACCTATGCCGAAAGCGTGAAGGAAAGGTCGCGGGCGCTGAAGGAAATGGCAGACTACTTGCTGCCTATCATCGGGAAAAAAAGAAGCCGTCCGACGGATGACATCATCTCGGATTTGACGATCGCCGAGCTCGAAGGGGAGCGTTTGAGCGACGAAGAAATTATTCATTTTGGTATTGGGTTGCTTTTTGCCGGGAACGAGACGACGACGAGGCTGATCTCCAATGCGTTCTATTGCTTCCTGATTGACCAGCCTGCCGCTTACCCGCTGCTCAGGAAGGAGTTATCGCTCATTCCGAAGGCGGTGGAAGAAGTGCTGCGCTACCGCTCGCCCGCCCAGTTCATGATGCGCAGAGTTGCGCAGGATACGAATGTGTTCGGTGTGGAAATGAAGGAAGGGGAATCGATTATCGCGTGGATCGGCTCGGCCAACCGCGATGAGGAACATTTTGTTGAAGCGGAGCAGTTCGATTTGAACCGGGCGAATAATCAGCAGCATTTGTCGTTCGGCAAAGGGACCCATTTCTGTCTGGGCGCGCCTCTCGCGAGGATGGAAGCAAGCATCGGCTTGGCCGAATTTATGAAGCGGTATTCCCGGCTGATTTTGCCCGAACAATGGAGCTTGAGTGAAAACCTCGGGCAGAGAGGATTTCTTGCCAAGTTTCCCGTCCGCGTCGAGCGGTAGCGTGCGTGTTTGGTAAGAAACGTTGAGGGTTCCAAGTAATTCCGGTCAATGTCTCCGGTCTTTCCCGGAGGCATTTTTTGTGTGTTTTTCGGGTAGTTCCGGATGACCGTGACCGCTCCTTGTATTTTCCGATGATATGCAAAAAAATATACGCTTAATGTTCGGTGTCTCCAGCGCACAGCAGCTATTGTCTCTAGATGGGGGATTCGACAATATTTTGAACAACGCCATCCGTTGTTGTCAAAAGGTCCGCAGGTTGTTATGATAAAGAGGATCTTTTTAAGAGTGAAGGAAATCACAATTAATTTCGAATTCCTCACACAAGGGGGTTGCATAGAGGTGGAAAAACAGGCAAGCTTGGGGATGGGCGTAGAGACGACAGATGTTGAGGCGGATACCGCTGTCAACTCGCCTGTGACGTGGAGAGATTTTGTGAATCTCGCCAAACCCGGCATTTTATTTTCTAACGCGATTACGGCATTTGGCGGCTTTTGGGTCGCTTCCGGCTGGCATATCCAGTGGGATAAATTGATATATATGCTGCTCGGTACCGTGTTGGTGATGGCGTCCGGCTGCGTGCTGAACAACTATTTGGACCGGGACATGGACAAGAAGATGACCCGGACGCAAAAGCGTGCTACCGCAGTAGGCAGCATTGCTCCGCAGACCGTATTATGGTATGGCATCGTGCTCGGCGTTCTCGGCCTATCGGTGCTGTGGTTCTTAACGAATCCACTTACCGCTCTGCTTGGTTTGCTCGGTTTATTTATTTACGTGTGGATTTATACCGCATGGTTTAAACGGTCATCCGTATGGAGCACATTCGTCGGCAGCTTTTCCGGCGCGATGCCTACGCTGCTTGGCTATTGTGCCGTCCAAGGGCAGATCGATGCCGCGGGGCTTATTCTGTACGGCATTATGTTCCTGTGGCAGCCACCGCACTTCTGGGCGCTTGGCATTCGTCGGATGGAAGAGTACCGCGCAGCTGGCTTCCCGCTTCTGCCGGTAGTCAAAGGGACGTACATTACCAAAATGGCGATGATCCGCTATATCGTGCTGCTCGTACCCGTTTCGCTTTTGCTGTACTGGCTCGGTTACGTAGGAGAGCTTTACTTCTATGGGGCAACGCTTATGGGCTTGTACTGGGCGTTCTTGAGCCTTAAAGGGTTCAAAGCAAAGGATGAAGTGCAATGGGCCAAAAAAATGTTTATTTACTCCATTAACTATTTGACCTTGCTGTATATCATCATGGTTATCAGCACCACTCCATTACCGTAGGGTATTTGCGGACGGTGCAAAACGGTGGATGACAATCCCTTGGCCCCGGCCTTGGGATTTATTTTTTGAATAATGGGAAGGTGGGCAAGGGTATGCAGAAAACCGGTTTTAAAATCGTTGTCATGGTACTGCTGGTTGGTTTGATCGCAACATTGGCTTATATGCTGGTGAAAGGTCCGGAGAAAAAAATCGGGGTGCTTAAGAAGGCGCCGGACTTCACGCTGGAAAACTTGGACGGCAAGACGGTAACGTTAGCCGATACGGCAGGAAAAGCGAAGCTGGTTTATTTTTATTTTTCGTATTGTCCTGACGTCTGCCCGCCGACGACTTACAACCTGTCCAAAATTCAGGACGCATTGGTGAAAAAAGGTGTGTTCGGCACAAAGACGGCGCTTTTATCCATCACCTTCGATCCGACGAGAGATACGCCTGAACGGCTCAAGGAATTTTCCAGCCGCTTTCATCCGGATTATAAGGGCTGGTATTTCCTGCGCGGCGACGAGGCTTATACGGCGGACCTTGCCAAGAAGTTTGACGTCCTTGTAGCTAAAGACCCGAAAACCGGCAATTTTACGCATACGAACTTGTTTCTGCTGGTCGACGGTAAAGGCGACGTGCGCACCTATTATTCGGGCAACGACGAAAACATCGATATCGAAGGAATCGCAAACGATTTAATTCAGGTTAGCAAGGAATCCTAAGCAAGCGTCAGGGGCATCGATTTGACATGGCTTATTTTACGCACATCCTGCTCAATAATGTTATTCCGCTGACCATCATGATTGCGATAGGCGTCATTTTGTACCGGGCATTCAAGCTCGATATCAAGACGCTTTCCAAATTAAATTTTTACTTGTTCTCCCCGGCGCTCGTATTCAAAATGTTATACGAATCGTCGCTGTCGCTGGCTGTTCTCGGACAAACGCTGCTGTTTTTCGTCCTGTTCTTTGCCGCGATGTTTCTTTTGATGGAAGTCGTCATCCGTCTGCGGGGATATAAGGACGGGATGATCCCGGCGATGCGCAACAGCGTTATTTTTTACAACAGCGCGAACTATGCGATTCCGCTCAATCAGCTTGTGTTTGTCGGAGACGCATTCACCTTGTCGATTCAGATCATCATTATGATGATGCAGAGCCTGCTGCCGAATACATATGGCATTTATGCCGTTAATGCTTCGAAGCGCAACGACCCGAGGCAGACGCTCCGCACGATACTAACGCTGCCGGTTATTTATATCATTCCGATTGCGTTTTTGATGAAGGGGCTGCACATTCCTATTCCGGGACCGGTGTATGCGCCGATCAATTATGTATCGGACGCGTTTATCGCAACCGCTCTCTTGACGCTCGGGGTACAATTGGGAAGCATGAAATGGACGTTCAAGCTGACGGATGTCATGCTGTCGAATGTGCTGAGGCTCTGTGTGGGCCCGGCCGTCGGTTTTCTGATCGTCGTGCTCATGGGGATCGAAGGGGTCATGGCGCAGGCGCTTGTGCTGTCCTGCGCGGTGCCGACATCGCTGAGCAGCGTGCTCATTGCCGTCGAATATGACAATGAGCCGGAATTTTCGTCGCAAGCTGTGTTTTCTTCAACGATCTTCAGCATTTTTACGGTGACGCTGGTTATTTATTTGATAAAATTTATAAATTAGAACTTCTCAAAGGTCGGGATCATCGGGGGATAGATAATAAACTCCTCCAGCCCGGCCTTTTCCAATTGTTGAATAAGATACTCGTCCGGTGTGCCTTCGACGCCGGCATAGCCGCGCCGCGTATAAATTTGTTCGGCATCTGGAAACGTATCCCGGAGAATGGCGCGTATCTTTTTGCCCGAAGGGTCATTATCCGTAAACAGGTACACATCGCACGTTCCGATTTTTTTCTTCAACTCTTCCAAACGATCCGTATTCAGCGATCCGAAGGTACAAACGATGATGATGTCCTCTGTCAGCAGGCGGCGAAGCCTGCTTTTGTCATTTTTTCCTTCCACTATAATCGCGATAGACATCGATTGCCTCCGTTCCTGCAATGAATTTCTTTCTTGTAGTATATCCCCTTTCGCTGTCCGATCCAATCCCTTCGTGTTTACATTTCCCAGGAAATGTCGGAAGCTGGCCGGAGATACGGCAGAAGAATCGACAGGAGCGTCGTTCGGAATAGTAGAGGAAAAGCAGGCTGATGAGCTTGAGGACGAGGCGTAAGACGGATACAGAAAACCCCGCCGTCTGTAATGGACGACGGGGCAATCTTAGGGAACCAAGGCCAATCAGTTTACCTCACAAATGTCTTTCCTTTGGATACAAAAGAAATCAAAAATTCTGAAAAGCTATTTGCAACGACCTTATATTCCTGATGATCTTCGGTTTCATGCTGAAAAAATAGTACTTTTCCAAAGCTGTTATCTTCCAATGACAAAAAATACGTATGTCCGTATCCATCCCCAGCAAACGGTATCTTTTTTTCAAAGTGAATACCTTGTTTTGCATAAACTTCTAATCGCCGTTCGATAGAAAATCCGTATTTTATCGGAAAAAACAAATAACATTCATCCGGAACAGAGTGATTACCATTATGCTCCAAATAATAGGACTTAAATTCCACTGGCAATTTTGTATCTAAAGTTTTCTCTAATTCATAAAAGTCTAATTCAGTAAGTTCTTGGATGGGCTCTTGACTGCATTTTCTGACAAATGCCATATATTCATTAAAATCCATATTGTCCCCTTTGCTGAGGAAGATATCTTCGTTAACAAAGGGCCGTTGCCCTTGTCTGCGAGAGACAAAAGAAACGGCCCTTTTTCATGGAGAGTGGTTCATGATGCGTTATACAATTAGTTGTTGATAAAGCTTGCTTTAGAGAGCAGACGTTTCAGCATGGTTGCGGATTGTGCACGAGTCGCCGTATCGCGGGCACCCAACGTGTCGTCCGTCATGCCGTCGATGATGCCGGCATCAATCGCAGCGGCGATTTCGTTCTTCGCCCATACGATTTTGCTTGCGTCTTTGAATTTCGCCAACAGCTGAGTTTGTTTATCAGCCGAGACGTCCGGTTTCGCACCAGCATAGTTCAGAGCGCGCACGACCATAGCCGCCAGCTCTTCGCGGTTGATCGTAGCGTTCGGACGGAACGTACCGTCTTCGTAGCCGTCAACCAGCTTCGCATTGGCCGCTGCCGCTACAACGCTTGCGTACCAGTCGCTAGCTGCAACGTCTTTGAACGTGCTGCTGCCACTGTTCGTATCCAGACCCAGCGCACGAACTACCAGTGCTGCGAATTCCGCACGAGTAATATTACGCTCCGGCTGGAATGTCGTGTCGGTTACCCCGTCAACGACAAGCTTGTTAGCCAGCAGTTTGATGTAGCTTTCAGCCCAGTGGCCGTTGATGTCGGAGAAGGTTTTATCCAACTCGATTACGGCATAAATGCTGCTGCCGTTACGTTTCAACGTCGCTTCGTTTTTACTGTCCGTCGAAGAGAAGACAGCAGGCACAAAGCTCAGTTTACCCGTTGTCGGGTTGTAAAGAACACCCGTTGCTTTGGACGAATCGACAGCTTTGCTCAGCGGAAGAATCCGGCTGATGTAGTTGTTGCCGAGGTCCAGAGCAGCAGTTTGCTGATCTTTGCCAAGGCCGACGATATCGAAATCGACAGCATTGCTGGCTACCGTACCGCCAAGCGCTTTAGCAGCCTTGTCAACGCCGTCCTTCGTTGTATCGCTTGCTTTGGCGATCGTTACTTTCAGCTTCAGCTCATCCGTCGTTACCGACAGCTTGCTAGCTAAGTCTTGCAGCTTCAGCGCGTTGAGCGGAATGATGTACGAACCTTTGTCGTTAACGATAACCAGTACTTTCTTGGAATCCGTTACATAATCGACAAGCGCTTTAGCCGGAATCAGGGCGATGTCGCCGTTCAGCTTCAGCGTCACTTTGTCGTAGTTCTTGAGCGAATTTTTCAGTTGGTCGGCATCGACGGAACCGTCAGAGTTCACGTTGATCGTTTCCGAACCCCAGATTCCACCGCCGCCTCCGCCGCCGGAGCAGCAAGTAGAACCGCCGCCAGGGTTACTGCCGTTGTTACGGTATACGGATTGGTAAACGGAGTCGGTAATCGTTGTTTTTCCGTCAACCGACGTACCGAAAGGACCTTGCAGACGGACATAATCATAAGTGCTGCCCGCTACCGTAAATTTGTAGTTATACACATTGTTTGTAACATCGTAGTCAACATAAGTGGCGTCGGAAACGGCAATGCGATTTCCGTTCGGATCAAACGCGTATACGGTAGCATTCACGCTGTACACATCGGAATACACCGTACCGGTTACCGTGCCGTTGCTATCAAAATTCAAGTTTTTGAATCCTGAAGCGGCAAACGCCAGCACAGGAACCAAAACAGAGATGATGAGCATCAGTACGGTCACTTGTGCTGTCTTTTTAAGAACAGCAGGTTTCATGCAGGGTTCACTCCTATCTTCCTTGACGAATAATGAGTTATTACTATTGCGTTGAACAGGTTTCCTGGACAAATGCATTTTCACCTCCTTCGTTCGGAACTTGATATCATTTAGATGTTTTCGAATCGGACAGAGCCATTTATGTCCGTCGCGCCAATGGCAGAATGATCCATTACGGCAGCACTTTGAACATTACCCAAATCTGCCCGCAGTGAAACATCTCGGCATCTTAAACGGCAGAGAGCGAAGTAAAGTTGCGTTCCGAATGGGTTATCGCTACTTTTGGACTATTAATTCGTGACTAAATTCCTATAAAATACCGAATTGGGAATATCGAGACGATTCTCATTTCATCTGGAAAAGCGGAAAAACCGCGGCCCTCAAACTCGCACGGGAGCGGCGAACGAACGGGAAGGCAGCAAGGATAGCGCAAGCATAAGGCAGAGAAAAGCAAGGAAATACGGGGATACTTGTGTCCGTGTATGCCCGGCCACAATCGGGCCGATAAAGGCACCGATCGAGTACGAAACCGACAGAATCGAGAAGACGCGCCCGTAACGGTCTGCGGGAGTAAGGGCTGCAAGCAGCGATGCGATGGCTGGAAAAATGACACCTTTGGTCATCCCGATCAGAAACAGCGAAGCGTAGAGCGGCAGCGGCCAATGAACGGACATCCCGAAAAAAATGAACGCCAGCGCAAGACAGCCGAACAACATCCGGTAAAAAGGGAAAATCCGGTTCAAAAACAGTAAACTAAGCGTCACCAGCGACCCCATGGAAATGACGGAAAAGAACACGCCGGAGGTCATGATGGAGCTGCTCGCCTCTTTCATCAACGGAAGCTCGAAAAACAAAATGCCTTGGGAGCAAGAAAGCGCGAGTGGAACAACGAAGAAAAGCCAAGGAACATTTTCCTGGCCGGGGACCGGTAAATTCTCCTGAGAAGCAGAAGGAAGGGCGTGTTCACCGGCAATCGCCGCATTGGCGGGGCTTTCGCTTCGCTGTTCCTTTACCCCGATCCAAGCCAGCAAGCCGGTAAGGATGAGGCCCCATCCGAGAAACGTAAACGATTTGGCAAAGCCAAGCTGCGAGACCAGATATGCGCCGGCCGCCGGACTGAGCACGGAAGCGATGGTATGCACCATGCCGTTGCCGGCCATCAGCTTGCTTTGTTGAATCTGGTTTTTGGCGATTTTGGCGAGCAGGGACAAGCAGGCCGGCGATAGAAATGCCAGGACGAAGCCGCTGATCGAACGGATGACGAGCAACCCCCACGGATCGCTGACGCGGGATTGAATTAAGAGCACGATTCCTGCTACAATCAGGCTGAACACAATGAAGCCCTTGCTTCCATAGCGGTCGACGCCGTAGCCGGCGATCAGGTTTCCGGGCAAATGGGTGATCGAGTAGACCCCGAGAATAAGCCCGATGAACGAAGGCGTCGCACCCAGCGACACGGCAAACGGAGTAAGAATCGGGTACTGGGCATGCAGGTCGAAAATGGCGACGAACATGAACAGATAGAGCCATACGGCGGTTTTCATGAAATCACCTCTTTCCATAATGGGGTTCGTCCGTCTACCGCTACTCTATACGTTTACGTCTGCCGGCAAAGGGATAGTACAAGTTTTTGCAACGTGCCGGATCGTTTAGCGTATAAGAAACGTGGGTTCCGGCGGACAAAAGGAGGGATGCCGGATGGACATGTTTATTCGAATCGTGCTGGTGGCCGTTCTGGTGCTGGCGCTGTGGAGGCTGTTAGGATCACTGCGCCGAACAAAGCGAAGAGAGGACAAAGGGGCGGAAATCCAGCGTAAGCTCGCCGAGCTCCGCAAAAAAAGAGATGAAGAGTGACGCAGAACTGGTGTATGATAAGGGCGGAGAACCGCTGTAAGGGATTTACATAGGATGGAAGACGGATTTTTAGGGAGCGATGGAAAGTGGATTTCATAACGGCTTTTTTATCCGAGCGGTGGTATGTGCTCGTCGGGGCGCTGATTGTGCTGTTTCTTGTCATCAAAGTGGTGAAAACGGTCATTAAATGGGTTTTCGTGCTCGCGATACTGGCAGGTCTTATCTGGTATGGCGCCAGCTACAAGGATCAGCTCTTAGAGCTCGGTACGACGGTAGGAGCGAAAGTCGCCGCCGAAGCCAAGAATCAAGCGGTCAAAGCGATTACCGACGAAGTGAAAGAAGCGAAATACAGCCAGAACGCCGACGGCTCGTATACCGTTAGCACCAAAAGTGTGAAGCTGGAAGGCAAACCCGGTTCGAGCGATGTGCAAGTTACCTTTATGAACCAAACATTCACGATGAAGCTGGACGACGCCCTGAAAGGATTCATTGAACAAGCGAAGAAAAACGCGGGCCAATAAGCCATTGGAACGCATCTCGATAGGAAAGGAGGGGGACGCTGGTGAACGAGCTGCCAAAGCTGGCGCAAATCAATTTGATTACCGTACTCATCGCGGTATTGTTTGTAGTATCAATTGTACAGGGGTTGCTTCGCGGGGCGTCCTCCTCCGCGAAGCATCTCGCGCTCATGGTAACGGAAGGGGCGGTTACGCTGCTTAGCCTGTTTCTCGCTTGGGAGCTGACTTCATGGCTGTCGCCCAAGCTGCAGGTATGGCTTGTAGGGCTTGGGCTGACGATACCGTCCGAGGAGCTCGGCTTTTGGAAGCAGCTGTATTATACCGCCGCAACGGCTCTGCGCGATTTTTCCCTGCTTCGGTTCAGCGTCCTGTTTGTTCTGGGATACGGCTTGATTAAGCAGCTGGTTTACCGTATTATCGATCCGCTGGTGGACGATTGGCTGGCGGAACGGACGAATGCGGACCCCGCCAACGGGGGACGAGTCGCTTCTCCCTCCCTGCTCAGCAGTCTGATTGGCGGTATCATCGGCTCGGTGACCGGATTTGGCCGGGGGATGATTATGATTGCCGTGCTGTTTATCGTTACGACGCTGTTCCCGCAGACGCCGGTGGCCGCTTATATTCAAGATTCGTCCCTTTTTCAAAAAGGGGCGACGGAAGTGATCCGACCGATGACGGGCGACTTTTTCGCTAACCAGCTCCCGGTTTTCACGCGGGCCGTGGAACAGGAGTTCGGCAACATTTTACAGCGGAAATACGAGGTCGTGGATGCCCGCATTCCTCAGGATGTTGCGGAAGCTGCCAAGCAGGTGACGGCCAAAGGGCAGACCGACGAAGAGAAAGCCAAACTGCTGTACCGCTGGGTCGGTACGCGTATCAAGTACGACTGGGACAAAGTGAAGGCGTACGAGGAGCAGCGCATTTGGAGAGAGCAGACGCCGGAGGATACGTTTAACACCAAGAAGGGCGTGTGCATCGACTTTTCCAGGCTGTACGCAGTCATGGCGAGGTCGGTGGGCCTGGACGTCAAGGTTGTGACCGGGCTCGGTTACGACGGGCGGGGCGGTTACGGCCCCCACGCTTGGAACGAAGTGTACCTGAAGGAAAAAAGCGAATGGGTGCCGCTCGATTCCACCTGGGTGGCCAGCGGAGGCAATTGGTTCAATCCGCCACGCTTTCAGGACACGCATATTAAAGATGCCTAATAACGGAAGCCGGACGGCCGCCACAAGCGACGAACCGGTTTTTTCCTTTTCCGTACGTTTCTATAAATTCCTCGAATATGATACACTTGTGAAGATATAAGTTTGAAAAAGGTGGGTTTATCATTGCTGCGCAAACCGTTAACACAATATAAAGCGATATTTTTCGATGTCGGCGATACGCTGATGACGATTCCGGCGGCCCGGGTCATCATGCAGCAGTTTTTGGCGAGCCGTTCTCTTCATCGGGGACAAGAGCAAATCGGGGAACTTTTTACCGAAGCTTTTCGTTTATTTTATTATGGGAAGCAGCTTGACCCGTTCGAAGCTTGCACGCCGGAATCGGACCGGGCTTTCTGGATGAAGCTGTACGATTATATCTTAAAAAAACTGGGCGTCGAAGAGGAAAAATGGACGGAGGAGCAGATCCACGTCTGCAGCCACGAGCTCTACGATTTATTCACGGCCCCGCAGCAGTATGCGCTGTTCGAGGATGTGGAGGAAAGCCTGCCGGCTTTCAAGGAGAAGGGGCTTCGGCTCGGCATCATCTCCAACTTTGCGCCGACCTTGCGTTCGATTTTGGAATACAAGGGCATTCTGCATCACTTCGATCCAGTTATCGTCTCGACGGAGGTTGGTCTGGAGAAGCCGGACCCGGCGATTTTCCGCCTGGCGCTGGAGCGCGCCAAGCTGGCACCGGAAGAGGTGCTGTACATCGGGGACCACGAGCGCAACGACATTTGGGCTCCTGCTCAAGTCGGCATCGATGCGGTGAAGATCAAGCGATACGATTATCATACCGGAGACGGCATTCTTTCCCTGCGCGAGCTGCTGCAGGACGCGAAGTAGCATAGGGGACCCATTTTTAGAAGGAAGGAGCCGCAAGCAAGATGAAGAAACCTATCGGCATGGATGACTCAAGTAAGCAGGACGGAAGCCAGCGCCGTCATTTTACGACTAGGATCAACCTGTTCTTTTTCTTTACGTTTTTTCTGTTTTCCGTACTGATCGTGCGGCTGGCGATGCTGCAGTTTGTCGAAGGCAAAGAGCTGTCCGCGGAAAAGGACAAAATCAACAACGCCGATACGCCGATCCCTCCGATTCGCGGCAATATTTTCGACCGCCAAAACGCTCCGATCGCCTATACGACATCGGCACAGTCGCTCTACTTCCGGATCGAGCAGGATCAGCCCAAGGATCAAGTGGTTGCGTTGGCCAAGCGCTTGGCGGATATTTTTACCCAGTACGGCAACAAGGACGTGAAGCAGCCGACCGCGGAAGAGATTATCAAGGCAATGGATGTCGGCTTCGATTTGAACCAGCAGGAAACGGCCAAAAAACCGAGCTATTACTCGGTCCCGAGACGGATCAAGACCGATTTGACCCAAGCGGAAATGGCATTTATTTTGGAGCATCGTGACGAGCTGAAGTGGATCGAGATCATGGAGGAAAGCCTTCGTACATACGATCGCGAGAACACGATTGCGGTGCAGCTTGTCGGGTACATGCGGCCGTTTTCAACGGCTAGGGAAGCGAAGAACGGGCTTGAATTTTATAAGGATAAAACGAAGACGGAAGGCTACCTGGACCGGGAATACGTCGGCTATGACGGCATTGAATTGATGTACCAGGAAGAGCTCCGCGGCAAAAACGGCGTGAAGTCGTATCCGGTCAACGCCTTGCAGAAAATTATCGGCAGCGCGGAAGCGCCCCCGGTCATCCCGCCGGAGAAGGGGAACAACCTGTTCCTGACCATCGACAAGAACGTCCAGCTTGCCACCGAGAAGGCGATCATGGACCATCTGGGGACCCTAAAAGGTCCGGCTTACCGCTCCAATCCATACGCCAACAAAGGAGTCAACGCCGTCGCGGGCTATGCCGTAGCGATGGAGGTCGATACGGGCAAAGTCGTGGCGATGGCCAGTATGCCGGATTACGATCCTACCTTCTGGAGCAATCCGTTCTCGGATACCGATTACAAGCAGGTTCAGACGAAAATCAACAACGGCACGATTACAACCGCGTATCCAGATTACCCGGAGGACGAGCAAAAATATCATCCTACGTCCATCGTGTATATGGGCTCTGTCATTAAACCGCTCTCGGTGCTGATCGGGCTCAACGAAGGGCTGTTCACGACCAATACGTATTATAACGATACTGGCGTATTTACGTACGGAAAAGACAACAATTCCAAACTGACGAATTCCGGCAGAGCCGCCTTTGGATCGATCAATGCTACAGGGGCGATCCAACACTCGTCGAACACATTCATGTCCGCTTTGATCGGCAACGCGCTGTACACTCGCAGCCCGAACAAAGCCGTAGAAATTTGGGACCAGTACTTGGCCAAGTTCGGCTTGGGCGTGCTTACCGGCAGCGGTCTGCCGCGAGAGAGCCCGGGAATCAGTGAGTACAAGACGAATACGAAAGAGACGGCCCAATCCCGGATGGTATTCGCCTCCTGGGGGCAGAACGAGAAGTATACGACGCTCCAATTGGCGCAGTACGCGACAACGCTGGCGACCCGGGGCAAACGGCTTCAACCGCTGCTTGTCGACCGGATCGAGACGTATGACAAAGGACAAGTACTTAAGAAATTCGACCAGCCTGTCGTGCTGGATCAGACCGACTTCCCGAAAGCTTATTGGGATGCCGTGATCAAAGGAATGCTGCAGGTCGGCATTCAAGGGTTTGACGATTTTCCGTATACGATTGCGAGAAAAACAGGGACCTCGACGCAAAGAGTGGCCGGCGGCAAAGAAATCGACAACGCCGTGTTTATCGCCTTCGCGCCTGCGGAAAATCCGAAGCTTGCTGTCGCCGTCGTCGTTCCGGAGGGCGGATTCGGCTCCTACGGAGCGGCGCCGATCGCACGTAAAATCTTTGACGCTTACGATCAATATTACGGATTGGACGGAAAACCGAAAGGGCCTCCGACGGAAACCAAAAAGCCATAGCAAAGCACCGGAAATCTCCTCGAGAAGAGGGGATTTCTTTTTTTTATAAAAAAAATGTTGCACTAGGTAAACATATTTGTATATTATAAACATATAGTCTTTTAGGAAATAAAAATGGACTAATACAACTTATTTAGAGAGATGGGAGAGGGGTACTTTGAAAAACGTAAAAACAAAACCGAGGCTATCGTCTTCGTTCAAGCGATTTATTATGACGATCATGTTCCTCGCGCTTGCCGTATCGCTCGCTGCGTGCGGAGCGCCTAAGGAGAAGGAGAACGGCGCTCCCGGCAAAGTGAAGATAACGACCACGATCGGAATGATCGCTGACATCGTCAAGCAGGTCGGGGGAGACCACGTCGAGGTGACCGGACTGATGAAGTCGGGTGTCGACCCGCATTTATACAAAGCATCGCAAGGAGATCTGAAAAAGCTGGATCAGGCGGATATCATTTTCTATAACGGGCTTCATTTGGAAGGCAAAATGACCGACGTCTTTGAGAAAATGGAGAAGACGAAGCCGACGGTGGCTGTGACGAAAAACATACCGGAGTCGAAGCTTCGCGGCATGGAGGACGGAACCGGAGCGCATGACCCTCACGTATGGTTCGACGTCAAGCACTGGATCAGCGCGACCGAGACGGTGCGCGACGAGCTTAGCAAGCACGATGCGGTGAACGCGGCGGATTACAAAAAAAACGCGGAGGCGTACATCAAGCAGTTGGAGGAGCTGAATCAGTTCGCGAAGGAGCAGATCGCTTCGATTCCGGAAAAGCAGCGGGTGCTCGTTACGGCGCATGACGCGTTCGGTTATTTCGGGGATGCCTACGGCATCAAAGTGATGGGGCTTCAGGGCATCAGTACCGCATCGGAATACGGCTCCAAGGACGTTAGCGACCTGCGCGATTACCTCGTCGCGAACAAGATTAAGGCGGTTTTCGTAGAGTCGAGCGTGCCGAAAAAATCGATCGAAGCGGTCATCGAAGGGGCCAAGAAGCAAGGGCACGAAGTTCAAATCGGCGGCGAGCTGTTCTCCGACGCGATGGGGGAAGAAGGAACGCCGGAAGGAAACTATATCGGCATGGTGAAGCACAACATTAATACGATTGTTCAAGCGCTGAAATAAGAGTCCGGGAGAGAGGGCGAGAAGCGGACAACGAAAAAGGGGAGAGGAACCAATGAAAGAACAAAGGATACCGTTATCCATACTAGGCATGACTGTAGCTTATCAGAAAAAACCGGTCCTCCGCGATATATCGCTGCAGGTGCCGGAAGGCAAATTGATCGGCATTGTCGGGCCGAACGGCGCCGGCAAATCGACGCTGATTAAAGCGGCTCTCGGACTCATTCCAAGCGTAACCGGGGAAGTGTCGATCTACGGCAAGCCATACGCCGAGCAGCGGAAGCTCATCGGCTACGTGCCGCAGCGGGAATCCGTCGATTGGGATTTTCCGACAAGCGCGCTCGATGTGGTAATGATGGGCCGATACGGTCATCTAGGCTGGCTCAAGCGGCCGGGTGCCAAAGAGCGGGAGATTGCCATGGACTGCTTGTCCAAAGTAGGCATGGCTAACTTTGCCGACAGACAGATTAGCCAGCTGTCCGGCGGACAGCAGCAGCGCGTGTTCTTGGCCCGGGCGCTGGCGCAGGATGCGAAGCTGTATTTTATGGACGAACCGTTCGTCGGCGTCGACGCGGCCACGGAAAAGGCGATCGTTACGCTGCTCGGCGAGCTCCGGGAGCAGGGCAAGACCGTTCTGGTCGTGCACCATGACCTCGCAACCGTGAAGCAATATTTCGATTGGGTCATTCTGCTCAACGTAGAGCTTCAGGGCATCGGGCCCGCGGAAGAAGTATTTACGCGGGACAATCTTCAACGAACATACGGCGGGCGGCTGGCGTTTTTGGATCAGCGTGAAGGCGCACTCGTCGTGAACGCGAGGTGAGCGGCATGGCATGGTTGGAATTGTTCCGTGATCCTAACGCACAGTGGATCTTGATGGGCAGCATGCTGCTCGGGCTGAGCAGCGGCGTGCTTGGCAGCTTCGCTTATTTACGCAAACAGAGTCTGATGGGCGACGCGCTTGCGCATGCGGCGCTGCCGGGCGTGTGCATCGCCTTTATGCTGACCGGCTCGAAATCGATCTTTTTCTTTCTGCTTGGCGCGATTGTCGCCGGCTTGGCGGCCACCTTCGGGATCGGCTATGTCACCCGTAATTCCCGGATCAAGCAGGATACGGCGCTGGGCATCGTATTGTCGGTATTTTTCGGGCTTGGCATCGTCCTGCTGACCAAAATTCAGCATGGCGGCAGTGGCAACCAGAGCGGCCTCGACAAGTTTCTGTTCGGGCAGGCTGCTTCCATGGTGCTGTCGGATGTCATCACGATGGCGGTTGTGGCGCTGCTGCTGACGATGGTTTGCGCTCTGCTGTTCAAGGAATTCAAGCTGCTCAGCTTCGATTCGGGCTTTGCCAAGGGGATCGGGCTGCCGGTCGCTTTTCTCGACCAGTTCATGATGTTTCTGATCGTGGTGGCCGTGGTCGTCGGCATTCAGGCCGTAGGCGTCGTGCTGATGTCGGCGCTGCTTATTACACCGGCCGTTTCGGCCCGGTATTGGACCGAGAAGTTAGGCGTCATGGTGGCGCTCTCGGGCGTCTTCGGAGCGCTCAGCGGCTTCTTCGGCACCCTGCTTAGCGGCATGGCGAACAATATGCCGACCGGACCGCTTACGGTGCTGGCCGCGACCTTTTTCTTCGTCATGTCGGTGCTGTTCGCGCCGCGCCGAGGGCTGCTGGCCAAATTGCTGGAACGGTTAGCCGTCAAACGGAGTGTGCTAAGCGAGCAGGAGCTTCGGCCGCAGCTGCACGGCATCGGTACGGCAGGCGAACCGCTTCGGAAGGAGGGGCAGGCATGAACGACTTCTGGATACTGCTGACGGCTGCGCTCGTAGCCTGCTCCTGCAGCCTGCTCGGCTGCTTCCTCGTTCTGCGGAAAATGGCGATGATCGGGGATGCGATCAGCCACTCGGTGCTTCCGGGGATTGTGCTGGCGTTTCTGTTCAGCGGCTCGCGGGATTCGCTGTGGATGATGCTGGGAGCGTCGGTGATCGGCCTTGTGACGGTGTTTCTGATCCAATGGTTTCATCAGAACGGGGTTCAATCCGATGCTTCCATCGGCGTCGTGTTTACCGCCTTGTTCGCCGCAGGGGTCGTCTTGGTAAGTCTGTATACGCGGCAGGTGGACCTCGATCTGGATTGCGTGCTGTACGGGGAAATTATTCATGTGCCCTGGGAAACGGTGGAGTGGAACGGGATCGATATCGGTCCGAAAGCGGTCTGGGGACTCGGCATCGTACTGACGCTCAGCGCTCTGATTATCGGACTGTTCTACAAGCAGTTCAAAATTTGCGCGTTCGACCCGGCTATGGCTGCTGCAGTAGGCATTCCAGTTGCGTTTTTCCATTACCTGCTTATGGGGCTGGTCTCCATGACGACGGTAGCCTCGTTCGAAAGTGTAGGCGCCATTCTGGTCGTCGGCATGCTGGTCGTGCCGGCCGCCACGGCGTATTTGCTTACGGAAAAGCTCAGCCGCATGATCCTTTACAGCATGGGAGTCGGCGTGCTGAGCGCCGTGCTCGGCTACCTCGCTGCCGTGTTGCTGGACGCTTCGATCGCCGGCTGCATGATTGTTGTAGCTGGTGTGTTATTCATCGTGGCGCTGCTGTTCTCGCCGACGCACGGCGTCGTCTGGCGCAAATTCAGACGGAAGCAGGCTGTAGTCGTGTGAATAGAGGGTACGAGGGGGCGGGGGATACACTTCCGGTCGCTCTTGTCCGCAGGAAATTTTGATTTGAAGCCGCTTCACAGCGGATATTTCCCGCGGACAAAGGCGAACGCTTTCGCTCCTCCAGTGCATACCCCACCTCCGTATGTTCCTCTGAATTAGTGAAGACCACTTTCTCGACACTCTAGCCGGGCTTACGCGAGCCCGGCTTTTTCGTATACGCGCTTGAACGCCTGCTGCGATCGCGCGGCCAACGCTTCAGCGGTGTCCACCGGCGGCTGCGGCGTCAAAATCTCCTGTGCCACGACGCCGGTATAGCCGATGCGGTCCAGCCCTTGCAAAAACGTCGTCAAGTCGATGACGCCCTCGCCCGGATACAGGCGGTCGTTGTCCAGCACCTCGGTGACCGGAACGTCCTTCGCGTCGTTGATATGGACATGGACGATCTGGTCGGCGCGCAGCTTGGCGATGTCGGCCGCTGTGCCTCCCGTCGTATACCAGTGATAGGCGTCGAACAGCAAGCCGACATTGCTTTTGCCGATCGTATCGATCCACTCCAGCATACTCTCCGCATCCTGTAGAAATGGATGCTTCCAACGCGTGCGCAGATGGTGCGGACCGACGAATTCCAGTCCGAGCCGGATGCCGTACGCCTCCAAAATGTCCGCGCACAGGCGCAGTCGTCGGGTCGCGACGGCCATAAAACGCGCGGCGTTCTCGTCCGTCGACGGCAGCACGTACGTGCAGCAGGCGGTTACGCCGAGCTTGCTGGCCGCAGCCGCTTCCGCAACGAGCCGGGGCAAGCCTTCCCGGAAGGCGTCCTCGTTTTGCCGCCACTCTGCGGCAAGTCCAATCGCGCCAATGCGCACTTGCTTCTCCTGCAAAAAGCCTCTAACTTGCTCCGAGCCTGCCGCCGCGATCCATTCCTCCAGCTCCTGGCCGTGCGCGTCAACCGCGCCGAACCCGAAGCGGGAAGCCAGCTCCACAAACTTGCCGATCGGCCCTGCTTCGCTGATGCCTGCTCTTGTCAATCCTTTGATCATCCGCTCATCCGCTCCTTCCACAAGATATACCCGCCCACATCATAAACCGCCGCTCCGCAGGCTGTCTACTCGGAAATAGCGACATGATTTTTGCCGGAAACCTACCATTTCCTGAAACCCGTACGAATATGGTATACTGTTGTATCGGACTATTTTTTAGCGCTTGAGGAGGAAAAACAATGTGCGGGATCACCGGCGTCATGTATTTTGAAGACCGCGAGCCTTCCCCGTCCATACTGAAAAGCATGACCGACTGTATCGTGCATCGGGGACCGGACGATTTTGGATTTTGGAGTGAGAACCGCATTGGACTCGGCTTCCGCCGGTTGTCCATCATCGATTTGCAGGAAGGCCATCAGCCGCTCGCCAACGAAGACGAAACGGTATGGATTGCATTCAACGGCGAGATTTATAACTATAAATATTTGCGCAATACGCTTCAGGCGAAAGGACATCAGTTCAAAACCCATTCGGACACCGAAGTCATCGTCCACCTGTATGAGGAGTACGGGGAGGAATGCGTGAAGCAGCTTCGCGGGATGTTCGGATTCGTCATCTGGGATCGCCGGAAAAAGCAGCTGTTCGGCGCACGGGACCATTTCGGCATCAAGCCGTTCTATTATTACCACGACAACGCCCAATTCCTGTTCGGCTCGGAAATCAAAAGCATTTTGGCCGCCGGAGTCGCCCGGACGATTCATTCGGAAAGTCTGTTAAACTACTTGACGTTCCAGTACGTCCCGGAGCCGACGACGATGTTTCAAGGGATACATAAGCTGCCGCCGGGACATACCGTTACCGTATCGTATGACGGTGGGCTATCGGTCAAGCGGTATTGGGACCCGATGCTGCAGCCGGAGGAGCGGCCGTTTGACGAATGCGTCGAGCGGATCCGCGAGGCGCTCAAGGATTCGGTCGTTCACCATATGCAGAGCGACGTGGAGCGGGGCTGCTTCTTATCCAGCGGCATCGACTCGACGGCGATTGCCGCGCATATGCGCCAGATCGAATCGATCCGCACGTTCTCCGTCGGCTTCGAAGGGGCCAACAATGAGACCGTCATCGCGCGTCAGACCGCACAGGCGCTTGGCACTGAACATTACGACAAAATCATCACGAAGGAAGATTACTTCGGCACCTTGGCCAAAGCCGTCTGGCATCAGGACGAGCCGGTGGCCGACCCTTCGGCAATTGCGCTTTACCATGTGGCGCAGCTTGCACGCGAGCACGTGACGGTCGTGCTGTCCGGAGAAGGAGCGGACGAGCTGTTCGGCGGGTACCGCATCTACTGCGAGCCGCAGTCGCTCGCGCCCATCGAGCGGCTGCCGCACGGCGTGAAGCGGCTGTTGCACGCGCTGGCCCGGCTGCTGCCGAACGGCGTCTACGGCCGCAATTACGTGCTGCGCGGCACGACGCCGCTGGAGCAGCGTTTCCTCGGCAACGCCAAAATTTTCACCGAAGACATGAAGGCTGAGATCGTGCGGGCCGACCGCGAGCTGTTGAGCCGGTACCGTAATCCGTTCGATATCGCCAAAACGTTTTACGATAAAAGCAAGCATCTGGACCCGGTGTCCCGGATGCAGTATATCGACATGAACCTGTGGATGCCCGGCGATATTCTGATGAAGGCCGATAAAATGACGATGGCGCATTCGATCGAGCTGCGCGTGCCGTTCCTCGACGTGGAGGTGTACGAGGTAGCGCGCCGGATTCCAGCCAAATACCGGATTGCGGAAGGCACGACTAAGTACGTATTCCGCAAAGCGATGGAAGGCATTATTCCGGACTTTATTTTGAACCGGCCGAAGCTTGGATTCCCGGTGCCGATGCGCGACTGGCTGAAAGGTCCGCAAGGAAACGTCGTGATGGAGCAAATCGCAGCAAGCGGCATTGACAGCTACATCCGGATGGATACCGTAAGGGCGATGCTCGGAAACCATCAGAGCGGCAAGGGCGATTACGCCCGGCGCATTTGGACGATTTATATGTTCGCGCTTTGGCATGCGGCCTACATGCAGGAGCTGCCGGCCCGAACGCTCGCGCACGCTCAATAAGCTAAAGTCCGAACGGGAATGCTTCCGGCCGCAGTTCGCGGCAGGTGCACACTTCGAGGAACGGACGAAAAGGGAGAGAAGCGAACATGAGTCGATTCAAAATGGTAGCGTTGGATCTGGACGGCACATTGCTGACGGAGGAAAAGACAATCTCGGAGGAAAACCGTGCGGCTATTTTGGCGGCGCACGATGCCGGAGTAACCGTCATGTTTTCGACCGGACGGGGGATTCAGAACTGTCAGGCTTATGCGGAGGAGCTCGGTCTGAAGTCGCCGCTGGTCACCGTGAACGGCAGCGAAGTATGGAAAGCACCGGGCGAGCTGCTTGAGCGTCATACGCTGGACACGGAGCTGATCCGCCGCATGCATGCGCTCGCGGTTCATTACGATACCTGGTTCTGGGCTTATTGCGTCAAGGAAATCTACAACAAAGAGCACTGGCTGCCGGAAGCGGAGATCGATGCGCAGCAATGGCTGAAGTTCGGCTACTATATCGAGAACGAAGAAAGTCTCGCCGCGATTCGCCGGGAGCTGGAATCGTGGGACAAGCTGGAAATTACCAATTCTCATCCGTTCAATATCGAGGTGAATCCGAAAGGAATCAGCAAGGCCAGCGGACTGAGACAAGTATGCGCCATGCTCGGCATCGAGATGTCGCAGGTGATCGCCATGGGCGACAGCTTGAACGATGTCGCCATGATCCGCGAAGCGGGACTCGGGGTGGCGATGGGGAACGCGCAGGAGGAAGTCAAACGGCTGGCCGATGCGGTGACCGGGACGAACGAAGAACACGGGGTCGCTCAGATTATTAGGGAGTATGCCTTGAAATAGCGGATTGTGCCATCCGGCAAGGCGGGCATGACAGCTGAGAAGGGAGGCATTTATCTATGCTCATCGCCGCATGGATCATCGTCGTTATTCTGTTTCTCGTCGGCATGGCGGGAGCCGTATACCCGGTGCTGCCGGGGGCGCTCGCGATTTATGCGGCGTTTTTCGTCTACGGCTTCATGGTCGGCTTCGAACCGTTCGGGGTCTGGTTCTGGCTTGTTCAAACGACGATTGTGGCCGTTCTGATGGTGGCGGATTATGCCGTCAGTGCGGTTGGCGTCAAAAAGTTCGGCGGCACGCGGGCGTCCGTCATCGGCAGCACGATCGGGCTGTTGATCGGACCGTTTGTTATCCCGGTCGCAGGACTGCTGATCGGTCCATTTCTCGGCGCCGTCGTGGGCGAGCTGATCGTCGGAACGAAATTCCGCCAAGCGGTGCGGGCGGGAATCGGAGCGTTGGTCGGCTTTTTCTCGGGGCTCGTCGTTAAACTCGTGCTGCAGCTTCTGATGATCGTGCTGTTTATCATCTGGGTCGTGTAAGGCATGAAGGGAAGAAGGGAACGTTTTTGTCCAAAGATTCATTAGTCAAAGGAACGCTGATTCTAACCTTGGCGGCATTGGTTGCCCGGGCGCTAGGCGTGGTGCAGCGCATCCCGCTCGTTTATTTGCTCGGCGATATCGGCATGGCAGCCTACGGGATCGCCTTCAACCTGTACTCCGTGCTGCTCGTCGTCGCCACCGCAGGCATTCCGAGCGCGCTCAGCAAAATGATCTCCGAGAAAACCGCGCTCGGCCGACATGCGGAGGCGGACCGGATCTACAAGGCGGCGCTGTGGTTCGCCGTCTGCGCAGGTGTGCTGATGACCGTGCTGCTGTACGTCGCAGCGCCGTATTTTGCCGACAGCATTCTCAATCCGCAGGCGGCGCTACCGATCCAGGCCATCGCGCCGGCGTTGCTGCTGTTTCCGCTGATCGCCATCATGCGCGGCTACTTCCAAGGGCGCCGGATGATGATGCCGAACGGCATATCGCAAATCATCGAACAGGTGTTCCGGGTCGTCACTTCGGTGGCGCTTGCCTATCTGCTGCTCAGCCACAGCTTGGACTATGCCGTCGCCGGCGCTTCGTTCGGTGGTGTGGTAGGCAGCATTGCGGCGGCGGCCGTGATGCTGTACTATGCGATGCGGCTGAAGCAAAGCGACCGCCGCGAACGGTCCGCAGAGGACACCGACGCAGCGGTAGCGAGCTCGGGCGGTGTGGCATCCAGCCAGCCGCTGGCGTTCAAAGCGATTTATGCGCAGTTGTTCAAGCTGTCCGTGCCGATTGTCATTTTCTCGATGACCGTCACGTTGATTTATACGATCGATTCGTCGATCGTCACTCTGCTGCTCAAGGATCAGTTTGGAGAGCACGCGGCTCGTGAAATGCTCGGAATTTTAACCGGTCGGGCGCAATCGCTGGCAGGCATTCCGATTATTCTCGCCGTAGCGCTCAGCCAATCGGTCGTACCGATTATTTCGTCCGCCTATTCGCAAAGAGACATGAAGCAGGTATCCGATCAGACGGCCAAGGTGCTGCAATTATCGATTCTTACCGGCCTGCCGATGGTGCTGCTGATCAGTCTGGGGGCGCGTCCGATCAACGGGTTTATTTTTGCGAACACGACCGGCTCGCCGGTTGTCGATACGTATGCCGCTCCGATCATCACCCTGCTCACCGTCAGTGCGATGTTCCAGATCGTTATGCAGACCTCGGGCGCGGTGCTGATGGGGATGGGCCGCATGAGAGCGCTTGTGCTGAGCGTGATCTTCGGCATCGCGGTCAAGCTGGCGGGCAGCTATGCGCTGGCTCCATACTGGGGCATCTACGGCATCATCGCCGCCACCGCTCTCTGCTTCGTCGTGATGACTTGGCTCAACCTTGCGGTGCTGCGGTCCGCCGTGCCGTTCCGGGTGTTCGGCCTGCGCCGCTGGTTGTCGCTCGCGGTAACGACGGCGTTGATCTGCCTGATCGGCTATGGACTGGAGCAGCTTTGTGTTGCCTACGTCCATCCGTTCGGCAGCGAACGCTGGGACGATATGGTACAATCCTTGATCATCTGTGCGATCGCCGGCGCGGCTTACCCCGTCCTGCTCTTCCTGACGCGGGTCATGACGCTGCACGATTTGCAGCATCTGCCAGGACCGCTCCGGAAGCTGGTGAAGCCGCTGCTCGCCCGTCTTGGTCGCACGACGCAGCAAGACAAGCGCTAAGCGGAGCGTTAGTGCTGATAGACGATTATGAAAACAGCCCCGAGCCTTCAAGCAGACGATGCTGCTGCGAAGGTTCGGGGCTGTTCGTCGTCCGATAGCGGTGGCTATTGAGAGCGCTATCAATAGCGCGTGCGCCGCGCCGCTCCGAAACTGAACGGTTCGCCGTTCATGGCTGCTGATTTTTGTGCCGTACCGGGCCGGCGTGACACCAGAGAGTCACGATCGGGTCTTCGATGCTGGAGTGCAAGTGATGGTCTTCTCCCGGCTCTACGACGATAATATCGCCCACGGTTACCGGGTGGAACGTCTGGTCGATCTCCATCGTCCCGTGGCCCTGCACGATCAGGAATGCCTCACAGTCCGTATGGACGTGATAGTCCCGGCCGCCCGGCCCGTCGTTCGTATGGCTGCGCTCGCCTGGCTTGCTGAACGCCAGGCCGCCCGAGGATACGTGGGCGCCCGGCAGCACTTGACTTAGAATGTGCCCTTCGCGGGCGTCCTGCAGCTCGCTCAAACGATATCTTTTCATTCGCGGTCATCCCTCCGTTATTGAAAAAAGGGTAATTCCGATTCCGTAATGATCATATCCGATTCAAGCTGTGATGGGTATTGAACAATTTAAGAAAGACATGGAATCTTTTATGCTTTATTCGTATGGCAGCTACACGGAGAACCAGACTTGCTCCAAGATCCGCGCCGCAGCATCAATGTCTTCCTCGGACAGCCCGGCGAAGCCGAGCAGAATGACCGGGTCCGGGCCTTCGGGGACGGACTCGAAGCAATAGCCCGAGATGCCGTACACTTTGACGCCCGCTTCCTTCGCGCGCGATACCAGCGCTTCCTCGCTCAAGCCGTTGCGCACCTTCAGGAGCAGGTGCAGGCCGGCGTTTTCCCCGATAATGTCGACCGGCTGGGGAAATCTGCGCACCGCCGCCACAAGCCGGTCTCGTTTTCTTTTATAAATGCGGCGCATCTTGTTCAAGTGCTTCTCGAAATGCCCTTCCTGGATAAACCGGTACAGCACGTGCTGATCGATGCGCGAAACGGTCGAGGCGTATGAAATATAATGCGTGCGGTACACCTCCAGAAGACGGCCGGGCAGCACCATATAGCTGATGCGCAGCGAAGGGGAAAGCGGCTTCGACAGCGTGCCGATGTAGATCACTTTGCCGCTCGAATCCATCCCGTGCAGTGAAGGGATCGGCTTCCCGCTGTAGCGGAATTCGCTGTCGTAATCGTCCTCGATGATGTACCGGCCATCCTGCTCGTTGACCCACTGGAGCAGCCGCATCCGGCGGTTGACCGGCATGACCATGCCCATCGGGAACTGATGGGATGGCGTCGTATACACGATGTTCGAGCGTCCTTCCGCAAGCTTCGCAACGTCGATGCCCTCTTCATCCAGCGGCAGCAGCTGAACGTCAATGCCGTAGCTTCGGAGAATGCGGTACATCCGGTAATACCCCGGATTCTCGACGGCGAATGAATTGTCCCGGCCCAAAATTTGCAGCAGCAGCTGAAACAGGCTCTCCGTCCCGGCGCCGACGATAATTTGCTCCGGGGTGCAGGACACTCCGCGGGAGTAGTACAAGTATTGGGAAATCGTGCTGCGCAGCCTCTCGTCTCCTTGCGGATGCCCGAGCTGCAGCAGCGACTTGTGCTCGGACTGAATCGTTTCTTTAGCCAGCTTCTTCCATATGGCAAAAGGGAACACGTCCAAATCGATACTGGTCGGCGAAAAATCGTACCGGGGAGCAATGGCGTCCGTATCCGCTGCCGGCATTCGCATGATGGGTGATGGCGTTTCCGTGCCGATGCACAGCACCTCGTCCGTCTTGCTGACGAAAAATCCACGCTTCGGCACTGCTTCGACGTAGCCTTCCGCCACCAGCTGCTGATAGGCGGTTTCGAGCGTATTTTGGCTGATGCGTAAATACCCGGCCAGCTTCCGCTTGGACGGCAGCCTTGTCCCGTAGGAAAGATGCCCCGACTCGATTTCCCGCTTGATGTGCATGTAGAGCTGATCGTATAAAGGCTGCTTGCGTCCCGGGTCCAAATGAACCGTGAACATATCCATCAGTGATGCCCCTTCCTCAAACTGACCTCATCATTTTGTATAAAACTGAAGCTTATGATCCGTTCAAATAATGATTATAATCGAAAAAACATAGACAGGAAAGGACATAAGCAGCATGTTGAAAAAGTCGTTTCGAGGAAGAAATCTTGGGCTGGCGCTCATTATTATCGGTGCCGGTTGCTGGGGATTGTCGTCCCCCATGATGGAATGGCTGTTCTCCCATCAGAAAATGTCGTCCACGGCGCTTTTGCAATTCCGGTTCATGTTATCGGGCGTCATCTTGCTATTGATCGCTATGGGCAGAAGGCAGAATATATGGAAGGTCTGGACCGATTTTCGTATGGCCCTGTCTTTAATCATCTTTTCGGTCTGCGGGATCATGGTGCTGCAGTACGCGTTCATCAGCACCGTCGAGACAGGCAATGCCGTGACGGCTACCTTGTTTCAATTTTTGAGCCCGGCGGTTGTCATGATCGTGTTGGCGTTCAAGAAGCGGAAGCCGCCGACCTGGATCGAGACGGTGCTGGTATCGCTTTGCATTATCGGGTTGTTTTTCATGGTCACAAACGGGTCTTTGGCAGGCATTTCCTTATCGCCCGAAGCCGTCGGCTGGGGGCTTGCCACCGCGGTTGCGTTCGCCTTCTATACGTTGTTTCCGGTTCCGCTCATCCGCCGCTGGGGCGGCACGCTCGTGCTGGGCTGGGGAATGCTGATCGGCGGGATTGTGTTCAACGCGCTGCCTGTCTCGGGGGGCTTTTACTCGGCCGTGCAGGGCATGGATGCCATCTCCTGGATTCTCGTGCTGTTTATCGTCTTGTTCGGTACGTGTCTGGCCTTTTTGTTTTATTTGGAGAGCCTTCATTACCTGGAGCCCGCCGAAACGAACACGTTGTCCGTCATGGAGCCGCTCGTGACGATCGTCGTTTCGATGCTGTGGCTTGCGGAGCCGTTGAAGTTTTTTCAAATCATGGGCGGTCTGTTCATCGTGGCTTCGTCCGTTCTGCTTTCCGTCAAGCCTTGGGACAAGAGGGTGCGAGGCGGGGAGAGAACGGCAAGTGAAGGGGTATAGCCGGTCGTTGGGGCGGTGAGCCTAAAAAAATACAGCCTCCTCCAAAACGAATCCATTCTCCCCTGTCCGAACAAGTAGTATGATGAAAAGATCAAGGGAAGGGGGAGATCCGTCATGACCGGGCGGGAAACGTGGATTGCGGAAGTCGAAGGCATCGAGACGCTGGATACGCATACCCATTTGATCGGAGACAAGCTGTGCGCGCAGAGCTTTTGGGATATCGCCCATTATTTCTGGTTGAACCGGGAAATGCAGGCGGGCGGGTATCCCGCCAACGCGGCGGAGCTGCCGGAGAAGGAGCGTATCGAAGCGTTCCTGAAGGCGTACCGCGCCACGCGGAACACGCTGATGAATTGGACCGCCACGCATATCTTCAAGCAGCTGTACGGGATTGAGCTTCGCGACGAGCGCTCCGTCTACGAAGCCGATGAGGCGGTGCGGGCATCGGCTCAAAAGGCAGGCTGGGCGCAGCAGGTGGCGGATAAGCTGAACGTTCGCGCCTTCGTAGTCAATCACCCGGACCATGCGAAGTTTGTCGGCATGAGGCGCGACGCGATTTTGCTCCCGCGGATTGACGGCAAGCTGCCGCAGTGGACCCGGGCCATCGCGGCGTCGGCGCAGCCGGAGGAAGCGTACGAAGAGGCGAGGGGAAGCATAGACGAGCTGTTCGCATCGTACCGGGAGCAGGGGTGCCCGGGCGTGATGACGACGCTGCCCGCTTTCGAGGCCAGCGCCAACCGCTCGTATTCGCTAAAAGCCGGCGCGACGGAGGACCAGATCCTGATGATGCTTCTGCATGCGGTGTGCGAAGCGGCCGAGCGCCACGGGCTGCTGGTGCAAATCTTCGTGGGCGTGGAACGGTCCTGGTGCGGTACCGCAATCCCGGTCAACGATCCGCTTAAGATTGCCAAGCTGTCCGGCTTGTTCGAGCGGTATGCCGTTCCGTTCGAGTTGGTGGCTGCCTCGGAGCTGAACAACCTGGACATCGTCCAAGCGGCGTGGAATTTCCCCAATGTGCATACGGGCGGGCAGTGGTGGTTCAACTTCCGCGCCAGCACGTACCGCGATGCGATGCAGTACCGGCTGGAGGCGCTGCCTGCGCTCAAGAGCTCGCTGATCGTCTCCGACGCGCGCTGTATCGAATGGAGCTACGGCAAAATCGCGCTCGTCAAACGGCTGATGGCCGAGTTCCTCTTCGAGCAGACGGAGCGGGGCTGGATCGACCGCGAAACGGCGCTGCAGGTCGCCAAAGGCTGGCTCTACGAGAGCGCGGCGCAGCGTTACAGCTTTCGGGAGCAGTAAGCACGCCCGACGGAGCTGGCCCGTTACAGGATCAGATCGCCGGCGAGCACGGCGAGCTCAATTTTTTTCAGTCCGACGCCGCAGTCCTGCGTCATTTCAAAGGAGAACGGTGCGCTGATTTCCGTAAAATAATCGAGGACGGACAGGTCGCGGAACCAATCCCCCGGAACGGGAGGTTCAGCGTCCCTGTCCTTCCATGCATCCAGCAGCGTCGGACTGTACAGCGGGGCCGCGCCGGGCCGCAGCTTGCAGCCGTCGAGCCGCTCCAGCAGCTGGCCGCGGGGCCGGGGCGGCTCCTTGCGCACGGGGGCGAACAGGTGCGGCCAGTAATCCGCGCGGGAGCCGCTATGACGGCGTCCGCAGGCGAACGCCTGAGCGCCTTCGGCTACCGCACGTATCCCGAATAGAATGGCATACAGCTTTTTGCCGACCTCTATGCGCTCGCGCACGCTGCTGAAGTTTTCCAGAGTTAAGCCTGCCAGCCGTATACGATCGCCATGGATATAAGGAAACACGACCTGATTCAGCTGAAGCATCGTCTGCGTCTGAAAAAACAACGTATCCAGCACGGTGCTTTGAAACGAAGGATGACGGACGACGCGGTCCTCAATATAATGCTGCTCGTTCACGATTAAGGCGACGGTCAATAGCCCGGATTCCCGCTCGACCCAGAAGCGGTCCCAGACCGGGCGCATAAAGCGCGAGACGCCGAGCCGGGGAAGCAGATGAAACAGCGGGCGCTTCATCTGCAAGCTTGCCCGGTACAGCAGAAGCTGCGGGTAAGCGTCCCGGAAGATAAGCGCGTTGGCCCTTTCCAAAAAAACGTATACGTTCTCGCACTGCTCTTCATTCAGCAGAAACGGCAGCAGATCTCCACGCAGATCCGTCATGCTCCAGCCCCCGTTGCGCGACACCATATGAGCGAGAAACGCCCAATGCAGCTCCGGATGCTCCCGGTGCATATGCAAATAAGCCGCGGTACGCGTCACGTTGTTGCGGATGTGCGCGTCCCGCTCGCGTACGATGCGCTCCAGCAGCTCCTGCTCCTCTTCATTGGCATGAGACTCGGTCTCCGAAACGTCTTTCGCCGAATCCGCATTCTCCTCCTGCAGCGCAAGCTTCCATTGCAGCCGCTTGCGCAGCGCTTCGACCGAAAGCGGATCGATTGGAATGCGGTGCGCTGCGGCCAGAAGCTTTTTTTCATGCGCTACCGTCTGCGCTTTTCCTTTGACCCACTCTACCGCTTCCTGTGGCAAATCCGCGAGCTTATGAAGCAGATCGATGCCGTTCCAACGGTATTTTCCCCGGTTCATGATCCGAGACCTCCCGCCTTAAAAAAAGGATTTTCCAAACTGCTGTCGTATAATTCCATATGCAAGTGCGCAACGTTCTGCCATTTATTTCGTATAAGACGGTAGGTTGCATGCATTATAGTACATATTTTTTAGGAGGTTCCCGATGAGAACAAAACGTTGGAACGCCATGCTTAGCCTCGTGTTGGTCGGTATCCTGATCCTGCTCGCCGGCTGCCAACCGGTCGGCAATGTCGACGTAGGCAAGGCGATGGCCGGAAGCTTGGCCGTCAAATCTTCGGAAGGCAAGCAAACGGTAACGCTGGAGCTGACGCCGGACCCGGCGGTCACGATGTCCCCGGAGGGCAAACGGGCTTTCGATCTGTTCAGCAAGGTGAAGATTGACATTACCGAAATGAAAATGCAAGATCAACTGCATGCGTCTTTGAAGGGTGCATTCGAGTATCAGAAGGGCCGCGTGCCGTTCGAGCTGGTCATGTCTGACATGAATTACACCCTCAAAGTCGAAGGCGCGAAAAAGCCGATTGTCATCCGCAACAGCGCGACGGCGATGAGCGGCACCGCCGAGCTTTCGAAGGAAGTGCAGGAGCAGCTCCAACAGCTCAGCAAGAAAGCGGTTGAGGCAATGCCTTCGCTCACGTCGTTCTTCACCCGCAACTTCCCGAACCCGGGCAAAATTACGGCTGCGGAAGTGAACGAAACCGTAAACGGCGAATCGCTGACCCTGCAAAAGGTGCATGCCGAAGTCTACGGCAACGAGCTGCTTGGCTTGGTGAAAGGCTTCTTGACAAACGTACTAGCCGACGATCAAGGCCTGAAGGATTTTATCGGCGTGCTGTATGATCTGTATGTGCCGATCCTGAAGGAAGTCACCAAGGAAGCCGGCAAGAGTGATCTCAATTCGATGAACGACCCGCTTACGCCTTATTTGAACAATAAAGCGCTGGCTGTAGAATTCATCCATACGTTCGTTAAAACCCATTTGGAGCAAATGCTCAAGGATTTCGACGCGTCGGTCGACGCGATGGGTCCGGAAGCCAAAGCTTGGCTGAGCGACAATCAATCGCTTAAGATGGACCTGTATGTAGACAAAGATTACGTAACCCGCAAATCGAACACGGAAATTGGCTTCACCCTTCCGCAAGGCAAGGGAGACGGCTTGAAAAGCGTCAAAATCACGTCGGCCTACGAAGTGTGGAATGTCAATAAACCGGTACAAACGGCCACGATTGACACCGCCGGCGGCGTCATCGAAATGAACGGTGCGGACGGCCGCATGACGGCAAGCAAATTCGTCGCATCGCTCGATCCGAATTCCCAGCTGTATAAGCTGCTTAAAGACGATCTTGGCATAACGAAGAAAAATATCAGCATGATCGTCGGCGAAAGCAAAGAGTATTCGTACGGCACGCTTCCGTATAACGACAACGGCACAATCATGGTTCCGGCGCGTTTCGTCGTCGAGGAACTGGATGCCGATGTGAAGTGGGATGAGGCCACCAAGCAAGTCAAAGTGACCGATCCGCTGAACGGTGCGGCGCTTGTATTAACGATCGGCAGTGACGAAGCTACCGTCAACGGCAAAGCCGTGAAGCTGGAGAAGCAAGCCGTTCTCGTAGAAGGCGTTACGTATGTTCCTGTTCGCGTCGTTTCCGAAGGTCTCGGAGCGAAAGTAGGCTGGGAGCAAGAAACGCAAACCGTTAAAATTACCCGCGATTAATTTGGCTTTATCCTTAATATGTGCTTGAACGGCTGGACTATTCCGGCCTTGGAAGCAGAAAACAGCCTCCCATCCGACTCCGCCTCGGAAAGATGGGGGGCTGTTTCTTTTTTTCGTAAATGAGGATCAGGCTTAATCCTGTGTTGTTGAATCGGAAGGCGGGGCCTTCGTCTCCGCTCCTGGTCCGAGCGACCGGGGGGAGGGCAGCCGACCGGCTCGGGCGGCCGTCTCGCGCAGCAGGTATTCGATATGGCTGTTGACGCTGCGGAATTCGTCGGCCGCCCATTTTTCCAGCACTTCGTACAGCTTCGGATCAAGCCGCAGCGGGAAATTTTTTTTGCCGGCCATGACGGACCGTCAGTACAAGCTTCCCGTATTGATGACCGGATTGGCGGAACGGTCCGACACGATGGCGACAAGCAGATTGTTGATCATGGCGGCTTTGCGTTCTTCGTCGAGCTCGACGACGCCTTCCTCCTGCAATTGGGAGATTGCCAACTGCACCATGCCGACGGCGCCTTCGACAATTTTGGCGCGGGCGGCGAGGATGGCCGTTGCCTGCTGACGCTGCAGCATGGCGCTCGCGATTTCCGTGGAATAAGCGAGATGCGTCAAACGCGCTTCAAGCACTTCGACGCCCGCCACCGACAGCCGGTCCTGCAGCTCGCGGCTCAGCTCTTTGGCCACCTCTTCGGAGTTGCCGCGCAAGGAGTAGCCGTTCTCGTAGGAATCGTACGGATATTTGTTGGCTACGTGCCGCAGCGCGGTTTCGCTTTGGATCTCAACGAATTGCTCGTAGTTGTCGACATCGAAGCTGGCTCTAGCCGAATCGACGACGCGGAAGACGACGACGGCGGCGATTTCGATCGGATTACCGTCGATGTCGTTCACCTTTAGCTTGGCGCTGTTGAAGTTGCGGACACGCAGCGATACCTTTTTACGTCCGGAGAACGGAACTGTTACCCACATGCCGCTCTCGCGCATTGTTCCGGCGTAGCTGCCGAAGAACGTCACGACCATCGCCTGATTCGGTTGAATGACCGTTAATGAGGACAAGGGGAGCACCGAAAGAATGATTAAAACGATGCCCAGAACGGGCGAAGTTTCTGTAATCAGAAGGGAAAGTCCTCCTCCGACCAGTGCAAGCACCAGCAGCAGCCCGACAAATCCGTTCATCACCCATGCTTTTCTTTCCTTCATCGCAAACACTCCTTTGTTTAAAGGGAATCATATTGTTTTGATATTTTTATGATATCACTTTTAGTAATAATTGTAAAGTAGGATAAAGTGGAAATTTCAGTTGAGCAATGAAGTTGGGCCCTTCTGCGCAACATTGACAATAGCCGCTCCGAGTGCTATAAGTGGGGTAAGCGAAAGAAAATAGCGCAAAACGATGACAGAAGGCGGTGCTTTCCGTGGAACAAGTGACAACCGAACAACGATTTAGAGAAGTAATCGCCGGCTCCAAGCCGACCGTTGCCGTTTTCAAAGCGACTTGGTGCAAGGACTGCCATTTCATCGATCCGTTCATGCCTCAAGTGGAGGAAGCGTACCAAGATCGCCTGAACTTCATTCATATCGACCGCGACGATTTGCCGGACCTTTGCTCGGAATTGAACATTTTGGGCATCCCGAGCTTTATCGCGTTCCGCGACGGGCAGGAGCTTGTCCGTTTCGTCAGCAAGCTGCGCAAAACCCGCGACGAGATCGAGCAATTCCTGGACCGCGCGCTGGAAGTATCGAACGCCCTGCAAAAGTAACAGCTATACAGGACCAAAGCTCAACAGCCCGCCGGAAACCGTTCCGGACGGGCTTTTGTTCGTCGAAGAGGGCGATGCGGAGGTTTCGCCCGGTTTCAAGGCTTTGTAACATTTCCGCATGGATTTAGGTACTTTTTATCGCTATAATAAGGGATGGACGTTCGCTTTTGTCTATTGTTGTCGACAAATGAGTATAGACGTATTTTTTAGAAGAAGCGGGTGAATGTTACGCATGAACATACAACGTTGGCTTAAACGCTTATCTTTTGCGAGCATGGCCGGCATGTTTTTGATCTTGCTGATGGGCGCGTTGGTGACGAAAACGGAATCGGGCCGAGGCTGCGGCGACGATTGGCCGCTGTGTAACGGAAAGTTCGTTCCGGCTTATACGATTGAGTCGTTGATTGAGTACAGCCACCGTTTTGTCGTCGGGGTTGTAGGGATGATTTTGCTCGCTACGACGATTCTGGTGCTGCTGTACAGCAAGCGTAAGGATGCCATATGGTACGTAGGCGGAGCGATGGTGTTTACGGTGCTGCAAGCGATCCTCGGCGCCATGGCCGTCGTATGGCCGCAATCCGGGCCGGTGCTTGCGCTGCACTTCGGCTTCTCGCTGCTGTCGTTTGCCTTTACGATGCTTCTGTACCTGGTATATACGAAATTCGGAGAGGCGATGCACCGCGGCGACGGAACGAGGTTGACCAAAGGCGTGCGCATCGCGATCTGGGGCATTTTGATCTACTCTTATGTCGTCGTTTATTTGGGAGCCTATGTCCGGCATAGCCAATCGACCGGGGGCTGTATCGGGTGGCCGCTGTGCAACGGACAAGTCATTCCGGAGCTGAGCGGGGCGACCGGCATCGTATTCATGCACCGCGTGGCGGCTGCGGTATTGGGGATCGCTATTCTGGTTCTGTTCCTCGTCATACGGATGCAGGCGCATACGGACAGCGCGATCTATCGGGCGACCCGCTTGTCGCTGGTGCTTATTATCCTGCAAATCTTAAGCGGCGGCTTTGTTACGCTGGCCATGGGATACGACATCTACCTGCTCGCCAGCATGCTGCATGCGCTGCTGATCTCCTGCTTGTTCGGCATCTTATGCTATTTGGGGATAACGTCTCTGCACGCAGCAGAAGGGAAGGTACAGGCTTACGCGGCTCCTCGGCTGCCGTAAGCCTCTCTTTTTTACTATAAGTCCTGTCCGGGGGCATTTGGCAATGATATAATTCATTTCATGGGATGAAAGAAGGGAGACGCTCGGCCAATGAGATTCGAAAATTTACGCAGCTTTCTGGAAGCGCTTCGTAAGGAAAATCAATTAAAAGTCATCTCCGCGCCGGTCGATCCGAATCTGGAGCTTGCCGAAATTCACCGCAGGGTCATCGATGAGCAAGGGCCTGCGCTACTGTTTACCAATGTAAAAGGCGCTTCCTTTCCGGTCGTAACGAATCTGTTCGGCACAAGTCGGAGGGTTGACCTTGCGTTCGGGCCGCGTCCCGAGCAACTGATGAAGGATATTATCGCGGCGAAGGATACGCTGCTTCCGCCGACGCCGAAGGCAGTCTGGGACCAGCGGCAGCTTCTTCTGGACCTGCTCAAAGTCGGGACGAAAAACGTGTCCTCCGACGCCGCTCCGGTGCTGCAGCAGTGCAAGACCGAGGCGCCGCTTGCCGGGCTTCCCGTATTAACGAGCTGGCAGGAAGACGGAGGGCCGTTCGTCACGCTGCCGCTTGTATATACCGAGCATCCGGAAAACGGCCATCATAACCTGGGCATGTACCGGATGCAGGTGTACGACGACCGGACGACAGGGATGCACTGGCAAATTCATAAGGGCGGCGGCTTCCATTACCACGAAGCGGAGAAGCGCGGACAAGCGCTGCCGGTGACGGTCTTTCTCGGCGGGCCGCCGGCCTTGATCGCATCGGCCATCGCGCCGGTGCCCGAGCATCTGCCGGAGCTGCTGCTGACCTCGCTCATAATGGGGCAGAAGCTTCCGCTTGTGGCTAATCCGCAAGGAGGGCACCGTCTCGTCGCCGAGGCAGAATTTGCGATTTGCGGGTCGGTAGCGCCTCATGTGCGCCGTCCCGAGGGGCCGTTCGGAGACCATTACGGCTATTATTCGCTGACTCACGATTTTCCTGTGTTCAACGTGAGCCATATGTGGCACCGCAAGGACGCCATCTACCCGGCTACAATTGTCGGCAAGCCGAGACAAGAGGATTATTATCTCGGTGAGTTTCTGCAAAAGCTTCTGTCGCCTGCCTTCCCGATGGCGATGCCGGGTGTCAAAGATCTGTGGACGTACGCTGAAACCGGCTTTCATGCGCTTGCCGCGGCGATTGTCCGCGAAAGCTACAGCCGCGAAGCGATCGTCTCGGCGTTCCGGATTCTCGGCGAGGGCCAGCTGTCGCTGACGAAATTTTTGCTGGTGACGGATCGGCAATTGGATCTGGAACGTTTCCCGACGCTGCTGGAGACGGTGCTGGAGAGGTTCGATCCGCTGCAGGACTTGTACGTATTCGGCAATACGTCGCACGATACGCTCGATTATACCGGCGACCGGCTTAACCACGGCAGTAAAGCGGTGCTGGTCGGCGTCGGTGAGCCGAAGCGGGAGCTGCCGGCCGTTTATATGGGCGGGGAGCTGCCGGGCATTTCGGCTGCTGCCGTCTACTGCCGCGGTTGTCTCGTCGTCTCCGGCGCCTCCTATACGGACGATCCCGGCCTGGCTAGCCGGTTAGTGGAAGAGGCGGGGGATCGTCTGGCCCAGTGGCCGCTTGTCATCGTCGCAGATGAGACGTCTATCGCCGGCGATCAGACGGCGTTTCTGTGGACGGTGTTCACTCGCTTTAACCCGGCAGCCGACATCTACGCGCGCACGCAGGTCAATCGCCATCATATCGGCTACGAGCTGCCGCTTGTAATCGACGCCCGGATGAAGCCGGGATACCCGGATGAGCTTTTCCCGCGGGAAGATATCGTGAAGTTGGTCGATTCCCGGTGGAGCGAATATTTTGCTTAAGTTCATAAACGCAACCGACGATAGCGGCGTGTCCTTTACCCAGGGCCATGCGCCGCTGTCGTTTTTTTGCGGATGCGATTGTTTTTGCAAAACGGGATCGGGTATACTGAATGGGACAATGGGATGGAGTGGTCACCTATGTTAAGAGCGATTTTTGGCGAGCCGCCCAGGCAGGATACGGGGCTTCTGCTTGAGGCCAATGAGGCGATCCGCGGATATTTGCGAACCGTCACCCGGACGAAGAAGGGCGCGGCTCCGACTGCGCAGGAGCGCCGTTATGCGATCTGGTGCCAAAGCTTTCTGCGGGCATTGGACGAAATGGAGCAAAGCCAGTACGCGGCCGTCCGCTACGGGGAGCGGGTGAAGACGACCTTCATCGATCGGATGGAGCGCGAGGAGCTGGACGATTACCACCGCCATTTATATTATTATAACAACGCACTGATTCGTCTGTTCGCCGTGCTGGATAAGCTCGGGCATTTTATGAACGAACGTTTTGCTTTGAAGACGGAAAAGGCCAAATCGCGTTTCTCATATTTCACCGTTCTTCGCAATATGCATCAGCACAAGCTGTTTACGGATTTGGAGGATAAGCTCTACGAGCTGAAAACGAGCTACAAAGAGCCGCTCACGCGTCTGCGCAATCAGCGGAACATGGAAATCCATACGATTAACGCCGATCTGTTGGACGATTTGATGAAGGCAGAGGAAGCGAAATACGGGGAACGGCTGCGTTCCGAGACGGAGGATGTCCGCGGAAATTTGGCCGATCTGGAGCAAGGCTGCGACATGGCGTTCCGTTCCGTGACGACCGTATTTCGTTATCTGGTCCGGTGATTCGAAGCGCCTTTAAGTTGAATCGCTCTCCGGCTTGCACTATACTTTGTATTAAACGGGAACGAACGAGAAGCGGGAGGTGGGAGCATGGAAGGGCAGCGGAAAACCGCCCTCATTACGGGAAGCGCCAAAGGTCTAGGAAAAATGACCGCGCTCCTGCTTGCCGAACGGGGAACCGATATTGTGCTGAATTACGTGCACAGCGAAAAGGAAGCGTTCGAGCTGCGAGAGGCGATACGCCGCAAGGGCGTACGCTGCGAGGCGGTTCAGGGAAGCGTATCCGTTCCCGAGGACAGGGAACGGCTCATACGAGAAGCGGTCCGTCATTTCGGATCGATCGATATTTTGATCAACAACGCCGGTCCGTTCATCCGCGAACGCCGGCTGTTCATGGAGTATGAGCTTGGGGAAATCAACGAGCTGATGCAGGGCAATCTGCTCGGCGTGATGCATTTGGATCATCTGGTTATTCCGATGATGCGTCGGAAGCAGTGGGGCCGGATCATCCATTTCGGCTTCGGCCATGCGGCGGAAGCGCGGGGGTGGCCACACCGGGCAGCCTATGCGGCGGCAAAAGTCGGTCTCGTCTCCTTCACGAAAACGTTGGCCGTGGAAGAAGCGTCGGAAGGAATTACGGTCAACATGATTTGTCCGGGAGACATTCGCGGCGCGAATAAAGAGCGGACGATCGGCGAGGTGGAGCATTTGCAGGACGACGAATCTCCACGCGGACGCCCCGGAACGGGAGAGGACATCGCCCGGGTCATCGCCTTTTTATGCGAAGAGCGCTCGGATTTCATCACCGGCAACATTATGGATGTGTCCGGAGGATTGGACCCGATCCGCGCGATGATCGGCAGCGGGTCCGTGCAAACGGCCGCAAGCGGCACAAAAAAACAGCCCTGAGCGGCGCATGGAGTATGCGAACTCGGGGCTGTTTTTTCGCAGAAACTTGGCCGGTCAATGCATTAGAATACTTGCATTACCTCTTGAACGCCTTCCACTTCTTCAAGCAGCGCGCGCTCGATACCGGCTTTCAGCGTGATGGTCGAGCTCGGGCAGCTGCCGCAAGCGCCCATCAAACGCAGTTTAACGATGCCGTCCTCAACGTCAACCAGCTCTACGTCGCCGCCGTCGCGTTGCAGGAACGGGCGCAGCTTATCTAGAACTTCAAGAACCTCGTCGTACATGGTGCTTTGCTGAGTGTTCTCGCTCATTTGCATCATCTCCCTTCTTATTTTATTATAGTACAATCGATCGAAAATTAAAATGGCTGTAAGGCAGGCGAAAGTGCGATGAGACCGATCATTGAATTTTGTACGAATAATATGCACCACGGGACAGCCAAGCTGATGCAGCAGCTGGAGCAAAATCCGGAATACGACGTGATCGAGTACGGATGTCTCGGCAACTGCGGCGAATGCTATTTGGCTCCGTTCGCGCTGGTGAACGGCGAGATCGTAGCGGCAGCCACCGCAGAGGAGCTGGAGGCGGCTATTCAGCTTAAAATAAAAGAGATCGAGGACATGCTCGATCTCTTCAAAGACGAATAAAGTTTATCCCAGATGGCGCTTCGACATCCAAAGCACGCCGCTCTTCAAGGCGCGGGGCACCATGCCGAGCATGACCGTCCGCTTGCCCATCAGGCCGAAGCCGGCTTTTTTACCGAGCGATCCCAGAACTCCCTTGAGCTTGATTTTACCAAGCCGGGGAGTTTCGTTTTTCCATACGGCTTGCAGGACTTCCGCCACTTGCTTGCCTTGCGCTTCTGCCGCTTGTCCGCTCGGGGAGAAGGGCAGGGCCGCACAGTCGCCGACGACATAAATTTCATTGTAATCGGGCAGTTGATGGTATTCGTTAATCGTTAACCGTCCTTGATTGTCCTTGGGCAGATTCAAGTTCTGTACGATCGGGCTGGGCTGAATGCCGGCGGTCCAGATGGTAATGTCGGTCTGAATGATTTCCTGCTGGTTGTACAGCAGACCGCCTTCCAAGCGGTTCAACGATACATGCGAACGCAGCTCGATGTCATGTTCCAGCATCCACTCGCGCACATACCGCTGCAGCCTTTCCGGGAACGGAGACAGGACGCTGGCGCCGCGGTCCAGGATGCGGATGTTGAGGTCCGGACGGCTCTCGCGGAGCTCCGCCGCCATCTCTACGCCGCTAAGGCCGCCTCCGACAATGGTAATCTGACCGTAAGGAGCCGCATCGTTAGAAGCCTGGTACGTTTTGCGGGTGGCGGATAACGACTGAATGCTGTTTGAGAATTCCTCCGCCCCGGGAATGTTGTGGTATTTGTCCACGCATCCGAGCGCGATAACCAGCCAGTCGTAAGACAACGGTTCGTCGTTCGCGAAACGGATCACCTTTTGCTCGGGATCGACAGCCGTCACTTCGCCGTATTTCAGAATCAATCTCGGATCTACCGGAAAATGCACCCGGACGTCTTTTTCGGACACCGTTCCGGCAGCAAGCGCGTAATATTCTGTCTTCAGTCCCTGATAAGGCATCCGGTCGACCATGATCATCACCGTATCGGCCGGGATGTCTCCTTCCAGCAATTCTTTCGCTACCGTCAGTCCACCGTAGCCTCCGCCCAAAATGACAAGTTTTTTCATACAACGGTTAACCCTTTCTCTTATGACTTAATTAGTAGACCTTGATCTCGTTATAGAAAGTATCGCGCTCGACGGCAATGCGGCCGGCTCCTTGAATGAGCCAAACCAGTTCGTCCCGTGTCATGCCTTCAGGCGAGGTCGCTCCAGCGGCATGGCTGATGCGTTCCTGGATAATCGTGCCGTGGGCGTCCGAAGCGCCGAACGTCAGGGCAATTTGCGTAAGCTGCGTACCGAGATTGATGAAGTAAGCTTTGACATGCTGAATGTTGTCCAGCATCAGACGGCTGATCGCAATCGTCTTCAGATTGTCGAACGCTGAAACACGGCGCTTGATGCTTGCGTTGACACTAGCCGGCTGAACCGAGTTCGGTATAAAGACCATGAAGCCGCCGGTTTCGTCCTGCAGCTCGCGCAGGTACATCATATGCCGAATTCGTTCCTCGAACGTCTCGATGGAGCCGAACAGCATGGTGGCGTGCGTTTTCATGCCGAGCTGATGCGCGGTGCGATGCACTTCGAGCCAAGCTTCGGTGGAGGCTTTGTCGACCAGGTGCATTTTTTTGCGGTAACGCTCGGACAAAATCTCCGCGCCCCCGCCCGGCATCGTGCCGAGTCCGGCATCCATCAGCGTTTGCAGCACTTCTTTATAGCTTAACCCGCTGAGCCGGGAAAAAAACTCAATTTCCGCCGCCGTATGCGCCTTGATGGTCACATTCGGATAACGCTGCTTCAGCCCCTTAATACAGTCGACATAATATTGGAACGGCACGTTCGGATTGTGGCCGCCCGTAATGTGGAACTCCCGCATGTTCGGGTGGTAATGCTTGTCGATGTAATCGAACATTTGCTCGGCCGTGAGTGTGTACGCGCCGTCCTCGCCCTCGTCGCGGCGGAAATGGCAGAACGCACAGTGCTCTTCGCACACATTGGTGAAGTATAAGCTCATGTTGTCGACGAAATACACTTTTTTGCCGTTCTTCTTCAGGTTCACTTGGTTTGCTAATTGTCCGATGGTTAATAAATCGTCCGTTTCGTACAGAAAAACGCCGTCTTCCAGGGTCAAACGCTCTCCGTGCTCCACTTTTTCGGCGATTTCGGCCATGCGCCTTTCCTGGCTGTTGACAATCATACTCATGGTTTAGCCACCTCCGTAAATGGGTCAGGCGCCCCTGGTTTCCGCTGACGGGACGCTCTGTCGATGAAATTGTACAACGATACAGGGAATCGAGCTTTTCACAGTCTGCTGCGAATGAACCGGCGGAAGCTGTGAAAGCTTGCACATGGTCAGCCGGCCAAGGACACACAGGTAGGCGAAGCTTGGACGTATTCCATGAAATACGAAGCTTCGCTTGGTGCTTGGACAGACCGACAATGTGTTTCTCCCGATGACACGTGTGATAAACAATACTCCTTATTATAAACCTACTGCCGAAGAGGGGCAATACATGAATCGTTAAAACTATATTCCTGTTGTAAAAACAAACAAGATAGGGTTTAATTCCTATTTTCATGGGCAGGGGAGTTTAGTATACTAATAGATTGAAATAACATTGGGTAGGACGGTGCCAAGTTGCTTACTCCAGCTCTCGATGAGCAGGCGTCCATTTCCGAAGAAATCGAAGACATGCGCGAGCAGATGGTAAGTTTGGGCAATCAGCTCGGGTTCATGCATCCGGAAGTGCAGCACTGCAGCAGACAATTGGACCAATTGCTGCTTCGTTATTATGAAGCCGATAAAACGGACAACCGCAAATGAGGCAGCCCTTGAGGACCGAGGCCGGAAGGAGTATACTTCTAGATAGAAGTACATTTTCGAGCAGGTAAGGGAGGCATGGCGATATGATTAAAATCAGCGAAACGGCTTGCGATAAAATTAAAGAAATGCTCGCGGCGGAGGAAGCTCCGAACTTGTTCCTGCGCGTGGGCGTCAAGGAAGGCGGCTGCAGCGGCTTTTCCTACGGGATGGGCTTTGACGACAACGAGCAGGAAGGCGACAAAGTCATGGACATCCACGGGCTGAAGGTCGTCGTGGACGAAGAGAGCGCGAAATATTTGTACGGCGTGGAGATCGATTTCCAAGACACCGGCATCGGCGGCGGGTTCAGCATCCATAATCCGAACGCAGTAGCCACCTGCGGCTGCGGCTCCAGCTTCCGCACGAAGCCGGAGGAGGAAGCGCTGGCTCAGCCTTGCGAGGATTGAGGCGGGCACACGACGAAGTCTAAGAAGATCAAAGGTCAATATAACGTTACACAAAAACGCCACTCAAGCGGAATGATCCGTTCGGGTGGCGTTACTTATTACGTCTTATATTAACGATTCATTAAATAGGAAATTCTCGGGAACGTGAAAGACTTCCAGGAGCTGTTCGTGAAGAACGCGTCGGAAGACGACTTGAAAGATATTGTGCACGGTCTGACGAAGCTGAACGAACTGCTGGAGAACGTATTGAAAGAAAAAGCAAGTTCCCGGCAAGCATGAGACTGTACGAGGGGGCCGTGCAGACACTTCGGCTGGCTATCCGTTCGCTGTATGAGAAGGGCGAGTAGGAGCGGGCTACCCCTAGAGGTCTGCTCTTTTGCTCTGCCATAGGAAGCGCCAGAACTCACCGGTTTCGTGAGTTTCGGGCGTTTTTTTGGCTTTCACTGATACCTTGAATGCGATTACAGCACAGCAGGCTCTTGGTTGCCAGTAAACTACGGCTTCGTTGCTCAAATAACCATTTTGTAGTAATATCAGAACAGGTGTTTGTTACCGGGGGGCGTGGAAGACGCAGCGCTTCGTTCGATTTGGAGAGGAGGACGAATATGCCGGTAATCAGATCCGAATTGTACATAGAAGCGCCGATTGAAACCTGCTTCGATCTGGCGCGAAGTATCGACGTTCATGCCCGATCGACTTCGCAAACGAAGGAAAGAGCGGTCGGCGGAGTCATGAGCGGGTTGATCGAGCTGGGGCAGACGGTGACGTGGGAGGCCGTCCATTTTGGCATCAAGCAGCAGCTGACCGCGAAAATAACAGAGTTTGAGTCGCCTTTTTATTTTGTGGACGAGATGGTCCGGGGCGCGTTCAAACGGTTTCGGCACACGCATGAGTTCTGCGCCGTCGATTCGGGAACGTTGATGATTGACGAATTTGATTACACGTCGCCGTTAGGGCCTCTTGGCAAGCTGGCAGACCGGATGTTTCTGGAATCGTACATGATGAATTTTTTGCTGAAACGAAATCTCTACATCAAACAACTGGCGGAGAAGCAAGCCGGATGAAGGCCGGACCCATGCAAAAAGCGGACGTTCCTGTACAAGGTGTCCGCTTTTTTCGCCGTTGTCGATGGTTTACCGCAAGCTAGCTCATTGTTTGGCGTAGACATGCAGGCGCTCGATATATTCGTGCACCAGCGCTTGCAGGGCTTCCGCCTTCTGTTCGAGGGCGCCGTCTTCGCCGAAGGCTTGCCGAATCGCTTCGACGTAGGCTTGGCCCTGTTTCTTTCCCGGTGCGTATGCGCGGCCGTAGTCGTCCAGATAGCTCGGCAAAAAGTAACATTCCAATACATTCATGTTCAGCCGGTAGTCCTCTTGCGGATTCGAATCCGCCCAAGCCTTCAGCTTGTCATACAAGGCGCTTAGCGTAATCAGGCCGAGCCGATACGTTCTTCGCGCAAATTCAAACGCCTGCGGGTCGATCTCCTCGCGCTCGAACTGCTTGAAGTTTTTTTCGTCCAGCAAATACAAAGCTCCGCCCCATTCGGAAGCAAATTTCAGCCAAAAGTCGGCATCCTCCCGTCGAATCGCAATCGTTTGAAGCTCTTCGAACATGATATCCGGGTTTGCGGCGAGCTTGGCTTTGGCCTCCTCTTTCGGCGAGTTTCCTTCAAAATTCAGTACATTGGGATTCACGTGACTGCTCCTATCTAAGCCATAGGTTTATTTCGCGGGTCCCTGCCGTAGTTGGCAGCGGACATGCGAACGGATACTTCATTGTATCATATCCGCATCCACCGGTTAAATCTTAAACGCCAACGGCTGCGGTCGAACCGACAGTTTGACATGGCTTGGCTTATGCTTGTGCAGCAGGGTCCACATGAGATGCCTCCCGATCGGGTTGGCGCTGTGAATAATAATTTCTTTTTTTGCATACAGGCCTTTCTCGACCATATATTTGACCAGATCGTAGCCGGTCGCTTTGCCGAGCCCCAGATCGTGATCGAGCGACAAAATGTTAACCGGTCCAGCTTTCATCAAATCGATGCACTGCTCGACTGACCTTGCCAGCTTAAATCCTTTCGGACAAGGACGCAGGTCGTCCAAGTACACGTTTATCATATGCCATCGCCTCTCCTTGACTCCCAGCATACGCACTACACGGCCCGATTGCTTGGACTGCGGCACAGCACGGCGCGCTGTTTATCCGGCGAACGCCAAAAACGCCGCTTCCTGTTCGAAGTGGCGTCCGCACGCAGCCCGGCTGTTACCGTTCCAGCAGAACTTGAATGCCTTTGATCACATTCCAGATCATAACGACGAAATACAGAATGAGGCTGAGCACGCCTAGGAAAATCGTGGAGGAGACCGAGATCGTCGCGATCCAGATGATCAGGAAGAAGATCAGCGAGAGGAACGGCAAGAGGTGCGAGAGAAGCGCTTTTTTGGCGTGTTCGCGGACCCAGCCGTCATTGGTGACGAAGTACACGATAACGGGTACAAGGAATCCGGCGAAAAAGATGCTGAAATAACAAAGCGAAGCGATCAGTTTACGTGTATCCATGAGGGAGGCTCCCTTCTTCGTATATCAAAATCCATCGATGTTATGACTACTTACGTCGGAGGCGGCAGGTGGTTTCGGCTGTATCGTTTTAAGTTTAAACAATAAATAACATGCGCAATCCATAATTGCCCTATATTAGTTTAATTGGTTGTAAATGGTCAAAATGCGATCATATTTTTTTATCACGAAATCGGTACGCTGCTTGTGTATAACTTTGTCCACATTATACACCCCGCCAATGACCTGTATTCGACACTTATTAACAGAATACTCACAGGATATGCACAATTTCATGTGGATAACGGAACGCTTGTTCTAATTTTGGGCGCATGTTAATATAATTTTACATTACAGAATAAGGTGAGTTGTTCCATGAAACTGATCAGTAATGAGATTTTAGTGGACTCCTATTTCAAAGCCGTCGATTTGAAACTCGAAGAAGATTTTGTCGAATTGTTGTTAGACGAGATCAAGAGGAGACAAATCAACTTAGAATTTTACAGAGAAGGTAAAGCCCAGGTCAGCTGACCGGGCTTTTTTCTTTTATCGAGAACAATCTATGATATAATAGTTCCGACTATGACGGGTGTGGGAGAGTAACGATGGAGCGATTAACGATTGCTGTACATGTGCCGCTTGGCTTTCACGCCAGACCGGTTTCGCGGTGGGTCAGCCTCGCGCAGACCTTTCAAAGTCACATTACTGTGACGTTCCGGGACAAAACGGTCGACGGCAAAAGCGCGCTCGGGCTCATGGCGCTCGCCGTTCCGGGCGGTGCAGAGCTCGAGGTGTGCGCAAGCGGACCGGACGAGCAAGAGGCGCTTGCCGCTCTTGCGGGCTTGGCCTCGCGATCGTTTTCCGCTTAAGTTTACGGCTACGGAGGCAAACATATGTTATCCGCAAGACAGCAGAGCATATTGACGGAACTATTGGAACAACGCGGATTTGTGCCTGTGGACCGGTTTCAGTCGGAGTATGGCCTTTCGGCGCGGACCGTTCGCCACGATCTGCTGCAGATCGAAGACTGGCTGGCCGGGTACGACATCGGGATCGAGCGCAACCGCAAGCACGGCATTGCACTTATCGTAGACGAGGACGGGCGGGAGAAGCTTGAGCGTCTGCTGCGGGAACGGCCGGATCATCTCGATGCGGAGCGGCGGTCGCGCTGGCTTGCCAAGCGGCTGCTGGAATCGTCCAAGCTGCGGACGGACGAGGTACAGGAAGAGCTGAAAATCAGCAAAAGCACGCTGCTGAGCGATTTGGCGGAAGTCACCAGGCTGCTGGGCGGCAAAGACCTGAAGCTCGCCAGAGAAGGCGGATGGATTCGGGTGCTGGGGGACGAACGGAAAAAAAGATCGGCCTATCTTGAACTGCTGCGGCTAGAGATTACGGATGAGAATGTTCTTCGGGTCGTTCTTGGAGACCGGGAAGACCGGATGGGGGGAACGAACCTGTGGAACCCGTGGTTCTCGCCCAAGGATGCGCAGTTTTTATTCGATATCGTGCGGATGCTGGAGCGCAAGCTGAAGGTCGAATTTACGGACGCGGGGTATTCGGCGTTGGTGCTTCATCTGCTGATGGCCGTCGAGCGGTTGAAAAACAACCACCGCATTCAAATGGACCCGGAGCTGTTTGGCGAAGTGAGCGGAGCGGAGGAGTTCCGGGTCGTCCGACAGCTTGCGCTGCCGGAAATGGAGCGTTATTTTCAGCTTGAGGTGCCCTTGGAGGAAGCGGGGTATATTACCCAGCACATTCTGGGTGCGCAAAAAGCGCAGGATGCCAAGGCGGAGCAGTCCGTTTACGTCCAACTGGCCAAGCGGATCGTCATGGAGGTGGAGCAGGAGCTGCATCGGCCGCTTCAGCGTACCGAACAGGTGGTGCACGGGCTGTCCGTCCATTTGAAGCCTGCGATGTACCGCGCCAAATTCGGCCTGCAAAGCGCCAATCCGCTGCTTCCGCAGCTGGAACAGGAATATGCTTCGCTGCTCGACGTAACGCAAGAGGTAGTCAACCGGGTGTTGAAGGAGCATGGCGTTTGCTTCGACCGTGATGAAATCGGTTACATTTCCTTACATTTAAGCAGCGGGCTGTCACATGCCGTAAGTGCGGTCCGGAAACGGGTCGCGATCGTATGCAGCTCCGGCCTCGGCTCGTCGGCGATTCTTCAGCGGAGGCTGGAGTCGATGTTCCCTGTGCTGGAGATTGCCGGAAGATTCGCTTACAAGGAGCTCAGGCAGCTGCCGTTCGAGCAGATCGACGCGATCTTATCGACGATCGAGATTCAACTGCCGCTTCCGGTACAGGTGATCAAAGTATCGCCGCTGCTGAGCCCCGAGGACGAGAGCAGCATCGGGCGTCTGCTCGGCGTGTCGCCGCTGGGGCGGCCGATGGAAGCCGACACGCTGCAGCGGGTGGGCGAGATCGTCCGCATCGTCGAGCGGCATGCCGATGTGCGTAACCGGAATCGGCTGCTGGAGGATCTTATCCATCTCCTGCAGGGCGGAAGCGTGTCGGGGCACAAAGGGCTGCAGCGGCTCACCGAATTGCTGCCCGCCGGCTCCATCCTGACCGGGCAAACGGCCGAAGGCTGGGAAGAGGCGGTGCGGCTCGGCAGCAGGCTGCTGCGCGAGCGGGGAATCATCGGGCTTCAGTACGAAGAAAAACTGTTCCAAATGATTGGCGAGCAGAAGCATCATTTTGTCATCGGGGAAGGCATTGCCTTTCCGCACGCATCGCCACAGGATGGCGTATGGGGCACCGGCTTCAGTTTGGTCACACTGGCGGAGCCTGTACCGCTCGGACCGTCGGGGCAGCCGGTATGGCTGCTCGTTACGCTGGCCGCTGCGGACAAAACGTCGCATTTGACCGCATTATCTACGCTGCTGGACGTGTTTGGCGATGCGGCGTTTATGGAATTTCTGAGACGGGCCGACGATGCGGATGCTGTATGGGATCGTTTGAAGGCAAAGGAGGGCGAGACGCTTGACGCTGAAAATTAATGTGGTTTGCACAAGCGGCCTCGGCACCAGTCTGATGATCCGCATCCATCTCGAAGCGCTGCTTCGGGAGCAGGGGCTCCGCGCTGACATTGAGCACATGGATCTCGCGTCGCTCGGCTTAAGTCCGGCCGCGGACTTGATCGTCGGCGCTCACCATATCGCCGATTCTTTGCCTACCCGACTGCTCGAGCAAGCTGAATGGATACCGCTGGAAAATATGACCGACCGGAATTATTTGCGGACCAAGCTGATGGAAAGCCCGCGTTTTCTGGCCTGGCGGGAACGGGAGAAAGGATTGCGGGAATGAACTGGTCGCAAATTATTAATAAAGGGCTGCTCGGCGAACCGGCCTTTTTGCTCGGGGTCATTGCCTTGATCGGGCTGCTGCTGCAGAAAGCTTCTCCGCAAAAGCTGCTCAGCGGCACGATCAAAACGATGCTCGGGTATATTTTGCTGCAGATCGGAGCTTCGGCGGCCGGTTCGTCTTTATCCAATCTGTCGATCATCGTGCAGCGCGGGCTGCAAATGATCGGCATTATGCCGCACAACGAGACGATTGCGGGGCTCGCTCAGATCAACTACGGCCGCGAGATCGCGGTGATCATGCTGATCGGCATGGCGCTTCATCTGGCCATCGCTCGTTGGACGCCGTTCAAGTACGTATTCCTTACCGGCCATCACATGCTTTTCATGGCGTCGATGCTAGCGGCTTTGCTAGATTCGGCCCATCTTCCGGCGTGGCAGCTGTACGGATGGGGCGGGCTTTTTTTGGCGCTGGCCATGTCGTTCGGACCGGCGGTGAGCCAGCGGTACGTCCGGCAAGCAACTGGCGGCAGCGAGTTCGCCATCGGACATTTCAACAGCGTAGGCTATGCGCTTTCGGGCTTGATTGCGCAGGTGGTCGGGACGAAGGAAAAGAAGCCGATGCCGGAAGGCTTGAAACGGATTTATCCGTTTTTCCAGGATCATATGGTTGTCATCGCCGTCTTTGCGCTGCTGCTGTTCGGTTTGTCCAGCTTGTTCGTGCCGAGCGAAGCGCTGTCCGAGATGTTTTCCGGGCGTCATCCGGTAGTTGTCTCGGCCATTCAGGCGATTTGGTTCACGGCCGGCGTGTTCATTATATTGTCCGGTGTGCGAATGATGCTGGCCGAAATTATCCCCGCCTTTAACGGCATTGCCGAAAAAATCGTGCCGGGAGCGATTCCGGCGCTGGATTGCCCGGTGCTGTTCACGTACGCGCCCATTGCGGCAGCACTCGGTTTCCTGCTCAGCTTTATCGGCGGGCTTGCCGCGATGGGCACGCTTATGGCATTGCAGTACACGGTCATCATCCCCGGCGTCATCCCGCATTTTTTCTCGGGAGGCGCTTCCGGCGTCATCGCGTATCAGGTCGGCGGCCGGAGGGGACTGATCGTCGCTGCGTTGTGCCACGGCTTCGTCATTACGCTGCTGCCGGTCTTTTTGCTGCCGCTGCTCTCCAGCCTCGGCTTTGTCCGAGCGACGTTTGCGGATACGGATTTTGCCGTCGTCGGGCTGATTTTGAGCGGTCTTCTTCGTTTGTTCGGCTTAGGGGCTGGTTAATATGGGACGCTGCCTGTTTGAGCCTCCGGTTCATGATCTTGTGGTCATGGGCCGGAGGTTTTATTTTTTGCCGTTTCATGTGGCAAAGACTTAAACTTCCGGGCTGGAAACGCTTCACTTATGATAAAGCTATCCAAACAACCGAAGGGAGTCGTTACAAAAGATGAAAAAAGCACTATCCGCTACGCTCGCCGTAATCTTGACCGCATCCGTAGCTGCCGGCTGCGGCAGCGCCGACAAACCTGCCTCCGGCGGAGCCGCACCTGCTCCGGCAGCTGGAGATGCAGCTAAAACGGACAAGTCGAAAGGCAAGCTGACCGTATACGTCGGATTCCAGGAAGACCATGCCGTCGAGGCGATGAAGCAGTTCACGAAGGACACCGGGATTCAAGCGGACATGGTCCGCATGTCCGGGGGCGAGATTCTCGCCAAAATCCGCGCGGAGAAAGACAACCCGCAGGCGGATATCTGGTACGGCGGTCCGGCAGATACGTTCGTCGCCGCAATGAACGAAGGGCTGCTCGCGCCTTACAAATCGCCGGCCGCTGAGAAGGTAGATGCCAAGTATAAAGACCCGAACGGTCACTGGACCGGGATTTATGTCGGTTTCCTCGGCTTTGCGTCGAACAAGAAGTTTCTGAAAGATCATAACCTGCAAGCGCCGCAAACATGGGAAGATCTGCTCAACCCTGCGTATAAGGGACAAATCGTCATGGCAAACCCGGCTTCGTCCGGCACAGCCTACACCGCCCTTTATACGGTACTGAAAGTAAAAGGATCGGAAGACAAAGGATTCGATTACTTGAAAAAGCTGCACCCGCAAGTTCAGCAGTACACGACCAGCGGCTCCGCTCCGGGGCGTATGGTCGGGATGGGTGAAGCGGCCGTAGGCGTGCTGTTCGCGCACGACGTCATCAAGTACCAAGAGGAAGGCTTCGACACGATGGAGCTGACGATCCCTAAAGATGGGACAGGCTATGAAACCGGCGCGGTCGCAGTCATCAAAAATACGAAAAACCAAGAGCTGGCGCAAAAATTCATCGACTGGTCGCTCGGCGCAAGCGCGCAAGAAGTGGGGCAGCGCACAGGCAGCTACCAGAACTTGACGAACCCGGACGCGAAAGAGCCGAAAAAGGCGATCAAGCTGTCCGACATCAATCCGATCCAGTACGATCCTACGGAAGCGGGCAAAGAGCGCAAACGCCTGCTCGATAAGTGGAACAGCGAAGTGAAGAAATAATCCCCGGGACGGTCTTTGTATTTCTCGGGCAAGGGAAGATATGTTTAGATTTTCTCTGCGAAAAAGTGGAGTATATCCCGGAGGAGTTTACGTCCGCCTTTGAAATCCGTGAAAACACCATGAAAATCTAATCAAAATTTCACGGAAATATGGGGTCCCCGGAAAGTAATCGGAATCTGCTTCGAAGGTTTACTTCACTTTCTGGGGAAGGGGAGCGGCCGGAGGGATATAGTCCACGGCATCGCCGAAGAGAATCTCTACGCGAAGCAAGTCTCCCGCCCCAAATCTAAAGACCGTCCCGGCCCACCCAAGAAAGGAGCCTGTGGCCCATGTCATGGAACCGTACCGCAAGCGAGCTCCGCAGACTGACGCGGGAACCGCTGCTTCTGCTCTGCATCCTGCTCGTCATGGCGTGTCTGGCGGTATTTATCGTCTATCCGCTGTATCAAATCTTAAAAAGCAGCTTTATCAACCCGGACGGATCGGTTTCGCTCAGCGCCTATGTGGGCGTTTTGTCGGGCGGGCAGTTGTTCGAGGCATTGAAAAACTCCTTGCTCCTCGCTGTCATCGTATCCATTCTGTCGACAGCCATCGCCTACATGTTCGCTTATACGTTCGCGTACGTGAAGGTTCCGTTCAAAAAGCTGTTTAACGCCGTCGCGATATTGCCGGTCATTTCCCCGCCGTTCGTCATCTCGCTTTCCGCGATCTTGCTGTTCGGCAAGCAGGGATTCGTTTCCAAGCATCTGCTCGGTTTGGAAAACGCCAACATTTACGGCCTCAAAGGGCTGGTGCTCGTCCAAACGCTAACGTACTTCCCGGTCGCTTTCCTCGTGCTGGCCGGCTTGCTGCGCTCGATCAGCCCGTCGCTCGAAGAAGCGAGCATGAACATGGGCGCGGGACGGCTGCGCACGTTCCTGAACGTCACGCTGCCGCTGACGATGCCGGGGATTGCGAATGCGTTTCTGCTCGTGTTCGTGCAGTCGCTGGCCGATTTCGGTAATCCGATGACGCTCGGCGGCAATTACACGACCGTCGCCCGCGAAATTTACCTGCAGGCGGTCGGCAGCTACGATATTCAAGCCGGCGCGGCGCTGGCGATGGTGCTGATGAGCATCACCTTCCTGATTTACGCGCTGCAAAAATTTTGGATCGGCAAAAAAAGCTACGTCACCGTTACCGGCAAACCGGCCCACGGCCGCCGTCTGATCGAGAAAGGGGCAACCCGGCAGGCGCTGTTCGCGCTGTGCATGCTGCTGTCGGTTATCGTCATCGCGTTCTATTTGCTCGTGCCGATCGGCTCGTTCATCAAACTGTGGGGCATTAACAACAGCTTCACCTGGGATCATTACAAGTACGTGTTCTCGCTCGGTCAAAAATCGATGAAGGATACGCTGCTGCTGTCGATCATCGCGACGCCGATTGCCGGCCTGCTCGGCATGATCATCGCCTTCCTGGTCGTCCGCAAGCAGTTTATCGGGAAAAAAGCGCTCGAATCCGTCAGCATGCTGTCCATCGCCATTCCGGGGACGGTCATCGGGATTTCATACATTTTAGCGTTCAACCAGGCTCCGCTTGCGCTCACAGGTACGGCGCTGATCATTATCGTCGCATTCGTCGTGCGGGCCATTCCGGTCGGTATCCGGTCCGGGATCGCGTCCTTGCAGCAGATCGATCCGTCGATCGAAGAGGCGGCGACGAATTTGGGGGCCGGACAGGCGCGCAACTTTTTCACCGTTGTTCTGCCGCTCATCAAGCCAGCGTTTTACAGCGGTCTTGTGTACGGCTTCGTCAAAAGCATGACCGCGATGAGCGCCGTCATTTTCCTCATCTCGGCCAAATACAACCTGATCACGGCATCCATCCTCACACAGGTGGAATCCGGACGGATCGGCGTCGCCAGCGCGTACTGCACGATTCTGATCGCGATCATGATCGCAGCCTTGCTGCTGCTTAATCTGCTGCTTCGCTTCGTCGGCGGCAGCAAAGAAAAAACGTTAATGTAGGGGGAGAAAGACTTGGCAGCCAAATCGGTCACGCTCAAACAGGTTACGAAAGCTTATGCGGGCTTGGGCACCAAGCAGCCGTCGAATGCGGTATCCGATGTCAATCTGGTCATCGAAGAGGGGCAGTTCGCCACGCTGCTCGGTCCGTCCGGCTGCGGCAAAACGACGACGCTGCGCATGATTGCGGGCTTCGAAGAGATTACCTCCGGTGAAATTTTGTTCGGGGAGCAGCCGGTAAACGAGATTCCGCCGAATAAACGGGATTGCACGATGGTGTTTCAGTCGTACGCTTTGTTCCCGCATTTGAACGTCTGGGACAATGTCGCCTACGGGCTTAAAATCAAAAAATTCGATCAAGCCGTGATCCGGGAAAAAGTGTCGCGCGTGCTCGAAATCATGAACCTGAACGAGTATAAGGAGCGCATGCCTTCCCAAATGTCAGGCGGCCAGCAGCAGCGCGTCGCGCTGGCCCGGGCGCTCGTGATGGAGCCGAGCGTGCTGCTGTTCGATGAGCCGCTGTCCAATCTCGACGCCAAGCTGCGCATCGTTATGCGCGACGAAATCCGCCGCATTCAGCGGACGCTCGGCATTACCGCGGTCTACGTCACGCACGACCAGAGCGAAGCGATGTACATGAGCGACGTCGTCATCGTCATGAACAAAGGGCGGATCGAGCAGATCGGCACGCCGCAGGAAATTTACCAAAGACCGAAGACGAAGTTCGTCGCCGACTTTATCGGCTCGGCCAACTTCGTCGAAGGTAAGGTGGTGCGGGTCGTCGAGGATCGCTTGGAGATCGATACGCCAATGGGTATAATGGTAGCAGCGAACCATGCGGAAGTTACGGCTGGACAGCAGGTAGCGCTGGTCATCCGGCCGGAATCGGCCGTCGTCTTGAAGACGGCGAACAACAACGCGGTCATTACGAAAAGCGTCTTCATGGGGCAAACGCAGGAATACGAGATTGATTTTGGCGGAAAAATGTTTCAGGTCACCCAGCATAATCCGATCGCAGGCTCGGTTTTCTCGACCGGGGAGCACGTGACGCTCGAATTTCCCGAGCATTCGATTCAAGTCGTTCCGGCCTAATCTACAGACAGCAAGGGGGCAGCAGGCATGAACAAGAGATGGCGGGGAGCGTTAAGCCTTATCCTTTGCGCGGCCGTGTTGACCTCCTGCGCTTCCGAGCGCAAAGGAACGTTAACCATTTATGCAGGATTGTACGAAGACCACGCGATTAAAGTTGTGGAAGCGTTCCAGAAGGAAACAGGCATCAAAACCTCCTACGTTCGCATGTCGGGCGGGGAGATTCTGGCGCGCATACGCGCGGAGCGAGGCGCCCCGAAAGCGAGCGTCTGGTACGGCGGTCCCGCGGATACGTTCGTTCAGGCGAAAGCGGAGGGACTGCTGGCTCCCTATTTATCACCGAATGCCAAGTGGATCGACGAGAAATACAAAGATCCGGACAATTATTGGATCGGTGTCTACGTCGGCGCTCTGGCCTTGGTCTCCAACCGCAAATGGTTGCAGGACGTCGGATTGTCCGTACCGCAAACTTGGGAGGACTTGCTCAATCCGAAGTACAAAGGGATGATCGTCATGGCCGATCCGAGATCCTCGGGTACGGCTTATACGATATTGGCCACGCTCGTACAGCTGTGGGGCGAAGAGAAAGCATTCGATTACTTGAAGAAGCTGCAAGGACAGGTTCGCAGCTATACGACGAGCGGAAGCACGCCCGGGCGCAGCGTCGGGATGGGCGAGGCGGGAACGGCCATCATGTTCGCGCACGATGCCGTCAAATTTTACAAGGAAGGCTTTCGCGATCTGCTGATCCATTACCCGGGCGAAGGCACCGGATACGAAATCGGCGCGATGGGGATGATCCAGGGCGGTCCGAATGAGAAGGAAGCGCAGACCTTTATCGATTGGGCGCTGACGAAGCAGGCACAGGAGCTCGGCAAGCAGGTCGGCAATTACCAGTGGCTGACGAACCGGGAAGCGGTATCTCCCGAGGATGCGGTCTCTTTGGACGCGCTGCGCGTCGTGCCGTACGATCAGACTTGGGCGGGAGCCAACCGCAGCCGGCTGATCGAGCGGTGGGTAAAGGAAGTGCAGGGCGGGCGATGATCAGCCTCAGAACAAAAAAACAAAACCCGACGACTTAGCCGGGTTTCACTCTAGTCAGGTCCGTTGACCTGGCTTTTTACTATACGAATGCGTGAATCAAGAACAAAATGGCGAATGCCAGTCCAGACCGCAAATGCCACTTTCGGTCCATTCGCCTATATCTCAACAAGCCCGAAACCGGTACCGGCAGCAAGACGAACAGCGCAAGCAGCCCGCTAATATTATGGAAATCCAATTTAATGCCATACATGAAGACGGCAACCGCATGAAGCAAAATAAGAGCAATGGCCACAATCGCGATAGGAGTATGCCACTTTCGCGCAAAGCGAAGCAGGGCAGCTATCCACTTTTTCGGGTTGCCCAATCGATCCCATATGCGCTGTTTGATTATAAAGGCAAGTACGTAATTCGCCAAAACGAAGAACAAAGCTATTCTCGCCATCGAGCCATAGTTCTTAAACGTATGCTGGAAACTCCGGCTATGCACGGTTGACGACGGAAGATGCAGCAAACTCCAGAGTTCCCATAGCACAAGCAGCACGGATACGGCAATTGCGGCTGTTACCCACAATCTTTCTTTACGGGGGATCCATGGTTGTTTCATTTCGTTGGCTTTCTGCGAGAGCATTTCTAATTCCCCCTTTGATAGATAGGCATACTATACTCTATTTTTCTTAAAATTTGATGAAAAAATACGTTATGTCCATAAAATAGAACACTGTCCATTTTCCGCATACGAAATTTCCTATTTGCCTGTAAGAATGCGCTATGTTACACTCAAATTGGTATGTTAACATAACAAGCAAGAGGGATGAAACGATGGGGACTCCGATCTACGAGAAAATAATCCAGCATTTGTTAAAAAAAATTGAGCTCGGACAGCTTAAACCGAAAGAAAGGGTCCCGTCGGAGAAAGAACTGGCGGATCAATTCGGGGTCAGCCGGATCACTTCCAAAAAAGCGCTGGAAAAACTCGCACAGTACGGCGTCGTCACCAGAATTCGCGGCAAAGGGTCCTATGTTTCGGAGCATTTCGACAGCACGCGGTTCGCTGATTTCGCTCATTCTGCGGATAAGGAAGAGTCCTTTCATCAGAGCGGCCCTTCCGGCGGTGCAACGGAGCAAGTAACGATCGGCATTATTGCTTCATATTTCTCCGCTTCTTTCGGCCTCAACATTCTTCGAACAGTGGAAAAGACGCTTTCTGCGCGAAATTATCATTTGATCGTCAAATGCACGTATGGCAGGAAGGAGCTGGAGGAGCAATTCATCCGTTCGCTGCTCGACTACGGCGTAGACGGTCTGATCATATCTCCTGTCAACGGAGAGCATTACAACGAGGAACTGTTAAAGCTGGTTTATAGAAAGTTCCCCCTCGTGTTAATCGATAAATATCTCCCCGGGATTCCAGCTTGCTCCGTATATACCGATCATAAGCAGGCGGCCGGCGTGCTGACGGACTACTTGCTCGACCAGGGGCATGAGCAGATTGTTTTCGTTTCGGCTCCGGCCGAAAACACGTCGTCGATTGAGGAGCGGATTCAAGGCTTCACCAACGCCTTTTTGAAGCGGGGGATGGCGATCGGGGTAAACTCTATCTTCACGGACATGCCCGCCCTGAATACCATGGCGTACGACGCGGCCGATCCTATGGAGTGGGATAGCGGACCGCTGAAAGCTTTCTTGGATGAGAATCCTTCGATTACGGCCATATTCGCTTGCGAATACGACAACGCGATTCTACTTTCCCATGTGCTTCGCCAGCTCGGCAGACATCGCGACTGCGAAGTCGTATGCTTCGATATGATCTATTCCCGCCATGGTTACTTTCCTTTAACCCACATTCTTCAAGATGAACGGGAAATCGGACAAAAGGCCGCAGAGCTGCTGTTGGCGCAGCTGGAACGCCGGGAAGTCCCGCTGCTGAACCCTGTCGGCTTTAAGCTGAAGGTCAAATCACATGATACCCGATATGAAAATGAATATTGATTTATGATATGGTATATTGATATACCATATTTTTTTGCAAAAAATACCGGGGGAGATCGTTATTCTGCAACAAAAATCGGCAAAATAAGCTAATTTTTATTGTTTTTTCATGAAAATCACTGAATTGACACAAACATAAGATGATGTTAATATAATTAGCATGTTGATATATCTTAATTGGTATACCAATATGCTTTTATTTTCGGCAAAAGGGGGGCGAAACAAGAAATAGGCATCGATCATTATGAAAGCCTTTACAAGAGTTGTGCAGCCGATTACAAAATGGGGAGGCAATCCGGTGAAACCTATGAACAAATGCTTAATGGGATCATTCGCATCGTTGATAGCGCTTTCGACTGTTTTAATCGGATGTTCGTCGGGCAGCGGGGATTCCGCAAACGGAACCGGCGCCAAAAAAACAAAGGTGACCTTTTGGCACGGCAATACGGATACGGAGAAAGAGGCGCTTGAGAGAATCGTCAAAGCGTTCCACGAGCAAAATCCCGATATTCAGGTTGATATGACTTATATCGCTCAGCAGGGCGAAGGTCAGAACGAGAAGCTTTTGGCCGCCATCGCGGGCGGAAATCCTCCCGATGCGGCTTATTTCGACCGGTTCGAAATCGGTTCCTGGGCGGCACGCGGATCATTGACTGATCTGACCGATAAAGCGAAGGCCGAACAGATCAACGCCTCCGACTACTATGAATTTGCAATGGCCGAAGCGACGTACAAAGGAAAGCTGTACGGGCTTCCGAACGACACGGATTCCCGGCTTTTATATTATAACAAGGATCAATTCAAGGAGGTCGGGCTGGACCCGGAACATCCTCCGAAGACGATCGCCGAGCTTGAAGCCGCTGCGGAGAAGCTGACCAAGAAGACAGGCAAGCGGTTCGAGCGGATCGGATTTATCCCCTGGTACGATCAGGGCTGGATTTATACGTGGGGCTGGGCTTTCGGCGGCGATTTCTATGACAAATCGGCCGACAAAGTAACGGCGGATCACCCGAATGTGGTCCGAGCGCTCGAATGGATGCGCGACTACGCCAAGAAATACAACATTGAGGATGTCGCTGCTTTTACCGATTCGGCAGGCTCGGGAGCGGATAATCCCTTCCTTACCGGCCAGCTTAGCATGACCGTCAGCGGTCCGTGGCGCATCGCCGGAATCAAAAAGTATAAGCCGAATTTAAATTACGGCGTTACCCCGATTCCTACGCCGACAGGCGACAAGTTTACAAGCTGGTCCGGCGGATTCAGCTACATCATCCCCAAAGGCGCGAAAAATGCGGACGCCGCCTGGAAATTCATTAAATTCGCAGCAGGGAAGAACGGACAAAAAATATTCAGCGAGACGACCGGCAATTTGGCGACCATCCCGTCAGTCAACGAAGGGATTAAAGATCCGGCGACGAAGAAATTCGCGGAAATTCTTCCGCAATCCCATAACCGGCCGGTCATTTCCGCAGGCTCCTTATTGTGGAACGAGTTATCCAGAGCCAGAGACAACGCGATTCATGATAAAGGGACGCCGAAGGAGATTTTGCAGGAGGTTTCCCAAAAAGTGAACTCCGAATTACATAAATAGGTTGGAGAGGACACGGTAGGGGAGCCGGTTTCCGGCTTCTCTATCGCTTCCGCCACAGGAGGTTCGGCGATGAAAAGACAAAGTGTGGAAGCGGGCGAAAGGCTGTACGGCTGGTTGTTTGCTTCGCCCTGGCTGATCGGCTTGTTTATCTTTTTCCTTCTCCCGCTGGCTGCTTCCATCTACTTCAGTTTTACCACCTACAGCATTTTGGAGCCGGGGGAGTTCATCGGTCTTCGCAATTACCGCGAGCTTATGCAGGATAAAGTGTTTTGGGCGGCAGTCTATAACACCGTGTACTTCGCCGTGTTCTTTGTCCCGCTCAGCATCGTGTTCGGAGTGCTGCTCGCCTTGTTCTTGAACATGAAAGTGAAAGGGATGGCCATTTACCGGACGCTCTATTTTTTGCCGACGCTGGTTCCCCAGGTCGCTCTGGCCGTCTTGTGGATGTGGCTGTTGAATCCCCATTTCGGCTTGGTGAACGGCATGCTCGATAAGCTCGGGATCGCCGGCCCTGCCTGGCTGGGAAGCGAGTTTTGGTCCAAGCCGTCCCTCATTCTGATGTCCCTATGGGGAATCGGTCAGGCCGTGGTCATCTATTTGGCCGGTTTGCAGGATATTTCGCAGGACTATTACGACGCGGCGGAAGTGGACGGGGCGAGCTGGCTGCAGAAGGTTCGAAACGTAACGCTGCCGCTGCTGACGCCTGTTATATTTTTTAATCTGGTCATGGGCGTCATCGGGGCGTTGCAACAATTTACTTTGCCGTATTCGCTCACCAAAGGACAAGGAACGCCGGCCCATTCGCTTATGTTTTACGTCATGCATTTATATGATAACGGATTCAAATATTTCAAAATGGGCTATGCTTCGGCAATGGCCTGGCTCCTGTTTTTGGCGATTATGCTGCTGACAGGGATTTTATTTATGACCTCCAAGCGGTGGGTTCATTATCAGGGGAAATGAGGGGGCGAATCCACGGTGAACCGAAAATCGAAGAGCAGGCTGACGAACGTGTCGGCCCATGTCGTTTTGCTTCTGGCTTCCGTTTTTTTCATTACGCCGTTTATATGGCTTGTCTCTACCTCGCTCAAGCCGTCTACGCAAATTTTCACTTGGCCTCCGGAATGGATTCCAAAGCCGTTTACTTGGAAAAATTACTCGGACGCCATAGAGTACATCCCGTTCTTCACCTATCTCAAGAACACGATCGTCATTACCGTTCTGAGCACGGCCGGCGCCGTTCTGTCGTGTCCGCTCATTGCCTACAGCTTCGCCAAACTGAGATGGAACGGCAAAAAAGCGCTGTTCGCCCTGACGGTAGCGGTGATGATGATTCCCGGCCAGGTCACGATGATTCCGTTATTCGTGTTGTTTAACAAGCTGGGCTGGGTCGGTACGCCGCTTCCTTTAATCGTACCGCTTTTTTTCGGCGCTCCGTTTTTTATTTTTTTGCTCAGACAGTTTTTCCTAGGGCTTCCGGATGAATTGCTGGACGCAGCGAGAATCGACGGGGCGCACGAATTCACGATTTATTGGAAAGTGATTCTTCCGTTAGCGAAGCCGGCCGTTTTGTCGGTGGCGTTGTTTCAATTTATGAACAGCTGGACGGATTTTATCGGTCCGTTGCTTTACTTGACGAATGAAGCTTCGTATACGATGTCGCTCGGGCTTCAGCAGTTTCAGAATCAGAAGGGCTCAGAGTGGGGGCTCATGATGGCGGTCGCTACGATGATGACGGTTCCCGTCGTGATTTTGTTCTTCTTCACCCAAAAAAAATTCATTCAAGGAATTACGTTTTCCGGAATTAAGGGATAGCTGATTCAATAGGACATGTGCTGTTTAATAATAAAAAGATCGCTCTCGTTGAGAACGGAGCGATCTTTTCGGCTAAAGCCTATATAGATGAAAGGATTTTTACAATTTCATATTGCTGCTGTGGCCCGGGGACAGCTTGGCTGTCGGATCGATGTACACCTTCGCGTTGTTGATGGCGGTCGGTGCTTCGCCGAAACCGACGGCGATGAGCTTCAGCTTGCCGGGGTACGTTGTAATGTCGCCGGCAGCGAAAATGCCTGGGATGCTGGTTTCCATCCGTGAGTCAACGATGATGGAGCCGTTGTCGATATCCAGTCCCCATTCGGCAATCGGGCCGAGGGAGGAGACGAAGCCGAAGTTGACGATTACAGCATCGACATCGATGACGCGCTCTTCGCCCGACTTGCAGTCGGCAAGTACGACTTTCTCGATTTGGTCGCGGCCTTCAAGCTTCTTGATTTCAGTCGGAGTGACGACTTCCACCTTGGACTTCATCAAATTCTCGACACTGTGCTCATGCGCGCGGAATTTGTCGCGGCGGTGAATCAGCGTAACTTTCTCCGCGATCGGTTCCAGCATCAGCGCCCAGTCTACCGCAGAATCGCCTCCGCCGCTGATCAGTACCTTTTGGCCCGCGAAGCGGTGAAGGTCGCTGACGAAGTAGTGCAGGTTTTTCTTCTCGTATTGCGCGGCTTCCGGAAGTTCGAGCTTTCTCGGTTCGAACGCACCGACGCCGCCGGTAATGATGACCGCTTTAGATTGATGCACGCCTTTGTCCGTTGTAACTTCGAACAGGCGCTCGTCTTTTTTCTCCACCTTCAATACCTTTTCTTCCAGGCAGATGGAAAGCGGGAAATGCTTCATTTGCGCTTCCAAATTATGAACAAGCTCTTGCGCTGTTACCTTCGGAAAGCCGGCTACGTCATAGATGTATTTCTCCGGATAAAGCGCTGCGAGCTGACCGCCCAGTTGTGGCATGCTTTCAATCAATTTAACGGAAGCTTGGCGCATTCCTCCGTAAAACGCCGCAAACATCCCTGCCGGGCCGCCGCCCACGATAATAATGTCGACGATTTCGCTGCTCATGGTGGGTCAAACACCTCCGAAACATAGTAAAGTCCATTCTAATTATAATCGTACGGCTACGACATTGAAAATATAAATTAGACTTTTCAATGAGTAATATAATTAATTAGCCTGATAAAGTTTTTATATGGCAATAGGCAGCAGCTGAAGGAATCGAAGGGATACCATTGTTAGTCTGGCGATTTTCCTAGGTTTTTAACCAAAATAAAACTTGCTATTTGCCTCGTATCATTATATTATTGCATTTGAATTGGTTAAAACTGTTGGTATAAATACACATCATTTGCTTATATTTTCAAGCGCCGGAGGGAACCCTGTAGGGAGAAAAACCATTTTTCGGCGTCGCTTGTGTAATTTTTCACAAACAGTTTTCAAACTCATATACTATATAGAAAAATATGTGATGGAAGGGATAGAACCATGAGTCGAATTCCAAGAATAGTCATTTTAGGCGCAGGCTACGGCGGGATCGTAACGGCTATTCGGTTGCAAAAAGAGCTGAATTATAATGAAGCTGACGTCACGCTCGTAAATAAACACGACTATCATTACATTACGACCCATCTGCATATGCCTGCCGCAGGGACGGATAATCCTGAAAATGCACGCGTGAACATTCTGAAGCTGATCGACGAGTTCAAGATCGATTTCGTGAAATCGACCGTCGTTCAAATTCGGCCGCAAGAGAAAAAAGTCATTCTGGAAGAGGGCACGCTCTCTTACGATTACTTGGTCATCGGCTTGGGCGGCGAACCGGAAACGTTCGGCATTCCGGGGCTGAAAGAATATGCGATGAATATTCGCTCCATCAACAGCGTTCGCTTCATCCGCGAGCACGTGGAGTACCAATTTGCGAAGTTCAAGCGCGAGCCTTCCCGTACGGACTATCTGACCTTTGTTGTCGGCGGCGCCGGCTTCACCGGGATCGAGTTTGTCGGAGAATTGGCTGACCGGATTCCGGACCTGTGCAAAGAATTCGACGTGGACCCATCCCTCGTAAAAATATATAACATCGAAGCGGCTCCGACGGCGCTTCCGGGGTTCGATCCCGAGCTTGTCGAGTACGCGATGAACGTATTGAAAAACAAAGGCGTGACGTTCAAAATCGCGACCGCAATCAAAGAGTGCACCCCGGACGGCGTCGTGCTTGCAACCGGTGAAGAGATCAAATCCGCTACCGTCATCTGGACCGGCGGCATTCGGGGTAACCATATGCTGGACGAAGCCGGTTTCGAGACGATGCGCGGCCGCATCAAGGTCGACGATACGCTACACGCTCCAGGGCACGACAACGTATACGTGCTCGGCGATTGCTCGATCGTGATGAGTCCGGAAGGCCGTCCTTATCCGCCAACGGCGCAAATCTCGATGCAGCAAGCCGATATGTGCGCGCACAATCTGGTAGCGCAAATCCGCGGCTCCGAGCTGAAAAAGTTCGAGTATAAGCCGAAGGGTACCGTAGCTTCTCTTGGACGCGGCGAAGCGATCGGGATCGTCGGCTCCAAGAAAATCAAGGGCGGTACCGCGGCCGTGATGAAAAAGCTCATCGACCTGCGCTACTTGTACATCATCGGCGGTATTCCGCTCGTGCTCAAGAAAGGCCGCTTCTAGACCGATGCGCAACTGCAGCATTCAGGTTCGGGGGCTGCTGACCCGAGAGGAGCTTGACCGGTACAACGCTCTTCTTGAAGTAGGCCATTACCTCGAATCGCAGAACCGTTACGACCTGTCGTATATCGTGCAGAAAGAAATCGACATCCTCATTCTTCCGGCCATCGAGCGGCTGAAGGAAAAATCGCGGCAGCGCGACCGGGACACGGAAGAGTACTTGCGGCGCAAAGAGCTGGAGCTCTTGGATGAAGACGACGAATAAACGAGCAAACCCTTGCAGCTTTCGTTTCGGCGAATGCCAGCAAGGGTTTTTTCGGCGGGTTGGCCTGTTACAGCTTCAGCATCGAAGCCATTTTCTCTTGATTCAGCAAGTTGCCGACATAGAAATCGCCGAACTCCCCGAAGCGGGCGCTCGTTTCATCAAAGCGCATTTCATGAACGATTCTCTTGAATTGCAGCGCATCGTCCGCGAACAGCGTAACGCCCCATTCCCAATCGTCCAGACCGATGGAGCCGCCGATGATTTGCTTCACTTTGCCTGCATAATTGCGGCCGATCATACCGTGTCCGCGCATAAAGTTACGGCGGTCTTCGGCGGGCAGCATATACCAGTTGTCGTTGCCCTCGCGCTTCTTGTTCATCGGATAGAAGCAAATATGTCCCGCTTTCGGCAGGATCGGTTTCAGGCGCGCCACGACATCCGGGTCCTGCATCGGATCGGTTCCCGGCTTCGCCATATAAGCGCCGAGCTCGACTACGGAGACGTAAGAGTACGTCGGAATCGTCACTTGCGCGAACATGGTTTTGTTAAATTCGGTTTCCAGCTCGTTCAATTCTTCCAACGTCTCGCGCAGATGCATGAAGACGAAATCGGCTTTTTGCCCGACAATGGAATAAAAGGCGGTGCTGCCCTGCTTTTGGTCCTCGGTGCTCTGATATTTGCCGAGCAGGGTGTACAGCTCGTCCTCGGCGCGCGCTCTTTCTTGAGCGGTCAAGCTTTTCCAGGCGTTCCAATCGATTGCGCGGAAATCATGCAAGCTATACCAGCCATCCAATGGATGTACGATTTCACTCATTAATGGACACTCCCTTATTCCTTCAAAATGGGCACTGCTACCAGCTGCTTGTTTTATTGTAGCGAAATCGGCTGCAAAGGGCAAATGCGGCTCCGTGACGAAACGGCAAACTTTTTGTGAACGCTTGCCATAAAAATGCTATTACAATTCGGAGTTCGTCTGCCGATGTACCTGTTAAAGGAGGCGTCCGTCATGACAAACCGGTTAACGCTAGGCATTTTGATGGGGACGCTCATCAGCATCCCGTTTTGGATCGCGGCGATCGGCTGGTACCGTTTTATTTGTTCTCTTTTGTAGCTCGCACCTGTGATTTTTTTCATATTTCGTTCACAACGGCTCACTTTACCGCGCCTTTGTTTTTTTATACAATATAGGCATATGGAAAGGAGCTGTCCGCTTTGCTGCAATTGATCATCGTAACCGTGCTGCTGTTCGTGCTGTTTTTCGGGCTCGGTTTTATTCTAAACATGCTTATGAAAACGACTTGGTTCCCCATTTACGGATATATAGCGCTCATGATCGGCTTGGTCATTTATTGGGGCTGGGGCACCGGCTCGCTCGCTTCGAACCTGGCCGAATATTCCATCGCCGATTACGTCCCTGCCGTCGGCGGCCTGATCGGCGCCGTCCTCAGCGGCTCTACGATCAAATCCTTGCGTCAAAAAGGCTTCAAAATGTTTTAGTATTTCGGTTTTTGGGTTTTGTTTTTTGTACTCTTTTTCAAAGCAGGCTCTGCCGTTTGGCAGGGCCTATGTTTTTTTATGGGGGAACGGGGTGTGGAGCGGAGAGTCGTGTGACTGCCGGAGAGTCTACGTGCCGCCTTTAAAATCGGATTCTTACCGCAAGGTAAGTTTATTAGAATCCGATTTTAAGAGCGGCCGGAGGCAGTCAGCACGACTCGCAGCGCAGCTCCCCCAGTGCTCTCTTCCCCGAAAACATCTCTCTGCCAACCAACCAAAAAGCCTGCTTTTTCCTCCTATCCTCTTTGTCGATTTGTGTGATAAAATGGAGGGTAAACATTTGAATCACGGATGGAGTTTTGACTGAATGCGGATAACGAATTTGCTGCACTTTTCCGAATATCACCGTTTCTATGTCGTGCGGGATTTCGCTTTGAGCAGCTTGGATTATAAGATGATGGCCGCGGTGTATCAGCCGATGATCGGCGCTTACGCCGTCAGCGTATACATGACGCTGTTCCAGCAGCTGCCCGCGGACAAAGTCGGTCATTCGGCGATGGAGCAGCAACGCAAGCTGTTTCTGGCGCTGGAGCTGGAAGCGAGCGAGAACGGCCGGAAGCTGTTCATCGAGCAGACTTCCAGGCTGGAAGCGGTGGGATTGCTTAAGACGTCGCGCCGGTTTGCGGCCGCTTCGGACGATTACGTGTACGAGTATACGCTGTTTGCGCCGCTGCCACCGACGGAATTTTTCCGGAATCAGCATTTGACGCTGCTGCTGCGGGATAAGGTCGGTAAATATGCGGTGTTTGCGCTGCGGGACGAGCTGGTGCTGCCGCAAGCGCAGGAAATGACGGACGCCAACACCGAAAATTTGTCCGTGCCATTCTACGAGCTGTTCCGTCTGAATACGCAGGTGATCGATCATGAGCTGGAAAAAGCATTCTTCGAATCGGCGGCGGCCAAGCCTGCCGAAGCGAAGCCGGAGGTCATGTACAAGGGCTATCAATACGCGGAGATCATTATGCATTTCCCGCGGGAGTCGGTAAACCGGGACTTCGTGGAGCGGCTCAAATACGAGCCGGAGCAGCTGGCGACGATCAATTTTGTAGCAAAAAAGTACAACCTGTTCCTGACCGACGTATGCCGGCTTTTGGACGAAGACGGGGTGTTCGACGAAGACGGACGAATCGTGCTCGAGCTGCTTCAGCACAAAGCCAATCAAGTGTTCCGGCAGGATAAAAAGCGGACCGAAGAGCGGACGCGGTATATGGCGAAAATTGCCGATAAAACCGGCGAGACCGACCGCGCAAGCAAGAGCCCGGCACCGGCGGGTGACAAAAGCGTCGAGATGGAATATTACCTCGAAGTGCCCGATCTGTTTCAAGGGGAATGCAACCAGCACCAGTACAACTACATTTTGCGTAATGAGCCGTATACGTTTTTGCTGGAGAAAATTTTCAGTCAGGGCTCGATCCCGGACGGGCTGCTCGATACGCTGGCCAAGGTCGATTTGAACTACGGTCTGCGTGAGGAAGTCATGAACGTGCTGATTCATTACATGTATGTCAATAAGCGTTCCTGGTCGAGAGCGTCCATCGAATTTAGCGTCACGGACATGCTGGCCAAGCAGGTCGGTACGTTCGAAGAAGCGGTGCAGTACATTCGCGAGCAAATGAAGTTTCAGGAGCAGCAGCGGACGCGCCGTAGCGGAGGCGCAAGCAGCGCGAATACTCCGGCCAGGGGAGGCCGGGGGCGGCAGAAGCCGGTCATTCCGGTCGTCAAGGATACGCCGGCAGCCAAAACGCTGTCTTCGGCCGAGCGGGAGGCGCTCCGTAAAATGGCGCAGCAGCTCGACGGAAAGCTATAGAAGTCCTGGGAGAGGACTCGATCGTACTAGAGAAGCGTCAGCGATGCCCGGCTAGCAATCAATGGGGAGGTGCAGCGGATGGAGTCGCTTGGGGAACTTTTGCGGGGCGGTCAGGGCCGTCAATTGCTGCAGCAGGCGGAAAATAAGGTGCGGGAAATCGCATCCGATCCGCTGATCGTCAAGCTGAGAGCCAAACACCCGGAGCTCGACAGCCAGACGATCAAGCTGAATTTGAACAAGCTGCATCAATATATAACGGAATATAATAATTGCAACAATTGCCCGGGTCTGGACCGGTGCCCGAACGATATGGAGGGTCATTACACGTTGCTCGACGTCGAGCCAGGTGAAGATTGGACCCGAGTATACGACCAGAAGGTCGCATGCAAGAAATTTATCGCCAAAGCAACGCAGGATTCGGTCCGCAGCCGGATTCGCAGCTTCTATGTGGACGAGCGGGCGTTGTCCCAAGGGTACTCGTCGCTCGAAATTTTGGATAAAGATCCGGACCGGGAAGAAGCGGTAGGCCGGATTATGCAATATATCGTAACCATTCGTCAGCAGGGGCTTCAGCCAACAGGCCTCTACTTAGCCGGTAACTTCGGAACGGGCAAGACGTTTCTGATGTGCTATTTGCTCTATGAACTGGCAAAAGAAGGTTACAGCGGGGCGATCGTGTACATGCCGGATTTTGCCGAGGATCTGAAAACGATGTTCCAGGACCCGATGAAGCTGAAGGAAACGATCGACGTACTGAAGGAGACGGACCTGCTCGTCTTCGACGATATCGGGGCGGAGAATTTGAATCCGTGGCTTCGTGACCATGTGATGGGAGCGATCCTGAACTACCGGATGAACCGCAAGCCGACGTTTTTCACGTCCAATCACGATTTGGACGCATTGGAGAAGCATTTCAGCTTCACCAGCAAGGACGGGGACGAGGAGTTCAAAGGACGACGCATCATGGACCGGATTCGGCCGTTTGTCGACGTGGTCATGGTGAACGGATATAACAAACGGGGGGCGCGATCTTGATCCTAAAGGGCCGCGCTCCTTTAGCTCAGCATGAAAAATGCACAAAAAAGCCTCTGCCGCCCTCCGGAAATGGAGATTAAGCAGAGGCTTTTCGCAACGGCCGGACCATGATTACTTCATCATAAGCGAAGCCGCTGTCGCGATGATGCCCACCACGAGCAGGATGGCAAAGAAAACGCCGAAGCCCGTAGCCACGTCGATAAAATCATTCCGTTGCTCTTCGTACACGTGAAGTTCGGGATTTCTTGTCGAGTCGTTCATACAAGGTTCCTCCTTAGGGTTGTGCCGGGCAAAGCCGCCTGACGGCACAGCTTAGGCAGCTTAGCGATACTCATATACGGCTAGTATACCCAAAATCGCCTTCCATTGTAAAGGATGTAAAATGACAATTGTGCAAACTTTGGCTCGGTTGAAAAAGGCTCTCGATGTGGTATACTTTACATGTTGACATTATTTCCGCAAAAGGAGAAATTGAATCATGGCTATCGTTAATGTGTCTGACCAATCTTTCTCAGCTGAAGTAGAAGGATCCGGTACGGTTCTTGTAGATTTTTGGGCGCCTTGGTGCGGACCTTGCAAAATGATCGCTCCCGTGTTGGAGGAGCTGGATACAGAAATCGGCGAAAGCGTGAAAATCGCGAAAGTGAACGTGGACGACAATCCGGAGTCCGCTTCCCGTTTCGGCGTAATGAGCATTCCGACGCTGATCGTGTTCAAAGACGGCCAGCCGGTCGATAAAATCGTCGGCTTCCAGTCCAAAGATGCGCTGAAAAACGTATTGAGCCGCCATCAATAATTTGGCAGCCTGCGGATCGCGTGAGAAAAAGCTCTTTTTCTGCTATGCTGGAAAAAGAGCTTTTTGCCGTTGGGAAAGGGGAGGAATTCGTTGACCGAATATGCAGGGGAACCGGATCGCCAGGACCGGAAAAAAATACTGGAAGCGATCAAAAACAAGCTGTCGCTCGTCCCGGAGCAGCCCGGCTGCTACCTGATGAAGAACCGGGAAGGGACGATCATCTATGTCGGTAAAGCGAAGGTGCTGCGCAACCGGCTGCGGTCTTATTTTACCGGGAGCCATACGATCAAGACGCAGCTGCTCGTAAACGATATCGTCGATTTCGAGTACATCGTTACGGCCAATAACATGGAAGCGCTCATTCTGGAGTGCAATCTGATCAAAAAATATTATCCGCGATACAACGTTCTGCTGAAGGACGACAAGTCGTTTCCATACATCAAAATTACGAACGAAAAGCACCCCCGGCTGGAAGTGACGCGCCGGGTGCTGAAGGACAAGGCCAAATATTTCGGTCCTTATCCGAACCCGTACGCCGCGGGAGCGACGAAGAAGCTGCTGGACCGGCTGTATCCGCTCCGCAAATGCAAGACGCTCCCGGACCGCGTATGTCTTTACTATCATCTGGGACAGTGCATCGCGCCCTGTGAGTACGAGGTCGAGCAGGAGACGTACGACAAGATGGTGCACGAAATCAGCCGGTTTCTCAGCGGCGGACATAACGAGATCAAGCAGGAGCTTACCCGCAAAATGCACGAAGCGGCCGAGGAGCTCAATTTCGAACGGGCCAAGGAACTGCGGGACCAGATTCAGCATATCGATACGGTCATGGAGAAGCAGAAGATCACGACGACGGACACCGTGGACCGCGACGTGTTCGGCTTCGCCGTGGACAAGGGCTGGATGTGCGTGCAGATTCTCTATATGCGCCAAGGCAAGCTGATCGAGCGCCATGCGTCGTCCTTTCCGTACTACGGCGAAGCGTATGACGATTTCTTGACGTTCGTGACGCAATATTACAGCGAGAACCCGGCGCTGCCGAAGGAAGTGTTCCTCCCGGCATGGACGGAAGGACAGCAGCCCGCGCCAGGCTCGGAAGCGGCTGCTACCGTCGAGGTGCCAACGACAGAGGCACATATGGAAATGGTGGCCGAAACCGGCACAGCGTATTCCGTAGACGCCGATCCGGAGCCGGCCGATGATCCAGCGGAAGCGGACGACCCGGCTGGATCGGGGTCCAAAGCCGATGTGAAGGAAGCGCTGGAAAGCTGGCTCAAGGTCAAAGTGCATATTCCGCGGCGCGGACTCAAGAAAAATATGGTCGATATGGCCTGTGACAACGCCCGTGTATCGCTGGAAGAAAAATTCCGTCTGATCGAGCGCGACGCGGACCGGACGGTCAAAGCGGTCGAAAATCTGGGACAATGGCTTGGCATCGGGATGGTGCACCGGATCGAGGCGTTCGACAACTCGAATATTCAAGGGTCGGACCCGGTATCCGCGATGGTCGTATTTACGAACGGCAAGCCGGACCGCAAAGAGTACCGGAAGTATAAAATCCGTACCGTACAAGGACCGGACGATTACGAAACGATGCGGGAAGTGGTGCGCCGCCGGTACGAGCGGGTGCTCAAGGAAGAACTGCAGATGCCCGACCTGATCGTGATCGATGGCGGACGGGGCCATATGTCCGCAGCGATCGACGTACTGGAGAACGAGCTCGGGCTGTACATTCCCGTCTGCGGGCTGGTCAAGGACGCGAAGCACAAAACCGCTCAGCTCTTGATCGGCGATCCGGCCGAAGTGGTCCCGGTGCCGCGCGACAGCCAGGAGTTTTATTTGCTCCAGCGCATTCAAGACGAAGTGCACCGCTTCGCGATCACGTTCCACCGGGAGACCCGCGCCAAGTCGATGACCGTCTCGCAGCTTGACGCGATCCCCGGCATTGGGGAGAAACGGCGCAAGGCGCTGCTCAAGCATTTCGGCTCGCTTAAGAAAATAAAAGAGGCCGAAGTCGTAGACTTCAAGCCTCTGGGGATCGGTGAGAAGCTGGCGGGCCAAATTTTAGCGGCGTTAAACGGCCGGAATCCGGATTCGTCTCCGGAAGCGGGGGAGCTCCAGGAAGAGATGCAGCAGGCGGACGCCGATTAAACCGGCCGTGAAGCCATGCAATGATCCATCCGACCGCTGCGGGTACAAGGAGATATAGCGCTCCGAGGGCAATCTGCAGCGGCTCTCCCGTATACATAAGCGATAGTCCCATCAGAATGCTGTCCATCGCGGCATGGGCGAACATAGCGGTCAAGAAGCCGTACCGCAGGAACGCCCATCCGAAGACAAGGCCGAGCACCGTTACCTCGATCAGCCGCGTGTACACCGGATAGATCGGGTACTGCGTATGGCTCATGGCCCAGATGACGCTGGGCAGGAGTACGGCCAGCACCCGGCTGCGGGTCAGTCTCAGCACGAGCGCAATCCCGAGCAGCCGGTAGACGGCTTCCTCCGATATCGCGGCAGCCCAAGCCATTAATGGGAAGAAGCCAGGCATGCGCATATTGTAGATGGAGTCCGTCGGCTCGCTGACCGCCCATACGTCGAACGCCTCGGAGGCGATGAAGAGCATCACTTGCTGCACCCCAAGGATGAACAAGCAGATCAAGTAACCGCGTACCATGGCCGTTCGCGTCTCGCTTCCGAACCGCGGATCGCGCCATACCGGCCACGCGTTCCAGCCGCGGTTCAGCCAAAGCTGCCGTCCGGCCAGGAAGGAAAGGTAAGTCGAGCCGGCCATCAGCGTAATGAAAATATTCATAATGACCAAATAGATAGCGGCCTCCGGCTCCGAGGGGCCGCTTCCGTGCATAGTCCGGAAGGCCGGCAGCATATTGAAGTTGTTCGTCAGGTAGATCGCCAAAAACAGCATCGACAGTACCGCACCGCGGCCGAAGCGAACTTCCTTCCGATGGCGGACGATGACAATCAGCGCGGCAAACGTCATCATCAGGGACACCGCCATGCTGATTCTTGTCATCAGGGCTGACCGCTCGTCTTGAGCTTGCTGCCAGGAGATAAAGCTGTCCGGAGCCGGAAAAGCCGGTTTAAAGGACGCGATTTGTCCGCCGGACACATCGAGCCGTAGCTCCAGCTTCGCCCCGCCAATTTGCTCCGTTTTGCTCACATAAACGAGAGCCCCGTTGCGCTCCTTGCCTTTTTCACTAGATAGTACAAATTGCTCTGGCGTGTAGCCCATATCCCGGATCGCGTGCTCCGCCAATCGGACCAGATCGGTTTCGGCCGAGCTTACCGTGTCGCTTTTGGCAACCGGAGATTTGCTGCGTGCCCAACCGAAAATTTGCAGTGTTTTGTAATTTACGGCGACATAATAAGTGGTTCCGTTCGGCTTGTCGTTGATCTCAACCTCATAAAACTCAAGCGGATATTGGTCTCCGTAGCGCTTCGCGTATTCGTCGTACAGGTGTTCTTTTTGCAGATAGCCGCTAATGGTCATGGACGCTTGGTACAGCACGTTCGTCTGCGACTCCGGGGACAGCTTGAACCTGTTGCGCACAAAGTCGGTCGCCGCCGCGGCCGCTTGCTGTTTGGACACTTCCGGTACGTTCGTTGGGGCTTGGTCCGTCCGCTCCGTATCGCGAAAAAATGGAGAGACGATAATGACGCCAAAGTACAACAGCAGACCGATGACAGCAAGCAGAGGCAGGGGAGTTGCGGAATTAAATCGTTTCAGCATAAGAGCTCCTTATCGGATCCGGAATAATAACAGTGTATTCTTTTAAATTAGCATACATGCTCCGGGAAAATCCATCGATATTGCGAGCATGTCAGGGGAAAAACGCGAAAAGCGAAGCCACATAGGCGTAAGAGCGCTTACATCTGTCTTAAGGTTATAATTCTCGTACCATTTCCGTCAAAAACAGCTTTGTACTTCCGCCCAAACGGGATTATAATTCAATTCATATCAATTGAATAACAAGCCGAATTTCTTTACGAAAACGGGGGAACCATGATTTTAGGGGTGAATTCCGCAAGTCCTTCTTTGGGGCTTGTAGATAGGGTGCCTGTAAACCCGAATCCGTCAGCTAACCTCGTAGGCTTTTTTTGCAGGAACCTTTACACACGACACTAGGGTTTCCAGTGTCTTTTTTGTTGCCTGAAACCTGTTAACAGAGGTGTATAATGAAATCCATCGCCAAAAAAATCGAGCTAACGCCGCCGCAAATTCTAGTGATCGGCTTTGCGGCGATCATTCTGCTCGGGGCTACTCTGCTCTCCTTGCCGATCTCCTCGGCAAGCGGACAACCTACGCTCTTTATAGACGCGTTGTTTACGGCTACATCCGCCACTTGCGTAACCGGATTGGTCGTTGTGGACACGGGTAGCCATTATTCCATGTTCGGACAAATTGTCATTATTTCCCTGATTCAAGTTGGCGGTCTCGGTTTCATGACCATGTCGACTTTGTTTGCTTTCGTGCTCCGAAAGCGCATATCGCTCAAGGAACGGCTCATCTTGCAGGAAGCGATGAACCAAGGAAGTATGGAAGGGATCGTCCGCCTGATCCGGCGCGTCCTCGTCTACTCACTTACGATCGAGTTCGTTGCGGCTGTTATTTTCTCCATTCGCTGGTCGTTTGATTTGGGGATCGCCAAAGGCATTTACTTCGGCATATTCCATGCCATTTCGTTTTTTAACAACGCCGGTTTTGACTTATTCGGCTCCGTCGTCGCTCCGTTCACGAGTCTGACGACGTACGCGGACGATTGGATCGTTAATATCGTCTCGATGGGCTTGATCATATTGGGCGGCATAGGCTTCGTCGTCATGTCCGATGTCGTCGACTACAAGAAGCATAAGCGATTGTCGCTGCATTCCAAGGTGGTGCTGTCAGCTACCGGTCTTCTGATCGTGGTCGGGGCGATCGTCATCTTTATTTTCGAGTTTACGAATCAGAAGACGCTGGGCTCCCTGAACTGGTCCGGCAAAATTCTGGCTTCGTTCTTTCAATCGGTTTCGCCGCGGACGGCCGGGGCGAACTCGGTCGATATCGGTGCCATGCGACAAGCTTCACAATTTTTTATCATCATCCTGATGTTTATCGGGGCATCTCCGGGATCGACCGGCGGCGGGATTAAGACGACGACGTTCACGACGCTGATCGGTGCAATGATCGCTATGATCCGCGGAAAAGAGGATATCGTACTGTTCCATTACCGGCTCGGCAAGGACCGCATTCTTAAAGCGATTACGCTGACGATGATCGCTTTGTTTCTGGTCATTTTTGTCACGATGCTGCTGACCACGACGGAGAACCAATCGTTTCTGAAGCTGCTTTTCGAAGTAACCTCCGCCTTCGGTACGGTCGGACTTACGATGGGCGTTACGCCTGACCTTTCTTTTTTTGGAAAAATTATGATTTCTCTCACCATGTTTGCCGGCCGTCTCGGACCGCTTACGCTCGCCTATGCGCTAGGGCCGAAAGCGGAAAAAGAGTTGTACCGATACCCGGAAGGAAAAATTACGATCGGATAGGGGAAGCTAACGAATGAAACGTAGTCAGTATGCAGTCATCGGCCTCGGCCGCTTCGGTTCCAGCCTTGCAAAGGAACTGATCAAGCTCGGTTATGAGGTGCTGGGCATCGACAAGGATGAAGAAGCGGTGGAGGAGATGAGCGACGAGCTGACGCACGTCGTGGTGGCGGACGCTACCGACGAAGATGTGATCCGCTCGCTCGGCATCCGGAATTTCGATTGCGCTGTCGTTTCCATCGGCGATGACATTCAAGCGAGTATTTTAACGGCGATTTTGCTAAAAGATAGTGGTGTGGGCATGGTGGTGGCCAAGGCACTGTCCGAGCTGCACGGCAAAGTGCTGCAAAAGATCGGCGTAGACCGCGTCATCTATCCCGAGCGGGATATGGGCATTCGCGTGGCGCACCAGTTGGTATCGCCCAACCTGCTCGATTACATCGAGCTGTCGAAGGATTATACGATTGCCGAGCTCGCGGTGCCGCGCAGCTTGAACGGCCGTTCGTTGAAGGAGCTCGATCCGAGAGCGCGCTACGGCTGCAGCGTCGTTGCTATTAATAAGAAGAACGGCGTCATCATCGCTCCGACGGCCGAAGATATGGTGGAAGAACGCGATGTCATGGTCGTCATTGGCACAAACGAGCAGATCGAGACGTTCGAGAATGAGGTTATCCGGTAACAGACCGCGGTTGACCGAAGCAGGGCCGAGTTGTCAGGAGGCGAAGAGCACTAATGGAAAATGGCGTTATGATCGAACACGTACTCTTTCTTATTATATTTATCCTCCTCATCGGTATGATTTCCGGAAAAGTAGCGAGTTGGCTGAAACTGCCGGACGTCGCTCTTTTTTTGATCGCGGGCGTTGTTGTGGGACAAGGGATGCATCTGGTCAACGAGCCGAGCAGCTCGTTTATGAATCAATTTATTTTGACGGCCGGATCGGCGCTTATTCTGTTCGATGGCGGTCGGAATATCAAGTTGTCGGGGCTTCGCAAAGTATGGATCACCGTATCGCTGCTCAGTGTGCCCGGGGTTTTGATTACTTGTGCCGTCGTAGCTTTTGCCGCACACTGGCTGCTCGGCATCCCGATGATGTACGCGGTGCTGCTAGGTGCAATCATTTCATCGACGGACCCGGCGACACTCATTCCCGTTTTCAAGCAGGTGCGCATTCGTCCCAAGGTGCGGGAAACGGTCGAAAGCGAGTCCGCCTTCAACGACGCGACCGGCTCGATCCTTACTTTCTCGGTGCTCGGAGCGATCACAGGCGGTCAAGCCTTATCGGTTGGCGCTAGCGTGACCGGCTTTGTGCAGACTGCCGTGGGCGGCATTGTCGTCGGTTTGCTTATCGGACTCGTTCTGGTCTATGTTACAGCTCACTTCAAGCTCGGCTGGCTGCGGGATTATGCGACCATCGCCTTGATCGTCACGGCGCTCGGCGCCTATTGGCTCGGCGATGTGCTGCACGTCAGCGGCTTTATGGCGACCTTCGTGGCCGGCCTCATCTGGGGCAATCACGAGCTGTTCAAGCTGGAGTTGGACGACAAACTGCACGAAATGGCCCATTTTAGCGAAAATATGACGGTGGTTATGCGGATGCTCATCTTTATTATGCTGGGCAGCCAAGTGAATTTCCGGGTCATCCTCGATCACTTGTGGCCGAGTCTTGCCGTCATCGTCGTCTTTATGCTGATTGCCCGCCCGTTGACCGTGCTGGCATGCGCGCTTCCGGACCGCAAGGCCGAATGGAAGCGCAACGAGATTGTATTCATGTTCTGGGTGCGCGAAACGGGAGTAATTCCGGCGGCATTGTCGGGCATGGTTGCCGGGATGGGTGTGAAGTATGCGGACGTTATCGCGTCGGTCACGTTTCTGGCCGTGTTGCTGACCATCCTGCTGCAGGCCGGAACGACGGCGTATGTCGCCCGCAGGCTCGGATTGGAGGAGAAGGCGGACGGAGAGACCTGACGCATCGTCCGCCTTCTTTTTATAATGTATATTCGTCCGCCGTATGGTAATGCCGGACCGCTTGATCGATGAAGCGGCGGATGGACGGTTCAAGAACGGCTTCCTCCGTGAACAGGAGAGAGGTCGTTCTTTTCGTTTGTTCCAGCTCGGGGATGAAGCGCACGGTCAGCTCGTTGTCTTCGATCAGATTGTGGCGCAAATATGATTCGGGCAAGAGCGTTGCCGTTTTGCAGGTGGATACGAGCCGGGTAATCGCTTCGAACGAGTCGATCTCCATTTTAACATCCGGATGGACTCCGCAGCGGTGAAACATCTCATCCATTAAGACGCGGTACCATGTGCCCCGCGAAAACAGGATCATCGGCAGCTCGTGCAGATCTTGAATGAACAGCTCCCCCTTGTCGGCGAACGGATGCCCTTCGGGCAGCACGAGACAGAGCGGGTCGTCGAATAAGGGCACGCAGACGATGGAAGGATCTTCGATCATGGAGGCGACGAGACCGATGTCCACGCGTTTTTCTTTGATGAGCGGCACGATCTCGTGCGTTTTGCCGGTAACGGCCTTGATGTCCGTATTCGGGTATTCGCGGGTGTAGATCGTAATCAGATCGGGCAGCGTCGACTGGAGCGTCGTCAAGCTTGCTCCGATGACGATGCTGGCGGGCTTGACGCTTGTCTTGAACGCCTGCAGCTTCTCATGGAGCCGGCGCTCCAGCCGCTTCTGCTCCAGGGCGAACTCGTAGCAGACCTCACCGGCGCGGGTCAGCTCCAGCCGCTTGCCCTTGCGGACGAAGAGCTGAATGCCGAGCTCCTCCTCCAGCCGCATAATTTTACGCGACAGTGCGGGCTGGGAGACGTTGAGCAGTTGCGACGCTTTATTCAAGCTCTGCTGCTCGACGACGGTGGCAAATACATCGATAAGCTCCATAGCGGGTATCCTTCCTTTTCTTATATGACAATAAGTTATAAGCATATATAAAAAATCAGCACTTCCATTATAAGCGATTCAGGAGTAGTATGGAATGTGTCACTTCTTGTTCACATTTTTTGCCGCAAACGGTATAAAAGCTTGTCGAAACATCGAAAATAGGCATAGCGTTTTTTGTTGACGCTCCCGATATGCGGGAGTACAATGGTAAATGGTTTTGACGAAGCGGTGACAAGCCTTAATTTGAGGGGGGAACTAGTTTCAATGTTTAAAAATTCTTACTTTTCACGGAAGCTGCATTCATTGCTTGGTGTCATTCCGGTCGGCTTCTTTCTGATCGAGCACCTGCTGACGAACTACAAGGCGTTCAGCGGCGGACATGCAGCTTTTTTGGATCAAGTGTTCTGGCTTCATGAGCTGCCGCTCGTGCTGCTGCTGGAAATTGTCGGCATTTGGATTCCGCTCGCCTATCACGCCATCTACGGGTTGTATGTGGCTTATACGGCGCGCAACAACGTGTCCAACTATGGCTATTTCCGCAACCAAATGTTTTTCTTGCAGCGCGTAACCGGTGTCATTACGTTCTTGTTCGTGGCCTTCCACTTCTTCCAAACGCGTCTGCAAATCTCGTTCGGAGCGGTAGCGCAAGATGCGGTGGGCATCCACATGCATGAGATTGTGAGCAACAACATTTACTTCATTATGTACTGTATTGGCATCGTTGCGGCCGTGTTCCACTTCAGCAACGGCATGTGGTCTTTCCTCGTCAGCTGGGGGATTACCGTGGGGCCGCGCGCGCAGCGAGTTTCGACTTACGTATGGATGGGCGTATTCGTGGTCATGTCCGTCATGTTTATTTTGTCCTTGACGGCATTTTTGAATCCGGATTTCAGTCAGTTGCCGAAAATGGCGAAAGGTTAAGGGGGAGGGACGATCATGGCGAATTCAAAAATCATCGTTGTCGGTGGAGGCTTGGCCGGTTTGATGGCCACCATCAAAGCGGCAGAGGCTGGAGTTCACGTCGACCTGTTCTCCTTGGTGCCGGTTAAACGTTCCCACTCCGTGTGCGCGCAAGGCGGCATCAACGGAGCGGTGAATACGAAAGGGGAAGGCGACTCCCCGTGGGAACACTTTGACGATACGGTTTACGGTGGAGACTTTCTGGCCAACCAGCCGCCGGTTAAAGCGATGTGCGAAGCGGCGCCGGGCATTATCCACTTGATGGACCGGATGGGCGTTATGTTCAACCGTACGCCGGAAGGACTTCTCGATTTCCGCCGTTTCGGGGGAACGAAGCATCACCGTACGGCGTTTGCCGGTGCGACGACAGGCCAACAGCTGCTGTATGCGCTTGACGAGCAAGTGCGCCGCTGGGAAACCGCCGGTCTGGTAAAAAAATACGAGCATTGGGAATTCATGGGCGCGATTCTCGACGACGACGGCGTATGTCGCGGGATTGCCGGACAAGACCTGCGCAGCATGGAAGTTAACACTTTCAAGGCCGATGCGGTTATTTTGGCGACAGGCGGTCCTGGGATCATCTTCGGCAAAACGACGAACTCGGTTATCAACACGGGTACGGCGGCCAGTGCGGTATATCAGCAAGGCGTTTATTATGCGAACGGCGAGTTCATTCAGATTCACCCGACGGCGATTCCGGGCGACGACAAGCTTCGTCTCATGTCCGAATCCGCGCGCGGTGAAGGCGGACGCGTATGGACCTATAAAGACGGCAAGCCGTGGTACTTCCTTGAAGAAAAATATCCGGCTTATGGAAACCTGGTACCGCGCGATATCGCGACTCGGGAAATTTTCTCTGTATGCGTCGATATGAAGCTCGGCGTGAACGGCGAGAACATGGTGTACCTCGACCTGTCGCACAAAGATCCGAAAGAGCTTGACGTCAAGCTCGGCGGGATCATCGAGATCTATGAGAAATTCATGGGTGACGATCCGCGCAAAATTCCGATGAAGATTTTCCCTGCCGTGCACTACTCGATGGGCGGCATGTGGGTTGACTATAACCAAATGACGAATATTCCGGGGCTGTTCGCCTGTGGCGAGTGCGAGTACCAATACCATGGTGCCAACCGTCTGGGTGCGAACTCGCTGCTTTCCGCGATCTACGGTGGTATGATCACCGGTCCGAAGGCCATTGAATATATCAAAGGCTTGGATAAGCATGCCGAAGACGTTTCGTCGACGGTTTATGATCGCGCGAAAAAGGAACACACGGACAAATACGAAAGCATCTTGAAAATGAACGGCACCGAGAATGCTTACGTGCTGCACAAAGAGCTGGGCGAGTGGATGACGAACAACATGACCGTCGTGCGCTACAACAAGCAGCTTCAACAAACGCTCGACAAAATCAACGAGCTGAAGCAGCGCTACAAAAACATCAACATCAACGACTCGGCCCGTTTCAACAACCCGGGTGTGGCATTCACCCGCCAGCTGTGGAACATGCTTGAGCTGTCCCACGCGATGACGCTCGGCGCTCTGCTTCGCGACGAAAGCCGCGGCGCGCATTACAAGCCGGAGTTCCCGGATCGTAACGACGAGAAGTTCCTGAAAACGACGAAGGCGAAATGGACGCCAGACGGTCCGCAAATCGATTGGGAAGACGTTGACGTATCGCTGATCGAACCGAGAAAGCGTGACTACACGACCGACAAGAAGAAGGGAGGTCATTAATCATGGCCGAAGCAACTGCAGCAGCGAATAAAAAGGTCAAGTTCATCGTAACGCGTCAGGATTCTGCGGAAAGCAAACCGTACACGGAAGAGTTCGAGGTTCCTTACCGTCCGAATATGAACGTGATCAGCGCGTTGATGGAGATTCAGCGGAACCCGGTGAACGCGAGCGGCAATAAAACGACACCGGTCTGCTGGGAATCGAACTGTCTGGAAGAAGTGTGCGGCGCTTGCTCGATGGTCATTAACGGTAAGCCGCGGCAAGCTTGCTCCGCACTCGTCGACAAGCTGGAGCAGCCGATTCGCATCGCGCCGATGACGACATTCCCGGTCGTTCGCGACTTGGTGATCAATCGTGAGCGCATGTTTGCCGCTCTGAAGAAGGTTAAAGCATGGATTCCGATCGACGGTACGTACGACCTCGGTCCGGGACCGCGGATGGCCGAGTCCAAGCGTCAATGGGCCTATGAGCTGTCCAAGTGCATGACCTGCGGCGTGTGTCTTGAGTCCTGCCCGAACGTGAACGACAAAACAACGTTTATCGGTCCGGCGGCCGTCTCGCAAGTGCGTTTGTTCAACGCGCATCCGACAGGCGAGATGAACGCTCACGAGCGTCTGGAAGCTTTGATGGAAGATGGCGGCATCGAAGGCTGCGGTAACTCGCAGAACTGCGTACGTTCCTGTCCGAAAGGCATTCCGCTCACCACATCGATCGCGGCAATGAACCTCGATACGACGAAGCATTTGTTCAAGAAATGGCTTAGCGTGTAATCATATTCGTAATAAAATTCTCCCTTGCTACGATCGCAGGGGAGAATTTTTTTTTGTTTGGGAATAGGCAGTTTAGATCATCTTTTTCCAATTTATGTCCTTGTCGAAATTTGTAAATGGAAGTATATTAATACAAGGTATAATCAGGGGAATTTGTTAAGATAGCCATTGTGGGAGCGCGGTTGCATTGGTCGATTTTATATTGTTCATGGTCTTTTCGATAATGGAAACAATGGCAATGTATTATTTGATGTTCCGTTTGTTCAAGTTCGATATGTACCCGGCCTCGATTATATTTGCGAGCGCGGTGGCGTCGTTTATTTCGTATACGAATCGAAATGTATATGAGATTCAATCTATAGATGTTCTCGTGCAAATTTTTTTGATGTTTATGTTTGTTTGGCTGTTATTTAAAACGCATGTTTTCTATGCGGCCATCATGACATGTACGGTTTATGTAGGATACGTTATATTGCAAATACCATATTATTTTCTCTTAAATGGAATCGGTCTTTTTGACTCGCGTTTACCGATTCCCAGTGCCTACGGAACGTATTTACTTCAAATTATCACAGCATCTACCGCTTTCTTATTGGGAATGTGGGTCAAGAAAAGACGCAAAGGATTCGACTTTGTTCCCCACTCTCAGTATGAAGTTGTTAAGATGAATAAAATTAATATTGCGTTTCTCGGCTTAAATTTATTGTCTGTTTCCGTGTTGTCTCTCCTATATTTAACGAATCAGATTATTCAGCTTTTTTATTTGCCTTTTGCCTTAGTTTTTATCATGTACTTCATATTATATTTTGCATATAAAAAGGACCGCTCTAATGATTAGGAGGCCGTCACGAGCCATCGCAACTTGGCTAAAAAATGCCAACCCGGAGGAAACCGCAAGCATTGAAGTCATGGAATATGCTTTAAGTATTTTAATTAATATTTCATTGATTATTATCATTTCGTTAGGTATCGGACATAGCATGGGGAAATACGGCGAAACCGCTCTGGCCTTGTTTAGTTTTATTTTGTTAAGATTTTTTTCAGGCGGGGTACACATCAGGTCCAGTTTCGGTTGTATGGCGATAACTATTGTATTGTGTTCAACGATTCCCCGGCTCCCCGTACTGAATAAGGCGGAGATGTTGATATTTACTTTACTTTGTGTTTGTTTATTGTTATTGTTTGCACCTCAAGTGCACAGCGAGGCCGGTTTCAAACCTGAATTGAAACGTTTATTTAAGATCATTTCATTATGCATCGTGAGCTCGAATTTAATCTTCTGGTCCTCGATTATTTCCGTCTCTTTTTTGATTCAGTGTTTGACCCTTATTCCTTTAAAAGGAGATAAATAAGTATGAAGAAACTGATAGCCAGGAGGATTTCAAATATTTTATATGCTTGCGCTATGTTTTTCGCCGTTACTTTGAAACCTGCTTTGTTCAGTCCCAAAGCCCCGAAAGAACTGGTCGACAAATAAGTATGAGTTTGGAGTTGGATCTACAATGCGAGTGCTTCGGGAGGACGGTTCGGGTTACGAACTTGACGACGATGAGATCGTTTTTTTCACCACTCATAATAATGTCATCAGCGTACATACCCGCACTGAACGATATATCGTTCCGACGACGCTCGACCAGTTGAGCAAAGCGTATCAAGATTTGTCGTTCGATAAGGTGGATCGATCTTATAGCGTAAGAATGGACCGGATCGCAGGTTACCATGCTGTTCGTAAGGCGGTTTATTTCGAGGAGGAAACGACGGACCACACGAAATACGCTCCCGTTTCCGAGCCCAATATGAAAAAAGTGTTAAAGCATTTGGAAAAGAAAAAAGACCAACCTTGAAGGGCTAGTCTTTTTTCGGCAGTGCTCCGGAGATCGATTGGCATCGGTTATGGTGGATGCGCTGATGAACGATGTCTTGCAGCAGATGCATGAACATCCAGCTGATGGAAGCGAACTTGCTTCGCTCTGTCGGGAAATCGTCAAAGTAGGCCTTTAAATGATGTCCGACCCCTTTGACCTTCGACATGTTCACGACATTGGAGCCATCGAGCTGCCAGAAGTCTTCAATATGATTTTCCAGATCGTCCAAATCCGCGATAGCCCGGTATTCTCCGTGCAAGGTATGGAAAATAAGCCTTCCGGACTTATCCTTTTCGGTATAAAGAACATCGCTGTGGAGATCGATAACGGCGAGTCTGCTTTCTCCCGTTGGCAAAGTTTGAATAACCGACATGGGCGATTTCATGGAGGCTCTCCTTTTGTGTACTTTTTAACAAAAAAATAGATCCTAAATAATGGTTTTACATGGAATTGTTTACTGAAAAGGATAACATAGATTTAGTGATTTTTTTACATTGGTTTAAAATTTAAATCCTCTATTGACAAAATAAGCCAACCCAATCTATAAAATTTCGTTGACGAATGGGTAGGAGAGAAGGTAAAATAGACATTAATTTAAACGTTTAAATTATGCTGAAGAATTGGAGTACCGGTTATGAGCAAAAAACGCCAAATCACGATCGTAGATCTGGCAGAGGCTGCCGGCGTATCGATTGCTACGGTGTCGAACGTGCTAAATAGACGGAATGTGCCGATGTCGGCCGAGACGATCCGGAAGGTGGAAGCGGCGGCGGAGCTTCTCGGTTACCGCCGCAATGTAATGGCTGCCAGCCTCAGCAGCAAAAAGTCTTACGAGCTGGGGATGCTCGTACCAAGCTTCGGCGGGTATTACGGGCGTTTTGCCGAAGAGATGCAGCGTACCGCTCATCAGTACGGGTATCATCTGTCGGTATTTTCGGCGGCGGGTTTCGATCCGGAGATCGAGAAGCGTCACTTGGACGTGCTGCTGCAGCGCAGGGTAGACGGGTTGTTTTGCCACGGGTTGGCGATGTCTCAGGAGGCTACCAGACAGATCGTATCAGATGGTACCCCGTTGGTCCTGTTTAACGCTTGGGGATGGCCGAGCGACATTGCGGCCGGGGCGGTCAATCTCGATTTTCTGGAAGGCTGCGATACAATCGTGCGGCATTTGTACGAGCAGGGCAGCCGGAAGATGGTTTACTTAGCGAAAGCTAAATCGCTTGGAACGGACCGACAGCGCCGGATCGGCTTCCGTAACGGATTGGATCGGCTTCCGGAAGCGATCCCATCCGCGATCGTGGAGATGGATGACGGGCTCACGATGGATGAAGTGGTGGAACAGGTGCTTGCATTTTCGGACGGAGTCCGGCCGATCGGGGTGATGGGATTCGACGATAATGTGGCGTTGGCGTTCATGTTTGCCGTACTGCGCCATGGCTACAAAGTTCCGCAAGATGTGCAGATTGTCGGGGTCAATAACGATCCGTTCACATCGGTCTGCTATCCGTCGATGACGACGATGAACATTCCTTACGACAAGCAAGCCCGACTGGCCATCCGCTTGATGCTAGAGCAGCTCGGGGAGATCGAGACGATGGTGCGGATCGATGGAAATTCCGATCAAGTCGAGATTACCGATGCACACGAGATCCGCGTTCCGATGCAGCTTGTCCCGCGCATGTCTAGCCAGTCGGTCTGACGACGGGCTTCATCGGCCTCCGGGCCCTACATAGACGACAACCAGAAAAAAGGAGCTTGATCCTCATGAGTTTATGGCAAAAGGCGATTGAAGATGCGGTTCAAAAAACAAAAGCCAACATTGGCAAATTCGGCGGCCTGTTTCCTCATGTCAGCGAGAACGGAAAATATATTTTAAACGATAATTGCGATTGGACGGAAGGCTTCTGGTCCGGGATGCTATGGCTTTGCTATGAGCTTACCAAGGACGAGGCGTTCCGCGAAGCGGCCGTTCAGACGGTCGAGAGCTTCAAGAAACGGCTCGAAGCCCATCGGGTGCTGGACCATCACGATATCGGGTTCTTGTACTCGCTTTCCGCCAAAGCACAGTGGATTATCGAGCGGGACCCGGCTGCCAAGCAACTGGCACTGGAAGCGGCCGATGTGATGATGCGGCGTTGGCGTCCGAAAGGCCGTTACATCCAAGCGTGGGGGCCGGAAGGCGATCCGGAGAATGGCGGACGCATCATCATCGACTGCATGATGAACCTGCCCTTGCTATACTGGGCTTACGAGCAGACGGGGAACAAGGAGTATTTGGACGTAGCAGTTACACACGCTGACAAATCGCGGCGTTTCCTGGTCCGCGGGGACGATTCGTCTTATCATACGTTTTACTTCGACCAAGAGACGGGCGAGTCGCTTCGCGGGGGGACGCATCAAGGCTACCGCGATGCCTCTACATGGACCCGGGGACAGGCTTGGGGCATCTACGGGTTCGCCTTGTCTTACCGGTATACGAAAAATCCGTTGTATCTGGAAACGTCCCGCCGCATGGCGCGTTATTTCCTGGAGCGGCTGCCGCAAGACGATGTGGTGTACTGGGACTTCGATGCGCCGGTCACCCCGGAAACGAAACGCGACAGCTCTGCGTCTGCGATCGCCTCGGCCGGGCTTGTTGAGCTTCTGTCTCATTTGAACGCCGAGGATGCCGACCGGGCCTTCCTGGAGGACGGGCTGCACCGTTCGATGAAATCGCTGGTCGAGAATTACTCTACGATCGGACAGCCGGATGCGGAAGGGCTGCTGGAGCACGGCTCGTACAGCGTGCGCGGTGGGTCGGCGCCGGACGATTATATGATTTGGGGCGATTATTACTACCTCGAAGCGCTGCTTCGTATGGAAAATGGCATCGCGGGCTATTGGTACGAAAGAAGCTAGGATGAATGTGGAGGCTCCCTTACGATTCGGTCCGCTTAGGATGACGTAAGGGAGCTTTTTGCATTTGGCATGAAAGGGGGACGTCCATTTAAGGAAAAGCGAGCAGGATTTTTGCGAAATGGTAGCGATTACAATTTTGTTACACAAATGAAATATTCCTGTTACGTATTTAACATGTTAGGGGTGTAATATAATAAGCAAGACCCCCTTTTTAATATATAAACCTTTGAAGACTCGCCCCGTTGGCGGGTCTCTTTTTTTTGTTTATGGGCGGAAATACCGTGATATATAAGGATTTTTAGGAGCGTGAACTTAGCGGAAATCGTTATTGGGGACGCCGGGCAAAACGATCGAATTAGTGGGCAATTTGTTTCTTTTTCTTTGTAGTTACATGGACATAAATATTAGCGGTAATCCTGGAGTTAGAATGGCGTAAACGCTCTTGAATGGACTTTATATCTTCTCCTGCCTCAAAGAGAAGTGAACCCAAGGTATGAGGTATGCCGTAGATCATGCAATCGTATTTGTCTCAGACCGCTTTTCTTGAGAAATTTGTTCCAACGGTTCGAGGGTGTCCCTGGGTAAAGAGGTTCGCCAAATCCCCTGAGAAAAATATATTCATTTTCACCGTCGCGCCATAAAGTACCTCGATGTTCTTTTTCTTCATCCCATATCTGGCAGTAAGCTTTTAATTCATTCATGTACCATTCAGGCATATCGATCTCATCTTCGGAATCGTTTTTTGTTGTGTCTACAATCTTAGATACAGAGATGCCCTATCAAAAACGCACTTTATAACTTTGTAGATATATAGAACTGCACTTGAGGAAAGCGAGTCTCCTTTACCATCTTTACGAAATGAAAAGTTTATTTTCTAAAAAAATATTAATATTTATATTACAGTACTTACATTACGAGTAATTTAATGTTATTATTTTACTGTAATTCAAATTATTAATATATAGGAGTGATTAAAGTGAAAATTTTGAAAAAGGTTTGTATGGTTTCGGCACTTGCATGCTTGGCTTTTGCAGTACCTGTTAGTGCTGCGGATGTAAATGTTCCGGCAAGTTTCGCTGATAAAACACCTGAGACAAGCAATATCATTTCACTCGCCAGTGATCCTAGCGGGAGTTATACTCTTAAACCGTGGGAAACTCAATCATTTTACTGGTTATCGCCTACTAGCAATAGAACGCTCACATTTGAAGCAAATCAACAGGGTGTACTCGGTGGTATTCCATTTTTAAATTATAAGCATTACATTTACAAAAATGGGAATTGGGAACTGATAAAGGAATATACTGCTTCGGGAAATGGGGTACGCAGTGAAATTTTAGGGAGTGACTCATCAACGTTTTATCGTCTCGATGTTACAAATGTCATGTACTATTCTGGCACAACCGATGTCAAGCTCAATATCCAATTTTATTTCTCGAACTAAGAATATAGCAGTTGCATGATGCATCCGCTTAGGGCCGGACAATTGAGCAATCCCCCACTAGCTTAGCTGGTGGGGATTTTCATTTGTTATGAAGCGAAAATCACTATGTATTTTTTCGTATGTACCAAGAAGGAGCAAGCCATTTTCTAAAGCTGCGACTAGTTCCGGACTAAGGATATGTAGGTTTTGTTAATGGGAATATAAATTAATTTATGAATATTTTTTAAAAATTTACTAAATAAGGTTTAAAGTATTTTGTTCATTGTATATCATACGGATATACCCTACGAAATATTTGGAGGATAAAAGGAGGGGGACTAGCAGTAAATCGTGCAGTAGCGGTTTTTTAAACAACATTTAGCAATGAAATGAAAGGGAGTGTATTTCATGGTTAAAAAAAGCACGGCAATCTTAGCATTATGTTCGTTGATGGCTATATCGGCTTTATCTATGGATGGTCAAGCTGCAAGTGCGTCTCAAGCGGCTCCATCCTCTAGTGTTCAGCTGGAACCGCCATTTTCGAATGCGTTCCCAACCCAATGGGTTATGGTCGGATCTCCTATTCCTGAAGGATGGGTTATTACCAAAGTGGGAGGAAACATGATCGAAATTACGAATGTCAAGAGCGCCACTTATGGCCGTGAAATTTGGGTGATGTTAGGCTCGCCCATTCCTAAAGGATGGGTAATTATTAGGCCAACAGGAAACATGAATTTAATCAAGTTTTTGGGATGATTTGATGCTATTATTATAAATCGGCATAGTTAAAGAACGAGAAATAGACCGTTACCTTTATCTGGGACGGTCTATTTTTTTTGTAACCTTTTCCGTATTTGAAAGATCTAATAATTGAATGAAGAGAAGAAGATTGCAAAAGGGATCGTTTTTTTATGGAAGGGTGGCTGTATTGGTGGATTTGAAAGAAGACTACATCCGCAAAGCGCAAGCAGGGGATAGCGAAGCATTCATCGATCTGATAAAGGAATTGGAGCTGCCCTTGTATCGAATGGCCTTGGCGATCGTTAAGCAGGAGGCGGATTGTGCCGATGTCGTACAAGAGGCGATATTGAAAGCTTATAAGTCGCTGCATACGTTAAAAGATCCTGCTTTTTTCAAGACGTGGATCTACCGGATTTTGATTAACGAGTGCAATAAACTGCTGAAGAAGCGGATGCTGTTGATGGCGGGCGACGAACAATAGCCGATGTGCTTGGGATATTGACGGGAGCGGTGAAGACCCGCCTGCACAGGGCAAGAAAACAGTTATTATCTTGGTTAGGAAACGGTACGGAAAGGAAGATGAGCTGTGGCACACAATAAGCTGGACAAAAGCTTGATCGAATGCAGGAATAAGCTCCCCGACCACATCACGGCAACGATGCGTTCCCGTTTGGACGAAACGTATAGGATGATCCGTGAAACGGAGAAGCAAATGGACAAGCTTCCCAGTGAAACAATAAAAAAGCGGAAGCCGCTTCGGAAAGGGTTAGTCATTGCCGTCGCCGCAGCCATCCGAAGAGACGAAAATCAATCAGGGTGAGAGTTGGAAAATAGCCGCCAAAATTGACATCTCGCCTATCACAACCCATCTCGTTATTAACATCGCGGACAAGCACCTTCAGGAAGAAATGGGGGTTGATCTCGCTGATCACGAGAGGAATGTACTGGAATCTCACGGCGGGCATGTGTACCCTCTTGAAGGCGAAGCCGCTAAAAGCTACGACGCTTTCCCGACCAGGCCGAAATCAGTAACGGTCAAGCCGTATTTGGATTGGGGCAAGCAGGGGAAACAGTATATCCCTGAGCTGGAGCTTGTCGTACCGGTGCCCGAGAATCCTGAAGACGGAAGCAAATGATAAAAAAGGCCGATCCGCTAAGGACCGGCCTTTTAACTCTCAGCAGCAGCGCGAAACTTTGCCGCCTTTGGCGTTGTAGCGGGCTTCCTGCGCCTCGCGGAAAAATTCCTCCCGCGTCTGGATCGGCTCGCCCGGATGGCATTCCTTTCGATGCTCGACGTACCGCTCATAGTTCGGCACCCCGACGAGCAAGTCGAGGAATTGTCTGCGGTATTTGAGCACATCCTTGACCGCCTCAAACATACTTCGGCACCTCCCGGACGCCGTCTGCGCCGCGCGCCACGTAAGGCGCTTCGCTCAGCCCGACGGGCAGGCCCTTCAGCACGCGGTACCAAGTACGCAGCGATACGAGGAGTATGGCAACCACGATGATCATAAACACGCCACATAAGATGGCATCCACGTAATCGTTCGTGATGATCTGCTGCATTTGCGTGGCGGTTTTGGCCGGAGCGACCAACTTCCCGGCGTTCAACGCGTCCTGATACTGCTGCGCGTGGGTCAGAAATCCGATTTTGGCGTCGGAGTGAAACAGCTTCTGCCAGCCGGCCGTCATCGTAATGGTCAGCAGCCAGACTGTCGGCACCAGTGTCACCCAGGCGTACGCTTTCTTGCCCATTTTCAGCAGGATGGTCGAGCCGAGAATAAGCGCCATGCCCGCCAGCATCTGGTTGGCGATCCCGAACAGCGCCCAAAGCGAGTTGATCCCGCCTAGCGGATCGATGACGCCTTGGTACAAGAAATAGCCCCACCCGGCTACGCAAAGCGCCGTGGCGATAACGTTGCCCAGCGTCGATTCGGTATTGCCGAGCGGTTTGACGACGCTGCCGAGAATTTCTTGAATCATAAACCGGCCAACGCGGGTTCCCGCATCGATCGTCGTCAAAATAAACAAGGCCTCGAACAAGATGGCAAAATGATACCAGAACGCCATCAGCGCTTTGCCGCCAATGACCCCGGACAAAATATGCGCCATGCCGATCGCGAACGTCGGCGCGCCGCCAGTCCGCGAAAGAATCGTCGATTCGCCGACGTCCTTGGCCAAATTGGTCAGGTCGTCCGGCGTGATCGTAAAGCCCCATGACGTGAGCGTGGCCGCCGCTTTCACCGCATCGGTGCCGATGGCGGCAGCCGGGGAGTTAATGGCGAAGTAGGCGCCCGGCGTAATGACGCAGGCGGCGATCAGCGCCATGATGGCGACGAACGATTCCATCAGCATCGCGCCGTAGCCGATCGGCCGGGCGTGCGTTTCCCGCTCCAGCATTTTCGGCGTCGTGCCGGACGAAATCAGCGCATGGAAGCCGGAGACGGCGCCGCACGCAATCGTAATGAACAGGAACGGGAACAGGTTGCCGGCGAAGACCGGCCCTGTGCCGTCGATAAACTTCGTCGTGGACGGCATCGCCAGATCCGGCATGACGAACAGGATGCCGAGCGCGAGTCCCACAATCGTGCCGATTTTCAGAAATGTGCTCAAGTAATCGCGCGGAGCCAGCAGCAGCCAAACCGGCAGCGCGGAAGCGATAAAGCCGTAAGCGATCAGCATGAGCGCAATCGTCTCGCCGCTGAACGTAAACATACCGGAGAGCACCGGGCTTTCCGCCACGTACTTGCCCCCTACGAGAGAGCCCAGGAGCAGTACCAGCCCGATCAGTGAAGCTTCGGCGACCCGACCGGGACGAATAAACCGCATGTAGATTCCCATCACGACGGCGATGGGGATGGTGGCTGCGATGGTGAACATCCCCCAAGGGCTGCCGACTAGCGCTTTGACGACAACGAGCGCCAGTACCGCAAGCAGAATAACCATGATGGCGAGAATGCCGATCATCGCGATCGCTCCAGCTACCGGGCCGATTTCGTCCTTAATCATTTCTCCGAGCGATTTGCCGCCCCGTCTCGTCGAGGCGAATAAGATGACGAAGTCCTGCACGGCTCCACCGAGAATAACGCCGATCACAATCCAGAGCGTGCCGGGCAAATAGCCCATTTGCGCCGCAAGCACCGGACCGACGAGCGGCCCTGCGCCGGCGATCGCGGCGAAGTGATGCCCGAACAGGACCCATTTGTTCGTCGGTACGTAATCTTTGCCGTCATTGTTGATTTCGGCCGGCGTCTTGCGGTTGTCGTCTAAACCGAGCACTTTGCGGGCCAGGAATTTACTGTAGAAGCGGTAAGCGACGGCATAACATGAAACGGCGGCGACAATCAGCCAGACGGCGTTGACCGATTCCCCGCGGTTCAGCGCAATCGTCGCGAAACCGAAGGCGCCGAGTACCGATACGAGTCCCCATAAACCTATGGATTTCAAGCTTTTAGCCATGCGGTTCCCTCCACCTGTGAATTGCTTCCATCTTGGCAGCGTTTGCAAACAAGTATAATCGCTCTTTTGCCCGAGGGAAACCGCTTGGATCGCATGATGTCCGGAACCCGGTTCAAGATGTCAGATTTCCAGCTTCAAACGCAGCTCCTTCACATAATTTCGGCTCACGGGAACGCGGCTCCGCGCCGTATCGTCCATCCGTACGTCGTAAGCCCCGTTAACCCACGACTTCAATTCCGTGATCGCTTCCAGCCGGACCAGGTAGCTTTTATGACAGCGGAAAAAGCCGAACGGCGCCAGCTTCTGCTCCAGCTCTTGCAAGGTATACGAGACCTCGTAAGCTTTGTCGATCGTATGGACTTGAACCCGCTTGCCTTCCTTGCTGATATAAACGATATGCTTCGGCGATACGTACTTGATGCCGTCGTCCAATTCAAGCGCCAGCTTCACGCAGGCGTTTCCCGCTACGGGCTTACGCGAATCCGTCGGAAGGCTCCTCTCCGCAGCCAGCCGCAATTCCCGAAAGACCGCACCGAGATCGTCCTCGTCATACGGCTTCAATACGTAATGAAACGCGCGTAGCTTGAAGGCGTCGACCGCATAATGGTCGTAAGCGGTGGAAAAGACGATTTTAACCTCCGGGTCGAGCTCGCCTACGATTTGCGCCACCTGCAATCCGCTGAGATCCGGCATCTCCATATCGAGAAACAGCACGTCCGGCGTCTGCTCCTTTACCTTGCGGATTGCGTCCATTCCGCCGACTGCTTGCGTCACCTGCGATACGTCGGCGATTTGCCCCAGCAAATAGGCCAGCTCCTCCCGGGAAGGCGCTTCATCGTCGGCAATCACCACATTCCAACCCATTCTTGTCACCTCACCCAAAAGCTAACTTTCGTGCCTTTCCCCGGTGCGCTATCGATCTGCAGCGGCTTCTCCGTACCGTAATGATAGCTGAGCCTCTGAACGATATTGCGCAGCGCGACGCCTGCATGCTCGTCCGCCGCCCCCGCCACGCCCAGGCACATACCTGTGCCGTTGTCCTCCACCGTAATCCGGGCACGGTATTGTCCGTCGCATGCTTCCTGCTTCACGTCGAGGCGAATGATGCCGGGCCTGCCGATGTTTTGGAGCCCGTGGACAATCGCATTTTCCACCAGCGGCTGAATCGTAAACGGAGGAATACGGCAGTCCAGCGCCGCTTCGTCAATATCTGTCACAAACTCCAGCTGATCGCCGAGCCGCGCTTTGGTCAAGCTCAGGTAGGATGTAACAAGCTCAAGCTCGTCGCGGACCGAGACCATCGTTTTGCTGCTGCCGTTCATATTTTTGCGGAGGAATTTGGACAGGTGCGTGATGAGCTGCCGCGCTTCCTCCGGTTTTGTGCGAATGAACGATTTGACTGTATTCAATACGTTGAATAAAAAGTGCGGGTTCATCTGCGCCTGCAGCGAGCGGATTTCGGCATCGGCCAACAGCTGCCCCTGCCGCTCCGTCTCCACGAACGCATACTGCTGCGAAATAAGCCTCGCCAGCGTTGTCAACATCCGCCGCCGGGACGGGGAATCCTCCTGCTTCCGCTCGTAAAACAGCCGGAAGCGGCCAATCAGCTTCTTATTTTGCATTTCCATCGGCAGATCGACCCAATACGGTGTCTTGCGGCCTTCTTTAGCCCATTCCTTATCATCTTTGTAAAAGTAAGCGCCGACGGCCTTCGTCTCCTCATGCAGCGTTCTCGCAACTTCCCGGACCGCCCGGTCAAAATCCAACCGCCACAGCGGCATCGTGAGATCGGCGATATGCAGCGCTTTGCGCGCGTGCTCCGTCCCGATCCGGTCCTCCTCGCTTTCCATCGTATGATACACGATAAAAAACAAGGATACCCCGATCCCGTTCGCAACCACCTGCGGAATCCCGATCAGCGCGACCAGCCCGAGCGCCTCGTTCCAAGGCTTCGCCAGCAGCAAAATCAACCCCATTTGAACCGCTTCAGCGATCAGGCCGACGGCAAACGCCGGCTTGGCCGAAGCCGCGTGCCGGAACCGCCGTTTGACGGCATTGCGGCATAATCCCGCAAGGATACCTTGAGCGACAGGCGCCAGCATACAGGCGACGGCGACGAAGCCGCCGAGGCTGTACCGGTGCAGGCCGGCAATGACTCCGACGATCAGCCCGCTCTTCACCCCGCCGAGCAGTCCGGCGATGACGACCCCGATCGACCGGGAGTTGGCGATGGCGGCTGTAGGGGAGACTTCACCGATCCATGGCGCGGGCTGGTACGAATACGGAGTCACGGTTACCCCGGAATACGTGCCGAGAATCGCATACAGGCTGAAGAAGACGATAAAGCGCCACTGATGAGCCTGCTCCCCTTGGTAGCTCATATAGCTTCGCATCCACCGGCTCCGTGAGAAGACGAACGCCAGCGCAATCAGGAAGCCGACGCGTTCCAGCATATCGACAAAAAGATGCAGCATCCTTACACATCCGTTTTAGAGGAATCTCGGTATTTGTTGTCTATTATATCGTATTTACAGCCCATTGAATGCTAAGTTGATGAAAAAATGGGTTTATCTTGAAAATATTGTATTTCTTTTTTTGCTATAATAGAGTGGTTTCGTTTTCCGGAAAGGGGATTAGAGTTGGTATGGGCGAAGCGTATAAATTGGATTGCGCAGATTGCGGCTATCATATGAACGTTTTTGTAGGGATCGGATTCACGTACGCGTATCTGCATTCCATCGCTTCATTCGTGCAGGACGCAGCGCTTAAGAAGCGGATTGCCGAGTTTGAGAAGGAACCAAGTACGCGATACGCGGCTTATGACGCCTTGTACCGGTGTACGGCATGCCGTTCGCTCCGGAACGAGCTTTATTTGGAGATGAAGTCGGATCGCGATTATTTTGTCACCGCCTATTCCTGCGGGAAATGTGGGGAAGCGATGCATCCCGTACCGGACGATCCGAGGACGGTTGAACTGGATTGTCCCGAGTGTGCCAGCGGCAAGCTGACGGCGACCTTTTACATGGACTGGGATTAGGCAATGGGCTGATTCAGCGTAAGCAAAGGCCACCTTCGTTGTGAAGGCTGGCCTGTTTGCGTTTCAGGGAAGCGGTTATGCTCGGGGCTCCAAACCCTGAAGAACGGCCTGTAATAGGCCAGGGAAGCGAACATTCAGATCGTCGTAGCGCAGGGAGACAAACCGCTGGGTTCCTTCGATTCGCGTATGCGTAACCCCCGATTCTCTGAGCACCTTGTAATGATGGGAGAGAGTCGAATTCGGAAGCGGGATGTCAAACTGGTTGCAGGCTTGCTCCCCGTGGTCCGCGAGGCTTTTGATGATTTGGAGCCGGATGTCGTCACTTAGCGCATAGAGCACGGTAGATAGATTGATTTCGTCAACTTGCGGGTGAAAAAGCTTCCTCAAGATCGATCGCCTTCCATAAAAAAATTTTTCGTAGTTGAATTATACCAAAGGGAGTGTTATATTTCAATTATTCGAATATTTTCGAAATAACGAAATAAAGGGGCTATGAAACTTGAACAGGGTCATCACGTTGTTTTTCTGCATCATGTTTATTATCGGCACCGATACGTTTATCGCTTCGCCTTTATTGCCGACGCTTCGGGAAGCCTTCGGCGTCTCGGTCGAGCGTTCCGGCTGGATTGTTTCCGCCTACGCCTTAGGCTATGCGCTGTTTGCACTCGTTGCCGGGCCTCTCTCGGACGGGTGGAACCGGAAAAAAGTAATGATCGCGGGGATGGCCAGCTTCGGTGTGTTTACGCTGCTTTGCGGGGTTGCCGCCGACTTTTGGACTATGCTTCTTTTCCGCTTTTTGGCGGGGGTTAGCGGTGCGTTTGTATCGCCGCAGGTATGGGCGGCTATCCCGCAAATTGTTCCACCCGGTAAAGTATTAAAAGCGATGGGGATCGCGACCGCCGGACTTGCAGTTGCACAAATGCTCGGAGTGCCCATTGGCAGCTATCTTGCCGCCTTCGGGTGGCATACTCCGTTTATCGCGATCGGGGTCGCCTCGTTTATGATCATGATGCTTATTGCTCTGGTGCTGCCGTCGATTCCGGCGCCGTCGGCCGCAGGGAAAGCTCCTTCCATTGTCGGACGCTATCGTGCGTTGCTTCGCGAATCCGGGGCGAAAAAAGCTTTCCTCGCTTATTTTGTGTTTCAGCTCGGGAACTTTGCCACGTTCTCCTTTATCGGAACCTGGCTTTCGGACAAATTCGGACTCGGCGTCGCTGAGATTGGAACGGTGCTGCTGTTTCTGGGCCTGGGCAATACGCTCAGCAGCTTTTTTGGCAGCAGCGTGGTGCAGAGGATGGGGAGAAACTCGTTCATTTTGGGGATGGTAGTACTCGTCCTGATCTTTCCAAGCCTCTCCTTGATGGAAAGTATTACATATGTAAAGCTGGCTTATTTTTTGATTTATTTTATAATGGGCATGCTTTTCCCGCTCATGATGAGCTTGCTGCAAGGCTTGTCTTCTACGGCACGCGGCACGATCTCTTCCTTGGCGAACTCGTCCATGTATTTCGGAGCTACGCTCGCTTCGTCCGTGGCCGGAGTTCTGTACACTCGTCTTGACGGGTTTGTTTCGGTCAGCCTGTTTACCGTTCTTTGTTTTATCGTCTCCTTGCTCTTGTTTCTTCGAAGCGGGGTATTGCCAGCACGTTCGCGAAGCGAATCTCGCAGTGCCGCCGTTATGAAATAAACATGATCTGTGATTACGGAAAAAAGAAGTAGAGGGCAATCCATCCGTATACCGGAGAAATTGCCCTTTCCCAAAATGGTCCGAACTTGCGCGGCCATACCACCGGACGATTTAATGCCCCGTGTGCCGGTATTCGTTCAGAATGCCTTCCTCCACCGTAACCCATCCCGGCTTCCCCAAATGATACTGATCCCGCAAAAAATATTTGTCGTAATCCTTATCCGAATAATCGATGACCTTGTAACCGGCCGCCGTCATTCGGCCGCGTATTTTGGCATACAGCAGATTCCGGTATTTTTTCGTAAAGCCGATGTAATCGCTCCACTCGCCTTTGCGGGGGATCAGCACAAAAATCGGGTCGGCATGGAAGGCTTTTAATTCATCGAGCAGAATTTGCAAATCTCCGTACTCGGCCGTTTCCCATGGAAAGTTGTTTCCCGGATTCCAGGAGCCTTTCCAGGTGTCCAGCTTTTTCTCCACCTCTTTGGTATAGGTGGCGTTGACGATGCCGTACGGATTGTTGTTCGATTCCTTCTCCGCTTCTTGCTCGGCCTTGAGGCGAAGAGCCTTCCAATCGGGATCGGGCTTATTCCCGGGCATAGGCGCCTTGTTGTACCAAATCAGGCTCGCCGCTTTAACCAAATCTTGCTTCTCCAGCAGCTTCATCTCCAAGTAGCCCAAAGGCTTTTTCCACCATTGAAGCAAGGTGAGCTCTTCCTCGTCCGCCGTTTCCTTCAGCAGAGAAGCCAGCAGCCAGTCGTTTTTCGCTTTTTCTATCGTCAGCAGCCGGGTCGAGGCTCTCTTCTTCACGTCCGGATCGATCGAATCGTTATATAGCATGCGATAGGCCTGAAGCTTCGAGAAAAGATTATTGAGCACGTTCGGATCGGGCTTATTCCGGTTGGCGAAATCCGAGGTATCCAGCAGGATCACCACCTTCTTACGCTCCAGCGTATCCCCCAAAGCCGCAACATTCATCGCATGAAATATATTGGTCACCGCAACGTAGTTGATCAAATAAGGGGTAAACTGGTTGGGCGTAAACACTTGGGAGGGGTGGTACGGATTGATGAACCCAAGCGTGGAGGAGCCGTAAAAAGGAAGTACGCCTTCTTGACGGAAAGCTTTTTCCTGAAGCATCACGTTTTTAAACCGGTCCAGCTCGGGAGACGACGAGATCTTGATCAACGCCTGATCGGTCACCAGAAAGGCAAAGAACCGCTCCGGCAGCAAAAAAAGGATCGCGAACAGGAGCAAAGCCAAATAGATCGGCCCGAACTTCGGCGGATTCATTGCAGGACCTCAAGCTGGCTCGCGATCTGCCGCGGCGTTTTCCACGTTTCCCGGTCAAAATCGGTGATCGCCACGCTAAGCCCCAGTTGGCTTTCGACCTCGATCAACAATTCGACGACTCCGAACGAATCGAGCAGACCGTTTGCGAACAAATCCAGCTCGGGGTTTTGCGCCGGAGCGTCCGTTTTGCAAATATGGATAAGGATCGAGTTTACTTTTTCTTGTAAGTCCGTCATGTTCATGGAAATCCTCCTTTGGAATTTGGGCCGTCGGCAGGGGACGGCTAGAACAGCCATCCCGAGAAAATTAGCAGTCCGAAGCAGACAAAGTGGAATGTGACAATAACCGAAAGCAGATGAACAGGAAACCGGGTTTTCCAGCGGTCGAACCAACCGCTCCTCTGAGCGAAAAATTCGAATCCGATCATGAGCAGCGCGTGGTATAAGCCGTAAACGATATAATGAAGCTGTAGTCCGTGCCAAATACCCATCAGCAAAAACAAGGCGAGGTAGCCAAGAGCGGAGATGACGAATTTATCCGCGATCGTCTTGCGCTTGGTCAGGAAAAAGACGATCCGCATATATACATAATCCCGGAACCAGAAGGATAAGCTCATATGCCACCGGTTCCAGAACTCTTTGATATTCCGGCTGAGAAACGGCTTGTTGAAGTTTTCCGGCGTACGAATGCCCATCAAGTAGCTGAGCCCGACCGCAAAGGCGCTGTACCCGGCGAAATCAAAAAACAAATACAGGCTGTAAGCATACATGTACGATAGCGCGGAGAATGCCGACTTCGTCTGATGCAGCGGGAGATGAAGCCAGTAGGCGTTGATCAGATAGGCGATAATGAATTTGTACAAAAAGCCGCGGAAAATGCGGTTTATGCCCGTGTAGAACAGCTCCTTGCAGGCTGCTTTATCGGGAGGCTGTTCCTCGTCCTTAAGAAACCGCCGATACCGGTCGATCGGTCCCGAAGTGAGCGTCGGAAAAAAGATAAGAAAAGATAAATAGGCGCGAAGCTTCACTTCTTTGATCTGCCCGTCATGCGTCTCGATGAGAATCTGCACGGCTTTGAACGTCAAATATGAGATGCCGAGAAACCCGACTCCATGCTTCACCTGCAGCAGCGGAACCAGCTTCACCCAGACGAGAGGGGCAACCGATAAAACGATCGATAACGCGAAAAACGGGAAGCTTTTGCCGTTTTTCCTGACCGCCAAATAGCCGCGAATCAACAAGTACTGCCAAATCAAGTAACCGCCTAAAAATAGAAGAGCCTCGGCATTCCCGTAAAAAATAATGCCCAAAAACAGCAGCGAGACGAAAAGGTTATACCACCGGGCCGGTCTGCCGGCGGCAAGCAGAACCATTGTCGGGATCAACGCGACAGCGGCCAGCAGAAAAAACGTAAAGTCGGTATACGGCGTCATCTTATACCTCGCTCAGCAGCGGTTTGCGATCGGCCTTTCCGTTGATGTTCATAGGTAACGACGTTTTAAACACGATTTTTTTCGGAATCATGTAGTCGGGCAAGGAAGAGGCCAGCTCTTTGCGGACCGACTGTGCCAGCGCAAATTCGTCGTCCGGGTGCTGCTCGGGCACAAGAAACGCCGCCAAATAATCGCATTTGTCTTCCCTGTAGTGGGGCAGCACAACCGCGTTCTTGATCCCCGGGAGCCGAAGAAGCTGATGCTCGATATCCCCCAGTTCAATCCGGTATCCGTGCAGCTTGACTTGAAAATCGAGCCGCCCCCCGAAAAACAGCAGCCCGCCGCGCAAAAATCCGCTGTCTCCGGTACGGTAAGCCCGGGATAAGCCCAGCTCCGGATCGTTGACCTGAAGAAAGCAGCGTTCCGACAGTTCGGGCCGCTGGAAATAGCCGGGTCCGACGCTCGGTCCGACGATCCAGATCTCGCCCTTTTCCCCGTCCGGAAGGGGCTGGCCGGCTTCGTTCATGATCCGGATGCGGCAGTCCGGTTTGCAGTACCCGACTGGCAAAGCGGGGGATTCCGCGAGAATATGCTCATCCGTGCGGAGGGAAGTTACCGCGACCGTCGCTTCGGTCGGTCCGTATGTATTGTACACGTCGGCTTTCGAGAACCGTTCCTTGAGCTTTTGTACGCAGCGCCGGCTCAAAATTTCTCTGCAAAACAAGAACGTATGGAGGTCGGGGAGCAGTTCCTGCGAAAATGATTTGTCCATCAGGCAAAACTCGGCAAACGACGGCGTCGAGGTCCATACTGCGATGCCCGACTTGGCCAGCCGCTCGAACAGCACCGCAGGGCTCGCAACCCATTCCCGGTCAAGCGCCCAGAGCGTTCCGCCGCCCGTCAGGCACGGGTACAGGTCCATCACCGAAAGATCGAAGGAAAACGGCGCTTGATTCAAAAATACGTCGCCGTCTCTCAGAGCGAACTCCTCTTGAGTCCAGCGCACGAAGCTTTCCAGGCAATCGAGGGTAATCTGCACGCCTTTGGGCTCTCCCGTGCTTCCCGAGGTATAGATGATGTAGAAGCTTTCCCCGCCTTCAACCCGGCATTCCGGATCGGGATGCAGACCGGCGTACTCCGCGAAAATCGCTTCCAAACGCCATGGATGGCGGTCCGAACGGCCGACGACAACAGCGCTGCCCGTCTCGATAGGCGGAAGCAGGCCGGGCGCCAAAACAAGCGGTGTTTGCGAGCCGCGCACGATCGAGGCTAACCGGGCTTCCGGCACGGAGCTATCCACCGGGATATAAGCATGGCCGGCTTTGACGCAGGCCAGAAAACAGACGAGCATCTCCGGTTCCATATGTCCGTACACGAGGACGGGACGGTTATCTGCCCCGATCGTGTCGACAATCCACTTGGCAAGAGCGTCGGATTGATTCCATAATTGTCCGTAAGCGAGCCTTTCCTCCCCGCGGATAAATGCCGTATGCTGAGGGTCTTGGAGCGCCTTCCGTTCGATCCGATCCAGTATCGTCATATTCGGTCTCCTCTTAAAATTCATTGTAAACAAAGGTGGTGGCGGGACTTTGATCAACCGTCCCGTAGATCCACAGCAAGGCGATCAAAATAAACAAATAATAGGCGGTTCGAATCGGCCATTGGACCAGGGGGTGCCGGCATGCCGCTAAAATCCGCTGCCCTAAACCGGTCATAAGCATAGTTCCCTCCTCATAGGAAGATCGGTTTTTGTTGATACAAATAGTATCATTGTAGATAAAAATTTTTCGAAACTATGCTTGTTCAAAAAAACGGACAAAACAATAGGGAGTCACCTTGAATTCTGATCCGTTTTGTATCGACGACAATAACTTACAGGAAAGTTATTACAAAAGTATGACGATCCATCACTACACAAAAAATTAAAAAAACAGCCCAATGCCGAGCAAAGGACTCCACGTATGTTAAAACCCCGGCCGCTTCGGCGGAGGTCCTGTAACAACAGACCTCCGTAGGCGGACGGGGTTTCGATGGTTTGCTCTATGCAAGTGTCAGCGGCTCCGGCTGAATGCCGGGCCATCTGACCGCGGTATATTTTAAAGCTCAAGCTTTACCCGCAGGTGCAGTTCAGCACCGGCTTGCGGGCGGCCAGCGTTTCATCGAGCCGTCGGACGACGGTTGTGTACGGAGCGTTCAGCAGCAGATCCGGCTGCTCTTCGGCTTCCTTGGCGATCCGGATCATCGTATCGATAAACGCGTCGAGCGTCTCCTTGCTTTCCGTCTCCGTCGGCTCGATCATGATGCATTCCTCGACGTTGAGCGGGAAGTAGATGGTCGGCGGATGGTAGCCGAAATCGAGCAGGCGCTTGGCGACGTCGAGCGTGCGCACGCCGTATTTTTTGAGGCCGCGTCCGGACATGACGAACTCGTGCTTGCAGACGCCCGGGTAAGGCATCTCGTAATACGGAGCCAGCCGGTGCATCATGTAGTTGGCGTTCAGCACCGCGCATTCCGATACTTCGCGGAGTCCCTCCGGACCGTACGTGCGGATGTACGTATACGCCCGGACGAGAATGCCGAAGTTGCCGTTGTAAGCCTTCACCCGCCCGATCGAGTTCGGATGATCGGAGTCGAGGTAGAACGTGCCGTCCTCGCGGCGGGCTACGATCGGCTTCGGCAGGAATGGGACGAGCTTGCTCTTCACGCCGACCGGTCCTGCGCCCGGACCGCCGCCGCCGTGCGGGGTGCTCATCGTCTTGTGCAGGTTGAGATGCACGACGTCGAAGCCCATGTCGCCGGGGCGCGTAATGCCCATGATCGCGTTGGAGTTGGCTCCGTCATAATAGAGCAATCCGCCTGCGGCGTGGACGATCTCCGCGATCTCCACGATATGCTCCTCGAACAAGCCGAGCGTGCTCGGGTTCGTCAGCATGAGCGCGGCCGTGTCGGGACCGACAGCCGCGCGCAGCGCGTCCAGATCGACGAGTCCCTGCTCGTTCGACTTGATCGTCAGCGTCTCGAAGCCGGCCGTCGTTGCGCTGGCCGGGTTTGTCCCGTGCGAGGAGTCCGGCACGATGACCTTGGTCCGCGTCTCGCCCCGGCTTTCGTGGTAAGCGCGAATCATCATGAGCCCCGTCCATTCGCCGTGCGCTCCCGCGGCCGGCTGCAGCGTCACCTGATCCATGCCCGTTAGCGCGGCGAGATCGTTCTGGAGTGTGTACAGCAGCTCCAGCGCCCCTTGAACGCTAGATTCCGGCTGATACGGGTGAATCCCGGCAAACCCGGGGAATCGCGCCGTATCTTCGTTAATTTTCGGATTGTATTTCATCGTGCACGAGCCGAGTGGATAAAAGCCGTTGTCCACGCCGAAGTTGAGGCGCGACAGCTCGGTGTAATGCCGGATTACGTCGACCTCGTACACTTCCGGCAGGGCGGCGGGCTCGCTGCGAAGCATGTGGGACGGAACCAGCTCGGCGGCTTCCGTCTCCGGGACGTCGCAGGCGGGCAGCGAGTACGCGACGCGCCCCGGCTGGCTCAGCTCGAAAATGAGCGCTTTTTCCGGTTTCATACGAGTTCCCCCAATCGTGCTGCAAATTCGTCAATTTCGGCTTTGGTCCGTTTTTCGGTGACGGCGACAAGCATATGGTTCTGAAGCTCCGGATAATAGAGGCCCAGATCGAGTCCGCCGATAAATCCGGCTTCCAGCAGCCGTTCGTTCAAGTCTGCGATATTCGCGTTCGCCGGAAGGCTCACGACGAATTCGTTGAAGAAAGGCGCCGTGAACGGCAGCGACGGGCCTTCGAGCTTCGCCAGCTCGCGTGCGGCATAGTGGGATTTCTGCAGATTCAGGCTTCCCACTTCCCGCATCCCTTCCTTGCCCATCGTGGATAGGTAGATGGAGGCGCACAGCGCTAGCAGCGCTTGGTTCGAACAAATGTTCGAGGTCGCTTTCTCGCGGCGGATATGCTGCTCCCGGGCTTGCAGCGTCAGCACGAAGCCGCGCTTGCCGTCGCGGTCGACCGTCTGGCCGACGATCCGGCCGGGCATGCGGCGCATCAGCGGCTCGGAGACGGCGAAAAATCCGCAGGTCGGGCCGCCGAACGCCGGATGAATGCCGAGCGGCTGGGCATCGCCCACCACAATGTCCGCGCCAAGCTTGCCGGGCGCTTCCAGCAGTCCGAGCGACATCGGATTCGTGCTGACGACGAACAGCGCTTTGCTACTGTGAGCGATCGGTTCGATCGCCGCCAGATCCTCGATGCAGCCGAAGAAGTTCGGCGACTGCACGATGACGGCGGCGGTATCGTCGGTCACCGCGGCTTTCAACTGCTCCAGATCGGTCACGCCGTCCGCATAGTCGACCTCTACCACGTTCAGGTTCAGGCCGCGCGCCGTCGTGCGCATAATTTCGCGCGCCTCGGGATGGACGGCCCGCGAGATGACGATCTGCTTCCGCTGCGTCGCTCCGCTGGCGAGCGCACCCGCTTCGGCCAGCGCCGTTGCGCCGTCGTACATGCTGGCGTTAGCAACCTTCATGCCGGTCAGCTCGCAGATATACGATTGGAATTCGAAAATCGCCTGCAGCTCCCCTTGGCTGATTTCCGGCTGATACGGCGTATAGGCCGTATAAAATTCCGAACGGGAAATCATATGATTGATGACGACGGGCACGTGATGATCGTACAGACCCGCGCCGAGAAAGCTGGCGTATTGGCTCGTATCCGCATTGCGCGAAGCGAGCTGCTTCATGTGCTTCAGCAGCGAGATTTCATCCAGCGCGCCGGACATCGGCAGCGTGCCGCGGTAGCGGATTGGTTCGGGAATATCTCGAAACAGCTCTTCGACCGAGTCGACGCCGATCGTGCGCAGCATGTCGGCCCGATCCCGGTCGGTCATAGGCAAATACCGGTGTTTGACGCTCATCGTATGGGTTTCACTCCTTGTCGGTTCTCGCTTCTGTTAGGATTGCACGTTTCGCCGATAAAACGGCGCTTTGATGACAACGGCCTTCAACCGGCTGCCCCGGATTTCCACTTCCACTTCGGTGCCCGGCTCGCCGTATTCCGCTTGAATCAGCGCCAGACCGAGATTTCGCTTAAGCGTAGGAGACTGCGTTCCGGTGGTCACTTCGCCGATTTGCCGGTCGCCGGCATAGACGGGATAGTGGGAGCGGGGAATGCCGCGGTCGATCATCTCGATGCCGACGAGCTTGCGCGGCACGCCTGCTTCCTTCTGGCGGAGCAGCGCATCCCGGCCGATGAAGTCTTCCTTCGTCAGCTTGACGAAGAAGCCGAGGCCCGCCTCCAGCGGCGTAATTTTGTCCGAAAGCTCCTGCCCGTACAGCGGCAGCTTGGCTTCAAACCGCAGCGTATCCCGCGCGCCGAGTCCGGCGGGCGTCAGGCCGAGCGGTTCGCCCGCTTCCATCAGTCCTTTCCACAGCGCAGGGGCGTCGTCTGCGGCAACATAAAACTCGAAGCCGTCTTCGCCGGTGTAGCCGGTGCGGGAGGCGAGCACGGTCACGCCGCATACCTTGGCTTCAGGAATAAAATGGAACGGTGAGAGCGCATTCAAATCGGCGTCTGTGACGCGGGCGGCAATCGCTTGCGCGTTCGGACCTTGCAGCGCCAGGAGCGCCGTCGTATCCGACTTGTTCTCCAAGGAGACATCGCCGAGCAGATGCGATTCGAGCCAGCGGAAGTCTTTGTCGATATTGGAGGCGTTGACGACGAGCATAAATTGATCGGCCGATAACCGGTAGACGAGCAGATCGTCGACGACGCCCCCGTCCTCATAGCACATCAGCGTATACTGCGCCTGGCCGTCGGCAAGCCGCGAGACATCATTCGTCGTGACACGCTGGAGGAACGCCTCCGCGAAGGTGCCAGTCACGAGAAATTCGCCCATGTGCGATACGTCGAACAGGCCGGCCTGTTGCCTGACCGCTTCGTGCTCGCGTCCGATGCCGGTGAATTGGACCGGCAGCTCCCAGCCGCCGAAGTCGATGCAGCGGGCGCCGGGGAACTCGGAGTACAAAGGGAACAGCGGCGTTCTTTTCAATGACGGATTCAATCGAATCACCTCGGTTGTGGGATGGGATTGCAATACGCTTCAAGCCAAAAAAGGACAGGACGAAAAGGCAGACAAGCATGCCAAAATTGCATGCCTGCGCTGTCCTCTCGCTCTGTCCTTTGTACCTGAGAGTTACCTTGCAGCCGTCTTCCGGGATGGAAGCGGCCGTACAAGTTTCCCCTTGGGTGACCCTGAGCTTGCTTAAAGCAAGGAGGGTGCTCTCCAGAGGTGCGTCCGGTAGAGGTCCTTTTGCCTGAGAGATTCACCCGGCTCGGCAGGCTTACTCCTTCGGCGCTACCGTACGTTCCGGTAATCTCTCCCTTTACGTTCATCCGCGTTATTCGGTTGTATAGCTCTATATTCATTAATACTCTAAATAGCAGGCCTGTGTCAACCGTAAACGTCAGGCAACATTTTGATGCGGATTCTTGACATCCCTACCCGGTTGAATTACTCTTGAAGGAGATGTGAAATACAGCGAATGACGATGGTTGGGAGAGACCGGAGCGGCTGCGATAAGCCCGCGCAAGGCACCGAAGGAGCAAGTCGCCAAACCTGCCGAATGGCGATTAATCTCTCAGGTAAACGTACCGCCATCCGACGCGCCTCTGGAGAGAGCGTAAGCCACCAAAGGGGTAACGGCGCGACGAGCGGCCCTAAACTCTCAGGTACCCGGGACAGAGAACAAGGCGAGATGCCTTTTTCTGTCCTTTTTTGGCGTTTGCGGGCAAGCGGGTGCAGCCGGACAATCTGAGTGGAAGCGCTTTACCCGGTCATGGCGCGGCTGGCGTTTCGGCAGACGCGGATAAAGCGCCGGTATCGGCGGATACGCTAAGAGAAAGCAAGCCGCTTTGCCGGACGGCAAGCAAGGCGGAGCGGAAAGAAGATAGGGGCAGAGCCGCCGTCATGCTGCTGTCCGTATGTTCAAAGTGATAGGGATCTATTCATTCCACGAGAAAAGGGTGCTGACGATGAGTGAAGTGAAAGCGGGATTGCGTTATACGGAAGAGCATGAATGGGCGGAAAAGATCGGGGCGACGTCCGTGCGGATCGGCATTACGGATTTTGCCCAGCATCAGCTTGGGGACATCGTGTTCGTCGAGCTGCCGAAGCTTGGAGCCAAGCTGGAAGCGCATGCGCCGATGGGAACGATCGAATCCGTCAAGACGGTATCCGATCTGTTCAGCCCGGTCGCAGGGACGGTGACGAAGGTGAACGAAGCGCTGCTCGATTCGCCGGAGCTGGTCAACAGCGAGCCGTACGGCGCCGGCTGGATCGTGGAAGTGGAAATCGACGGGGAGATCGCCCAAGCGCTGGAGAGCTTGCTTACCGCTGAAGCCTACGGCGATTTCGTCTCAAGCCAGGACTAACCGTCCGGCCAAGCGGGAAGTATCGTAAGGAACACAAACCGGCGGTCAAAGCGGACGAACCGTTGAAAGAAGGTATGTCCAATGCGCTTTAAGCATGTATTTACGATTATCGGTCCGGCGATGGTCGGTCCGTCCAGCTCCCATACGGCCGGTGCGGTTCGCATCGGCCGTGTGGCGCGGCAGCTTCTCGGCTGCAGGCCGGAGAAAGCCCGCGTGCTTCTGTACGAGTCGTTCGCGGAGACGTATTGGGGCCACGGCACGGATCTGGCGATTGCCGGAGGGCTGCTCGACTACGATACGGACGATCCCCGCATTCCGCATGTGCTGGAGGAAGCCCGGGCGCTCGGCATGGAGATTACATTCGAGCCGAGTACCGGAGCCGCGCCTCATCCGAACTCGGCCAAAATCGAGCTGTGGGTGGGCGATCGCCATGCGGAGGTATTGGGCGCTTCCATCGGCGGGGGCAACATTGAGATTCATTCGCTGAACGGCTTTGATGTCAGCTGCACAGGGCAGTACCCGATGCTGGTGATCAAGCATTCGGACCGCACGGGAATTCTCGCCTCGATTACGAAGGTCGTCAGCGAGGCGGGAGTCAATATCGGGTTTATGGATGTCGACCGCAAGGGTCGTCAAGGCGAAGCGATGACGGTTATCGAGATGGATTCGGCTCCGCCGGAGGGCATGCTGGAGTCCATTCGCCTGCTGCCGGACGTGACGGACGCGACGATCATCGATTTGGCACAAAGGAGCGGAAGAGCATGAGATTTCAAACGCTGCGGCAGCTGGCCGAACTATGCCGCTCGGAATCGAAGACGGTCGCGAGCCTCATGATTGAGGAGCAGGTGAAAGAAACCGGCGAGACGAGGGAGCGGGTCATCCGCCAGATGGCAGAGTATTATCAAACGATGAAAGAAGCGGTGCGGCGGGGCATCGAACAGCCGACGGTTTCGCGGAGCGGACTGACGGGCGGCGACGCCGGCCGGGTCGCTTCCTTCGCGGCGAGCGGCGATCCTTCCTCCGGTCAGGAAGCGTGCAAGGCAATGGCCTATGCGCTTGCCGTATCGGAAGTGAACGCATCGATGGGCCGCGTGGTGGCGACGCCGACGGCGGGCTCCTGCGGCATTATCCCCGGCGTATTCGTCAGCTCGCAGGAACGGTTCGGCTGGCCGGACGAGAAGCTGGTCGAAGGACTGTTTTGCGCGGGAGCGATCGGGTATGTCATCGCCAACAACTCGTCCATTTCCGGAGCGGAGGGCGGTTGTCAGGCCGAGGTCGGCTCCGCCATCGGGATGGCGGCGGGCGCGCTGGTCGAAATGCGTGGCGGCAGCCCGGAGCAGGCGATGCATGCGGTCGGCTTGGCGCTGAAAAATACGCTCGGCCTCATCTGCGACCCGGTTGCCGGACTTGTGGAAATTCCGTGCATCGTGCGCAACGGGCTGGGCGCCGTCAATGCGCTCGCCGCTGCCGACATGGCGCTGGCTGGTGTGCGCAGTGTCATTCCGTCGGACGAAGTGATCGGCGTCATGCTGTCGGTCGGCCGGGCGATGCCGCGCGAGCACCGAGAGACGGCGCTTGGCGGACTGGCGCAGACGCCGACTGGGCGGAAGCTGACGGAGCAGCTCCGCGCTCGTAAGCGAAGCGGGACGGACGAGCAGAAGGAGCCTGTTCAACCGTGAAGCTGGCGGTAATATTCGATGCCCATCACTAATAGAAGAAACAGCAGCAGGGAGAACGCTTTCAATAAGCGGATTTGATAGTCTGACATGGGACGGCTCCTCCTTGGAATGAGAGAATCAGCTTGCGATGTATTCCGTGGCGCTATACGGTGTCAAATATCCTTCTTGCATGGCTGGGGCTTGTTTAATCTATTATACCCCGAAAAAGCTCAAAAATGTAAATGTATAGGTTTTCAAATAATGGATAGGCGCATTCGCGAGGAGCGGACTGCGTCTATTTTGTCGTGCCCGGATTGTCTGCTTTTTCCTCCCTTCCCAAAAGATAATTTATCGCGCGCTGTAGTTTCCCGTTTTATTTTGTAGTATGAAAAGTAAAATAAATCACAGTTTTGAAAACCAGTTGAAAGCGTTTTCGTTTATAAGCCACAGTTGGAACGGAGAATTGCATATGATTGGAGATATCACAAGATCGTATGAAGCTCAAACGGAGCGCCAACAGTTGGATCGCCTGGATGAATGGGTGAACCATTACCGCTCTTTTGCCGCGGAAGGGCAATGTGCGGCATATATTCCCGCATTGGCAAGAGCCAATCCGTCCCATTTGGGCATCTGTATTGCAGGGCCGGACGGGATCGCCGCCACTTCGGGCGATACCAACGTTTCTTTCACGATGCAGAGCATCTCTAAAGTGATCAGCTTTATTGCAGCCTGTCTGCATCGGGGTGTTCCCTATGTGTTGGAGCGGGTTGATCTGGAGCCGACCGGAGATCCTTTCAACTCGATGCTCCGGTTGGAGCTGCATAAACCGGGGAAGCCGTTTAATCCGATGATAAACGCCGGCGCCATTACCGTAGCCTCTCTGCTTCCCGGCGAATCGCCGCAGCAGAAGATGGATTCTTTTTTCAGCCTGCTGGAAAACATGCTGGGCAAACGTCCGGCGGTGAATGAAGAAGTATTTCAATCTGAGTGCAAAACGGGGCACCGCAATCGGGCTTTGGCCTACTATTTGAGCGAGACAGGCTATCTGGAGGTCGAGGTTGAGCATGCTTTGGAAGTGTATTTCAAGCAATGCTCGATCGAAACGGATATTCAGGACATTGCCATGATCGGGTTGATTCTGGCCTTGGACGGCTGCCATCCGGTCTCCAAAAAGCAACTGATTCCGAAGGACATCGCCAGATTAACTAAAAGCTTGATGCTCACTTGCGGCATGTACAATGCCTCGGGAAAATTCGCCGCGTTCGTCGGATTGCCGGCAAAGAGCGGAGTTTCCGGCGGAATTATGGCACTGGTGCCCCCGCGAAGCCGGCCGGAAGCGTTGTTTCGGGACGGCTGCGGCATCGGAATTTACGGGCCGGCAATTGACAGCCATGGCAACAGCGTGGCCGGCGTGAAGCTTTTGCAGCACATTGCGCAAAATTGGGATCTCAGCATTTTTTAAACATATATTAAATTATGGGGTGAAGGTATGCAAGAATTGCTGCAGAGTATTGTTGGCGAAATCAACGAATTTTTCTGGGGAAAATTATTGATTGTGCTGCTCGTTGCTGCGGGACTTTATTTCACGTTTAAATTGAAATTCCTGCAGGTCCGCATGCTGAAAGAGATGGTGCGCGTTTTAAAGGAAGGGAAGTCCGGCTCCTCCAAAGACGACATTTCCCCTTTTCAGGCGTTCGCTATCGGGATGGCCGCCCGCGTGGGAACGGGCAACATTACGGGGATTGCCATTGCCATAGCGTTAGGCGGTCCGGGGGCCGTCTTCTGGATGTGGATTATTGCCATCATCAGTTCGGCATCGAGCTTTGTTGAAAGCACGCTGGCGCAGGTCTACAAAACGAAAGATAAGCTTGGCTTCCGCGGCGGCCCGTCCTATTATATGGAGAAAGGCTTAAAGCAGCGCTGGATGGGCGTGTTCTTCGCCATTTTGATTACCGTTACGTTCGGTTTTATTTTCAATTCCGTGCAATCCAATACGGTTACCATTGCCTTTGAGAACGCATTCGGCACGAATCGTTTAACGTTGGGAATTCTCATGACCATTGCGTTCGCCGTGATTATTTTCGGCGGTGTAAAGCGTATTGCCAAAATGGCGGAATACAAGGTTATGATTCTGGCCGTATTATACATTGGCGTTGCATTGTTTGTCGTGCTGATCAACATTACCAAAATGCCGGAAGTGCTTTCGCTTATTGTTAAGAACGCGTTTGGCTTTCAGCAATTCGCAGGCGGTTCCATTGGCGCTGCTCTCATGCATGGAACGAAGCGGGGGCTATTTTCGAACGAAGCAGGTATGGGGAGCGCTCCGAATGTTGCCGCAACGGCAACCACAAGTCATCCTGTGAAACAAGGTTTGATTCAAGCCTTTGGCGTATTAACGGATACACTCATCGTCTGTACAAGCACGGCGTTTATTATTTTGCTCTCCGATGCGTACAAACAACCGGGGCTAAGCGGCATTGCGCTTTCACAAGCGGCATTAAGCCAGCACATCGGCTCTTGGGCATCAGGCTGTCTTGCGATTTTTGTGTTCCTGTTTGCCTTTGGTGCGCTCATTGGCAACTATTATTACGGGGAAACGAATATTCAATTTTTAAGCACAAGCAAAAAATGGCTGCTGGTCTACCGGCTCGGCGCGATCGCCATGGTCGTCTTCGGCTCGGTTGCGAAGGTGCAATTGGTATGGGATTTGGCCGATCTATTTATGGGCCTGATGGTTATCGTAAACTTGATCGCGATCCTGTGGCTGTCCAAAATCGCTTTTGCAGCGTTGCAGGATTACATGAAGCAGAAGAAGGCCGGGCTTGATCCGGTGTTTTACAAGGACAGCATTGAGGGGTTAGAAGACGTCGAGTGCTGGGAGAACCGTCCGCCGGTTTCCCGGACACCTGAAGTTCGAGCTTCGGGTGTGCCTGTCGGTCATCAAACGCAGCGAGTGGAAAACGTATAACAGCGATATTAAAATTTACCGGATAAAAGACACGTACCGTTTTGAACGCGGGACGTGTCTTTTTTAGTTTCCCGGACGGCAGATCGTTGACAAGCTTCAATCGGTGATATACTGTATATATTAATATATACACTTATACACCTAAGAGGAGTGAGTATTGCATGATTGCTGAATTTCTGAAAGAATGGTCTTATCTTGCCGTCTTCGTTCTTGCGGCGCTGCCTTGGGTGGAATCGGCTTTCGTCGTAGTGCTCGGTATCGCCATGCTTAACTTAAACCCGGTTGCCGCAACGATTATGGCTTTTCTGGGGAATTGGATTACCGTGCTGCTCGTCGTTTTCTTGTTCGACCGCTGGAACGCATGGCGCAGCAAACGCAGCGGAGCAAGCGAAAGCAAACGAAGCGAGCGGGCCTACCGCCTGTTTGTCCGGTACGGGCTGCCGGGCCTTGCCTTTCTCGGTCCCATCCTGATCGGGACGGAGATTGCGGCGGGATTCGCTATGTTATTCAAAGCGCCGCGCGGCCCCGTCCTGTTCTGGATGACGTGCTCGCTGGCGTTCTGGACAATCCTGTTCGCCGCTGCCGCCGCTTACGGCGTCGATCTTTTCGGGCTGACCCGCATGAATCAATAATCTGGAGCGTGAGTGGACATGCGTGATGCTTGCCGGATTGCATGGAATGAGTTAAAACATAAATATATTGCGCTGCTGGCCAACGTTCTGTTCTCGGCCTTGATCGGGTACTTTCTGGCGTACGATATGGTGCGCGTGCTGGCGGGAGACGAGCGCGGCAATATGCAGCCGGGCGTTTCTTTTCCCGTGGATTTATGGCTGATTGCCGTCGTTCCTACGCTCGGCGCGCTTGCTTTTTCCAGAGAATATATCTCTTTCGGTTACTTGGTGTCGGAGGAGCCGTTTTTGAAGCGGCTGCGCTTTTTCCGGATGTGGGCCATTCCGCTTAAGGTCGTAGCCTGGAGCCGGATGCTGTATATGATGATGTGCCTTGGAATATCCCTGCTCGTCTGTGTTTCCGTTTTCGTAACGTTCAGCGGTTCCGCTCTGCTAGGCGTGCTGTCCGTGGCGGAGTATGCCGCCTTTGTGTTTGTCTGGGTCGGCTACGCCATTGCGGCCAGCGGCATCAATCCGTATCTGGAATTCGGAACGAACGGCAAAGCGATACTTATCGGCTCTTTTACGGGGCTGCTGCTGATCGTTGCGGGAATCTTAACGTTCTACTCGTATTTTAGACAACCGGTTTATTTATGGGTGTTTGAATGGGTGCGGGGAAATCCGCCGGTCGCCATGATCTTGTCCGTACTTGTGGCCGTGCTTGGCGTGGCGGGGTTCTACCGGGGCTTGATGTACCGGCTTGCGCGCAAGGATCTTCCCTAGGAGCGGTCCGATCGCACAACGGCCGGGCGTTCACCGGACTTCTCAGAAAGGAGGCGGCAGCGATACAGCTACCGATACACATCTCGGAACATAGCCGGGAGCCGATCTATCATCAAATTGAACAGCAGCTGATATCGTTCATCGTGAGCGGCCAGCTTAAACCGGGGACGCCGCTTCCTTCCATCCGGTCGCTCGCCAGTGATCTGGCCTGCAGCGTCATTACGGTAAACCGGGCTTATCAAAATCTGGAGCAGCGCAGATTCATACAAACCGTGCAGGGAAAAGGAACGTTCGTAGCGGATGTGCAGGAGGGCGAAAAGAAGCAGGTCGCGGATGCCAGTCTGCATCAAGCGTTCCGCGCGGCGATCGAAATGAGCTTCCGGCTGCAGAACGATCCGGAGCAGACGCGGCAGACGTTCGAGCAGATCTTGGCGGAAATGCTGCAAGAAAGGAGGCGAGACGAATGACTTCCCTAAGTCCTCTTCGGCTGGAGCGCTTCGTGAAACAGCGAGACGAATTCCGGCTGGGACCGATCGATGTCGTTCTGGAACCCGGACTGACGTATGCGTTAGTAGGGCCGAACGGCTCGGGCAAAACGACGCTGCTCAAGTGCCTTATGAATCTGATGAAGCCGACCTCAGGCAAGCTGGAAATTTTCGGGCATACGTATGAGCGGGAGGAGCAGGCCATTAAGACGCAGACCGCTTTTGTCCCCGATCCGCTGGACGGCTGCGAGCCTTTTACGCTGCGGCAGATGAGGGATTTTATCAGCGGCTGGTACGCATCGTGGGACGACGACGATTTCGCCCGGCGCGCGGCGTCTTTTCGTATTCCGCTCGATAAAAGGTACGGCAAGATGTCGCAGGGGGAACGAAAGAAGGCGGCGTTAACGCTCGCGCTGAGCACGCATGCGCCTCTGCTGCTGCTCGATGAGCCGACGAATGGCTTGGATATCGCCAGCCGCAATCGTCTGAAGCAGATGTTCGTCGAGGATGCGGAGATCATGGAGCGGACTGTTCTGCTGTCCACCCATTCGGTCGAAGATATCCGGCAGTTTGCGGATTGTATTCTTTTGCTGAGAAACGGCGCTTTGGAAGGCCCTTACGAAAAAGATGCGTTAAGCGCCTTGTGGCGCCGGCTTTGGTTAACCGGAGAAGCGCTGCCAAGTCTGGCGGATATCCCGGGCGCGGTCGAATGGAGTGAGGTACCGTTTCCTCAACTGGTCACCTGCGACCGTACGGCAACTTTGGCTTTCCTGTCCGAGAACGGCATCCAAGTCACGAAGGAGCAGCCGCTGCCGCTGGACGAATTGTTGGACCGGCTCCTGGAGAAGAGCGCACGCTAGGCGAATCATACGCGAATCCCGATTTTTCTATTGACATTCCCGGGGTTCGGGGGTATGATTTCGATTAAAGCATAGTAAGTTTATGGGAATAGTTAAAAATCTACCGGACTACCGGAGACACGTACTGCCTGCTGGGCGGAATGTGTCTTTTTTATTTTTTACCGATGTCCGGCGAAGGGGGCGCGCCGCTTGGTTCAGAAGGACGAATGGCTGCTGGCGGAAGGGGACCGCTTTCCGGGCAGAACGTACGCCGAGGTCGTGCTGGAGCCTGCCTACGAGCAGGCCAAGACGGAGCTGCTGGAGCCGATGCTCGAGGTCAATAAGGCGCATCTGCTGATGCTTCGGGAGCAGCGGCTGATCGGTCAGGAGGAAGCGGAGCGCATTGCCGCCGCGCTGGAAGCCGTCGACCTGCCGAAGCTTCAAGGCAGCGCGTATACGGGGCAGTTCGAGGATTTGTTTTTTCAGGTGGAGCATGAGCTGCTGCGGCACGCCGGAGAGGCGGCGGGCAATCTGCATCTGGCCCGCAGCCGTAACGATATGGGCATCGCGATTTACCGGCTGACGCTGCGGGAGAAGCTGCTCGAAGCGATCGCATCGGCGCTGCGTCTCCATGACCTGCTGCTGCGTTTCGCGGCTGAGCATACGGACACGGTGATGATCGGCTACACCCACACGCAGCAGGCGCAGCCAACGACCATGGCCCACTACGCGGCCGCCATCTCGGATTCGCTCGGCCGGGATATCCGCCGCCTGCAAGCGGCGTACGCCAACTGCAACCGCAGCAGCATGGGGGCAGCGGCGCTCACGACGTCCGGCTTCCCGATCAGCCGGGAACGGATGGTCGAACTGCTCGCGTTCGACGGGCTGATCGAGAATGCTTACGATGCGGTCAGCGGCGCCGATTATATCGGTGAGATCGCGACCGCCGTGCAGCTCGCCGCGCTCAATCTGGGACGCTTCGTGCAGGAACTGCTGCTCTGGAGCACGCAGGAATTCGCGGTGCTCCATGTGGCTGCGCCTTACGTGCAGATCAGCTCAATCATGCCGCAGAAGCGCAATCCCGTCTCGATCGAGCATATGCGCTCGCTCTTGTCTAGCTGCGCGGGCAGCGCGCAGACTGTGCTGACGATGATGCACAATACGCCGTTCGGCGACATCGTCGATACGGAGGACGACATGCAGCCGTACGCCTGGAAAAGCCTGCATACGCTGGAATCGGTGTACCGCCTGCTCGGCTGCGTGATCGCGACGCTTCAGATCAACAAGGAAGGGCTGCGCGCCCGGGCCGAAGGCAGCTTCGCGACCGTGACCGAGCTGGCGGATACGCTCGTACGCACGGAGGGGCTCTCGTTCCGCACGGCGCACGAGATCGTCAGCCGTGTGGTGAAGGAGGCGGTCCGTCTCGGACGATCCGCCGGTCAGCTCTCGCTGGAGCTGCTGAACGATGCGGCCCGCGAGACGATTGGCCGCCCGCTTGCGCTCACGGAGGAAGCGCTGCGCCGTTCCATGAGCCCGCAGCACTTCGTGAGCGTCCGCAAGCTGCCCGGGGGACCGAGCCCGGACGAAGTGCGGCGGGCGCTCGCAGGGCAGAGACAGCGTCAGGAGCGGGACGAAGCTTGGCTGCGGGAGAAGCGGGACGCGATCGAACGCGCCCGGCGTCAGGTAAATCATACGGTTGCCGACTGGGCGGAGCGGCGCTCCTCCCGATTGGACCTCCATATCCATTGACCGGACCCCCGGAGATGAAGCCTTTTTGCTTTTCAGAAGCAGGCGTTCATCTCCTTTTTTTATATAGCTTGCTAACCTAAAGACAGAAGGTGGAACCTCAATGCTGTTCAAGGAAGGCTTTCAAGTATTCGATATTCATGCCCATTTGCCTTACCCGCTGCCGTTTATGTCGGCTAATCCGGTGATCCGAAGCCAGAACGCGCTGCGTTCCGAACGGATGCGGCTGACGTGGGATTTCCCGGAGCCCCCGGCGGAAGAGGATCAGGATGCGGCCCGGCCGTTTATCGACCGCTGGGTGGACGAATTGGACCGCTACGGCCTCGGCGGCATCAATTTCCTCACCGCTTGGAGCAACGACGATCTGGCCGAGCAGATCGGCAAATACCCCGGCCGGTTTACTGGCTTCGCTCACCATTCGATCGAGGAGCCGGATGCGGCGGAAGAGCTGCAAAGAGCCGTGGACACGCTCGGCCTGAAAGGCTACAAGCTGTTCGGCCCGCTCGTGGAAATCCCGTTCCACGATCCGAAGCTGACGCCGGTGTGGCGGTTTCTCGCCGAGCGGAAGCTGCCGGTGCTCATTCATTTCGGCCTGCTCGGACATACCGGCGGGATCGCCTCGCACCTCAACATCAATCCGCTGGCGATCTTTAACGTGGCCCGGGAGTACCCGGATATTCCGTTTATCATCCCGCATTTCGGCGCGGGCTATTTTCAAGAGCTGCTGCACTTGTGCTGGAGCTGCCCGAACATCTTCATCGATACGTCCGGGTCGAACCAGTGGATGCGCTGGACGCCGTACGAGCTGAACCTGGATATTCTGTTCCGCAAATGCTATGAGCTGATCGGTCCCGAGCGGATAATTTTCGGCACGGATTCCAGCAGCTTCCCGCGGGGGTTCGTCTACCGCTATTTGCAGGATCAGGTGCGCTCCTGCCGCGAGCTGCGGATGAGTGAGACCGAGATCGAGAACATTTTCGGCAACAACGCAAGAAGGCTGTTGAACTTCATATAGAAAAAAGGGGACTGGAAAACCATGAAGAGCACTCAGAGTCAGCGTTATCGTTATACATCTTGGAGCGCCGCGGCGCTTGCGCTTAGCTTAGCCGTGGGGCTGTCCGCCTGCGGCGGCTCCAAGGCGCCCGCAGGAGACGGCCAATCGGGGCAGGCTGCCCAGAAGACGGCGGAAGCCGGCCAAGAGGAGAAGATCACCATCGAGTACTGGCAGTACCAATACCCGGCGAAGGTCGAGCTGATCGCCGCGCTGATTGACGAATTCCAGAAAAAGCATCCGAACATTACCGTCAAGCAGACGAACTTCCCATACGACCAGTACAACGAGAAGGTAGCGACGCTCGTGCCCGCCGGGAAGGGGCCGGACATTATTAACCTGTATTACGGCTGGCTGCCGAAATACGTCTCTTCGGGCTATTTGCAGCCGCTGCCGGAGAGCGCCTTCTCCGAGGAGCAGATCAAAAAGGAATATTTTCCGTTCGTCGACACAGCCAAGCTGAACGGCAAATATTACGCGATTCCGACCGCCGTGCGCACGCTCGCCTTATTTTACAACAAGGACTTGTTCACCAAAGCGGGGCTCGATCCGGGCAAGCCGCCGGCCACTTGGACCGAGCTGGTCGACACTGCGAAGAAGCTGACCGAGCAGGACAAGAACGGGCAATACGTTGTCGAAGGGCTGGCTTGGCAGCCGAACGCGCAGCTTCATCATTGGTACCGTGACGCGCTCGTGTATCAGGCGGGCGGCAAGGATATCAGCGACGACCGGCGCAAAATTTTGTGGGCGGATTCCCCTGCGGGGCTGGAGGCGTTCAAGTATTTGATCGACCTGTCGCTGGTACATAAGGTCGGCACCAAGGATTTCTATAACGACGACATTACCGCCTTCAAGAAGGGCGTAGCCGCGATGAATATCGACGGATCGTTCCAGCTCGGCGGAATCAAGAAGGACGCGCCCGACCTCCAGTATGCGATTGCGCCGCTTCCTTCGTACAAGGACAAGGCGACGCAGGTGTCCTTCTGGGCCAATTCGATTACAAAGGGCGTGAAGGGCAAAAAGCTGGAGGCGGCGACCGAGTTCCTGAAATTTCTGACGAGCAAGGAAGTGCAGGAGCAGTGGGTGGAGAAGGTCGGGGAGCTTCCGGCGAAGCGAGAGGTCGCACTGCAGGACAAATACGCGAAGGACGAGAAGCTCGGTCCGTTCATCCAGCAGCTGCCTTATGCGCATGCGCACTTCTTCGTGGACGAGAAGCTGGAGCGCGATTACTTCGTCGAGGCGGTTGATCAAGTGGCGCTGAAGCAGGTGCCGATCGAGAAGGCGTACGACGAGCTGGTGAAGAAGACACAGAAGCTGTTCGACGATTACTGGGCGAAGCAGGATAAAAAATAAGGCGGCGTGCGTGCTGCGAGAGAAAGGAGGACGAGAAACGATGGAACGTGCCGAAGCGCTGCCTGCCGTCAGAAGCCGGGCCCCTCAGAAGCGGGGGCTCGGCTTGAAAAAGCAGCGGTATGTGTTCGTTTACACCTGCCTGCTGCTGCCGCTGCTTTTTTTCGTCTCGATCCGGATTTTGCCGATCCTGTATTCGTTTAACGTCGGCTTCCGGGAATGGGATATGCTGTCCGAAGAAAAGCCGTTTGTCGGACTCGACAATTACGCCGCCTTGTTTCAGGACGAAGTGTTCCTGCAAGCGCTGAAAAATACGCTCGTCTACGTGCTGGCCGGCGTACCCGGGCAGGTCGCCGCCGGATTGGCTGTAGCGCTGCTGCTGCAGCGCATCGGCCGGCTGCGCGGCTTGTTCCGCACGATCTATTTTATCCCGTACGTCACCAGTGTGGTGGCGGTCAGCTGGGTGTTCCGCTGGATGCTGATGAAGAACGGCGTCGTCAACGGCATTCTGCTCTCGCTCGGGCTCGGCCCGCAGCTATTCCTCGGCTCGCCGTCCCAAGCGATCTATCTGGTCATCGCCGCTATGATCTGGCAGGGCGTCGGCTTTCAGATGCTGATCTTCCTGACAGGGCTGGAGGGCATTCCGCGGCTGTACTACGATGCGGCCGCCATCGACGGCGCGGGAGCTTGGCAAAGGTTCGTGCATATCACGCTGCCGCTGCTCAACCCGGTGATCGTGTTTTCCGTCGTTATCGGCAGCATCGATTATTTGCAGTCGTTCACGCAGGTGCTCAACATGACGTCCGGCGGTCCGCTCAACTCGACCGTCTCGCTTGTGCTGTACATTTACAATCTCGCGTTCAAGCACTTTAATATGGGCCAGGCGGCCGCCGCCACCGTCGTGCTTTTCGCATTGATCCTGCTCCTGTCGCTGCTGCAGCTTAAGGTGCTAAGCAAGAAGATCGAATACTAAGGAGGGGGAGAGCGATGAGGCTAGGAAGCTATGCTCTGCTTAGCGCAGGCACGCTCGCGATGGTATTTCCTTTTTTATGGATGGTCGCCACCTCGCTCAAGACGCCGCAGGATGTCTTCACGCTCAGCCTCGTACCGGATCGCGTGACGCTGGCCAATTATGCGGAATTGTTCGCCACGACGCCGTTTACGGACTGGGTGTATAACAGTTTTGCGATCGCGGTGATCATGACGGCGAGCGTATGCTTGTTCGATACGGTCGCGGGGTACGTGCTGGCGAAATTTACGTTTGCCGGGAAACGGCTCATTTTTATCGCCATTCTCAGCACGCTGATGGTGCCTACCGAGATGCTGATCATTCCGTGGTATCTGCTGTCAGCCAAGCTCCGCTGGGTCGATACGTACGTTGGCGTCCTGTTTCCGGGGCTCGTCAGCGCCTTCGGCATCTTCCTGATGAAGCAGTTCATGGAATCGGTGCCCTCGGACCTGCTGGACGCCGCGCGAATCGACGGCATGAACGAATGGGGCATCATGCTGCGGATCGCCGTGCCGCTGGTGAGCCCCGCGCTGGCGACACTGGCGATCCTGTCGTTTCTCGGCAGCTGGAACGCGTTCATCTGGCCGCTGATCGTGACGCAGACGGAGACGCATTTCACGATTCCGGTCGGCGTGGCGTTCTTCTCCAGCGAGCTGAAGGACACGAGCGGCTGGGTACTGATCATGACGGGAGCGACCGTGTCCGTGCTGCCGTTGATCCTGCTGTTTGTGATTTTCCAGAAGCAGATCGTGCGCGGCATTGCGCTCACCGGACTCAAATAAGCGGTAGCTCACAGAAACTTCCGCATCGAAGCCGACAGCTCGCTGACGACCTTGCCGATCTCCTCGGGAGACAAATGAAATTCCTGTAGCGTCCACTCGATCAGCATCATGTGAAGGAGGGCTGAGAACGATTTTTGCCCGTACAGGCGGTAAATGTCGGACTTCGTGCCGCCCTCGCCGCGGCTTCCCCCGATAAACAGCTCGTCATGGCAATCGCAGATGCTGCGGAAAATGAGCTGCCGGATTTTGCGGTCCTGGCCCTTGATGTTCAGGATCAGCGACGGGGGAATATTGTCCTTCCAGGTGCGGAACAGCAGCACGAACATCGCTTCCGTATACGGCTGCCCGCTGTCGATATGTTTCCACACGCCGCTCATTAGCCGGGTCAAGTAATTCAATAAAATGTCGTCTTTATCCTGAAAGTTCCGGTAAACCGTCTGGCGCGCAAGTCCTGCTTTATCTGCAATCTCTGTAATGGAGATGAGAGAGTAGGGCTTTTTTTCCATTAGTTGAAACAGCGCGGTCTGAATCCATTCTTGCGACCGCAAGGAGAGCTTGCTCGTAGCTTCGCCCAAGTGTGACACTTCCTTTCATCTGTCCATTTTCGCCCATGGGGAGCGCCGAGGTTATTGCATAACCGGACGATATCGTTTAATGTTACAAGTGTAACACAAGTAACAATTGTAACGCTTGGTTGGTTTATCGGCTTGATCCCCGCAGACGGGAGTTTTTTTGAATTTTTCATTGATAATAATAATCATTATCAAAAAAAGACAACTTGTTGATCGCTGAAAGGGGAAGTTATCGTTGTTGTTCAAAGGATTTGGGGGATTCGGGTCGAAAAAGATTTCCGTACTAGCGGTTGTATTGGTTCTCGCCTTGGTTGCTGCGGCTTGCGGCGGCGGAGGAAGCGGGAAGCCGGAGGCGGGTCAGCAGCCCTCGCAGCAGGAACCGGCGTCCCGCACGATTAAGCATGCGATGGGGGAGACGAAAATTACAGGCACCCCGCAGCGTGTCGTCGTTCTGACGAATCAGGGCACGGAATCGCTGCTGGCGCTCGGCATCAAGCCGGTAGCCGCTGTGAAGTCTTGGATTGGCGATCCGTGGTTTGAGCATATCAAGGAGCAGATGGCCGATGTGAAGATGATCGGGGACGAAACGCAGCCGAATGTCGAGGTCATCGCGACGCTAAAGCCGGATCTGATTCTCGGTACGAAGGTGCGGCAGGAGAAAATTTACCAGCAGCTGTCCGCCATCGCGCCTACGGTTTTTACGGAAAATCTGGGCGACAGCATGATCGACAACTTCAAGCTGTATGCCGTGGCGCTGAACAAAGAAGCCGAAGGCAAGGCCGTGCTGGACGATTACAACAAAGCGGTTGAGCAGACTAAAGCGCACTTGGGCGATAAGACGAAAATGCGCGTGTCGCTGGCCCGCTTCCAGCCCGGCAAGGTTCGTGTCTATTACAAAAACAATTTCGCCGGAATTATTTTGAGCCAGCTCGGCTTCGCCCGTCCGGACGCCCAGAACAAGGACGATTTCTCCGCAGACATTACGCAGGAGCAAATGACCGTGCTCGACGGAGACGTGATGTTCTATTTCGTCTCGGACCGTCAAGGGGACACCGGGGCCAAGAAAACGGCCGAGGAATGGCTGGGCAGCCCGCTCGCGCAAAACATGAACGTCGTCAAAACGAAACGGGCCTTCGTCGTCAACGAACCGATCTGGAATACGTCCGGCGGCATTATAGCGGCCAAGCTGCTACTTGAGGACATTCGCAAAAGGTTTGACAGTCTGTAGAATGGGGCATTTTGATTGGAAACGGGTTCACTTTCTTTCTCTCGCCTGCACCATACCGTTGTAAACAAAAAGGCCCCCGAAGTGGCGAGGGGCCTTAGTCTTGTCTATACGCATTACCGCTTTTTGGAACCAACCGTGCCTTCTTCGTGGGTATTCAGAAGTTTTCTAAAACAATTTTACCGATAGACCGTCCATTTTCCAACTTCTCATGCGCTAAACGCAGGTTTGCTGCATTAATGGGTTCTAGTCGTTCGTTTAGTGTAGTTTTTAATTTTCCATTATCGATTAAGTCCGCCAGGTCATTCAGCAATTCGTGTTGTTTCATCATGTCTTCGGTATGAAACAACGACCGTGTAAACATGAACTCCCATACAAACGTAACACTTTTAGCAAACAGCAAGTCCATTTTCAAGCTTCCTGACCAGGAAGCCTTATCCGTAGGAACGATACAGCAAATTTTACCTTGGGGCGTAATGGCTTCCGACATATTCGCTAGATGCTGTACAGTATCATTCAAGCAGAAAATATAATCTACAGTATCTATACCAAATTCCTTGAGCTGAGGTTGGAAAGGGTTGTTATGGTTTATTATAAAATCCGCACCCAATCTTTTGACCCATTGAGTTGATTCCGGACGCGAAGCAGTGCCAATAACTGTCAAACCTGCTAATTTGGCAAGTTGCACGGCAACCGATCCTACTCCTCCAGCTGCGCCGATAATAAGTATACTTTTGTTTTCATTTGCGTTCGGGCTAATTCCTAAACGATCAAATAGGCCCTCCCATGCAGTTATCGAGGTAAGCGGTAATGCGGCTGCGGCTGCGAAATCCAAACTTCTCGGCATTTTTCCTACAATTCGTTCATCAACCAAGTGAAATTCGCTATTGGTGCCTGGTCGAGCCACACTGCCCGCATAATAGACCTTGTCCCCTGGTTTAAACAATTGACAGTCAGGGCCAACTTGTTCTACGATTCCAGCGGCATCCCAACCAAGAATTTTCGGTGATTCGGCTTCGTAGTTATGTTTTTCGCGAACGCCTACGTCTGCAGGGTTGACGGAGATAGCTTTTACATTTACAAGCAAATCGCTGCCTGTAGGTTCCGGTTTATCCAAATGCAGATCAAGAAGGCTTTCCGGATCAGATATTGGGAGGTATCGGTAAGCACCGATGGCTTTCATCTTTTGGCTGGTATTCATGGGTATCCCATCCTCTCAATTAGCAAATGTTGTACAGACAGCATTGTATATCAGTCAGATTACTTTAAGTAAGTACGCATATTTTTATGGTATAGTATTAAAAATCAAACCTTTGGGAGGACAAGCTGGTGGGAGACCGAAGAAACAAATATGGAATGCGTCCAGATATGCAAGCATGTCCGGTTGAAACAACGCTGGATGTTATTGGCGGAAAGTGGAAGGGGATCATTCTCTATCAGCTTCTGGACGGAACGAAAAGATTCAATGAATTCAGGCGCCTCAATCCGGGAATTACGCAGTTTATGCTCACATTGCAGTTAAGAGAGCTTGAACGGGACGGCATCATTCATCGAGAAATATATAAAGAGGTTCCGCCAAGAGTGGAATATTCCCTTACTGATTTCGGAAGGACTTTGGAACCGGTGATTATGTCTATGAAAGCATGGGGGGAGTCTTATAAAGTGCGGCTCGATGAAAATCGCACGATACAAGCGGAGGATAGTCCTCTTTAAGCCCCTGCGGTTTTCTTATTCGCCTGACCCGGCAATTTTTATCAGAGCCTTATCTAAACTCGGGGTGGAAGCAACGGAAGCTCTTTTTGCGGGGGACCATCCTGAAAACGATATAAGAGCGAGTCGGGCTGTTGGTATGAAGGCAGCTTGGAAATGAAATAATACAGTATATTCCGATAATATTGATGCCGACGTAATTATTGATGATTTGGGAGAATTACCCCAATACGTACTAAGCACTGTGCTCAAAATGTCACACCGGCGAGCGGTTGTTGACTTCGTGGTCAAGAATTGATATCATGGCCCTATGAGCAGGCCTAGAGAATTTGATGTCGATCGTGCACTGCACCAGTCCATGGAAATGTTCTGGATGAAAGGCTTCAAGTCGACTTCCTTTGAGGATTTGACACGTACGACGCAGGTTAAGAAGCAAAGTTTGTATTGCGTATTTGAAGATAAGCGGGACTTGTTTTTAAAAGCGTTGGCACTGTATCGCGAACAGAGTATATCCGTGCTGGAAGAACTGGCCTCTCAGGAAGAGTCCCCCTTGAAAAAGCTGGAAGCCATACGCGACGCTGCACTATGTCGGGGCAACGAAACCATTCGTAGAGGATGTCTCATGGTTAATTCCGTGCTGGAATTCGGAACCGACGACGAAGAAGTAACCCGCGAAATCGAGATGATGTTTGCCAAGGTTGAACAAATACTGGAGAAGATCATCCATAGCGGTCAGGAGCAGCAGATCTTTACGACCCGCCATACCAGCAAAGAGCTTGCTGCTTATCTGAACAACGCTTTTCTCGGCGCGAAAATCATGGAAAGATCAGGTGCTTCCCGAGAGCAGGTCGATGCGGTTTTACGTACGTCTTTTGCGATGCTCGAACCTTGATCTTTTTTTTGTGAAGTTATTGACTGCGTAGTCAATAAAGGATCAGTGTGATTGAAGGAGGTGGTTCTCAGGGAATATCTAAGTACATGAGTAAAAATCCGAATTCAAGATGCTGTTTGCAGCTTTATTAACGCTGATGCCAACATTATTAACATAATTCAATCCAATCTAATTTAATTTGGAGGTTGTTATGAGTAATTCTCAATCTGTTCAAGCCTTGTTCGAACCGTTCGCAACCGGAAAAATGACTCTGTCTAATCGTATCGTGATGGCGCCGATGACCCGGCAATTTTCCCCGGACGGCGTACCGGGGGGGGATGTTGCCGCCTATTACCGTCGCAGGGCCGAAAACGGTGTCGGACTTATCGTGACGGAAGGTACGGTGATCAACCATCCGGATGCGTCCAATTCCGCCAACGTACCGCATTTCTATGGCGAAGCTGCATTAAACGGTTGGGCAAACGTAGTGACTGAGGTACACGCGGCGGGCGGAAGGATTATACCGCAGATTTGGCATATGGGAGCACGAGGCCAAGTAGGCGATTATTCGGAATCGGAAATCGCCGCAATCGTCCAAGGCTTCGCACACTCAGCATCCGAAGCCAAGCGGCTTGGCTTCGACGGCATCGAGCTCCATGGTGCGCATGGATATTTAATCGACCAATTCTTCTGGGAGAAAACCAATACGCGAACCGACAGCTATGGCGGCGACATGGTTGCGCGCACCCGCTTTGCCGTGGAGGTTATCGAAGCTTGCCGCCGCGCCGTCGGGCCGGAATTCCCAATCGTGCTGCGTTTCTCGCAATGGAAGGCGAGTGACTACACAGCGAAATTGGCTGAAACGCCGGAGCTACTGGAACAGTTCTTGGCGCCCTTAGTCGACGCGGGCGTCGATATTTTCCATTGCTCCACGCGCCGTTTCTGGGAGCCGGAGTTCGAAGGCTCGGATCTGAATCTTGCCGGATGGACCAAAAAATTGACGGGGAAACCGACGATTACGGTTGGATCGGTTGGTCTGGACGAGGATTTTATGAGTCTCTTTACCGAAGGAAAGGGAGCCGATAATTCGAAGATCGACGGGTTAATCGAAAGGCTGGAACGTCAAGAATTTGATCTGGTAGCCATAGGCCGGGCGTTACTGGTAGACCCTGCTTGGGCAAACAAGATCCGCGAAGGCCGAACAGCCGAATTGGTCCCCTTTACGAGTGAGGCAGTGAAAACACTTTATTAAGTAGCAGGAGTCCCGCTATAGCGCAACAAAAACGGCAATCCGAAGGAGGCGCTGCTTCCCGGATTGCCGTTTTTAGGCTATATACGGATCAAGAAGGGTAGAGGATGATGTTATGGTACATCGTCTTCTGATCCGTTTTATTCGTATAAATATGGCTCTGGTCCGCCGTAAACCGCAGCGCGTCCCCCACCTTCAGCGTGTACGTCTTCTGCTGGATTGTGATGTCCAGCTCCCCCTGCATCATCAAAATGTACTCTTCGATCCCCTCGTTATGAGGTTCCGAAATGTGGGTGCAGTTCGCTTCCATTTCCACCGTATAAATTTCAAAGCGCTTCTGCTGGTCGAACGGAACGAGCGGAAACGCCCGGTACCGGCCCTCCTCCTCCACAAAAGGCTCCAAATTCTCAAAGCGGAAATGCGTCACCTTGGCCGGTTCCTCTTCGATCAGAGACGTAAACGAGATGCGCAGCCCGTTGACGATTTTCCACAGAATCGAGATCGTCGGGTTCGAATCGCCGCGTTCGATTTGTCCGAGCATCGCTTTGCTGACCCCCGTCAGCTCCGCTACCTGGTCGAGGCTCAGCGAGCGGGCTTTGCGGATGGCCTGAAGGCTTTTGCCGATTTTCTTATGAATTTGTTCGTGCTCCATGATATCCTCCCATGCTGCTTTACTCTCTCCATTATAAACGAACGGCGGTCGCGCACAACGTTTTCGTTGGGACTGCCGGCGGGAACAAAAATTTTTTTCCAAGGTGACGCTTTACCCTATGTACAATATCGCGTACATATGTATAATATATTGTAAGTACATCATAGCGCACAATGGTTTATTATATTATACAACATCCGGCGGAGGGATGCACGATGGGAACAACGATGATAGGGCTTGTGAAGGAAAAGCGGGCGTTCGGTGCGGTATTGAAGGAGGTACCCGTTCCAGAGTGCGGTCCCGATGAAGTGCTGGTCCGGGTGAAAACGACTTCAATCTGCGGTACAGATTTACATATTTACCAATGGGATGCCTGGGCGGAGCAAACGGTGGTCACGCCTAACGTATTCGGCCATGAATTCGCCGGTGTCGTAGAAGCCGTAGGAAGCCGCGTCACGAACGTGAGGCTCGGGGACCGCATCTCGGCGGAAGGGCATATCGTCTGCGGCGTTTGCAAAGCCTGCCGGACGGGCAACGCGCACGTCTGCCCGAACACGAAAAGCTTCGGCATTACTGCACCGGGCTGCTTCGCCGACTACGCGGTCGTCAAAGCGACCAACGTGATCCACAACGATCCGCAGCTGCCTTTCGAGCTCGCTTGCTTGCAGGACCCGCTGGGCAACGCCGTACAGACGGTGCTTTCCGGCGACATCGTCGGCAAGTCGGTAGCTGTCATCGGCACCGGACCGATCGGCTTGATGGCGGTAGCGGTCGCCAAAGCATGTGGAGCGGGCACCGTGATGGCGGTGGACGTAAACGCTTACCGCTTAGGACTAGCCCGCACGATGGGAGCAGACGTGACGATCAACAGCAAGGAAACGTCCATGGTGCAGGCGATCATGGAGCATACCGGCGGGGAAGGGGCGGAAGTGGTGCTGGAAATGTCCGGCCACCCGGACGCGATCCGCGGCGGATTCGAAGCGGCGGCTCCGGCAGCCCGCGTTTCGCTGCTGGGTATCCCGACCCGGGAGGTTTCGCTTGACCTGTCGCGGCATATTATTTTCAAGGGAATTCGCGTGGAAGGCATCACCGGACGGCGCATGTACCAGACCTGGTACCAGCTCAAGGGCTTGCTTGACCGGACGCGGATCGATCTGAAGCCGCTCATTTCGCACACTTTTACACTGGATCAGTACGAGGAAGCTTTCGCGCTCGCGGCTTCCGGTCAATGCGGCAAAATCGTATTTCATCACGATACGGATACAATCAATAAGGGGGAGCTAGTTCATGGTCAATTGGAACTCACTGCGGGATGAATTGGAGCAAGCGAAGCAGGAAGGGCGGTATCGTCCGCTTACAGTCTGGGAGAGCCGCTCGGGCACTTGGATGACGCTGAACGGCCGCCGGCTACTCCAGATGTCTTCGAACAACTATCTGGGGCTCACCGATCACCCGGACTTGAAGGAAGCGGCCATTCGGGCCATCGAGCAGTATGGCGTTGGAAGCGGATCGGTGCGCACCATTACGGGCACGCTGGACATTCACGACCAGCTGGAGCAGGAACTGGCCCAGTTTAAGGGGACGGAAGCGGCGCTCGTATTCCAATCCGGCTTTACGACGAATCAAGGTGTGCTCTCGTCGATTCTCGGTCCGGACGATGTCGTCATCAGCGACGAGCTGAACCATGCGAGCATCATCGACGGCATCCGGCTGACGAAGGCGCACCGGAAAATATTCGCGCACAAGGACATGGACCAACTGGAAGCCGTGCTCAAGGAAAGCGCAGGCTTTAAAAAGCGCGTCGTCGTGACGGACGGAGTGTTCAGCATGGACGGCGACATTGCCCCGCTGCCGAACATTGTGGAGCTGGCGGAGAAATACGACGCCTTCGTTTACGTCGACGACGCCCATGCGAGTGGCGTGCTCGGCAAGAACGGCAAAGGCTCGACCGACCACTTCGGGCTGCACGGGCGCGTGCACATCCAAGTGGGCACGCTGTCCAAAGCCGTCGGCGCGGTTGGAGGCTACGTCGCGTGCGGGCAGGTATTGAAGGATTATTTGATTCATAAAGCGCGTCCGTTTCTGTTCAGCACGTCGCAGACGCCAGCGGTGGCCGCTACCTGCCTCGCGGCGATTCAAGTGCTCAAGCAAAGCGACGAGCTGATCAAGAAGCTGTGGGCGAACGCCTCGTATTTCCGCTCGAAGGTGCAGGAGCTCGGATTCGATACGGGCGGAAGCGAGACGCCGATTGTCCCGGTCATCGTGGGCGACCCGGCGAAGACGATGCGCTTCTCCGACCTGCTGCTGGAGGAAGGCATCTTCGCACAAGGCATCGTCTATCCGACGGTTGCAATGGACAAAGGCCGGGTGCGGTTTATCGTGACCGCCGGGCATACGCAGGAGGATCTCGATTTTGCATTAAACGCGCTGGAGCGCGCGGGCAAGCAGTTGGGATTGCTGGGATAAAAGGGGAAAAGAGCAAGCGGCCGTCTCTCATAGGGAGAAGCGGCCGCTTGTTGTTACTTGCGATATTGCTATTCTATTTCAGACCTGCCGAGACGGCATCCCAGAATCTTTGATCTTCCATGCCCATAGCGTATACCGATACGCCGGCAAGCCAGTAGGTTTTGGTATATTGCGTCTTTTGCTTGATCGATGCCTCGTCTTCATACCAAACGACATGCTTCGCTCCGCCCGCATCCGTGTAGTTGAAAACCATCGATCCCGTAACGGCATCCCGTATCGGGGTGGCTTTGGTAGAAGCAAGCAGCTGGGGCATATCCTTCCATTCGATTAATCGATTGCTTTTGTTCGTCGGATCGGACAAGTTCCAGTCGTTGCCGTACGCCGGAAGCCCCATAAGCACCTTCTCCGAAGGAACATACGTGATTGCGAAGTGGAGAGCGGCTTCGATCCAAGGATTACTCGCGACCGACCCCGGATCGCTCCATACGCCATGCTCGTCGTAGGTCATCACCTGGATGACGTCGGCCGCTTTGCCCAGCTCCTCAAAATCGAAAGCGCCCGTCCACGAATCCGACGGATCGTCCTCCGACTTCGCAGGTACCGAGACCATGGTCAGGAAGCCGTTCGCCTTCATTTTGCCGGCCACCTCTTGAACGAATTTCGTCATCGCCTCGCGATCCTCGGGCAAAACTGCCTCGAAGTCGATGTTAATCCCTTTGTATTTATTTTTTTTCACCAGATTGAGCATATTTTTGATCAGGTTGCTTTTGGCTGTCGGGTTCGTCAGGACATTGTGCGCGATATTGCTGTCCCAATCGTGATTGCGGTAATTGGATACCAAGGCGTAAGGCAGCACCTTCACCGAATTGGCGTAGTTCACGGCTTGCGTCGGTACCTTGCCGACGATATTTCCGTTGATATCGGTATTAAACGTATCTGTGGAAATTTGATTCATGTAGCTGTGAAACTTGGGAAAAGCTTCGGTAGAATCCTCCGTATAATATCCGAGAATCGTTGGCGCCGCCGCATAGGATTTTGTCACGCTGACGGAGAGCGCGGATGCTAACAAAGCCGTGACGGCAAGAGCCTTCAGTGCCTTTCTGTAATTCATATCATTTTCCTCCTCTAGTGTCGTGCTTGATTTGCTGTTCAGATGTAGGGCGTGCGGGTTTTGCTACAAATTTATAACGCACCACCTCCTGTTAAGGTTAAAGACCAGCTTTTGCTAAGTTGGTTTCCTTTATTATCCAACATTTTAATTCTAAAATATATTTCGACCGCACCCGACGAATAGTTTATATCTTCACGAAAACGACATGTTAAAACATCGAGTGAATATCTATGTTAAAATTTTATAGAGAGAATAGGGCTTTATTCATTAGTGGGTAATGGGGGGAATGGGGCTGCGTGCAACCGGAGATCTATGGGCGGAATGACCTTTGGCGACGAATTTGTCCCGTTGGCGCTTTTCCGTGGAATGGATGTGGATTTCCTTGTGATTGAGGGCCCCGAGGAACGGGCGAACAGCCATGGGGCCCTTCAAAACGACATCTCAACGACATTGAACGAATTGTACGCTGCACAAGAAAGAAATTGAAAGTGCTTACAGAGTTGCCAGGCCCGGATTATTCCGCGAAAATTCCTTCCGGTAGCTTCGTTTCCCATGAGGCGGGAGCTTCGATGCCGAGCGCCCGGACGACGACAGCCGCCGTGTCGGTGATCGTCATCGTGCCCTGAAGCAAAGTGCCGCGCTCGATGCCCGGACCGACGCAGCCCCAGAAGATCGTCTTGTCCATCGGGTGATCGCTGCCGTGGTCCCGTGGGTCGGCTCCGCCGCCGCCATGGTCGGACACGAGGATGAGCAGGCTGTCGTCCAAAAGTCCCGTTTGTTCGAGCGCACCGAGGATAAATCCCGTATGCTCATCCGCTTCTTCGATCGCCCGCAGTTGCTCGGGCGTATTGTACCCGTGCCGATGACCGGCCGAATCCGGCAAATCCAGCTGGACGTACATCAGCTTTAGTTCGGGGTGTTCCCGGATATAAGCGGCTGCGGCCAGCGACAGGTCGCGGTCCTTCATCGATACTTTATGGACGCTGATGGACGGTTCGATAATGCCGTCGTTGATCGGGGACCACGCGCTGAATGCGGCCAACACGGCGTCGGGATAGGCTTCGCGCACGACCCGAAAGATCGACGGATACGGCGAGTCGTCCGGGTATGTGCGGCTGCTTGCGGATTCGTTGGTCAACCCGTGCTTGTCCGCTGCGACGCCATGCAAAAGCGATCCCCAGCATTGAGCGCTGATCGTCGGCATCGCCGTCTGGGCGTGGAAGTCGAACGTTCCCATCCGGACGAGCCGGTCCAAATTCGGCGTATTCGCGGACGTTACGAAATTGCCTGCTCCGTCCCAGCCAATAATAATGACACGAGCGATTGGTTTCATGGATGAGCTCTCCCCTTTCGTTACGTTTATCATAATCCTCGTTAGGGGAAAAAGTCAAACAAATTACAACAAAACGCAACAAAATGCACATTTGAAGAAAAGAGGAACTCCTTTGAACAACAACGCTTCTCTTGCTGCTGCATAGACTTCATTCGTCGGTGCCATGAATCAAAAAGCCGGCCGTTTCGACTGTTATTTAAACGATCCGGTCTTGCCGGAAAATATCGCCAACATCGAGCGCCAAATGGGAATAGAGATGCCTTCGGAGCTGAAGCAGCTGTACATGCTGAATAATGGGCAAAATCACCAGTACGGCGTCGTTTACGCTTTGGATTTTTTGTCGGTCGAGGAGATGTACCGCAGAGTTTATTAACATGCTCGCCGGCCAGGTGGACAACCTGGAAGTGGAAATCGATGAGGAAGACGAGGACGACGTATTCTTTTCGCTCGGCAGTCATGCCATTGATGTGTTTAAAAAATTGGCCCGAGAGAAGCTGTAAATAGAAGGAACATTATATTTCCATAGGAGGAATTTATAGGAATAACGTCGAAGGATGTTTAAAGAAAGGAAAAGCAACGCAATGTTGTAGAAGAAAGGAGGAATGGCTTGGAACCGCATCGCGGTTTGACGTGGGGGGGATCAAAAAAAGTAAACCCCCGTTGGAAGGGGGATAGGGTGTTGAGAAAGAGATTTTTCACTGAAATAGGTGGGGTATCTACTGGAGGAGCGATAGCGTTCGCCTTTGTCTGCGGGAAATATCCGCTGTTAAGCGGATTCTAATGAAAATTTCCTGCAGACAAGAGCGACCGGAAGTAGATACCCCACCCAATCTATTCAACGGTCAAGAGCTGTTCCGTGAAACCGCCGATTTCAAGCTCCCGATCGATAAAATGGATCTCCAAGATCCAATCCCGCGGACGGCCGTTCTGATCCGGGTCTCTCATGGGAATGTTGTTGTCGCGATGAATGTAGTTCTCGACTTCTTCGCCCTGGATCTGCTCGTGAGGGAATTCGCCGATGAGATGTCCCGCGTGCGTGCCTCCGAATTCCCAGCCGTATTTTGCCGCAAGCCCGCTTACAAAAGCAAACAGCTCGCTGCCGGTAATCTGGGGCTGGGATTGGAAGAAGGCTTTCCCTTCCGCCCATGCCAGAGCGATGTCGCTCTGCAGCTTTAATTTGATCGGGTCGTCGCCCAGCACGTAGGTGCGGCCGAAATCGGCTTCCCAGTCTTCGAAGATCGGGCCAAAGTCGAGAAACAAAATATCTCCCTCGGAAACGGTCAAGTCCGGAGGATTTTCCCGGTAAGGGTACAGCGTATTTCTGCCGACCCGTACGATGCGCTTGTGCCAATATTTTTTAATGCCGAACATTTGGAACGCCAGCTCGTAAATTTCACGATTGATTTGCTTTTCGGTTACACCGCTGCGCAGCAGGCCTTTTTCTTCGATCGCTCTGAACAGCTCGGCCGCTTTCGTCTCGGCTTCCCGCAGCGATAAGTGTCGTTGGGTCATATCATTCATGCGCTAAGCTCCTTCAGCTTGGATATAATATTTTGTTCCACCCGGTCGTCCATTGGAATTTGCTCCTTGGCGATACGAAGCAGGGGCGCGAATTCCCCGATGACGACGGAATGGAGAGCCTTTTCGAACAGCGGGAGATCGTTCATATCATTGCCCAGGCAAATAAACGGCTCCAGCTCAAGGCCGGTTTGCTTCAGGCCTCTCATTTTGTTGACGTTGCTCGAAGTAATATCCAGGATGCCTTCCGCCGAATGATAATGAATCGTCACATCCAGCCGGGAAATGAGGTCCGCCAATTCTTCAAACCTGTCGCATGCCAACACGACAATTTTAACGAAAGCTTCGATCCGGGTCGCGTCTACGCGTTCCGCAAGCTTGTTTTGGTCCAGACTCATGAGCAGAGGATGAGGCCGATGCGACTTTAAAGCATAGTTCAGCTTGTCGTCAATCAAATATTCGGCCTGGAATTCATCCAGAATGGCTACGATTTCGCGGGCCAGTTCGGCGGGAATGGCATTCAGATAGAGAGGCTGTCCCCGGAAATGAGCCATCGCTCCGTTCGCTCCGATGAGAAGGTGGTCGTGAAACCGCTCGTCCAGAACGGGCAGCATATCGCGGTAAGGCCGTGCGGAAGCGAAGCCGATAAAATGGCCGGCTTCCTGTAATTCCAGCAAACAATCCAGAATGTTCTTGGAAATGGGCTGCCCTTTAAAGCAAATCGTCCCGTCCATGTCGAAAATAAAGTTCATCTGTCATTCACCTCGCTAGCAGTACTACTACCAATCATAATGAATTTGGGTGACAGCGAAAGGGACAGAATCGCGAAAATCGGTGGGACAAGCCAATTTCAAGCAGGGCCGAACCAAGCTTCGGTCAACCGCCGGATGCCCATACGAATCTCATCGCAGCTCAAGGCTCCATAACCAAGCAGTATGGTAGGATACTCGCTTGTAGGATGAAGCCAGTATCTGGATGTCCCGTAAACCTTGACGCCTTTTTCCAACGCTGACGCAATGAGCTCCGATTCGGATTTCGTTGTTTTCACGGTTAGGATAGCGTGCAGCCCGGTATCTTTTCCCTCGACCTCCACAAAGTACGACTCGTACCGGGATATGGCTTCGAATAGAGCTTCCCGTTTCTCTTCATAGTGCTTCCGCATCTTGAGCAAATGCTTATGCCAATAACCATCGGCTATATAGTGGGCCAAGGTCAACTGATCGAGCCGCGAAACAGGCTGGTCGTATTCCCTTACTTTCAAGCGAAATAAAGGCAGCATCGCCTTGGGAAGCACCAGATAGCTTAGATTGGCGACCGGCAGCAAAGTTTTGGAAAAGCTTCCGATATACATGATCTTTTCGGGGGCCAGACTTTGGATGGACGGCAAATAACGATCGTCATACCTGAACTCCCATTCGTAGTCATCCTCGATGATGTATTTGACTGAACCCGCACCTGCACGTGAACGGACCCACCGAATCAACTGCTGCCGTTTGTCTTGAGACATCGCCAGCTTGTTTCGGAATTGCTGGGAAGGACTCACATACACCACATTCGCCCTGCTCTTCTCAAGCTCTTCGATCGAAATACCGTCTTCGGCCAGCGGAATCGCACGGACTTGAAAGCCATGGTTGATCAACGTATTTCTTGCCCCGTCATAGCCGGGGTTTTCGACGCCGATGACATTCCGGTTCCTGTCCAGAAGCTGACTTAACAGGGATAAGAGCTGCTGAGGTGTAGAGCCGATAATCATCTGCCCGGGCCCGGACACGACGCCTCTGGATTCATACAACAGCCGTGACAGCTCGTTTCTTAACAGGTACTCGCCTTGGGAATTTCCTTCCACTTCATACTTGCTTTGATAATGAGCGATCAGCGTATTGCGCGCTTTGTTCCACGGGTGGAATGGAAAAGCAGACAGCTCGATATTCCCGTATCGAAAATCGATTTGGATCTCTTTGTTCAAAGCGTCGTTTGAAGCCGATCCCGGATCAGGAACGGGCGTTTCGGCTTGATGAACAACCTGATAGCCCTTTTTGGGAATGGTGCGGAGGTAGCCTTCTGAGACGAGAAGCTGATACGCGGTTTCAACCGTATTTTTGCTGACTTTCAGCGTGTGGGCGCAGCTTCGAATGGAGGGGAGAAACGAGCCGTACGGCAGCTGCCCCTGTCGAATTCCATCTTTGAAATAACCATAAATTTGAAAAAACAAAGGCGCCTGATTCGGCAAAAGTTCTAAAGAAAGCTCACGCATCGGAACCCCTCAACTTCAACAAAATCGTATGAATTGATGCTGTTTCATTATAAATAGACATAAATAAATCTAATTATACGCAGGTTGTATCCGGGATGTAAACCGACCTTGAAAGCGGATGTTATAAATGGCAAGTCCTGCATATAAATGATCAATATAGCAGGTCCTGTGAAACGAAAGGGAGAGAGACAATGAAGCTGGATCATCTGTTTCAACCGATACGTTTGGGCCGTTTGGAGCTTCCCAACCGTGTTCTTATGGGTTCTATGCATACCGGGCTGGAGGGGGAAGAGGCTGGCAGTCAAGCCTTGATTGATTTCTATAAGGAAAGGGCCGGTCAGGATGGTCCCGGACTGATCGTGACGGGGGGCATTTCCGTGTCGCCTGAAGGGGACGGCGGCCATAACTTCATGGGATTTTACAGCGATGAGCATTGCAAGCATATGGAAAATCTGACGGCTCAAGTGCATGCGGCCGGAGGGCGGATCGGGGCCCAATTGTTTCACGCGGGGCGGTACGCCTACTCGGATCTGACGGGCATCCTCGCCGTAGCGCCTTCCGCCATCCGTTCGCCGATCCATCGTCACACGCCGAGGGAGCTTACCAACGAGGAAATCGAGGAACTGATCGCCCGTTATGCGGTCAGCGCGAAGAAGGCGGCGGACCTCGGGTTCGATGCCGTCGAGATTATGGGGTCGGAAGGGTATTTGATCAATCAATTCCTATCCCCGGCGACCAATAAGCGCACCGATGCATGGGGCGGCTCGTTCGAGCATCGGACAAGATTTGCGCTGCGCATCGTTCAAGCCGTCCGCGAAGCGGTCGGACCCGGCTATCCGGTTATTTTCCGGCTATCCGGCGCCGATCTGATCCCGGACAGCACGACCGAGGAAGAAACGCTGCAATTCGCCGGCATGGTGGCCGACGCCGGAGCGGATGCGATTAACGTAGGAATCGGCTGGCACGAATCCCAGGTGCCGACGATCTCCATGATGGTGCCCCGGGCCGGATATATTCATATCGCGGAAACGATCAAACGGGCGGTGAACATTCCGGTAATCGGCAGCAACCGGATTAACGATCCCCGGCTGGCCGATGAGCTGCTGCAGCGCGGAGCCTGCGATCTGGTATCGATGGCGCGTCCGTTCCTGGCGGACCCCGACCTGCTGCGCAAAGCCCGCGACGGGCAGTTCGACCGGATCAACACCTGTATTGCTTGCAATCAGGCATGTCTCGATCAAGTATTTGACGGCCTGCCTGCCTCATGTCTGGTCAATCCGAGGGTGGGCCGGGAATCGAAGTGGAAGCCTTTCAGGGTGCAACGTTCCCGCCACATCGCGGTCATCGGTGGTGGGGCTGCAGGGATGGAAGCGGCACGGGCATTGGCCGAGATTGGCGAGCGCGTCGTGCTGTACGAAAAGGAAGACCGGCTGGGCGGACAGTTGAATCTGGCGAAGCGGATTCCCGGCAAGCAGGAATTTGCCGAAACGCTGCGCTATTATCAGCATGAGTTGCGCCGCTTGGGCGTAGAGATTCGCTTAAACCATAGTCCGACGCCGGAGGAAATCGCCGCTCTTGCTCCGGACCTGGTCGTACTGGCCAGCGGCATCAAGCCGCGAATCCCCGAGCTGGCGGGCACCTCGCTCCCTCACGTATTTACGTATCAGCAAGTGCTCCGGGGAGAGGCGGAGGTTGGTAAGCGGGTCGTGATCATCGGAGCGGGAGGGATCGGCTGCGATCTGGCGCATTATTTATCCGAGCAGGCGGAGCGCGAGATTTATCTGCTTCGCAGAAAAGGCAAGCCCGGCGAAACGCTCGGCAAAACGACCCGTTGGGCGCTCCTCTCGCATCTGCGGCAGAAGAAGGTTCAATTTGTGACCGATTTAAGCTACGAGCGCATTGACGAAGACGGAGTTGTCATACAACTGCAGACGGAGAGCGGTTCGGAAACGAAAAAAATTCCCGCCGACACCGTCATCCTTGCCGCCGGACAACTATCCGAAGCATGGGATGACCAGCTTGTGCAGCGGGCCGGCATTCCTGTCGTCACAATCGGCGGGGCCCGATTCCCGGGAGAGCTGGATGCCAAGCGAGCCATCTATGAAGGCGCGTGCGTTGCTTACGAGGAAGGCAGGCTTGCGAAGACCGAATAACGATATGGAGGGGTAAGCATGGAAAAAGCATGGTACAAGGTGTGGCCCAAAGATGTTCCGCAGCATTTCATCTTTGAAGACAAGGTCCTGGAAAACTATGTGGAGGAACATGCGCGAACGAATCCCGACGATACGGCGGTTTACTTCTATGGCAAGATCATCACGTACGGCGAGCTGGCGGACATGTACTTGCAGCTCGCCGCTCAGTTGCATGCAAGAGGCGTGGGCAAGGGCGACACGGTCGCCCTCTATATGGAGAACAGCCCGCAGTTTATCATCGCCTTTCTGGCCGTGCAGCGTCTGGGAGCAATAGCCGTGCCTATGAATCCGATGTTCAAACGGGCGGAGCTGAGCCATCTGCTAGGAGATGCGGGGCCCAAGGCCATCTTCATCCAGGAAAATTTGCTGGCGCATTTGTGTCCGATTTTGCCGGAGTTTCCCGGGCTGCGGATCATTTCGACGGCGCTGACGGATTTTGCCCCGGATCATCCGGAATTTCCGATGTCGTTCGCTCCAATGGAAAGAACGATAAGCAGGCTGCCGGGAGAGGAGCGTATTCTGGAGCTGATCCATTACGACGATCCGATTCCTCCCGCCAATGCGTGCCTGGACGATACCGCTGTGCTGCAATACACTTCGGGAACGACAGGCATGCCCAAAGGCGCGGAGCTGACGCACCGCAATATTGTGGCTAACGCGTTCTCGTTCAGGGACGGAGTGAGAACGAAGCCGCGCGATCGCCACCTGTCGGCAATGCCTTTGTTTCATGTTATCGGGCTGGTCAACTGCATGGGATCGCCACTCTGCAACGGGGGAGCGATTATGCTGTTCCACCGCTTTGTGCCGGACGTTATTTTGGAAGCGATTCACAAACTGCAAATCCAGCATTGGGTAAGCACGGCTACGATGAATATCGCGGTCATAAACCACCCGAACGCGGCGAATTACGATCTGTCTTCCCTGTCGGGCTGCCTGTCGGGGGGCGCTCCGGTGCCGAGGCCAATCTTTGAGCGGTTCTACGAAGTCACCCGCACCCGGCTGCTGGAAGGCTATGGTCTGAGCGAGACAACGGCCCAGATTACGATGAACTTTTTTGAAAACGCGAGGGTAGGCTCAGCGGGCATCCCGCTGATGGATGCGGACGTTCGCGTCGTTGCCATAGACGATCCGAACGTGGAGGTTCCGCCCGGACAGCAGGGGGAGCTGGCCTTCAAAGGACCGATGGTTATGAAGGGCTATTGGAAAAATCCGGAGGCTACGGCGGCCGCGTTTGTCGACGGATGGTTTTTAAGCGGGGATTTAGGACACGTGGATGAGGACGGCTACGTCCATATTTCCGGGCGTAAAAAAGAACTGATCAAATCGTCGGGCTTCTCCGTCTTCCCTAACGAGGTGGAGAGCATCATGCACAAGCATACCGCGATTAAAGAAGTGTGCGTCGTTGGCGTAGCCCACGATTACCGGGGCGAGGAAGTGAAAGCGTATGTCGTGCTCAAGGAAGAAGCCATCGGGAATGTGACGGAGCAGGACATCGTCGAGTGGGCCAAAGAGCATATGGCCGTATACAAATATCCGCGGAAAGTCGAGTTTTTGAACGAGCTGCCCAAGACCGGATCGGGCAAGTTGCTGCGCAGGGCACTGTACGAACGGGCGAATCAGATTCAAAAGACGTAGACGGATGGATAGAGCGGTTTTGTAGTATGCTGCAGAGGTCTTTTTGTTTATAAGACCGTGCCGGGGCAGGCTGCCATGGAGACCTCTGCGACAGACTTAACTTTATAAAAAATTGACCAAAGGATAATTGACACCAATGAAAGATTACAGTATTCTAAGAAAAAGGAAAGCGGTTTCAAAATAGGCTAACGCGTGCAGACACCCAGGGGTGAGCCCGTTTTCGCTATGGTGAACAGCTATCCTTTTTTTGTTGTTTTCTGGTGCGGACATCTTGTTGTACTCACATAGAAGCTTTTGTCTGCCATAAAACCATGTAAGGAGGGATGAGTACTTATAGATTGACCGATTGCAGGCTTGGCTGGAAGTAAAATCGAACGATGGGAGATGAGTTTGTTTATGAAAAAAATGTTTACCGTCATTGCCCTGGGGGCCATGATGACGACGGCTGCCTTGCCGGCGGGGGCAGCATCGAACGTGCCGAACGTTTCCGAAGACGGACTTGTGCAAACGGCCGCACCGCGATTTATCGGGGAAACGTGGAGCGCCCCGCAGGGAATGTCGAACGAGGACAAGGTTTGGGGATATTTGGAGTCCAAGAAGAGCGTTCTCGGACTGGCCGGGGATACGAAGCAAAGCATCCGAATTACGCAGCAGGTGACCGATGCCGAGACCGGAACGCGACACGTTCGGCTGAAGCAGTATATCCAGGGAATTCCCGTATTCGGCGCGGATCAAACGCTGCATTTTGACAAGCAGGGCAATGTTACCTCGTACATCGGAAGCACTGTTCCGGATTCGGGACAGCAATCCTTGGTCCCTCTGACGCCCAAAATTAGCGCAGAGAAGGCGATTGCGATCGCCAATCAAGATACCGAGAAGCGGATCGGCAAGCTGGGCAGCCAGCAGAGGGAGCAAACGGCGGAGCTGAATATTTACCCGTACAACGGGCAAAACCTTCTCGTTTACGTTACCGAAGTCAACGTGCTGGAGCCTTCCCCGCAGCGCGTGCGTTATTTCATTAACGCGGACAACGGAAATATCGTCAACAAGTTCAGCATGCTCGATCATGCTACCGGTACGGGCGTGGGTGTGCTTGGCGATACAAAGACCTTTACGACTACGGCAAGCGGGTCGCAGTACTTGCTTCAGGACAACACGCGCGGAAAAGGCATTATTACGTATTCTGCGAATTATAGCCAGTCGCTCCCGGGCACGCTGCTGACGGATTCGGACAACGTATGGACCGACCCGGCAGCGGTTGACGCGCATGCTTACGCCGAAGTCGTCTACGACTACTACAAAAACAAATTTGGCCGGGATAGTCTGGACGGCAACGGGCTCGCGATCAAATCCAGCGTTCACTACGGCCGGAACTATAACAACGCGTTCTGGAACGGCGTACAGATCGCCTACGGCGATGGGGACGGCAACTTATTCCGCACCTTCTCCGGGGATCTGGACGTCATCGGCCACGAATTGACGCATGGCGTGACCGAGCATTCGGCCGGGCTGATTTACCAAGGCGAATCCGGCGCGCTCAACGAGTCGATATCGGATATTTTCGGCAATGCGATTCAAGGGAAAAACTGGCTGATCGGTGACGACATCTACACGCCGAATATACCGGGCGACGCTTTGCGGTCGATGGAAAATCCGGAGCTGTACAATCAGCCGGACCATTACAGCAAGCTGTACCGGGGCTCTGACGATAACGGAGGTGTGCATACGAACAGCGGCATTAATAACAAAGCGTTTTATTTGCTGGCGCAAGGCGGCACGCATTACGGGGTGACGGTCAACGGAATCGGTCGCAGCGATGCGGAAAAAATTATGTATAAAACGCTTACATTATACTTGACGCCATCCTCCAATTTTGCGGCGATCCGCGCGGCGGCGATTCAAGCGGCTACCGACCTGTTCGGGGCGAACTCCACGCAGGTCAACTCCGTAAAAGCCGCTTACGGCGCTGTAGGCGTAGGTAGCCCCCCGGCCCAAGATACGCAGCCGCCGACGGCGCCGACCGGCCTGACTTCGACGAGCAAAACGCAATCGAGCGTAACCCTGTCGTGGAACGCTTCCACGGACAACGTAGGCGTGACGGGCTATGATGTGTATAACGGCTCTGCGCTGGCCGTATCCGTGACAGGAACGACGGCGACAGTGAGCGGATTGGCGGCTGGAACGGCCTACACGTTCACGGTCAAAGCGAAGGATGCGGCAGGCAACGTATCGACCGCAAGCAGCTCGGTCACGGTGACGACGTCCACGTCCACCGACCCGGATACGCAGCCGCCGACCGCGCCGACCGGCCTGACTTCGACCGGCAAAACCTCGACGAGCGTATCCTTGTCATGGAATGCCTCTACGGACAATATCGGCGTTACCGGGTACGATGTGTACAATGGCTCTGCCTTAGCCGCATCGGTTGCAGGAACAACGGCCACGGTGAGCGGACTGACGGCCGGAACGGCCTACACCTTCACGGTTAAAGCGAAAGATGCCGCGGGCAACGTATCGGCTGCAAGCAATTCGGTGACGGTTACGACAGATACGGCATCGACGGTGCAGCCATGGGCGCCATACGTAGCGTATAACGTCAATGATCTCGTATCCTATGGGGGCAAAACGTATAAAGCGCTTCAAGCCCATACTTCGCTGCCAGGATGGGAGCCGGCGCTCGTGCCGGCGCTGTGGAGCTTGGTGGATTAAGCGTCCGGAGTTGAGTGATAAGGGGCCGCACCTGTTAGCAGGTGCGGTCTTTTTTTGGTAATAGGGCAGAGTAAATGGTATGTCGAGTCCCTGGCTCTTTGAAGTCAGAGACTTTTTGTATATTTAAATTTATGTAATTAAATAAAGACAGCTTATACTCGCCGGGACCGGATATACAATCCCTTATTAATTTGGTAATATAATACTTGGAATTAATACCATTTACCGTAAGGTTTTATTAAACTATTCAATCTAGTAGTCATAGGTTGGTTGAAGATTTTATTAACAGCATATGTTTCTACGGAAGATAACGGTAAATCATTTATTAGATGGTTTACATTTTGGGGCAAATCGACGTTCTTTAATTTATGGACGACATAGTGTAACTGTGAAGTTATCTGGATGGTTTTCATGGTGTACATCCCTTCTGATCATATTTTACTAGAAGTAGTATATCAAGGAAATTTCACAAAAGTAAGTATATAGGGAGTTGTTATGCAAAATAAAATTGTAGTCTGGTTGTTTTTAGCGATTTTTGCGGGGATTCAAATTTGGTGCTCTTCTACCGTATTTAAATTCATTTTTATCGGAATTGATCTTGAACTAAATCAACAAAATGAGTGGGTTATTACAGAAATATCCAAGGAAGGCGCTGCTAGTAATCTTGACATAAAAATTGGAGATATCGTCAAACAAATAGATGGAGAAGCATCTAATGTAAATCTTATGATTTCTAGATGGGGATCAGTGGAGCAAGCCGAAAAATTAATTATTTTTCGCGATGGGCTTGAGCACGAAGTTCTAATTGATAACCCAAACGACATGACCTACGATATTGTTCCCTTACTTGAGGAAGGTTTATGTTTGTTTATGGCTGGATTGTTGTTTGTGAAGATGCGACATTCTAAATCGGCTCAGTTTCTAGCCGTTGTCTTTCTTACATGTGCAATCATTTACATGAGCTTGGGAGCTTCTGTACGAGGAGATATTGTTGGAAAGTTTCTAATGAGTGAGTTTATGATTTTACTGCCACTTATTTTTTTTCATTTTCTAGTTGTTTTTTTTAGGGAAAAAGGAAATATCCGGTTACCTGCATGGATTCTGAACTACTGGTACTGTATCTTTATTATATGGACCGGAATAAATGCCTTACATTTCTATCCGCCACTGACGTCCACCATTTATAAATATACAGGTGCCTTTACTTTGTTATGTTTTATTGCGGGCTTCATGTTCAATATCGGCATCCTGATAGTATTGTATTTCAAAGTACGCAGAGAAAAGTCTTATTTATCAAGTATTGTTAAGAGTGTTTTATTCTCCTTATTTATTTCGTTTTTACCGGTTATCTGTTTCTCGTTTATCCCTGAATTGATTGCCTCCTATCGAATAATAGATGCCATCTATACAAGTTGGTTCATTTTATACTTCCCGATCTCATTCGCATACTTGATTGCCTCGAACCAATTGTACGATATCGGTCTGGTGCTACGACGCTTCGGTTTTGCTTGTCTGCTTGCCCTTGTGCCGTCGGGATTGTTTACCGCAATCTTCGCATTCCTATTTCAAAATCTGGCCGATGAAAAGCAGATCTTGTTTGTTTTTGCAGGCTCTGTCGCCATGATTTCCTTCGTTCTATATTCGGTTGAATATTTTACAACGAGACTTGAAGCGTTTTTATTTCCGAGAAAGTTCAGGCTGCGTACCGCTTTGAAGAAAATTTCCAAGAACCTAGGAGTCATCTCAAGCTTTCGCGAGCTGAAGGACATCGTACTTGTCGATATTGTTCAGACGCTTGAAGTGATGGGCGGGGCCATTGTATTCCGGTACGAGCATGATACCGAGATCATCGCTGAAGGGGACATCGATGCGGCCGAAGTTAAACAGCTGCTCCAAACGTCGGCTTTGTCCGAACACCCGCTGTACACCTGTATCGAGATTCACCGGCATGAACAATATACCAGCTATTTGGTTATCACGCGGAATAAAGCGAATACCTTGCTCGGCAAAGAAGAGATTCAATGGCTGCATTTGATTACCTCGTACCTGGAGGTCAGTTTGGAGAATGTTCACCTGATACGCAAGTTGACTGCGAAAATGCAGCTTCTTGCTTCGCAGCTTCCGAATGAGCAATCGGCGCAGGATATTCAGTGGTTCCGCAAAGTCATGTTCGAATTGCAGGAAGAGGAGCGGCTGCGGATCGCAGCCGATCTGCACGACACGACGATGCAGGATTTGTTTTTCCTCAAACGGAGATTCATTTCTTTGCTGGACAAATACGCGATGAATAAAGAAGATAAAGAGCATCTGAACAACATCGTCAATTTCGTAGAGATGATCAACAACAGTCTGCGCCAAAGCTGCTTCGAATTGAACCCGTTTCTGCTGAAGGAAATTGGGCTGATCGAAACGGTAAGGTCGTATCTCGACAAGGAAGCGTACCACGCGCCGTTCGTGCTCAAGTTCAAGGAGGAGAGGGCTTCCGCCATTGAAGCGAAGGATTTGACGACGAAGAAGCATATTTTTCGCATCATTCAGGAGCTGCTTAACAACGCGAAAAAGCATTCGCACGCTTCAAATGTAACGTTTACCATGACTGTCGCGGACCATGCTTTTGTATTAACTTATGAGGATGACGGTGTCGGATTCAAAAGTACGGAAGCGCGTCGCATGGAGATTGGATCTTCCGGGATGGGCGTAGAGCAGATGAAAGGCCGCGTCCTGCATCTGAACGGGCGGCTGGAGCTCGATTCGCGCGAGGGCGCCGGAACGAAGCTTGTCGTGACGATTCCGGTTCGGGAGACGATGTCCGTTTGAGCTGAATACGCTTGTCTTTTAAAGAAGAGGGGTGCGAACCCCTCTTTGCTATTGGGAATAAAGAACCGAACCTTTTTCCGATATAGAGACAATATAGGGTGTAAGCTGCTTACTCAGGAGGGCCCTCTGAATGCAAAGTGAGTATATGTACCAGTTACTCTTAAAAATGAAAGATGGTGATCAACAGGCGTTTCAAACGATGTATGATGCCACCTATCGGGATGTATACCGGACCGTCTCCTTTCTGGTGGATCATCAGCAGGATCGGGAAGATGTCATGAACGAGATCTATATGCAAATGTGGACCTCACTTGCCAATTACGATACGAACCGTCCTTTCCACTTCTGGCTGCACGGCTTGGTCATCCGCCAAGTGCAGAGATTTCGGGTCAAGAGCTGGAGGAGATTCCGAATTTTTGAACGCATTCGTATCTTTTCTCGGGAAGAGCATCATTGGGATGAGCCCACTGTGATCATGGAGGGGACGAACCAAGAGATATCGCAGGCAATCCAAAAACTGACTGACAAACAGCGAACGGTGATTATCCTCCGCTTTTTTCACGACTATACTCTTGAGGAAATCGCGACATTGCTTGGTATTCCGCTGGGTACAGTCAAGTCCAGATATCATGCTGGTCTCCAGGCGCTTCGAAAAAACATAGGGAATCTCCTCCCGGAAAGGATGGAAAAGACCAATGCCTATTGAACGAAAAATCCGTGAACATCTGCTCAAAGAGGCAGAAACGATGGAGTGCCCTCCGGCCATTACCAAACGAATTGAACAATCGTATTCTCAATATGTACAACGAAAAAGGAGCGAAAAACCCATGAAAAAACGATTAATTGGCGGATTAGTTGCCGCTGCGATTTTGATTCCAACCGCGGCATTTGCGGCCCCTCCCCTGATTGAAATGCTTACGAGAAAACCAATGACTGCTGAACAAGTCAAGGTGGACGAGGTCGGCAAAGCAACACTTGAGAAGCTGTATAGCGCATTTCCCGAAACAAAATCGTTTGAGATTATCGATGCAAGCTACCTTGGAGACTCCACGAATTCAACCGGTACGAAAACGATCCAACAAAGCATCGTACTGCAGGAAAAAGGAGGAACCGGCAAAAAGGTTACCCTTCATACTAACGGTATTACGGGTGAGATCCAAGACCTGACTCAAGAGAATTGGGAGCCTAAGGAGAAGCCGCTCATTACTTTAAGCGATCAGCAAATCAAGGCGAAGGTAAATTCCCTTATTGATAAAATGTATGGCAACATCAAAGAGTACGAGGTTGCTATGGAGCAAATGGAGAACTCGGATCAAAAAACGTTTATGTTGAATTACACCAAAAAGGGATCAAAAACACCGTTCTACCAAGTATTTGTTCAGGGCAATTCAATCAGTGTTGGGGTGGTCGGAGGTGAGACGACACCTTCAATCAATAAAGTAGAAGGTTATTTCTCCAAAAATGGCAAGCCTGATTATTTTGCTGATGACTTTTTAAACGATGAAAAACTATTTTCATTGCTAAAAATGAGCCCGACAGATTTAAAACAAGAATTAGCAAAAGATAAATCTGTTGTGGAGGTTGCAGCTTCCAAAAATGTCTCTAAACAACAAGTGATTGATGTGATTGCAAAAACACAGGTTGAAAAACAGTTTCCAGCTGAAGAAAATAGCAAACCTTTCATGGAACAAATGATGAAAGAAATTGAACCAAAAGTAGTCTACGTTATTGAACACAAAAATGAAACAACATTGAAGAAGTAGCAAGTTAAGGCGGATGAGATTGGCTAGGATATCGATAGTTGAATAAAAACAGCGTAGTCTAGGGCTTTATTTTCATGTCCCGGACTACGCTGTTTGTTTTATTAGATCAATCGCCTACTACCAAGAACATCCCTGTCATGCCGGGAGAATGGTTTTTGAATCCGAATTTTTCGTAAAATGCGTCTTTTCCATGTGAGGCGAATAGACCGACAAAACCGGCTCCAGAACAATGATCATTTATAAAGTTCAGCAGCTTCTCGATAATTTGCTTGCCTATTCCCATATTTTGATACTCGGGTAATACAGCTACGTCTTGTATATAATAGTACATTGCTCCATCGCCGACAATCCGTCCCATACCGATTACGTTTCCGGCGCTTATTGCAACTAAACAATATACTGAATTAGCAATGGATTGCTCGGTCATTTCTATATTGACTTGTCCCCAACCAACCGCCTCCCATAGTGTTTTATGTTCCAGAACGGTTGGGGGACGTTCGATGATTTCGTACGGTTTATTCGACATATGTAACCACCTGTCTTTAGAATTGGTGGTCGCTTGTATAGGAACCACCATAGATTATTTGAATTTTCCGATTGTGAACTCCATGTTTTTCAGCCCCCTTCCACATATTCCAAGTATATTCCTTATGCTTGAGTTACACAACGATTGAAACGATCTACCTTTTTCGACTTCTGTCTTATGAGATGTGGTATAATTTTACTATTGAAACAACTCGAAAACCAAGACCACTTTGAATGTAGGTGCTTAAATGAAGATATTTATAAGAAATAATTTTGACAACGAAATTGCAAGCCACAATTTTTATGCAGCCTACGACGGATTTAAACAAATGGGATTTGAAATTAATTATTTCAAAAATATAGCAGAATTATCTGATAGTAAAAAAGAGGATATAGTTGTTGGCTATGTTGACGATGTGAGAAAAGCACTTTTTAAACATAGCATAATTACACCTGAAATTGACTATCCAGAGGAATTAAGGGGTTACCTAGGCAGAAAGGTTTGGAATTCCAAACTAAGCATAATCGCGAATAACCCTGAGAATTGGAATGTATTTATAAAACCAGTAGAGGATAAAAAATTTACAGGGGTAGTAGTTAGAAGTACTAAGGATTTAATTGGTTGTGGTACATATGGTGAAGATCCAGAGATTTTATGTTCGGAGGTTGTGAACTTTGTAGCAGAATGGAGATGTTTTGTTAGATACGGAAGGATTTTAGACATTCGAAGATATAGAGGCGACTGGAGAGTACAATATGATTATAAAGTGGTTGAAGATGTTGTCAAAGAATACAGAACTGCTCCTAAAGGATATGCAGTAGATTTTGGATTAACAGATAAAGGGCAAACCCTATTAATAGAGGTTAATGACGGATATTCATTAGGATACTATGGGTTATTTTCGCTGGATTATGCCAAGTTATTATCGGCTAGATGGGCTGAATTGACCAATACAATAGATGAGTGTGATTTCTAATGAAACGGATTTCTTGTGATTACCATATTATGGAAGTCCCGTGTGTGGAAAAAATCAATGTTAATGTGGGAGATAAAGCGAAAAATTGAACTACTCCATTCTTGATCATGACAGTGAATTAACAATCGGATATTGTAGTGAAATCGTAGGTCTGAGCGGAAAGATCTATGAAGATGAGGATCATTTATATCATAAAATCCAATGTAAACAGTTTGTTTTTTGCAACGAGTTTAAGGAATATATTGTAAGAAAAAAACAATCGATGAATAGATCGGTGGATGTCTGTATTCTCGATAATGACAAGAATCCCATAGGGAGTTATACATTCCTCATATATGATGAAATTTATTATCATAAAATCGGATTTCCAGAGGATTTGCTGGATATTCAATTTAAAGGCTCTTTAGAATCGTTTGCAAATCATACGGAAATAGAAATTTGGAACAAGTGGAGAATATCTCCTCCTGTACATATCAATGAATGGGCCATTCTAGATGTACCAGGGAGAAGAGCATGGCTCAAAGCTGTCAAAAACTATAATCTGACTACACGGGAATGGAATAGAGATAGTGAAAAAGAGAATTTCTTTTTAGATGGAACATACGTGACGGATTATCCCTCCTTCTTTTGCGCAATGGGAGAAGCGATCAATGGTCCTGGAGGCTATTTTGGTTTTGATCTACCCTCGCTGAATGATTGCTTATGTGGGGGATTTGGTACTACCGGACCGTTCACTCTTACATGGAAGAATTACGGTGTCGCTCAAAAGTACTTAGATAAACATTCATGGAGGAAGCAAGTTAATTATAGACGACGTTTTATAAATAAACTTGTATACGAACCAGAGTTTTATTTTGAAGAACGGGCTAATAGGCCACTTATAGAGGCTCTTGTTGAAACACTAGAATACAGAGGTGTAAAAATAGTATCTGATTAATAGATTTTATGGCCAGCGCCTTTATTCAGATAAAAGAAAGGAATATGGAGCTATGGAACGATGGGAATATAGAACTCTTAAGTTCTTCACAAAAGGTTTCTTTACTGGAGGAACGTTAGATATAAAAGAATTTGACAACGAACTTAATGCAATGGGATCAAATGGATGGGAACTTGTATCCTGCTTTGATACAAGCCAACATCAAGGATCTTCAAAAGAAGTCATTTGTGTGTTCAAAAGAAAGAAATAGGCAATGAAAAATCCATTTTATTGGAGCTGCGTTAAGGGAGTATTTCAAAGTTGGACATAACAGATAAATTAATTCGCGCTGTACTAATTCTAATAACCATGTTCGTATTACGTTCTATTAATGAGTATCTCTTATCTAATAATATAATTACTCCGAAACAATCCAAATTTCTACAATTTGTTATACTTATATTGCTCATTATTCTAGTAACAATCTCTATTTTGGAGGGTTATCATTCCAATGCAAAAAATTAGTAGACAAAAAACAATAGAGGGTACTCGTATCCCGGGTATTATTAAAAATATGCAATATCACTATATAAATCTTGATGTATACGAAGATGGAATGATCAATTGTTGGGAGTTAGTTGATTTAAAAGGGCTCAAAGAAAAAATAGAAATCAATTGGCTTGTTCCAAATGTTCCGAATGGAGAGATTCTATCCATTTTTGGGTTAGGAGCATATAAAATTAAATCAGCAAGATGGAATTATGACAAAAAAAGTTATTATATGCAGATAAAGAATACAATAGAAAAGCTAAATCCTAAAATGAGTAATATTTACACTATTTCAAAACACGAAAAGGAATTATTGGAAAAGAGGAAAGTTACATACTCACCCGAAGCAAAAGATTTTTATGTGAAAAGTGAAATGTTTTATCAAACAATTGATGGTAAAGGGTTCACGATCTTTATGAACCACAAGGACATCAGTTATTTGGTAAATTTAGTGGTTTATAAAGATGGACGAGTGACTTGTTATAATTCGAGTTTTGAATTTAATTATGATTTATCTGAATTAGAACAATTATTTAGAAATGGAACTTTCTTCACCGATTTCAATACTCCAACTGAAATTGTTTTGGATAATTTTGCGAAAGTAACGCTTGAAAAGGGGCTTTATGCAACTGAACAAGAAGATAAGTATAAGGAACTAATCGATCTATACTCTGAACTGAATGATAAGAAAACGTCATTAGAAAAATGTAGAGAAGCCTATTATAGATATCTTGAATATCCTTCTGACTATTCTAGGGAGAAACTTAAGGAACTGTACGAGCTTATCCCGGAGCATGAAAGAAGATACTTGGGCGATATGGATAGTAAAGATTCAGATTATGTGAGAATCATTTATCGTCCTGAAGATAAAAGAGAGGTTTAGACCGATAAATGAGGTGAAATGGATGTCTTTCCGTATCGTTCGAGGTATGTAGTTTTCGGGCTGGAAAAAACGCGTACCAGCCATCAAGGGGGAGGTCTGCCCTTTTGATCCAGAAGCTACACATTGAATGATATCGGTCATCTGTTTTGTGGTTATTATCCTCATTAGAAGGTGAATAATAATGAATTCAATAGACTATAAACAATTTTATGATAAAGTTGGAAAAACCAACGGATGGGATTTCAGCAATGTGAAATGTATCTCGGAAGGAATAAAATGGGACTTCTACAGCGAAGTAACAAAGGCATGCAAGAAGTCGGATTTGTTACTGGATATCGGCACAGGCGGTGGCGAAGCGATTTTAACCATAGCTGAAGCCGCATTGCTGCTAGTGGGGATTGATCAATCAACTGGAATGATCGAAACCGCAACTAACAATTTGGCCAATTCAGGTAGAGCGAATGTTCGTTTTCTACAGATGGACGCCCAAGAACTACTTTTCCCTGAGAATTTCTTTAATATAGTTTCTTGTAGACATTCGGTTTTCTATGCTAAAGAAATAGCAAAAGTGTTGGTTAAGGAAGGCATATTCCTGACTCAGCAAGTAAGCGAAAATGATAAGTTAAATATTAAAGAAGCGTTTGGAAGAGGGCAAGCGTTAGGGATAACTGGAGGTACATTAAAACATCAATGCATTGCCGAATTGAGCGAAGCGGGCTTTACACATATACAGTCATTTGATTGTAACGTCATTGAATTTTACCAGACGGCCGAGGACCTGATTTTTCTTTTGAAGCATACTCCAATTATTCCTAACTTTGGGCAATCCGAATTTGATTTTCAAATACTTCAACAATTTATTGCGGAAAATCAAACTGAAAAAGGAATTAAAACCAACTCGGAACGTTTTATGATCATTGCCAGGGTATAGGGATATCCTGTGGGCAATAGGAAGGACCTCCTTCAGCTAACCTTAGTTCGGCAGTATTCCGGACTAAGGTTATTTAGTTTTCACTTTATCCGATGTGTGTGTGAACTTACATAAAATAGAACATGAATATGTCCGATATATATTAAGTTCAAGGCTTGGCAAAATGGGGCGGAAGTCTAATGTGAGGGATGATTCGTGTTAATAATACAAGCAATCGTTCTACTATTATTATCAATAGGATTTTTATTTTTTCCCAAATATATGAAGTACTATAGAACTGATGAGCTTTTCTTGCCGGTTCCGGAGCCCCCATATTTTATAATCGTTGTTAGAAGAGCAGTTGGTTTTTTACTTCTTTTCATCAGTCTATTATTTATTGGTTTTGTTCGAAGTTACTATTAAATGTACGCTAGTCCTGATTCCTCTGAACCTAAAAGGTGAACCAATGCGAAAAAATAAATTGATCATGGTATCCGCTGCTTTAATTTTAGTGGCATATCTTTGCGTTCAAGAATTACCGGTTAAACATGCCGTGTCCGCTGAGTTTGATTACATCCCTAAAGGGGGGCTTCCTTTAGGTGAAATTGAGATCATCGCCGAGCATTCGGATGCATCGGGAGCCGATTGGAAAATACTTGGCTACAATAATCATCTATTTCCTTCCGCTAACGGCTACATGTATGTTGAAGGCGCAAATCCGATGGATGAGCTAAGCGAGTTTCTAACTATTTATGATCAGGGGTCGTCGGGAGGCAAGAAAAACAGATTTATCCTTAAGGGAGTGTTAGAGAAACGAGAAGGTCCTCGTTATAACGAACAAGATGGAAATTTGGTTCTTGTTTCCAAGGAGTGGGGGATTCTTTATCCGATTCGTGGAAGAGATGTTTTTAGACCTTTGGCTTCCGTATCCTATCTGTCGAAATGGGATTATAAGGACTCCAGCCGATGAGGGATACGATTGAGGTGATCTTTTGAAAAGAATTTGCTTATTTTTAATTGTAGCCCCTGTTCTATTTCTTCTGGCAGTCATTTATTATTACGTCGATCAACCTAAATTTATTGATATAAAAACGAACTGGTCCGAGAAAGAGTTTAGTAATGGCATTGAACTAAAATATGACTATTTCGATGGTGAGAAAAGAATCCCGATTAAAGCTATAAAGGGCAGTAAAATAAAAGTAGACTACACAATCGGCGGAAAGGGAGGACTCTCCACGTCATTTTTAGATCAGAATGGCAAGTTTGTTAAAATTATTCCGGAAGGAGGCACAGTAAGTATTATGGCTGAGAAGGATGGGGAGTATTTCTTCGTCATAAAAGGAAATAAGATGGAAAATGGATATATAAAAGTAAGCTGGAAGATTGAAAGTGGATCGTGACCCAAAGAAAGCAGAGTAACCTTCGAAAGGCTACTCTGCCTATAAAGCCGTACCCCAAAGTTATTTTCCGGATCTTCCAGGTATCATTTGTTAAATCCATACTTGCTCAATAAGGCTGTGATCTCGGGATTGTCCCTGAAATAAGCGTTTAAGGAGCCTGCGTCGCCATCTGGGTCGTTGTTCCTGATTCTGCAGGAGCAGATGATGGGGTATTCGTCGTTAATTTGCACCCCGAGCATAAAGCCAGTACCGATATGAATATTGTCAGCTTTCGTAAAAATAAGTTTTCCATGCTTCTCTCCGCTAATTTTTTCTAAAATTTGTATCCAACATGCACAATAGTACCAGTATATAGCAAAATGATATGCAGAAATAGGCTTTTCAGAAAAAATGCCAGCCTGCTGCAGGCGGTATTGAGCGTGATTTTCTCTGAAAGAGAGCAGGTTGAGTTTGGTAATTTTGCAGGATTCCCATAAAATGCATTCCAAGGTAAGCTGGTAACTACAGAAGCTTGACTTCGTATGGATTTGGGGAGAACGATGACGAAAAAGATCGAAACGGTAGTAACCAAGCAGAGAAAGACCTTTAAAGATTATGTGCATCTGACCATTACGGAAGGACCGCAGGTCTATATCCTGAATGTCATTAAAGGCCGGCTGTATCCCAATAAAAAGACGATGAATCCGACCTACGAGCCGCATCCCGCCAAGCAGGAAGCCGTCGATCGGCTGAACGCATTAGCTGACGAGCTGAGAGCTAAAGGCTGGCCACGGATTTCGCGGAAATATTGGCTGCCGGCTTGCCGACGATCTACCATGTGGAAGATACGATCGAGAATTACCGGATCATTGAGCCGGTCATTTCGGAACGCTACCGTGTCTGGAAGCGCGACAAACATACATAAACAAAGGCTGTCCACTGCGGCGGCCTAAGAAGGAGAACAGCGATGTCGCACAGAGTCTATTTATATAATGTCAGCGTCCCTTCCGAAGGGCGGGATGACGATACGATGATGATGGAATGGGGCTATGAGATGCCCCTATTGTTACAGCCTCTCTTGGTTGAGGGAGGGTTTATCGACGGTAATAATTATAACAACCATACGGAGCCGGATAATGCGGGACTGTATTATAATGCCCGGGCGGGAATCGAAAACCTGAAGCGGTTTTACGAGTTCCTGGAGAAGCAGGGAGGGCTGATTGCCGACAAAGCAGCCTTTGCCACAGCCAAAACGAAGCTTACGAGCTATCTCGAAAAATTAGACCTCCCGTATTTCCATCTGGATGCGTGGGACGTGTTCAATATGGACGATATTCCCCATGCCGAGCAGGCGGAAACATGGCGGGCGAATATTGCCCACAACAACGAGATCATCACCAAGGCAATGGACAACGAAGATGTCTCGCTGCTGCGCTATTCCGAATTCATGGATGTTAGCCCCGGCTTTACTTCGTTCGAAGAGCTGCTCAATTACCCGAATTACGAATACGGCTGGGCGTCGATTTGGCAGCCTTATGAAGACGAGACGGATGTGGAGATTTTTGAGGAAAACGGCTTGTGGGGCCTGAAAGACAAGGCCGGCAGCATCCTGCTCAGCCCGCAGTTTGACGAATTTTACGATTTCAGCTGCGAAGATCTTGCCGTGGTCTCCCGGGCAGGCAAATTCGGCTATGTACATAAGTCTGGGAAAATCGTCATCCCGCTCGTATGGGACGATGCTTTCGATTTTGAATACGGCACAGTTTCCGCCATTGTCAAACGGGACGATAAATTCGGTCTCATCAATCTCGAAGGCCGGACGGTGGCGCCAACCGAATACGAGAGCTTGGAAGCGCTGGCCGGCATTTATTTTACTGGAAAAAAAGACGGCGGCTGGGGCGTGCTGGACCAATCCGGCTCCGTCATCGTGCCCTTCGAGCATGAAGAGGCCTTCCAGTTCGGCGGGGAGTATTACCATACGGCAGTGAAAGGGCGAAAAAGCCGTAAAATCTTCAACGAATCTTGGAGCTATATCGGGGACTTTCCATTAACTGCGGTGGAGCCGATCGGCGAGGGGCTTATTCTGATCAAGCCGCACAAGGACGCCAGTCACCACACCTTGTACAAAAAAGACGGCACGGTCTGCGTATCGGGCTTCGATAAGCTGAACCGCCAAACCCATTTCCCGAATCTGCTCATTCTGCGCAAAGGCAAAAAGCACGGCGCTTTCGGAAAGCAACAGGAAAGCCTGCTGCTGCCTTATGAATACGATGCGCTGATCGATCTGCAAGCCGTCGTGGATTCCATGTCGAGCAATCTGGTTCTGGCGCAAAAGGACGGGCAAAAAGGCATTTTTAACGGGGACCCGGACGAGCCTTCGTGGCTATTTCCTTTGGACGATTACGAGGACATCATGTGGCTGTATGAGGGTGCCTTCGCGTTGAAGCGCAACGGGTTATGGAGCATTGCCTATTCGCCCGAAAAGCGGCTGAGCGACTATGAATTCGATCTTGTAGTGCGAAAAGCGCCGGTGAACGGTTTTGCGTATGCCTTCAAAGGTCCCCAAGTTTATGCGGCAGGGTACTACGGAATGTCGAGGGCCGATAAAGCCGAAGTGCTGGAGGATGCTTCGGACAAATATTACGACTATTATTTTGACACCGACGTACGTAAGCGACTGCTGGCTTACGCCAAAACGAACAGCCCCGATTCCGGCGGCGTAGACGAGTATACATCCGTAGAAGTTTTGTACAGCCTGGCCGTGCTGGCTAATGACTCGGGCGATTATGACAAAGCGATCGAATACGATACGCTTGCGGCCGAGAAAGGCTACGCCCCTTCGATGAACAACCTTGGGCAAATGTATTACGCGGAGGATGGCTATATCGATAATGATAAAGCCTTTTACTGGTACGAGAAGGGGGCAGCGGCAGGTAATCTCTATGCGATGAACGGTCTGGGCTGCTGTTACCAGCACGGCATTGGGACGGACCCCGATGCGGACAAGGCGCTGTATTGGTTTGGCCAAGCCGCAGAGCAGGGTCTCGGGCTGGCCCAAAACAATCTGGGCTCCGTCTATTTTGAGGGAGAACTGGTGCCGCAGAATTTGGATAAGGCGCTCTGGCACTACGAACAAGGCGAAGCTTTGGGTTCGCCGAACTTTGGGTGGCTTGGTTACTTGTACGATTATCAAGGGAACTACGAAAAGGCGCTGCATTATTACCTTCGGGATTACGAAGCCGGCAGCAGTGTGGGGGCCTATAACTTGGGAATCGTATACAGTCAAGGCTTGGGTGTAGCCAAAGATCCCGCCGCGGCCATCGCTTATTTTAACGCTGCTTTAGAAAGAGATTATCCGCATGCCCATATCGAGCTGGCTCGAATCTACCGAAACGAAAAGGAATTCGCGGATGAGAGCTTGGCGAAGTATCATCTTGAACAGGCCGAGAGGGCCGGATTGGATATCCCGGACGACATCTGACATGAATTGAGCGGCGCTGAAAAGAAAATGTGACTTCAATCATAATGTTGCCAAAAATATCAATCATAATGTTGCCGTAAGTTTTTCTTGTTTTTTTGTTCAGCCCTGTATTCCTTATACCTTGCAACAACCATATTCCCAAGATCAATGGGAATTCTACGCAATTCCAATCTGTTACAAGGATATGGAAGCGAGCGAGCCAAATACGTTCTCGTTGCAGCACTGAACGAAGGTGACTTTGGAGAGTATGCTCGCAAAGATGGTGCTTCGATCAGAAGCATATTCCGGATGCGCCGATAGGACGGCGCCAGCCGTTTATGCTTATCGGAATGTACAGCTCCACCTCGCAATAGTTATCCGAGGCCAACTCCATATCGATTTGCTCGAAAAAGAACGTATCCGCGGTTTTGCGGTCCGGGTCATTCATCCAAGTTTCGTTAATGTAAGCCCAAATCTCCTCCAGATGATGATAAGTGAGATTCCGCGGATGGAACTGGCCGATAAATTTGAACACGGCATACTGGTGAGGGGCCACCTTCTCGCGGTCCCACCCTTCCGGCAGCCGGCTCGTTTCGTACATTTCGACGGAAGGCATGTAGCTATTGGAGTCCGGATCACCACTTGTCCACTTCGTAAACCCGATATACGTATCGGGGCGTACGGGGTTTCTCATTTCTTGCCGGCGCCGGTAGAAAAAATCGTTTCCGACCGCATTGGCCGTGTTATGGTTATAATTTTCCTCCGGAGAGAAGCGGTGGCGGACGCCGGCCAGGGTAAATGCCGTTTTTACCGCATATTGCGGCTTGAAAATAATGCCCTCGTCGAGCGCTTTCATTTGCGATACGTCGATAGGGGGCGCGATTCGAAGGGTATAGCTGCCTTTTTTGAATTTGTAGGGGGTTACGCCATATTCGCTCGTGAAGGCATTGATGTACGACTGTTCGAACTCAAAACCGAATTCCAAGGCGATATCCAGGATCGTCATGTCTTTATGCAGCAGCAGGTCGAGGCTGGAAGCCAGCTTTCGGGCGCGGACATAGTCCATCAGGGGCCGTTCCGCCGCCGCGCTCATGATCCGGTGCAAGTGGTATTTGGAAAGGCCGACTTCGGCAGCGATTTCGTCCAGCGTCAGTTTCCGGCGTACGTTATGTTCGATAAAGTCGGCTGCAGTTCGTATGTTGTCCATCCATTTGTTCTTCACGGGCGTGCGGGCCTCCTCGTTTTGAGCAAGATTGATTCATTTTTGGCGGCATCCAGTTAGTACAATAATAGCGTAAATGAAAAAGATTAAGGTTGGAGTGGTGATCCATGAATTTACGCGAGCTAGCCGAACGCATTGCATCCGGGTCATTAAAGGAAACGTTGATGAACGATTTTCCCGCAGAGGCGGTTGCGCGTTTACAAGAGATGGGCGTCGATTCGATCGAGCAGCAGCTGGAGCAAGTCATTCAAATTCCGCTTGATTTGTCGGGCCCGACCAGCTATGAACTGTATCAGCTCTTTTACATGGTGTCCTGGCAGCAGCTATGTGCCAAGCTGAAGCTTCCGGCCGAAGCCAAAGTGTTCGAAATCGCCGCCGGCGATACCGTTCATATTCCGAAGGCGCTCGATGCTTATTCCGAAAGCGCGAGCTATGTTACGGCCAATCTGAATAAGGCGCTGACGAAGCGGTTTATTGACAAAACGGCTGGATTGAACATCGGCATCCGGATTATTGAAGACGATGGAGTCCGGATTTTGGACTATGTGCCAGAAGGTACGGTGGATGTCGTCGCTTTTCACCATGCGGTCAACGATATCGTACAGACGATCCTGTCGGGCATAGAAGGCATCGATACGGTTGGCAGCGACTGGTGGTCGATCGAGCCGCAGATGCTGCAGGCCGTTATGGCATACCATGAACGCGGCGAATTAAAAGCGGCCGTCTACGGCGATTTCATCCGCATTGTCGAGACGTGCGCCAAGCTGCTGAAGCCGGGCGGGTACATGATTTTCGATAATTGCACCTTCGAGGGCTACGAGGACATCGGGTATTCCACCTCGTTCCACAGCGCCTACATCGAGCTGACGCGCCAGTGGATTCAAGAAGCCGATCTGGGCCTTGCGGAAATCCGCTTGGATGGCTATGACAGCGCGCATTGGTGGCTCATCCTGCGCAAAGCTTAGCCGCGTCTTACACTGGATATCGAACGTCCCGGATAACCTGCCGGCTTGCATCTCCTTCACGATGCGACCGGCTTCTTCCGGTTCGTCGGTAATGATGCCGTGCTCGTTCTATCCCCGTCGAATCCATAACTGCCCCATAAAAAATCAAGCATATGGTTGCCAAACTGAAAATCAAGCATAAGCTTGCCTAAGCGGCAATATTATGGTTGATTTCACAGAAAACATGAATCCGACCGCTTTCGCGGGCGCCATTGCCCGGAAGGCGGCCGGACCCCCGGCTCGCCTACATCTGCGTCCCTGACCGCCGGTACTCGCTCGGCGTAACGCCGGTAATCTTCTTGAACATCCGGTTGAACGAGTTCATGTTCTGATAGCCAACCTGCCCGGCGACATCCTGAATGCGCAGATCGGTCTGCCGCAGCAGCTCTTTCGCCTTGCCGATGCGCACGTCGTTGACGAAATCGAGGAAGTTGATCCCCGTTTTTTCTTTAAAGTAAGTGGATAAGTAGCCTCCCGTAATGTTGAGCCAAGAGGCGACGAGATCCAGCGTAATATCTTCCGTATATCGCTCCGTCACATAAGCGGTCGCTCCGGTAATAATCGGATCGGCGGCTTCTTTTTTATTGTTGACGCGCCGACAGGCTTCGCTGATCATCGCTTCGAAATAACGGTTCAGCTTGGAGACGGTATGGAGCTGCTCCGGCTCATGGTCCGTTAAATTTCCGCTGTCCAGCCCCATGCCATGCAGCAGCCGGGTCGTTTTGTGCGTGATTTCGCGGGCAAACTCGCGGTAGGCGAGCGCGCCGGCCTTCCTTTTCTCCATCTGCGCCATGAGGCGCCGCAATGTCTGCAGCACGTTCGCGGCGTTCCCCGCCTGCAAATTCGCTTTAATCTCCTGCATCGTCGCATCGGGCACAACGAACGGCTCTTGCGGGACGTTCTGTGCTTCGAGCACGACCGTCTCGTCGTCGAACGGCCGGTGCCGGATTATCTCCAGCGCCTCTTCGTAGGCGTCGGTCAGGCTTGCAGTATGCGCATGCAGCGGACTGACGGCAATGGTGAGGAAACAGTAGGCTTTGTCCGTGCTCAGCACGCCGACGATATCATCCAGCGTCGTACGCAAGCGGTCTTCCTCTCCCGGCTCCGGATGCATGATCGATAAAATCTGATTTCGCTCGATTTGGAACGTGAGCGACCCTTCCAGATCCTTCGTGACGACATGGTTGATATATTCGCGAATATACGACGCGGCGCGTTCCTCTTCCGCTTGAATCTCCGTGTGAAACGGGTGATTGAACGAGAGATGGAACAGAACGACCCGGAACGGCTTTTGCTCGCTTAGCTGCTCCATACCGGCGACAGGCAGCCCGCGGATTTTTTTCAGCTTGTTCATATAGCTGTGATAGCGCAGCAGCGCATGCTTCTCCTCCAGATCCTGATGCCGCAAATGCCGCTGCTGGAGCAAAAAGCCGATATTGCCGCGGATGAGCTCGAATTCGTTGTCGTGCCGGGGTACGGTGTCCTGCTCGTTCAAGCTTTTGATCGAGTCGACAATGCGCTGGACCGGATTGTTGAACCGGACAGTGAACAAGACGGATATCGTGACGCTGGCCGCGATCGCGACGAGCAGGACGGCGACGAAGGTCAGATTCAGCTTGATCAATTGGGACGAAATATGGCCGTCCGGCACGAGATTCACATAGGTGAATCCGGTTTTCGGTCCGGTGGTGTAGAAGAAGTACTGGTTATCCGCCTTCACCCAATCTTGTCCCGGAGGCAGAGCGGGCAGGGGCTCATCGGCTGCGGAGCCCGAAGCGAACAGCAGACGGCCGCTTGCGTCCAATACGTAAAAGTTGTCGTTCACCGAGCGGTGGAACGCTTGAAACATGCGGTCCGCATCGACGAATGCCAGCATCATGAAATCCGGATAAAACCGGCTTTTGACCAGCATGGGCCAGACCGGACCGGTTGAATCGCCCGGCGAGTCGTTTCGCAGGTAGGAAGCGGCCGGATAGATCGTCATCGGGCTGGCTTGCTCGAATTGCTTTTTCCAGAACGAGTAAGTGTAAACGGGATTGACGTAATATTCGGTGAACATGGATTCGGGGCTCGCGCCTCGCGATTTCTCCAGCATCAGCGAATGCTTGACGTCATAGATGAACAAATTGTTCAAGTACAGCGCCCGATTGGATACGGTATTGCTGAGATAGTCCGTCACCTTGTTGGCCGCCACGTAATCGAGATACGGCTTGCTATTCAACTCCTGCAGCCGGGGGTTCAGGTACAAACTCAGCATCGTGTTCTCCAGCAGCTCAAAATGCTTCTCGTAATCGTTCGTCGTATTCGTCAAATTGACAGTATTGTATTTGATGATTTCATCGCGGAGGCTTTGCCGGAAAACTCCATAGGTCAGGAGCTCGAAGATGACCAGAAGCACGATCACCCCGAGAAAGCTGAGCAGCAGCTTAAAAAAGACGGAACGCGCTTTCATTTTGATGCGGAGGATGCTTGGCAAAGGCGGTTTACTCCCTTCGTGCAGTGGCTCGGATGCAAATATGTCTGTTTTTCGAATGCTTCACGGATTTACGGAAATCCCGAAAACTGTGATAAAACGGCAATAGCGACGGTTTTCGGAGACGAGTTCTCCCTATATTATAACATTACAGCCCCGGGATGGGGGCGGCCCTTAAGTCTCAAAATAGACTGGAAGCGGTTCCAAGATAAGGGGTGCGAACCTGCCGCAAGTCCCAATGAAACCGAGAAAGGAGTTTTCTTATGGAAACGGAATTCACAGCCAAGGCATCGCCCGATCCGGGCCCTTCCCGCATGATAGCGGAGTCCGTATCCGGCAGCTCGCGCCGGCAACTGCTGTTGACCCGGATGTGGAAAGAGCGTTACTTGTATCTGCTGCTGTTTCCGGGCCTGGTGTACTTTATCGTTTACAAGTACTTGCCCATGGCCGGTAATATGATGGCTTTTCAAGATTATAGCGCGTTTCAAGGCTTCTGGGATAGCGAGTGGGTCGGATTGAAGCACTTTGAGCGCATCTTCCAGGACAAGGAAGTTCTCCGGGTGCTCTGGAACACGCTGTACTTGTCCTTGCTGCAAATCGCCTTCGCCTTTCCGGTACCGATCGTGCTCGCCGTGATGCTCAACGAGGTGCGTCGCGAATGGTTCAAGCGCCTCATTCAATCGATCGTCTACCTGCCGCACTTCATTTCTTGGGTCGTCGTGATCGGCATGGTCACGGTGTTCCTCCAGTCCGAAGGCCTGGTGAACAAGCTGCTGCACGTATTGTTCGGTATCGGACCCGTTGCCTTCCTGCAAGAGCCGGGCTGGTTCATGCCTCTCGTCGTGCTCGAAGTGATCTGGAAGGAATCCGGCTGGGGCACGATCCTCTTCCTCGCAGCGCTGGCCGCCGTAGATCCGAGCCAGTACGAAGCGGCCGTCATCGACGGAGCCAATCGCTGGCGGCAAATCTGGCATATTACGCTGCCTGCGATTCGCAGCACGATTGTGATTTTGCTTATTTTGCGGCTCGGCAGCGTGCTCGATTCGGGCTTCGAACAGATTTTCCTGATGCTCAACCCGTTCAACAAATCGGTGGGCGACGTGCTCGACACGTATGTGTACGTCAAGGGTCTGACCGAATCCGACTACAGCTTCGCCACCGCGGTCGGTTTGTTCAAATCGCTCGTCGGCCTGCTGCTGATTATCGGGGCGAACCGTCTGGCAAAACGCTTCGGCGAAGAAGGCGTGTTCTAATCTTACCCGCGGCTGTGGCATAAAGCAAGATACGGAGGTGCAAACGCTATGATTCGTAATCGCACATGGCAGGAAAAAGCGTTGGGGGCCGTCAACGGGGTGCTCCTGGTGATCATCGCCCTGCTGATGCTGTTCCCGTTCTACTATATGACTATCGTGTCGTTTACTTCCTATTCGGAGTACGTGAAGACCGAGCTGCTGCTCGTTCCGACAAGCTTTGTGCTCGATGCGTACGCTTATATTTTTCAATCGGATTCGTTCGTGCGTTCGCTTGGCGTGACTATCTTCGTCACCGTCGTGGGCACGTTCGTCAATCTGCTGCTGACCTCGATGATGGCGTACGCCTTGTCGCGCAACATTCTCGGCAAACGGGTGTTTCTGTTCCTTGTCCTGTTCACGTTCGTCTTCGGGGCGGGCATTATCCCGACGTATATGATCGTCAGCGCCACCGGCCTGATCAACTCGTACTGGGCGTTAATTCTTCCCGTCGCCATCAACTCGTACAACCTGATCGTCATGCGGCAGTTTTTTCTCAATATTCCGCACGAGCTGACGGAGTCGGCCCTGATCGACGGGGCCAACGACCTGCAAATTTACGCCCGTATCATTCTTCCGCTTTCCAAGCCGGCGCTGGCTGCCTTCGGGCTGTTCTCGGCCGTGGCTCATTGGAACACGTATTTCTCGGCACTGCTGTACTTGAACGATCCGGCCAAATGGACGGTGCAGGTTATGCTGCGTCAGATCGTGATTTTGAGCCAGGCGGGCAATATTTTGTCCGAAGGGGTGCAGGCGGCCCGGGGGCTGCAGGTTCCACCCGCGGAAACAATTGGCATGGCGGCGATTCTGGTGTCGACGATCCCGATTCTCGTGCTATATCCGTTTCTGCAAAAGCATTTTGCGAAAGGGGTGATGTTGGGCTCGGTCAAAGGCTAGGGGGTTGGCTATTCGGTTTGACTGATGTACCATAGCATTTACACCTTAAGGAGGATATGCATCCATGACAATGAAACGGTCTGTTTCCGTTCTGCTTTCGCTCGCCGTAGCGGGCAGTATGACAGCTTGCTCCGGAGGAGCGAATTCGGGTGCGGCGGACGCCGGCAAAGGCAGCGCGGACGCCAAAAATAAAAAGATAACGATCACCTGGTTTTCCGGCACGTGGGAAAATCCGGTGCCCGGGCCGGACAGCGAAGCGGTCAAAGCGATCAACGAGAAGTTCAACGTAGACTTCAAGCCGCAGTATGTCCCTTGGGACACGTATGATGAGAAGCTCAGCGTCACGATGGCTTCCGGCGATATTCCGGACGTCATTGGCATGGAGCTGGTGGATGCCAATTATATGAAATGGGCGAAGCAGGGTGCTTTTCTCCCGCTGAACGACTATCTCGTCAAATATAACTCGTTCAAGCCGGTGCCTTCCAACGTCTGGGATATGCTCAAGGTGAACGGCAAAGTGTATGCGGTTCCATACTTCTTCAACGCCAAGGGCGGCAAAAAGCCGGTCATCCGCAAAGATTGGCTCGATAAACTGGGACTGCCGATGCCGACGAATTACGAGGAGTTGAAAAAAGTCGCCATCGCGTTCGCCAAGCAGGACCCGGACGGCAACGGCAAGGACGACACGATCGGCCTCGGGTTGGCCAAAAACATTTACTACAGCCCTACGTTCAGCCCGTATTACGGCGCTTGGTACGAAAAGGACAAGAACGGACAGTACATCCCCGACATCGGCGAAGGCAGCAAGGAAGTCGTCAAGTTCCTGGCGGACCTGTACAAGGAAGGCGCGATCAAGAAAGACTGGGCGGTTACGAATTACAACGACGTGTTCAAGGCGTTTAACGCCGGAAAAGTCGGGATCTGGTACGAGGAGCCTGGCGGCAATCTGATCAACTACAAGACGCTGGCCGAGAACGCGCCGAATGCCGTGCTTGCGCCGCTGCCCGCCTTTAAAGCGCCGGACGGTACGCAAGGTATCCGCTCGCTGGCCGGGTACTACAAAATGTATCTGCTGAGCGCCAAGCTGAAGAACGATCCGGAGAAAGTGCAGCGCATTCTTGAAATCATGGACTATTTCCGTGAATTCACCCCGGCGGACCAGCGTAATGCGAAGAACGAAAAGTACGATTGGCTGAACGGTAAAGAAGGCAAAGGCTACAAAATGGAAGACGGCGTGCCGATTCCAGTTAAGGAAAACCGTTCTAACGTCGCGCCGAGCGCATACATCAACACCGAAGGCTGGGCGCCGAACGACCAAGACCTGGAAGTGTTCATCAAGGGCTCGAAGTCGCCGCTCGAAAAGCAGTTTAACGAATCGGTGGTCTCGTATCTCAAGACGTCGAAAATTTATCTCAGTCCCGTGATGGCCGTTCAATCGCCACTATATAACACGAAATGGACCGAGCTGTCCCAGTTCCTGAACGACGAGAAAACGAAAATGATCGTCGGCCAGCGGCCATTTTCCGATTGGGATAAGATGGTAGACGAATTTATGGCGAAGGGCGGCAAGGAAGTCGTCGACGAAGTGAACAAGCTGATCAAGGACAACAACGCCAAAGTTGGCTGGCAGTAAGGTTTAAGGCCGGCTGAAGAGTACGATATCCGGAAAAAGGAGCCCGAGAGCATGAAACCAATGACAGCCGTCTTGATCGGAGCCGGAGCAAGAGGGGCCGGTGGCTATGCGCGATACGCGCTTGATTGTCCGCATGAATTGAAGTTCGTTGCCGTTGCGGAGCCTAGCGCCGAGCGCCGGGATAAGTTCGCAGCCGAGCACGGTATTTCCCGGGAAAACTGCTTCGAGACGTGGGAGGAGCTGCTCAGCCGTCCACAGATGGCCGATATCGCCATGATCTGCACCCAGGACCGGATGCACTACGAACCGACGCTGCAGGCGTTGGATCTCAAATACCACGTGCTGCTCGAAAAGCCGATGTCCCCGGATCCGCGCGAATGCGTGGAGATGGAACAGAGGGCCTTGGCGAACAACCGGCTGCTGACGATCTGCCATGTGCTGCGCTACACGCCGTTCTGGGCCACGCTGAAAAAGATCATCGCGGAAGGCCGCATCGGCGAGGTCGTGTCGATTCAGTTGAACGAAAATGTCGGCTATTGGCACATCGCCCACAGCTTCGTCCGCGGCAATTGGAACAACTCGGACAAATCCAGTCCGATGATTCTTGCAAAATCTTGTCATGACATGGATGTGCTGTCATGGCTGATGGACCAGCCCTGCGTGAAGGTCAGCTCGTTCGGCTCGCTGATGCATTTTCATTCGGGGAACGCGCCGGCCGGATCGACGGAGTACTGTATCGACGGATGCGCGGTGGAGGCGGAATGTCCGTACTCCGCCCCCCGGTTCTACCTGGGCGAAGGCAAAGCCTGGGCGCGCCATTATACGGAGGAGCTGACGCGGGAGAACATCGTGAAGGGCCTGCGCGAGTCGCCGTACGGCCGCTGCGTCTACAAGTGCGACAACAACGTGGTCGATCATCAGGTCGTCAACATGGAATTCGCGAGCGGAGCTACGGCGATGTTCAGCATGAGCGGCTTCACGCGGGAGCAGGAGCGCCGCATCCAGATCATGGGCACGCGCGGCGAGCTTCGCGGGGAAGAGAGCACCATTACGCTGATGGATTTTCTGACGCACCAGAAGACGGAGATCGAGATTCCGCCGCAGGTGAGCGGCCATGGCGGCGGAGATAGCGGCATCGTGCGCAGCTTCCTGCACGAGGTGCGGAGCAATGCCGGCGGGGAAAGCCTGACCTCGGCCAGCGCTTCTGTGCGCAGCCATTTGATGGCTTTCGCGGCCGAGGAGTCCCGCTTGAACGGCGGCAAGGCCGTTCTCATCGACGATTACTATAAGCAGGTTATAGCGGCGACATAAGTCGTCGGTTTTACCGGGAGGCATGCGCTGAGCTCCCCGTCGCTTAAGGGCTGTTGCCAAAACAGTCTTAGGCGGTGGGGGGCTCTTGCGATTTTGCGATGCGGGCGTTGTCCGCCTTGAGCTCCGCCCGCTTCTGGTCGAGAAGCTGCTGTTCGATACGGGAGAGCTTGCGGGAGATCGTTTGCAGCCGGTAAACGACATAGATCGGAAAGGCCAGGAAAAGAATAGCGAACAAAATCGCATTAGGCCAATGAATTGCGTACATAAGGACACCTCCTTTTTTTTCGGTTCGTTTAGTTATGAGCGTTGCACGACTTGCCGTGATGCTGTTGAGCGGAGCTTTTGTTCCATTTCGCAATTGGCCGCTGTAGATATCGTTCGCAGGCAAGGTCGTTAAGGCGGCGGGCTTGGGATTCGGATTTGGTGTATGCGAATCCCTAGCTTGCGTTTGGCGCTGCGCTGCTGTATGCGGTTTGTTAAGCCCTGTGCGGCTTTGATTTCTCTTGGATGATGGGTCTTGGATGGCGGATCGCAGGGAGAGACTTCCGAAGATAGAGGAACTGACGTTCGCTATTTGACTGTTTTGCTCGTTACCGGGGGCGATAAAGGAACTTGGTGCCTTTATTCTGGCGAATGATTCAGGATTGGCCGGATTATGTTGTCGAGGCGGGATAATTGCGCACCTGAGTTCCTCTATTTTTCAGAATAGGGCTATTGGAAGTATCTTAACGCATCTGAGTTCCTCTATTGGTTTTGCGAAGGTCGCTACTGAGATAAGGATTGCCGCATGGAGTAGGTTTCCATCGGACGTAATCGAGCACTGTGAGTTGAAAGGCACTTCCAAGTGCACATTGAGTGTCACAGCGTGAAGTGTCATCGAGCGCCACATAGCAGCATTGTAGAGATGTTGTCATCGGGCATATAGAGTATCGTGGAGCGTATCAAAAGTATCCGTCTGGCGTCTAGCGCATCAATAGAGCCTGGAGCCATCCAGCATCATCGAGAGCTCCTCAGGCGTCATCCAACTCACCAGCGCTCTAGCGTCCTCCGGCCTCACAAGGATGTCCCTCGATTTCCCGACAGATCAATCCGACGCCCGACGCGTCATCCTAACAGTGGCGTCACTATGCTGCCGACCGGCTCGGGCCGAGGCCCGAGCAAGACCCGGTCTGCCGCCGTTTACGGTGCAACCTGCTGCTCCTCCGTTACCCCATACCGGCTCAGCGCCTTGGCTGCCGATTCTCGCATGCGCCGCTTGAGCTTGTCGCCTTCAACAACCCGAACCCGCTTGCCGAGAAAGCGCAGCTTGGACAAAATATATTCGCTCTCATCCCCGAGGAACGTCAGCCGAATTATGTAACGGTCCGCCGCGTCGTCGTACCCGACCTGCTTTTCGAAGCACGAGAAGGCGTACAGGATGCGGGACAGCTCGTTGTTATACTCGCGCACCACCTCGATGACCGTCGATTCCTTCCGGCCTTCCAGCATGCGGTTGATGTCCGCTTCGATAGCCGCAACCTCCTCCCCGGAAACCGGTTGCTCCGCAAGCTCCACAATATGCTGCAGCCTCGTATTCATCAACGCCCGATGCCGGAGATGATACCAGATCAAGTACCATTCCCGTTTGACCATCGAATATTCCAGCTTGAACGGAAAGCCCGGCTGCTCCTCGAACATCCGCCCGTCTCTGATCCGGTGGTTGATGAGTATACCGCTCTTCCTCGCCATGAGCCGCCGCAAGGGGCGCAAAAGCGGATGATAGACCTGCTGTTCCCGGCTTTTGGCTTTTTCCCCGAAGCCTTCCTTCATCTCCAACGCTGGGTCGCCTTCAAGCATGCTTTGCAGCTTCTCCAGCGTCTCGGGAGTAAAAGCTTGCTCCGACGCTGGATGCTCCAGCATCGCCTTAAGCCATGTCCGTTCGTGGGAGGTGACGGCGAGCGTACCCGTTTCGTGGAGGCGGGACATGACCTGGTAATTAAAAATTTTCTCAAACGGATTCATAATACGCTGCGATCTCCTTCCACTCTTCAATCAGCTCCCGGCGCAGATGCTCCGGTGCGAGCACTTCGCAACTGGAGCCAAAGCTGCGCAGCCAAGGCTTGATCTCGGTCGTCCCGTGCACCTTAATTTCATAGATAAAAGAAGCCTCGTCTTCTTCCGTAATTTGTCCCCACTGCCCTTGGAGCAGCACGCGCTCCTTGACAAAATTGGGCTGCGGAGCCTCCGGACTGAAAAACCGCACCCGCACCGTAAGCGGCCTTCCCGTATCGATAAGCCAACTGTAGCGGGTTTTCTCCTCCAATAGGTGCAGCTTCTCGTTGAACGTTTCTTCCGATACGGCCTCGTCTTCGTTCAGTTGAGTCAAGCCTTCCAAACGGAACTTCACGATCCCCTGCCGGCTTTCCGAGCCAAGCAAATACCACCGGCCGTATTGGTGATCGTAGATCACCTTGAGCGGCAGCATCACGACCTCTTTTCCCTCAGTTTCGCGTTCAAACAGCGGGTTCGTATTTTTCGAGGCGTAGCTTTTGCGCGTTCTGGGCGAGAAATAGAGGAAACGCACCTTCCGGCGCTGACGAATGGCTCCAAGCAGAGTGAACAAATGCGCTTCGTCCAGAATGCGCGAGTAATAATGGTACTTGTACAGAAAAGGCTCTCCGGTAACGTTTTCCGCCCCGCCCGCTTGCTGTAAAGCCTTCTTCACACTATCCCGCAAAAGATAGCCTTGAACGGACGGCACCTGCGTATTCGCCATAATGTCGACGTAATCGTAGAGATCGAGAAGCTCTTCGTAGGTCAGATCTTTGACGAGCCGGTCGTGAACGCGGTACCGGTATGGCCTTCCTCCGGGCTCTTTTACGATAACGCCGACTTCCTCCAAATATTTCAGGTCCGAGCGAATCGTTTTCTCGTCGGGCAGCGGAAGCTCCGCGGGAAGATCGCTGCAGCACGCATCGAGCAGCTCCATGACGGTCCGACCCTCATCCTGCATGACGGCGAGCAGCAGCGACAGTCGGTGGCTCTCCGATTCCTTGAGCGACTTGGCGCGGTATAAGAACAGCAGCATCGGGTCTGCGGACTCGTAATAGCTGAAGCGAAGCGTTTCGGCGAATTCTTTGCTCTGCTCCTGCGGGAGCTGCTGGTACACCGTGTTCACGATGTCCTTCAGCCGCCGGATCGTTTTATCGAAGGTATGTACGGAGATACCGAGCCGCTGCGCGAATTGCTGACGGCTGTAGGCGCCGCTGGTCAGCACCAGCATGCGCAAAAACTGGATTTCTTTATCGAAGCTTTCTCTGGCCATGGACAACCTCCGCTTTCGTAGCTGTTCCTTTTATTGTAACAGGGAAGGGAATTGGAGAAAAAGGAAAACTTTCTCTCTCGTCGTAATACTTTCGCCATGTTCGCGGGGCCGAAAATAAGCGATGATAGTACACGTAAGGCCGACGCCGAAAGGCAAAAGCCTTACGGCAAAAGATCACCGAGGCGCTTGGAAGGGTTACTTCGCCTCTTAAGCGACAGGTCGCCGGTTCGAGTCCGGCTTCCGCTATATGGCGGAATAGCTCAGATGGTAGAGCGGTTATGTACCTTTCCGCCCACTTCCTCGGGGATCTTCACCATATGAATACCGAAGCGAGGCGCTTGAAAGGGCTCCTTCGACTTTTATGGGAAAAGAATTGACGGCGGAAGCCGGGCGTCGGAGACGCCATGCGCCTTTTCGTTTTTCCCTCGCTTCGTTCTTAACAAGTTAATAGTACGGCGAGGCGCCGGGGAGGGTTCCTTCGCATACAAGCGGCCAAAAGATTATTGGGCAACACGGCAGGTTCGAGTCCTGCACCGACCTTCCTCACTTTTCCTCGCCGGAGTTTAGATGAAGCCGTTTTTGCTGCGGCAAAAACTAAGAATATGCTTACGAAGTGGTTTTGCTACGCAAAAAGGAGGTCCCCAACCATGAGTTTCGCAAAAAAAATGTTTGGCGCGATGCTGCCAACGACACATAACAAAGACGGATTCCCCGCTTATGCGCGCTCGGCCGAAGAGCAGTACGTGCAGACGCTGTTGACCAATACGCTCGGAAACACATTTTACGCCGATCAAAACGAGCTCCTGAAGGATGCGCTGGAGCTGCATCACGAAATGGCCCAGCAGAACCCGCAATTTATGGCCAAAGCGCTGGTGTTCGCCCGCAACGAGGGATTCATGAGGCTGCAGCCGCTGTTCGGACTCGCCATACTGTCGTCTTACCGGCCCGATTTGTTCGCCAATGTGTTTGACCAAGTGGTCCGGATTCCTTCCGATTTGTCCGACTTCCTGACGATCCTGCGGGGACTTGGCCGCGGACAGGGCGGTCGGGCCGTGAAACGGCAGGTCGCCCGCTTCCTATCCAGGGTGTCCGAATATTGGGCGCTGAAGTACAACGGCCGGGGACGCGGGTTCAGCTTGGGCGACGCGATCGCGACGGCGCATCCGAAGCCGGCCGATCTCAAGCAGCAGGCGCTGTTCCGTTATCTGCGCGGGCAGGAGACAAATCTCGCGATGCTCCCGCAGGTGGAGGCGCTGGAGCAATTGAAGCGGGCGAGAAGCGAAGCCGAGCAGCTTGCCTGCATCGAACGCGGGAAGCTGCCGTACGAAACGGTGACGGGCGCGATCAAGCCGTCCAAGGCGGTCTGGGAGGCGCTGCTGCGCCAGATGCCTACGTTCGCGCTGCTGCGCCATTTGAACGCGCTGGATCGCGCAGGCGTGTTCGAGAAGAAAGCGAACCTGGCGTTCGCGGTGGAGCGTCTGACGAATGCCGAGGCGCTGCGCAAAGCGAAGATTTTGCCGTTCCGGTTCGCCAAGGCGTTCCGGGAGGTAGAGCGTCCGGAGCTGCGCGACGCGCTTCGGGCGGCGGTGGAGCTGACGTTCGCGAACTTGCCGGAGATCGGCGAGAACACGGCGATTTTCCTCGATATTTCCGGCTCCATGCAAGGGGAATATTTGCAGATCGGGTCCGTATTCGCCTTGGCGCTGTACAAGAAGACGCAAGGGAACTCGTTGTTCTGGCTGTTCGACACAGAGGTGACGGACGCCAAGCCGTCGCGTCACGACAGCATTTTGACGCAGGCGGACCGCATCCGTTCCCGCGGCGGAACCGATACCGGCGCGCCTGTGCGCAAGCTGTTTTATGAAAACAAGCGGGTTGATCAGATCATCATCATTACGGATGAGCAGCAGAACAGCGGCAGCCCGTTTTACGCCGAGCTGGCGAAATACCGCGCCAAGGTGAACCCGCACGTCAAGGCGTTCATCGTCGACATTGCGCCGTACCGCTATGCGATGGCGCCTCCGGCCGACCGGAATACGTTCTACATTTACGGCTGGAGCGACACGGTGCTGTCCTATATTGCGCAAGCGGCACAGGGCTACTCGGGCATGACCGGGAAAATCGACGCCATAGAGCTTGGCGATACCGAAAAGTAACGATCCATTTTCTGCAAAAAGAGGGCCGATGAAGATGGCAGGGATTACGACGACGAAGTTCATCCTGAAGTACAAACGCAGACTTCCAAATCATGGAAACTTTGACTTCCGCATCTCATCGGTCCTATTCGGATGACATTTTACGCGCACACCGTAAAACCATCTATAAACAACATCGGGCCATGGACCATTGAGGTCGATGGCTTTTTCCGTTACCACCATCTCGATCCGAAGGGGGAGAACCGCGATGACCGACTTTCGTCAACCTATATTAGAAGAACTCTGCCACATTGAGCGGCAGGAGCAGGTGCGCATCCTGTACGCCTGCGAATCGGGCAGCCGGGCATGGGGGTTCCCGTCGCAGGACAGCGACTACGATGTCCGTTTCCTGTACGTCCGGCCTGTCGAGTGGTATTTATCGATATTTGATCAACGGGACGTAATCGAGCGGCCGATCAGCGACAAGCTCGATATCAACGGCTGGGATTTGAAGAAGGCGCTGAACTTATTCCGCAAATCGAACCCGCCGCTGCTGGAGTGGCTGCAATCGCCGATCCCGTACTACGAGAAATACTCCGCGGCGGAGCGCATCCGCAGCATCTCGCCGCTGACCTTTTCACCGAAATCGTGTATGTATCACTATCTCAATATGGCAAAGGGGAATTACCGGGATTACTTGCAGGGGGAGCAGGTCAAGATCAAAAAATATTTTTACGTGCTTCGTCCGGTGCTGGCCTGCGAATGGATCGAGCGGTTTAACGCGATGCCGCCGATGGAATTCGACGTGCTGGTGGACCGCTTGGTGCCGGAGGGCAGCGAGCTGAAAAAAGTAATCCGGGAGCTGGTTGAACGCAAAATGGCGGGGGATGAAATGGACTACGAGCCAAGAATCAACCCCATCAACGATTTTTTGGAACAAAAAATGAATCATTTCGAACGCACGGCCGTTCATTTGAAAAGCGCCGAAGGCGGACAGGCTCACGAGCTTGACGGGCTGTTCCGCGCCGTGCTTGGCGAAGTGTGGGAGAACAGGTGATGAACGATGATAAACCGATTCAATCAAAATACGCTTTATCCATGGGCCGGCAAGCCTCCCATCTATGAATACATCGTGTCCGCGCTGGATGACCGGGGCCGGTTCAATGACGCCGGGCTGCCGGATGACGAAGAGTATTGGGCCGGGCATTCCGTGCGCTGGGTCGCGGGGGGCATGGACGGGACGTTCAGCCATCATGCCGGCGGGCAGGCGGATGCGGCGAAGGTGCAAGCGCTGGTGCAGCTTCTCGTCAAGCAGAGCCGGAATCCGGGCAGCAAAACAAGACGCGCCACATACCTCAAGCTGATGCAAGAGGATGTGTTGAGTATCATTGACCCGCTGCTGGAGTCGCTGCGGGAGCACCCCGGCGTCGTGATATCGAATCTGTACCAGGAAGCGGAGTGGTTTGCGAGATCCGGGGCGCACCGCAATGTCGTCAAGCTGGGGATTGTGCTGCTGGGCCAGTTCGAAACCGAGAGACACCGGGAGCTGGTCGTTACGCTGGGTAAGCATGACGAATTTACGCTTTATTCGGCGGTTGCGATTCGGGGCAGTCAGGACAACGCCAACGAGACGCTGTTCGAATTGGCCAAGGCTGTAGACGGCTGGGGAAAAATCCAACTGGTCGAGCGTCTGGAGCCGCAAACGCAGGAAATCCGGGATTGGCTGCTTCGCCACGGCTGCCGTAACAGCGTCATGAACGAATATTTGGCCTGTTATTGCGCGCGTAATGGCGGGCTGGCTGCAGCGCTGTCGCAAGCTTCTGTGGATCTGGAGCTGTATGACGGGGCGGGGGTCATCCTTTCGGCACTTCTATCCGGTGGACCTGCGGAAGATATCGACGACTATGAGGACGCAGCATCGGCGGTAAGCGATTTTCTAAGGCATTCGCAGACAATGTGCGTGACCGCAGCGCAGCTGTCGGTTGTGACGGATATTTATGATTTTCTAAACGAAGACGGTCAGCGTTGGGAGCAGCGGTATGACAGGGGCTGGTCCGATGACCGGCGCGAAGCCTGTAAGCGGCTGTGTGAGAACGTCATCCGCGACGAAGGATGGCCGGGCAAAATATGGGAAGACATCCGGTCGCAGGACAGCGCGGTACGGCAGCATGCGATCCATGCGGCCAAACGGCTCCGGCTGGACATCTGGGAGGAGCTGTTCGGGCAGCTACAGGCGCATCCGCTGGATAGCCACCTGTATTATGAGCTCGTGCACACGGACGAACCGGAGCGGATGGACCGCTTGGTCCGCTATGCGGAAGCGAATCTTCCATTGAAGGAGATTGCCAGCGGTCCGAAGGACGAAATTGGCTACGGGGAGCAGTATGGGCCGCATCAATGCCTGCAAAGCCTACTGCAGGCATTGGACGTGTTCGAGGGGCTCGGGACGAAGCTGATTGCCGCCGGCTTGCGGAGCCCGGCAACGATGAACCGCAACATGGCGTTGAAATGTTTGGAGGCATGGCCTCTTCCGGTCTGGGGAGAGGAAGCGGCGGCCGCCTTGCAGGAACTAACGGTCTTCGAGCCGAATGAACAAGTAAGGGAACGCATTGCGAAGCTTTTGCAGGAAAAGGAGCTGACGGCATGGCTTATCAAATTATAGACGGCGTCCGCGTCTGGGGGAACCCGGAGGCAGGCGCCTTGGCGCAAGCGAAAACGTGTGCGGAGCACGGAAATGTCGTGCAGGCGCTGCTGATGGCGGACCACCACAAGGGCTACAGCCAGCCGATCGGCGGGGTGATCGTCTACGAGGGACAAATTTCGCCGTCCGGCGTCGGGTACGATATCGGATGCGGGAACAAAGCGGTGCGAACGAACCTGCTGGCTGCAGATATCCGGCCATGGCTAGGGCACATTATGGATGAGATCGCACGGAACGTTTCGTTCGGCATCGGGCGTGTAAACAGCGAGAAGGTGGATCACGAGCTGTTCGACGATCCGGACTGGTCGGTGTATGCCGCCATCGGGCGTCAAGAGCACGATAAGCTGAAGAAGCTCGCCCGCGATCAGTTGGGGACCGTAGGCAGCGGGAATCATTTCGTCGATTTGTTCGAAGAAGCAGGGACGGGGAGGCTGTGGATCGGCAACCACTTCGGCAGCCGCGGGTTCGGCCACAAGACGGCCAGCGGCTTTATCAACCTTGCGGCGGGCAGGGAGTTTTTGGCGAACGCTCCGGGGGAAAAGATGGACCAGCCGCCGGTGCTGCTCGATCTGGACAGCGAGCTTGGCGATATGTATTACCGCGCCATGAAGCTGGCTGGGCGGTACGCGTACGCCGGAAGAGATGCCGTCATTCGTCAGGTGCTAGCGATTTTGGGAGCGGATGCGGAATTCGAGGTGCATAACCACCACAATTATGCGTGGAAAGAGACCCACGACGGCCGCGAAACGGTTGTCGTGCGCAAAGGGGCGACGCCGTCGGCTCCCGGCCAGCTCGGGTTCATCGGCGGCAGCATGGGCGACATCTCGGTCATTGTCCGGGGAAAGGATACGGAGGAGAACCGGGCGGCCTTCTACAGCACGGTGCACGGCGCGGGAAGAATTATGAGCCGCACGCAAGCGGCCGGCAAAATGAACTGGAAGACGCGCACCCGCTCGGGCGGCCTCATCTCGGAGACGCAGATGCACGAGGCCGTGCGGAGTTTCGGCGTCGAGCTTCGCGGAGCCGGGACGGACGAGAGCCCGTTCGTGTACCGGAAGCTTCAGGAGGTGCTGGACGCCCATGCGGAGACGATCGAGGTGCTGCATGTGCTGAAGCCGATCGGCGTATGCATGGCCGGAGCAGACGAATTCGATCCGTATAAGGATTAAGCCTCTTTTAATCAAATTTTGAACTTCTTTTAAGGTGTGCTTAAGCTTCGGGCTGCATACTAAAGAAGATCCCGTTACTTAACATATATCTTTGGTCCCCGCCGTCGCTGCCATCGACGAGGCGGGGATTTTTTTTGCGTTTTCGGCGTCGGATTTGCAGTTACTCCACAAGCGGAGCGATTTTCGGAAACACCTGCAGGGCCGTTTTGTAAAAGACGTGCTCATGATACGCCTCCGGAATCAACTCCTGCACGAATTGCAGGTAAGGCTGCACGGGGGCGAGCGGCCAGTCCGTGCCGAACAGCATCTTTTCGTAATGGTCGCAATACGTCACCGCGTGGCGCAGATGGGCGAAGAAGAGCGGGGAATCCTTGAGCCGCGCGCATTCCGCGGCATCGCCAACCATCAGGCCGGACAAATCGGCGAATACGTTGCGGTTCTTGTAGACGATCTCGGCTCCGTCCAGCACCCACGGGTCGCCGAAGTGGGCGATCATGAAGTTGACGTCGCGGTGGGCGACGGCAACCTCGTCCACCGTCAGCGGGTGGGAATATTTCAGCAGGCCGCGCTCCGAGTACGTATCGCCCGTATGGTAGACGACCGGGACCTTGTACTGCTTCGCCAGCTCGTAGACCGGCTGGTAAACGTCATCATAGGCATAGTACGGATAGTAGCCGAGGTAAATTTTGATCCCGACCGCTTCCGGCCGCTGCAGCGCTCGCTCCAGCTCATCCAGTCCGGCGTTGCCCAGCTTGAACGGGTTAACGCCGGGGCAGTACACGATCTGCCCCGGATACGACTCCACCATGTCGAGTCCCATCGGCGTGGGGGCTTCCCGGTCGGGGAAGCCTCCGGCGGCGGTCTCCGTCACTCCCATGCCGATCCCCAGCACGACGCCGTTCTCGGCGTATTCGCGCAGCAGCCCGTCAACAGAGTAATCGACATGCGAGCGGTTTTCGGCCGTTTCCTTGAACGAAGCAATATGAGACAAGTGCATGTGCGCATCAATGATTTTCATTCCGTATTACTCTCCTTCCGTGTCACTGGTTTCAAGTATAAGAGGGAAGGCGAGTCTGCGTAAAGCCTCCAAGCTGTCCGCGGGCAGCGGGGCGTCCGGGAAGACGAGGAACACCGGAGCCGAGCGGTTCACGCTTCCGTGAGGGAGGCGGACTCTCTGCGTGAAGGATAGGCAGCTGATCTCCTTGTTCGTATAAACCGAAGGGCGGTTGGCTGCCTCGTCCGTCACGAGGTGCATGACTCCGGGTTGGCTATCCAGTCCGAACACGTAATCCTTCGTCTCGCGCACGCTGAGCTCCCCTTTTCCGAGGGGATAACGCAGCGCTTTTCCGTTCGGAGCGCAGGTTTGCAGCCACCCATAGCCGTCCGTCTCGTCAGGACGAAGGAACAGCTCGCTGAGCATCGATTTGTCCAGATATGTTCCCGTGTTCTGATGGATATCCGTCATATAAGCGAGCACCGGTACACCGGGGAGCATCAAATAGTAGCTGTCCATGGTCGTCCCTTTGAACGTATCATGGTTCCGGACAGATTGACGGACCCGGATGCCCGCCCACACGTTGCCTTTCTCGTCAGGGAGGCGGACAAAGGAGGCGGAATGCTCTTCTTTGCGCACGGATAACGGCCCCATCTCGTCGAATTGGCCGGTCAAGCCGCCGGTCCAAGGATTCCACCACGACTTCGCCCCGTATTCGGGAAACCCGGAAGCGAGCCATTCCCGGCCCCCGACCGCTAGCGACCGCAGCCCAGGGTAGTAGTCGGCCGCTGCGGAAATGCAAATGATTCCGTTGTCGGCTTCAAGCACCGAATATCCGGCTTCGGTCGATGTCGTACCGCTGACTTCTCCGCTGGAAACCGGGAACAAGGCGGCATGATACGCCTCTTCATGCGCGCCTAGACGCGCTTCCACCCGGACCACGCGGCAGCGGGATGCCGGACGAGGCAGCATGAAGCGGGCTTCCGCCGCCTCTTCGTCAGGCGACAAATGCACCTGCTCCGGCGTTTCGGCCGGATCCATGTAGCGGGCGGAGAGCTCGCCTTCCCATACGGTCTGCTTCGCATCCCGAAGCGTGACCGGCACTTCCTCCGCGTCTGGCTGCACGAACGGATTTCCTTCATTGGCCGTCAGCTCCACATGGCCGATCGGCGGCGGAGTCGTTTCCTGCCCGATGCGCTTCAGGGCAAAATCCCGGAGCGAGGTCCAATCGTCGAACCCGCCCATAGACAAGAAGATCGTATCCGAGGCTTTCGTTTCTCCGGCTTCCAGCCGTCCGAAGGGGGTTTCCAGCTCCAAATACCAATCGCCCATATTCATCCGGTGATTATCGGACCAGCAAATTCCGTTTGCGCTTCTGGCGCCGCGGGCGAAGAGCCAAGGCTCGCTAATTTTGGAGCCGTCCCAGTACTCGAAATCGATGCCGTGGGATTCGGTCGTTTCGACGATTTGACCGTCATAAGGCAGAACGATTCCGTACAAGTCGTGACGAATGCGCTGGGAGACCCACATTTCGCTGACGACGGGGGCGTCCGAGTCGTTTTCCAGATCCTGCCACAGCTTCGCCGTTCCGTCGGCGTACAGGAGCGTGTGAAGATGCAGCAGCAGCTGCGGGAACGCATCCGAGCGGTACGTATGGCGGAAGCCGACCGCTCCCCGTTCTTCTTTTGGCTCCACACGTATCGGCTTCTTTTGGGTAAACTCGGCGGAATACGGCTTGCCTATCGACGGCGGGAGCAGCATGATCCGCTCGTCCTTCCGGTTCCAGGCCCGAAGGAACGTTTCGTTGTGATCTTTATCGTATTCGATCTCATAGCTGCCGTTCACGGCAACCCGGTTGTCCTCCGTCTCTCCGGTAAACATCGCCCCGGGTCCCCCGAAGGCTCCGCCAACGAAACGGGTGAACGTCACCTCCGGCCCGTTGTCCGGAACGGCCCGGATTTGAAGCAGGGCTTGGTAGAAGCCGTGGTCGAGCAGGCGGTACGGAACCGCCAACGAGATCCGCTCCTTCGCGGTCAGGCGCGCTTCGAAAGCCCGTTGCCCGAGCGCAAGCCAAGCTTGTTCCGGCAGCTCGAAGGAGAACGAGACCGTCTCGGGGAAATGGTTTTCCATATCGAGGTACAGGACGTAATCCCCGCCAAGCGCATGCCTTGCATCCGGCACCCGCATCGTCAGGCCGGCCGGAAATTTCGGCACGACGCCGACCTTGAGCAGCGCTTCCAGGCCGTTAATTCGCACCCGCGTCTGCACGGCCGGGCAGGTACGCCATTCGCTCTGCTCTTCCTCGATGGCTCCGACGAAGAAGCGCGCGGCGATCTGTTCTTCGCCGTCCACTTGCAGCTCGCTTTTCCAATCGAAGGTCACATTCCGGTCCGATTCGCCCTGGAGCTCAAGCTTAAGCGGGGCGCCCGATTTGTTCACGATGCGGTATTCTATAGTATACTCGCTTCCGAACACCGGCTCGGCCTGTTCGGCGGCGGCGGACAGCAAGTAGTCCTTCGTTTCGATGAGGCAGATGCCGCGGCCTCTGCGCTCGATATCGACGCGAAGCGATTGACCGTTCTTGGACCACGCGTAAGTGTATGTATCGAAGCCGTTCGCTTTATGGCCGTCCGGTTTCACTTCGATCGTCCGCTTCAAATCGGCGTACCAATCGATATCTTGAAGATAGGGGGCAAGCGCTTCGCAAGCCGCCACCTGGGGGATAAAGTTCATGAAGTGCGTCGCGTCCTCGCGGTCTTCCCAGAAAAAGCCGCATTTCTTGTACAGCGGCACCGCCTTCATATTGGCTTCCCAAGTGTACAGATCGACACGAGGCCAGCCCAGGCGGATCGTTTCCTCCACCGCCCGCAGCACGAGTATTTTGCCGATTTTGCGGCCATGGTAATCCGGGCGTACGTTCAACAGCTGGATGTACAGCGCGCCGGTATCCTCGCGGTATTCGCCCAAACTGCAGTATCCGACGACTTGACCGTCGCAGACAGCGAGAAAGACGGCCAAAGCATCCGAGTTTTCCTCGTCCTGGCGAATCTGCTCGGCTGTCCGGACGGCCGGTCCGCCGCCCCATTCGTCTTGGCTTCGGTTCCACATCTCGGCTACGCTTTCCGCATAATCAGGGTGGTAATGTACGATGTTCACATGCGTTGTCATTTCGCTTCCACCTCGGCTCAGTAAAATATAGAAGATAATGGATATACGTCCGAGAAGGGGGGAAGGTTGCAGGTTCGGGAAAAAGAAGGGGATGACCGTTCCCGCGGCGAAGCAATAGCGGCAGGCAGCTAAGGAAGCGCAGGTTATTGCGCACAACGACGGAAGGAGCGGGACGAACGTGAACAGACTGTGCATCATTCCTTGCGGAGCCAAAAAAATATGGGATACCGCCGCCGCACCGTCGGGTCCTTGCCCGGCCAAACAGGCGTACATTTCTCCCCTTCACCGAAAATGTCAAGCGTATGCGGACCGTTATTTTGACCATTGGGCGATATTGTCGGCCAAGCACGGTTTTTTGCTTCCGGATGATAAACTTTATGAAAATTACAATGTCGCCTTTGGCAGCGGTCACCCGGAAATCATTTCATTGCACGAGTTGAAACGTCAAGTAAGCGAAAAACGGTTGGACCGCTTTGAAGAAGTTGTCGTGCTTGGCGGCAAAAAGTTTACCGAGATCGTTCCTGAGGTGTTTTCCGAGGAGACACGGATTTATTTTCCGCTGGTCGGGAGCAGGGGAATCGGGGATATGCTGCAAAAGCTGAACCGCACTCTGGAGCGCAACGAACCGTTCGATGGTGTTGTTGGAACAAGGGAAGAAGGCTTGGAATAGGAGGAGCTCCCGCCGTCGTCCTATCGACGGAGCGGAAGCTGCGGGAAGTCAGGAGCCGTCCGGCTGCAAATTCCGATTGCCGCAAAACTCCTCGATCGTTTGCGCCTTCATGTCGTCCAGCGGGAACCCCGAAGGATAGTTAGTATACATCAGCATGATGCCTTGGAGCGTCGAGGAGAAGTGAAGGGACCGTTTCCGGGGATCGGGAGCCCCCAGCTTGCCGAACATTTCGCATTGGGCCTCGAACTGCTCCGCGTAGGCGCCCAGCAGTCGGTTTCCGTGCCTGGCCACGACTTCATCCTGTCTCGGACAGGTGAACAAGTTCAAATAGAAGCGGAATACTTCCGGCTGCTCGCGGACGTTGTCCAGCGCCCCTTCAACGATATGGCGCAGCTGCTCGGCAGGGGTTTCTTTGGCAGCCGCGGCCTGCATCACTTCGAGCACCTCTTCGATACGAAGATCGACCATGGCGGCCAAGAGCTCCTCTTTGCCTTTGAAATAATTGTAGAGCAGGCCCTTTGAAATGTCCGCTCGCTTGGCTACATCGTCGATGGAGGCGGAATGAAATCCTTTCTCGATAAAAAGCTCCGTGGCCGCGTGTAAAATTTTATCTCGGGCGGCGCGGCGAATCCGTTCGTTTTCCTCTGGCGTTCGGGGCATGTCGTTACTCCTCCAGAAACTGCAAAATCGTATGGGAGACCTCGTCGGGATGGGTGAGCATAAGCATATGATCCGCGCCGTCGATCCACACGAGGCGGGCATTCGGAAGCTGCCCGAATTGCTCGGCGAGCGGGAACAGGTCTGGGCGGTCGAGTGTGCCGATCATGAACAAAGTCGGCGCCGCAAGCCGGTCCAGCCTTTCGATGGCGGGAGGCTGGGGCCATACCGATTCGCCGCTTTTCCAATCGAACCATCGCTTGATATTGTGTCGAATCATCTCGGTCATAAGCTCTAGATGCGGACTTGCTTTGACGACGTCATAGGACGGAAAATCAAGCGAAAACTCGGTCATTTTTTCCACATCCGGCACCGCGGCGAGAACGCGCTGGAACCGCTCCTCAATGTCCGGCGCATTCCGGAAGCCCGTAACGGAGCAGGCGATAAGCCCGAGCTTGGATACCCGCTCGGGGTACGTCAGGTCGAAGTCGACGGCAATCTGGCCGCCCATGGAATGGCCGACGAGTATGGCCTTTTCCAGGCCGAAGTGGTCAAGAACCATTTTTACATCCTCAACGTAATTGGCGGGCTCGACAGGCGCCGGCGATTGTCCGGCTCCCCGACCGTCGAATGCAATGACCCGATAGTTCGCCGCAAGCCTCGGAATGACGAATCGCCAGGTGCGCATATCTGTCCCGCCCCCGTGTAGCAGGACGATCGTCTCGTCGCCCGCACCATGAATTTCGTAGTGAAGATCCATCGTGATTCCTCCTTAGACGTATTTTCCGCAACAGCGGATAAAATGATGACCGGACCGTGACGCTTAACCGAACCGAAGGGAAAAGATGCCATGGTCCTTGCAGCTTTAGTATAATTTATGACTGAACGTACAGTCAATATAAAAATCTCCGCAGGCATAGAAAAGGCCCGCAGCGGATGCGGGCCTTTAAGCCGTATTGCTTTTAAAATGGAATTTGTTCCGTGATAAACGCATAGTCGTGTTCTTCCGCCCACGCTTGCAGGCCGCTCCAGAAAGCCTCGCATGCCAGAAAGACGCGGTCCGGGTCGGACAGCTCGCCGGACAGTACGAGCTGTGCCAGCGCATCGAAGCCGTCAGGCCGGTTGGGCAGGGTCATTGCTTCGGGAATGACCTTGGCTCCCGTTGAGTAGGTCGTCCGATGATGCAGCCCGATGAGCATCGCGCCGTAATGCGCGGTTTCCATAGCCAGATAAGGCAGGTAAGTCCGCGGGCCCTGGGCGTTCGCATTACGCCATTTACCGGCGAATTCGAACATTTCGCCGACCAGAATGCTTCGGATATTTTCCCGGAAATCGGCTTCGTCCGGTGATAGGACTGCTGCTTTCAGGTCATCGAAAAAGCCGTCCGGGTCGTACAGCGGCAGAGCCGTAAGGAAGGCGCCGTGGGACAGAGGCCATGTATCCTCGACGGTCCGGGCGTACTGCAGCAGCACTTCCTCGCTGTACACGTTCACCTCGGCTTTCCAGGCCCCAGACGCCCATTCGTGGCTGAAGTCGACCGGCTCGTCTCCCGAGCGGAGTACGCAAAGCATCTCGGTGTCCGAGAACGGCCCGTCCGTGCCGCGCGCCATGGAGCCGTAGAGGCCGAGCGCTTTAATGCTGTCGCCGTAAACCTGCTTAAGCCGGTCGGCAATTTCACGGGCAATGGCCCGTCTTTCTTCTTTGGTTACCGCCTGTGGTCCGTTCATTCGTTTGCACGCTCCTTGGTAAAATATGGGATTGGTTTCACGCATGGCTTCGAACGAACGGAGGCGGCGGTCCCCGGGGTTAACGGGGGATTTTTAGGCGAGGCATGAGCATCGATCTCCTTTTGGCAAAAAATGTACGATTGTCTTACTCTTACGTGCGAGAAGAGCATAAGGTTTCAGCTAAATCCGGCTATGCTTTTTTGGGCCAGAAGGTATAGCTGAAGCTCCATATAAAGTCGATCCCCAGTATGATCGCCCAGCGCGAGATCATGCCCCACAACTCTGCCGTCCGGCTTTCGTCGTCGACGAACCAGATCATGCCGAGCAGAGTCACGCTGCCGATCATCCAGGCCAGCAGGTGAAGAAACCACGACTGCCGCTCGCGACGGGCATGGGCGGGGCCGTGCTTCGGCTTAGGTTCGGGCGCCGGGGCCCCTGCGAACCGATGTGCGAACCGTGTGTCGGCCCACCGGATCATCCGGTGTCCGAAGGCGACGGATACGCCGATATAGACGGCGGCGAGGCTGTGTACGAAGCTCGCGGTCGCCCCGTTGCGCAAATCAATGACGGTCGCGATAATCAGGACCAGATCGACCACCGGCGTGGCGACCAGCAAAAGAGCTCCGATTCGTTTCATGCCCAAAATATAGCGGAAGACAAGTCCGGCGACGACGAACACCCAGAAGCCAATTTCACAACCGATAATAAATGCAGCTATCGTCATACAATCAGTCCTTTCTTTTCTTTTTTTGATACACTTGTATTACTAAGCAGGGTTTATTTTAGCATTGTTGTATTAAAAAAAACAACCGTGCTATAATCGGGACATGCCTAAAATCGTAAATCATGAAGAACGACGGGAGCAGTTGGCGGAAGCGGTGTGGCGGATTATTCGCCGGGAAGGGCTGGAAGGGGTCAGCGTGCGCAGTGTCGCCAGGGAAGCCGGCATGTCTCTTGGCTCGCTGCGTCATTACTTCGATTCGCAACCGGCTTTATTGGCTTTCTCCATGCGGCTTGTCGCCGAACGAATAAAAAAACGTATACAGTCGCTGCCGCAGGACGGCGATCCCCGGAGAAATATCGAAACGCTTATCGGTCAAATCGTGCCGCTGGACGAAGACCGCTTGGCGGAAAGTCAAATCTGGGTGGCCTTTTCGACTTTTGCTCTGACCGAGCCGGACTTGAGGCCGCTGAGCCGGGAAATTCACGATTCGCTGCGGGACGTGTTCCGCAACGTCTTCGAATTCCTCGTCGAGTCGCAGCTGCTGAAGCCGGGGCTTGACACGGAGCTGGAAGCGAAACGGTTCCACGCGTTGGTGGACGGACTGCTCGTACACGGCGTCATCGCGCCCGAGGTTATCCGTGCGGATGAAATTGCGGGGATCATTTCGCGGCATCTGGACAGCTTGCTTGTGCCGTAACGCTGTCGCTGGCAGAAAGAATAAAGAGCCTGTCTCGGAC
>NZ_BIMB01000001.1 GCF_004000865.1 Paenibacillus elgii NBRC 100335 | reverse complement strand
ACACCTTGCGCGGTGGGAAACGGACTTTTTTTCTGCCCCGGCTACGTCGAGTCCCGAGCACAGTTTTTTTCGCGCCAAAAAAATGATAAGATATAGTACAGAGTGATACAGGAATAGAATGGATTGGTGAGACAGATGAGTGAAACCGAATCGACCAACGTGCAGGAAACCGCAACGAAGCACGAACAAATCTTGAAATATATCGAGAGCTTGAAAATCGGCAGCAAAATCTCCGTCCGTAAAATCGCCGAGATGCTGGGGGTCAGCGAAGGAACGGCTTACCGCGCGATTAAGGAGGCAGATGCAATCGGGCTGGTGGCGACGAAGGAGCGGGTAGGTACGGTCCGCGTCGAGAAAAAGCTGCGCGACCAGATGGATAAGCTGACGTTCGCGGAAGTCGTGAATATGGTCGACGGCGAAGTGCTCGGCGGCATGGCGGGTTTGGACAAAACCTTGAACAAGTTCGTCATCGGCGCGATGGAGCAGGATGCAATGATGCGCTATATCGATCCGGGCAGCCTGCTGATCGTCGGAAACCGGAGCACGGCGCATCTGGGCGCGCTGGAGCAAGGGGCGGGCGTGCTGATTACGGGCGGCTTCGGGACAAGTGAGGAGGTCAAGGCGCTTGCCGACCGGCTCGAGCTTCCTATCATTTCCAGCAGCTACGATACGTTCACGGTCGCATCCTTGATCAACCGGGCGATTTACGACCGGCTGATCAAGAAGAAAATTTTGCTGATCGAGGACATCGTCCCCCAATCGATGCAGGTATACGCACTAAAGGCGCACCATACGCTGAAAGACTGGCAGCGGCTGCACGAGGAAACCGGACACAGCCGTTTTCCGGTGGTGGACGAGTGGAACCGCGTCATCGGCATGATTACGTCGAAGGATTTGATCGGCGCCGAGCCGGACCAGACGATCGACAAGCGGATGACCCGGGGACCGGTGACGGCAAGCGCAAATACGTCGGTGGCGGCGGCGGCCCATCTGATGGTATGGGAGGGCATCGAGCTGCTGCCGATCATCGACATGAGCCGCAAGCTGACCGGCGTTATCAGCCGCAAGGACGTGCTGAAGGCGATGCAGCATATTCAGCGCCAGCCGCAGCACGGGGAGACGTTCGAGGATTTAATCTGGTCGGGCTTCTGCGAGGAGAAGGACGGGGACGGGCATGCCGTTTTTCGCGGAACGATCACCCCGCAGATGACGAATCGGCTTGGCACCGTCTCCGAAGGCGTGCTGACGGTGCTGATGACGCAGGCCGCTTATCACGCGGTGCAGGATGTCAAGAAGGGCGACTTGGTGCTGGACAACATGGCTTCGTATTTTATCAAGCCGGTGCAGATTGACAGCGCGGTAGAAATTCGTCCCCGCATCATCGAGGTGAGCCGCAAATTCGGCAAAATCGATGTCGAGATGCATCTCGACGGGGTCTTGGTGGCCAAGGCGATGCTGACGGCACAAGTATTCGAGCCTTAAAGGGGGAGAGGGCGGCTGCGAAGCCGCTTAGCCCGCGAAAACACGGCTGAGTTGAAACGGCTTCACGGGTTTCACGGGCCCAGCGGGCGGAAGGTTTATTTCCGGCTGAACAGATTGTGATTGCGGATGCCCGCAAACAGATTGAACAAGCCGAGCAGCAGGCAGACGGTTCCGAAGATGCGGCGGGTTGCGGAATCTTCGAAGAAGAACAGTTGGGATATGGCGATGACGACAAGCATAAGTCCCATGCAGATGTTCATCCGGGCCGAGTACAGGCCGCGCTGCTTCGGTTCCGCTTCCCGGCGGTAACGCACGCTGAAATATAAAGATAATACGAGGAAGATGACGATCAGCACGCTGAGCGTCCATTGAATGGTTTGCATCTTGAGCGGCACATCCTTATGTACGGGTTCTGCTTCCACTTTAGCGATTTCCGCCCGGGAAATCAACCGGGAGCGGGAGAATACGAGAGCGGGATGCGTTTCCACTCTTTGACCGTGACCCATACCTTCAGCTCCGTTTGCGTCAGCACGATCCATTTGACGGACTGTACGATATAATCCTTATCCAGCACGCCGACGTAAGGCTTCTCCGTCAAAATCTGCTCGTACACGTCGGGCATGGCGGCGAAATCCGATATTTTGCGGCCGACGACGATTTTTTTCAAATCGCCGTGAATGCGGCGCTTCAGCTCGCTTTCCGTCACCTTGTCGAGCGTCGTGTGCTCAGCGGGTTCGATATAAATGTTCAGGAGATTGATCGTCGTCTGCTGATTTTTCGTTTTGGTCAAATCGGCGATCTTGACCTCCAGATCCACCTTGGCGGAGAGCAGCTCCCGGTTCTGCTCGATCATCATATTCAAGCGTTGATTGTACACGCTCAGAAACAGGGCGGCGCCGATGACCATCCCGGCCATAAGAAGGCCCGCCGCACGCAAAAAACCGCCGGACGAACCGGAAGCGGGCTCCTTCACCCTTCGCTACCTCCTTTGCAGATCCACTGGATCAGGGTCGAGCCCATATGCGCGCCGACGAAGGCGCAGACGATGTACAAGATTTGCTTGATCGCCGGGGAGATGTGTCCCTCGATAAAATGCGTCTCAATCGCGCGGATCGGATCGATCGTTCCGCCGATGGCGGCGACGATCGCCCAAATTTTGATTTGCTCCGCGACGCTCGTCATCCGGTACACCGGCGGTTCGAGCGTCAATACGGCGCCGATGCCGGCCAGCATCGTCCCCCCGAGCACGACTCCGAACGCCACGAAAAAATCAAGAAAGCATCTGGATACAAACGGAGACATCGTTCCTCATCCTTTCCTGTCGAGCCGTTCCCAGCCGTTCGGGGCTTGGCCGACTTCGCCTTACTAAATATATGGCACACTTGTTCGCATTATGCTAAACTATGGATAAATATTTCAAACGCGGGGAGGCGGCCCGGATGGGCGATTTCGTACATTTGCATGTGCACAGCGAATACAGTCTGCTCGACGGTGCCGCGCGCATCGACGATTTGGTCGGCCGTGCGGCCGAGCTCGGCATGAAGGCGCTGGCGCTTACGGATCACGGGGTGATGTACGGCGCCATTCCTTTTTATAAAGCGTGCAAGCAGCGGGGGATCAAGCCGATTATCGGGTGTGAGGTTTATTTCACTTCTGCCTCCATCCGGCAAAAGGGCAGCCGTCAAGAGCAGCCGATCTACCACCTGATTCTGCTCGCCAAAAATAAAACCGGCTACCAAAATCTAATGAAGCTGTGCTCCATCGGACATTTGGAAGGCTATCACTATAAGCCGCGGATCGATCTGGAGCATCTGGAGCGCTATGCGGAAGGGCTGATCTGCACCAGCTCGTGCCTTGGCAGCGAGGTGTCGCAGCATCTGCTGCACGGGCGTTACGACGAGGCGAAGGAGGCGGCGCTTCGTTACCGCGCGATCTTCGGAGACGACTTCTTCTTGGAGCTGCAGGACCACGGCCTGACGGAGCAAAAGAAAGTGCTGCAGGACATGCTCCGGCTTGCCCGCGACACCGGCATTCCGCTGGTCGCGACCAACGACGTGCACTACGTTCACGAACCGGACCATGCCGTTCAGGACATCCTCATTTGCATAGGTACGGGCAAAACGATCGACGACGAAGCGCGGCTTAAGTTTCATACGTCGCAGCTTTATTTGAAAAGCCCGGACGAGATGGCGGAGCTGTTCGCCCATGCGCCGGAGGCGCTTGACAATACGCTGGAAGTAGCTCGGCGATGCGACCTCGAGCTCGAATTCGGGCAGTCGATTTTACCGGAATTTGCCCCGATTCCGGACGGCATGACGGCCGGGACGTATCTCGCCGGGCTTTGTCGGCAGGGCCTGGAGCAGCGTTACGGCGCGGCTGAGGAATGGAACGACGCGGCGTGGCGGAGCAAGTTGGAAGAACGGCTGCATTACGAGCTGTCCGTCATCGAGCGGATGGGGTATTCCGATTATTTTCTGATCGTATGGGACTTCATCCGCTTCGCCCACGAGCAGGGGATCGCGACCGGACCCGGACGGGGGTCGTCGGCGGGGAGCATCGTCGCCTACGTGCTGCGCATCACCGATGTGGACCCGATCCGCTATAACCTGCTGTTCGAGCGGTTCCTGAACCCCGAGCGGGTATCGATGCCCGATATCGATATCGACTTCAGCGACCTCCGGCGCGACGAGGTGATCGACTATGTCGTGCGCAAGTACGGCCGGGACCGGGTGGCGCAAATTATTACCTTCGGAACGATGGCTGCCAAAGGAGCGGTGCGCGACGTCGGCCGGGTGCTGAACATGCCTTACGGCGAGGTGGACCGCGCCGCCAAGCTGATCCCGCATCAGCTCGGCATGACGCTGGAGGAGGCGCTGCGCACGAGCCCCGACCTGAAGGCGCTTGCCGCCAAGCAGCCGAAGACGGCGGAGTTGCTGGAGCTGGCGATGAAGGTGGAAGGCATGCCGCGCCACGCCTCCACCCATGCCGCGGGCGTGGTCATTTCGCGCGAGCCGCTGACGCAGTACGTGCCGCTGCAGGAAGGAACCGAGCAGACGGCGCTGACGCAGTATACGATGGAGCATCTGGAATCGATCGGCCTGCTGAAGATGGACTTTCTCGGCCTGCGGACGCTGTCCATCATCGAGCGCACGCTGGAATGGATCAGCGAGCAGACGGGGGCGCCCTTCGATTGGACGAAGGTTCCGGCGGATGATCCGGCGACGTACGAGCTGCTCAGCCGGGGTGATACGACGGGCATTTTCCAGCTGGAGTCGGCCGGCATGCGCCGCGTGCTGAAGGAGCTGCGGCCGTCGAACTTTGAGGATATCATCTCGGTGCTCGCGCTTTACCGGCCGGGCCCGATGGAATTCATCCCGAAATATATCGCCTGCAAGCACGGGCTACAGCCGGTAGAATACCCGCATGAAGCGCTGGAGCCGATTCTTCGGGACACGTGCGGGATCATCATTTATCAGGAGCAGATCATGCAGATCGCTTCGAAGATGGCCGGGTTCAGCCTCGGCGAAGCGGATTTGCTGCGTCGGGCGGTTAGCAAGAAGAAGCGGGAAGTGCTGGACAAGGAGCGCGGCCACTTCGTGAAAGGAAGCCTCAGCCAAGGCTATAGCGAAGCCGAGGCGAACCGGGTATACGACATGATCGTCCGCTTCGCTGACTATGGCTACCCGCGGGCGCATGCGACGGCTTACGGCGTGCTCGCGTTCCAGACGGCGTATCTGAAGGCGCATTACCCCGTGCCGTTCATGGCGTCGATGCTGACCGCGGTGACGGGCAGCCATCATAAAATCGCGGAATATGCCGACGATTGCCGCCGCATGGGCATCGCCGTGCTCCCGCCCGACGTGAACGAAAGCGGCTTTCTGTTTACGCCGGTTGCAACGGAGAACGGCGGCGCGATTCGCTTCGGCCTCGCGGCGATCAAGAACGTCGGGACGCACGCGATCGAATCGATCATCGCAGAACGCCGTACGGGCGCCTATGCCAGCTTGATCGACTTTTGCCGGCGCGTCGATCTGCGCTTATGCAACAAGCGCGTGATGGAGTCGCTGATTCAAGGCGGCGCGCTCGATTCGCTGCCGGGTCACCGGTCCCAGCAGCTCGCAATGCTGGAAGACGCCGTCGATGCGGCGGTCAAGTGGCGCAAGGACCGCGAAGATCTGCAGCTTGTGCTCGACGGCTTCACGGAGGAGGTCAGCTGGGAGGTCGAATATCCCGAGATTCCTCCGTTCACGCTGACGCAAAAGCTGGAGCTGGAGCGGGAGCTGCTCGGCCTGTACATTTCCGGCAGCCCGCTAGACGATTTCGATGCGGTGCTGCAGAAGCTGGAAATGGACCTGCTTTCCCGGCTTCAGGAGTACCCGGACGGCAGCGACGTCATGGTCGCCGGTCTGGTCATCTCGAACAAGACAATCGTCACGAAAAAAGGCCAGCCGATGGCGTTTATGGAGCTGGAGGATCGTGTCGGCAAGGCGGAGGTCGTGCTGTTCCCGGAAACGTGGAAAAAGTACGCCCCGCTGGTGCAGAAGGGCAAGCCCGTGCTGGTCGTCGCCAAGCTTCAGCTCGGGGACGAAGACTACAAGCTGCTGGCCGATCAGCTTATCGCGCTGGACGATCCGCACCTGGAGCAGAAGGCGGTCAAGCCGGCCCCGCTCCCTGCGGGCTCCCCGCGAAGCGGTCAGCGGCGCGCTTCGGGCTCTACGCCCCGCGGCTCAGCTTCGGCGGAGGCTGCCCGCGAGTCGCGAAGCCGGTACGCGGCGGCGGCTTCCCCGGCGGCGGATCAAGCGCCCAAGGGGGCGGAGCGCAAGGCTGCGGACCCGCCCGCACGGGCCGCTGAAGCTGCCGCTAGCGGTCCCCGCGCCGCAACGATGGGGCAGCGCGTCTACATGCGCATCTCGCCGCAGCGCGAGCAGCCGGCGGTGCTGGAATCGCTCAAGCGGCTGATCGCCGGACATGGCGGTCCGTTGCCGGTTGTGCTATACTACGAGCGGACCCAAAAAACGCTTGGCTTAAGCGACCAATACAAAGTAAAGCCGTCTCCCGAGCTGTTCGCTCGCATTGAGGAGCTGCTCGGCAAAGAGAGCGTAAAAGTGAAATAAATCGCGCCTCCTCCGCATACATTTAGTAACCTGCACCCAGTTCGGCGAGACGTGAGACTCGCCGGTTTTGCACGAGTTACGAATGGAACCGGAGGAGGCGTTGTTTTTATGTCCTGCCAGCCTATTGTCGAATATTTGAAGAAGCGCGGCGTAACCGTCGAACGCATAGCGGACATTGTGCGCGAGCTGCAGCTCCCCTATAATCCCGCGCTTTCCGCGGAGGCATGCATCGAGAGCGTGATGACGGTACTCCAAAAGCGCGAAGTCCAATACGTGCTGTATACCGGAATCGCGCTGGACGAGCTGGCCGAACGAAAGGAGCTGCCCGAGCCGCTGCAGGGACTGATGGAGACGGACGCGCCCTTGTACGGCGTGGACGAGACCTTGGCGCTCGGCATCGTTCACGTATATGGCATGGTCGGGCTGACCAGCTTCGGTTACTTGGACAAGAAGAAGCCGGGCATCATCCGCGAGCTGAATGACCATCCGAAGCGCATTCACGTTTTTTTGGACGATCTGGTGGCGGGGTTGGCCGCCGCGGCTTCGGCCCGGATCGCGCACAAGCATCAAGACGAGGTGGACGGCCTCCCGCCGCAAACCTGATGTCGAGATTTGCCGAATTGTCGAAGCGGTGCACATCTTAAGGATAAGACCTCCCTTCCGGCATACCGGGCTTCGGTTGCGGGAAAAAGTGCACTTATGATATCATTATTGCATTATGTTCGGGAGGTCTTTTTTCATGTGGACGGTTATTTATATCGCTCCGACCGCTAAAATCGCTGAAAGAATCAAGCAAAGACTGACGGAAGAAGGCTTCCTTGTTCAAGTCCGCGCGATCAACATGACCAAAAATCAGTTTGAAATCGTCGTTCCCGAAGGCGAATTGGAAGAGGTTCAGGAAGTGCTGAACTCCATTTTGCATAGATCCTAAACAAGTCCCAAAATACTGCAAGCGAGGTGTAAGTGTGCAATTTAAAGACTTGTTTCAGAAGAAAAGAAAATATGCCACGGTTCCTTCCGTGGACAGGACGGCTCCGAACCGGGTGATGGACGGAGCTATCGACGTTCCCGAAGAGCGTCCGAAGCGTGAAATCCCGGAAGGCCTGATGAACAAGTGTCCCAAGTGCGGAACGATCCAGTACAACAAAGAACTTGATAAAAATTTGAAGGTATGTACCGCTTGCGAGTACCATTACAAGCTGAATGCCGTAGAGCGCATCCAGATGACGATGGACGAAGGCCGCTTTGTAGAATTTGACAGCGAGATGGCATCCCAGGACCCGCTGGAATTCCCTGCTTACATAGCCAAGTACAACAAAGCGGTCGAAGCTACCGGTATGCAGGACGCTGTTATTACCGGCGAAGGAACGATCGGAGGGTATCCGGTTGTCGTAGCGGTGATGAGCTTCGACTTTATGGGCGGATCGCTCGGATCGGTTGTCGGCGAAAAGGTGACGAACGCGATCGAGTATGCAACCCGGACGAACCGGCCGCTTATCATTTTCTCCACATCGGGCGGCGCGCGGATGCAGGAAAGTATTCTCAGCCTGATGCAGATGGCGAAAACGAGCGCGGCGATCGCCAAGCTGAACGAGCAGGGCGGCCTGTACATTTCCGTCATTACCGACCCAACCTTCGGCGGCGTCAGCGCGAGCTTCGCGATGCTTGGAGACTACATTATTGCGGAGCCGGGCGCGGCGTTCGGCTTTACCGGCGGACGCGTCATCGAACAGACGATGAGAATCAAGCTGCCGCCAGGCTTCCAAACGGCGGAATTCAACCTGAAGCATGGACAAGTGGACCTGGTCTCGCACCGCAAAGAAATGCGCAGTACGCTGACCCGTCTTCTTAGCATGCACGCGGTAAAGGAGGAAACCGTGAATGGCTAGTGAAATGCCTTTTGAGCAGCCGCTAGTCGAGCTTCGGGCTAAAATCGACGAGCTGCGCAAGTTCGGAGCGGACAAGCAGATCGATTTCTCGGAGGAGATCAAGCGCTTGGAGCAGCGGCTGGAGCAGCTCGAAACGGAATTGTACGCCGGCATGTCGACCCGGCAAAAAATGCAGGTCGCCCGTCATCCGCAGCGTCCGACGACACTTGACTACATTCAGCATTTGTTCACCGATTTCATCGAGCTGCACGGGGACCGTTTATTCGGCGACGACCTGGCCATTGTGGGCGGCATCGCGCGCTTTAACGGCATCCCGGTGACGGTGGTCGGCCATCAGAAAGGGAAAGATACGAAGGACAACATTGCGCGTCACTTTGGCAGCCCGCATCCGGAAGGCTTCCGCAAAGCGCTGCGCTTTATGAAGCAGGCGGACAAGTTCAAGCGCCCCATCATCACGTTCATCGATACGAAAGGTGCTTATCCCGGCAATGCAGCGGAAGAGAGAGGACAAGGGGAAGCCATCGCCCGGAACCTGATGGAAATGGCGTCCTTGCGGGTGCCCGTCTTGTGCGTCGTCATCGGCGAAGGCGGCAGCGGCGGCGCTCTGGCGCTTGGCGTAGGCAACCGCGTATTTATGCTTGAAAATGCGATTTATTCGGTCATCAGCCCGGAAGGCGCAGCCTCGATTTTATATAAAGACGCTTCGAAATCGATGGAAGCAGCCGAAGCGATGAAGATTACGGCGGACGAAATTTTGAAGCTCGGCGTTATCGATGCGATCATTCCCGAACCGAAGGGCGGTGCCCATCGGGATGTTGCCTTGCAGGCGGAATCGATTAAGCAAATGTTGTGGACCCACTTGCAGGAATTGCTCAAGATGACGGAGAATGAATTAATAGAAGACCGCTATAATAAATTTAGACACATCGGTCGGTTCACCACCATCCAGGAGGGAAATCATGCGTAAAACAAAAATTGTGTGTACCATCGGACCGGTCAGCGAATCGCTGGACATGTTCAAGAAACTGATTGATGCAGGGATGAACGTTGCTCGTCTGAACTTCTCCCACGGCGATTTCGAAGAGCATGGCAACAGAATCAAGAACGTGCGTCAAGCTTGTCAGGAGCTCGGCAAAAGCGTAGCCATTCTGCTTGATACTAAAGGACCGGAAATCCGGACCGGCAAGCTGAAGGACGATCAAAAAGTCGAACTGCTCCAAGACAATCTGATTACTTTAACGACGGAGGAAGTACTCGGCGACGCCGAGCGCGTTTCCATCACATACAACGACCTGTACAAGGACGTCAAGATCGGCTCCACTATCCTGATCGATGACGGCTTGATCGGATTGACAGTCGAGGATATCCGCGGAACGGATATCGTGTGCCGGATTAAAAACGGCGGACTGCTCGGAGGCAAGAAAGGCGTGAACGTGCCGGGGGTAAAAATCAACCTGCCGGGCATCACGGAAAAAGACGCGAACGATATCATTTTCGGCATTCAGCAGGGAGTGGATTTTATCGCTGCTTCTTTCGTGCGCAAAGCGAGCGACGTCCTTGAGATCCGCGAAATTCTGGACCGCCATAACGCAACGCATATTCAAATCATCTCCAAAATCGAAAACCAGGAAGGCGTGGAAAACCTCGACGAAATTTTGGAGGTATCCGACGGTCTCATGGTAGCGCGCGGCGATCTCGGCGTGGAAATTCCGGCCGAAGACGTGCCGATCGTGCAAAAAGCGATGATCAAAAAGTGTAACCAGGTTGGCAAGCCGGTTATTACGGCTACGATGATGCTGGACTCCATGCAGCGCAACCCGCGCCCGACGCGTGCGGAAGCGAGCGACGTGGCGAACGCAATCTTCGACGGCACGGATGCCGTGATGCTGTCGGGTGAAACGGCGGCAGGAAAATACCCGGTAGAGTCCGTTCAGACGATGGCCCGCATCGCTGAGCGTGCGGAATCGGCGCTGGAATACCGTGAAATCTTTATTCGTCAAAGCAATGCGCAGCAGACGACCGTAACCGAGGCGATCAGCCAAGCGGTAGCGAACTCGGCGCTTGATCTGGACGCCAAAGCGATTCTGACTTCCACGGAAAGCGGCTATACGGCGCGCATGGTGTCCAAGTACCGTCCGAAAGCGCCGATCATCGCGGTAACGCCGAACGATCGCGTGCTGCGCCGTCTGTCGCTCGTATGGGGCGTTATTCCGGTGAAGGGCGAGACATGCACTTCGACGGACCAATTGTTCGAGCATGCCGTAGACGCTAGCGTGAAGTCTGGCCTCGTCAGCTTGGGCGATCTTGTCGTCATCACTGCGGGCGTACCGGTTGGCCGCTCCGGGACGACTAACTTGATCAAAGTTCATCAAATCGGTGAAATGATTGCCAAAGGCCAAGGGATCGGCACGCAAATCGCCACAGGCCACGTTGTGACGGCCCGCTCCGCCGAAGAAGCGAATGCGAAGACGACCGAGGGCTGCATTCTGGTTACCGTGACTACCGATAAAGACTACATGCCGGCCTTCGAGAAAGCGGCGGCAGTAGTTACCGAAACGGGCGGTATTACGTCCCATGCGGCGGTTGTCGGCATCAGCTTGGGCAAACCGGTCATCGTCGGCGTAGACAACGCGCTTGGCATCTTGAAAGACAACGACGAAGTATCCATCTATCCGGAAGTCGGCGTCATCTATTCCGGCCGCGCCCGCGTGCTGTAATAAATTGTCGTCGAAGCCTTACGATAGCAGAACAAGCGGAGCGAAATCGAACAGCGGTTTCGCTCCTTTTCTTTACAAACATATGTTCCAAGGGGATTCAGGAGGTTTGTATGCAGTATACTTTACGCGTCCGCTATCAGGAGACGGACCAGATGGGCGTCGTGTATCACGCCAACTATTTGAATTGGTTTGAAGTCGGCCGGACCGAGATGATCCGCGAGCTGGGTCTACCTTATCAAGCGCTGGAGACCCGCGGCCTGCTGCTGCCGGTGATCGAAGCGGACCTGAAATTCCGCTCGCCTGCCCGTTACGACGATCTGGTAACGATTAACACCAAAATTGTCGAGTTAACGAGTCTTCGAATCCGGTTCGCTTATGAAATTAAACGCGGTGAGGAACTGCTGGTCACTGGGGGAACGCAGCACGTCTGGCTGAATCAGGATTGGAAGCCGGTGCGAATCGACAGGGATGTGCCGGATTTATATGCCCTGCTTGCCAAAACCATGGGCTAAAGCGCATCTTGAATTCCGTCTAACCTAAAAATAACGAAGGACTTGGCCTTTTTGGTCAGGTCCTACTCCTATTTATGCTATATTTTCCAAAATGATTCGTCCTTATTGTATAATTTAAGTACAAGTGAAGGATGGAACGATCAAAAGGGGAGAGGCACGATGGAACTGCGTCATTTGCGATACTTCGTTACCGTTGCGGAGGAGCTGCATTTCGGCCGGGCGGCTGCGCGCCTCAACATGGCGCAGCCCCCGTTAAGCCAGCAAATCCGCAAGCTGGAGGAAGAGCTTGGCTTTGCGTTGTTTTCCCGAAGCAAGCAGCATGTCGAATTAACCGAGGCGGGGAAAGTGTTTCTGGAGGAGTCGCGATCGGCGTTAGCGCGTGTGGAGCAAGCGCGTGAGGCGGCGGAGAAAGCGAGCCGGGGGCAAACGGGCAGACTGACGATCGGCTTTGTCGGTTCCGCGACCTATCACATCGTTCCGCTGCTGCAGCAGTATCGGCTGCGTTTTCCTTCGGTGGAATTGAAGCTCCATCAAATGAAGAGCGGGAGCCAACTGCAAGCGCTGCACGAAAAAAGCATCCAGCTCGGAATTGTGCGAAACCCGATTCACAGTCCGCATTTGGATTCGGAGCTGTTTATGCGCGAGCCGTTTATGGCGGTGCTTCCCGAGGCGCATCCGTTGGCCGCCCGGCCATCGCTTAGCGTCTGCGATTTGGAACACGAGCCGTTTATTTTGTCGCCTAGGCAAAACGGTTCTACCTATCACGATGCCGTCATCCATTTATGCTATAAGGCCGGATTTTCGCCTAACATTGCGCTGGAAGCGCCTGAAATCTTAACCGTTGTCGCCTTTGTAGCCGAAGGGATGGGGGTTGCTTTAGTTCCCGCGTCTTTCCGGCATCAGCAAAATCAAGGGGTCGTATACCGGGACATTCGGGAAGCCGCCGTTCTGGAAACAGCGTTTATTTGGCGGAAGGACGAGAAGTCGCCGGCGCTGCATGAATTTTTAAAGCTCGGCCAAGCGTTCGGCCGTTGAATGAGCGTCCTTTTGCCCGCTTGATACGTTCTGCATATCAGGAAGGACTTAACGGATATTGGACGCGATTTCCAGAGGGTAGATATACTGAAGGGGCTAAGCCAAACCATCGGGAGGAGCGAAAAGAACGATGAGCGGATCTTTCCAGCCCGGCCTTGAAAACGTTATCGCAAGCGAGACCGAAATTTCTTATTTGGATGTCGAAAAGGAACAAATTGTGCTCCGGGGTTACGATCTTATCGAGTTGGCCAAAACCGTTACTTATTTGGATGTCGTTTCGCTAATGCTTGACGGCAGTCTGCCTACGCCCGAATGGCGGAATGCTCTCGAACTGAGTCTCAAGACGGAGTACGGACTGCCGGAGGATGCGTTGACGATCCTGCGCCTGCTTCCGCAGCAGACGCATCTGATGGATGCTCTAAGAACGGGCATTTCCGCCATTGCCGGCTATGACCAGGATATCGAGGACCGGTCGCGGGAGGCGAATTATCGCAAATCGATCCGGCTGTTGGCCAAGGTGCCCCAAATCGTGGCAAGCAGCTATCATGCGTCCATGCGGCAGCCTCTGGTGGAGCCGCGCCAAGACCTTTCGTACAGCGCCAACTTTTTGTACATGATTACCGGGAAGGTTCCTTCCGAAATGGAAGAGAAGACGTTCGACCAATCGCTGATCGTATATAGCGAGCATGAAATGCCGAATTCGACCTTTGCCGCACGCGTCATTGCGTCCACACAGGCCGATCTGTACGGGGCGCTGACCGGCGCCGTCGCTTCGCTGAAAGGAACGCTGCATGGCGGAGCGAACGAAGCGGTGATGAAGATGCTGCTGGAAGCGGGAGATGAGGATAGGATGGAGCCGCTGATCCTCGGCAAATTGTCCCGCAAGGAGCGCATCATGGGCTTCGGCCACCGGGTGTACATGAAGAAGCCGGACCCGCGCGCGATGCTGATGAAAGAGGCGCTAGCCCTGCTTGCGGCCGCCAAAAACGAAGAGAAGCTGTACCGGATGTGCGTCATCGGCGAAGAGGTGATGAACCGCGAAAAAGGATTATATCCGAACCTCGATTACTACGCTGCGCCGGTTTATTATTTGCTGGGTATTCCGATCGACTTGTTCACCCCGGTCTTTCTTGCCGCCCGGACGGTCGGCGTCTGCGCGCATGTGATGGAGCAGCATGCGAACAACCGGCTTTTCCGGCCTCGTGTCCTGTACAAGGGACCGCGTGACCTGCACCCCAATTCGGCCCCGGTCGGCTCATAACTAGTGGGAGGAGACATCGATATGGCAGCAAACCCATCCATGGCCTATAAACAAGGACGAACCGCATCCGCTGCGGATCAATTGTTAGTGGACATCGCGGATTACGCGCTGGAATACGAAATCCAAAGTCCGGAAGCCCGGCGCATAGCACAGCACGTCGTCTTGGACTCACTAGGTACCGCCATTTTGGCGCTGCGCTTTCCGGAATGCGCGAAGCATCTCGGACCGGTCGTGCCGGGCGTCACCGTGGCTCACGGCTGCCGGGTGCCGGGAACCCGCTATGAGCTCGATCCTGTACACGGGGCGTTCAACATCGGGTGCATGATCCGCTGGCTCGATTACAACGATACGTGGCTGGCCGCCGAATGGGGCCACCCTTCGGACAATCTGGGCGGCATTTTGGCGGTAGCCGACTATCTCAGCCGCGTCCGGATCGCGGAAGGCAAAGCCCCTTTGCGGATGCGGGACGTGCTGGACGCCGCCGTGAAGGCGCACGAAATTCAGGGGGTGCTCGCACTTGAAAACAGCTTCAACCGCGTCGGCTTGGATCACGTGCTGCTGGTGAAGATCGCTTCAACGGCTGTCGTCACGGCGATGTTGGGCGGCACCCGGGACGAGGTGGTCAACGCGCTTTCCAACGCGTGGCTGGACGGCGGAATCTTGCGCACGTACAGGCACGCACCGAATACGGGATCGCGCAAATCGTGGGCGGCCGGAGACGCAACCAGCCGCGCCGTCCGTCTGGCCCTCATGGCCGTCAACGGCGAAATGGGGTACGCTACCGCGCTTTCGGCCAAAACCTGGGGCTTCCAGGACGTTTTGTTCCAGGGCAAGCCGTTGAAGCTTGCGCGCCCGCTCGGCTCTTACGTGATGGAGAACGTGTTGTTTAAAATCTCCTTCCCGGCCGAGTTCCACGCCCAGACCGCCGTCGAATGCGCCTTTGCACTGCACCCGCAGATCAAGGACCGGCTGGACGAGATCGATCGGATTACGATTACGACGCATGAATCGGCCATCCGCATCATCGATAAGAAAGGCCCGCTGCATAACCCGGCGGACCGCGACCACTGCCTCCAATATATGGTAGGGGTAGGCTTGCTGCACGGCGAATTGACGGCGGAGCATTACGAGGATGAGGCGGCCGCCGACCCACGAATCGATGCGCTTCGTGAGAAAATGGTCGTCACGGAGAATCCGCAGTACAGTCGGGATTACCTCGATCCGGACAAACGGTCGATTGCCAATGCGATCCAAATCCGGTTCAAAGACGGAACGGAGACAGCGAAGGTGGAATGCGAATATCCGATCGGCCACCGCAGACGGCGGGCCGAAGGGCTGCCGAAGGTGATCGATAAATTCGAAGCAAACCTGCTGACAAGGTTTCCCAAGCGAAAAGCGGCACAAATTCTCGAACTGTCGCTTGACTTGGAGCGGTTTGAGCAGATGCCGGTCAATGAGTACATGAATCTGTACGTCATCTAGTTTAGCGGTAAGGCTGCGGAATATGATTTCCCGGGAGGAGTAACGATGGCTTGGTTAATGGAGCAAGAGAAGGAGCAACGGGAGCTGGCTGCCTTTTTTCGGAAACGGATGGAAACCGGCCCGATTCTCAAAATCCCAGGTACGCACGACGGGATGGCAGCCAGAATAGCCGCGCAGTTCGGCTTCGAGTCGCTTTATTTGTCCGGCGCCGCCTATACGGCCAGCCGGGGCTTGCCGGATCTCGGGCTCATTTATTCGAATGAGGTCGCGGACCGGGCTCGTGAGCTCGTTCGCGCCTCCATGCTTCCGCTGCTGGTCGATATCGATACCGGCTACGGCGGCATCTTGAACGCGGCCCGGACGGCCAAGGAAATGGTCGAAGCCAAGGCGGCCGCTGTCCAGATCGAGGACCAGGAACTGCCGAAGAAATGCGGCCACTTGAACGGCAAAAAGCTTGTTTCAACCGAAGAAATGATGCAAAAAATCAAAACGATCAAAGAAATCAGCCCAACGCTCGTCGTCATTGCCCGCACGGACGCCAAAAGCGTAGAAGGCTTCGAAGCGGCGGTTGACCGGGCCAAGCATTATTTGGCGGCGGGAGCGGACGGGATTTTTCCCGAGGCGCTGGAGAGCGAGGAGGAGTTCAAGCGATTCCGCGCCGCCATCGACGCGCCGCTGCTGGCGAACATGACAGAGTTCGGAAAAACGCCGTATTATACCGCGGAGCAGTTCGAGGCTTGGGGCTTCGATATAGTCATTTATCCGGTAACCTCGCTGCGGGTAGCGGCGAAAGCCTACGAGCGCGTTTTTTCGGAAATCAGCCGCACCGGAACGCAAGCGGGGTCGCTTCAAGACATGCAAACCCGCAAGGAGCTGTACGATACGATCCGATATTACGATTACGAAGCCTTGGACGGAAAAATCGCCAGAACCGTCCTGCCGCCAACCGAGTAGGTCCCTTTTTTTCAATAATTGTCATGTAAAGAGTTCCTGAAGAGGCTAGTTCCTTCGGGAGCTCTTTTCGTTGTATAATGATAAAGCTCTTTTTGAATCCGCCTTGAAGAAAATTTAGGTGTATTTTCCCTTGCGTTTACATAAAATTAACAAAAAGAGCGCGCTCGCTTAACATTGTCGAATTACGATGAAAGAAGCAGAAAAATGAAGTTAAACGGTGAATGACCATGGAGGGTTTACTACCTTATGAAGGACACTGCCGCACGTGAGACGGCCAACCATTATCTAAACCGCGATTTAAGCTGGGTCGAATTCAACTGGCGCGTGCTGGAGGAGGCGCAGGACCCCGAGACGCCGCTGCTCGAACGCGTCAAATTTTTATCGATCGTTTCTTCCAATTTAGACGAGTTTATGAGCGTCCGTGTAGCCGGCATCAAGGATCAGATCAAAGCGGGCCATACGAAAAAGGATTTCACCGGCTACACGCCCGCCGGACTGTTCAAACGCGTCATGAAGCGCTCCTCCAAAATGGTGACAGAGCAATACAGGACGTACCGGGACATGATCCGGCAGTTGGGCAAAGAAGGCATTACTTTTACCGAATACGACGATTTGAACGTAACCCAGCGCAAAGCGATGGACGAATATTACCACGATATCGTGTTCCCCGTGCTGACGCCGATGGCGGTCGACCAGTCGCGGCCTTTTCCGTTGGTGCGGACACAGGCTTTATATTTGGCGGTCGTGCTGATGAAGGAAGGCGACGATCCGGAGGACGAACCTTATTTTGCCATCCTCCAGGTGCCGTCGAATTTAAGCCGTTATCTTGAGGTACCGGGAAGAACGAACAGCAAGAAACGCGAGTTCATCCTTATGGAAGATCTCATTGAAAAGCATATTTATACGCTGTTCAGCGGCTATATTCCGATCTCGGTCCATGCGTTCCGACTGACGCGCAACGCGGATTTGACGCTTGATGAGGAAGGCGCGGAGGATTTGCTGGAGGAGATCGAAATCCAGCTCCGCAAACGGCGTTGGGGGACGCCGGTCCGCCTCGAGGTGCAGAAAGGCATCCATCCGTATGCGCTGGAGCAGCTGACGGAGGAGTTCGAGATTGTCGAGAATATTTTTGAAATTGACGGGCCGCTCGACCTGACGTATTTTATGAAAATGGCGTCGGCGCTCCAAGGCTTCGATCATTTGCGCTACACCCCGATCCAACCGGTGTATCCTTCCGAGCTCGACGATATCGAGGATCTGTTCGCCAAACTGAGGCAGCAAGATGTGCTGGTGTATCACCCTTACGAGTCGTTCGATGCCGTTACCGATTTTGTTCTCCAAGCGGCTTACGATCCGCAAGTGCTCGCCATCAAAATGACGCTGTACCGGGTCAGCGGCATCTCCCCGCTTATTCAAGGGCTTGCCCGTGCGGCGGAGTCCGGCAAGCAGGTGACGGTCGTGGTGGAGCTGAAGGCGCGTTTTGACGAAGAGCGCAACATCGCTTGGGCGCGCAAGCTGGAGCAGGCGGGCTGCCATGTCGTTTACGGGCTCGTAGGGCTGAAGACGCATGCCAAAATTACGCTGGTCGTCCGGCAGGAAGCGGATGGACTGAGGCGGTACGTGCACGTGGGCACGGGGAATTACAACGACAGTACGGCAAGATTGTACACCGATATCGGCTTGTTTACGTCGCATAAGGAGATCGGGGAGGACGCATCCGCGTTGTTCAACGAGGTGACCGGGTATTCGGCGCCGCACAATTGGAAAGCGTTCGGCGTGGCGCCTACGGACATGATGGATAAGCTGTTCGAGAAAATCCGCCGCGAAGCAAAGCACGCGTCCGAAGGCAAGCCGGCGCGGATCATCGCCAAGTTCAACTCGCTCTCGAACCAGCAGATGGTCGATGAGCTGTATGCGGCCTCGCAGGCGGGGGTTGAGATCGATCTGATCGTGCGCGGCGTATGCTGCTTGCGACCGGGTGTACCGGGACTGAGCGAACGAATCACGGTGCGCAGCATCGTGGACCGGTTTTTGGAGCACTCGCGCATTTTTTATTTCGAGAACGGCGGGGAGCCGGAAGTGTATATCGCCAGCGCGGACTGGATGACACGGAACTTGACGCGGCGCGTCGAACTGATGTGTCCCGTATTTGACAAAAGCATCCAGCAGTCGCTGATCAATATATTGCGGCTTAACCTGAAGGATAACGTGAAGGCGCGACAGCTCCAACCGAACGGCATGTACGAGCATGTCCGCTCGGAAGGAAACGAGCCGCAGCTGCGCAGTCAATTTACGGCCATGCGCATCAGCTCGTGGAAAACGACGACTCGTGAACTTTGAGCTGCTGTCCCCACGTATTTTTAAATTCTTTTTGTAGTCCGAGGACCTCTCTGTATTCCGCAGAGGGGTCGTGCTTTGCTTTCAGCCGCAGATGCAGCGCTTTGCTCTCCGAGAACGCGGTCGTTACTTCCAGCGCTTGCGTCTCGCTAATATCGAGCGCGACGGCTAGTTTAAGCAGCGTTCCGAGCTGGGCGATTAGGTCGGTATCGGTTTTTTTCAAAATATCCTTGTGATGCTGCACGGCCTGCTGGGTCCGTGCTTTTGTTTTGTACGAAGCGGTCAAGGCGCAAATCAGAATTTCGCGGTGGGTCAGACCGTCGATGCGCGTGTGCGCAATCATATGGAAGGAATGCTTCGGATACTGGTAATAGCTAAGCGAAGCGCCGATCCGGTACAGCTTGGCCGCGATGATCAGGCATAGACGAATGCGCGGCTCGAAGCGGTGCTTTTCCGCCTCCGTCAAGGCATCGAACAGCTTCAAGGCCGTCCGGCTCACCTGCGAGAGATGCGCCCGGGGGGCCGTCGAATGAAGGGCGAGCAGGTTATCCGCGCTTCGCTCGGCCATATGCTTTAGCTCCGTGTCGACAGGGTAAAAGCTTTCAAAAAACAGGCCGTCCCGCAGGCCTGCACCGCTGACGACATAATGCGAAGCGCCGGCTGCCTGAAAGATCGTCTGAAGAATCAGCAGCCCCGGGACGATAATATCGTAGCGGTCTTTGGACAGGCCGTCGATTTTTTTGCGTTTTTCTCCGGGCAGAAGCGGGAGCCAGGCGGCGAGCTCGTCCACTTCGGCGGCTGGGATCGTATAATTATGCGTCAGTGGTAAGGAATATTTGAGCTTGCGCTGATTGATTTTGCATAGCGTCCGTACGCCGCCACCGAGCCCGACGAGCGGCAGGCCGGGAGCCTGTCGAATCCAGGGCTCGCGGGCAATCGCGTCCTCGACCATCTGGCGGATGCCCCGCAGCTGTTCTTCGTGAAATTCGCCGCTTGGCGCAAATTTGCGCGTCGTATTGACCGCCCCGAAAGGAAATGATACGCTGCGAATCAAGGTGCGGTCGCGGAAGAGCGAAATTTCGGTGCTTCCCCCGCCGATGTCGACAAGAAAACCGTCCGAAATATCCATCGTTTGGATCATGCCCAAGAAGCCGAGTCGGGCTTCGTCCTCCCCGGATAGCACCTCGACGTGAAATCCGCTTTCGCGCCGCAGCGTGTCCAGAATCTCCTGAGAATTTGCCGCATTGCGAATGGCCGCCGTGGCGGCAACCCGGTATTCGGTCACCTCGTGAGCTTGACATATCCTTTTAAAATGCGACAGGATCTGCACGATCACCTGAATATCCGCTTGAGCCAACGTCCCGTCGGCGCCGATCCGCTGGCTCAAGCGAGCGGATTCCTTGAATTCGCCGATCACGCGGTATGCTCCGCCCGTCGTTTGTTCGTTTACGGCCAACCGGATTGAGTTGGAGCCGATGTCAATGATGCCGATTCGCCGGCTGTTGTTCATGGTTGGTCCTCCTGCTAACGGTATAAAGTTAGTTTTATTTTACCGTTACGACGGAGGGAATGTCCATGGAGGGATTAGGATTTTGTTGGAACCTCCGCATCTGGGCGGAATACACTATCCCATATAGAAACCAGCGTTGCGGAAACGCTGGCCGGTTAAAACCTATTCGGGAATGTTATCGATGACAGGAGGGCCGTTTGCCGGCCCCTTTCCGGCGTTCTCTCCCGCGGATTGGATCATCTGCCGCAGCCATTCCGGCACTTCGGCATCGGAGATGTTGAGCATATCCAGAAAATCGGAGTCGTTCAACAGCGAGCGAATGCCGGAGACGATGTTGCGGTCGCCGCTGACCGAACCGAAGCCTTGCGTCAGCTTTTGATGGCTTTCGAAGCCGGAAGGCCAGTTATTGCCCATATTGATGCACGAGGCGTTCTCGACGGAACCGATCCGAATCGAACCGATGACGAATTGAGGGGATAAAAAAGACGACACAGGATGTCACCTCCGGGAATAAATTTAAGATCTTCTCATGCGAAACCCGGAAGCGGTACGCTCCAAATCCGGATCGCCGCCGCCGGAGCTCTGTTCCGATGTACGGGTACGGCTTTCTGCGCAGCCGGCCGAAGAGCCTTGGTTCGACGATGGCGAACCACCGGATTTCACCGGTGGTTTCGGATTTGTTTTGACGCCGAAATTGTTTCCAAGATTCAAAGAACCGCTCAGGTGTTCGATATCCAGCTTATCCAAACGAAATTCAAGCCGCTCCAGCACAGGCTGGTGTATATGGACCTGCTCGACGGTGACGTGAGTCGAAGGGGCTTTTTCTGCGATTCGGTCCGAAAGACGCGCCAGAGAATCCTCGATTCGGCGAAAACGGGAATCGATATCCCGCAGCAATCGCTCCGAATCGGTCGGTCTTCTCCAAAAAAAGAAGCTCACGGGCCGCACCGCTTTCCGGTCGAAAAAGTGTCGCAGCGGTCGCGATCGTCCAGCAGGCTTCGAAGATCCGAGACTTTGCACTGCATCCCGGTTACCGTGCCGAAGGCTTGGTTTTGTTTTGCGGTATGTTTATAGCGCCATTGTTGATTACCCCCATAAAAAATACCCGACACGCCGCGTACCGTTCCGACCTGCAGATTTTGATAAAGGATCCGTACCATGTTTCTCACCTCCTGCCTTACCGCGAATAGGGCCATATTCATGAAAGGCGAGCCTGCGGGGGACAGGCAGCCGCGGGAACGGAGATCAAGTAAATTCGACTGGAATGAAGGCTTGGGAATCGCCCTCTTCGATCGGGAGCTCGGCCACGAGAAGGCCTGCGGTATACGTCGCTTTGATTCCGTTCAGAGATACCGGTTTCGGCAATGGCAGAGGTCGCCGGAAGCTTCCGAAAAAACGCTCGCTTTGCGCAATCCGATTCTCCGAAACTGGGTAACTGCGCGGAATGTCCCCTTCTATAATCAGCGTCTGGCCCTCGACATAGATGCGGATTTGATCCGCAGATTGAAGCCCCGGGAGTTCCGTAAGAACCACTACCGTTGTTTGGGTATAATAAATATCGATGCGGGGCCCGGTATTCGGAATGAGCCCTGCGATCTCTTGCCAAAAATCTTCTCCCAACACATCGCCAACTTGACTATGGAGCTTGCCCCAACCCTGGTTGGGAAGATGATTTTCTTTCCCTTGCATCTGGCATCCCTGCTCTCCCCAAAAATTGCTGCTCTATATTCTATGTAGCATCGGTTTCGGTTTTGCCTTAAAAGAAAAGGATCTGACAGGAAATATTTCGATGTCTTCAATATCGTTTAAATACTGGTTTTTATGGAATCATTTGAAGCTTTTGCGGAAGAGCGTGACATTCTATAGGGATCGAACAATACGCCTCGGCATGTTTTTTTATTCAACGTTATGAGTATACTGAAAATGGACAATTCCTTGAGCTATAGGCATTTGAGCCGTATGAGTACATAGGATTCAGCCGCAGATAGCATCTGTTTATGGTGCTGATAATGAACTTTTATGTCTGAATTTGTTCACTTTAGTTTCTAAATACTTTATATTAGAATTATGTGAATTTGAACGCAAAAGGAGAGATTATCTTGACTGCTACCAAAGGTTTGGAAGGAATTGTAGCCACAACGTCCTCCATCAGCTCCATTATAGACGGTGTGCTCACCTATCGCGGCATCAATATCGACGACCTTGCAGAGAACGCCACGTTCGAAGAGGTCGTATACTTGTTATGGTACGGCAAGCTTCCTAATCGCTCCGAACTGGATCAATTAACCAAAGATCTGAGCGACAACGCTTCGGTTTCCGCTGAAGTGATCGAGCAAATTAAGCTGTACCCTAAAGACGTCAATTCCATGGCCGCGCTTCGTACCGCCGTTTCCAGCTTGGCGCTGTACGATGCCGAGGCAAACGATATGACTCCGGAATCCAACCTCCGCAAAGCGATCAAGCTGCAGGCGCAGCTGCCGACGATCATAGCGGCATTCGCTCGCATCCGTGAAGGTAAAGAGCCGATCGCGCCGAAATCCTGTGCTTCCGTTGCCGAGAACTTCTTGTATATGCTCACGGGCAAACAACCGGAAGCCATCGCCATCCAAGCTTTGGACAAAGCTTTGGTGCTTCATGCCGACCACGAGCTGAACGCATCGACGTTTGCTGCGCGCGTAACCGTTGCGACGCTGTCCGATATTTATTCGGGCGTGACGTCCGCGATCGGCGCGCTCAAAGGCCCGCTGCACGGCGGCGCCAACGAAGCGGTTATGGCGATGCTCGAAGAAATCGGCACGGCAGACAACGTGACCAGCTATATCAACGATAAGTTGGCCAACAAGGAAAAAATTATGGGCTTCGGCCATCGCGTTTACAAAAACGGCGACCCACGTGCGAAGCATCTTCAAAAAATGTCCCATGAGCTCGGTAAAATTACCGGCAACATGAACTGGTACGACATGTCCATCCAAATCGAAGAAATCGTTACCGGACAAAAAGGGCTGAAGCCGAACGTAGACTTCTACTCCGCTTCCGTCTACACGTCGCTCGAAATTCCGCGCGACTTGTTCACGCCGATCTTCGCGATCAGCCGTACGTCCGGATGGACGGCGCACATTCTCGAGCAATTCGACAACAACCGCCTTATTCGTCCGCGCGCCGAATATACGGGACCGTCGCACCAAGCGTTCGTTCCGATCGAGCAGCGCTAATCCGGCTTGGGATGCCCGCACCTGCGGGAAGCAATAAAAAAGCAGCTATCCTACGGGCGGCTGCGGCGTTACCGGTCTTCTGAGAAGAGGACGTGCGCCGCTGCTCCCGTATCTTTTTGGCATCATCATCCCTATTCCACGGAGCTTGTTGCAGCGGCTCCAAACCATTCCAAGGAGGCTTACCTATTCATGGCAAAATTCGAACAATACGCACTTCCGACTGAAGGCGAACGCATCACCATCACGAACGGCAAACTGAACGTTCCGAACAATCCGATCATTCCTTTCATCGAAGGCGACGGCACAGGTCCGGACATTTGGGCGGCTTCCAAGCGCGTATTGGATGCAGCGGTAGAGAAAGCATACAATGGCGAGAAAAAAATCGCATGGTACGAAGTGTTTGCAGGCGAGAAAGCCTTCAACAAATACAATAACTGGCTGCCGAGCGATACGTTGACGGCAATCCGCGAATACATCGTAGCGATCAAAGGACCTCTGACGACGCCAATCGGCGGCGGTATCCGTTCCCTGAACGTTGCGCTTCGCCAAGAGCTGGATCTGTACGTGTGCTCCCGTCCGGTTCGCTACTTCAAAGGCGTGCCTTCCCCGGTTAAACGTCCTGAGCTGGTCGACATGGTTATTTTCCGTGAAAATACCGAGGACATCTATGCCGGTATCGAATGGGCCGCAGGTTCCGACGAAGTGAAAAAAGTGCTTGCTTTCCTGCAAAACGAAATGGGCGTGAAAAAGATCCGCTTCCCGGAAACATCCGGTATCGGAATCAAGCCGGTATCGTCCGAAGGCTCGAAGCGTCTGATCCGCGCCGCTATCGAGTATGCTATCCAGCATAACCGCAAGAGCGTGACCCTGGTACATAAAGGGAATATCATGAAGTTCACCGAGGGCGCGTTCAAAAACTGGGGCTATGAGCTCGCCGAGCAAGAGTTTGGCGACAAAACGTTTACTTGGGCTCAGTACGACAAAATTAAAGAAGAGCAAGGCGTTGACGCGGCGAACAAAGCTCAAAAAGACGCAGAAGCTGCTGGCAAAATCATCGTGAAAGACGCGATTGCCGACATCGCTCTGCAGCAAGTGCTTACTCGTCCGACCGACTTCGACGTCATCGCTACGCTCAACCTGAACGGCGACTACCTGTCCGACGCTCTGGCTGCTCAAGTCGGCGGTATCGGTATTGCTCCAGGTGCAAATATTAACTACGTAACCGGTCATGCGATCTTCGAAGCAACGCATGGTACGGCTCCGAAATACGCAGGTCTCGACGTTGTTAACCCGGGCTCCGTTATTTTGTCCGGCGTTATGATGCTGGAGCACCTGGGCTGGCTGGAAGCGGCTGAGCTGATCTACAAAGGCATGGAAACGGCAATCAACAACAAAACGGTAACTTACGACTTCGCTCGTCTGATGGAAGGCGCAACCGAAGTGAAGTGCTCCGCGTTTGCCGACGAGATCATCAAAAACTTCTAACCCTCCAAACCTCCCTTACAAGGGAGGCCCCAGGGGTTTCGGCCCCTGGACGACGAAAGCTGTCGGCATGCAGGGTATAAGCGCACCCATGGGGCGTTTGTGAATGGAACGCGTTTGTCTGCGGGCGGCCCGGCTGAAGCCAGGCGCCCGCAGACACGCTTTCATGCGTGCCGGGGTGTTCGAACGGAAGGTTGGTGTAGGAACGCGTTTGTTCTTGTGCGCACGGGCTAAAGCCGTGCTGCACAAGAACACGCTTCCATGCGTCACTGATAAAGATTAAGCCGAAGTCATATGCTAATTCCCGAAATTGAAACATAAAATTAATGTGCGATGAAGCACAAACTATGGGAGGAATTGATTATGGCAATCCAACGTAAAAAAATTACGGTTGTCGGCGCAGGCTTCACAGGTGCGACAACAGCGCTGATGCTGGCGCAAAAAGAACTCGGCGACGTCATATTGCTGGACATCCCTCAGCTGGAGAACCCGACCAAAGGGAAAGCGCTCGATATGCTCGAAGCTTCCCCGGTGCAAGGGTTTGACGCGAACATTATCGGCACGTCCAACTATGACGAGAGCAGCGGTTCCGACATCGTGATTATCACGGCAGGGATTGCCCGCAAACCGGGCATGAGCCGCGACGACCTCGTGAACACGAACGCAGGCATCGTGAAATCCGTTTGCGAAAACATCAAGAGAACGAGCCCGCAATCAATCGTCATCATCCTGAGCAACCCGGTAGACGCCATGACGTATGTCGCTTACCAAACGCTCGGCTTCCCGAAAAACCGCGTCATCGGCCAATCCGGCGTGCTGGATACGGCTCGTTACTGCACGTTCATCGCGCAAGAGCTGAACGTTTCCGTAGAAGACGTGCGCGGCTTTGTGCTCGGGGGTCATGGGGACGACATGGTTCCGCTCGTTCGTTACTCCAACGTTGGCGGCATTCCGATCGAGAAGCTTATTCCGGCTGACCGCATCGAAGCGATCGTGAAGCGTACGCGTACCGGCGGCGGTGAGATCGTGAACCTGCTGGGTAACGGTTCCGCTTACTACGCACCGGCCGCTTCCCTTGTGCAAATGACGGAAGCGATCCTGAAAGACAAGAAACGCGTTCTGCCTTCCATCGCTTTGCTCCAAGGCGAGTACGGCTATGACAACCTGTTCATGGGCGTACCGACGTTGCTTGGCGGCGACGGCATCGAGAAAATATTCGAGCTGGAGCTGCTTCCGGAAGAGAAAGCGGCACTCGACAGATCCGCAGAATCCGTACGCAACGTCATCAAAGTCGTTACGGGCTAATCGCATAGTATCTGTTCAAAGAAAGACCAGTTTTCGCCGAAAAGGCCGAAGCTGGTCTTTTTTGCATTTTTAGGAAGTTACAAGAGGATGAGATGAAGTTAGCGCTTACATAAAGTCAAAATCGCAGAAGAAATGTAAAACGGGACGGATACGCTCGGCCGGAGCGGCAGACTATACTATAAGCAAGTCGGAGAGATGAGCCGATAAATGACAAAAAGGGGAGGACGATTCCTTGAGACATCTGAGTAAAGCGGCACTGGTCATAGCGACGACGGCAATGATCGTTTCCGGCTGCGGGGGAAAAGATCAGAACGGCGCTCCGGCTGCCGGCAGTTCGACGCCTGAGGCGGGCAAGAAGCAGAAGCTGTCGATTTGGACGCTGCAGCAGGCTGACGTCAATATTCAAGAGGCCCAGAAGAAAGCGGCCAAATCGTTCGAGGAGAAGTTCAATGCGGAAGTGGAAATTACGACGTTTCCGTATCTGCAGTTGAAGGACCGGATGCTTGCGGCGGTCGCCGGCGGTGAAGGCCCGGACATTCTGCTCCTTGATCAAATTTGGGTGGCGCAGTACGCCGCGGCCAACTATGTCATTTCGATCGACGATTATTTGCAGAAGTCCGACATCAAAGCGGACGACTATTTTAAGGGAGCATGGGAAGCCGGTTCGTTCAAAAACAAAATGTATGCGGTACCATTCGATGTGGGTGTCTGGGGCGTGCTCTATTACAATAAAGATATGTTTAAAGCTGCCGGGCTGGACCCGGAAAAGCCACCGGTCACCTGGGAAGAGTTTTTGACGTACGGGAAGAAGCTGACCCGAGACGGCAAGTACGGGACCTCCAACTGGGCGGGAAGCAGCGAATCCGTTCAATGTATGGTGGACGGTTTCACGGTTGCAGCGGGCGGAAAGCTTCTGGACGAAACTGGAAAAAGCATTTTGATCAATAGCGATGCAGGGGTCAAGGCGCTGGAGTTCTGGGCGAATATGAATGCGATCAGCCCGCCGGGGAGCGTAGGCAAGAACGAAGAGGATGCGATGACGCTGTTTACGAGCGGACAAACCGCCATGGCGATGTACGGGGAATGGGGACAGGACACGATCGCAACCCGGGCGCCGAAAATGAATTACGGCGTAGCCAATCTGCCGAAGCCGGAAGGCGGGGAATCGGTGGGCACGTTCGGCGGCTTCAATCTGGCGATCAATGCGAAATCCAAAAGCAAAGAACTGGCTTGGGAATTCATTAAATATTCGACCAATGTCGAGAACCAGAAGCAGATCACGATGCTGACCCCGGCCAACAAGCAAGCGGCCAAAGCTTATTTGGACCAGAAGCGCAAGTATCCCGACGTCATCTTCAACCAATTGACAACGGCAACCTACCGCCCGAATGTCGCCAATTATCCGGAAATCGCCGATGTGCAGCTGCAAGCGACACAGAAAGTCATGAGCGGCAAAATGACCGCCAAAGATGCCCTTGACGAAGCGGCGACGAAAATCAACAAGCTGCTGAACAAATAAACATCGCTGAAAAGAGCAAATCCAAGGAAAGCACTGTGGAAGCGGGGATTCGGGCATTCACGGTGCTTCCCTTTTCTTACTCGGGAGGAGAATCATGAGAACGCAATCCACTTTATGGGGATACGCCTTAACCGGTCCAGCCATCCTATTACTGCTGGTCCTGTTGTTTATTCCGCTCGCCTATACGTTCCAATTATCGCTGATGGATACCGATCTTTCGCACGGCCAGCCCCAATTTATCGGGCTGTCAGGCTACATCGCGTCGTGGACGGATGGAGAGCTGTGGAATGTAACGAAGCATTCCGTCGTATGGACGGTCTGTGTCGCCGCATTTCAAGTCCTGATCGGCCTCGTGGCGGCGGTGCTGCTGAACAAAGCTTTTCCGCTTCGCGGGCTTGTCCGCTCGCTTGTGCTGCTGCCCTGGGTGCTTCCAGGCGTCGTGGCCGCGCTTACGTGGAGGCTGATCTACGATGCCCAATTCGGCTTCATGAATTCGCTGATCGCCAAGCTGGGCTTCGGGCCGACGGCTATCGACTGGCTCGGAACGCCGGAGCTGGCGATGTGGGCGGTGATTTTCGCAGCCATATGGAAAGGGTTCCCTTTCCCGATGCTGATGCTGCTGGCCGCGCTGCAAAGCGTTCCCCAGGATCAGTATGAGGCGGCCCGGATCGACGGCGCGGGAAGATTTCAGCAATTTCTGTACGTGACGATTCCATCGATCTCCGGCGTGCTTAAGACCGTCGTGCTGCTCGTTTTTATCTGGACGTTCAATTATTTCGAGATGATCTATGTATTGACCGGCGGCGGGCCGATCCGTTCGACGCATATCGCGCCTACGTATATTTATGAACTGAGCTTTCGCAATTTCAACTTCGGCGAAGCTTCCCGCATCGCCGTCATCGGCTTCCTGTTCGTTCTGCTGATCAGCCTCGCCCTTATCAGGCAAATGAACAAGAACGAATCGAGATCATAGGAGGAATGCAGAATGACCAAACGGATCGCTTACGGGGCAGGATACGCGATTGCGATAGCGCTGCTGTTATTTTTCGTGTTGTTTCCGTTTATGCAGATGCTGTCGACGTCGCTCAAGCCGACTGACGAAATGTTTACCGTGCCGGCCACTTGGATTCCCGAGCACTTTACCTTCGACAACTTCAAGGCGGCGCTAAATTACGGGAATTTTATTACGTATTTCTTGAACAGTTTGGCCGTCTCGGTCATCACGTGCGTACTGGTCATTGTGATCTCCGTGCTAGCGGCCTACGGCTTCACCAGGCTGGAATTCCCGGGCCGAAAGCTGCTGCTGAATGTGATTCTGGTCAGCCAGATGTTCTGCATCAGCGCGATTGTCGTTCCGCTCTACAAGCTTGTCGGCAGTCTGCACCTGCTCAACTCGTACGCCGGGCTTGTGCTGGCTTATCTGGCGTTCACGGTGCCGGTCGCGATCTGGCTGCTGCGCAGCTTCCTGCTCGGCATTCCGCTCGATATGGAAGAGGCCGCGATGATGGAAGGGGCTTCGCGGATCAAAGCCTTTTTCCATGTCATCGTGCCGCTGCTCAGGCCGGGCATAGGCGCTACGGCGGCATACGTATTTCTGATGACGTGGCAGGAATTTCTGTTCGCTCTCGTCTTCATGACGAAGCAGGAGTTCCGTACGCTGCCGGTCGGCATCATGGATTTCAAAGGGCAGTACGAGACGAATTGGGGGACGATGATGGCGGCCTCCTTGCTGATTTCCATTCCGGTGTTCGTGCTGTTCCTGTTTATTCAACGGCAGTTGGTGGCCGGATTGACGGAAGGAGCGACGAAAGGGTAAAACGAAGGAAAGGGAAGTGTGAGGGACTACTAGCGAGGGGGCGGCTTCATGATCTTTCACAGTTTGCGTTTCAGGCTCATCGTATACTTCCTGATCCTTATCGTTTTGCCGTTGATGATCGTTTCTTACTTCACCTTCCGCAGCGCAACCGCTCTGATTGAAGACAAGGTCGGCGAAACGGTTTCGACGAGCTTGTCGCTGGTCGAAAAAAGCATTGAGAGCGTACTGGAGCAGTCCCGCTATGCCGCGACTCCTTTTCTGGTGGACAGCGCCCGCCGGGACTGGCTGCAGCGAACGATTCGGATTGACGATTACGACGATCTCTCCAACGTCATGCAAATGCTGAAGGATCTCAGCTCCATCCGAACGGCCGGACATTCGGTGTACTCCATCAGTCTGTACAATCCGGTGAACCGGCTGCTGCTGACCTCGGAGAAAAATATTTTTATGTACCCGAGCGAAGAGGTTGGACATATGGAACAGGTGATCGGCGACAGACCGCAAGGCTGGTATGTGGACAAATGGCCGGCATCGACCTATGTTACTTCACCGGTCCGCTATTTGACGTATCCGATTCCGCTGGAGCCGTCCGCAACGGGCGGCTCGACCCTCTTTATTCATGTGAACGAAAACACGATTGCCGAATATTTAAAACAGGTCAACAGGAACGATAAAGGCCTTCAAACGCTGGTGCTGACAGGGGACGGTCGCAGCCTTATTCAAGCGTCGGAGGAAGGACAGGGGCTGTTTCCGGTCGATTTCGGCGAGCGGCCGGCGGCGTTGGAGCATTTGGACCGCATCGTCAACGAGCGCGAAGGGCGTTTCGCCGCGACGCTGGCGGGCAAGCCGCATTTGGTCGTGTTTCATACGTCGGATTCGACGGGGTTCAAGTATGTCACCTTCGTGCCGCGGGAAGATTGGATGAAGGAAATCGTGCTGCTGCGCAACGAGATTTTACTGGTAGGAGGGATCGCGGTAGCGGCCGGTCTGCTGATTGCCTATGGCTTTATGAGGAGCATCTATAATCCGATGTTCCGGCTGCTCAAGGCGATGCGGCTGTCCTCCGGCCATGCCGATTTCACGTATCAGATTAACGAGAAGCGCAAGGACGAGTTCGGCATTTTGTTCGAAGGCTTCAACATCATGATTCGCAACATTCAGCAGCTGGTCAAAAATTTATACCAGGAAAAGCTGCTCAAGCAGGAGTTCGAGCTGAAGCTGATGCAGTCCCGGATGAATCCGCATTTTTTGTACAATACGCTCAATTCGATCTACTCCATCGCGAAGCTGTACGGCGTCCGGGAAGTGACGGAGATGGCTTATGCGCTGTCCCATTTTTTCCGGCACAGCTTGAAGGGCGACGATTGGATTACCGTCCAGGAAATGATCGAGCATCTCGACTATTATTTGCAGATTCAAAAAATTCGTTACCGCGACAAGTTCGACGTGACGATCGACGTGGAGGACGAGCTTATGGAGCAGAAGGTGCTCAAGCTGCTGCTTCAGCCGCTCGTCGAAAATGCGATCATTCATGGGCTGGAAATGAAAGACGCGAAGGGCCATATCGGTATCACCGGGTATCGCCTCGAAGACAAAATGGTGTTTGCGATCAGCGACGACGGCCTCGGCATGAACGAGGAGCGGCTGAAACAGATTCGCCGGCAGCTGTCTGCCGGAGGAGCGTCGACGGAATATTTTGCGCTCAGCAATGTGAATCAGCGGATCAGACATTATTACGGCGAAGCCTACGGTTTGGCCTTGTACAGCCAGAAAGGGAAAGGGACGACCGTCGAGGTCGTGCTGCCTTGGACGTCAGGAGGGGACGCGGATGTATAGCTTGCTTATCGCCGAAGACGAAGGCTGGATGCGCGAAGTGCTTACGAAATCGACGCATTGGGAAGAATGCGGCATTACGCGCATTTTCGAAGCCGCGAACGGGGCGGAAGCGCTGGAGCTGATCCGCAAGGAGAAGATCGACTTTTTGCTGACAGACATCCGCATGCCGGTCATGGACGGCTTGACGCTGCTCGCCAAGGTGAAGGAATGCGCGCCCGATATCGAAACCGTGATGCTGACCGGATTCGACGATTTCGACTATGTGCGGACCGCTATGCGGCTCGGAGCATACGACTATCTGCTTAAGCCTGTGCATGACGACGAGCTGATGCAGCTGTTCCTGAAGCTGTCCCGCGCGCGCAGCGAGCGGCAGGCGGCCCGGTACCGCGCGGCGATGGAGCAGTCCATGCTGAAGCAGGGCCTGCGCGCGCTTCGCGAGCAGTTTTTGGCGAACTGGCTTATGGGCCGGACGACGGACCCGGGAATCATCCGCCAGAAGTGCAAGGAGCTTGAGTTGGATATTTCCGGCATTGCGGACAGCTACGTCGTCATCCTGATGGAGGTCGACCAGCTGTATTTGCTGCAGGAACGCTACAAGCAGCGGGAGGTCGAGCTGCTGCAGTTTGGTATCCGGAACATCGCGGAGGAATATTTGAAGAATAGCGGACGCCCGTTCCTGCTGTTCGCCGCGGCCGACCGAACCGTCGTCTGGTGCAGGGCGGAAGCGAGCGGGGATGAGCTGGACGAGCTGCTTCATTCGATCCGCAGCAGCATCCGCAGCTTCCTCAAGGTGACCGTGACGGTTGGCATCAGCGAGCGCCATCAAACAGAGAACGACGTGTTCGCGGCCAGTATGGAAGCGTTGAAATCGCTCAAGATGAAAATGTATCACGGCGTCGACCAGGCTTATTTTTTCCGGCAGGTGCATGACGAAGAAGACCGGCAGTTGTTTCAGCGCGAGCTTCAACAGCGGCTGCTGCACTGCGTGGTGGCAGGAAACGAGGAGGAGCTGTATGCGCTGCTCGACGGCTTGTTCGGGGAAATCCGCCGCAAGAAAATACCGGTGCGCCAGGTGGAGCATGTTCTTCTCCTATTGATTCAGATGGCTTTCGAGTCCATAGACGACGGAAACTCCGAGGACACGCTGCTCGGGAGTACGAAGGAGGAGTGGCTCGCCAAGGTGTCCGCGTACGATACGATCGACGAGGTTCAATCGTGCGTTACGAGCGTGCTGCGGCTGGCGGCTCAAGCGGCGGGAAGCCGCAAGACGAAGAAAAGCAAGCTGATTCGCGATATGTTGGCGTACCTGGAGGAGCATTACCGGGAGGACATCTCGCTGCAGACGCTGGCGGAGCGTTTTTATGTCAATCCTTCGTATTTGAGCAGGCTGTTCAAGGATGAGGTCGGGCAAATTTTTACGAAATACTTGATGCAGCTGCGGATCGATAAAGCAAAGCAACTGTTAAAAAGCACGCATCTGAAGGTGTACGAGATCAGCGAAGCGGTTGGCTACGGGGACGTCAAATATTTCAACAAAATATTCAAGGATTTAACCGGATTGACGCCGGCCGAGTACCGGAACCTGTAGAAGTCCGCAAGGTGGTCAGAAGAGTGGAAGAAAAGTAAAAGCAGCCCCGTTATGCCGTCCGCGGAAATTCGTTATGCTTAACCTGTCAGCCGCGGGCGGCTGCCACGTATCCATTGACGGAAAGGAAGCGGTTGCAATTGGCGCAAGCGGTACGTTTCGATTATAGCGGCCAGACGGTGGTCGTCACCGGGGGGTCGATGGGGATCGGCGAGGCTGCGGTACGCAGGTTCGCGGAAGCGGGAGCGGCGGTCGTCATCGCCGATCTGGCGGAAGAGAAAGGAAAAGCTCTGGAAAACCGGCTTGTGGCGGAAGGGCTGGAAGCGAGGTTCGTACAGGCGGATGTCGGGGTGGACGCCGATATGCGCGACCTGATGAAGGCGGCTTATACATGGAAAGGCCGCCTTGATGCGGTATACAACAATGCCGGGGTGGCGGTTCCCGGGGCAGTCGCCGAGCTGAGCGAGGAGGACTGGCAGCGGGTTATCAATGTTAATCTTGGCGGAGTCTTTCGCGGCTGCAAGCATGCGTTGCCGTATATGCTGGAGCAGGGCAGAGGGACAATTGTCAACTGCGCTTCGACGCAGGCGATCAACGGCTTCCTCGGCTGGGCCGGCTATGCGGCTTCGAAAGGCGGCATCGTGGCCATGACGAGGCAAATGGCTGTCGAATATGCGCCCCGGGGCATTCGGATCAATGCGGTCGCGCCGGGCACAATCATGACGCCGATGAACGAGAAGATTTTCGAAGAAATGGACGATCCGCAGGCGCTCATCGACACGTGGAACCGGGCTCACCCGATCGGCCGGTTCGGCCGCCCGGAGGAAGTCGCCGATCTTGTGCTGTTCCTGTGCAGCGACGGAGCCTCGTTCATTACCGGGCAAACGTTCGTGGCGGACGGCGGGCAAACGAGCCGTGGCGAGTAGAGCGGAGGGGGAGTCAGGATGCATTCATATACGTATTTGCAAGTAGCGGAGCAGGAGCGCGTCTTCACCGTCACGATCCGGCGGGAAGAGAAGCTGAATGCGATGAACCGCGAAATGATGGCGGAGCTGACGGATTGCTTCGGCTGGCTTCACAGGCAGGATCAGGCGCGTGCGGTCGTTCTGACCGGCACGGGCAAAGCGTTCATGGCGGGAGCGGACATCGAAGGGTATCACGGCTTTGATATGGCGCAGTTTTTCGCTTTTCAGGATCAGGGGCGGGAGATGTACCGGTCCATTGAAACCTGTGGCAAGCCCGTGATTGCTGCGGTGAACGGATATGCGCTCGGCGGCGGCTTCGAACTGGCGCTGGCTTGCGATCTTATCGTCGCTTCGGAGAAAGCGAAGTTCGGCTTGCCGGAAGTCAAGCTGGGGCTTGTGCCCGGAGGCGGCGGCATTCAGAAGATCGCCCGGGCGGTTGGGCCCTATGCCGCCAAGGAGCTGACGATGACGGGCCGGTTCGTCACCGCGGCCGAGGGCCGGATCATGCAGTTTGTCCATCAGGTGACGGAGCCGGAAGCTCTGCTGGAGACGGCGCTTAAGCTTGCTCAGGATATTGCCGCTCAAGCGCCGCTTGCCGTACAGGCGCTAAAGAAGCTGATCAACGAAGGCCGCGACGCCAGTCTGGAGACGGCGCAGGCGTATGACCGCGCCTACCTCGCGAGCCTGTTTCACAGCGAGGATGCGAAAGAGGGCATCGCTGCGTTCGTAGCGAAGCGGCCGCCGCAATTCCGGGGACGGTAGCGGTGAATCCGCAAGGCGTCTTCCGCATACGGATGCCGGGATTTGAAGCAAGAGCAAGGAAAAGGGGGGAGGGCGCCCGTGCGGTATAGAGTCAGCAGCGAATGGCGCGGTGGCTGGGAGCACGTTATTTTGTACGATGATTGGACCGGCAGCGAAGCCGTTATTATTCCCGGGATCGGCTGCAATCTGATTCGCTGCCGTCTGGAAGAATATGAGACGATCGAGGGGCCGCCCCATTTGTCCATGCTGGCCGAGTACTCGGCCGAATACGGCGTACCGCTCTTGTGGCCGCCGAGCCGCATTGCCGGGGGAACCTTTACTTTTCGGGGCCGCCGCTATACGTTCCCGCAGCACGAGGGAGGGCATCACCTTCACGGAGACATCCGCCGTTTGTCTTGGGAGGTCGTATCGCAGTCCGCGGCGGAGACGGAAGGCGCTTGGATGACGGCTGTGCTTCGCGTCACCGATCATCCCGAATGGTATGCTTATTATCCGCATGAGGTGGCTCTGCGCCTTACCTACCGGCTGAAGGAAGGACGCATCTCGGCCGTGCTGGATGCGGTTAACGAAGGAAGGGACGAAGCGCCTTACGGCTTCGGCATTCACCCGTATTTTACTCTAGCCGGCGATGCGCTGGAGGAAACCGAGGTTACCGTGCCGGCCGAGTTCCAATATGATACGAGCGAGCTTGTCGGTATCGAGCGGGTTCCTGAGCGGACGGAGCTTTGCCGTCAATTGGACGGAGGATTGGCGGTATCCGCGCTTCCGGCGGAGCTGGATCACGTGCTGCTGCGCTTGGCTTCCGGCAAACGGGAGTGCCGTCTGACGCGGAAACGTTCGGGCATTCGCATCATGTTCGGCTTCAGTGAAAACTTGGCTCACGCGGTCGTCTTCGTGCCGGAATGGGCGCATGCGGTTTCGTTGGAGCCGTGGAGCAGTATTACCGACGCTTTCAATTCACCGCTGCCCGCCGAGTGGAGCGGACGATCCGGCTTGGAAGGCGGTCGGGCCGTCCGATTCGAATGGCAGTGGCGTGTGGAGCGACTCGGGCAATGAATAGACAGGGGGAGAGGAAACATGGACAAGGCGCTAGCCGGAATAAAAGTATTGGATTTCACCCATTTGCTGCAAGGGCCGTTCGCCACGCAAATGCTCGGCGACCTTGGAGCCGATGTCGTCAAAATTGAACGGAAAGGCTTGGGGGACAGCTACAGAGCCTGGACGTTTCTGAACTACTGGATCGGCGGGACGGAGTCGCCCTGCTATTTGGCCTTCAACCGGAACAAACGCTCCTTGGCGCTCGATCTGAAGACGTCCGAGGCGAAGAAGATCATCTACCAGTTGGCAGAAACGTGCGATATTGTCGTAGAAAACTTCCGTCCCGGCGTCATGGAGAAGCTGGGCTTCGGCTACGAGGATTTCAAGAAGATCAATCCTCGGATCATTTACTGCTCCAGCACGGGTTATGGACAGGACGGACCGTATGCGAAGCGCCCGGGTCAGGATCTGATGATTCAATCGCTCAGCGGACTGACGACGCTAACCGGCACCAAGGATGCGCCGCCGACGCCGCTCGGAACGGGCATTGCCGATCAGCTCGGGGCGTATAACATCGTATACGGCCTGCTCTCGTCGCTCTACTACCGGGAGAAGACCGGCAAAGGGCAGAAGCTGGAGATCAACCTGCTGCAATGCCTGTTGACGCATCAGCTTCAGGAATACGCCGTCACGCTCAACTCGGGCAAGCTATTCGAGCGGCCCCAGTCGGGTATTGCGCATCCCGGTCAATCCGCGCCGTTCGGCATCTACAAGACGGCGGACGGCTATATTTGCATCTCGGTGAATCCGATTCCGGTGCTGGCCGAGGTGCTCGGGGACGACGGGCTTCGTTCGTATGACGATCCGAAGACGCTGTATGACAAACGGGACGAGGTGTTCTTCCGCATTCAGGAGAGCACGGTGAAGCAGGCGACGGCTTACTGGCTTGAGCGCATGCTTGAGCGGGACATGTGGGTGTCGGAAGTGAAAAATCATTTGGAGGCGGAGAACGATCTGCAAGCGGCGCATTTGGGCGCATTCACCTCTTACGAGCATCCGACGGCCGGTACGGTGCGGACGGTGAACGTGCCGGTGAAGTTCAGCGAGACGCCCGGAGATATCGTCCGTCATCCTCCGATGATCGGCGAGCATAACGAAGAAATATTGCGCGAGCTCGGCTACTCGGGATCGGAGATCGAAGTCATGAAGGGCATCGGGGTTATATAGAAACCGGAGGAAGAAGCATGACAACGTTAAAAGGCATGACGTGGAACCATGTCAGGGGCTTCGCCCCGCTGGAGGCGGCCGCTGCCGAATTCCGGGAGCGGCATCCCGGGATCGATATCCGGTGGGATCGCCGTTCGCTGAAAGATTTCGGCGATTACCCTGTCCATCTATTGGTGCGTGAATACGACATCATCATGATCGATCATCCGCATGTCGGTATTTGCTCGGAGCAGCATGTTCTGGTACCGCTGGACCGGCACATCCCCGAAGCCTATTTACGGGACCAGAAAGCAAATTCGGTTGGTCCGAGTCATCAAAGCTACCATTGGGCCGGCCATCAATGGGCGTTGGCGGCGGACGCTGCCGCGCAGGTGGCGGCCTACCGGGCCGATCTGCTTCACGAACGGGACGTGCCCCGTTCTTGGAACGAGGTATCGGAGCTAGCCCAATCGCTGCCGCCCGGCCGGAAGGTCGGCTGGCCGCTTTGTCCGACGGATGCGATGTGCAGCTTTCTGACGCTGTGTGCCGGCATCGGCGGTCCATCGTTTTTCGACGAAGCGGAAGGGGTGCGGCCGCATGTCGGTGAAGCTGCCGTTCGCCAACTGCTTAAGCTGCTGCCGCTGCTGCACGAAGCTTCGCTGGAGTCCAACCCGATCCAAATGTACGATCGGATGGCGTCGCAAGACGACATTGTCTACGTGCCTTTAGCCTTCGGCTATTCCAATTATGCCAGGGCAGGCTTCGCGGACTGGCTGCTTCGGTTTGCGGATATCCCGGGCGTGGATGGGGAACCGCGAGGCAGTCTGCTTGGCGGCGTCGGGATCGCGGTGTCTGCTTTCTCCGCCCATATTTCCCTTGCCGTGGAATTTGCGATGTTTGCAGCGAGCGGCGAGGTGCAGCGGACGCTATATGCAGGGTGCGGAGGACAGCCGGGGCACGCATCGACGTGGCGCGATGACGACGTGAACCGCAAGTGCAACGGGTTCTTCGCGGACACGATGCGGACGCTGGAGCTCAGCTATATGCGCCCGAGAAACCGGGCCTTTCCGGCCTTTCAGGAGCAAGGGGGAATATTGCTGCACGAAGCGCTCCGGGCAAGCCTCGGAGGCGAAACGATTCGTCCGGACGATGTCATCGACCGGATGAACGCGAGCTACCGTAGCATCGCGGGGGCTTTTTCGTAAGATCGCAGGGACTGCTGAATCACAGCGGTCCCTTTTCTTTTGAAGACCGGTGAAAAACTGCCGATCAAGGGATTGAAAGCCGTGGCAATCCATGGTACGATACCAAATGACTGACGAATCAGTCATAATGTTGGGGCCTCCATGAGGAGGGTCCTAGGGGAGGAGAATTCGCCGTTGGCCGTAGAGAAGAGAGACAAAATCGTCGAGTCGGCGCTGAAGCTTTTTGAGCAAAAAGGGTATCACAGCACTAAAGTGTCGGACATTGTGAAGGATGCCGGCATGGCGCAGGGCACGTTTTATCTTTATTTTAAAAGCAAGGAAGACTTGTTCCGCAGCGTGGCGGAGGAGTGCTTGAAGGAAATCGTTGTCGCGCTCGAACCGGAATCGCTGGACCCTCGCGAATTGCACAACGACAAGATGCATGACCGTTTGATCCGGCAAACGCTGACCATTTATTACCAGAACCGAACCATACTTAACATTTTGAAGCGGCATGGCGCCGCCTCTCCGGAAATAGCGGATATCTCGAAGCAGTTTTACGGCAATGTTTGCGAGGTAGTCAAGGGTATGTTCAAGCACTTCAACGTTTATCCCGGGTATACGGAGGAGCAGTTGGAAATGACCGCTTATGCGGAAATCGGGATGCTGGAGATGGTCGCTTACCAGTGGTTCATTGAAAAAGGAAACGGTCTGGAAAAGCTTGATCCGCTTGCCGAGGTGCTCGTCGGGATCAATGTCAACTGCGTACCGGAAACGGATGTGAGCGGAGAATGATTGCGAAGCTGCTGAAATACCGCAAGGTGACGCTATTGTTTTTCGTGATGGCGGTCGTGCTCGGGGTGTTCAATATTTTCACCTTGAAGCAGAGGGAGAATCCCGAGATTGAGATCACGTACGCGTTGGTGAAAACCGTCTATCCGGGGGCATCGCCGGAGAAAGTAGAGCAGTTCGTCACCCGTCCGCTAGAGGATAAAATTAAGGAAATTAGCGGAATCAAGGTTCTCAGCTCCACTTCGGCTGCCAACGTGTCGGTCATTCAAGTCGAGCTGAAGTCGGATACGGATATCCGCAGGGCATGGGATTCGCTGCGCCAGAAGGTGCAGTCTGCACAAGGAGACTTGCCAGCAGACGCACACCAGCCGGAAGTGAACGATGACTTAAGCAAAATTGCGGCGCAAATTTTGCATTTTGTCGTGGATACGCCGGAGGAGCTGGAGTCGCTGCGGACGACGATGGACTTCTGGAAAAAGCAGCTTGCAACCGTCCCCGGCGTAAGCAACGTCGAGGTCGTCGGACTGCCCGAGCAGGAAGTGGCGATTACGCTTGATACCGACAAGCTCGATACGCTCAGGCTGCCATGGGGAATCGTGGCGCAATCGCTGAAAAGCAAGCATGACCGGGTGCCGCTCGGTACGGTGGATAAGGGCGCCAAGCAGTATTACGTCAATATGGGCGGGGAATGGAAATCCGCTGAAGATATCGCGAACACGGAGCTTCTGGGTCTGCCCCCGGGCAGTGCACTGAAGATCAAGGACGTCGCCGATGTCAAGCTGCGGCCGAAGAAAAAAGAAGTATCCATCTTACATAACGGAAAGCCTGTCCTCGACCTGGTCATCAATGCGGAGAAAGGCACGGATGTCCCGTCGCTGCAAAAGCGCATCGACAAGAAGGTCGCGGAGCTGGAGCCGAAGCTGCCGGCTAATGTGAGGATCGAGTCGCTGTTTACGCAAAAGGAAAGTCTCGACCATCTGTTCAACGAGCTGGGCAGAGAGCTGCTGATGGGGATTATTTCGGTTATCGTCGTCTGCTCTCTCGGACTGACGTTCGGCACCTCGCTGATCGTGGCCTTGGCCATTCCGGTGTCCATTACGATCGGTTTTATTCCCGTCGAAACGATGGGGATCGATTTGAATCAGATTACGATCGTTGCGCTCGTCATCGTGCTCGGAATACTGGTTGATGACGCCATCGTCGTCAACGATAATATCCAGCGCCGCCTGCAGCTAGGTGACGATCCCGCCACAGCCTCGCTGGAGGGAAGCCGCGATGTTGCCATTTCGATCCTGACGGCAACGATTGCGACGGCTGCCGCGTTTTTACCGCTCTTTTTCCTGCAGGGCAACATCGGGAGCTTCATTCGCCCGCTTCCTGTCGTCATTTCGTTATCGCTTGCGGCTTCCATGGCGATGTCGTTGACCATTGTTCCGATTTTCCGCCAATGGGTGGGCGAGCGGAGGCTTCGCCGCAAAGGCAACACCGCCGAACCTACCAAAGGTGCCGGAAGCGAACGGACGGAAACTCCGGGTCTGCTCGGCAGGCCGATCGCAAGGCTGAGCGCCTTTTACGGTAAGCAGATTCACCGCTTCTTGCGGCGTCCGCTGCTGACCGGGCTCGCTGCGCTGCTGCTGGGCACCTCCGCTTTCGGGTTGATGCCGCTGCTTGGGGTGCAGTATTTCCCGCCGGCGGAGAAGGAAGAGATGCTCATCGACTTCAAGCTTCCGTCCGGACGTCAGTTTGCCGAAACGGAGTTTACGATCCGCAAAGCTGCGGCATGGATGGAAGAGCAGCCGGGCGTGCGTTTTGTCTCGGCTTATGCCGGGCGGACGGCTCCGCATTTTTACTACTCGGAAGCGGATCAGACGGGCATCTCGATCGGGCAGCTGTTCGTTAAGGTCGATGTGAAGCAGCTCAATACGAAAGCCGCCGTCGTACAGTGGCGGGAGCAGCTGAAGGCGATGTTCCCCTCCGATGTGGAGATTACACCGCGCGAGCTGGAGCAAGGACCGCCTGTCGGCGCGCCGATCGCCCTGCGCATCAGCGGCAGCGAACTGTCGGAGCTTCGCCAGATTTCGGCGGACATTCAAGGGATGCTGAAAGAAATCCCGGGTACGATCAGCGTAAGCGACGATGTCGGAGAGGTTATGAACACCTATGAGGTGGAACCGAACCCGGCGAAGCTGAGTCTATTCGGCGTGAATGAGAAGGATCTTTCCACGACGCTCAGAATTGCAACCGAAGGGCTGGAAGTGTCAGAGATGCAGAAAGGCGAAGATCTGATCGACGTGACTTTGTACGCCAAGCTGCGTTCCGCCGACCCGGTGGAGACGATGAAGAAAATGTACGTCTCGACGCAAAAAGGCGGCACGGTCGCGATGCGCGAGCTGGGAGATATCCGCACGAGCCAAATGATCAAGTCGATTCATCACCGCGACCAGACCCGGACGATTACCGTGCGCAGCTATACGCAGGACCGGCTGGCGGACGATATTGTGAAGGATCTGCAGGCCAAGCTGGGAAGCTACAATGTTCCTGCAGGCTACTCGATTCAGTTCGGCGGCGAAAACGAGGAGCGTAACGAAGCGTTCGCCTCGATCGGAAAGCTGTCGGTCATCGTTATTTTGCTGATTTACATTATTATGGTCATGCAGTTTTACTCGCTGTCGATTCCGCTGCTCATTCTCTCGACCGTCTATTTGGCGGCAGGCGGCGCGATCATCGGGCTGTTCCTTTCGGGTTCGCCGATCGGCTTCATGGCGCTCATGGGACTCGTCAGCTTGGCGGGCATCGTGGTGCGGAACGGGATCATTCTGATCGAATTTATCGAGCAGGCGCGCGAACGCGGACTGCCTTTGTACGAAGCGGTAGCAGAAGCGGGGAAAGCGCGGCTCCGGCCGATTCTGCTGACGACGGCCACGGCGATCGGCGGCTTGCTGCCGATGACGATTATGGGCGGGAATCTATGGCGCCCGATGGGAATTACGATTATTTCCGGCCTGCTGTATTCGACCATGCTGACGCTGATCGTCGTTCCGTCGCTGTTTGTCATTTTACAGAAGTGGCGCGACAAACGCTCGGCGAAAGCGGGTAAAGCGGTCCATCCGTAAGCCTGGGTTGCATTTGCTTAGGAAGCTCATAGTCTTGTATACTAGGGGAGAGAGAAAACGAGGTTGAATAGGGAGGGTCCCGGGATTATGCAGCAAGTGTTTTTGTATTTACATGTGCTCGGCGCCATATTGATGGGTTTTTATCTCATGCTGCCGTTTTTGGCGATGCGGGTGGAGGCACTGCAATCGGGAACGGCGCAGTTCGGTTTCTTGAATGTGTTGTTTGCCGCCAACCGTGCGGGGCAGCTGGCGCTTGTGATCACATTTTTGTCGGGCGGGTATATGGTCAGTAAGGCGCACTATTCGGTGCTTTGGATGGTGCTGGCGGTCGTGCTGTTCCTTGCCATCGGGGCGTTGACAGGCATTCTCGGCAGCAAAATGCGCAAGGCGCTGCAAGATTCGGCGGGCGGTAACATCAAGGCTCACATCGGCTCCATCAAGTCGCTTAGCGTGATCAACGGCATCATCTTCTTTCTTGTCGTGACGCTGATGAAGTTCCCATTTTAGTTCAGGTTAGAGTGAAAAAGGCCGGAGTAACGCCAACAACTCCGGCCTTTTTTGTTATTCTTCAGACGGAGGGAGCAGCCGCTCCAAGCCGTTCATGTACGGGCGCAGCGCCGCCGGAATGCGGATCGAGCCGTCCTCGGCCTGGTGGTTTTCCAGCAGCGGGATTAGGATTCTCGGCGAAGCGACGGCCGTATTGTTGAGCGTATGGCAGTAGCGCAGCTTGCCGCCCGAATCGCGATACCGGATGTTCGAACGGCGCGCCTGGAAGTCGAGCAGATGGGACGACGAATGGGTTTCGCCGTAGGCTTGGCGGCTCGGCATCCAAGTCTCGATGTCGTACTGTTTATATGTTTTTTGCGACATATCGCCGGTACAGACGGCCATCACCCGGTAGGGCAGCTCCAGAAGCTGCAAAAGCTCTTCCGCGTTGCTCGTAATAGCATCCAGCAGCGGCTCGGAACGTTCAAGCTCGGCTTCGCACACGATAACCTGCTCTACTTTGGAAAATTGATGCACGCGGTATAAGCCGTGCACGTCCTTACCAGCCGAGCCGACCTCGCTTCGAAAACACGACGAGACAGCAGCAAGCATGAGCGGTTCGCGGACGTCGACCACTTCATGGCTGTAATACGAAACAAGTGGCACCTCCGAAGTGCCGACCAGCCACTTGTCCTCATCCGCGATCCGGAACACCTGGTCTTGGCCCAAAGGGAAGTAGCCCGTATGGGTCAAGGCATCCGAGCGTACGAGCAGCGGAACCTCCATGAGCGTAAAGCCCCGGCTTAGCAGCATATCCACCGCAAGCTGTTGTACGGCGCGGTGCAGCAGCGCTCCGGGGCCTCGCAGGAAGTAGTTCCGGGTTCCGGCCGTCTTGACTCCACGAGGGATGTCGATCATCCGGTGAAGCTCGCCAAGGGCTACGTGGTCTTTGGGCTCAAAAGCAAACGCGGGCGGCGTCCCGTTACGCCGAATTTCAATATTGTCCGCATCCGAACGTCCGACAGGCGTGTCGGGAGATACGACATTGGGGATGCACAGCATCAGTTGATCGAATTGCCGCTGCGCCTCGGCCAGCTGAGGTTCGGTCTCCGCCAAGCGGCTTCCCAACTCTTTCACGTTACGTTTCAACGGCTCAGCTTCTTTATGGCCTCCCGTACGAACGAGTGTGCCGATCTCCTCCGATAGCTTGTTTCGGGCATGTCGCAGCTTCTCGATTTCTTGAAGCAGATTTCGCTTTTTCTCGTCCCAGGCGAGCAGCTCGGCGACGGAAACGGCGATTCCTTTTTGATCGGCGACCGTTTGTACCCTTTCGTGATTTTGGCGAATCCAGTGAATGTCCAGCATTGTAGTACCGCTCCTTTTTTTGGAAAATGACAAAAAGCGCCCTCTATCCTTTTGGGACGAGGAGCGCTTGTCTCGCGGTGCCACCCAACTTGACCGGACAGCATGGCGGTCCGATCCGCTTTGGTTCCGCGTTAACGGGCGGGTCCGGTTCACTTGAGGGACGGTATCGGTCCCTTTAACGAGAACGCCTCCGAGTTGGATGCTCTTCATAGGCAAATGGTCGGTCATTCAATTTGTTGTAGTATAGCTTATTCGGGCAAAGGATTCAAGTGCAGGGCAGCGAGGCGATGGAATCTCGGGGGCGCTTCCGGCCTGTTTGGATTGACCGGTCACTGCCGTTCTTGTACAATCAGGATAGAGATGCAGGAAAGGGGAATTTTTCCGATGGCAGGCACTTTGTAATGGTTGACGAACCGGATAGCGCACGATCCCGATCGGTTTAACGGGAGAGGTGTGCCTGTCTGTCACCATTACAGGGACGCTATGGGAACGAGCCCGACACCCGGCAAGCGGATACCTTATGGTATCCGCTTTTTTAGTTCAGCCGGGAATAGTTGCATCTCCGGCAGCTCACACCGCCGCGTCTCCATCTACAGGAGGAGATCGTATGAACAAGAAAAGACTGCAAGGCAAAATCGCCATTGTGACGGGAGTGAGCCGCCGTAGGGGCATCGGGAGCGCCATTGCCCGCGCGCTGGCGGAAGAAGGCGCCGATCTGTTTTTTACCCATTGGCGCAAATATGACGAAGTTCAGCCTTATGGAAGCGAGTGGGAGTGGCCGAAGCAGATGACCGAGGAGCTTGTCGCACTCGGCGTAAGGGCAGGGTCAATGGAATTGGATTTATCTGACCAAGCTTCGGCGATTCGGCTGCTGGATGAAGTGCAGCACCGGCTGGGCACCCCGTTTATATTGATCAATAACGCAACGCATTGTGAAGAAGTCGGTTTCGAGGCGCTGAACGCAGATATTCTCGATGCGCATCACGCCGTCAATGTTCGCGGCACTTGTATGCTTTCGGTGGAATTTGCCCGCAGGTTAAGAGGGGGGAGGGGCGGACGGATCATCAATCTGGTATCGGGACAAGACAAAGGCCCGATGCCGGGGAATCTGGCCTATGTTGCGACCAAAGGGGCCATCTCGGCGTTTACCGTCTCGCTCGCGGCGGAACTGGCCCCGCACCGGATCACGGTCAATGCGGTCGATCCCGGACCGACCGATTCGGGCTGGATGGACGAAGCGCTGAAGCGGACGCTGCTTCCCAAATTTCCGATGGGACGCATCGGACAGCCGGATGATGCCGCACGGTTGATCCGGTTCCTGGCCGGCGACGACGCCCGGTGGGTGACGGGACAGATTATTCACTCGGACGGCGGATTTTGGGACTGAGGCTTTTTCCCCTGACGATGATCCTGAAGGTCCGAAGCCAATCCGTCATGCGGCAAAGTTGATGCTGCGGCAGATGTTGGATAAACTTAGGGAGTAATGAAGCAAGCCCTGAGAGAGGAGCAATGGACGCACATGAAGCTAAGCCTGCTGGATCTTGTTCCTTTGCTTGAGGGGGCGGATGCCGCGACCGCTTTGGCGCAAGCGCGCCGACTTGCGCAGACGGCGGAGAAGCTGGGGTATTCACGCTACTGGGCCGCGGAGCATCACGATATGCCGGGGCTGGCCTGCCCTGCGCCGGAAGTGCTGCTGTCGCATATCGGGGCGCACACAGAGCGGATACGGCTCGGCTCCGGGGCGCTGCTGCTGCCGCATTACAAGCCGATCAAGGTGGCTGAAACGTTTCGGCTGCTCGCGGCTTTGTATCCCGGGCGGATTGATCTCGGAATCGGCCGGGCCCCGGGAGGGTCGGCGCATACGAGCATGGAGCTGAGCGGCAATTTTTTGGAAAATGTCCGGCAGCTGCCCGAATCGCTTCGTTCTTTGTCCGCCTTCCTTGCCGACGAATTTCGCGTGGAGGATGTGCCGGTCAGGGCCATGCCCGTTCCTCCTGCCGCCCCGGAGGTGTGGCTGCTCGGGACGAATCAGAAGAGCGCCTCGTATGCTGCAGAGTTCGGGACCGGATACGTCTTCGGCCAATTCATGAGCGATCGGGACGGGGCGGAAGTGCTTTCCGCCTATGTCCGGGAGTTCCGGCCAACGTCCTTGGGAGCCGCCCCGCGTGCAATCATGGCCGTGAACGTCCTCTGCGCGGATACGGAAGAGGAGGCGCACAAGCTCGCGTCTGAAGCGAAGCGGCTGCTGCAGCCGGAGGGCGGCAGCGGAACGGACCGGCCCAAGCCGATGATCGGAACGCCGGGACAAGTGAAGGCGGCATTGGAGCAGCTGCAGAGGGATTGCGGTGTCGACGAATTTATGATCGTGACGCTGGGGCCCGATTACGAAAGCCGCTTATGTTCGTATGAGCTTTTGGCGGACGCCGTATGGGGAGCCGCGGGAGGTATCAGCACAGCTTGAACCGTTCGATGTGCTCCCCGAGCCCTTCTTTCTGCAAAATTTCGATCTGCCTCGGTCCGATCAGGTCGTAGTGCGGGAAGCTTTCGCGGTCGTGGATATACCGGGGATTCAGTCCGTTGGCTTCGCACCATGCGACGAGCCGGTTCATATCCGAGCATCCGACCTTGGTGACCGAATGAAACTGCGGGAACCGCGGGTCGAACCAAAAATGGGTTAAAAAAGCGATCTCTCCGCGAGTGACCGCTTCTTTCCACTGAACGAGCTCTTTTCTTTTAATACCGAATGCCATAAGCCGGTCATCCTTATCGAAGATTTCATTTTATTTTATTATGACGGATGCAACGGTCTACTTCAAATGTAAAGGAGAAAGCGAAAATGAAAGAGAGAAAAAGAAGAGATCAGGTCGAGCCGCAATCCACTTGGAATTTGGCCGATTTATATGCGGGAGACGCAGCCTGGGAAGCCGAGATGACCGGCATCGCCGAAGCTCTCCCGTCTATAGAGCGCTTTCAAGGGAAGCTACGCGAAGGGGCCGGCCTGCTTCTGGAATGTCTGGAAGCCCAGGAGGCGCTGCACGTGCGGCTTTTGCGCGCCGCTACATATGCCCGCTTGCAGCTGTCCGGCGACGGAACGAATCCGGCGTATCAAGCGAATTCTGCCCGGGTCGGAGATGTCGCTGCGCAAGCGGGGGCTGCGCTTTCGTTCATCCGCTCGGAGCTGCTGGAGCTGCCGGACGGGTGGCTGGAGCGTTACATAGGAGAGGAACCGAAATTGGAATCGTTCCGCAAAAGCTTGACGGATCTGCTGGAAACGAAGCCCCATCGGCTTCAGGCGGAAACGGAAGCGGTCCTGGCGTCGCTCGGGGAAGTGCTAGGCGCTCCCTATACGATCTACCAGCGTAGCAAGCTGTCGGACATGTCCTTCGCTTCCGTAGAGGACGGCGAGGGCGTAACGCGGCCGGTTTCGTTCGCGCTGTACGAAACCGATTACGAGCTGTCACCGGATACCGTGCTGCGCCGGAATGCTTACCAGTCGTTTACCGGGACGTTGGAGTCTTACCAGAATACGTTTGCCTCTGTATACGCCGCCGAAGTGAAGAAGCAGACGGTTATTTCCCGGCTGCGCGGCTACGAATCCGTGACGCATATGCTGCTCCAGCCGCAGCAGGTCACGATTCCGATGTATCATAACATCCTTGATATTATCCGTACGGAGCTGGCACCGCACATGCGGCGGTTGGCCCGGCTGAAGCAGCGGGTGCTCGGATTGGACCGCATCCGGTTCTGCGACTTAAAAGCTCCGCTCGATCCTGAATTCAGTCCTTCGGTCACGTTCGAAGAGGCGGGGCGGACGATTCTGGACGCTCTGCGGATAATGGGGCCCGAATATACGGAGCTTATGGAGCTGGCGCTGACCGGGCGCTGGATCGATTACGCCGACAATATCGGCAAGTCGACCGGTGCCTTCTGCTCGAGTCCGTACAGCACGCATTCCTACATCCTGATCACGTGGGCGGGCAACATGCGCAGCGCCTTTACGCTGGCGCACGAGCTGGGGCATGCGGGCCATCTGATGCTGGCCGCGCGCAATCAGCGGTATACGAACTACAGACCGTCCACCTATTTTATCGAAGCGCCATCGACGATGAACGAGCTGCTTCTCGCCCGGCATCTGATGGAGCAGTCTGACGATCCGCGTCTGAAACGCTGGGTGATTCTTCAGCTTCTGAACACCTACTATCACAATTTCGTCACGCACCTGCTGGAAGGCGACATGCAGAGAAGGGTGTACGAGGCGGCGGAAGCGGGCAAGGCGCTAACGGCGAAAAAGCTCCGCGAGCTGAAGGGAAGCGTGCTGTCGGAATTCTGGGGAGATGCAGTCGACATCGACGCGGGAGCGGAATTAACCTGGATGCGCCAGCCGCATTATTATATGGGGCTATATCCGTATACATACGCCGCAGGCTTAACGGCCTCGACGGCCGTGGCCGAGCTCATCCGCGAGGAAGGGCAGCCGGCCGTGGACCGCTGGCTTGACGTGCTTAAGGCCGGGGGCACGATGCGGCCGCTTGAGCTGATGAAGCTCGCCGGCGTCGATATGTCCGAGCCGCAGCCGATTCGCAGCGCGGTCGCCTATGTCGGTTCTTTGATTGACGAACTGGAGCAGCTGTTTTAATAAGGATGCCTGATAAAAAATTTAACATCACCGTCACTCTCTGTATTTTACTCCTATGGTCATTTTGCATTCCACTTCCTTCCATAGCGGTGGCCGAGGAAGCGAGGGATGTGCAGATCTCGGCTTACCCTACGGACCCGTTGGTGGAGAAGCAAGCCTATTTGCAGCAAATTCATATGAGCGAGGCTTGGGATGTCGCGACCGGAAACGACTCGATCGTGATTGCGATCGTGGATACGGGCGTCGATTTGAACCATCCGGATCTTATGCCGAATTTGGTGAAAGGAATCAATTTGATCGAGCCCGGCCAGCCGCCGAGCGACGACAACGGACACGGCACAAATGTCGCCGGAATCATCGGCGCTGCGGCGAACAACGATAAAGGAATCGCCGGCATTTTATGGAAGGCCAAGCTGATGCCCGTGAAGGCCGTAGAGAACGATGGCACGGGCAGCGAAGCCAAATTGGGCGAGGGCATCCGCTACGCCGTCGACCATGGGGCCAAAATCGTTGTACTGTCGCTCGGCTTGAACAAGTATTCGGACTACATGAGCGAAATCGTGCGCTATGCCGAGGCGAAGGGAGTTCTGCTCGTCGCCGCTACCGGTAACGAGGGAAACAGCGTCAAATACCCGGCGGCGTATTCTACCGTTCTGGCCGTCGGCGGAATGGCGGCGGACAGGAAGGCGCATAAGCTGTCCAACAGCGGCCCCGAGGTAGATCTGGTGGCGCCGTGGGACGTTTTTACGACGGCGATCGGCGGGAGATACGAGCAAAAGGACGGCACCTCCATGGCGGCGCCTCAGGTTGCAGCTGTTTGTGCACTGGCCTGGGCCAAGTATCCCTGGATGAAGCCGTATCAAATTCGCAGCCTGCTCCGGCAAACGGCCGAGGACCTCAGCGGGAACGGCTGGAGTCCCGGGACCGGCTACGGCCTGCTGCGCGCCGACCGCGTTCTAAAGGACCCTTATTCGGAGCATATGTACAAGCGGAACGACCGGAAGGAGCAGGCCACTCCCATCTCGGTCAGCAAAACGGTCAGCGGCTTGTTTGAGAACGGGAACGATCCGAACTGGTTTACCTTCGAGGCGCCTTACGACGGCAGCGTTAAGCTGGAGCTGGAGTTGGACCCGAAGGAGGAGATAGCCGTTACGCATACGGATGCCGGAGGAGGCGTTAAAGATTATTCTTTAAGCGCAGCGGTGCCGGTCACAATGCCGGTGAAGAAAGGTAAAAGCTACTTGAAGCTGCAGCTCAAAAATGCCGCCGCCAAGCGCAAGCTTGAATTCAAGCTCACGACCTCCTTTGAAATTTATAAGGATGCCTATGCGGATAACGGCAAGCAGTACAAGGCCTACGTGCTTCCGGCGCAAAGCCAGACCTTGAAAGGAACGTTTCACCGGAACAACGATCAGGATTGGTACATGCTCCCGATTACGCAAACCGGCAAGCTGAGCGTCCGGTTATCCGTCGATACGAACCGGATGGACCCGGTGCTGTTCGTTCAAAAGAGAGGGGAAAAAGGCAAGACGATCGACGAAGGCGGCGAAGGGGAGTCCGAATATTTTCCGGAGACGGACGTTTATCCGGGCGACTATTACATCCGCGTCAGCAATGCCGAAGGCTACATCCCTCCCATCACGGGGGAATACACGCTTGCAATCCAATACAAGCCTAAGCTGCTCGACCCGAACGGTCCGCACGATAAGGCGTACTCGGCAACGGTCATGCAGCCCGGAACGAAATATCAGGGGCTATTGGGCAAGAGCGGCGGCGCAAACTGGTTTTCGGTGAACATCGACGAGGAGAGCCTGGTCGAGCTTCGTTTATCCGGCATTCCGCAGAACATACGGATGACGATGTCCACCTATAACGGCACGCTCAAGCCGATCGACTCCGTCACGAATCCGGACGGCACGTTGGAGGCACGGCTCAGTCAGCTTTGGCAGCCGGGCGTTTATTACATCCGCTTAACGGCGGACGCGGCATTCGATGACCGATTCTACGAGCTGAAAGCCGAGGTTAAGCCGCTGGTTGGCGGATATGCCGACATTAAAGGGCATTGGGCCGAGGCGGTGATCAAGCAGGCGTCCGGGCGGAAAATCATCGACGGGTATGATCAATACCGGTTCATGCCGGATCGGCCGATTACGCGGGCGGAGGCTGCGGCGGTGCTTGTCCGAGGTTTAGGGCTGACGAAACAAAAGGAAGTCCGCTATACGGATGTTGGACCCGATCATTGGGCTTACCCGTTTATCGCCAAAGCAGCGCAGGCGGAGATCATCGACGGTTATCCCGACGGATCGCTGGCCCCGGACCGGTACCTTACCCGGATGGAAATGGCTGCCATGCTGGCAAGAAGCATGAAGATGAGCGGGAAACAAAGAGGAGCGTCGCCTTTTGCAGATGTAAAAGAGACGGATTGGGGAGTAGGCATTTTGAAGCAGCTGAAAGCGGAAGGCTGGATTACCGGCTTCCCGGACGGAACGTTCCGTCCGGACAACCAGGCGACGCGGGCTGAATTTGTGACCTTGCTGACGCGAACGATGAATTGATCAAAAAGCGTACACGGACAACAGAACAACTCCTGCCCGCTGGCCGGCGTTGGAATTTATTCCTCGCCATGATCCATTTTCTTTTTCCGGCCGACAAAAAAATGAGGAAAGCGGTGCGGCAAAATCATAATGATATAGGCCAGCAAGGTTCCAAAAAATCCGGAAAGCAGATGACCGGAACCGATCGTCAGTCCGATCGAAGCGCTTACCCAAATTCCCGCCGCCGTTGGCAAGCCGCGAATAATTCCTTTGCGGTCTCTTAATATGGTTCCGGCCCCCAGAAATCCGACGCCGCTGACCACTTGGGCGGAGATTCTATCGGAAATGTTATTGGGCAGGGAAAAGCCAAATAAACCCGCAATGGTAAACAGGCAGGACCCGAAGCAAACGAGAGCGTACAATCGGAAAATGGAGCCCCGGTGCGAGACAGGCAAATCGATATAGGTTTCTCTTTCCCATCCTATAAATCCGCCTGCGATGAAAGCGGCGATCAGCCGCAACGCAATAACGGGAAAATTGTGGATTTCCGCCAAAAAAGTTTCCATCCCGGACTCCTTCGTTTCGGCTTGTATTCTTTTAAAGATTCCCAGGCCTTCGCCTTTTTATAAAAAAGGGTTGACAATTGAACAGCGCGAGCATATGATGAGCTATGTAAATCAGATGACCTCGTTAGGTGAGGCTCCTATACAAACACAGGCCACTGCCCGGAAATATCGAAAGATGCCAATGGGTAGAACAGGAACTGCCGGATTAAGGCTTTTCTTAACGTGGCTAAGAGCGTACCGCGTTCTTTACGTTGTATAGTGCCAAAACTCGACCAGGGGGTTAGCGATGGTGTATTTTTGTGCGCTTATCGAACCCCTCAGGTCAACTGAGGGGTTTTTCATTTTGAGAGGGGGGAAACATGCACATGGACAGTAGCAGTAGTAGTCGATTTCGACGGTTATTTTCTACAAGTCCATATGTCGTAACGAGGAAGAGCCGCGCAGCTGTGGCCCTCCCATGTTTCCCATGCCTCTTTGCCCCTGCTCTTGATCTGGCGGACGGGTATAGTTAGGTATGCTTATTTGACATGGGTTCAGGCGCCATAAGTTTCGCGTTCGTAAGCTACGGGCTCTTTCCTCCAAGGAAAGAGCTTTTTTTGCATTCCATTTTTTACGTAGTGGAGGAACCGAACATGAAAATGAAAACGAACAAAGCGAATGGCGAAGCTTGGAAACACGAAATCTCCGAGCGCCTGTTGAAAGCATCCGAATGCACGATTGAAGAAATGATGGAAGAATTGTCCACGTCCCCGGAAGGACTTCCCCACAGGGTAGCCCAAGAGCGGCTGGAGCAGTACGGAAGCAACCGGATCGCTTACGAAAAACCGCCGGTCTGGTTCGTGCAGCTGCTGCTTTGCTTTAAAAATCCGTTCATTCTGATTTTGCTGGGGCTTGCGCTATTTTCGTATTTTACCGACGACACGGAGGCCGTCATTATTATCGGCACCATGGTATCGATCAGCGTGCTGATTACGTTCACGCAGGAATACCGCTCGATCCGGACGGCGGAAAAGCTGAAGGCGATGGTCAAAACGACCGCAACCGTGACCCGGCAAGCGCTCAAGCAGGAGATCGATATGGAAGATCTCGTTCCCGGGGATATCATTCACCTGTCGGCAGGGGACTTGGTACCGGCGGACGTCCGGCTGCTTCAATCGAAGGACTTGTTCGTCAGTGAATCGGCGCTTACGGGGGAAGCGCTGCCCGTGGAGAAGCAGGATACCTCACCGCGGGGAGCGGCCCGTTCGCGAGTGCAAAATGTTAAATCCCGCAACGCGCTGGAGCTTTCCAATATGTGCTACATGGGCACGAACATCATTAGCGGAACGGCCACGGGGATTGTGGCCTCCGCGGGAGTGTCCACCTACTTCGGCTCCATGGCCAAAACGTTGACGGGCAAACGGCCGCCGACCAGCTTCGATAAGGGAGTCAATAACGTTACCTTCGTCCTGATCCGGTTTATACTCATCATGGTGCCGGTTATTTTCTTCATCAACGGCTTCACGAAAGGAGACTGGTGGGAAGCGTTCTTCTTCGGTCTGTCCGTCGCCGTCGGGCTTACGCCGGAGATGCTGCCGGTGATCGTCACCGCCAATCTGGCGAAAGGCGCTTCCGTCATGGCCCGCAACAAAGTTGTCGTCAAAAAGTTGAACGCGATTCAAAATTTTGGCGCGATGAACATTTTATGCACCGATAAAACAGGGACGCTCACGCAGGATAAAATCATTCTCGAGACGTATTCGGACATACACGGCAACCAAGATCAGACGGTTCTGGAATACGCCTATTTAAACAGCTATCATCAAACGGGCCTGAAAAATTTGCTGGACGTTGCCGTTCTGGAGCACGCGGAATTGACGGACGTTTTGGTAAAAAGGGGGAATTATACAAAAATCGATGAGATTCCGTTCGATTTTAACCGCCGCCGGATGTCGGTTGTGCTGGAAAAAGGCGGGAACGGCCATCTGCTGATTTGCAAGGGAGCGATTGAGGAAATTCTCAGCGTGTGCACGTATGTGTCCGATCAAGGTGAAGTCGTGCCGCTGACGCCGCTGTTCACGGTGAAAGCGCAGCAGCTTGTGCGCAAATGGAATAACGACGGTCTGCGCGTCATTGCCGTGGCTGTGAAGACGACGGAGCGGAATGACGAGCCGTACGGCTTGAAAGATGAGAAGGACCTCGTGCTTGTCGGGTATATCGGCTTCCTGGACCCGCCGAAAGAAACGGCGGCGTCGGCGATCCGGGCGCTGCAGCAAAGCGGCGTGGAGGTTAAAGTATTGACCGGAGACAACGGGGCTGTGGCGAGGAAGGTGTGCCAGGATGTAGGCTTGCAAGTCGACCGGGTTGTGCTGGGGAGCGACATCGAACGGTTGAACGAGGTGCAGCTGGCCGATTTGGCGGAGCGTACGACGGTATTTGCCAAGCTGAACCCGCTCCAGAAGGCGAGAATTGTCAGAGCGCTGCAATCGAGAGGGCATACCGTAGGCTTCATGGGCGACGGTATCAACGACGCGGCGTCGCTGCGGGATGCGGACGTCGGCATTTCCGTGGATACGGCAGTCGATATCGCTAAGGAGTCCGCGGATATCATCCTGCTGGAAAAAAGCTTAATGGTTCTGGAAGCCGGCGTCATCGAAGGGCGCCAGACATTCGGCAACATTGTCAAATATATCAAAATGACGGCCAGCTCCAACTTCGGCAATGTGTTCAGCGTACTGGGCGCCAGCGCCTTCCTGCCTTTTCTGCCCATGCTGCCGATCCATCTGCTGATTCAAAATTTGTTTTACGACATTTCGCAGCTTTCGATTCCGTGGGACCGGATGGATAAGGAGTTTTTGCGCAAGCCGAGAAAATGGGATGCCAAATCGGTCGGCCGATTTATGCTATTTATCGGTCCGATCAGCTCCATTTTCGATTACGCCACCTATTTCCTGATGTATTACGTGTTTGCGGCCAATACGAGTGAGGCGCAATCGCTGTTTCAATCCGGCTGGTTTATCGAAGGGCTCTTGTCGCAAACCTTGATCGTGCATATGATTCGTACGGAGAAAATTCCGTTTTTCCAAAGCCGGGCGAGCTTCCCCGTCATTTTGCTGACCAGCCTCATCATTATGGCGGGCATCTATATTCCGTTCTCGGCCTTCGGGGCCAGCATCGGTCTGCAGCCGCTGTCGCTGAGCTATTTCCCTTGGCTGGTCGGAATCTTGCTAAGCTACTGCGTGCTGACGCAGCTGGTAAAAACATGGTATATCCGCAAATTCAACGAGTGGCTGTAGGATACATTTCGAAACAGGACCGACGGTTTACGGTTCGATTTTATCCGCCGCCGATTGGGATAGCCGGCCGGTCACAATCTGAACGGCGATGGCATCGTCCAGATACCCCAAGGGAAAGACGTAATCGGGGATGATATCCGCCGACAAAATAAAGTAAAGCAGAGCGCTGCCGGCGATCGCGCGCCTCTCCGGCGTCGTGTCCTCCCGGCAGTACAGCTCATACAATTGCCTCAGCTCGTCGATAAAAGGCCCGGCGCCATTGACGCTTTCCACCTTCGTGCGGAAATCATCGACGATGATCCGCTGTCCTTCTTCGGTCATCGCATATTGCTCGTATTTGCTCAATTCCTTGCTGACGAGCTCGGTTGTGAACTGCCGATCGAATAAGTTGGACGACAGAAGAACATCCTTGATGCTTTCGACGGAGGCGTAAATATCCGAGCTTTGCTCTGACTGGCGGGACCCGACGTCGAACCCGGCCGCTTGAAACAGCTGCTCCGTCGGAACGCCGAGATGGACGGCGAACTGCTGCAGGTGGTCGGGCTTTGCCTGCTGCTTGCCGTTGACGATACGCGAGATCGTTGCCGTATCGATTCCGGTAAGCAGGCTCAGCTTGCGCATGGATAAAGAGCGGCCTTTTAACAATGATTTTAAGGTCGAACCCAGCTCCGGTTCTTTTTTCATGTCGGTCATCGCCATTCCTCCCGATTGCTTGTGTTGAGCCAGCATGTTGAAAAAATCTCAACAGTGTTGAGACGGATAGGCACATTTTTACCGAATCCTCAATATGATGCCAATATAAAGTAAAAAGGAGTGAAACAACATGACTTGGTTGCTTATCGTAGGCTTTGCCGTCTCGTCGAGTCTGGATAATTTGGGTGCAGGTATATCCTATGGGATCCGGCGAATCCGCGTCGGCGTATTATCGAATTTGATCATCGCCATGATTTGTTTTACGTTCAGCGAATCGGGGATTTTATTCGGACAGTGGCTTTCGGAGGTGCTTCCGGGAATTCTTCCTGTATTGATCAGTGCCTTCATCATGATGGTCATCGGGCTGCGCATCGTTTTGTTGGCCATCCCGCGAAAACAATCAACGCCTCCCGAGGAAAAAGAGGACCAGTCCGACGCCTCTTCGTTAAAAGATCTCCTGCAGCATCCCGAAAAAGCCGACAAGGATAAATCCGGCTCCATCGGGGTCGGCGAATCGGTTGTTCTAGGCATCGCGCTTTCGGCGAATGCCGTCACGAACGGTCTTAGCGCAGGGCTGATGGGCTTGTCGCCGCTTGCCATCTCGCTCACGGCTGCGCAAGGAAGCTTCATTACGATCTGGATCGGCGTCGTGATCGGCCGGAAAGTGGCGGGAGTCCGCATCGGGTCCTTCACCTTAGGACAATTCGGCACGCTGATCAGCGGCGTTATCCTTCTGATGATTGCATGCAACTCCCTGTTTGACTAAGGAAACGGCCCCCGGCTACTTGTCTTTACTATACTACGGGCTGCGGCCGCTTGTTATGACAGGAAAGGAACGAAAGATAATAGAAAAGCAGTCCGGCGCGGGTTCATTCATCGCGTCGGACTGCTCTTTTCGTTCGGACTATAGTTCGTCGAGCGTCTTCTCCAGGCTCGGGGCCAGGTGCTGCAGGAAATAGTCCAGCTCGGGCATGTTCATCTCCTCAATCGATTGCTCGATCTGCTTCTTCGCCATGGCGAATTCACGGTTGCCCGCAGACAGCTCGGACACGCATTTGAGATAGGCGTCCAGAAGATCGGCGCCCTTGACGTATTTTTTCAGCTCGGGGTCGGCATCCTTTTTCGCAACGATCAGCGGATCATACACTTTTCGCAGCGGCTCCGGAACCATGTCCACCAGACGCTCGGCGGCAAGCTGCTCGATCTCGCGGAAGTTGGAAAGAATCTTCGGATTGTGGTGCTTCACCGGCGTCGGAATGTCTCCCGTAAAAACCTCCGTCGCGTCGTGGAACAACGCCATGCTGACGGCGCGTTCCGTCGGCACCTGCTTGCCGTACACCTCGTTGGCGATCGTGCACAGTACATGAGTCAGAATCGAGACGTGAAACGAGTGCTCGGCGACATTTTCCTTCAGCACGTTCCGCATGAGGCTCCAGCGTTCGATATACCGCAGCCGGTACAAGTAAGCTAAAAAATGACTTTCCATCCATCATCATCCTAAATTATGAATTCAGCTTCGGCTTCATGCGCGATCCGGTCAAGGCTTCGTATCGATCGTTTGGCGCAAGGCGAAGCTTTGTACATTTGGATTATACACGATTTGTCCCCCGACCGCCTGTTCTAAATCTTTCAGACTGATGAAGATTTTATTGTTTTTCCATGTCAGTGGCTTGTGAAGCGCCAGCGTCCGGCCGTCCGGCGCGGTTAGCTTTGTGCTGCCTGCCGCGCCGCTCCAGTTATGCGCTCCGAAGCCGATCTGCACGGTGCCGTCATGGGATTGCGCAACCTTGCCTCCGATTGCGCCGACCGTCTCGGCCAGCGGCACTTCGCTCGTCGGCGGCATCGGGGTGACGACGCGCCGCAGGATCGCTTGATGCAGCCGCTCCGGCGATACTCCACTGTTGCCGGCGTCGATCCGCGGAATTTGCATCCGGTCCACCTCGCGGGTAGCCATCTCCGGGACGACGGTGAACGCGTATTTGATGCCGCCCTGCCGGATATGCTCCATTGCCGGCTTGTCATATATGCCGAAGGGGTAAGCGTATGAATCGACCGGCTCCGTATACAGCTCGCTTAACGCGCCGACGCAAGCTTTCGTATCGCTGACGACCCGCTGCTTGTACTGCTCCTCCGTTTCCTTGACGCCGTCTTTCACCAGCCGGCTGACCAATGCAGCTCCGCCGCCCGGCAGCTTGTAATGAAAATGATGGCTGTGGCATTGAAAATCGGTGAAGTTGGTATCGCTCGTCATTTCCATAATATCGTCCCGCGACATGGACGGAATATAGCTGGCGAGCGGATTTTCCAAATCGCCCGTGATGACGAAATTGACCGCGGGGACGCGCATCTGCTTCAAGAGGGGATAGGCGTTGACATAGAAGCTTTCGTACCCGTCGTCGAACGTTACCAGCACCGCGTTGTTCGGAACCGGCGCTCCTTCCATGTACGCCTTGAATTGCTTCAGCGTGATGAACTGGTACCCTTTGCTTTTGAGATAGGTCAGCTGATCCTTGAGAAGCTGTGCGGTGATCGTCCCGCCGCTCTTGGCGTCGTCGTCGATGTGGTGGTAGATGATCACGGCGACCTGATCTTTATAAAGGACGGTGCTTTTGGCCGCACTCAGCGGCTGGAAGATGAGGCCGAGGCCAAGGAAGGCCAGAAGGACCGCTTGGAGGAGCAGCTTTCTCATGATAGTTCTTAACTCCTTCGGACGTGGTTAAATGGACCTATTCGATTTTTCTACATCATTCGACAAACCTGCCTTCATTTCCTTCAAGAAAGCGCTTTTATGAAAAAATAATGTTTTGTAAAGCCATCCCCTTGAACCGGGCTTTTCCTCCCTTCGGAATCGCGCAAAAACGCGGTGTTGGTCCCCGTCCGAATATGCTATTATAGATTTATGCGTTTCCATGTTATCAAGTAACGTTTTTGCGAAAACGAAAGGAGTCTTTTGCCATCATGCAGCATTTTCAAGAGAGCATCTACCAATTGATCGTCGAAACGTCCACGAACCTTCCGGCCGACGTCCGGGAAGCGATTCAAGCCGCCCGTGCCCGCGAAGATGCAGGAACGCGTTCGGCGCTTTCGCTGTCTACGATTGCAGACAACATTCGGATGGCGGAGTGCAACGTGTCGCCGATTTGTCAGGATACGGGAATGCCGACGTTTATCGTACATTGTCCGGTCGGCGCGAACCAGATCGAGATGAAGAAGCAGATCATTGCCGCCGTCGCCCAAGCGACGAAGGACAGCAAGCTGCGGACGAACTCCGTCGATTCGCTGACCGGCGCGAACAGTGGGGACAACATCGGTCCGGGCACCCCGGTCATCCACTTTGAACAGTGGGAACGGAATGAAATCGAAGCGAAGCTGATCCTCAAGGGCGGCGGCTGTGAAAATAAGAACATTCAATACAGCCTGCCGACCGAGCTCGAAGGCCTCGGCAAAGCGGGCCGCGACCTCGACGGCATCCGCAAATGCATCATGCATGCGGTCTATCAAGCGCAAGGCCAAGGCTGTAGCGCCGGGTTCATCGGCGTAGGCATCGGCGGCGACCGGACGACCGGCTACGAGCTGGCGAAGCACCAGCTGTTCCGGGCGGCGGACGACGTCAATCCGAACGATGAGCTCCGCAAGCTGGAAGACTACATTATGGACAACGCCAACAAGCTGGGCATCGGAACGATGGGCTTCGGCGGTCAAGTGACGCTGCTCGGCTGCAAGGTCGGCGTCATGAACCGGCTGCCGGCCAGCTTCTTTGTCTCCGTTGCGTACAACTGCTGGGCGTTCCGCCGGCAAGGCGTGCTGCTTGATCCGGCAACGGGCGCGATCACGAAGTGGGCATACCGCAAGGGCGAAGAGCTGCCGATGCAGAAGGACGAGCCGGCCGCCGCGTCCGAGTCGGGCGAGCGCCGTGAAGTCGTGCTGCAAACGCCGATCTCCGAGGAGCAGATCCGCCAGCTTCGCGTGGGCGACGTCGTAATCATCAACGGACCGATGCATACGGGCCGCGATGCGCTGCACAAATATTTGATGGATCACGATTCTCCGGTGGATCTGAGCGGCGCGGTAATTTATCACTGCGGACCGGTTATGGCCAAGGATGCAGAAGGAAACTGGATCGTGAAAGCGGCAGGCCCAACGACCAGCATCCGCGAGGAGCCTTACCAAGGTGATATTATTAAGAAGTTCGGCATTCGCGCGGTCATCGGCAAAGGCGGCATGGGCGCCAAAACGCTCAAAGCGCTGCAGGAGCACGGCGCGGTGTACCTGAACGCCATCGGCGGCGCGGCCCAATACTATGCGGAATGCTTTAAGAAAGTGGAAGGCGTCGACTTCATGGAATTCGGCATTCCGGAAGCGATGTGGCATCTCCAAACCGAAGGCTTTGCAGCCATCGTTACTATGGATTCTCACGGAAACAGCCTGCACGCCGACGTCGAGCAGGAGTCGCGCGAGAAGCTGGCCCAGTTCAAAGAACCGGTCTTCGTGTAAGGCCCGGTCATGGGATCATTCGGTATCAGGCTGAACGCCTGGATAGAAAAATATTTGTCCGTCATTGTCCCGGTATCGTTGATACTGGGGTTTCTTTTGTCTCATTATATGAATAGCTGGACGGCGGCGGTGCCGCTGTTGTTCGCCTATTTGACCTTCGTCATGGCAACCGGCTGCAGTTTTGGCCAAATCCGTGAAGCGTTCCAGATGCCGCTGCCGATGGCGCTGACGTTCGTGCTGTCGCATGTCGTGGCGCCGGCGCTCGGTTATGCGATCGGCCGGACCGCCTTCGGCGCGGAATCGCCTTATGTGGTCGGGTTCGTCCTGTTCGCGATCATCCCGCTCGGGGTATCGTCCGTCATCTGGGTTGGACTATCCAAGGGCCATGTGCCGCTCGCTCTGGCCATGATCGTGATCGATTCGGCCCTCAGCCCGTTCGTCATTCCGGCCGCGGTGGAGCTGTTCTTCGGCGAGGCGATCGCGTTCGACCATACGAAGGTGATGCTGGATCTGGTCAAAATCATCGTGGTACCGACGATCCTCGGCGTGCTCGTGAACGAACTGTCCAGGCAGCGCTTCAAGAGCTGGTCGGCTCCCGTCTGCGGCCCAACCTCCAAGCTGGCGCTGGCCGTCGTGGTCATGATCAATGCGGCGGCGATCGAGCCGTATGTGGTGCAGATGAAGAGCGATATGATCGTTGTGATTCCGCTGGTCGTGCTGCTGGTGATCCTGTCGTATCTGATCGGCTTCGCAGGCTCGGTGTGGCTGCGCAAGCCCGAACTTGTCATTGCCATTACGTATTCGTCCGGTATGCGCAACATTTCGCTCGGGCTGGTGCTGGCGCTCGCTTATTTCGAGCCGTTGACCGCGGTGCCCGTCGTTCTGTCGATTTTGATCCAACAGCCGATGGCTACGCTCAATCATTGGTTGATGAAAAAATATTGGCGCTCCTCCCTTTACACAAAATTAACTGGCGCTCCGCCGGCCGAACAAGTACGATATTGAGTAAAAACGTTTGTCGGGACTTTGGCGCCCGCGCAGCTTGCTTGGAGGGAAAACGCACCTTATGAAGATGTTCCGCGCCCGGTTGACCTTGATTTTTATCGCTTTGATCGGCGCTTCCGTGCTGATGGCCGGTTTGTTTATGGCCCAAATGCTGCAGCAATCGTATATCGACTCGCTCAAAACGAATATGGAGCGGGAGCTGCGAATCATCCTCTCGACGATGGATTGGAGCCACCGGGGATCGGAGCCGGAGCTGATGAAGGAGTTCTCGGAGCGCGCCGCCCGGCTGAAGCAGTTTGCCGATGCCCGGGTCACGTATATCCGCGGAGACGGCAAGGTATTGGCCGATTCGGACTCCAATCCGGCGGAGATGGAGAATCACCTGCACCGCGAAGAGATCGAAGCTGCGGCAAGCTCGGGGAAAGTCGGCTACGCGAAGCGCTACAGCAGCACGATCGGTCAAAACATGCTCTACGTCGCGATTCCGGTGCAGATGGGCGACAAGACCGATGGCTATCTGCGGCTTGCGATGAGTCTGGCGGAGGTTGAGCAGTCGATCCGCAAAGTATGGTACGTTCTGCTCGGCGGGCTGTTGGCGGTGTTCCTGCTGGCCGGTCTGATCAGCTACCGCGTCGCCTACGGCATTACGCGGCCGATCGAGCTGATCACGAGCGTCGCGCAGCAGATTACGGACATGAATTACAAGTACCGCGTCCGGCTCAACAAAAAAGACGAGATCGGGCAGCTCGGCCATGCTATCAACCGGATGGCGGACAGTTTGCAGCTGCAGATGAACCGCATTCTGGAGGACGAGAACCGGCTCAAGAGCGTGCTGGAGAACATGATCAGCGGCGTCATGATGATCGACCGGGAAGGCAAGATCGTGCTTCTGAACCGTTCGGCCGAAGACATTCTCGGCTTTTCCGCGCAAGAGCTCTTAGGGAAAAAATTCGATCAGGCTAAACAGCAGTTCGAGTTCACCCAGATGATCCAGGAATGTATCGACGTGCGTGAGCATATCCGGGACGAAATGATTTTCTACTACCCCAGCGAGCGAATTCTGGAGATTAACCTGAGTCCGATCTCGGATTCGAGCCAGGAATGGACCGGGCTTCTCATCGTGCTGCACGATATCACCGCCGTTCGGCGGTTGGAGCGGATGCGTAGCGAATTCGTCGCCAACGTGTCCCACGAGCTGAAGACGCCGATTGCCGCGGTCAAAGGCTTCGCCGAAACGCTGCTGGCCGGAGCGCTGAACGACAAGGAAACGGCGCGATCGTTTCTCCAGATTATCTTCGACGAGAGCGAGCGGCTCAATCGGTTAATCGGGGACATTCTGGAGCTGTCCAAAATCGAATCGAAGCGCATTCCGCTCCAGTTCTCGCCGGTGCATCTGGAAACGTTCGTCGGTCATTGCGTCAACGTAATGCGGACGGAGGCGGCGAAGAAATCGATCGAGCTGGATATGCAGGTGCCCGAAGACATTTATATGGAAGCGGACGAGGACCGGCTGCGGCAAATTTTGATCAACCTGCTCTCCAACGGGATCAACTATACGCCGGAGGGCGGCAAAGTGAAAGTGAAGGTCGAGCAGCTGCTCGGCGGAACGTCAGAGGCGGCGGACGACAAGGTCCGGTTCACGATTGCGGATACGGGGATCGGCATTCCGAAGAAGGATCTGCCGCGCATCTTCGAGCGGTTTTACCGGGTGGACAAGGCGCGTTCCCGCAGCTCCGGGGGCACGGGACTCGGGTTGTCCATCGTCAAGCATCTGGTGGAGCTGCACAAGGGCACGATCCGGGTGGAAAGCGAGGTCGGCGTCGGCACGAAGTTCGAGATCGATATGCCGATGATTCACTGAGCGCAGGCAATTTGAGCCAAAAACCCATTTACCGTTTGTCAATAAATATAGGCTATGTTAAGCTTTAGATATAGAATAAATGCCCGGGGGAGTAACATGCCGCAAAAAATTTTGGTTATTGAGGACGAGCCTACGCTAGCGAGGCTGTTGTCTTATAATCTTACGCAAGAAGGCTACGAAACCAAAGTGGTCGATCACGGAAGCGACGGATTGCAGGCAGCGCTGCAGCATCAGTTCGATCTCATCGTTCTGGACATTATGCTTCCCGGGATGAACGGCTTTGAGATTTTGTCCAAGCTCCGGCAAAAAGGAAACAAAACGCCGGTCATCATCCTGACCGCCCGCAATGCCGAGGAAGAAGTGGTACAGGGGCTCAAATACGGAGCCGACGACTATATTACGAAGCCGTTCGGCGTAGCGGAGCTGTTGGCTCGGGTATCCGCCGTGCTGCGTCGGACGACGGCCGATGACGGCCTGCTGGATAAGCCCGGAAGCGGGGAGAAGGTCATCACTGCGGGCGACCTGTATATTTATCCGGAAAAATACGAGGTGCTGCTCGGCGGCGAGTCGATTCCGCTTCGTCCGAAGGAGTTCGAAGTGCTGCTGTATCTCGTGCAGCGGCCGGGCGTCGTCGTGACGCGAGACGACCTGATGAACATCGTCTGGGGCTTCGACTATATCGGCGGTCAGCGGACGGTGGACGTGCACGTCAGTTCCCTTCGCAAAAAGCTGGAAATGAACCAGCAGTCGGTGCAGATCGAATCGATTCGCGGCGTCGGCTACAAGCTGGTCACTTCGGCAGGTAAAAAAGCATAGCTTATACAGCAGGGAGGAGGCAGCAGATATCGCGGCCTCCTTTTCTTTTGCCTAAGCGGAATTCCTTGGGTCGAATAGTGGCGACCAATATCCATTTCCCGGGAAATAGGTCGAAAGGACGGGGCAATCGATGTCAGATCGAATCAAATGGGGAGTCCTGGGGACGGGACGTATTATAGGCAAAGCCGGTATGGCGTTAAACAAAGCGACAAACGGAATGTGGTACGGAGTAGCCGGAAGAACGGAAGAGAACGGGCGTTCCGCTGCCGGGCGCTTCGGTGTGCCCCGGCATTACGAGAGCTACGAGGCCCTATTGCGCGATCCCGAAATTGATGCGGTGTATATCGCTTTACTCAATCATCTGCATAAAGCATGGGCGGTGAAAGCGTGCGAAGCCGGAAAGCACGTGTTGCTGGAAAAGCCGTTTGCTTTGAACGGGAGCGAGGCCAAAGCGATTGCCGATGCGGCCCAAAAGCATAACGTGCTGGTCCGGGAAGCTTTTGTCTGGAAATACTACCCCGGATTCGAGCAGATGCGCGATTGGATCGGAGAAGGCGCGATCGGGCAATGGGCCCGTTTTTACGGGCGCTTTTCGTTCGTGGCCTACGAGTCCAGCAGCCGTTGGCGCAAAGACTGGGGCGGAGGCGCGCTGTACGACATCGGCTGTTATCCGGTCGCTTGGGCGCGGTACTTCACACAGGAGGAGCCGATAGCCTCAGATGCGGCTCTGGACCTGCATCCTCTTCATGGCGTGGACCGGCGGTTCGCGGGTACGCTTTATTTTGCCGAGGGGCGTACGGCCCAACTGGATGCGGCGCTGGATCTGCCTCATGGAGCCAGCTTCGAGCTATGGGGGACAAAGGGGAAGCTGCAGGTTGAGCTCGACGTGACCGCGGAGGAGCTGCGGATTCGCTGTCGGCTCGACAACCGGTGGGAGGAATGGGGCACCGACCGGCTCACGCCGTTTCGCTTGCAGGCGGAGAGCTTCGCGGATGCGGTGCTGCTTCGGAAGCAGGGGCATTCGGAAGACAACGACGGAGCCGAAGAAGCGCTCCGACAAGCGCGGGTTATGGATGCGCTGCTGGAAGCAGCACGTACCGAGCGCAGAGTGCGCATATTGGTTTCGGCCGAATGAGAAGTCCGATACATAACGAACGCAGCGATGACACAATTGCATATAATGAACGCCAATTCCGAAATATCTTTTTGGCCGCGACTTGTCTATACTAAGGCTTGGGATTACGAACCAAACTGTGATTGACGAAGGAGGCGCCGTCTTCATGTCTAAAGTATATCGAATTGGAATTATCGGCTGCGGGGGAATTGCCAACGGCAAGCATATGCCTGCGCTGAAAAATCAACCCAACGCTGAAATGGTCGCATTTTGCGATATTGTCGAAGAGCGGGCGCACGAGGCCGCAAGCAAGTTCGGCGCGCCGGGAGCGAAAGTGTATTCGGATTATAAGCAGCTGCTGGGCGATACGACGCTCGATCTCGTTCATATTTGTACGCCGAACGATTCCCACGCCGACATTACGATCGACGCTCTGGAATCCGGCAAGCACGTGATGTGCGAGAAGCCGATGGCGAAAACCGCAGCGGACGCCAGACGTATGGTGGAAGCGGCGAAGCGGACCGGCAAAAAGCTGACGATCGGCTATCAAAACCGTTTCCGCGCGGACAGCCAATATTTGAAAAAGGTTTGCGAGGAAGGCGAGCTCGGCGACATTTATTACGCTAAAGCGCACGCGATCCGCCGCCGTGCCGTTCCGACCTGGGGCGTCTTTCTGGATGAAGAGAAGCAAGGCGGAGGCCCGTTGATCGATATCGGGACGCATGCACTCGATTTGACGCTGTGGATGATGGACAATTATAAGCCGAAGGCTGTACTCGGGACCGCCTTTCATAAGCTGTCGAAGAAAGCAAACGCTGCCAACGCTTGGGGCTCTTGGGACCCGGAGAAATTCACGGTCGAGGATTCCGCATTCGGTATGATTACGATGCAGAACGGGGCGACGATCGTACTCGAATCGAGCTGGGCGATCAACCTGCTGCAAACCGGCGAAGCCAAAACGACGCTGTGCGGCACCGAGGGCGGTGCCGACATGTGGGACGGCTTGCGCATCAACGGCGAGAAGCACAGCCGCCTGTTCATGAACGAAATCCAGTTGGATGCCAAAGGCGTCGATTTTTACGAAGGCAACGGCGAAAGCCCGGCCGATCTCGAAGCCCGCTTGTGGCTGGAAGCGATCGACAAGGATATCGATCCTGTCGTTACGCCGGAGCAGGCCTGCGTCGTGTCGGAAATTCTCGAAGCGATCTACGAGTCTTCCCGCACCGGCAAAGCCATCTATTTCGATTAAACGAAAAGCCCCGGCTTCGCATTGGATGCGAAAACCGGGGCTTTTCGTATGCCTGCTGACTTCTTGGCATCAAACCGGCTGGAGCTTCTTTTCCTCTTCTTCCCGGCTGACGGCTTCGTTATCCTTATGATCTGCCTGCTCTTGAGGCGCGGCTTGCGTCCCAGCGTAAGCCGACACGGCAGGTGCCGCTGCGGTCTCAGCCACGGCTTGTCCCGCACTCTTAGCCTCGAGGATTACCTCGCGCTCCTCTTTCTTCTGCACTCGGCTTTCGTCCATCTCCGGCGATACGGGGATCTCGGCTTTCCCAGCTTCCTCCGCTTCGCTATCATCCATCTTGAACTTGTCGATTTCCTCGAACAGCCGCCGCGATAGCGAAAGCATGTCGTCCGCCTGCGAAGCAATGTGCCGAATGGCCGTATCCTGCTGGTGCGACGAAGAATTGACCTCCTCCACACCCGCCGCGGATTCCTGGGCGATGGCGGCAACGTGCTGCACGGCATCGACGAGCTGGCCGTTTTTCTCCTGCGCATCGGTGATCAGCTCGTGAATTTGGCCGATGTGGCCGGACAGCTCGTCCATCGAAGACCGAATCGAGCTGAACGCTTCCATGCTCTCGTCCATCTTCCCGTTCTGCTCGTCAAACGAGCGGCGGGCTTCCTCGAACGAGGCTTCCATCTCGCTCATTTGGATCAGCAGCGACTTGACGATCAGTCCGATCCTTTTGGACGATTCGGCCGTTTGCGACGAGAGCTGGCGGACTTCCTCCGCGATGACGGAGAAGCCTTTGCCGTGTTCTCCGGCCCGCGCCGCTTCGATGGACGCATTGAGCGCCAGCACGTTGGTCTGCGTGGCGATTTCCGCAATCGTGCCGACGATTTTGCCGATTTGCGCCGAGCTTTGCGACAAGGTTTCCATTGCGGCGGTCACTTGCCGGAGCACGTCTCCCGACCGGTCAGTCGACTGCCTGAGCGCTTCCATCGACCGGGAACCGGTGTGGGTATTGAAGGCGGCTTCGCGGCTTTTTCGCTGCATCGTATCCGTATATTCGTTGATTTTACGAATTTCCTCGGCCAAGCTGTTGATGAGGTAGGCGCTGTGCTCCGAGTAATGGGCTTGCTGCTCCGCTCCGGTAGAGATGTCTTGGATCGCACGTAAAATGTCTTGATTGGCGGCCGCCGTCGACCCCGAGAATTCGCGGAACGAAAGCGAATGCCCGGCTAAAGAGGAAGCGATCTGCTTCGTGCTGTGGAGCATGCCCCGCACTTGATCGACCATATGATCGAAGCTTTGGCTGAGCAGCCCGAGCTCGTCGCGGGAGCGGCTTCCGATTTTGTGCCGCAGGTCTCCGTCTGCGATTCGCCCTACGGCATGCTGCAGCCGGCGGATCTGTCCGGTGAACGAGCGGATGACAAGGACGCCGATCGCGGTTACGCATACCGCCACAAGGGCGAACGCGGTGATCATGACGGCAACGGTTCGGTCCAACCCGTCCTGCGTCGCCGTTACGGCAGCGGCGGCATCGTTGGCATACGAGACGTAGAAATGATCGACATACGTGAAAATTTCGCCCATAATCCGCTGCGACTCGTTATACAGGTACTCCATATTTTTATCGACGTCCGTTTTGGTCAAGGACTTATCCTGAACGACCTTGGCCGCCACGTCGAACGTATTCGTATATTCGCCGGTGAGCAGAATCAGCTTGCTCCGCCACACAGATTTCTCGTCCGTATCGGCTGTTTCACCGATGCGCTGGACCATTTGATCGTAGAGCTTTCTTTTTTCATTATATTTGGGGATATAGTCCGGGTTCTTCGAGATTTCCAAGCCGGAGGCGATAATATTGAGCTCCTGGACCATTTCCTTCAATTCAAGTGCCATCAGCTTGAGCTCCACCTTCTCGTTTTGAACGCCCAATTGGCTTTTGATCCGGTGCATCTGGTTTACGTTAAATAACGCAACGCCCATAAACAAGACCACCATAGCCGACAAACCGGCGATCAGCTTCTGTCTAAGCGTCATAGCGCCTGCTAGTTTCATAGAAACCCTCCACTCTTTCTTTCTAAATTAATCCCGATTCTGATGCCAGTGTAGGACTAAAGTATTAATAGAAAAACGGAAGTTTGTAAAACGATTGTTAACTTTTAGCAGCTTTAAACTTTTACATTCCGTTTACGTTCCGATGGTTTTCACTTAACAATTGGCTGGTACGATGTCCTAGTAAACAAAAAACAAAGGGAGGACATGCTGAAATGTTGAAGCAGCTGTCAAAAAAAGGTTTAAGCGTGGCCATGGTTTCGATCTTAATGTTGGGGGTTCTTTCCGCTTGCGGAACAAAGACAGAACCGGCACCGAATAATTCGGCAGCAGGTGGAGACAAAACGGCAACAACGGGAGACAAAAAACCGGCGGACCAACCGGCTAAAACAGAAGAGATCACCGGTACGGTAACGGCTTCCGGCTCCAGCGCCCTGCTTCCGCTCGTTAAAGCGGCTGCGGACGAGTTCATGAAGAAAAACCCGAAAGTAACGATCAACCCGACCGCTGGCGGTTCTGGTACAGGTCTTAAAAACGTAGCGGACGGCACGTCCGATATCGGCAACTCCGACATCGAAGCCGGCCCGGAATATAAAGACAAAGGTCTTGTCGACCATATCGTAGCAGTTGCGCCTTTTGCCATCATCGTTAACAAAGACGTTACGATCGACAATTTGACCAAAGCTCAAGCAGCAGACATTTTCTCCGGTAAAATCACAAACTGGAAAGAAGTTGGCGGCAAAGATCAAAAAATTACGATCGTTCACCGTCCGGATAGCTCCGGTTCCCGTGCGCTCGTGAAGAAAATCGTTCTGGACGGCAAAGACTTCACGAAAGACGGCGTAACGCAAGAATCCAGCGGCGCTATGGCTACAACCGTTGGTCAAACGACCGGCGCAATCGGTTATGTAGACACGCCTTATGTTAACGATACGTTGAAAGCTCTGAAATTCGAAGGCGTAGCCTTCAGCAAAGATGCGATCAAAGACGGCAAATACCCGCTCTACGGCATCGAGCATATGTACACGAAAGGCGAAGCCAAAGGCGCAGCCAAAGCATTCATCGACTACATCATGAGCCCGGAATTCCAAGACAAAAAAGTCGAGGAGCTTAAATTCCTTCCGGCCAACCTGTTGAAAAAATAATAGCTTCGATCAACTACGAGAGCAGCGGCATCATGTCGCTGCTCTTTTTATGTCTACGTACGCCGATTTGTCGAAACCAGCGCAATTTTTACATTACCTTAACAATTCTCATGTTCTGTTATTACATTCGTACTCTATGATGGTCTAGAGCATAGGAACACGTGTGGAATTATTCGAACCAGGGGGTAATAGCTGATGAATTCATTTGCCGATCAGCTGACGGAAAGTGTGAAGGAAGAGCGGAAGGAGCTTGGGATGAACCGCTGGACGAGAGCGCAGAACAGAAACGACCAAGTGATGAGATGGTTATTTATAGGAAGCGCATCGCTCGTCACGTTCATCATCTTTTCCGTGATCGTCTTCGTCGGTTGGCAAGGAGTCAAAACTTTTTCGGGCGTAACGCCGGTAGAGTTCTTTTTCTCGACCGACTGGACCCCGTCGGAAAATAAATTCGGCGCGTTCTCGTTTCTGTACAGCACGCTGCTGCTGACCTTCTTATCGGTGCTGCTGTCGGTGCCTCTCGCGCTGTCGGGTGCGGTCTTTATGGCCAAAATCGCGCCAAAGTGGGTGCGCGAAATTCTTCGTCCGGCAACCGACTTGTTCGTCGGGATTCCGTCGGTCGTCTACGGCTTGATCGGTCTTACGGTGATCGTTCCGTTTCTCGGCAAGTTCAATGAGGGCTTCGGGTACGGGATATTGCCGGCCGCCATCATCCTGGCGATCATGATTCTGCCGACGATTCTTTCCATCTCCGAGGACGCGATACGCGCGCTGCCCGGCCGCCTGGAAGAGGCTTCGCTCGCACTGGGTGCAACGCGCTGGCAGACGATTTGGCGCGTGCTTATTCCTGCGGCCCGGCCCGGCATTCTGACCGGGATCATTCTCGGGATGGGACGAGCGATCGGAGAAACGATGGCCGTGTTCATGGTCATCGGCAACTCGCCGCAAATGCCGGATTCGCTGCTCAGCTCGGCGACGGTGCTGACGACGGCGATCGTTAAGGACATGGGGAACACCCATTACGGCAGCACGTGGAACAACGCCTTGTTCCTGATGGCGCTTGTACTGCTTCTAATCTCGCTGGCTATGATCCTGATCATCCGTATTGTTGCAAAGAGGAGTGAAGTGAAATGACAAGCAAAATGACCGACCGGATCGCTACGTTCTATTTTTGGGCAACGGGTGCTGTTATTATTCTGATTCTGGCCTGGTTTTTACTCCGGATCTTGGGCGACGGACTGCCAATGTTGAACTGGAATTTCATCACCGGCAAGCCTTCGGAGATTATGGCCGGCGGCGGCGTAGGTCCGCAGCTGTTCAACTCCTTCTATATCTTGTTCCTCTCGCTGCTGTTCTCGCTGCCGATCGGTATCGGCGCCGGCGTGTATCTGGCGATTTATGCGAAGAAGAACCGGTTTACAGACATCGTGCGCGTCTCGGTTGAAGCTTTGTCTTCCGTGCCGTCGATCGTCTTCGGTTTGTTCGGCTTCCTGTTGTTCGTCAACTGGATGGGTCTGAAATTTTCGATCATCGGCGGGGCGATCACCTTGTCGCTGCTCAATCTGCCCGTGCTTGTGCGGGTAACGGAAGAAGCGATCAAATCCGTACCGGAATCGTACTGGGAAGCGTCGCTTGCGCTCGGCTCGACCCGCTGGCAGGCGATCCGCAAGGTGCTGCTCCCGGCTTCGCTTCCAAGCTTAATTACGGGGATTACGCTCGTCGCGGGTCGCGCCCTCGGGGAATCGGCCATTCTGATCTATACCGCAGGACTGTCGGTATCGCGCTTCTTCCCGGACTTCAATCCGCTCAGCATGGGCGAGACGCTGTCCGTTCATCTGTGGTACGTCCAATCCGAAGCGATCGTGCCGGACGCCAAGAACATTGCCAAAGGCTCCGCCGCGCTGCTGTTGATCGTCGTGCTTGTCTTTAACCTGCTAATTGGCATTCCAAGCCGAATGCTGCAGAAAAAATTGTCCGGAGGGAAATGACTATGGCGACAGCGAGTGCAATCGCGAACCCAATGGTTGCGAATAAAATCAAAGTAGAGCAATTAAATTTATATTACGGCGAAAATCATGCGCTGCATAACATCGGGCTGACGATCGAGCAAAATTCCATCGTCGCGTTGATCGGTCCTTCCGGCTGCGGGAAATCGACTTTTCTGCGCACCTTGAACCGGATGAACGATCTGATCGACAACGTGCGCATCACCGGCGACATCTATGTGGACGGCCAAAATATTTACGGCCCGGAAACGGACGTCGTCTCCCTGCGCAAGAAGGTCGGGATGGTGTTCCAGCGTCCGAACCCGTTTCCGATGAGCATTTACGACAACATCGCTTACGGCCCGCGGATTCACGGCACGAAGAAAAAAGCCGTGCTCGATGAAATCGTCGAGCGCAGCCTGGTGCAGGCCGCGCTGTGGGACGAGGTCAAGGACCGCTTGAACAAGTCGGCGCTCGGTCTCTCCGGCGGTCAGCAGCAGCGCTTGTGCATTGCACGTCTGCTTGCCGTCGAGCCGGATGTACTGTTGATGGATGAGCCGACGTCCGCGCTTGACCCGATCTCGACGCTGAAGGTCGAAGAGCTGACACAGGTATTGAAGGAGAAATATACGATCATCATCGTTACACATAACATGCAGCAAGCTGCGCGGATTTCCGACTACACCTCGTTCTTCTTGAACGGCGTGCTTGTCGAGTCGGACAAAACGGACAAAATCTTTACCACGCCTTCCGACCAACGGACGGAGGATTACATTACCGGACGGTTCGGATAAGTTCTCGGCCGTTCGGACAAAGGAGCGCTTTATTCGTGGATAACCGGTTCAATTTCCATCAATCGCTGGATCTGCTTCAAAAAGACCTGCTTGACATGGGCAACAATGTGGCAAGGCTCATCCGCCAAGCCGTCGAATCGCTTGCGCGGCTGGATGAGGGCTTGGCCCGGCAAACGATCGAAGAGGACGATCAGATCGACGAGATGACCGCCAGAATCGAAGAAGATTCGCTGCGGCTGATCGCGCTGCAGCAGCCGATGGCCAGCGATCTGCGGATTATCAGCATGGCGCTGAAGATCGCCACTGATCTGGAGCGCATTGCGGATCATGCCGTCGATATCGCCAAAATTTGCATCCGGTTGAACGGGCAAGAGCTGGTGAAGCCGCTCGAAGACATTCCGCGCATGGCGGAGCTGACCCAGAATATGCTGCAGGAGAGTCTGCTGGCATATACCGAACGCGACGTTCACCGTGCTGCGGCGCTGGCCGAGAAGGACGACGAAGTCGACAAGCTGTACAGCGTCATCGTAAACGATATCATCATGCTGATGGGTACGGATTTTGCCAAAAACAGACAATTGTCCCAGCTCATGCTGGCTGCTCATTTCCTTGAACGCGTCGCCGACCATTCGACGAATATCGGAGAAGGCGTGATCTTTATGGTCACAGGCAAACGCAAAGATTTGAACGTCTAGCGGATACCGAACGGCTCCGGCCGAAAGTCCCGCCGCGCGCTTACACCAGGCGCGGGCGGGACTTTGTTGCTTTTACGCCATCGTAAAAAAACACAGCTTCCGTGCAACTTTCTCCATTTGAAACGATTCCCCCTCATAGTAAGATCGAATCATAAAGGAGGAATGCAGCATGGAAGCCAAGCTTGAGCGGGCAGTCCGTTCCGAGGTTAGACCGTCGAAGGCCCGGGAAACATGGAGGCTGATGAAGAAGTACAAGGCCATTTATATCCTTTCGCTGCCTAGCATTTTATATTTCGTCGTATTCAAATACGTTCCCTTGATGGGCTCGGTCATGGCGTTTCAAAACTACAACATTTTTAAAGGAATTGCGGGGAGTCCGTGGATCGGGCTTGAAAATTTTCAGCGGATGTTCGCCTATGACGAGTTTTTGCGTATTTTAAAAAACACGATTCTGATCGGATTTTACGATTTAATCTTCGCTTTTCCGTTTCCAATCGTGCTGGCGCTGCTCCTGAACGAAATGCGGCGACTGATGTACAAGCGGATTATTCAGACGGTGGTGTACATGCCGCACTTCTTGTCGTGGGTCATCGTCGGTGGGATTGCGATCGGCATTTTGTCTCCGACGACGGGGGTCGTCAATCATTTGCTCGGCTTGTTCGGGATCGAGCCGATTTATTTCTTGGGCGAAGATTCATACATCCGCACCATCTTGGTCAGCTCGGGCATTTGGAAGGACAGCGGCTGGGGGACGATCGTCTATTTAGCGGCGCTGGCCGGAGTCAATCCGGAGATGTACGAGGCGGCGGTCATGGACGGCGCGAGCCGCTGGCGGCAGACGATATCGATTACGATTCCGACGATTATGCCGACCATCGTCATCTTGTTCCTGCTGCATATCGGCCATTTCCTCGACTTCGGATTCGAGCGGGTCTATGTGTTCCTCAATTCGCTCAACGAAGGATCGGGGGATATTATGGACACTTATATTTACCGGGTCGGCTTGGTGGGGCGCCAATACAGCTTCACGACCGCCGTTGGGCTGTTCAAATCGGTCGTCGGGCTGGCGCTGATCATGCTTGGCAACGCGCTAAGCCGCAAAGCGACCGGACAAGGACTATATTAGGGCGGGTGAACGCAGATGAATCATATAACTCCGGCAGGCCGGGTATTCTCGGTATTGAACTATGTTGTGCTTACGATTCTCGCGGCGACGATGATCCTGCCGCTGCTTCACGTGGTCGCCCAGTCGCTTAGCGCCGATGCGGCGATCAACAGCGGGAAGGTGACGCTGTGGCCGGTACAATTTACGCTGGAAAATTACCAGCTGATCTTAAAAGACGCCTCCGTCTGGCGCTCCTTCTCGGTCAGCCTGTTCATCACCGTCGTTGGAACGGTCATCAATCTGATCGCCACCGCAGCGCTCGCTTACCCGCTGTCGCGGCCGGAATATGCGGGCCGTACGTACGTGCTGCTTATGGTGCTCGTCACGTTGATTTTCCAGGCGCCGCTGATCCCGAACTATTTGCTGGTCAAAAATTTGCACCTGCTCGATACGGTGTGGGCATTAATTATCCCGAGCGCCATCAGTGCGTACAATCTGTTCGTCATGCGCTCCTTCTTCGTCAACCTGCCGAACGAGCTGATCGATTGCGGCCGGATGGACGGCTGCGGCGAAATGCGGATCGTGTGGAGCATCGTGCTTCCGTTGTCCAAGCCGGCGATGGCGACCATGGGCCTGTTCTATGCGGTATCGCACTGGAATACGTACTCCAATGCCTTGTATTATATTAATAACCGAGCGCTTTACCCGCTGCAAGTCCGCTTGCGCGAAATCGTCATTACCGACTTCTTCGGCTCGTCCGACCAGCTGTCGCAGTTTACGAACACGTCGCCGGAAGGCATCAAAATGGCGATTATTACGGTAGCGACGATTCCGATCATGATGATCTATCCGTTTCTTCAGCGCTATTTTGTCAAAGGCATGCTGATCGGCTCGATCAAATCGTAATCATTCATCTGACGACAGAACCGGCCTCATCGTAAAAAAACACATCGTCATAATAAATTAACCAATTTCACGTTCGATTTGAAATCGCTATCATTTGAATTGGGCAACAGGCACATCCACATACTTTTTAAGCGAAAGAAGGGGTTCGACTTGAAAAAGCTCATCAGCACGGTGCTGGTCGGTTCGCTGGCGGTCACGGCAGCCGGATGCGGCGGCGGCAAAAATGAAGGCGAAGCGCCGGGCGCCGACGGGAAGCAGGGGCCGACAAAATTTACGATTTCGCTGAACACGAGCGGCAATGCGTATGCGGAAAGCTCGCCGAATATTAACGAAGACAAATGGGTGAAAAAGCTGGAGAAGCTGGGGAACGTAGACATGGATATCCGCTTCCTCCCGCTCAAGGAATTCGACCAGAAAATGGCCGTCATGTTCGCCGGCAACGACATCCCCGACGTGGTTCAAGGCAGCAGCGTCAACAGCAAGGCGATGTCCGGCTCGGTGGAGGCCGGGCTGTTCATGCCGCTGGACGATCTGCTGAAAGAGTATGCGCCGAATCTGATGAAGCAGGTGCCGAAGCAGGCTTGGGACGAGGTCAGCTACCAGGGCAAAATTTACGCCGTACCGGCGTGGCTGTCCAATCCGTCGCGGCGCGCATTGTTCATCCGCACGGACCTGCTGGAGAAAACGGGCTTGCCCGCGCCGAAGACGGTCGAGGACATGCTGAACGTGATGCGCGCGATGAAAAAGCTCGGCGTCGAGAATCCGTACCAGATCCGGGAAAAATTCAAGTATGCCGATACGATTTTCGGCTCCTACGACGTCATCGGTTCCCAATTCGAGCTGCAGGATGGACAGGTTGTCCCGAAATTTTTTGACGTAGAAAATATGACCAAAGCGCTTCAAGCCTACAAAACGATGTTCGACGAGGGCTTGATTCCGAAAGATTTTGCGACGGTGACGTCGACCGACTACGGTAAAAATATCGAGGCCGGCAAAGTCGGCATGTGGTCCGCCAATGCGGAAGGGATGGCCAACTACCGGACCAAGGTGAAGAAGGTCGTGCCCGAGGCCAAAATCGATATTATTCCGTCGCCGAAAGGACCGGAAGGATACGGCGGTCATCTTCTATACGGCTCCTTATCCACCGCTTTGTATATCAACAATAACGTAAAAAAGGAAACGGCGATCGGCATCATCAAATTTTTGGATTGGATGCAGACCGACGAAGCGGAGAAGTTTTTCAGCATCGGGGTGGAAGGCGAGAATTACACCGTCGAGAATGGGCAGATCAAGTACAAATCCCCGCAAACGAAAGAAGAAGTAGACGAAGAGGGTTTCCGTAACAATCTGTGGTGGGCGCATGACATTACCATCAACAAGCTGCGTGCCTCCTTGTCCCAGGACGGCAAAGACTTGGCGAAAGCGTTCGATACGGTGCTGGCCAAAGAGGGGCTTGGGACGATCGAATTTACGCCGACGCTGAATGCGTTCGCCAAATACCCCGATCTGATGCCGACGACCGATACGGCGCCGAAGCTGATCATCGACCATATGGTCAAAATGATCTACGGCAAGGAGCCGATCTCCGATTGGCCGAAGGTCATCGAAGAATACAAAGCCAAAGGCGGCAACGAGGTCATTAAGGAAGCGACAGACCGTTACAACAAGAAGGAAGGCGTCATTGTCCGTAGCAATGTGAAGTAACGGCCTGCGACCGTACGCCGCCGTGCGTCCAAACCAACTTCTCTCATTGCCGTGTGTCCCGAAAGCATAGTAAAATCATCATACAGATCGCGGTAAAGTATCCGTTTCCGGCATTGTCCGGAGCGGATACTTTTCCCTTAGGCGGACCTAACAGGAGGGGTGTTCGATGCATTTGCTCATCGTGGACGACGAGCCGGTCATCCGCAGAGGCTTGGTCAAAATGGCGGAGCAGTACAGTCCCGCGTTCGCCGTCATCACTACCGCAGAGAACGGAGCGAAAGCGCTGGAGTTGATCCGCTCGCACGAGCCCGACATCGTGCTGACCGATATCCGGATGCCCAAGATGGACGGGCTGGAGCTATGCCGCAGCATTCACGAAGAATTCCCCGATATTCAAACGGTCGTCATCTCCGGGTTCAACGATTTCGAGTACGCGCAAAAATGCCTGGCTTACGGCGTGAAGCAATATTTGCTGAAGCCCGTGACGAAGCCCGAGCTGCATGAAGCGCTGGATACGGTGCTTAAGCAGAAAATGAAAGGCTACGTGCCGGTATCCAAGTACGTCGAATGGGTAGGGAAGCTGGAGCAGTGCATTTGGGCCAATCAATCGGACGAGCTGGCCCGGTACTTGGAGCAGTGGCGGGGCTACTGTCTCGACTCCGGCTTGTCGGCTGCGAAGCTTCGGGAACTGCTCGGCGATTGTATCCGCCTGCTCGTTCAGCGGCTGCAGGAGCGGAACGCTTTTTCGGTATCTCCGGAGACGAAGGAGGCGATTGCCGGTCATACGAAGGCCGAGCAGCTGGACGATTTCGAGCAGACGCTGCGGGCGATCTACCGGAAGCTGATCTCGGCGCGCCGCGGGCAATTCAAGGACCCGATGGAAGAAGCGAAGGCTTACATCGATCAGCGCTTGTCCGAGGAAGTCACCCTGGAGGAAGTGGCCGAGCTTGTCGGGCTGACCCCGACTTATTTTAGCGCGCTGTTCAAAAAAATGACCTCCGAGACGTTCGTCCAATACCGGATCAAGCGCCGGATGGAGAAAGCGCTTCAATTGATGGCCCAATCCCATATTCGCATTGTAGACGTGGCTCTGGAGGTCGGGTATGACGACTATCCGCATTTTACGAAAACGTTTAAAAAGATCGTCGGCATTTCGCCTTCGGAATACCGCAGCCAGCTGGGGATCAAATGAAGAGGGCGAGCCTGTACCAGAAGCTGTTCCTTTACTTCTTGACCGTGATTATCGTCTCGCTGACGACGGTCGGCATCGTTACGTATTACGCCTCGTCTCAGGAGCTGGACAGGATGGTGGAGGGCCAGCTGTCCCAGATGGTCGGCAATGCGGCTTACCATACGGATCTGTATCTGAAATCGTATGAGCGATCCATGGTTTCACTGCTGACCAACAAGGAGGTCAAACGTTTTATCGACCTGCCGGCAGGGCTGGAGGGATACGAGTTTTATGAGATCCAAAAGCAGATCAAGGAATATGTGATCGATCCGATCTTTATACGGAATCCCGAGATTACGGCCGTGTATTCGATCAGCTTCAACGGGAACGCCGTGTATTACTATAACGAAGTCACGGGCTCGTCGTTTACGCCGGAACAAATTAAGGAGCAACTGGCCTTCTTCAAGACGAATACGTCGGCATACGGCAGTCTTAGCGTACTGAACCGCAGCATTATCGAAAGCCAGAACAACCGGACGATCACGCTCGTGCGCCAAATTCGCGGCTTAACGTCTTCGGAGCCTCAGGGCATCCTAGCCATCGAGCTACGTTCGGCCGAGCTTTCGGAGCTGTGGAAAGGCATCGAGCTCACGAGCACCGGCTTCTTCTTCATCGTCGACGAGCGAGGGCGGATCGTGTATCACCCTCAAAGAGAGCGGATCGGGGAAACCGTACAGCCTGAGCTGAAGCGCAGCATCGTCGAATCGGGCCTGCAGTCCTTCGTGGCGGAGGAAAACGGAGAGCGGCGCTTGTATCGGAGCCAGAAGTCTGCCTACTCGGGCTGGCATCTCGTCGTGTCCATGCCGATGGCCGAGCTGCGGAAGCCGGTGGATACAATTCGCGTCACTTCGATCGTCGTCGGTCTGTTTACGCTCGTGTTCGCGTTATGGCTGGCCTTCCGTTTCGGCAAGTCGATTACCGGGCCGATCCGGATGCTCAAGGAAGGCATGCGGGAGACGGAGAAGGGCAACTGGGCGACTATTCCGCTTCCCGAGCAGCGGCAGCGAGACGAAATCGTAGAGCTGATGATCCGCTACAATTTGATGGTCAACCGATTGTCGGAGCTCGTGGACAAGGTGTATCAGGCGGAGCTGAAAAACCATGAAATCCAGATGGAGCGGCAAAAGGCGGAGTTCCAATCACTGCAGCTTCAGATCAATCCACACTTTTTATATAACACGCTGGAGACGATTGTGTGCTATGCCTTCGTCGAGGATTCGGACGAAATTTCGGAGATCGTGCGCGCGCTGGCCTACATGCTGCGATATTCCGTGCAAACGAATCTGGAGGAAATCACGGTAGCCAACGAGCTGAAGCATGTGCTTAACTTTATGATCGTTCTGAAGCACCGGGTCGGGCGGGAGTTTGAGATCGACGTCGCCGTGAAGCCGGAGCTGCTGCTTCACAAGATGGTCCGGCTGACGCTGCAGCCGCTCGTCGAAAACGTATTTCAGCACGCGTTCGAAGGCGGCGTGGAGGATTACCACTGCATCCGGATCGATGCGGGCGAAGGGGACGGAACGTTCTGGGTTAGTGTCGAGGATAACGGGAATGGCATGCCGGAGGACCGTCTGGCGGAAGTGCGAGAGAAGCTGGAGGCGAACCGTCTTGTCGACGGAGGGGACGATGCGCCCGGCAAGAAGGGAGGAATTGGTATTGTTAACGTGCACAGACGCATTCAGATGGTGTTCGGCGAGCAGTATGGCCTGCACATCGAGAGCCGGCTTGACGAGGGAACGAAAGTCACGATGGTTATGCCTTCCACGGGCAGGTCATTAGGTTGAAGGATTGCGGTTTGTGCTGATGCGGAGCGAAGGGGGGATAAGGATGCATGTTGTCGTCGTCGAAGACGAGTCGATGATCCGGCTCGGGCTTGCCCGGATGGTCGAACGGTATGGAGCGGGAAGGATTCGCGTTACCGCCTTGGCCAACGGCGAGGAGGCCGCCGCTTTCGTTCGGGAGACGCCGCCCGATCTGGTGCTCACGGATATTCGGATGCCTCGTATGGATGGGTTAGAGTTGTGCAGAATTATCTCGGAAACCCGGCCCTCCGTCAAGGCCGTCGTCATCTCCGGTTACGGGGAATTTGCGTATGCACAAAAATGCCTGACGTACGGGGTCAAGGAATACTTGCTCAAGCCGGTCACGCCCGGCGAGCTGTATTCGGTGCTGGACCGCGTTCTGAAACCGGCTCTAGCCGACGCGCCGTCCATTTCGGAATACGAGCAGTGGCTCGATTCGTTGGAGGAAGCGATCTGGAGCGCCGACCCGGGCGCGGCTGTCGCCTGCTGGACCGAGGGAAAGGACCGGTATTTTGAAGCGCATGCTTCGCCCGAGCGGATGAGCGCAGCCGTCAACGACGTGCTCCGCTTGTTGGTGAAGCGGCTGAATGCCAGAGACATTTTCCTCTTTCCAGCGCCTCCCGAGCGGCGAAGCTTTCCTGCCCGTCAGGAGGCGCTGGCCTTTCTGGAGGAAGAGATTTTCAAGCTGTCCGGGCTGCTGCAAACCTACCGCGGCGGCAACCTGAAGAACGTCTGGGAAGAAGCCAAAGCGTATATCGACGAACATCTGGCGACGGATATCAGCCTGGAGGAGGTCGCCGGGAAAATGGGCCTCGCGCCGACTTACTTCAGTCACTTGTTCAAAAAATCGACGAACGAGACGTTCGTGCAGTACCGCATCCGCAAACGGATGGAAATGGCCAAGCGGCTGCTGGAAATGCCTCATTACAAGGTCATCGACGTCTCCTTGGCCGTCGGCTACCAGAGCTATCCGCACTTCTCCATCCTGTTCAAAAAGGCGGTCGGCTGTTCCCCTTCCGAGTATCGCCAATCGATCGGCATGAAATAAGAGAGGTCCTCTCCGAAAATATTTACAATCGTTTAACAAACCGGGACGTTCCGTGTTAACACTGGGATAAAATTCCCATGGTATAGTAGATCCAAAGACACGGAAAGTCAGGGATGGTCATGACAATAGAACAAATGACGGAGCAACCGATCGACGGTTTGGCGCTTCATAGCGAGCTGCAGCACATCTTACATCAACAAGCCGTAACTTCCGTTTATCAGCCGATTATTTCGCTGAAGGACGGCACCGTTTTCGGCTACGAGGCGTTAACCCGCGGACCGGAGGGCAGCCCGCTGCAATCTCCGCTCAAGCTGTTCGCGGCGGCGGAGTCCGAAGGCTTATTGTATCCGCTGGACCGGCTTGCGAGGGCCAAGGCGATTCAGGGCGCATTGACCCGGACGAAGGAGGAAATGCTTTTTCTGAACCTGTCCGCCGAAATTTTGAACGATCCGCAGTTCGAACCGGGCCGGACGCTGGAGCTGCTGGAGCAGCGGGGACTGACGCCAGGGAATGTCGTGTTCGAGATTACGGAGCGGAGCTCGATCGAAGATTTTGACGCGGCCAAATCGATTTTGGACCACTACCGCCAGCAAGGGTACCGAATCGCCATCGACGATGCCGGAGCGGGGTATTCCTCGCTGCAAGCCATTGCCGAGCTGCAGCCCGATTTTATCAAAATCGACCGCTCGCTCATCAAGGACATTCACCGCCACAAAACGAAGGAGTACATTCTCGAGACGATGCTGTCGTTCGCCGAGAAGCTGGGCATTCACCTGATTGCAGAGGGCATCGAGTCGGCCGAGGAGCTGATGAAGCTTACGCGCATGGGTGTGCATTTCGGACAGGGGTTTCTGCTTGGCCGTCCCGGAACGGAGCAAGCCCAATTACAGCCGGAGCTGAAAAATTATATTTTGCTGCACCGCAAATTTGTCGAAACGGCGGGCAGCTTTTGGGCCATCGGCGACCTGTCGATCCCGTATCAGTCCTTTGAGAACTCGACGCCCATCTCGACGGTCGCCGGGTATTTTAAGAAAAATGCGAACGCGCTCGGCGTGGCAGTTGTTTCTGACGGAGTGCCCATCGGCCTCATTATGCGGGACCGCTTGTTCCAGCAGCTTGCCGGACAGTACGGATATTCGCTGTTCTGGAATCGTCCAATCGATCAGGTGATGGATACGTCGCCCCTCATCGTGGACGAGCAGATGTCGGTCGAGGAGGTGTCCCAGCTCGCGACTTCGCGGGACATTCAAAATTTGTACGATCTCGTGATCATCACCTCCAAAGGACGGATGCTGGGAATGTCTTCCATAAGATCCATTCTTGAGTGCATCACGAATGCCCGGATGGAAAACGCCAAGGTCGCCAATCCGCTCACGGGACTGCCGGGCAATCTGCAAATCTACCGGGAGCTGAGCAAGCGGCTGACGGACAAGAAGCCGTTCTCGGTCATCTATGCCGATCTGGATTATTTCAAATGGTTTAACGACCGGTACGGGTTTCAAAAAGGCGATCAGCTTATTCAATTTACCGCCGACTGCATTCAGCAGGCGATGGGTGTGCTGGGGCTGCCGTTCGATTTCGTCGGCCATATCGGCGGGGACGATTTTATTGCGATTACGGCGAGCGAGGAACCGGAGAAGCTGTGCGGCGAAATTTTGCGGCGGTTCGATGCGGGGGTCAAAATGTTTTACAACGAGGACGACTGGACGTATGTCGAGGACCGGCAGGGCAACCGGATCGATAGCGACGGTGTCACACTGTCGCTGTCGCTTGTGGTCTGCAAGGCGGCCGCCGCCGTAACGCCGGAGCAAATTTCCGAAGCGGCGGCCAAATTGAAGAAGCAGTCGAAAGCGCACCGCGGGAGCGTCTTCAGCAGCGATGCGGTCGGCGTGCCGGAGGACGACGGGCCGCTTGAAATTTAACCGAAGAGCTGGTGAAGCTGTTCCAACTGCTTGATCAGATACACCTTACGCTTTCCCAGCCGCTGCTGGGAAATTTTTTTGTCTCCCGATTCGGCGGGCGGGCCGGCTGCTCCGGGATGAAGCCATACGGCATCCAGACCCGCCTTGACGGCGCCGCATACGTCATGCTTCCACGAATTCCCTACCATGAGCGCCTGTCTGGGCGCAAGCTGCATCGTTTGGAGCGCCGTCTTGAAAAGGTAAGGGGCAGGCTTCTTGTCCGCCGGCTTCTGCGCCGTAAAGACGCGTTCTTCGGGAAAATGCGATTCCAGCCCGAACCGCTGCAGCATCATTAGCACTTCGCTGCGGGGGCTGTTGCTGATGATGGCGAGGCGGTACGTCCGGGACAACGTCTCCAGCGTATTGGCCGTCTGCGGCGCCATAGTCTTTGCCGATACCTGCAAGCGGCGGATATCCTGCATGAAGCTTCGCAGGATGCCGGAGGAAGCGGGAATCCTCAGCGCCTCGAAGGCTTCCCGCAGGCATTGCTGCTGCAGCTCGTCGAGCTGCTTGAACGTCGTCCGGCCTTTTTTGCGCTGCTGCCAACGGGTGATATACTGCTCCCAGAGCGCATCCGCCTTCGGGCGGTCCTCCGCCGCCCATCTGGCCGAATAATCGTTCCACACCTCTGCGAAGCATTGTTCGAAGCTGAGTCCCTGCTGCACCAGCGTCTGATTGACATCGAAAAAAATCGCGCGTTTTCCGTTCAAACGAACCGTCTCTTTCATGAACCCAGCCTCCGATCTCCTTTCCGCTCGAAAGGCACCGTCAAGGATCAAAAGTTAGTTCATTTTATGCGGCAAAAACGGCGTACACCCCTTTTTCGAGAAAGCTTTCCAAAGGTTTTTTTCTTATGCTGTCCTATGCTATCATGTATAGAGTAGGAAACTGCCTGAATGGGGTGTATCCATGTCCAAGCTTATTTTGATCGACGGGAACAGCATTGCTTACCGCGCTTTTTTTGCGCTGCCGCTGCTGAGCAATTCCAAGGGGCTGCACACGAACGCCGTCTACGGGTTCACCACCATGCTGCTCAAGCTGCTGGAGGAGCAGAAGCCGACGCACTTTCTGGTCGCATTCGATGCAGGGAAAGCGACTTTTCGACATAAAGATTACGCAGAGTACAAAGGAGGCCGCGAAAAAACGCCGCCGGAGCTGTCCGAGCAGTTTCCGCTGCTCCGGGATCTGCTCGGATCGTTCGGCATCCGCCAGTTTGAGCTGGACGGCTACGAGGCCGACGACATCATCGGCACGCTGACGCGCATTGCGGACGAGAAAGACGGCATCGAGGTCGTCGTCGTCACCGGGGATAAGGACATGCTGCAGCTTGCGAGCGGGCAGGTGACCATCGCGCTGACGCGCAAGGGAATCAGCGAGGTCGAGCTGTTCGATCCGGCCCACATCGAAGAAACGTACGGCTTGAAGCCGCATCAGATTATCGACCTGAAAGGGCTGATGGGCGATACGTCCGACAACATTCCGGGCATCCCGGGCGTTGGGGAGAAGACGGCGCTTAAGCTGCTGCACGAATACGGCTCGGTCGAGAACGTGCTGGAGCACGCCTCGCAGATTAAAGGCAAGCTGGGAGAGAAGGTCGCTGAGAACGCCGACAGCGCCCGGATGAGCAAGGAGCTTGCGACGATTTTCCGGGAGGTGCCGGTCGATTTTTCGTGGGACGAGCTGGCTTACCGCGGATATGAGGAATCGGAGCTTGCCGAGATGTTCCGCAAGCTGGAGTTTAAGTCGTTAATGGAGCGGCTGGGGCTGCCCGCTTCCGGAGCTGGAGCTGCCGGGGCAGCGGAGACGGAGGATGCCGGAACCGAGCCTCAGGCGGTGTTGGTCACGGACGACAAGCTGGCCGAGCTGACCGCGGCGCTGCCGCATGTCCGCGCGCTGCACGTGGAGGCCGCCGGCGACAACCCGCATAACGCCGAGGTGATCGGCTTGTCCTTCTACAGCGAAGAAGAGGGTGCGGAGCCCGTGTGCTACTATGTGCCGGTGGAACGGCTTGAGCAAGGTAACGCCGCCGCAGTACGAGAGTGGCTCGCTTCGGAAGACAAGCGGGAGGTTTCCGTCTACGATCTGCACCGCGCCGTCATCGTGCTGTCCTGGCGAGGGATCGAGCTGGGCGGCATCGGCTTCGATGCGCTGCTCGCCGGCTATTTGCTCGATCCGACGGAATCGTCGCTGACGCTGGACGGCCTGACGTCCCGCAACGGGCTGCGTCCGCTTCCGGCCGACGAGGAAGTATTCGGCAAGGGCGCGAAGTTCAAGGTGCCCGAGGAAGGCGTGCTGACCGCCTATTTGTGCCGCAAAGCCGCTGCGGTCCATCGGCTGACGCCGAAGCTGAAGGAAGCGCTCGAAACGAGCGAAATGCATCCGTTGTTTTACGAGCTGGAGCTTCCGCTGGCGCTCGTGCTGGCTTCGATGGAGCGCAAAGGGATCAAGGTCGATGCGGAGGAGCTCAAAGCCTACGGCGCGGAGCTTGGGAACCAGCTTGAAGGCATCATGCAATCGATCTACGATGCGGCCGGAATCGAATTTAACATCAATTCGCCGAAGCAGCTTGGGGAAATTTTGTTCGAGAAGCTCGGTCTGCCGGTGATCAAGAAAACGAAAACCGGCTATTCGACCGACGCCGAAGTGCTGGAGAAGCTGGAGCCGTACCATCCGATGGTCGGTCATATTCTTCATTACCGGACGCTGGCGAAGCTGCAGTCGACTTACGTGGAAGGCCTGCTTAAGGAAGTGCGTCCTTCTACCGGGAAGGTGCATACGTACTACAAGCAGACGATTGCGGCAACCGGACGGCTCAGCAGCCAGTATCCGAACCTGCAGAACATTCCGATCCGGCTGGAGGAAGGCCGCAAAATCCGCAAGGTGTTTTTCCCTTCCGAGCCCGGGTGGAAAATCCTGACCGCCGACTACTCGCAGATTGAGCTGCGCGTGCTGGCGCATATTTCACAGGACGAGAAGCTGATCGAAGCGTTCCGCGAAAACATGGACGTTCATACGAAAACGGCCATGGACGTGTTCGGCGTATCCGAAGCGGAAGTCGATTCGAATATGCGGCGCCAGGCCAAAGCGGTCAACTTCGGCATCGTATACGGCATCAGCGATTACGGGTTGTCGCAGAACTTGCACATTACCCGTAAGGACGCGGCGAAGTTTATCGAGCAATATTTTGCCGTGTTCCAAGGGGTTCGCCAATATATGGACGATATCGTCAAAAAAGCCCGTCAGGACGGCTACGTTACGACGCTGCTGCAGCGCCGCCGCTATCTGCCGGAAATTACCGCTTCGAACTTCAATCTGCGTTCGTTCGCCGAGCGTACCGCGATGAATACGCCGATTCAAGGAACGGCCGCGGATATTATCAAGCTGGCAATGGTCCAATTGGACAACCGGATGAAGGAAGAAGGCGTGCGCAGCCGCATGCTGCTGCAGGTACACGACGAACTGGTGTTCGAGGTGCCGGGGGAAGAGATTGACTTGATGAAACGAATGGTCGCCGAAGTGATGGAGTCGGCCCTGAAGCTCGACGTGCCGCTGAAGGTCGACGTCGATGCCGGGGACAACTGGTACGAGGCGAAGTAATCCGCCGGGCTCATCCGGGCGGAATGGAGGAGGGGGAAGACATCATGCCGGAATTGCCGGAAGTCGAAACGGTGCGCCGTACACTCAATCAACTGGTGATCGACAAGAAGATCGAGCGCGTGTCCGTCCTGCTGCCCCGCATTATTCAGCATCCGGACGACATACAGGCGTTTGCCGTGATGCTTGAGGGAGAAACGATTCGCTCGGTTGAGCGGCGGGGAAAATTTTTGCGGTTCATGCTCGACCGTTATACGCTCGTCTCGCATCTGCGGATGGAGGGACGCTATGGGGTATACCGCTCGGACGAACCGATGGAGAAGCATACGCATGTCGTGTTTCATTTTACGGACGGCACGGAGTTGAGGTACAAGGACGTGCGGCAGTTCGGAACGATGCACGTTTATCCGAAGGATCGGGATTTGCTGGAGGCGCCGCTCAAGAAGCTGGGCCTGGAGCCGCTGGACGAGGCGTTTACGCCGGAAGCTTTCCGCGTAAAGATCGGAAAGCGCAAGACGAAGATCAAGCCGTTGCTGCTTAATCAGGAATACATCGTCGGCATCGGGAATATTTATGTGGATGAAGCTTTATTCCTGGCCGGTATCCATCCGGAGCGGGAAGCCCACACGCTGAGCGCAGCGGAAACGGCCAAGCTTCACGAAGCGATTGTGGAGACGCTGAAAGATGCTGTGGCCGCAGGCGGGTCGTCCATTAAGTCTTACGTTAACGGTCAAGGCGAGATTGGGATGTTCCAGCATCAGCTGAAAATGTACGGACGCAAGGACGAGGCTTGCCTGACTTGCGGTACGGCGATCGTCAAGACGGTGCTCGCGGGGCGCGGCACCCATTTTTGTCCGGTCTGCCAGCCGCTGAAGAGTAAACGCGGGAAACGGGAAACGCTCAAAAGCTAACGGGTCCTTCGGAACAGCAAATACGCACCCTCCGCCCAGAACAGCCATATAGTATGGTGTGCAGTTACAGGTGAGGAGGGAACGTCATGTTGTCTGTCGTCTCGTTGCTTCTGCTTGCGTTTGCCGTCAGCCTGGACGGATTCGGGGTAGGCGTCACGTACGGTTTCCGCAAAATCCGAATTCCGCTCACTTCGATCGCGATCATCGCGGCTTGGTCGGGCATTATCATTTACGTTTCGATGCAGATCGGCGTCTGGATGAGCCGGTTTGTCGACCCGGCCGTGGCGAAAGATATCGGCGCCGTGATTCTGATGGGGATCGGTTTGTGGGCGCTGGCTCAGTTGGTCCAGCAAAGACGGCAGGAATCGCAGGCGGGGCAGGCGAACGAGCCGCAGCCGCCAATCCCCGCGCCGGAGCCGGCGACGGCCAAAGAAGTGTTTTATCTTGAATTGAAACGGTTCGGTCTGGTCATTCAAATTCTGCGCACGCCGTCCATGGCGGATGTAGACCGTTCCGGCAACATATCGGCTTACGAAGCGACGCTGCTGGGTCTGGCGCTCTCGCTGGACGCCTTCGGGGCAGGGATCGGCGCCGCATTGCTCGGCTTCACGCCGTGGCTGACGGCGGCGGTCATTGCGCTGGGTTGCGGCACGTTTCTGGGAATCGGTCTGCAAATCGGATTGCGCTATGCGGAGCTGAAATGGATTCGCAAGCTGTCCGCTTTGCCCGGATTTGTCTTGATCCTGATGGGCATCATGAAACTGTTCTGACCATACAACAACATCATCTTGGATATAATAGGGGAATGACCATGAACATCGGATTAACCGGGGGAATTGCGTGCGGCAAAAGCACGGTGGCCGAGATGCACGTCCGGCGCGGCGCGCTGCTGATCGATGCGGACCGGATTGCGAGAGAGGTCGTGGAGCCGGGAACCCCCGTTCTGGCTCAAGTGATCCGGCGGTTCGGAGACGATCTGCTGCTGCCGGACGGCTCTCTTCATCGCAAAAAGCTAGGAGAGCGGGTCTTCGGCAATCGCGAGGCGCTTCGCGATCTGGAAAATCTGCTGCACCCGCCCATTCGCGGATTAATACGCGAGAGAATGCAGACCTATGCGGCGGAGCAGCCGGACAAGCTGGTCGTCGTTGACGTACCGCTTCTGTATGAATCGGGGCAGCAAGCCATGTACGAGCAGGTGATGGTCGTCTATGTACCGCGCGAAGTGCAGCTTCAGCGACTGATGGCACGGGACGGAATCACGGCGGAGCAGGCGGAGAAACGACTGTTGTCCCAGATGCCGATCGAGGAGAAGAAAGGGCTCGCCGATTGGGTCATCGATAATTCGGGCACCCTAGAGGCAACGGAAAAGCAGGTTGAAGCTTTCTGGAACGAAAGGGGGCTATCATGAGCTTTTGGCGGAAAAAGCGGGTGTTCGCCTTGCTGCTGCTGACGTTTGTTATCTTTTTGTTCTTAAGCAGCACCTATGTGGGGCGCATGCTGTATCCGATCCGTTACGAACAGGAAATACGCCAAAACGCCGCAAAATACGATCTTGATCCTTTTCTTGTGGCCGCCGTCATTCGGGTGGAGTCCAACTATTTGACGGAAACGGAGTCCAAGAAGGGTGCATACGGAATGATGCAGCTGATGCCGGATACGGCGAATTGGATTATCGACAAGGCGCGTTTTAATGAAGAATTCAGAAACAGGCTTAACGACCCGGCGGTCAGCATCGAGCTGGGCTCATGGTATCTTAATTGGTTGTCTAAGCAGTTTAACGGAAATCGCATAGCGGTTCTTGCGGGATATAATGCAGGGCACGGCAAAGTCAGCCGCTGGCTCCAGGAGAACGAATGGGACGGAACGCTCCAGAATGCGGACCGTATTCCTTACGGGGAAACGAGACATTACATACAGCGTGTAATGTATTACTATAACAAATACGAGAAATTGTACGGGGAAGAGTGGGGGCAGCGCGCTGCTTAACCTTATATGTCAAAGAAGTATCGGACAAGCTTCCTTGGAAGGAAGCTTAAGCCCGATACTTCTTGCGTATTCTTCAAAACCTGTTATTATTTGAATTGACCGGCAAGAGACTGTTCGGCGATTTGCACCAGGCGACGAGTGATGTGACCACCGATCGCACCAGTATCACGAGTAGCCATGTGACCGAAGTAACCGTCCTGAGGGATGGCGATACCCAGTTCCTGCGCTACTTCGTATTTCAGTTGATCCAACGCTGCATTCGCTTGAGGCACTACCAATTGATTGCTGCTGCGGGATTGACCTGCACCCATGTCTGTTCACCTCCTTGTCGTTGGTAGTCCTATTATGTGCGATTGCCCGGACTTCATGACAGGGAGCTATTGGGAAATAGGGGGAGGAAGAAACGATCGATGAAATGTCCATATTGCGATTATTCCGGCACGAAGGTATTGGATTCGCGTGCCGCCAACGAGAATAAATCGATCCGGCGCCGCCGCGAATGCGAGAAGTGTCAGAAGCGGTTCACGACCTTTGAGATGGTCGAGGAGACGCCGCTTATTGTTATCAAGAAGGACGGAAGCCGGGAGGAATTTAACCGCGAAAAAATGCTGCGTGGCTTGATCCGAGCCTGTGAGAAACGTCCGGTATCCGTCGAACGGCTGGAGATGATCGTGTCCGAGGTGGAGAAGCAAATCCGTACGACAGCCCACGCCGAGGTAGACAGCCGCGAGATCGGGGAGATTGTCATGAGCGAGCTGTATCCCGTAGACGAGGTCGCTTATATCCGATTTGCCTCGGTGTACCGTCAATTTAAAGACATTGATATGTTTATGAAAGAATTGACCGAGCTGCTGTCCAAGCATCAGGGCGGCGGGGATACGACTAAGCTGTAGTGGCTTGCTATTTTCAGAAAAATGCAACTTTAATTCATTTGATTGACAAGCCCCTAAGGGCTGTGCTATTATCAATTTTGTCGCCGCTGAAATAAACAAGAGCGACAAAAGAAACGAATAGCGAGGGGCCTTAGCTCAGCTGGGAGAGCGCATCGCTGGCAGCGATGAGGTCAGGGGTTCGATCCCCCTAGGCTCCATAAAGTAAAAAGCCTTTAAACACAAGGATTTCCGAGTGTTTAAAGGCCTTTTTTCTATGGCGTAAGTTAAATCAGGATATCCATATCCCCTAGGCTCCGTCACTATATATGTGTGACGTTTTTTCTTTTATGGGCCATTGTAAGGGGCAGATCGTACATACGAAGCGTTACGGCATTGAAATTTACCGCTGAGCTTTGCGTCATTGAGTGCACTGGGGATTAAAATAGAGAATTTCGATAGCCTAGGGTTCAGACCGCACATAGGGAGAGGAGCGTAATACCGGGGCCTGCAAAGTACTCGGAAGCGTCTGGTGTGAGGACATAGTCAAGGGTACTTTTGTACAAGGAAGATTCCCCCTGGGCTTCATGAAAGGGGAAATATTACATCAATCTTGGTGGTGTTTGTGAACCGTCTTAGGGGGACATTGATTTACAGATTTGGGCTTTTTTAAATGTCTACAAAGTTGGATCTTGTTCAAAACTCCTACGAGTTTTTTATTATTTTGTAATCAGTGATATTTAGTTGGCATCATGTTTGTTCAATTGAGGCAGTTTGATAATATTTATATCTTTTAACGAGGATTTACAGGAAATTTGTCGAAAGATTATGAAATTAGTACTATCTTGTTTCGAAAGTAGTTGGTTGAAATTAAAAGAATCATCTAGGAGATAACAGTAAATATAATTTTTATGCAGGTCTAAGACTTGGAAAATTAATTACTAAGGAGGTAGATAAACGTGTTAATTGATTGGATAAAAATTAAAGGATTCCGAAATTTTGATGATGAGAAAATAGCTTTTTCTAATCAGACATTAATTATTGGTGCCAATGATGTTGGAAAAACTAATTTAATATATGCTTTGAGGATTTTATTTGATCGAGGTTTAAGTGATAAAGAGTTAGAGCTATACGATAGCGATTATAATGTTTTTACAAGGTCAAATTCGATTGAGATTACTGTGAAAATTACTCAGGTAACTGAAGATTGTTTAATTAGCACTTTTAAAGGAGACTTAAAGGATGGTACGGTTTTTATTCAATATAAGAACACAAAAGGTGGAGAATATGGGATTTATGCTGGACATTCTGAAGATATGTTAGAATTTAAACAATCACGATTTTATATAAGACGACTCAATATGGAATGTGTTAATACCAATCGAGATTTAAGATCTTTTATGAAGCGAGAAAAAAATCAAATTCTTGAAGATGCAAAATCTTTATTGAAAGAAGACCAAAGAAAAGCAGATGAAAAATCTATTGATGAAATTAAAGAAGATCTAAGGGTATTAAATGCAAAAGTGGATGAACTAAATTATATAAAAAAATCATTGGCAAGTGTAGATACTGAACTAGGAGAATTAGCAATACACAATGAGAGTCAGAAGTTGAGCTTTAAAAATGCTAATTCAGATGTTAATCGTATGCTGGATAATCTCGAATTAACTTATACAACAGATGGAGAAACACTTACATTAGGTGGGGATGGAAGAAATAATCAGATATTTTTAGCTACTTGGGTTGCTAAACAAAAAAATAAAAAAACTCTTGAAAAAGTGACATTTTTTGCTGTAGAAGAACCCGAAGCGCATTTACATCCTCATCAACAAAGGAAACTATCAAGCTATTTACTCGAGAAATTTGATGAACAAGTGTTTATTACTACTCATTCGCCTCACATAGCAGCTGAATTTCGACCCGATAAAATTGTAAAACTACATCTTGAAAAGAAACTTACGAAGGTAGCAATGGGGGGGTGCAGTGAGAACTTAAGTTTAGAATTTAATGATTTTGGTTATAGATTAGATGCAATTACCGCAGATGTATTTTTTGTAAATGCTGTTTTTCTTGTAGAAGGGCCTTCAGAAAAGCTTTTTTATACAGCTGTGTCTAAAGTAATGAATATTGATCTTGATCGCCTCAATGTCTCTATCATTTCAGTTAATGGAGTAGGTTTTAAACCTTATATAAAAATATGTCTAGCTTTAGGTATTCCTTTTGTTTTAAGAACTGATAATGATATTTTTAATAAAACCAAAGATGCTCCTAAAGTAGAACTATCATATCAAGCTGGTGTTTCACGAATAATGGGTATTTATGAAGAACTATTAAATGTAGAAGAGAATGAAGGTCTTATAGACTATTGGAAGAAAAATAAAGAACATAATGAATGGGCTAAAAGTTCAAAAGCTCCTAAAGAAGCTAGTGAAATATTAAGATACATAATTCAAAAAGTTGATAAAGATAATATATTTTTGTCTGAGAAAGATTTAGAGAATGATTTAGTTAAAAGTAAACTATTCAAAGAATTGAAAAATTTCTATGGTACAAGAACTACACAGAATACAGTTAAGAAAATGCAGCAAGCAAAAGCAGAGAACATGCTTAACTTCTTGAATTATAAGTTTGATAAGCTAGATTGCTTGAAGGATGACAAAATTGTAGAGCCCTTAAAGCGGATTAAAGAATTGGCTGAAAAGGTTGTGAAAGAAAATGGGTAAACCCATACAACCTAGTGAAGAACAAAAAGAGATTATAAGAAAACAGGGGAACTTAGTCGTAACTGCTAAACCTGGAAGCGGGAAAACATTTACTATTGTTGAGAAGATTGGCTCACTAACTGAAACATCATTGGATTATCAAGGAATTATAGCGATTTCCTTTACTAGAAAATCAAGTAAAGAATTAGAAATTCGGTGTAGAAAAAAAGGTATCGAAAAAAGTCAACATTTCTTTGGAACAATAGACAAGTTCTACATTTCTGAAATCATAACACCATTTGCAAAGCTCCTTTTAGGTAAGCTTGTATCTCTAGAAGTAAAGGATTCTTTAGATGATTACCCGGAATACGAAAAGTTAAAGGACTTAAAGAAGGGGTTAAATGATCTAGAATTGGAAGTTCTACTTCAAAAATCTTTACTAGATGGTCATATTTTTTTAGAAATATGCGGCGAAACAGCATTCTATATTTTAAATACTGTCCCAGAATGTCTATTATATTTATCAGCAAAGTATACTCATATCTTCATTGATGAATACCAAGATTGTGGTGAAATACAGCATAACATTTTTTTGAAGTTAGTTGATAAGGGTATTATTGGAATAGCTGTAGGAGACCTAAATCAAGCAATTTATGCATTCAGTAATAGGTATTCAAAATATTTGTTTTCGTTAATGTCAAACGATAATTTTACTCATTTAGAAATAACCAAAAATCATAGGTGCCATAAAAGTATTTCTGACTACTCACTAGCACTTATGGGTGTCTCAAATATCGAGCTAATAGATAATCCTAGAGTATTTAAAGTAAATGTTACTGGAACTGATGAGGCCGTTATTAATTCAATCGAAAATAATTTGCCGCATTTAAAATCAAAGTATGGCTTAAAAAATAACAATGACTTTGCGATTTTGTGTAGAGGGAATGAATCTGCAAAGAGAGCATCACAATTCTTAAAAACCAGTAATAAATTGTTCATTGATACTGAACTGGATAAAAGTAATTCCTATTGGGGGGTTTTATTTAACGATTTATTATCTGCTTATTTCGCGTATAAAGTTGGGCAAACAACTAGATTGGACTTTGTAGAAACTTATTTTAATGAGGAATATGATAAAAAGAGGTTTGAAAGTGCATTAAGCATCTTAGAGGGAATTTTTTCCTGTAGCGAAGGTGAGTTAGTGAATCAATTACACTTGTTTTTTGAAATTGCTAAGCTTGCCTATCCTGAGTATGAAGATAGTGATGTATGTAATGAACTGAAGCTTATTTTAAGGAACAATGATAAACTAAAAAGTTTCAAGCCTGCAACTGAAAATGAAATAAGCATTATGACATTGCATAAATCGAAAGGATTAGAGTTTAGTTGCGTGTTCCTATTAGATTTGTATAGGTTTATCTTACCACCTGAAGGAGATAGGGTAACTGAAGAAGATTATACCCAGGCATTAAATCTTCATTATGTTGGTATCACTAGGGCAATCGAAGCATGTTTTATTATGCAGGGGTCTAAAAGATATAGAAGTAGACAAAAAGACTTTTGGTCAGCTGAAGAATCTCCATTCTTATATACAAATAATCTACCCAATTTGCGTAAAGATCTCAATTGGGCTATGTCAACCAGTGTTACATAACTATTATTTTTGTTTTTATTTTAAATTGTGATAAGTAGTAGCCTTATTAAAATGGGTTACTTATATAGATTGAGGAAAGTTTCAATATGAATTTAATCATTCGTTGCAATAATTATAATTGTTTTAAATAGATCTTTGATACGCAACATTATGGTTCGAGTGGTGCATTCGTACTTAGCCGGATCAAACTCCTAAAAGCCTTGTCGATCAAGGCTTTCCTTCCAACTTTATTAACGCAAAGAACTCTGTCTTCTAAGTAACTGAGATGAAGCCAGGGTTTGATCCTCCTTGCTTCACCAATATGTCGATAATCCCTTGTCTATCCAATTGTTTTTCTCCGCTAGCTTTACTTTTGGAGACGAGCAAAGTTCTTTTTCTATGCAAGTAGAGGATTGGAAGGGATTGATAGAAAAAATATAGATCGTGTCGTTATGTAGTGAAAATGAAGGTGAATAAGCTATAATTCTCAGTCTAATAAGGTGGATAGAATATGAAACTAGACGGAATCATTTCTTTATACAATGATATGCGGCAACTAAGCCTTAAGAGGTATAGATTTGGTTTTAGATACAATAACGTTGCCTTCGATGTATTTTTCTTTATTGATGAAAGTCCTTACAAATTAATGTTTGGTGTGAAAGCTGAAAACTTCTATTTTGAAGTGGATGTTAAAAAAGGATTTGTTATTGATTCAACCCTGTCGCACGAAAAGTATTCTGAATTATGCCGAATTCTTGGTTTGCAATATGATCCGATAAATAAATTTAAGCCCATTTATTTCTTCTCCGAGTTTAATAAGAACATTCCACAAAAAGCTGATAGGAAGAATACTCCCAAACCCCATGAAATAGCGGGTTATCGAAAAGATGTGGAAGAAGCTGATAAAATATATTTTATGGGGTGGCTAGATAACACAACCAACGATAAGAAGGTCACTCCCAAAAATCTTGAAAAGACAAGGTTATTATTGGGGAAGGATGCTTATAAACGTTGTAACGCCAAAAATGTGAGCAGCAGATGGACTGATGATATCAAAAAAGCTCAAGAAGTTACCCTGGATTTCTGACTAACGCTTGATACTTAACGACTCTATGATTAAGGTACGATTTTTTGCAGTAGAATTAACATGGTTTAGTAGAGATAAAATTATTGAATTAGTTCCGAATAGGAGTAATGCTTATGCACGCAAATCCTGATATTAAAAGGCTTATTATAGATATAATCGCATGTTTAGTCTACAAAAAAACCCAAATGTATGAACTAATACTTAGACCAGCTGGAATTAGCGAGAAGTTCTTTGCGAGTCTACTGAAAAAACGAAATGTTGATGGAAAACCACTCACTAAACGAGATATGGGGGCAATAATTGTTCAAGAGCTGGAAAAGAAATCTGAATACAAAAACAATATCAACTCGATTATAAAAATCGCGGCTAACTGGAATCAATTTCACTTAACGGATAATGAAATGCTTGCAAGAGCTACTGTTCAGAAAGCTAGAGAAGTTCTAAATGTAATTGAGATAATGGAAGAAAAAGAGAAGCAACTTCTAAGAGAAGAAAAGGAAAAGGAACGTAAGAGATTGGAAGAAGAAAGACGAGTAGCAATTGTGAAAATGGAACATGAAATCCAGAATCAATCAAAACTTCTATTAATGATGTATGACGAACTTGTTATGATGAAAGATAATCCTCAAAAGCGAGGTTTAATGTTAGAACAATTAATGAATATGCTCTTTAATGTATATGATATTGCGCTCATGCAAAGTTTTCGACGTAATGAAGGTGGTGAGCAAATCGATGGAGCATTCAAACTGGATGGATGGCATTATCTCGTAGAAATGAAATGGACAAGTCAACTAACAGATATGAAACAATTAGATTCATTATACGGGAAAGTTGCTCGCTCAGGCAAACAAACCATGGGGCTGCTTCTTTCAATCGGTGGATGGTCTCCGCATGTAGTCCCTTTAATGAAACAACAACCGGACAAATCAATTTTTCTTATGGATGGTTTAGATTTAAGAAGGGTATTAACTCAGGATATCCCTCTAATTGACTTACTACAAAAGAAAATTGCTAAATTTAACATTGAATCAGAGCCATTTGTAAGCGTAAGTATGCTGCTAAATGAATAAATGGGTTATACTTGCCTAAAACACAGTTAAGGACCCAACAATCAATTAATTCTGGCAGTAAAGAATAATTCACTGGTCACATTTTTGGTCACACTTTTTCTTTCCGAGCGCCGCGGCGCGCTCGAACGTAGAGACATAAAATTTTAAAAAGCCTTGTCCCACAAGGCTTTTCTCCCTTCTTTCCTTAACGTACAAAACCCCTAGGCTCCATACTCGAAAACCCTTGAGGAATCAAGGGTTTTTGTCATTTTTTCATAATTAAAAAGTGGTGCCAAAAACAGAATTGGTGTCTTTTTTTGGTGCCTTAGTTTGTAAAGATGATTCTAATTGTAATGATTATTGTTTACAAATATCGAGCAAAGAATGTTTGTTTTGCTCAGGCGAGCAACAAAGCATGGAAAGCAAAATAAATCGAAGTACGTTTTATAAATATAGGCATATGATGTCATTATAAAAATATGGAGGGAATGACAGAGGTGCATCATATTCCTAAATCGTATTTTAATCCAATGTATTCATATCCTTACTACGCTGGTATGAATACTCCCGTTTATTACCCAAGCTATGGGTCCAGAAATCAACAAAATCATTATCCTTTAAATCAAAATGCAGTTTTACACTCCTATCCTGTTGCAGTTGATAATGCTGGACGATTTGAGTCTTTAGATGAGCGAGTAGTAAAGGATCATGGAGCCAAACCATATGTAGTCAATATTGATAAGGTTACAAAACAAAATAATACTTACCGAACCGCAATATGGACAGGGAAACACTTTCAAGTGACCGTAATGAGTATCAATGTTCGAGATGACATCGGCTTAGAAGTTCATCCGCATATTGATCAATTCATACGAATTGAAGAAGGCCAAGGACTTGTTCAAATGGGTGATACCAAGGATAGATTGACTTTTCAAGAAAAAGCCTATGATGGCTACGCAATTATGATACCTGCCGGAAAGTGGCATAATGTGATCAATACCGGGAATAAACCACTCAAAATTTACGTCATTTATGCGCCGCCTAATCATCCATTCGGGACAGTTCAACAAACAAAAGCAATGGCAATGACTCCTCATCCCAGGCCTTATTAGAAAGTGTTTTCCGCTTCGATATCCATCCATCTGCATGGTGAATGACGTACAGAGCTGCATGGGAGCCTCAGGGCTCCTTTTTCCGTATTTATTTTGCAGAACCCGGCCCGAAGACCGGCGCTAGTTTTGATGCAGACAGTTGCTCGCTAAGGCCGAAATATTCGCAGAAATTCATAATCATCGGATTCCATTTCGAAGGGTCGATATAGTTTGAGTTTGCATCCATTAGAAGATCTTCTTCGATATGCACTTTTTCGATGCGTACTTCGATTGCGACAAGGGAACTTGGTTCTTCGAACGGATGCAGCTTCACCAGCTTGGCTTCCAGATGGACGGGGCATTCTTTGACGCGCGGCGCTTGAACAAGCTGTGCCGGAAGCGGGGTCAGCCCTGCAACACCGAATTTATCCGCTTCATGCTGATAGCCCCTCAGGGCTTTGGACTCGGGCACCGGATTTCGACCTGTTAATAAGGTCAGCCGATCAATCGCTGGAATCAAGTCGATGGACGGGAGATTCAGTACACACTCGCGTTCACGGATCAAATTCTGAACGGTCTGAGCCTTGCTGCTTAAACCGAGCATACACGATTGATTGAGCCACCAGGCAGAGGACATAGGAGCCAAATTGGGCGTGCCGTCTTCGTTGATCGTACTTATAAGCACGACAGAGGTGCCAAAATAAAGAATTTTGGGTTCGATTACCGTATGCATTAGCTTATCCACATCTCCTTAGTGGTCGATTTTTCATGAATAGATCACAAGTTTTTTACCGGAGATATGAATATGGAGTAAAACAGCAAGATGTCAAAAGCTTTGGAATTGTGATTGACAATATGATCCATCCTTAGGTACACTTTATTTATTCTGTCTGGTCAGTATAAAAAGGGATAAGGTGAATTCATGCCCAAACTAGGAATGGAACCAAAGCGCCGAGCCGATGTCATAAACGCCACATTAACCTGCATTAGCCTTCACGGGATGGATGGCATGACGCTGGATAAGGTCGCCGAATATGCCGGCTGCTCCAAGGGAGTTGTCGCTTATTATTATAAAAATAAGGATCATTTGACGATCGAAGCCTTCAAGTCGTTTTTGGCCTACTACAGTCTAAAGATACAATCCGAGATTGAACGCACGATGACAGCCGGTGAAATGATTGACGTCACGTTGAAGCATATTTTGCCTCCATACGGTGAAGATGCGGAAAAGAAGATTAACGTTTCGCAGCTGGATGGCATTGAAAAGATGTTCATCCCGTACGAAGATCAAGCAAGGCTCTTTCTGCAGTTTTTCTCAAAGGCTGTGCTGGATCGCAATTTGCAGGAAGTCGTATCCAAGAGCTATATGGCTGATCTTCAGGGCATAGCTAAGATTTTTGATTACGGCAACAAGATGGGGCAAATGTCTGTAGAAGATTCCCAAAACGCCGCCTATGGGCTGTTAGCGATGGTCGTAGGGCTAAGCTTTTTTAGAGTAGCGAACATTCCGCCAGCCCATGGCGAAGATAATCGGTACATTTGCGAAGATTACGTGAAAAAGTTTACCGGCAGATAATGAACAGGAACGGAGGAAGACAGGTGTCAAACGAACGGCATAGTAATACGGAGTATCCCATGATGACAATTCCCGCAGGTGAAGTTGAATTAAGGGATGATCGAATAAAAACGGCATGGACGGCTCAGGTGAATTCTTTCTTGCTTGCACCGGTTCCTGTTACGAAGGCGTTATATTCCTCGATCGTGCATAAGACAGTCGGACCTCATGAAGAGCCTCAGGCTCCGGTTGCGGATGTCTCGTGGAACGATGCGATCTTATTTTGTAATTTGCTTTCCCGGTACTCGGGTCTACAGGAATGTTACTTGATAAGCGATGACGGTGAAAATGTCGTCTGGAATCGGGAAGCGAATGGTTACCGTCTGCCTACGGAAGCGGAATGGCAGTATGCGTGTAAAGCAGGGACGGGCGGTTACCGGTACGGCAAGCTTGATGAAATAGCCTGGTATGATGAAAACTCTGGGGGCATGGTACATCGGGTAGGTCAAAAGCGGCCGAATGCGTGGGGGCTCTATGATATGTTAGGAAACGTTTGGGAATGGTGCTGGGATATATACGACGAGAAAGTATACGGTTCCTATCGAATTTTCCGCGGCGGCAGCTGGGCCGAAGAGGCGAGAGGCTGCGGGGCAACGTGCCGCCGCCGCAGTCATCCTACATTTCGAATCGATGATCTCGGCTTTCGTCTTGCCAGGTCCCTGTAAGGCGGCGAAAAAGCAAGAGCAGTATAACGTTCTTATGTCTTACAAGAGCGTTGTCCTGCTTTATTTTTTTGTCGCTAATCCTTTCTTAAAGAAGTCGATCAGCCAATTCGTTAATTGCTGTTGAGAGCTGCTAATAAATCGATCGGCACAGTACATTAGCTCCAGGTGACGTACAGGTGTTGGTCCTGTAATAGGTATAGCTACGAGATCCGGTCGTTCCGGATTTTGTCTAAGCAATCCTTTAGGCTGTATCGCAGCGCCTACGCCAGCAGACACTAATTGCAGCAGCGAAGTGGCTGAATCGGTCTCCATAACGGTAGTTAATTCAAATCCTTCATTTCTACAAACCTCATCAACCAAATCGCGACCCAAATAGCCTTTGGGATACATCACTAATGAATGATGCTGCAGTTCTTGCAGCGTGATCTCCTTCCTGTTGGAAAGCTCGCTTGCCGAATGCACGATCAAATGATAGGGCTCACAACCAAGCGGAATTTGAATTAATCTTTTATCCGCCGGACCTTGTAACCCAATCCCGATATCGACTTTATGGTTCAGCACTTCTTCTTGTATGTATATAGTGGAGAAAGCCTGCAGCTGAATGCCGGGATACTTCGACTTAAATTGGACGAACAGCGGAACGAGCTGAAAATCCAAATCGGAGGGCAATACGGCTAGCCGAACCGTGCCTCGCTCTCCGGACAAAAGTTCTTTAATGGCGTTTTTGGCATCCAGCTCTGCTTGCAGCATTTTCGTTCCATATTGCCGCAGGAGCTTGCCGGCTTCGGTCGCGACCACCTTTTTACCGATGCGGTCAAAAAGCGGTGTGCCAAACTCTGCTTCAAGTATGCGAATTTGCTGACTTAATGTTGGCTGTGAGATTCCAAGCTCTTCGGCAGCTTTCGTAAAATGAAGATGCTCGAATACGGCCATAAAGTACTGTATATTTCGAGTGTCCATGCAACGACTCCTGATTATTAATAGTATTTTACTATCATAATAATATAAATTATAGGATTTATCAATGAAATTTAAATCCATATACTTAATGTGTGTTACACAGATAAGAATGAAGGAGGCTATACAGATGAAAAAGCTTTATTTACTGTTAGCTATTTTTGTTGCAGCTTTAAACCTAAGACCGATTATTACATCTGTCGCCCCTTTGCTTGGTACCCTGCAAGGTGAACTCGGAATGAGCGGGCTAACGGCAAGTTTGCTCACGACATTTCCTGTATTATGCATGGGGATTTTTGCTCCTGCGGCAACAGCATTACGTGATCGATTGGGGCTGGAACGCACCATTTTTCTTGCATTGTTCCTAATTACGGGGGCAACCGCTTTGCGGGGGATCGTCAGCTCAGTCTTTATATTAGTTGTTAGTGCCTTGATCGGCGGGATCGGGATCAGCTTGGCGGGGCCTCTGCTGTCCGGATTTATTAAAAAGTATTTCCCTGCGAAGCCAAGTATTATAAGTATATATTCCGCATCCATGACCGTAGGGGCGGCAATTGCTTCCGCATATTCTATTCCTATTTACAATCGAAGCCATCACAGCTTAACGTTGACCTTGTCATGCTGGGTCATTTTAGGCGTTATTGCCTTACTCGTTTGGTCGGTTTTTCTTCGAAACCGAGCCGAACAAAAAAGTTTGGTACGTTCCAAGCTGCCCATTCGCAATAAAAGAGCTATGCTGTTAACGTTATTTTTTGGACTCATGGCAAGTATGTTTTATTCGGTTACGGCATGGATTTCACCAATTGCACATAGCTTTGGGTACAGCCCGGCAAGCTCGGCCATGCTCCTTACCATCTTTACCCTTATTCAAATTCCCGTATCATTAACGGTTCCCGGTCTTGTCGCCCGATTCGGCAAACGAAGATTTTTCCTAATTCTCTGCAGTGTGTCCGAGCTTATAGGAATTGTTATGTTATTGCTCCAGCTCCCCATGCTGCCGGCTGTCATATGTCTAGGAATTGGCGCAGGAGGATTGTTTCCATTGGCACTTATGCTGCCGATTGTTGAGACGGATACATCGGAGGAAGCTGGGGCATGGTCGGCGATGTCTCAGTGTGGAGGTTATATTATAGGTGCGATGGGGCCATTGTTAATTGGAGCAATTTATGATTATAGTGGAAGCTTTATTGCTGCGCTTCTCTCCATGCTTGTTATTACTGCGGCAATGATCGGAGTACAGCTGCTCATTACCGGCCGTAAGACTGAAGGTCAAGCAAGCTACTAACTTGATTGATTAGATAGCATGCTTCAAACTTTTAGCTTGGAATGAAACGATTCACTGGAGGCATTATCAACGGGCGTAGCCTTATGGGACAAGCTCATGGTAATGCCTTTGCTCTTCCCTGTTTCATGGTGCGCTCAGACGTGTACACACGGTCTGGGATTCGATGTCCGGCAGAAGTTTTTGCTTCGGTGCATGAGCATGGGCTTCTCGATCCCGGCTTAGAAACTCCAGCGCACGTATGATCTTCCCGGAGATGGAACAAATTATGATAACGGTTGTTCGGTTTGACAATGGATGCTGAAGAGTGCAATAATATCTCTGGGAGAGATATTATTGTTGCAAAAGGCTGGTGAAAGCATTGCATATCAAGGGCGATGACAGCAAGGAAATGAATTCGAATCCGGTACGGCCTGCCGGGGATAATTTGGAACTTACCCCGACGGCCTGGACTATTCTAGGCTTTCTTTCTTTGCAGCCTCGAAGCGGCTATGAAATTCGCGAGGCGGCGAAACGATCGGTCGGATTTTTTTGGGGAATTAGTGACGGACAGTTGTATCCTCAATTGAAGGTGCTTGAGGCGCTGCAACTCATTGAAGCACCGAACGGCATCGAAGGGCCGAGGTCGCGTCAGCGGTGGCAGCTTACGGACACGGGCCGGGAAGCTTTGCGCAACTGGCTTTCTGCCCCGTCTGCACCGATACAAATTAGGGACGAGAATCTTGTCAAATTTTTATTTGCCAGTCAGGAGGGACCGGAGCTGCTAATCCATCTGATAAGGGAGCGACGGGCCAGCTTCGAATGGTTCTTGGGTGCAATTCAAGGAGTCCAGCCAGGCAGTTCGTGGGATCGTCCGGGGGACGATTCGTCTCTTCAAGGTCCGTCGATGCTAAAGCGCTATGGATTAGAGTTCGCAGAAATGGTATTGCAATGGTGCGATCAAGCCGAAGCGGCGCTGCACTCCTCGGCCCTCCAACAAAAGCAAATGAAAAAGGAGTAGCCCCTATGCCAAGTAATCAAGAAGCCCGTGCAAAAAAACCGCCTACGGTGACGTTTGTTCAAATTCTGATTTACCTTGCAGCCATGTTAAATGTTTTTAATGGCGTCTACTCGTTTGGCAGTGCAGAAATGGTCAAGAAAATCATTTGCATTGTTATGGTTGTGTTTGGTTTTGCGGCATTGTATATAGCTTCTCGTCTAAATACTCCCGATACGTCCCGGCGCAGCGCGGCCATCGTTCTTTCCGGCATTCTTATCCTGCTGCGGATAGTCGAGTTCGCGGTTTGGCACAACATCGGATTTTTACTAGGCATTATCCTCCCGATCATCGTTATATGGAGATTAAACAACTCGGAAGCGAAAGCCTGGTTTCGTTAAGAGATGATTTCGACCGCATTCATCGCGGATAAGGCAGGAGAAGGATGATATGAAAAGCATCAAGAGACCGTTGCTGATTGTTCTTGGTATTCTGATGATTGTCTTCACGGGTATTGTAACTTATGCCGCGACCCCGCTTTCATCCTGTCGATTTTCCGACAACGTGGTTTCTGACGTATCATCGGAAGGGGTTGGCCCACCCGATGCGGGCACCGGGAGTCGGCTGGCAACCGATCATGTTCAGTATGTGGAGTCGAACGATCATATTCGATTGGCATACCGAAGTTACGTTCCTGCCAATCCGAAAGCAGTTGTCATATTTTATCACGGCTCAGGCGCTAACAGCGGGGCAGGCTACCAGCCGATAGGGGAACAATTAAGTCAAAATTATGGAATCGCAACGTACCTGCCAGATATTAGAGGCCATGGATTGTCTGCCGGAGATCGAGGAGATGCGCCAAGTGTAAAACAAGTGTACGATGATATAACAAGCATGATAAGTGCCGCGCATCGTCAGTTCCCTTCCGTGCCTGTATTTTTAGGCGGTCATTCTGCCGGAGCCGGACTCGTAGTCAATTATATTAATTCCCCATACCACGAATTCGTAAATGGCTATTTGTTCGTTGCACCGGATTTTGGTCCGAAATCGTACACAATGAATGAAGGCAAAGGCAATTTCGCTACGGTGTGCGTCAAAGCTTTCGTCGCCCACGAGCTTACTGGTGGATTGCTGAAAGGACATGCGGCAGGAGTCCGGTATAATTATTCGGAAGAACAGATGAAGTCGGGTATAGGGCTTGTCCAGTACAACAGTGTCAATATGGCGCTTTCGCTCAATCCTACGCGGCCGTCGCAGGAAGTTGCCGGCATTGACAGGCCATTCGGTCTGTGGGTAGGGGCCGAGGATGAAATTATGAACCCTCAGAAAGTTGTGGCATTCGCCAATCTGGCGACGCAGGTGAGCCATGAATCATTCACCGAGATTGTGCCCGGCGAGAAACATTTAACGATCCTGAATAACGCGGCGAAATTAATTGGACCATGGATATTGCAAGCTGCAAGTCGTCAATAACGCCGGCAGCGATGAAGCAGGGAGAAACGTGATAAGGTACCGATGATGAAACGGCCCCGAGCTTGATGAAGCCCGAGACCGCGCAGCCGATAAGGGCTGCTTTTTTTTATGGGCAAAGATCGATCTGCCAAGCTTTATTGAATGCTTTTGAGCTGGCTTGTTATCGTGCCAAGGTGAATGGCTTCGTGAATCAGCGCGAAGTTGAATAATTCGCCGGCGGTGCTAAATTGGAACGGCCCCATCACAAACGGTGCTTCAAGCGCAGTATCCAGCATTTCAGGCGTCAGCTCCGAGAAGCGGGAAAGCTGCGCCGTTAACCCTTGGATCAGTTCATCCTTAGAGGGAGGTGTCATGGTCCAATCCGAAGGCTTGGTTCCCGAGCCAAACAGCGTCTCATAATGTTCTGGAATAGCGGACGGTGAGCCGAAGCTAAGGGTAGAGTACTTATCCATCCAATAGATCATATGACCGACATTCCAGCGGATGGTATTGTTGAAACCTGCCGGTTGAACGTCGAATTGCGCCTCCGAAATTCCTTGGACCTGCCCGATGACGACTTGACGCAGCACTTGACTTGTGTGAATAATCGATTGAGCCATGATTTAAATGCCTCCTCAAATTTAGTTGATGTGATTCGCTTTCATAATCCAAGTGTAGCTTTTCATCCATGGCGCAACAATCACGTAATTCCGATGAAAATGATCACTTTAAATAATGACCAGCCTGCACGATGTTTTGATGCTCAAACGATGATTTTACGAAGGAGTTGCGGAAGAATGGAATTCAGACAGCTTCAATACTTTGCCGCCATATGTAAGGAGATGCATTTCTCCAAAGCAGCCGAAACGCTCTGCACTACGCAGTCGAATCTCAGCCAGCAAATCAAGTTTTTGGAGAACGAGCTGGGGCTTCCTCTATTCGACCGCATCGGCAAACGAATCGCGTTAACCGAAGCAGGCCAAATCCTTTTGGAGCAAAGTCAGCTGATCTTCGAACGGGTAGATTATATTCAAAGGGCGATCTCGGATCTGAAAAAGATGGAAGGCGGCAAGCTGGATATCGGGATACTTCCCGGCGATGGGGATTTGCTGTTTGACGCTTTGCTGGTCGATTTCCATCGGTCCTACCCGAAGCTTTCGCTTACCGTGACGGAATCGACGGAGGTGTATAAGGAAGTTGTCGCAGGCACGCGGGATCTTGGCGTAACGACGGTACCTGAGAATCCCGACGAGCGTATTGTCATCGAACCGCTTTTTCACGAAGAATTTGCCTTGGCCATCCGTTCGGATCACCCTCTGGCGAAATCGAAGGCGATCCCGTTCGAACAAATCCAGCAATTGAAGCTGGTCATGTTTGGTCCCGAACACCAGATTACGAAGTTAATTCAATATCTTTGCCAGGAGAAAGGGGTAGTGCTGGACAATCCCATCGTGACCTCGACATTATCGTCGCTGCTGTTGCTGGTAGAGCAAGGGATTGGGGGCTGTATTTTGCCCCGAATGTTATTGGATTATTTGAATCGTGAGAACATCACAGCCATTAAACTGCTGCATCCTACCCCGAGTCAAGACATCTGTATCATTTATCGTAAGGACAAATTTTTGGGGCAGGCGGCCCGATTGTTTATGGAAGTCCTGCAATCTTTCATTCAAAGTGTTGAGGATCGTACCAGCCGTTCGTTAGGGTGAAGGAGTTTTGAAGCCAGTTCCGATGTATGATGCAGTTATTCAATCCTTATCATATGGAGAAGCGGACGTTGTTTTACTGGAGTAATATGTACTTCCATCAGATCAAGGAAGGCGGTAATTACAGCGAGTTGAAAAAATGTGTGACGATCAACATCCTGAATTATTCGTGCCTGCCGAATGATCGTTATCATAACGTTTTCCATCTGCGTGAAGATCACACCTTGATTCCACTGATTGACGATATCGAAGTGCATGTCATGGAATTGCCCAAGCTGGAACAGTATCCGACTCCGGTGGCAGGCGGTTTGGTAAACTGGTTGTTGTTTTTAAGAGGTGTGGAACCCGAGCAATGGGAGGTGTTGACGGTGAACGAACCGATGTTGAAAAAGGCGATGACTACGCTGGAGTTTCTTAGTCAGGACGCAGAGACACGTATGGCTTATGAAACACGGCTGAAGTTTTTGCGTGACGAAGCATCCAGAGTTGAAGGTGCAAAGGCCGAAGGCAAAGCGGAAGGCAAGGCGGAAGGCATCATTCAAGAGAAACGTCAGACAGCCCGGCGACTTCTTGCCCGTGGCTACGACGTATTGACCATTGTAGACATGACAGAACTTTCCGAGGAAGAAGTCAGAGCGTTAATGCAGGAGCACTAACATTCAAACAGATGCACTGCAATCTTAATGGAGTGCGCTCCTTAGGCTCTGTATTTCAAACGTTTCCCCTCTCCCGGCCGCCTGTGATTAACTTCCTTCAAGAAAATGTTTATACTTTATATATACTTTTTTAGGGAGGGGGAGGAAGGTTCCGAGGTCGATCTCGACGTGGAGGATGGCCACCTCGTCATTAAGCCAAAGTCGACAACATTGGAGGAGCTTCTTTTCAAGGTCACGCCGGAAAATCTTCATAAAGAGGTAACCACTGGTAGGCCGCATGGACGGGAGTCATGGTAACGAACCCGTATGTGCCGGATCGCGGCGACTTAGTATTATTTTACTAGATGTTTTGCCTTCCGAATTGTTCTTCGGAAGGCATTTTGGTTTGATCAGCTCTTAACCATCTCAATGAACTTCCGATGAGCTTTGGACAACCATTTGTTTTTATGATACATGATTTGTGCGTAAAACATGAGATTTTCACAAGCGGACTCTATCACTTTCATTTTTTTATCGCGCAGCAGCGCTTCCACACTGATGGAAGGCATCAAGCTAATCCCTAACCCGCTTACAACACACTCCTTCATCGTCTCCATGCTGTTAAATTCCAAGTAATTACACGTATCTATTCCTTTCTGAATCAGGTACTCCTCAAAAAATCGCCTTAACGCACAATTTTTCTCGCTAAAAATGATGCACTCGCCATTTGATTCTTCGATAGTCTTTATGGAATGAGTACTTTCTCCTACAAAGACTAGCGGTTCCTCCGAGTAAATTTCGGTGATGAGCTGCGGATCGCATACCTGCGGTTCTAAGGTGATCGCAATGTCTAGCTCTCCGGAGTGGAGTCTCTGGCGTAAGGCGGAACAATGATCGTTAATAAGAGAGATTGTAACCTCAGGGTAATTTTTTTTATACCTTGATAGCACAGGCCCTAACTTGTATGCGGTTAAGGTTGCTGATGCGCCAATGCGGAGCTGGCCTTTGACCGTAGAGTCATCGGAAGAAATTTGTTTTATTTTTGAATATGCGGTTAGCAATTCTACTACATAATGATACAGTTCCTGTCCAACCATGGTGAGTTTAATTTGTTTTCCTAATCGGTCAAACAAGGGAACCCCGATTTCATGCTCAATCTGCTGAATATGAGAAGTAATCGTGGCCTGTGAGTACTGAAGAGCGTGAGCTGCTTTGGTAAAGCTATTCAATTCCGCAACGGCTTTAAAGGATTGAAATTGACGAATGTCGATTTTTATCCCCCCATAGATGTGTATTCTTATCAGAAATTCTAAATATAAAGATTAGTTATTTCAATTTTACTAATGATTCATTGTATCATATGATTCTTAGAAAAGGAGATGAATCATATGAAAAAAATATGTTTACTTTTACCAAATGGTTTTGAAGCCGTGGAAGCAAGCGTGTTTACAGATGTGATCGGATGGAATAAAGACGAGGGGGATGGATCGACGCAGCTCGTTACCGTCGGGACTCGAAATGAATTAAAATGCACCTGGAATTTTACCGTCATCCCCGAAAAGGTGATTTCAGAGGTGACCGTCCATGAGTTCGATGCGCTGGCGCTGCCTGGCGGTTTTGAAGAGGCCGGATTTTATGAGGATGCCTTTCGCCCCGATGTCCTTGAATTTATACGTGAATTCGACAGGCAGGGGAAAATCATTGCCTCGATATGTGTCGGAGCTTTACCGCTTGGCAAAAGCGGCATTCTGCAAGGAAGACAGGCGACGACCTACAATCTAAATAACCGCAAGCGGCAGCTGCAACTGGAAGCCATGGGAGCCCACGTGATTCCGGACCAGCCTGTTGTAAGAGACGGAAATATCATTACTTCTTTTAACCCATCGACCGCATTCGCTGTAGCCTTCGACCTTCTTGAATCTCTTACTTCGACAGAAAATGCCAACAACGTGAAAAGGCTCATGGGATTCCTCGCATAAACTCAGATCGCACGACACAAGAAAAGACCCCGAGCTTAGAACAAGTTCGGGGTCGCGATATTTTTATTTAATGGACGCTTCGTAAATATCTTGAATGGTTCTGGACAGCAGTGCGTTGAATTCCTCGTCGGATTGCCCGGCGGTGAGGTCCTGAGATAAAGCGCGTGAGAAGCTCGCGATCAATCCGTGATTTTGCGCCAGCTTTTCGTTGGCTTCCGCTTGCGAATAACCGCCTGACAACGCCACGATCCGTACGACGTGCGGGTCCTTCATCAGATCGCTGTAGAAATTGTTTTCCGTCGGTATGGAAAGCTTAAGCATGATCTTTGCGTCTTTGTCGAGGGCGGATAATTGAGCGGAAATTTCGTCCTTCAACAGTTTTTCCGATGCTACTTTATCTGCGCTGTAAATATCCACTTCCGGCTCAATGATCGGAACGAGTCCCATCTCCACGATTTGTTTCCCGATGGCAAACTGCTGCTCAACGACTTTTTTGATTCCGGCCGGATTGGCTTCTTTAATCAGCGAGCGCATTTTCGTCCCGAAAATGTTTCGTTCCACCGCCCGTTTCAGCAGGTCGTTTAAATCAGGCATCGGTTTCATGAGCTGAACCCCATCTTCAAGCTCGGCGAGCCCTTTGTCGACTTTCAGAAAAGGCACGATCCCTTTCTTCTCCCACAGATAATCGGCCGTCAATTGGCCGTCAATGGAGCGATCCATCGTGTTCTCAAATAAGATGGCGCCCAAAATGTACCGGGAATCAAACGCAGGACTTTTAATAATGCGCGTTCTCATCTCATGAACCAAGGCATACATCTCTTCCTCGTTGGAATAGCTCGATTCTTGAACGCCGTACTGGGCCAGTGCTTTAGGGGTGCTGCCGCCGCTTTGGTCCAAGGCCGCGATAAAGCCTTTACCCGTATGGATTCGTTCCAATTGTTTTGTATTCATGAATGCTTCTCCTTCCTTATTGTGGACTGAATAATTTGAATTCTTTTATTATAGCACTTTTAGATGCAAACATACATTGATGAAGATCACCGGGATTGTAAAGGGGCGCAACAGGGAAATACAGTGAAACTGTCGAACATAAGTATGAAACGTAACCGCCGACATTGATTTCGTAGAAACGGTGATAATGATGTCTATCCCAATTGTGTCTACCAAGCTGTACATCCCTCATCCCCGGGCAAAAGCTGTCTCCCGTCCCCGCCTGATCGAGCGTCTGCATGAGGGGATGCACCGCAAATTAACCCTCATCTCCGCTTCGGCAGGATGTGGTAAAACCACGCTTGTCAGCGAATGGCTCGCGGGTTGCCCGCAACCGGCCGCATGGCTTTCATTGGAAGAGGCGGATCGCGATCCGGCACGCTTTCTGACTTACCTCTTCGCTGCTTTGCAGACGATCGGAATTCATAGTGGGGAAGGCGTTATGGGTAGGCTCCAAGCCCCCGGCACTCTGCCGGTGGAGACGATTTTGACAGCGCTGCTCAATAAAATCACCGCCATTCCGGACCATTTCATTCTCGTCCTTGACGATTACCACGTAATAGATTCCAGACCGATTGACAATGCCATCGGTTTTCTGCTGGAGCGAATGCCGGTACAGATGCATCTGGTCATCATCACCCGTGAGGACCCGGATCTGCCCTTGGCCCGTCTGCGCGTGCGGGACCAATTGACTGAAGTGCGTACCGCTGACTTGCGGTTTACATCCTCCGAAGCGGCTGAATTTCTGGGCCGGGTCATGGACCTCAGCCTTTCGCGGGAAGACGTCGCCGTGCTTGAATCTCGTACGGAAGGCTGGATCGCCGGTTTGCAATTGGCCGCGCTTTCCATGCAGGGGCATAAGGACGCCGCCAGCTTGATCCGAGCCTTTACCGGCAGCCATCATTTCGTGTTGGACTATCTGGTTGAAGAAGTGCTGCAGCAGCAATCCGCAAGCCTTCAGGCCTTTTTGCTGCGCACGTCCATCCTCGACCGGTTGTGCGGCTCGTTGTGCGATGCCGTCCTCGGTGGGGGAGCCGACGCACTTCTCTCTGGACAAGAAACCCTGGAAGATCTCGAACGCGCCAACCTGTTCATCGTTCCCTTGGACAATGAGAGGCGCTGGTACCGTTATCACCATCTCTTTGCGGATTTGCTGCGGCAGCGTTTGTACCAAACAGTCGGTTCGTCCAAAGGGGAGGAGAAGCGGGACGTGGAGGAACTGCATCTGCGTGCCAGCGAGTGGTACGAAGATCATGGCCTGGAGCTTGAAGCTTTTTACCATGCGGCAGCCGCCCATGATGTTGAGCGCGCCGTACGTCTGATCGAGGGGGAAGGGATGCCTTTACTCTTCCGCGGCGCGATAGCCCCTGTCCTGAATTGGCTGGATTCAATGCCGAAGGAGGAGCTGGAAGCGAGGCCCGTGTTGAGCGTCATGCATGCCTCTGCCTTGCTGATGGCCGGTCAACCGGCCGACGTAGAACGGAAGCTGCAAGCTGCCGAAAAAGGGCTTCGAGGTGCCGCGCAGGACGACGATAAGACCCGCCGGGATCTAATAGGGCATATCGCCGCTATACGTGCCACGCTGGCTGTCAACACGCACCAGGCCGATGCCATCATTGCCGAGTCGCAGCGAGCCTTGGAATATTTGCACCCGGACAACCTGCCTGTCCGTACAGCGACTACGTGGACGCTGGGATATGCTTACCAGCTCCAGGGGGATCGTGCCGCAGCAAGCCACGCCTATACCCAAGCTTTGTCGATCAGCCGGACGATCGGGCATTACATGATCACGATGATGGCTACACTCGGCCTGGGGAATATCCAGGAACTGGACAATCAGCTGTATATGGCTGCTGAAACGTATCGGCATGCTCTGCAATTGGCCGGCGATCCGCCTCTGCCGGTTGCGTGCGAAGCGCATCTGGGCCTGGCCCGTATTTTTTACGAATGGAACGATCTGGAGACCGCGATGCACCACGGGCAGCAAGCTGTTCAACTGACGCAGCAGTTGCAGCACACGGACAGAGTCGTTGCAGGCGAGGTGGTTCTCGCCCGATTGAAGCTTGCACGGGGAGATGTGGCCGAAGCGGCTGCTAGTTTAGCGAAGGCTGAGCATATCGCCCGCCGGCAAAATTTCGTGAAGCAGACGCCTCATATCGCTGCCGCGCAGGTGCTTGTTTTGCTTCATCAGGGCCAGGTGGGGGCTGCTGCCCATCTGGCGCAGAAGCACGAGCTTCCCGTCAGCCAGGCGCGGGTTCATCTGGCACAGGGAGAGGCGTCCGCAGCGATGGCGCTGCTGGAGCCGCTGCGAGAGCAGGCAGAGGCCAAGGAATGGGAGGATGAGCGGCTCAAAATCACGGTTCTGCAAGCCGTCGCTCTGCATGCGCAAGGTGAAAAGCACAAAGCGGCGCAACTTCTGGTTGAAGCTATGACCATAGCCCAGTCCGGCGGTTGTATTCGGACCTTTGTCGACGAAGGCATTCCGATGAGAAAGCTGCTGCGCGAAGCAGTTATTCATGAGATGATGCCGGAGTATGCGGGCAAGCTGCTGGACGATATGGAAGCGGAGCGATTGAACGATGAAAGCAAATCCGGTCCGCGCCAATTCCGGTCAGACAAGTTCCTGGTCGACCCCCTGAGTGCACGGGAGTTGGAAATTTTGCAGCTCGTCGCCCAAGGACTCTCGAATCATGAGATTAGCGAGCGGCTTTTCCTCGCGTTAAGCACGGTGAAAGGGCATAACCGGAACATCTTCGACAAGCTGCAAGTAAAACGGCGTACCGAAGCGGTGGCACGCGCCCGCGAGCTGGGGCTGCTGTAGATCAGCGTGAAGCACTGACCAGAACCATACTTAGGTAGCTATATATCCGTACCGTGTTCCAGCTATACTGAGTGCAAAATGAGGTCTGGAGGAACTCCATGAGAGCGATCGTTTGCACGAAATACGGACCTGCTGATGTTCTGGAGCTGAGAGAGGTCGAAAAACCGGCTCCCAAGGGAAATGAAGTTCTGATAAAAATTCATGCGACAACCGTCAATTCGGGAGACTGCCTAGTCCGGGGGTTCAACGGTCCTTTCTTGTATCGGATCCCGATGCGAATCATGATGGGTCTCCGAAAGCCAAGAAAACCGATACTCGGGGTCGAGTTAGCCGGAGAAATTGAAGCCGTTGGAAAAAATGTAACCCGATTCAAGGCGGGCGACCGGGTTTTTGCGTTTACGGGAATGCGTCTTGGCGCTTATGCCGAATATATATGCTTGCGTGAAGACGGATTGCTAGCCTTGAAGCCGGACAATGCGACTTATGAGGAGGCGGCTGCCGTTTCTTTTGGGGGAACTACGGCATTGCATTTTCTGAGAAAAGGAAAGATTCAGAGTGCACGGAAAGTTCTTGTCTATGGAGCTTCGGGGGCGGTAGGCACCGCGGCGGTACAGCTTGCCAGCTATTTTGGTGCCGAGGTTACCGGGGTATGCAGTACCGCCAATTTGGAACTGGTGAAATCTCTCGGAGCCGACAAGGTCATCGATTACACGAAAGAGGATTTTGTGAATAGAGGAGAGCTCTACGACATCGTCTTCGATGCGGTAGGGAAAGTTTCGAGAACGAAGTGCAAGAAAGCGTTGGCTCCGAACGGGCAATACGTCTCCGTCACAGGGCAGGGAATAGCGAAGGTCCGGACGGAAGATTTATTGCTCCTCAAAGACCTGATGGAAAAGGGAGTACTAAAGCCGGTCATAGATCGGCTCTACTCGTTCGAACAAATGGCCGACGCTCACAGGTATGTCGAAACAGGGCATAAGAAGGGGTGCGTAGCCGTCAAGGTGGAGCATGATCGTGAATTTGATGAGACCATGTAAAAGGAGAGTGACAAACGATGGCCGACAACGAACTTCTGACACGGCAGCACGAGCTGCAAATGGAAGCGAAGGCTGTAGCGAAGGAATTAAAAATCGACGAATTGCTATCTTCGGCGGGCCAGCCGGTTCGAGTCGGCAGTGCCGCTCTCGGGCTGATGGTCTGGAGAGATTTGGATATTACCGTGGTGTGCTCCAAGCTCAATATCGATGTAGTAACTCGGATCGCTTCGGAAATCATGGTCCGCCAAGGGGTGAGGGAGGTCCGGTTCCTGAATGACTCCGGCGTCTGGAATACGGATCCCGGCTATCCGGACGGGCTGTACCTTGGATTAAAGTATAAAGCGCTGAGCGGGATGGAGTGGAAACTCGATATCTGGTTTGTCGACGAACCGGATAAACAACCGGATCTTAGGCATATCGAGACCATGCCCGACCGGCTCACCCTGGAGCTGCGGGAATCGATTCTGACCATCAAAAATAGCTGGGCCACGCGAGTTGAATACGGGAAAGAAGTGAAGAGCTATGACATTTATACGGCCGTATTGGACGATAACGTGCGAACACCGCTTCAATTTCAGGAGTGGTTAAACAACAAAAACGAAATTCGGTGAACTTTCGTTATAATCGATTTTGCAATTGCGACTAAGTCCGTTTTCTTTTATAATGACGGATGAATGGAGGCGGTTGAAATGGCAAATTATTTTGCCGGAACAAGAAGCAGCTCATGCAAAGCCTAACATTAGGGCGATACTTTGCATGGGCCCGACGGTTATTTCGTTAACCTTGTCGCCCGAGAAAGCTAGGATCGTTTCTAATTGATGGGCTTTGCACCTATTTTTGTTTTCATCAAAAATAAGGGGCTGAAAGCCATGGTCAAACCATTCCCATTCATTAGAAACCATCAATATAACTTCATCAAAAAGCAGGTCGATCTGCTGGAGCGGGCCTGCCATTCCGTTACCGATCCGAAAGTGGTGGAATCGGTAAGATATAGCGTTCACTTTAATATTATGGAAGCATTCCCGGGGGCCGATGGGCTTCAAAAGCAAGTGTTGGAAAAGGCCTCCACGTTGCGTGCGGAGGGAGAATTCCGACATTATTTGCATTCGTTGGAGCCTTATTTGACGGAATTTCCGGAAGTGACGGGAAAGCAGCTTGCCAAGTTGTTCCCGAAAAACAAAAAACGGAAGCTTCCCGATTTAACCGCGATCGATTACCGCTATGTCACTTATCTTGGCTGGGTGGACATCGCGACAAATAAATTGTTCATCGTATACCGTCTGAACGGGCAGCTCGCCGGCATCGAAGGAAGATATATCCCGGCGAATAAAGGCGTATGCTTTGTGTGCAACCGGCATGCGGAAGTAGCGTTATTTACGGCGGTCATCCAATCGAAGCCGGTGAACGCTTTGCCTGATTATTACAAGGCGATCGGGAACTATTTGTGCGTGGACAGCGAAGTCTGTAACAAAAACATTACGGATGTCACCGCGCTTGACAAGTTCGTACGAGAGGTGGTGGGAACCCATGAATCGTAATTGGGTTCTCGTATCCATTCTCATCGTCATGTTCTTGAGCGCGATGGAAGCGACGATCGTCACCACGGCGATGAAATCCATCGTCGACGATTTGAAGGGCATGGAACTGATGAACATGACGTTCTCCGTTTACCTGCTCATCACGGCCGTCACCACGCCGATTTACGGCAAGCTCGCCGATCTGTATGGTCGCAAGCGCATTCTCATGATCGCCATCGCCGTTTTTTTGCTTGGCTCTGTCCTCTGCGGGGCGTCGGCAACGATGCTGCAGCTCGTCATCTTCCGGGTCGTGCAGGCGCTGGGCGCCGGGGCGATCTTTCCGATCACGATGGCCATCATCGGCGACATCTATACGCCGGAGGAACAGACCCGGCTGCAGGGGATTTTCAGCAGCGTATGGGCTCTGTCCAGCATCGTCGGCCCGTTGATCGGAGGACTGATCGTCCAATTCGCCGATTGGCGATGGATTTTCTTCCTCAACCTGCCGCTTGGTCTGGCGTCGCTGCTGCTGCTATCGTTCGCATTCAGGGAGACGTTCCGGCCAGTGGGCAGATCCATCGATTGGATCGGAGCGGTCTCGTTTCTGACGAGTATTTCGTCGATGCTCATCGTGCTGCTGTTCGGGGGAGAGAGCGACTTCCTTTCGCCGGTCAATCTACTGTTCGCAGCTATGTTCGTGCTGTTTGGCATCTTTTTTGTGGCGGTTGAGCGGCGTGTATCCGAGCCTTTCATGCCGCTGGAGCTGTTACGGAACAGGGCTATCCTGATTCCGAACCTGTTCAGCTTTCTGGCGTACGCTTTTCCTATCGCGACGACGGTCTATTTCCCGCTTTGGCTGCAATCGCTCAAGCATCAGTCGCCGATCGTATCGGGCTTCGCGGTCGCCATCGCGACGGTCGGATGGCCGCTCGGCGCGACAGCCGCAGGCAAGCTCATGCGACGGCTTCCGCCCAAGCGGGTCGCCATACTCGGAGCAGGTCTGCTCATGTTCAGCGGGGTCATGCTGGCAGTGATCACGACGGCAACACCGGTACCGGTGTTCTTCGTCATCATGCTTTTGGCGGGTTTCGGCCTCGGTGTGAGCCGAACTGTGCTCATGATTCTGATGCAGAACGCGGTCGAGAATCGCCAGCGCGGCATCGCCATGTCGACGAGCGCGCTTATGAATACGCTTGGTCAGACGGTGTTTATCGCGATTTTCGGCGTCGTGTTCAATGCATTCGCATCCTCTGGCGAAGCCGCGGATCTGGCGCACGGCATTCACGTCGTCTTCACCTGCGTCTCCGCCGTTATGCTGCTGGCTTTTCTGGTCGCGCTGGGGGTTCCGGGCATTTCCAATCGAGAGCTGTTCGGCGACGGAAAAGACGCTGCGGCGCAAAAGAAGGTGTAAGCAGATAGAAATAGGCAGTTTCAGGGGCAATCCCTGAGCTGCCTTTCTTGCTTTTAGGTATATCGCGGGTAGAGAGGCTCGCCGGAAGCGTCGGAGGAAAAAGTAACCATTTTCCCGATTGACATCGCTGGGGTTGGAAAATATAATGGTCATAGCAACTATAATCATGTCGACTATGATGGAGGCTGTCATTGGAACTAGAAAAATATATCGGCGTTATCGTACATCGCGCGGATTTGAAGCTTAACAATTATTATCAAAAGGTCGTTAACCCTTTCGATATTACCGTGGATCAATGGGAGATATTGGTCATTCTCTGGGAGAAGGAGGGGATCACCCAAAAAGAGCTTGCGGAAAGGCTGTATAAAGATCAGACGAACATTGCCCGGATGCTGTTCAAGCTGGAAAAGAAGGGCTTCGTTCATCGTGTAACCCACGAGACGGACCGCAGATCGCTGCGGGTATATTTAACGCCGAAAGGCAGAGAAATCAAAGGGGACATCCTCGCTCCGTCGATCGAGGCTTACAAGAAAACGGTGGAAGGTTTGTCCGAGGAAGAAGTCGAGACCTTTAGAAGAATACTTGCCGTTATGTACAATAACGTGAAGGATTTGTAGAGATTTGCCCGTTTTCCTATTTTGCGTTTTTTTAATCATATAATTGCTATAGCAACTATAGATAAGACTATTATTTGATTTCTTTTATGCAGCTTAGGTGTTAACAGATACAATTTTTTTATATCTTATACTTGCTAAAGCAACTAATGTTATAGCAAGTAGATTGGGGATGAGAGAATGGAAACAGGTGAGAGTAAGGCAACTATTTTTGACTCGCGTTATCGGGCGCTGACGATCGGTATCATTTTGGCTGTGACTACCGTAGCGTTCGAGGGTTTGGCGATTACGACCATCGCGCCGGATTTGGCGCAGCATTTGAATGGCATTTCGTTCTACGGCTGGATCTTCAGCGCATTTCTGTTGACGCAAATATTGGGCACGATGGTCATCGGGCAGCAAATCGGCAAAATCGGCGTGTATCGCTCTTTTTCTTTGTCTATCGTTATTTTTGTAGCCGGTATTTTGGTTGCCGCCATCTCCGTGAATATGCCGATGTTAATCGCGGGGAGAGCGTTTCAAGGTTTCGGCGCAGGCGCTATCGTCACATGCGTGTACTACAGCATTACTTTAAGCTATCCCGATGCGCTCCGGACGAAAATTTTGGCCGCATTTTCCAGCGCCTATATTTTGCCTGCGTTGATCGGTCCGTATATTGCCGGGCTGCTGGCCGAATATGTCTCGTGGAGATTCGTATTTTGGCTTGTATTGCCCTTGATTGCATTAGCCGTATTGCTGACGCTTCCTTCCTTTCGCAAGCTTCAGACAGCTAACACTCCGGTTCAGAAAAGCGGCCGCAAGGAAGGATACGCTGTATTGCTGACGGTAGGCACGGGGCTGCTGTTGAGCGGGTTGGGCTTTGTTTCCGATTGGAAGGGCATTGTGCTTGCGCTTATCGGGTTGATCGTCATGGTCCGGCCTCTGCAGAAGTTGCTCCCTGCGGGAACGTTCACCGTCAAAAAAGGGCTGCCAGCCACCATTGTTTCCAGAGGGCTGTATGTTGCGTGCTATGTTGCTACCGAGAGCTATGTCGTCTTGGCTCTGACGGAGGTCAAAGGCTTGCCCGCAGACCTTGCCGGGCTGATCGTCGCCGCAGGTGCATTAAGCTGGTCCACCGCAGCTTGGCTGCAATCCAAACTGGACGAAAAGGATAACGGCCGCGGCAGAAAAAAACGGGTTACAGCCGGTATCGGCTTGATGATCGTCGGCGTATCGCTTGTCATTACGGCGGTAGGGCTGGAGAGCGGGGGAATTGGCTTTGCGGTCATCTCGCAAATTTTTACCGGCTTTGGCATTGGGTTGGCCAATCCGACGACAGGAGCCGTTGCGCTGCAGCATGCCCGCTCGGGCGAGGAAGGCGAGATTTCCGCGTATCTTCAATTCGTCGACGCTTTTTGCCCGGGAGTGAGCATCGGAATCGGCGGCGCTTTAATCGCTATAATCGAGCATTTTGGCCAAGGCATCTTTATGGGGATCATGCTGGCCTTATTGACTCAGCTGCTCTTCATCGTCCTGAGCTTTCTCATATCTTTCCGTATTGCCAAGAGAGCGGATTAACTTTCTATGAACAGCTTTTTTGTCCTTTCGGGGCGACGTTTTTGGCGGAGACAAACTAAAAACATCTCCCTTATAAATCGGAGAATATGGTGGTATTTTGCTAAAGCCTTGATTTGTAGCGATATCGTAGTACAATGGTTTTATGACTACTCAAATAATGTTTAATGATGAGCAAAGGGTCAAAATATTTAAGGCATTAGCTGATGAAACAAGACTGGATATCATTCGAACGCTGTACACCAACAAGAAGGAGATGAATTGCGGAGAAGTAATGGACATTCGCGATACTTCGAAATCGAATACTTCGTATCATTTGCGTACATTAAGGGAAGCGAAATTGATCAAGGTACGAAAAGAAGCTCAAACGAAGTATATGAGTATCGATATAGAGACTTTTCAAACTTACTTGCCCGGATTTCTGGATACGTTGTAGAAAGAAATCTATTTTTTTGTTCATTAGTTCAATAGTTATTTAACTACAAAACTAATTACGATAGGAGATGGTAATTAGCATGAAAAAATTAACAGCATTATTTTTCCTCATCATGTTTGTGATCGGAACCGATACATTTTTGATTTCTCCGCTCATCCCCACTCTTCAGAGTTTGTTTCATATCTCAACTGAGTATTCCGGTTGGATGGTGGGGGCCTATGCTTTAGGTTATGCCGTATTTGCACTGATTGCCGGACCGCTTTCCGATGGATGGGATCGAAAAAAAGTGATGCTTTCCGGCATGGTTTGCTTCTCGGTTTCAACCATATTATGCGGCTTTGCCACAGGCTTTTGGTCGATGTTTTTATTCCGTTTTTTAGCCGGAGTCAGCGCAGCATTTACAGCGCCTCAAGTCTGGGCCTCGATTCCTGCTCTGTTTCCTGCGCCAAAGATCGCCAAAGTATCAGGAATTGTAATGGCAGGTTTGGCTGCTTCCCAGGCGTTCGGCATACCTATTGGAAGCCTGCTTGCTACAACCCATTGGTCTTATCCTTTTTTTACAATCGGAGTATGTTCGTTGTTGGTGGCGATATTTATTTTTTATGTTTTGCCCGAAATGAAACCGAAGCAAGACCAAAGATCCAAGATTCCAATATTTAAAAGATACGTCCCACTATTGACAAGCCGAATAGCGAGAAGATCGTTCCTGGCTCATTTCTTATTTCAATGCGGATTCTTTGCTGCCTTTTCTTTCATTGGAAAATGGATGACGGACCGCTTTCACCTTTCGATTGATCAAGTAGGGTACGTGATGTTTTTTCTTGGTCTTGGAAATATGGTCGGGAGCATTAGCGGTGCTTATGTGATCAAAAGGTTGAGCCGTTTCAATACGATGGTTGTGGGCTTTCTTGTTTCGATTGCATGTTTTATTGCTTTGCCTCACCTGCCATCGGTTTCTGCTTTCGAAGGTGTATACTTTTTAATTTTTGTTAATATGGGAATCGCATTTCCGCTGATTTTGGGACTGCTGAATTCGTTAAATCCGACAATCCGCGGCACGATCTCAAGCTTGGCCAATTCGATCATGTACGCTGCGACAACACTCGGCTCTTGGATCGCAGGCTTGATTTATGCGACTTTTAACGGTTTTTCCGCCGTAGGCATATTTGCGGCTATTTGCTTTGCCGGTTCATTGTTATCTTTTATATTCAGTGGTATTTTGACTACTCACTCGAAAATAAAAAAGGAACTTGCATCGTAAATGCATAGAAGAATTCAAATGGATGATATTCTAAATCTTCCAAAATTCAACTTACTAAGTATTCGTGAGAATGAATTTGATTTTCTAATACAAGTGGTGACGAACTCTCCACCTTTAGCTTGCCCTCACTGTGGATGCAATGCGAACCTCTATAAGCACGATAACAGGGAACAGGTTTGTATGGACTTGCCTATCCACGGAAAGTGTGTAGGGCTTCTTATAAAGCGTCAGAGGTATCGTTGTCGTGAATGTTCTCAAACTTTCTGGGAACGTTTAGACCACACCATTGACGAAAGACGGAGCTGCACCAAGCGATTGTTGACTTACATTGAGCAGGAGAGTCTTAAACGAACATTCGTCAGTATTTCAGAAGACGTAGGGCTTAACGAAAAGACGATACGCAATATTTTTCGGGAATATAGGAACCGTCTGAAAGAAACGTTACGGTTTGAAACCCCTAATTGGCTTGGTATAGACGAAATTCACATGATGAAACCAAGATGCATTTTGACCAACATCGAGGAACGTACTTTGTTAGACGTTCTGCCCAATCGGAGCAAGGAAACGGTTGTAGGCAACCTCTCACGCCTTCCAAATAGAGGACGAGTACAATACGTAGCTATGAATATGTGGCAACCGTACAAGGACGCTGTGAAGGCTGTATTGCCCAAGGCGACTATCATTATTGATAAGTGTCACGTTGTCCCTATGGCGAATCAAGCGTTAGAAACCATCCGCAAACAGCTTCGAGAGGGCTTAAAACCGAAGGAACGTCGGGGGCTTATGCACGACCGTTTTATCCTTCCGAAACGCCAAAAAGAGCTCACGGAGACGGAAAAGATAACGCTTGACCTGTGGACTGAGAATTACCCCTCTCTCGGTATTGCGTATAGATTCAAGGAGTCCTTTTTCGATATTTGGGAAAGCGATACAAGACAAAAGGCATTCCTCAAATACCACGTTTGGAAATCTAAAATACCCAAGGAACTTCAACCCGCTTTTCAGCCTCTTACAAAGGCTATGGCAAACTGGGAAGAAGAGATATTCGCCTACTTCGACCATCGCATCACAAACCCCTATACGGAGTCTCTGAACAGCCTTGTCCATGTTATTAACCGTTTGGGCAGGGGCTACTCATTTGAAGCCCTACGAGCCAAAGTTCTCTTTACAGAAGGACTTACAAAGGAGCGTGGAGAACTTCTTGGAATCGACATTTCAACCATGATAGAGAAATTGGAGAAGGGCGAATTATAAACCCTTCTCCACTATGATTGGAAGAATCGATGTAAGTGAACGACAAGGAGAATCCATAGATGAAAAATAAAGTGATCGCGAGATCGATAGGCGGCGCAATCCTTGCCCTCGTCATGGCTTCGATGATCGGATGCGGTACGAATACTCCAACTTCCGCTTTAAAAGATAACGTTCAGCATGCGCCTTCGGGAAATAAGCCGGAAGAAGTAAAAACGACCATAGCTTCTTCACCATTGGAATCGTGGGTCGGGGAGTATGAATTTTCGGAATACGCCCCTCCGGATCAAAATAGGTTTTACCGAATTTCGATATATAAAGAGGATAAAAGCTACTACGCGACAATAGATATTGATGGCTTTCAAACGATGGAAAGACTTCAGGCCCAAGTGGAGGGAGACGGCAAAGCGATAAAAATCATTTTTAACAAGTATTTGCCCGATAACTTATGGGAGCCCTACAGTCCGGGAGACGTCTTGTTACGTTTGGAAAAAACAGATTCGGCTTTGAACACGTTTTGGGAGAAAATTCACCCCATGCTCAAGGATGATCGCGAATCCGGCAAGACTTACTTTGAGGCGGCGGCTCGCTCAAGCTGAGCTCGATTTCATGGCCGGGGGAGAGTTGTCTATTGTGCCGCATCCTCCCCGGATTGGCGAATAATCCGTACGAGATTTGCAGCAGCGGCGGACAAAGGCTCGTTTTTGCGGGTACAGATGGCAATTGTATTTTGCAGCCGGACGCCCTCGACGTAAACCCGGCATAGCTCGCCGCGCTGCACATATTCCCGCACGACCAACGAAGAAACGAAGTTGGCGCCATACCCGGCGATAACGGCCATGATCGCTTCATGCAATCCGTTGAATTGCAGCGTGATTCGGGGTTTGGATACGCTGTAGGTTCGGCATAAAGCCAGCAGCCTTTCCCGTGTCGAGCTTCCCTCCTCGCGCATGACGAAAGGCTCCTTCATCATTTCGCCCAGCGAAACTTGCTGATTCGCATATTTGTGATTCGGCGCTACCACAAACCATAGCTCGTCACGAAACAACTCTTCCGTTTGAATCGCATCCGGGTATTCCTCTGCCAGCCCTCCATAAACCGCAAGGTCCACTTCCATCTGTAAAAGCTGCTTGAGCGCATCGCTTGAATTGGTCGTTGTAATCGTCATTTCTACCTGTTCGTACTGCTGTTTGAACTTCGCGATCCAGGCGGGGATCAGAAATTGGGCCGGTAAATAGGTCGCCGCCAATCGAATATGTCCGTTCGTGCCGTCGCGGTATTCGTGACAAAATTGATCGATCTGCTGTTCTACCGCGAACAGTCTCTTTGCGAGCAACGCTATTTTTTCTCCGGCATCCGTCAGAGCAATTCCTCTTCCATTAGGCTTCAATAGAGGAATGGAGAGCTCCTTTTCAAATTTTTTGATCTGGGCCGTAATGGCCGGTTGGCTAATATTCAACAGCTCGGAGGCACGGGTTACATTGCCTGTGGAAGCGATCGTATGAAATAGTCGCAGGGCATGAAGATTCATGGCTAGTCTCCTTAGTTCTATATACAAAATATATGAAATACTAAAAACAATATATTATATTTATGATTCTGAATCAATTAAAATCAAGGTGAAAGTCAAATACAAACCGAGGGGCTGGGATATCATGAATGAATTGGACATGTGGAGCCGGGTCGATCAGTATATCACGGAGAAGCTCATTCCTCAGGACACCGTGTTGGAGCAGGTTTTGTCCGCAAACCGGCAAGCGGGTCTGCCGCCGCATGACGTCTCTGCAGCCCAAGGAAAGCTGCTGCAATTAGTTGCCCGGATGCAAAACGCCAATCGAATTTTGGAAATCGGGACGTTGGGAGGCTACAGCACCATTTGGATGGCAAGGGCGCTGCCGGCAGACGGACGTCTTGTTACCCTGGAGCTCGATCCGCGGCATGCGGAGGTAGCGCAAGCGAATGTATCCCTTGCTGAGGTGGAGAGCGTTGTGGAGATCCGGGTAGGGGACGCGCTTGAGCAGTTGGCTAAGCTGGAAAAGGAAGGTGCCGCGCCATTTGATCTCATATTTATTGACGCGGATAAGCCGAATAACCCCGGATATTTGAAATGGGCGCTTCGCTTTTCCCGCCCCGGGACGATCATTATTGGGGACAATGTCATCCGCGGCGGCGAAATTATGAACGAAGCCAGCACAGATCCACGTGTCCATGGAGTCAGGGAGTTTTATAACCTGCTGGAGCAAGAGGCCCGATTATCCGCTACGGCGATTCAGACCGTAGGCAGTAAGGGGTATGATGGGTTCGTCTTAGGGGTCGTGAACGGATAGTTCGGCGAAAGCCATGCGCGAGGCGGAACAGCAATCCGCAAGAAACCGCATCCCTTTATATATGCTAAGATGGAGCTGCAAGGTCAGGCGAGAGGACATTCATTCCATCGAATGCAAAAGGAGCGGATACGCATGCAAAAAATTACCCCTTTCCTGTGGTTTGACGGCAAAGCGGAAGAAGCGATGAATTTTTACACCTCCATCTTTGCAGATTCGAAGATTGAGAGCGTCACACGCTACGGTGAAGGCGGCCCTGGTCCGAGGGGAGCGGTCATGTCGGGAACGTTCCAGCTTAACGGGCAATCGTTTATGGCCTTAAACGGCGGACCGCAGTTTACCTTTTCCCCGGCCGTCTCGTTCTTCGTGAACTGCGAGACGCAGGAGGAAATCGACGAGCTGTGGGAGAAGCTCTCCGAAGGAGGGGAGCCAGGAAGATGCGGCTGGCTCACGGACAAGTTTGGGCTTTCGTGGCAGATCATTCCCAAGATTTTGGGCGAGCTGCTGCAGGACAAGGATGCCGAGAAATCGGCGAGGGTGATGCAGGCCATGCTTCAAATGGATAAGATGGACATCGAAGCTTTAAAGCGGGCTTATGAGGGATCGCTCAACTAGCGCGCCATTCCGGACCGTACTCTCTTTTGAAGAGGGGTACGGCCTTCTTTTTTTTCACTATTAGGCGGGCTTGACCGCAACCTTCTTTCCCCTCGTGAAGCTGACCAAGGCGGCCGCCAGACCGATCACCAAAATGAAGCTTGCAGCCCAAGGGTTATACTGGAGGGTGGAAGCGGCGCTGACCATGAATCCTCCTGCCCCGGCTCCCGCGGCCAATCCCAAGTGCACGATCGATGTATTCAGGCTAAGCACCAGATTCGACGACTCCGGCGCTTGTTGAATGAAATAGCTTTGGATCGCCGGGCCATTTGCAAACATGGAAAAGATGATGACGGCCAGCAGCGCCAACCCGATCCCGGGCACATCCGAAACAAAAGGTAACACGGCCAGCGCGGCGGTATGAACGGCAATGCTGAACGTAATGACTCGGGCCGCTCCCCATCGATCGACGCCGTAACCGCCCAGCCGGGAGCCGATGGCGCCGAAAATGCCGAAAGCCAGCATAATGATGCTAATGTTCGAAGCTTGGACATGAAGGCTGCCTTGAAGATACGGCGTCAAATAAGTAAACACAATCGAATTTCCTGTCTCCCGGAAAAACGTGAGCAGCAGGCCGCTTACGACAACGACGCTTCCCAGCACTTTGAACTGCTGACGGAACGAAACCGGCGCATCCCCTTCGATATCCGGGAGAAGACGCCAGATGACGATGGTAATTCCTAAGCTGAACAAGCCCAGAATCAGGAAGATAGATTGCCAATTCAGCCAGTTCGTGATCGCGATTCCGATCGGGACGCCCAGGATCATGGCGCTGCTAAAGCCTAGAATGATGGTGCCGATGGCGCTGCCCAATTTTTCGCGGGGGACCAATTTCGCGGCCACACCCAGCGCTACGACAAGATAGACGCCCGCGCTTATCCCCAATATGACACGGGAGGCCATCAGGATGACGATATTTGAGCTACCGAACGATACCAGGCAGCCCACAATAAAAAGCGCCAGTGAGCCTAGCAATACTTTTCTGCGTCCCAAGCGGGCGGTGACGGATACGACAACCGGGGTGCCAATGGCGAACGCAAGGGAGTAGACGGTAATCAATTGCCCGGCAAGGGCAAGGGAAATGTTTAAGCTTTCGGCAATGACATTAAGAATGCCGGATACGACGAGCTCGGAGGTTGCCGTTAAAAAGACGCCAAGCGCAAGCGTGTAAATGGACATGCGATGCATTTCGAATCATTCCTTTCCGCTGTCCGGGACAGCAGCCGAAATCGGGTCATGGCCGGCACATGCCGATTCGACAGTTGGGATTGCGAGATCTCTTGGTTGTATTATAATTAGGGTACGTATTTTACGTAAGAAGGCAAAGTATTTGGACATTATCCAATTGTTTTGACTAACTAAATAAAAGTAAGTAGGTGGAGGCATGGAGCCTGCAAAGGACGAGGAGAAAGGGTTCTCGAATATCTGCTCGGTGCTGCAAATTTTGGGGGCGAAATGGGCCTTCCTGGTCATTGCGGAGCTGTCCAAGGGGCCTAAACGGTTCAAGCAGCTTCATCGGGACGTGGCGGTCGTCAGGACGCAATCTTTAACGGATGTGCTGCGGCATTTGGAGAACAGCGGGATTGTCCGCCGCGAAGTTTTTCCCACAGTGCCCGTAACCGTACAATATTCGTTAACGGAAAAAGGTTTGGATTTTCAGGCTGCGCTCAAGGAAATGGAGAAATGGGCCGCCAAGTGGGGGAAGTCGGAGGACGGGAACCCGCCGGAGGAACAAAGGCAAGCCTGATAAAAAGAAAGAACCGCGGTCCGTTCAATCGGAATCGCGGTTCTTTCACGTTGCCGGAGCACGCGGCTTTCAAGATTCCCCGAACAAGTCTCGTGCGGTCTGGATAAACAGCTTGACAGCGATGGAAGCTTCTTGCAGGGAAGGTACCGCCAGGTTAATTTCTCTGTAAGGGTGAGGTTTTAGCGCATGCATTCGAACGTTGGGAGGCAAGGTTGACAGGGCAACCGAGATGTTCGACATGATCGCCACACCGAGCCCTTCTTGGATCATGTTCAACGAGGTGTTCACATTATGGACGATATATTTGACTTGGAGACGGGCCCCGGCTTCCCGGAATCGCTCAAAGATCGGGATTTCGTAGCCTCCGTTGCAGATGATCATCGCCTCGTCGCTCAATTCTTGTAAACGAATGGTCGAACGATCGGCCAGAGGGTGGTCGTCCCGGATGAACAGAAACATCTCTTCTTTTAGTAAGGGAGTAACTTCAAATTCATCATGCGGCGGAATGAGAAAAGCGACATCAATCATTCTGGAGGCCAGCCGTTCTCTGAGGTCGTCGATGGTGCCTTCGTACAGATCGAATTGAATGCGGGGATATTTTTCTCCGATGACTCTGAAAATTTTGGGCAGAAAATAAGCGGAGGCCGAGGGAAAGGAACCGATTCGAATCGTCCCGACTTCGAAGCCTTTTTCGGCCATCACTTCCTGTTCCACCTTCTCGAAGCCCTGCAAAATATCGCGGAACACAACCAAGAGGCGTTCGCCGATGTCCGTCAAAATAATCCCGTTCCTTCGGTCGCGAATCAGGAGAGTCACGCCGAGCTCGGCTTCCAGTGTGGAGACGGCGCGGCTGACGGCAGGCTGTGTCATATTCAATTCATGACCGGCTTTGGTAAAGCTACCAGTTTCGGCGATTTTGACGAACAGCTGAATTTGGGAATGGGTCATAACACTTATGGTATGCTCCTTATAATAAACATTCATTTTATTTATTTCGATAGTTATTGTATCATGAGAAAACATTGACAACAAGGAGTGTTCATCGTGTTGCAGCTCTCACGCTCGCGGGCGGCTTTGTATCTCACTTTTCTCGTTATCGTCTGGGGAATCAACTGGCCGCTGTCTAAATATACGCTTTCCTTTTCGCCGCCTTTATTATTTGCAGGCTTGAGGACGTGCATCGGGGGATTGATTCTCATCTGCGTCGCCTTGCCCGGCTACAAGAAGCTCAATTGGAAGCAGACGTGGCCCGTTTATGTGATTTCGTCCGTGCTGAACATCATTCTCTTTTACGGTCTTCAAACGATCGGACTGAACTATTTGCCGGCCGGACTCTTCTCGGCGATCGTTTTCCTGCAGCCCGTATTGCTCGGGATTTTATCCTGGCTATGGCTGGGGGAAGAGATGTTCGGCTTGAAATGGATCGGACTTGTGCTCGGTTTTCTAGGCGTATTCGAGATTAGCGCAAGCAGTCTGGCTGGACATCTGTCCGTTACCGGAATCGTGCTCGCTCTCGGCTGTGCGGTCAGTTGGGCCTTGGGTACCATGTATACTAAGAAAATGTCGGCGCGGGTCGATATGGTTTGGGCGGTGGCGCTTCAACTGATGATCGGCGGCATTTTGCTGTTAGGCTCGGGTTCTGTTCTGGAAAAATGGACGGATATCGTCTGGAACGTTACGTTCGTATCGAGTCTGCTGTTTATTTCCGTTTTCGTCATTGCGCTAGGCTGGCTCGCTTACTTCAAGCTTGTCGGCTCCGGCGAAGCTGGCAAGGTCGGAGCGTTTACGTTTCTGATCCCGCTCATTGCGATTACTTGCAGCGTCCTGTTTCTGGGCGAGCGAATATCAATTAATTTGGTGGCGGGACTCGTGCTCATCGTCGGCAGCATCCTGCTGGTCAATGCAAGATCAATACGTTTGGTGAAAAAGCCGACAGGATTGCAGAGGTAAAATTCAATCGAAAAATGACCCCTGACGTATGCTTGCGTTTGCCGGTAAGTTTGGCGCGAGCGAGAGGGGTTGTTTTTTGTATTAAAGTGTGCTAAATTAAGCACATTAAAAGCTGTAGCCGAAGGAGGCTGTTCAGGGCAACATGGCACAAATCAAGCGGTTCGGCTTCGGGCTGCAAGCTTTAATCGTACTCGCCTTAACTTCGGAGCAGCGCTCCAGCGCCGAAATCGCGGAAGAGATCCGCTGTGAGCCGACCGCGCTCCGCAAAATTTTAGCGCAACTGGCGGAAGCCGGCATCGTGGAAGTGAAGCAGGGCAGAGCAGGGGGCTATCAGTTGACCCGAAAGCCCGGGGAGATTACGCTGTCCGAGATCTACAACGCTTTACACGAAGAAGAGCCCTTATGGAACCAGATGCTGGATACAACAGGAAATCACCTGTTTGGAAAAAAGGTCAACGAATCGTTTCAGAAACTCATGACCGACATCATTGTGCAGGTAGACCATGTGCTGGGCACCTATACGATTGCCGACCTGCTTGAATGATCTCTTTTTTTACTCTAATATGTGCATAAAAATGCACATATTATTCAAAATAACTCTATAGAAAGATAGGGAGGGAGAGTTATGGATCAACGAAAAGCCCCGACCCGTTCCGCCGGGATCGCGTGCTCTCTGATTGCGGCTGTCATCGGCGGCATCGCGTTCAAGCTGCTGCATTTGCCGATACCCTGGCTGCTGGGTCCGATGTTCGCCGTTTTGATCGGATCGAATGTGTTTAAGGGACGTTTCGCATGGCCCGGGCAGTTCAGAAACACGGGCATGATCATCGTCGGATACACGATCGGGCTGGCCATGACGGCGGCGGCGCTGAAGGAGATGTCGTACCAACTACCGTGGATGCTGCTCATGACGCTGCTCCTGCTGCTTTGGTGCGCGGGCATCGCCTATCCCGTCTCCAGACTGGCGGAGATCGATTACAAATCCTCGCTGTTGGGAAGCATACCCGGAGGGCTGACGCAGGTTCTTGTGTTGGCGGAGGAAACCGACGGGGTCAATCTCACGGTCGTCACCGTCACGCAGGTGATCCGGCTGATCCTGATCATCACGTGCGTGCCCTTGCTGGTAACGAGCCCGCTCTTCGGGCAAGCGCACGAGGGTTCGGGGGCCGGTGCTCCGTTGTCCGCCGTTTCGGCAGGTTGGAGCAGCGGGATGATTCCGAACCTGCTCGTCTATGCGCTGGTCTGCGTAGGATGCGCCGTCTTGGGGAACAAGATCAAATTTCCGACCGCTTTTTTGCTGGGTCCGGCTATCGGAACGGCGGTTCTTCAATGGACCGGCTTCCAGGGACCGCCGCTTCCGTCCTTTGTCCTTAACGCGGCGCAGCTCTTCATTGGCGTACATGTAGGGCTGATGCTGAAGCCGGGCCGGTTGACGCATAAAGTACGGACGATCTCGCTGGCGGTTGGCAGCGGACTGCTGCTGATGCTGGGGGCTTTGGGCTTGAGCGTGCTGCTGACCAAGCTCCAGTCCGTATCCGCCTCTACCGGGCTGCTAAGCCTTGCTCCCGGGGGGATGGATCAAATGGGCATTATCGCCCATGAGATTCATGCGGATTTGTCGATGGTGGCCGGCTATCAGCTGTTTCGTACCTTTTTTATCTTTTTCGCGGTACCGCCTTTGTTGAAGGCGATGTTCCGATATAACAGCAAATTAACCAAACGGAGGGAAACTCAATGATACCAATACAAGTGAATTTTCAAAAAACAGCTTTAGTCCTTATCGATTTGCAGAAGGGAATCGTCGCCACCGCGAACGGGCAAGAGATTGTTGAGAAGGCTGCCGGGCTTGTCCGGCTGTTCCGTGAGAAGGGCGGATTTATCGCATTCGTCCATGTCGATTTCCACGATGGGCAGGACAGATTAAAGCCGGCAACGGATCAGCCGGTTCCGGCCGTTCAGCCTCCTCAAGATTGGGCCGAGTTCGTCCCGGAGCTGGGCGTCCGCCCGGACGATTACGTGGTCACGAAGCGGCAGTGGGGCGCTTTTTTCGGTACGGATCTGGATCTTCAGCTTCGCCGGAGAGGGATTGATACGATCGTCTTGTGCGGAATCGCCACCAATATCGGGGTGGAAAGCACGGCGAGAGAAGCATTCCAGTTTGGCTATCATCAAATCTTCATCACGGATGCGATGAAGACCTTCAGCAAGGAGGAGCATGAAGCTTCCTGCAACTACATTTTCCCGCGAATTGGCAAGGTCAGAAGCGCCGAGCAATTTCTGGCGGAAGCAGGCGGCGCAGAATAGGTTTGACAAATCGATCGGATTACCCTATACTAACCAATAATTCCAAATACAAATGTGAGGATTAGAAATAGTAGAAGTGCAATGACTTTTCAGAGAGCCGTTGGTCGGTGCGAAACGGTAACGTCGTTCATTTCGAACTCGTCTATGAACAGCTGCCTGACATGTAGGGTAAGCCGGAGTTCCACCGTTACAGGGATAGATGGTGATAGCCATCGAATTGAGCTCATTTCTTAGGAAATGAATTAGAGTGGTACCGCGGGTTCAACCTCGTCTCTATACGTAGAGACGGGGTTTTTTTGTTGGTTAAATTCCGGGTTTAACCAACACCGCTTCACATATAAATATAAAGAAATGCGAATTTGGGAGGAATAAGGATGAAACGTAAAATTATGGTGTTCGATACTACGCTGCGCGACGGCGAACAAGTTCCGGGCGCAAAATTGAATCTTCATCAAAAAATAGAGATTGCCCAGCAGTTAAAACGGCTTAATGTAGATATTATCGAAGCAGGCTTCCCCGCCTCGTCTGCAGGGGATTTTCAAGCGGTCCAAGAAATTGCCCGCTGCGTAGGCAACAGCGTCTCGATTACGGCCTTGGCCCGGGCGGTCAAAAGCGATATCGACGCGGTCTATGAAAGTATTAAGCTGGCGCAGAATCCGCTTATTCATATTGTGCTCGGCACCTCGAACATCCACGTGGAGAAGAAGTTCAACCGATCCAAGGATGCCGTCCTGCAAATGGGCGTTGACGCGGTCAAGTATGCCAAGACGCTGCTTCCGCAAGTGCAGTATTCCACGGAAGACGCATCGCGGTCGGATTTCGAATACTTGTGGAAGACGATTGAGGCCGTCGTGAAAGCGGGAGCGACTATGATTAACGTCCCTGATACGGTGGGCTATGCCGTTCCGGAGGAATTCGGCGAGCTGATCCGCAAAATCAATAAACGGCTCAAAAATTTGGACGACCGCGTGATTCTTAGCGTACACTGTCACAATGACCTCGGTCTGGCAACGGCCAATACGCTGAGCGCGATCAAGAACGGGGCGGAAAAGGTCGAATGCACCATCAACGGCCTAGGCGAGCGGGCAGGCAACGCTTCGTTGGAGGAAGTCGTGATGGGGCTTAAGGTCAGGGAGAACTACTTCAACGGCTACACCGATATCAATACGACGGAGCTGCACAGAACCTCCAGGCTGGTTAGCCATCTGACGGGGCTCGATGTACAAGTCAACAAAGCGATTACCGGCGAGAACGCCTTCGCGCATTCTTCGGGTATTCATCAGGACGGGCTGTTGAAAGACAAGCGGGTATATGAGATCATGTCGCCCGAAGAGGTCGGTGCGGACAGCATGGAGCTGATCCTGACCGCCCGTTCCGGACGGCACGCCTTCAAGAATACCGTCGAGAGAATGGGCTTCGATACGAGCGATGCCGACGATTTCGAGCAGCTGTTCGCGAAGTTCCTGACCTTGGCCGATGCGAAGAAAGAAGTGTACGATCACGACGTATTTTATCTCGTCACGAATCACCGGACCGTCGAGCAAAGCAGCAAGCAATTATACGAGCTGGAGTCCTTCCAGGTGGTGAGCAACGATCAGAACCCGACGGCTGCTGTCAAATTGAACAAGGGCTCGGAGTCGATGAAAGGCAGCGCCGTGGGCGACGGTCCGATCGATGCCTTGTACAGCGCGATCAAAACGTTGGTCGGTCTGGAAATTGAGCTGAAGGATTATAAGATCAACAGCTTGTCCCGAGGCAAGGAGGCTGTTGGCCGGGTCAACATCCGTATTGAGCATCAAGGCAAAATTTACTCCGGCCGGGCGATGGACACGGACATTATCAAGGCCAGCGCGAATGCTTTCCTGAACGGGATAAACGGCATCCTGCTGGACCTTGTGAAAGACGAAAAATAGGCCGGATCGACAGTCCGGACCTATCGGAGGGAAACGTTTTGAGCAGTCAGTTAAAGGAAAGTGCGCAGCGCGTGCAGGACAAATTAGCGGGGTTGGGATATCCGAACCGGGTTGTGGAGCTGCCGGACAGCGCGCGAACCGCCCAAGAGGCGGCGGACGCCATAGGCTGTGAGGTGGCGCAAATCGCAAAATCGATCATTTTCCGGCTCAAGCCGTCGAATAAGCCGCTTCTGGTTGTCGCGAGCGGCGTGAACCGGGTGGATGAGAAGCTCATCTCCAGTCGCATTGACGATAAGCTTGTCAAGGCCGATGCGGATTTCGTGCGGGAGCATACGGGCTTTGTCATCGGGGGCGTTGCGCCGATCGGACATCCGGAGCCGATTCTGACGATGATTGACGAAGATCTGTTTCAATACCCCACCTTATGGGCGGCGGCGGGACATCCGAAAGCCGTATTCGAGCTGACTCCCAATGACCTGGCCGCCATGACGCGCGGGCAAGTAACGTCCGTCAAAAAAGAATAAAACACTAGACGCTTGGGCTTCCAGGCGTTTTTTCTTTTGGGTTGACATTAAAAAGGAGGAATGTTATAAAAAATAAAGAATGGCACTCGAAGATAGAGAGTGCTAACAACGAGGTCATTTGCAGCCATTGTTACCCTTTATTGTCCAAAAGGAGAGATTTCGAATGGAAAAGAAGCAGTTTCAAGCCGAGTCCAAGCGATTATTGGAAATGATGATCAATTCGATTTATACGCAAAAAGAAATCTTTCTTCGCGAATTGATATCGAATGCCAGCGATGCTATCGACAAAATTTACTACAAAGCGCTAACTGACGATCAGCTTGTATTTGACAAAGACAGCTACTACATTAAAGTAATTCCGGACAAGGACAACAGAACGTTGACGATCCTCGATACCGGGATCGGGATGACCAAGGAAGAGCTCGAGACGAACCTTGGCGTTATCGCCAAGAGCGGCTCGCTCGCTTTCAAGAAGGAAAACGAACTCAAGGACGGCCACGATATCATCGGTCAATTCGGCGTCGGCTTTTATTCGGCCTTTATGGTCGCCGACGTGGTAACGGTGATCAGCAAAGCCCTGGGCAGCGACAGCGCGTACAAGTGGGAATCGGCGGGTGCGGAAGGCTATACGATCGAGCCTTGCGACAAAGACACGGTCGGCACGGAAATTATTTTGAAGATCAAAGAGAACACCGAGGACGAGAGCTACGAGGAGTTTTTGGAAGTATACCGTCTGAAGGGAATCATTAAGAAATATTCGGATTTTATCCGCTATCCGATTAAGATGGACGTTACCTCCAAGCGATTGAAGGAAGGCAGCGACAACGAATTTGAGGATTACACGGAAGAGCAGCACATTAACAGCATGGTTCCGATCTGGAGAAAAAACAAAAGCGAGCTGACGGCCGAGGATTACGAGAAGTTCTATGCGGAGAAGCATTACGGCTTCGACAAGCCGATCAAGCATATTCATATCAGCGCCGACGGGGCCGTGGTATATCAGGCGATCCTGTTTATCCCGGAAAATATTCCTTTCGACTACTACTCGAAGGAATACGAGAAGGGGCTGGAGCTGTATTCCAACGGCGTGCTGATTATGAACAAATGCTCCGATCTGCTGCCGGACTATTTTAGCTTTGTCAAAGGTATGGTCGATTCGGAGAGCCTGTCGCTCAACATTTCCAGAGAAATGCTGCAGCACGACCGCCAATTGAAGCTGATCGCCAAAAATATCGAAAGCAAAATCAAAAGCCAGCTGCTAAGCCTGCTTAAGGATGAAAGAGAGAAATACGAGCAATTCTACAAGTCCTTCGGCAGACAGCTGAAATTCGGGGTGTACAGCGATTACGGCAGCCACAAAGAGGTGCTGCAGGATCTGGTCATGTTCTATTCCTCCAAGGAGAAGAAGCTGGTTACGCTGGAGGAATACGTATCGAGAATGCCGGAGGACCAAAAGTATATTTACTATGCTTCCGGGCCGTCGAACGAACGAATCGAGAAGCTCCCGCAGACCGAGCTCGTTGCCGAGAAGGGCTACGAAATCCTGTACTTCACGGATGATATCGACGAGTTCGCCGTCAAAATGCTGATGAAATACAAGGACAAAGAATTCAAGTCCGTCTCCAGCGGCGATCTGGGCTTTGAAGCGGAAGACAAGAAGGACAACGACGATGCCGACAAAAACGATCACAAAGAGCTGTTCGACTACATGAAGGGTCTGCTGGAAGGCAAAGTAACCAGCGTCAGAGCCTCGAAGCGGTTGAAGTCGCACCCCGTATGTCTGTCTACGGAGGGTGATGTCAGTATCGAGATGGAGAAAATATTGAACGCCATGCCGAATAATCCGAGTGTCAAGGCGGAAAAGGTGCTGGAAATTAACATCCATCATGAGGTGTTCCAATCGCTGCAGACTTCGTACGAGCAGGATAAAGAGAAGCTGAACCTGTATACGGCACTCTTGTACAACCAAGCGCTGTTGATCGAAGGGCTGCCGATTGAAGATCCGGTTGAGTTTACGAACGATATTTGTAAAATTATGGTCTAATTTAGGCTCACGCACATAAAAACCGACCCTGGAAGGGGTCGGTTTTTATGTTGTTCGTCCCGCAGGGTAGGGGGAGTAGCTAAAAAACATCTTAAATATTCCTTGACAGGAATATTCCTTATAGGGTATATTGTGATTATGAATTCGACCTTTCGAACTCTTGCCGAGCCGAATCGGCTGCACATGGTTGAGCTCTTGCGGGAAGGCCCTTTAACCGTAGGAGAAATTGCCAATCGGCTTGGGCTCAGCCAGCCGCAAGCTTCCAAGCATCTTCGCGCGCTAAGCGCCGCAGGGCTTGTCGAGGTGCAAGCGATCGCTAACCGGCGGATCTGCAAGCTTAGGCCCCTGCCGCTGCTGGAGCTGGAGGTATGGTTGGAATCTTTCCGCCACAGCTGGGATGAGAAGCTCGACCGCTTGGGTAATTACATGCAGGAGCTGTAAAGGAAGGGAAGGGAGTGAGCGTCTCGAAGAGCAGTTGGCGAAGCTTACGTAAATGGGGATGAGAATTAACACGACTCTTAATGAAGGAAGAGGGATGAGTATGAAGAAGATCGTAACTGTTTATTGGATTTTTACAGGGCTGCTGGCGGCATTGATGGCTTTCGGTTCGATTCCTGATATCCTGTCTGTTCCCGAGGCCGTGGCTTTATTCGATCATCTGGGGTATCCCGCTTATCTTCTTCCGTTTATTGGCACGGCGAAATTATTAGGGGTTATCGCGCTCCTCGTTCCGGGATTTCCCAGAATTAAGGAGTGGGCTTATGCGGGTTTTACGATTGATCTGGCAGGGGCGATGTATTCGAGCATTGCCGTAGGCGACCCGGCCAGCGGCTGGCTTGTTTTCTTGATCGGCTTCGGACTCATTGCCGGTTCGTATATTTTTCATCACCGCAAGCTGCAAGGGAAAGTATTGAAAAATCAGCAAGCGCAATTGTTGTCATAAAAACGGAGTAAAGGGCTGTCGGGAAATGATCCTGACGGCCCTTTTTCGTTTCAAGATTGTAAGCTTGCCGGGAAGCCTTCGCGCCAAGTCGGATAAAGCGGCTTCCAGCCATAGTCTTTTCGCGCCTTGGCATTGGCTGCCCCGCGCTCGCCGCGGCTGCTGCCTTCCTGGATATCCGGCTCGGGTGCGCCGATTGACGCGGCATAGAAGGGCAGCCACTCGGTTCCCGGAGCTGGTTCGTCGTCCACGACGTTCACCGGCCCGTTGGGCCATTCCAGTGCAGCAGCCGCTGCCCGCGCCGCATCTTCAACATGCAGAAAGGAAGTTACTCCTTCCGTCGCCTGCAGCTCCTTGCGCCGCACCTTCTCGGCCATTAGCCCATTACGGTCGTACCAAGTTCCGGGACCGTAGAATAGACCGTATCGAAGAATAACGTATTCCGGCATTTCGGCGACCGCCTGCTCCAGAGCCAGCACGCTGTCAACGGTCCTTTTTCGCGGCTGTGGCGCTTCCACATCCAAAGGAACCTCTTCCGTGGCAGGGTGATTTCCCGGTTCGTAGGTCCACGATATGCTTTGTGCGATCATGCGTTTCACCCCGACCGCTTGCGAGGCGTCGACCAGATTTCGGGTTCCGATCGTTCGAATTCGGGCATTGTCTTCCAAGTTGTAGCTGCTTAAAGAGGTGAGCTGATGGATGACGACTTCCGGACGCGCCTCCCGAAGTGCGGCGATCACGGACTCCCGGTCTAAAGCATCTGCAACCAAGGGGGATGCCCCCATTTCCATAATGATGCTTTTCGCGGATTCATTCCGCGTCATGCCAACGACTTCATGGCCTTCCCGTACAAGAATAGGCAGCAGTAAACGCCCGATGACGCCGGTTGCTCCGGCAACTAAAATTTTCATACACCTTGCCTCCCGTTGAACGGCAAATTCAAATACGCCTTGTATTTTGATTCATTATACAAGACAGCGACGGGCGCAATTTTGTGACACGGAAAGCATTATCGATCCTTCTTATGCTCCATGATATCGTTCGGCTGGACGCCGAAATGCGTACAAATCTTATCGATGATTTCCAGCGAGACGTATTCGTCCTTCCCTAATTTGGCCAGAGTTGCGGTGGACAAGCCCAAGCTTTCCCGAAATTCGGTTTTCGTCAATTCTTGATCGACAAGCAATTTCCATAATGGTTTATAGGAAAAAGGCATACCTTCGGAAGCTCGAACATAGTTGGAGCGACGAAGCGAAAAATCCAAAAGATGAATCTGGAAAAATGTATGCTATAGGAGTAAGTAACGGATTCAGGCACGCTGCCATAGCTTTAAATTCATTAAAAAGCTACGGTAAAACGGGTGATGACGAACGGCTATATTTTGCCCAAATCGTTTAGTAATGTGGTCGCGTTCATCTTGCCCCTGTCTGTTTTTAATATGTACAAGGTCTTGGGTAATTATTTAAACGGTCCCGATTGGATGCGCGAAGCGAAAGTGATATCGTCATATTTTCTGGCTGCCAGTCTGATTCGCCGGGAGACGCCTCAAGATGGGACAGATCTCCCGGAGCGACGAATGCGGGGATATGGAGAACCGGGATGCCCCCGTCCTTGGGAAACGGCGATCCTGGTTAGTGGGGGGAAGTGCTGGGGGGTGAGCGACCTCGATCAAATTTCGGAAGATGGACGCAGAGAATCTTCAAAATAATCGGCCGTCCCGTTTCCGCTCATGGCTATTTCATGGGTTTCTGTGTTCATATGTTTAAGCTGCTCTTTTTTCCACGCTTCGAATTTTTCCAGCGGGATCTCTAATTGTTCGATGAGAAGTTGACAATCTATCGGTTGTTTCATTTAGGATACCCCCTAGTTTAGAAAAAATGATTGAAAAACAAAAACCACCTTTCCTAGCGACGGCTAAGAAAGATGGTCCGGTTGCACTACTAGCTCCTTCGAATCCAAGTGCCCATATACAGATTCGAACTCATTGCCTACCTAGTTCTCATGATACCAGTAAACAATTGAATATGTCTGTATCGTTTCATACGGAATTTTCTAAAAAAAATTTTAGAAATGCCCATTTCTCGAAAAAAAAACAAAATCGATCCCCAGCAGGGGGACCGATATCCGATATCTGTATGAGAATAGGCGATTAGTTCGCGATAAACTCTTGAACCCATTCGCCGTTGTAGTAAGCAACGCCGATTTTCGTAAAGTTCGGGCTCAAAATATTTTGGCGGTGACCTTCGCTATTCATCCATGCATTCATAACCTCTTGCGGAGAACGCTGGCCTTTTGCGATATTTTCACCGGCATACGAAAAAGTAATGCCGAAAGATTTCATCATATCAAACGGAGACCCGTACGTCGGAGACGTGTGATCGAAGTAATTGTTAGTATACATGTCTTTTGCTTTAGCCAATGCCATAGAGGTCAAGGCGCTGTCCGAAGCAAGCGGCTTCAGGCCGGCTTTCGCGCGTTCTTGGTTCACGAGATTCACCACTTGGCTGGCAAAAGCGGATTGATCCGTCCCTTGCTGGGAGCCGGTATCCGGTTGTTGCGCCGGAGTGGTCGGCTGCGGCTTGGCTGGCGTTGTCGGCTGAGTGTTCACCGGAGTGGTCGGTTGCGGCTTAGCAGGAACCGGCTGCGGTTTCACCGGAGTCGTTGGCTGCCATCCGTTATCGCATCCCGGAAGGTTGATGATCATTCCTTTCCAAATCACATTCGGATTGGAAAGCTGCGGGTTCGACTTAAGCAGCGAGGAAAGATCAATGCCGTATTTTTGAGAAATCGTCGACAACGTATTGTTATCGGTAACGGGGCATGGTGCAGCGGAAGCAGATGCCATACCGGCTCCGAACACCGAAGTAAGGGCCAAAACACTCACCAAAGCAGTTTTTTTCATGCGATTCAAAAAAGATCCTCTCCTTTTTTCGGCCTGCGAGGTTAGCTGACGGGTTCGGGTCAAAGAGCAAGCACCCGGCCATAGCGTAATGGCTTCACCCCAAAAAAATGGGTTCCCCCGCGCTTCCAAAGAAGCTTCGGCCTTGAATGTAGTTGTCCTCTCGACAGAACCGGTGAAGCCGACGTATCGTCCCACCCGGTCTCTCAAGGGCCCTTACAGTCTATCACGAGGATCGCTAGTTTTCACCCCACAAAGTCTTCCAACCGCCGCAATGCTACTTCCACTTCATCAGTATAAACCCGCCGATGATAATGAGAAGCCCGACCCAAGTTTTCCACGTTGGCATCTCCTGCATGAACATATATCCCATAAGCAGACATACCAGAAGCTCGACAATTTTGGCCGATACGAGAGCTGTTGTCAGTTGACCGAAGCTTTGCTGTACCCAGCGGACACCGTACCCGATCAACAAATTCGCCGGAAGAAACAATGGAAGCATCTTCAATTGAAAAAGAAACGTCGATCCGAAGGCGGGATCGATGTGCTTGCTTTGATAAGAGTAGACGGCATTGACGATAATCAGACCGACGAAAAGACACGCAAAGCCGAGAACAGCGGACATATATCGAAGGACCTCCTCCATAGTCGAAAACAAGTGAAGAGCCAGCGGGCTCTCTTGAATGTTTCCCTGAAATAACAAATTTTATTGACTATAAGAAAATTTCCTTATAGAATAAATTTTGCATTAGGTAAAAATATTTGCACATAGACAAATGTTTTATTTTACCGCCCGCAGCCGAACAGTTCGTTAAGCGGGCGTATCTCGAAATCATAAGGAGGATTCCTGTTGTTCAAGCGTCGGCATCTTTTGTTTTCCTCCCCGTTCTTTGTTTTTGGACTGCTTTTCGTGCTTCTCCTAGCCAGTATCGTAATGGCCGCCGGTTTCGGACCCGTGTCCGTTCCGTTTAAACAAACGTTTGCCCTGTTGCTGGAAAAATTGGCCTTCCCGGTGGACAGCACAGCAGGGGAACGGGAGCGGCTCGTAATAGAGCAGGTGCGTTTGCCGCGCGTGCTGGTCGGCGCGCTTGTGGGCGCGGCGCTCGGCATCTCGGGCGCTTCAATGCAAGGATTGTTTCGCAATCCGCTCGTTGAGCCGGGCTATGTCGGCGTATCCAGCGGAGCTGCTGCCGGTGCCGTGTGCGCTTTGTATTTCGGCTTGACGCATCTGGGGGTATGGCTGCTGCCGGCTGCCGCTTTTACCGGAGCGCTGTTTGCCGTCTGCGTCATTCTTGCGGTTTGGCGGTGGAGCAGCCGTTCTACGGTGACGACGCTTCTGCTGCTTGGGATCGGTCTGAACGCTTTGCTGTCCGCCGTGATCAATATTCTGGTCGCCAGCTCGCGGAACGAGCAGGAGCTGCGGAGTATTATTTTCTGGCTTCAAGGCGGACTGGAAGCCCGGACTTGGGGACACGTGCAGCTGATTGCTTTGCCGATTCTTATCTCTTGCGTACTGCTTTGCACCTTCGCCCGGGATTTGAACTTGCTGCTGCTTGGCGACGAGCATGCCCAAAGCAGCGGTATGAAGGTTCGCACGGTGCGCTATCTGATTCTGGGACTCGCTTCGCTCATGACCGGCTCGGCCGTTGCGGTAAGCGGGATCATCGGGTTCGTTGGCTTGGTTGTTCCGCATATGATCCGTTTATGGACCGGACCGGATCACCGGGTGCTGCTGCCGGCCAGCGCGCTTGGAGGAGCTATATTTTTAGTTGTTGCAGATCTGATATCCCGGATGGTTCTCCAGCCGGTGACGCTGCAGGTCGGCGTCGTCTGCGCGTTGATCGGGGCGCCGTTGTTCTTGGGCATGGTATTGAGATCCGGAAAAGGGGCGGTGGCATGAGTACGATGATTGCGGTACGGCAGCTATGGCAGCGAGCCGAATCGAAGACGATCCTGCATGACGTCAATTTGCTGATGAGGCCCGGACGTTTCATCGGCTTGATCGGACCGAACGGCAGCGGCAAATCGACGCTGCTTCGCGCCATGGGCGGCTTGCGTCGACCCTCTGCCGGAGAAGTGCTGTTGGACGGGGCCTGCTTGCACCGGATGAAGCCCAAAGCGGTCGCCCGCCATATCGCGTATGTGCCGCAGGATTTGAGCACGGAGCTTGATTTTACGGTAGAAGAGATCGTGATGCTGGGGCGTTATGCCCATCGGGGGCGGTTTGCTTCCGCCTCTGTGGCAGACCGCGAAGCGGTACGGGAGGCGATGCTCACAACCGGGATTGACGCGTTGGCGGACCGGAGGGTGACGGAACTGTCCGGCGGACAGCGGCAGATGGTGTTCATCGCCAAGGCGCTTGCCCAGCAGCCGCGGATTTTGCTGCTCGACGAGCCGATTTCGGCGCTGGATATCCGGCATCAGCTGCGCGTTATGAAGCTGCTGCGGGAAAGAACGAATGCCGGGCTGCTCGTCGTTGCCGCTTTGCACGATTTGAATTTGGCGGCGCGGTTTTGTGACGAGCTGATCCTGCTTCGGCACGGACATGTGCTGGCTTCCGGGGCGCCGGAGTGCGTCGTGACTTCCGAGCGGCTCCGGCAGGCTTACGGGGTGGAAGCCTCAATCCGCCGCGACGAACGTACCGGCAAGACTGCAGTGACCGCCTTGGACGAAGTCCGGATGCAGGCGGCTTATTAACGATATAGAAAAAACGGAAAAGGTGAGAGTCATGCTGCATCAGGATCAAATGAAAAATAAAAGATCGGGCTTCAAGCCTTGGCGGCTCGGAGGAACGATCGCACTTCTACTGTTCGCGACGGCGTGCGGTTCCCAAGTGGCGCCGGTCACCGGACCTGTCGACGGGAAGGCTCCGGCCGGAGCCTATCCGCGAACGATTGTGGCAGGCGGCAAGCACGAAGTGGTCGTTCCAGGCAAGCCCGAGCGCATCGCCGCGCTGTCGCTGGATACGGCCGAGATGGCGCTGGAGCTGGCCGATCCTTCCCGCTTCGTCGTTGCGCCCCGTAGCTTGGACAACGAGCAGTTGTCCGTTCATGCCGAACAAGGCAAGCTGATCGGCATCAAAATAACGGGAGCGACGAAGCTCGATCCGGAGCAGGTGCTGTCCTATAAGCCCGATCTGGTGCTGATGACGACGATTCATGACGGGGAGAAGGACGCCGATCCGATTTTGAAGCAGGCGGGCATTCCTGTACTGACCTTTAAGGAATGGGGCAGTGTTCGGCAAATCATGGACCAACTGGACCTGATCGGGCAGGCGCTCGGCGAAGAGGAGAAGGCCAAGGCGGTGACGGACCGGATGAAGAGCAAGCTGGAGGCTGTCCGAAACAAAGTCGAGGAACGTAAAGCGGCCTCCAAACCGACGGTGCTCGTCCTTTCCTCGGTAGGCCCGAATACAGGACCGTATATGATGGGACCGGACAACATATCCAGCGATCTGGTGCGGCTGGCAGGCGGCACGCCTGCTGCCGAAGCGATGGGGCTGCCTCGCACGACGAAAGCGACGATCGAGCAAATTATTCAGGCGGACCCGGATTGCATCCTGCTTTCCGACTGGGAAGGGAAGAAGGAGCAGGCGTTCCGGGAGCTGACCGGGAATCCGGGCTGGAGTACTCTGAAGGCGGTGAAAGAAGGTCGGGTCCGGGTCATGGCGGCCAAGCAGCTTGTGAACGCCAATCCGGCCGTCGTTGATTCGATCGCAGAGATTGCAGATGTACTGGAGCCGGCATCCGGTGTGAAAAAGGAGGCCGGAGCATGATCGGGATACTGCTGCCGGTGTACGGGCTGGTCCGGTCCGTCGACGAGATTGAGCCGTTCTATACGCATATCTTTCACGGGCAACCTCCGGGTGAAGAGCGGTTGAAGGATGCAATCTGGCGCTACCGGCAGCTTGGCACCTGCGATCCGCTGGCCTCCGTTACGCTAAGACAGGCGGAAGCGCTGGAGCGAAGGATCGGAGCGCTGCTTTTGGACGAAGTTAGAGTCTACGTCGGCTGCAAGCATACGCCGCCTTTCGTCCCCGATGCGGTGGAGCAAATGATCCGCGACGGCGTGCGCCGCGTGGCGACGCTTCCGGTAACGCCATTGTATACGCGGTCCGGCACGGGTGCGTACCGCAAGCAGGTTCGGGACGCGCTTCAGCGAATCGGCGTGGACCTCCCGGTTGTCGATATCGAGGGCTGGTGGGCCGAGCCGCGGTTCGTCGACCTGTTGGGGCGGCGACTTCGCTCGGCAGTGAACTGGTTGTCTGAAGATGGGCGGAGCGATTACGTCGTGCTCTTCACCGCGCACAGCCAGCCGGGACTGCCGCAAGCGAACGAGCGGTTCTGTACGGAGTTTGAAGCTTTGGCGGCAAGCGTCGCCAGGGCGGCGGGCGGCTGTCCGTGGAGGCTGGCGTACCGCAGCGGGGGACCGGCGCCGCAAGTTTGGCTGGGCCCGGATGTACGGGAGGTCATCGAGGCGGAGGCCGCGGCCGGACGCAAAGCCGTCGTCGTATGCGAGCTGATGTCGATGACCGAGAATGTGGAGGTGCTGTACGACGCAGGCATTGACTGCTGGGAGACGGCCACGAGGCATGGGATGGAGTTTGCGCGCACGGAGTTTCTAAACGATGCGTACGAGTTTATGGATATGCTGAGCCGTTACGCGGCCCGCCGCATCAGGTGCAAGGACGATGCTTCCGGTACGGCGAGCGTGCTTGGAACTTGAGATGAATAAGTGAGGACCTGCTTCCGGCTATCGTTGATGCCGGGCGGCGGGTCTTTTTTTGTATAAAAAAATGGGTGCCTGTCCCTCCAAACAAGCGGGGTACATGCCTGCGGACTGAAAATTTGTTCGTTGACAAACAATGGGCGCCTCAGTACAATGAACTTTATTAGTAATAATTACGTTTAAGAAAGGTTTGCTGACAATGGAACACAATACGACGAAAATACCGGTAACGGTGCTGAGCGGTTATTTGGGCGCAGGGAAGACGACTATTTTAAATTATGTACTGAATCATCGACATGGCTTGAAGGTGGCGGTCATCGTCAACGATCTCAGCGAAGTGAACGTCGATGCGGCGCTGGTTCAAAACGGAGGCGGACTGTCCCGCACGGAGGAAAAGCTTGTGGAAATGTCGAACGGCTGCATCTGCTGCACGCTGCGGGAAGACCTGCTGCGCGAGGTGGAGCGGCTGGCGCTCGAAGGCCGGTTCGATTACATCCTGATCGAATCGACCGGGGTGGGCGAGCCGGTGCCGGTGGCGCAGACGTTCACGTACATCGACGAAGAGCATGGCATCGATCTGTCCCGCTGGTGCCGATTGGACTGTATGGTGACGGTGGTGGACGCCTACCGGTTCTGGCACGACTATTCCTCCGGCGAATCGCTGCTGGAGAGGCAGCAGGCCGTAGGCGTGGATGATACGCGTGATGTGGTCGACCTGCTGATCAGCCAGATCGAGTTCTGCGACGTGCTTATTTTGAACAAATGCGATCTGGTTGAAGAGGAGGAGCTGAACGAGCTGGAGGGTGTACTGAGAAAGCTTCAGCCGCGGGCCAAGCTGCTGCGTACCGAGCGGGGCGAGGTGAACCCGGAGGAGATTTTGAACACCGGCTTGTTCGATTTCGATGCTGCAAGCACCTCGGCGGGCTGGATGCAGGAGCTGATGAACGACCACGATACGCCGGAGACAGAAGAGTATGGCATTTCCTCGTTCGTCTATGAGCGCCGCCGTCCGTTCCATCCCGAACGGCTTACGGCATGGATGTCGGACTGGCCGGAGAATATCGTCCGCGCGAAAGGGACGGTATGGCTGGCGAGCCGCAACGCGCTTGCGCAAAGCTTGAGCCAGGCCGGACCTTCGATTCAATTCGGCCCGGCCGGCTACTGGGTGGCCGCGCTCCCGGAAGCGGAGCGTCAGGCCATACTGGCCGAGGAGCCGGAGCTGGCGCAGCATTGGGACCCCGTCTTCGGGGACCGGACGACGAAGCTGGTCCTGATCGGGATCGCGCCGGATAGGCGGCAGATCACGGCCGAGCTGGACGCATGCCTGCTCACGGATGAGGAAATGGCCGGGGACTGGAGCCTGCTGTCCGACAGGCTTCCGAACGTGTCGACAGAGCAGCTGGAAGCGTCATTGCTGCACTAAATGGCGATTAGGCTGGAAAGGAGGTGTCCCTTATGCGCGTCATCGTTACTTTAGCCTGCACGGAATGCGGCGACCGGAATTATACGACAACCAAGAACAAGAAAACTCACCCGGGACGGCTCGAGCTTCGCAAATATTGCCCCCGGCTCAAGAAGGTTACTCTGCACCGGGAAACGCGGTAGGACGCAGCAATTGCGCGGCAGGAACATATTGACAATGCCTCCTCCCCTCGGGTATCGTTAGGTTCATAACAACCGAATACCGGGAATTAGGTGCTTCGGACCTCGTCCGAAGCTTAAAAGGGAAGACGGTGCAAATCCGTCGCGGTCCCGCCACTGTAAAGGGTGCTTGATTCAAGCTACCGCTCGGCAGCACGCCACTGAAGACACGTCTTCGGGAAGGCGCCGAGCGGGATGCCCTAAGCCAGGATACCTGCCTGATCCGATAACACGGCTGGCCCCTACGGAGCATAGGGGGTGTTAGGATACGAAGAACGGATATGCCGATGCGCGGAGCTGCTGTCTAACGGACAGAGCATTCGGGCATGCAGATACGGGTCTGAAGGGAGTATTTCTAACCGATAGGGTTGGAATGCTCCTTTTCTTTTTTTCGAAAAGAAGGAGGCGGGAATAATGACAACATGGAATTTGTCCGGTACGCGTCACCATGTGCTGATCTGCAACGGCGGGAGCTGTATGAGGCAGCAAGGCGAGGAGGTAACCAAGGCGATCCGGGAGGAGATTGCCCTGCAGCAGGCGGATGCGGTCGTCCACACGACAAGAACGCGGTGCAACGGACGGTGCGAAGATGCTTGTATCGTGATCGTCTATCCGGAGGGCGTCTGGTACAAAGAAATGACCCCCGAGCTGGGTCGGGAGTTGGTGAAGGAGCATTTGCTCGGCGGACGTCCGATGCGGGAGCAGGTCCTCTATACGTATCAGGAAGGTTTCGTCGGGACGACCCGCGGGTCTGAAGGAACGCCGAAACCGCAGCCTTCGGGCGACCGTTGAGCATCGGCTTTGCAGCCTCTCGCATTCTGTGCTATAATATTTGAATGTTATTTTTTTGAGCGTGGTGATGGTTATGAGTTTGCGTAGGACTGATTTTCGTCATAAAAAAGCTTTTCCAACCCTTGGCCGGACGGCTGAGGGTTTTTTGTTTCCTATGGGAAAAAGTTCTGGCGGGGGTCATAAATGATGGGTAAAGGGAACAATGCTTCCATTGTGGCGGTGTGGATCAGCCTTGTCAGCAATATCGTGCTGACGCTGCTCAAGCTGACCGTCGGCTTTCTATCCGGCAGCCAAGTGCTGCTTGCGGACGGCGTGCACAATGCCGGCGACGTCATTGCGACGGCTGCGGCATTAAGTTCGATGCGCATTAGTAAGCGTCCGGCGGACGACGACCACCCGTACGGACACGGCAAAGCCGAGGTGCTCGGCTCCGCTTTCGTGGCTATTGTACTGGCGCTCGCCGCCTTGTTCATCGGCTATCACGCCGCTACCGCGCTGTTCGAGGAACCGGTGGAAGCCAGCGTACTGGCGCTGGCCGCGGCCTTGGTTTCGTTGGCCTGGAAGCAGGCCTTGTATATGTACACGATCCGCATCGGCAGACAGACGAACAGCAAAGGGCTGATCGCTACGGCTTACGACCATCTGGCCGACGTGTACGCATCGCTTGCCGCTGTCGTAGGCATCGCGCTTGCGATGCTCGGCGAGGCTTGGAGCATTCCGTACTTGGCCTACGGCGACCCGCTCGCGGGGATTATCGTTTCGATTCTCGTGCTGAAGCTGGCATACTCGATGGGGCAGGAAGCGTTCGATGTGCTGATGGAAAAGGCGGTGAAGCCCGAGAAGCTGGGCGAATACGCGGCTCTTATCGTAACGATTCCGCAGGTGAAGCGGATCGACCGGCTTCGGGCGAGAGAGCATGGGCATTATATTTTGGTCGATCTGCGGGTCAGCATTCCGGGCGAGCTTACGGTTCAGGAAGGACACGATATTTCCCGGCAGATCAAGCGGGCGATTATGGAACGGCATGCCGATGTCGATGAGGTGCTCATCCATTTGAATCCATGGTACGAATAAGCTTTTTGCAAAAGGGGGCGCTTGCGATTGGCATCGGTATTATCGATGGAAAAGCTTGCGAAATACCGGCAGCGGGGCGGTGAAGGAAGCGCTGCGCTATTCAGCGGCATAACGGCCGAGCTGGAGGAAGGCGGTAGGGTCGCGCTGCTCGGCGCTTCCGGTCAGGGTAAAAGCACGCTGCTGCGCATCCTCGCGTGGCTGGACGCCGCAGACGAGGGAGAGCTGCGGCTGGGCGGCAAGCCGGCTTCCGAATGGAAGCCGCAGGAGTGGCGGACGAAGGTGGCTTACGTCGCACAGCAGGCCGTCATGCTGCCGGGAACCGTCGAGGACAATCTGAGCACCGTTAGCCGCCTGCACCGCCGCCCGTTCGACCGTCCGCTCGCCGCCCGCTGCATGGAAGAGCTCGGCCTCGGCGGGATGGCTTGGAGCAAGCCTGCGGGCGAGCTGTCCGGCGGCGAAAAGCAGCGGCTCGCCTTGGTCCGCTCGCTGCTGCTTCGGCCGGACGTTCTGCTGCTCGACGAAGTTACCGCATCCTTGGACCCGCACAGCCGGACGGCGGCCGAGCGGCTGCTGCGGGAATGGAACGAGCGGGAAGGGACCGCGCAGCTGTGGGTCACGCACGATCTGGAGCAGGCGCGCAGCGTCAGCCGGCGCGTATGGTTTATGGCGGAGGGAACGCTGCTGGAGAACCGGGAGACGCAGGACTTCTTTCATGCCCCGGATACGGAGCCCGGGCGCCGATTCGTGGCAGCGGTATCCGTTGCACCTCCCTCCGGGAAGGAGGAGGCGGAATGTCCAACCTGGCGTTAATCAGCACGCTGGTGTTCGTCGTCGTGACCATGCTTGTCTCCGTCTGGCAGAAGCTCGGCCTGGAGAAAGACATAGCGATCGGCACCATTCGATCTGCAGTACAGCTGCTGCTTGTCGGGTATGTGCTCCAGTTCATCTTCCATACGGACAATCCCTTATTTGTAGTGCTGATCGTCGGCGTGATGATTGCGGTCGCTTCGTGGAACGCCGGGCAGCGTGCCAAAGGCATCGCCGGCATCCGGCTGCGCATTGCCGTCGCGATTACGGCCACGGAAGCGATCACGATGACGCTGCTTCTTGGCTTCGGCATTATTCAGCCGACGCCGCAGTACATCATCCCGATCAGCGGCATTACGATCGGCAGCGCGATGATCGTCTCAGGCTTGCTGCTGAACGAGATGAAGCGGGAGCTGGAATCCTCCCGAGGCGAGATCGAAGCCTTGCTGGCGCTCGGCGCGGCGCTGCGGCAGGCGATTCAGCAGTCGCTCAAGCGCTCGATCAAGTCCAGCATGATTCCGACGATCGACGGGATGAAAACGGTCGGTCTCGTTCAGCTTCCGGGCATGATGACCGGGATGATCGTGGCGGGAGCGAATCCGGTCGAAGCGGTACGGTACCAGATTTTGATCATGTTTGTGCTTTCTTCCTCGGCGGCGATTACGGGAATGCTGCTTGGGCTGATCAGCTACAAGCTGTGGTTTACCCGTGACGGCCGTTTGCGGCCGGGCGGATAGATGCGCCAAAATACCCTTCAAATCCGCCTGTAAAGCGGAGATGAAGGGTATTTTGGATTTGTCACGATTCTTGTTTTTGAATTTTGGACGGGTTGTTGATTTTATACGGCACGGGATGCCGCGTAAGCTTCTTGGCAATGATCTTTGCCTCAAAGGTAATCGTGTCGCCGATATCAAGTTCCAGCTTCTTCATCGTGGCGCTGTTGCTGGACCAGGCTTCGCCGATTTCGGTCGCCGGATCGGCGATGGAAACCGCCTCGTAAATAATCACTTCATCGTCATTGTCGGAGAAATTGTTGGGTACGGTTGTAAATTGTTTTACCGTGGCGGTCATTTTAACTTTTTCTTCCGGAAGCTGCAGCTTCGGCGCTTTTTCTTTCTTGGCCTTCCCTTTTGTCGGCTGTTCTGTGGCCTCTGGCTCTTCGGCCTGAGGCTTCTTAGCCTCGGGGGCTTCAAGCTCCGGGGTTTCCTTCGCAGGAGACGCTGATGATGTTTCGGCTGCCGTAACCGCTGGAACGGCGTTCTCCGGTTCCGCCGCATCCTCTGCACCGACGGCAGATTTCTGCCCGTAAGTTGAAGCCTGCATCTCCTTCAGGTAGGACGGGTGGATGCAGTGCAGCCGCTTATCTTCCAATTCGATGACTGCCGTCATTTTATCGACATAGCCGATCAACCGGCAGGCCAGTATTAGCCCGTTTCTCTTGTAGAAAAAGGTTTTGGCTTTGGTCGCTTTCTCCGAAAGCAAATTCCATTCTTTGCATTGCTCAATGAGTGCCGCCTCGTCGCTAAAAGCGGTATAAGCCGCAGGCTCGATAAGGAATGGTTGCACCTGATCTTCTCTCCATTTCGTTTATACTGCCGCGTTTGTCGTTTCAACTAAAGTATACAGCATCTGCAAGGGAATATAAATGTATGCCTAAGCTGCTTGTTTTTCAGTGGAGCTGGTCAACACCCTGCACATTATTGCGCGGCTTTGTCGGATCTTGATCTATACATTTCAAAAACGTTGCGTTAGAATGGGAATCAATTTAGCGGATATTTCACGACTAAGAATAGAAGCGGAGGTTGTCAGTCTATGAAAGCGCTGTTGGCGGGGTTGGGAGTCGCCGGGTTCGGCATGTACAAGAAGCTGAGGCAGCATGAGGGGATGGACGTTGCGGTCGTCGAGCCCAATCCGGCGATGAAAGAGAAGCTCGGCGCGGACGATACGCCTTTTTATACTTCGCTGGAGGAAGCGCTTTCGGCGGAAAAGCCGGATATTTTCGTCAATGTGACACCGCCTCATGTGCATACCGCCATCAACAACCGGGTGTTCGATCTTGGGCTGCCGGTGCTGTGCGAGAAGCCTATCGCTTTTGATTACAACGAATCGATTCAGATCGTGGAGCGGTCCGTGAAGGAGCGGATTCCGTTCATGATCGCGGAAAACTACCGCCGCTTCCCGTACATGCGGAAGCTGAAATCGCTGCTCGACGCCGGAACGATCGGCATGGTGTCGACCATCGACGTTCAGTTTTACCGCTACCATCACACGCAGCGCAACTATACCGTCAGCTTGCTGGACGATATCGCGGTGCACCATTTCGATCTGATGCGCTATTTGACCGGGAAGGAGGGTGTCCGGATTTTTGCCCGGAACTTCAATCCGGTCGGCAGTTGGAGCGCGGAGCCGGCGAACATAAACCTGTACGCGTTACTGGAGATGGAGGACGGGATCGCGGTAAGCTATACCGGCTCGATTACGTCCCGAGGCGAACAGACCGAATGGGGCGGGAATTGGCGAATCGAAGGGACGACAGGCGTCATCGAGGTGAAAAATAAGTTGCTGCTTCTGTTCAAGGACGGCGCCGTCACCCGCTTCGAAGATTATAGCGACGTTGTGGCAACGGATACGCTCACCGAGTTCCTCGATTCGCTGCGCGAAGGCCGGGAAAGCGAGTCAAGCGGACGCGATTATCTTCGGACGCAAGGGCTGGTGTATTCTGCGACCGAATCGAGCCGCGAAGGCCGGGCTCTGGATATTCAGCAGCACCGAATATAAAATGAAGACGAGAATAAGCGCGATGCACTGCGCTGCGGACAAATGGCGGCATCATTAAGGGGGAACTAAGGTGAGAATCGATGCGCACCAGCATTACTGGAAGCTAGAACGAGGAGATTATGGCTGGATTACGCCGGAGATGAGCGTATTATATCGAGATTACGAGCCGCGCGATTTGGAGGCTCATCTGGCGGCGAACCGGATCGACCGAACGATTGTCGTTCAAGCGGCGCCTACGCTGTCGGACACGGACTATATGCTGGAACTGGCCGGGCGATCCGAACGCATTGCTGGGGTCGTCGGCTGGATCGACCTTGAGCGTCCGGATTACCGGGAGCAGTACCGGAATTTGAAGCGGCATCCGGCGTTTGTCGGCTTTCGGACCATGATTCAAGAGATGGAGCGGGCGGAAGACATGCTCCGGCCGCACATCGTTGAGGCGATGCGATTTTTTGCCGAGGAAGACTTTCCGGTGGATCTGCTGCTGAAGTCGCATCAGCTGCCGGCGGTGCTCAAGCTGCTGGAACAGACACCGAACCTGCGGGCGGTGATCGACCATATCGCGAAGCCGCAAATCGCCGCAGGCGAATGGGGGCCCTGGAGCGGACAATTGGCGGAGGCCGCAGCGTCCAACCCGCGGCTGTACTGCAAACTGTCGGGAATGGTCACGGAAGCCGACCATCGGAATTGGAAGCCGGAGCAGATCGTCCGGTATGTGCGGCATGTGGTGTCCGTTTTTGGCACGGACCGGGTCATGTTCGGCAGCGATTGGCCCGTTTGCCTGCTGGCGGCAAGCTACGATCAGGTCGTGGAGCTGCTGGACAGCGCGCTTCCCGGCGGACTCGGGGAATCGGAGCGGGAAGCCGTCTTTGGCGGCAACGCCCTTCGATTCTACAAGCTGGAGCATCTGTTACTAAGCGGATCGTAAAAACGCAGTTATAGCATAGAAGAGACACGCGTTATATATATGGCGCGGTCTCTTTTTTCTTACAAACAGCCGTCAGCGGGGACGGGGGATTGCGTTCTTGACGAAAGCATCGGTGTAGGCTATGCTTCCTTGAAGATATTTTGATGCGGGAGGGGCTGCCCGGATGGCACAGTCTTACGAGAACAAGCTGTATATCGGTACGATTTTGCTGGAACGGAACCGATGGGCGGCGGAGCGCAAGCCGTCTTATGCGGTCAGCGATTGGCAGGAACGGTTTCGCGAAGACGGCTTCGACGGAATGGAGCTGTGGGAAAATCATGCGCTTCTTGCGGACGAACGTGAGCTGTCGGCGCTGGAGGCTTCGGGTCGCGTAGCGATTGTCAACTCGTATACCGGATTCGAGGATGGCGATGAGGCGGAGAGGAAACGTGAGGCGATTGCGGCTCTAGTGAAACGGCTGCGTGCGTCGGCGGTGAAATTCAATCTTGGTGCCGATCTCGCCCAGCTTCCGGTTTACATCGCCAACGTCAAGCGCTGGGCGGAGCTGCTGCCCGCGGATTGCCGGATATTGTGCGAGTGTCACCCGGGAACGGCCGCGGAGCATCCCGATGCCGCCGCGGAAATGCTGCGCCGGTTAGGGGACGGGCCGTTCCAAGCGATCGTGCATCCGTTCTACTGCATGGGAGAGCTCGAAGATTGGTTCAAAAAGCTGGGGTCCGCGATTACTCATGCACACGTGCAGCTTCGTGACGAGGACAATCGTTTCATCCGGTTAAGTCACCGGCTGGAGCTCGTTAAAGACCGGCTGGCATGGATGAGACGCATGGGCTTTCGCGGCTCGTTTACGCTGGAATTTACCGAGGGGGTCCGCGTGAATGAAGACCGGGAAACATTGTACGAATCGGCGCTTGAAGATTTGCAAATTTTGCGTAACATTTGGAGCGAAAATCCGTCTTAAAGATTGGAGGGAGGTTGGATGTTGCCAGCGGGCCCTCTGAAATCCCGACCGCCGTCGGAAGGAAAGGAGTGATTTGCAGCTATTTTGCACACGAAGATCAAAGACATAAAGGATAGCGGGGAGGAGAGTACATGGAATTTGCCATTTCCATAGCGCTTTCCACATTAGAAACGGTTACCATATTTGTATTGATATTCGTGCTGTTCCGATATAGGAAATTCTATCGTCTTTGGGCCGTTGCCGGTCTTGGTATTGCTCTTGCCGCATGGTCTTTATTTATACGGATGGTTTTGTTCCTGCCGACGCTGGATTTGATAGGTCAATTGATTGCCATGTACATATTTTTAAAATTCGTTTACCGCATTCGCTGGTTTTACGCAATGATCATGTTATTTTTTGCTTACGGGCTTTATCTGCTGCTTCAAGGCTTGATTTTGCTGCTAATCATCTATGGTACCGATGATGGGATACACGATTACAACGATATCACGGCGAACCCAATATTTATGCTGCAACTGGTATCGTTTCTGCTCGGGCTCGGCGTAGCATGGCTGGTGAAAAAGAAAAACTGGGGCTTCACCTTCATCTCCTATCACCGGCTGAGGAAGGAAAGCTGGACCGGGCTTAATCGATGCATTCTCGGAAGTCTGATCGTTATCGGCATGCTTATTCCGGTCGGGGTGTTCGCCGTAGTGTATGGGTACAGTAACATATACTCCATGATCATGTTTTTTATTTTCTTTTTCTGGGTTTATTTGCTTTTGCTTTTTTTTCAAAAAGATTACTCCGAATAAATCGGTTTTATGGATGCGCACCTTATCGTATTTGCGGTAAGGTGCGCTTGCCGATCTCCTCTACATTTGCAGCTGCTCCGAAAGAAACTTGACCAATCCGTGCTCCGCATCCTGGGAATATTCCCATACCATCGCTCCGGCCAAATCCTTTTGTTGAATGTAAGCAATTTTGGCCTTCAAAGCTTCCTTGTCCTCATACGAAACGAACGTCTTGCCGTCGTACAGGTAAGCTGCCTTGGCGTGATCGTCGTAGTAACGCTTGAAGCCGTTCTTGCCGATATACTTCGCTTCAATCGTTTTATAGCTCAAGTCCACCTTGTCGATGTCGATCGGCTTGCCCTCCGCATATAATCCGTCGCCGTCGCTCTTGACCTCTTCCCAGCCGTAAGAATAAGCCGGAATGCCCATCAGGAGCTTCTGTGGATCGATCCCGTGCTCCAGGTACATCGTGATCACGGCGTCTACGCTATGCGCCGTTTTGCTGCCCGCATCGGCGTACAGATTAGAGTTATAGCCTGTCGTTTGCGACCAGCGTCCGGTCAAATCGTAGCTCATCACATTGATGAAATCGACATATTTCTCGACCTTCTTGACTTCAACATTCCGGAAATACCAATCCTGAGTCCCCGAAGCGAAGGTCAGCAAATATTTTTTTTGTTTCTTATGCGGAAGCCGGTTCAGCTTCTCCCGGAGCTCCTTCATGAGATAAGTGAAGTTTTGCGTATCCTCGGGTCGGGATTTCTGTGTGTTCCATGCATCCGAAGCCGGATACTCCCAGTCGATGTCGATGCCGTCCAAGTCCAGTTCTTTCACCATAGCCACGATATTGTCCGTAAATTGTCCCCGGTTCTCCGCCAGACTCGCGTCCGAGAAGCCGTCGGCCCCATAGCCTCCTACGCCCAGCACAAGATTCGTTTGGCGGTTATTCGCTCGGAGCGTCTTGATGTTCTCTCTGATTTCGGCATCGGCGTCAGAGTTCGTGTGGAAATAAAGCCGGTTTTTATCGATCTTCGCAAAAGCGATAAAGCCGATATCGACACGCGGATTCGATAGGTTGATCCGATCGATGTCGGCGCCGCTCGGAACAATATAAACGGAAGTGATTTTACGATCGCTTGTTTGCTGCTGGACGTAAAAGTATATCCCCATTCCTGCGAGCAGCAGGACGATAATGAGCTTGGTGTAGATGCTGATTTTCATGTGCATTAGCCTCTTCCGCCGAATAGTACGCGAGTCACGAATTTATTGAGATTCAGTATTTTTACGACGATGTAGCTGATGACGAACACCATGCCCAGATTGAGCAGCAGCGTGAAGACGGTTTCCGGAGCGGACCCTTCGCTTTCCACCCTGCGCGAAATCGTCAGCTCAACCAAAAGATGGATCAAATAAATGCTGAAGCTCGCCTTCGCCATGGAGCCGATCAGCCTCTGGATTTTGTAATTGAGCTTTTCGCCCAAAATACAATTTTTCTCTTGAAAGTACAGAAACAGCCCGACCGCCATGAAAAAGGTCGTAATCGAATAATTCCCGTAGAACATTTCGTCCAGGACCCCGCTATAAAAGGAGGCAAAATAAGTCGCAATCGGCGTCACGAAAAAAGAGACGACTCCGATGTTAAACAGCAGCGACTTCACCTTCGCAGGCAGCTCGTAATGGAAGAGATAGTAGCCGAGAATGAAATAACCGAGATATCCCATAAACAAAGGAATATTCAGGATCGGGACATAGATGCTTTCGGAGGCGACCCGAAATACCATATCCGATATGAAACGGTAGACGATGCTTATCGCGAACCAGAGGATTAAATAATACCGTAGCTCCTTTTCCGAGCAAGCTTTAACGAGCCGGCTGACCAAGGGCACCGTGACATAGATGGCGATGATCGCATACAGGAACCACAGGTGTATGTAATTACGGTCGATGATGAGCCGATAGACGAAATCGGTAAAAAACTGAAGGATCGTCAGGTTGCTTTTGAGAATAAAATATTGGTTGTAGGCATCGTAGATGAGTGACCAGCTTACGAGCGGGATGGCTAACGGCAGAATGCGTTTCTTATAAAATTCCCTGTACGAGGTGACCTCGGTCCGCAAAATCATGGCTCCGCTAATCATGAAAAAGACGGGAACCGCGAATCGGGCGATCGAATTCAGCACATTGCTGATCCACCAGGCTATCGTATTGAAATCATTCGTCCGGGTCAGCAAATCCGCAGTAATATGAAGGATGATTACGGCGAGAATGGAGATGATCCGCAGCATGTCGATGTAGATGATGCGGTTATTTTTCATTAGGTTGTCCATAACATCCTCCTACCGAGTCTATCGTCAATGAATTGCAGGGGTTCAGCTAATGGAAGCGACGCCTTTCCGCTCCACGTATCCCCAGCCTTCGTCGTTGTCGAAATATTTGAGCGTTCCGACAATATTGATATACAGTACGACGTTCCGGTACGTGAGCAGCTCCGCCTGGCTGAACAGGAACATGCGGATGTAATCTTTCATCGTGTAGGTGCTTCCGAATTTTTTGCATAGGTAAAAGGCGATGATCATCTGCACCGCATTGACTGCGACCGTAATGGCGAAAAGGATTAGCGCATGCCCCAAGCTTTGCTGGGTTATCAGCAATTGAACGATATAAATCAAACTGGTGAAGGCGGCAATCGTACCGAGAACAAATCCGTCGATGGCAAAAAACAGGCTGACACCTCTGCTGAAGCGATGCGAGAGCTTGGACCAATAAAGGAGGATGCAGTCGATGAATGCCTTTTGCCAACGAATCCGCTGCTTGTAGAAATTGACCATATTTTCCGGACATTCGGTATAGCAGACCGCTTCCGGCGCGTAGACGAGCTTTTTGGCCAACCGATTCGCTTTCATATATTCGTGAATTTTCAATGTAATATCGATATCTTCGCCGACCGTGCTGCGAAAGCCGTTCACCTTGACTAGAATATCCTTGTAAAACGCGCCGAACGCGCCGGAGATGACGACGATGGAATTAAAGACGGATTGTGTCAGCTTCCGAACGTAGAAGCCATGGATATAGTTGATGGTTTGGCTCTTGATGATGCCTTTTCCAGTAAATTTCTCAACGATGACGCCGTTCTTTTTCTCCGCGCCTTGTACGATCTTCACCGTGCCGCCCAAGGCGATCACGTCCGGGTCGTGGAAATATTGACTCACATACTGAAGGGAACGGGCTTCAAGCATACTGTCGGCATCAAGCGTAATTACGATGTCGGATACGGCGTAATCAATGCCCGCGTTCAGCGAGTCGGCTTTGCCGCCGTTATGCTTGTCGATGACGAAAATATGGGGGTACTTCGCCGATTGATAGAAGCCTTTGAGCGGCTTGTAGACAAGCTGTCCGCCGGGCTCCCGATGCCGGGACTCCAGAACTAACAGCTCATGCAGCTTCGACAGCGTGTCGTCCTTGGAGCCGTCGTTGACGATAATCACCTCGTGATTGCAGTAGTTCAGGCCGTTCATCGCATCGATGCAATTTTTGATCGTAAGCTCTTCGTTGTAGGCGGGAACCAACACCGAAATGGACTTCTCGGGCAGGCTTTCGTCGAGCTTCTTCACCTTGCCGAACAGCAAGGGAATAACCGTGTACAACAGCTGAAAGACAAGGAACACGATCGTTGTGACATATAAAACGTACTGCATCTCCTACTCCCTCTACTTTCTCTTTATCTGTATTTTGCGGTGAAACGGCAAGCCTGCTTGGCTTAGGACTAGGCTTTTTCTGTAAAAAATAGTCCTTTTTAGCTATCATAGTGGACGAACCATTTCGTGTAAAACTGCTACAAATTTCAATAAAACGAATACATTGCTATTTTTCTGCGGCAATCTCCTAATACATCCATTTTCTACATGGATTATGCTAACAAGATTTGTTAGTTTAGTTTATTTTTTCTTGACTTTTCTGGGGGCAGTTTGCTTGGGATTCTTGTTGCAGGAACATGGTTGATAGGGAAAGAAAGCTCCTATGCTCTAACGGCTGGGTAATTAGTCTCATGACGTTGTTGGGGGAAGGAACGGCCTGGTGCGGTAAAAGGGAGAGAGCGGATGCGGAACAGAAGCGGATCAACGCCGAAGAAGGCCGGGTCGCACCATGTGGACGGCTTTTACCTGCGTCTTTGTGGCCCATCATGCATAGCCGCCATCCTTCGGACGGATACTTTACCTATCGCTGCCTGAACCGAAGGAGGTGTGGCATGAAAAAATTGCTGCTTTCGTTATGGATCGTACTTCTATGCGTATTGTCCACCCCGGCGAGCGCGCAGGATCGGAATCTGCCGATTCCTTATAGTCAGGAAGATATCGATATGCTGGGCGGTCCCCAGGGTAACTACCAGACGGAGGCTTACCGCTCGGGACGAGGGGGCTATTCCAGTGGCCGAAGGGGATATACGCCGACGCCCGGCACAAGGACGCCTGTTGGCAATGTCCGCACAACCCCCGCGACTCCGGCGCCGTCTCCTGTCCGCGGCGGATTGGGCGGCATCCTTGGGGGCTTTGCGGCCGGCGCGCTTTTCGGCAGCATCTTGAACCCGTTCGGCGTGTTCGGAGGAGGGGGTGCGCCGGTACATGGGGGGTTCTCGCTTCTCGGCATCCTTTTTTGGGGCGTGGTCTTGTTCTTTTTGTACCGCTTGTGGAAAGGGCTCCGAAAATCCTCATAGATCAAGCGCAAAAGCGAGCTGCACCGGCTTATCGTCTTCGGGGCTTTCCGCTTGAATCGGCTTAGCTCCGCTCTCAGGCATGTACGCAGGAATGCCGGCCCGTTCAAGAAGCCGGGCAAGCTGCGAGCGGATCTGCTCCCGGTACGCTTTGGGGGCGGTCGGGGAATGTCCGTACCAATCGGCATACGAGCCGACCAAGCGGGGATACGCTTGCCGGAGTGTCCCGAAAAACCACGATTTCACTTCGGCCGTGTTCAAGCGGAGCACCGATCCCATGACGAAGCACGCTTTGGCTTCGGCGGCTTGCTCTACGACCTGTTCCATGTCTTCCGTTTGGTCGGTCAGGAAGGGGAGAATCGGAGCCATAAAAATTCCGGCTTCGATACCTTCCTGCCTTAGCCCTTGAAGCGCCTTGATCCGCTGGGCCGGAGCGGGAGACATCGGCTCGAAGCTGCGCCAAATGCGCTTATCGAGCGTATTCAGGCTGATGTTGACCGAGCTTCCGGGCAGCTTGCGGAGCAGATCGATATCGCGCAAAATCAAGGGAGAGCGCGTCGTTATGCTGACCGGCAGCCGGTAGGCGGCCAGCACTTCGAGACATTGGCGCGTGAGCTTCAAGCGGCCCTCAAGCGGCTGGTAAGGGTCCGTAGCGGTACCGATTGCGATTCGGCCCAGCCTGCTTCGTCCGCCCTTGGCGCGCAGCATGCGTTCGACTTGCGCTTGCAGTGCTTCCGGCGCATTGTCTTTGTACAGGATGTGATGCTGAAACGTATCATCGGCTTCCATTCCAAGGAAGGCGTGGGTCGAACGGGCATAGCAGAAGCTGCAGCCGTGCTGGCAGCCGCGGTACGGATTGATCGACCAATCGAACGGCATGGACGGGGCTTTAACGGGATTCAGCAGTTGCTTGGCGCGGACAGGCTCGTATCGGGTTTGCAGCGGCAAGGCGAACACCTCCATAGTTACAAATACACGAATATACGTTCTGTTTATTGGTTTAAAGTATACATGGGAACAAACGTTCCTGCAACTGGGAAACAAAGGAGGAGTTACGATGGCAAGAAGACGCAGCCGCACGCCGGTCGTGCCCGGAGCGAATCAGGCGCTGGACCGGCTGAAGTCGGAGGTTATGCGCCGGCAAGGCTATGCCGTCGATCCGAACCGCCCGGATCTGGTGAAATACGAGGTGGCCAAGACGCTTGGCATTCCGCTGAGCCCCGGAAATAACGGCCAGCTCTCGACCGAGCAAGCGGGCAAGATCGGCGGGCCGATCGGCGGAAGCATGGTGCGCGAGATGATTCGGCTCGCCCAAGAACAGTTGGCTAAACGCTGACCCGCAGAACAACCGCATGAAAACCAAGCTCCATCCGAAAGGGCCGGTCTGCAGTGAAGTGACCGAGCTCTTTTTTGTTGTGCTGAAAATTTACTATAGACCATGCGGTGGAGTTGAACCTTGGATTGTTCATCGAGGGGGCGTTTCGGTGGATGTCGGTTGCGATAACGTTTTTTTAATTTTTTAAAATTGTCGAATGATATCGAAATATATTGAAGTGAGTAAACAGGAATTTGGAGATATAAGTGGATATTACCGTGTTTATCAACGGAAAATGAACCGGGCCCGTGTCGGATTTTGTTGTCGGAATATGTCCCTTTTGTGACTAGTGATTTTTTTCACAGTGTATTTCTTCCATCGCGGTTACAATGAAGTCAATCCCAATACGAGGAGGATTGTTTCAATGAGTACGATAACGGAAGCCAGCGTTCAAAGCGCGCGTCCGACCCGGTTTATGGATGCGGTGGACCGTCTCAAGGAAGAGCACGACGCCTTAAAAATCCGGCTGTCCGCGGTGCAGGCCAAGGCTCAATCGGTCGGAAAGATGAAAACTGTTCCGGAAGCGATGGCGCTTCTCCAGCAGCTGCGGGAGGAAATTACGGATTTCCGCACCGAATTGGACCGGCATGCGACCTGGGAGGAGCGGGAGCTGTTCCCTTTACTCTGCAGTTATTTCAATAAATATTCCGGTCCGTCCATGATGCCGTCCTTCTGGGTGATGGAAAAAGATCACGAGCTTGCGGAAACGTTCATCGATTCCTTTATTGAGTCGGTAGACCGGCTGTCCTTGCCAAGCCGGGAAGCGATCCGCGAAACGAGCTCGCATCTGATTCAGGCGTGTCTCATTCTGAACGAGCACCTGAATCTGGAGGAAGACGTCGTTTATCCGATGGCGGAACAGATTCTTGACGATATCGATAGTTTATTTTCTTAACATACAGCATAGATTCAGGATATATTTAGGAGGGGGGGGATGCCGATGAATCTCATCACCTGTGAGCAATGCGGCAAGACGAAGGGCGAAGGCCCGGCGGGTACTTCATGGATTTGCAACGACTGCCGTGTTGTTCCACCGTCCAATCCGGACAAACGGGACCCAAATCAGCCACAATAACGCAAGCGACACGAATGGAGGAAGAATCAATGGCCGTTAAAGAAGTGAAAGCCGACGCAAAAGCAGCCGCGCTCGAGGAAGTGAACAAGCTCGTAGCCCGGGCAAAAAAAGCGCAAGAAGCATATCTGAAGCTGGACCAATCCCAAGTGGACGATATTGTGCAGCATATGGCGCTTGCCGGGCTCGACCGGCATATGGTATTGGCGAAAATGGCGGTAGAAGAAACCGGCCGCGGGGTATACGAAGACAAAATCACCAAAAACATCTTCGCGACCGAGTACATCTACCACAGCATCAAGCATAACAAGACGGTCGGCGTGATCGATAACAACCCGTACGAGCACTACAAGACGGTGGCTGAGCCGGTCGGGATCATCGCCGGGGTGACGCCGGTCACGAACCCGACGTCGACGACGATGTTCAAATCGCTGATCGCCGCCAAAACGCGCAACCCAATCATCTTCGCGTTCCATCCGTCGGCGCAGCGCTCCAGTGTCGCAGCTGCCTCTACGCTGCTGGAAGCGGCCGTGAAGCACGGAGCGCCGGAGCATGCGATTCAGTGGGTAGAGAATCCGTCGGTCGAGGCGACCCAGCTTCTGATGAATCATCCGGACGTAGCGCTGGTGCTCGCAACGGGCGGTTCCTCCATGGTGAAGGCGGCTTACAGCACCGGCAAACCGGCGCTTGGCGTAGGACCGGGCAACGTGCCTTGCTTTATCGAGAAGACGGCTGATCTGCCACAGGCAGTAACAGACCTGATTCTTTCCAAAACATTCGACAACGGGATGATTTGCGCTTCCGAGCAGGCGGTTATTCTGGAAGAGCCGATTTACGAGCAAGCCAAAAAGCTGATGAAGGAGCTCGGCTGCTACTTCCTGAACGCCGAAGAAACCGAAGCGGTATCGAAGCTGGTCATTAACCCCGAGAAATGCGCGGTTAACGCGGTCATCGTCGGCCAGCCAGCCGCGAAGATCGCAGCCATGGCCGGCCTTACGGTACCAAACGACACGAAGGTACTCGTAGCCGAGCTGAAGGGCGTAGGCGACGCCTACCCGCTGTCTGCGGAGAAGCTGAGCCCGGTGCTCGCTTGCTATAAAGTGAAAAATGCGGCGCACGGCATTGAACGCGCGGCAGAAATCGTCGCCTTCGGCGGCATGGGGCATTCCTCGGTCATCCATTCCAAGAACGAGGAAATCATTCAGGCATTCGCGGCTCGACTGCAAACCGGACGCGTCATCGTCAATGCGCCGTCGACTCACGGGGCGATCGGAGACATCTACAACACGAACCTGCCTTCGCTGACGCTCGGCTGCGGCTCCTACGGGCATAACTCAACGACTGCCAACGTTTCCGCCGTCAACCTGCTCAACCTGAAGCGTGTCGCCGAAAGGACGGTCAATATGCAGTGGTTCAAGGTGCCGCCGAAAGTATATTTTGAAAAAGGCTCGACGCAATATCTGGAGAAAATGCCCGATATTACCCGGGTGATGATCGTCACCGACGCAATGATGGTGAAGCTCGGCTACGTAGAGCGCTTGGAGTACTACCTGCGCAAGCGGAAGCAGCCCGTTGCTATCGAGGTGTTCTCCGAGGTTGAACCTGATCCTTCCGTCGATACGGTAGACCGCGGTACGGCCCGCATGGCCGCATTCAAGCCGGACTGCATTATCGCGCTGGGCGGCGGATCGCCGATGGACGCGGCCAAAGCGATGTGGCTGTTCTATGAATATCCGGACACAAGCTTCGATTCGCTCAAGCAGAAGTTTCTTGACATCCGCAAGCGGGTGTACAAATATCCGCGCCTCGGTCAAAAAGCGAAGTTCGTCGCGATCCCGACGACATCGGGCACCGGGTCGGAAGTAACTTCCTTTGCAGTCATTACCGATAATCATAAAGGCAACACCAAGTACCCGCTTGCCGATTACGAGCTGACGCCGGACGTGGCGATTATCGACCCGGAATTCGTCTACAGCTTGCCGAAAACGGCCGTTGCGGATACGGGGATGGACGTGCTTACGCATGCGATCGAAGCGTATGTCTCGGTGATGGCGAACGATTATACGGACGGACTCGCAATGAAAGCCATTCAGCTTGTATTCGAGCATCTGGAAAATTCGTTCCATACCGGCGATCCGCTGGCACGGGAAAAAATGCATAACGCTTCGACGATTGCCGGTATGGCCTTCGCCAATGCCTTCTTGGGCATCAACCACAGCTTGGCGCACAAATGGGGCGGCGAATATCATACGGCGCACGGCCGCACAAACGCGATTCTGATGCCGCACGTCATCCGGTACAATGCACAGAAGCCGACCAAGTTCGCATCGTTCCCGAAATACAATCATTTCATCGCGGACAAACGGTACGCCGAGATTGCTAGAGTGCTGGGCCTGCCGGCGAAAACGACGGAAGAAGGCGTGAACAGCCTGATCGCCGCGGTGCGCAAGCTGAATCAATCGCTTGGCATTCCGGAGAGATTCCAGGATCTCGGCTTCGATCCGGCAGACTTCGAAGCGAAGGTCGATGGGCTCGCGGACCGCGCGTTCGAGGACCAATGTACGACAGCGAATCCGCGGTTGCCGCTCGTGACGGAGCTGGCGGACGTTTACCGTAATGCGTTCTACGGGAAATTCGAATAAAAAGAGACGACTTCTTGGAGAGGAGACCCAACTATGAGCTTGAAAGAAGCGGAAATGAACCGGAATCCCGAACAAACGGAGGCTTGGCGCCAGTTCGCGCCGGGCAAGTGGCAGCATCGGATCGACGTGAAGGATTTCATCGACCGCAACATTACTCCTTATACGGGAGACTCGGAATTCCTGGCCGGACCGACGGAAGCGACGACGGATCTGTGGCAGCAGCTTAGCGTACTGATGCGCAAGGAACGGGAAAACGGAGGGGTGCTGGACATTGACGTCCACACCGTCTCCACCATTACTTCGCATGCGCCGGGGTACATTGACAAAGGAAAAGAACGGATCGTCGGTCTCCAGACCGACGCCCCGCTTAAGCGTTCCGTCCAGCCGTTCGGCGGCATCCGCATGGTGGTTGACGCCTGCAAGGCTTATGGCTTCGAGCTGCCGCAAGAACTGGTGCAGCTGTTCACCGACATCCGGAAAACGCACAACCAGGGCGTATTCGACGCTTACACGACCGAGATGAAGACCGCGCGGAAGGCCGGGATCATCACCGGGCTGCCGGACGCTTACGGCCGCGGCCGCATCATCGGCGACTACCGCCGCGTAGCGCTTTACGGTACGGACCGACTGATCGCGGACAAGAAGAACGATCTGCTCCAGCTCGAAACCGACTCGATCACGGAAGACATCATTCGCGCTCGGGAAGAGCTGTCCGAGCAGATCCGCAGCTTGGACGAACTGAAGCGGATGGCGCAATCGTACGGCTACGACATCTCGGTCCCGGCCACCAATGCGCAGGAAGCGGTACAGTGGCTGTACTTTGCTTACCTCGGCGCGATTAAGGAACAGAACGGCGCCGCGATGAGCTTGGGCCGCGTCTCCAGCTTCCTTGACATCTACATCGAACGGGATTTGCAGAACGGCACGCTGACGGAGGAGGAAGCACAGGAGCTGATCGACCAGTTCGTCATGAAGCTGCGGATCGTGAAATTTTTGCGCACGCCGGACTACAACGAACTGTTCAGCGGCGACCCGACCTGGGTGACCGAATCGGTTGGCGGCATGGGAATGAATGGCGTGACGCGGGTAACGAAGAACTCCTTCCGCTTCTTGCACACGCTCTACAACCTGGGCCCGGCGCCGGAGCCGAACTTGACCGTGCTGTGGTCGGCCGATCTGCCGGATGCCTTTAAGCAATATTGCGCCAAAGTGTCGATCGAGACGAGCTCGATTCAATATGAGAATGACGACTTGATGCGCCTGCAATTCGGCGACGACTACGGGATCGCCTGCTGCGTATCCGCGATGCGGATCGGCAAGCAGATGCAGTTCTTCGGGGCGCGCGCGAACCTGGCCAAAGCGCTGCTGTATGCGATCAACGGAGGCGTCGACGAGAAGCTGGGCATTCAGGTCGGGCCGGAGTCGGTGCCGATTACGTCGGATGAGCTCTCGTACGACGACGTCATGAGCAAATACGACAAAATGCTGGATTGGCTCGCGAAGCTTTATATGAACACGCTGAACGTGATTCATTACATGCACGACAAGTACTGCTACGAGCGGTTGGAGATGGCACTGCACGACCGGGAGATTTTGCGGACGATGGCTTGCGGCATCGCAGGCTTGTCCGTTGTGGCGGATAGCTTGAGCGCCATCCGTTACGCCAAGGTGAAGCCGATCCGCAACGAGAAAGGCATCGCCGTCGATTTCGAGATTACCGGCGAGTATCCGCAGTACGGCAACAACGACGAACGAGTCGACCGGATGGCCGTGGAGCTGGCCGAGTCCTTTATGAACAAGCTGCGCAAGCATAAGACATACCGCAACGCGTTGCCTACGATGTCCGTGCTGACGATCACATCGAACGTCGTCTACGGCAAGAAGACCGGCAGCACGCCGGACGGCCGCAAAGCCGGCGAGCCGTTCGCCCCAGGTGCGAACCCGATGCACGGCCGCGACCGCAAAGGCGCGCTCGCTTCGCTGGCATCGGTAGCCAAGCTGCCTTACGAGCATTGCCTCGACGGCATCTCGAACACGTTCTCCATCGTGCCGAAGGCGCTCGGCCGGGAGACCGACGTGAGATCGCAAAATCTCGTCGCGATGCTGGACGGCTACGCGACAAGCGGCGGCCACCATTTGAACGTGAACGTGTTCAACCGCGAGCAGCTGCTCGATGCCATGGAGCATCCGGAGGAATATCCGCAGCTGACGATCCGCGTATCGGGCTATGCCGTCAACTTCATCAAGCTGACCCGGGAGCAGCAGCTTGACGTCATCAACCGGACGTTCCACGGATCCATCGGATGAAAGGACGCATCCATTCGCTCGATACGTTCGGCACGGTAGACGGGCCGGGCATCCGCTTCGTGCTCTTCATGCAGGGCTGCGCCCTGCAGTGCGGGTTCTGCCATAATCCCGATACATGGGAGACGGCCACAGGCCGTGTGGTAGAGGTCGCATCCGTGCTGGACGAGATCGAGCCGTTTCTTCCGTATTACCGCAGCTCGAACGGCGGATTGACCGTGACCGGCGGCGAACCTACGCTTCAGGCTCCCTTTGTGGCCGCGCTGTTTCGGGAAGCGAAGAAACGATGGAATTTGCATACCGCGCTGGACTCGTCAGGCTTCTGCGAGCCGGAGCATGCGGGGGAACTGATGGACGTGACGGATCTCGTCCTTCTGGACCTCAAGCATATCCGAAGCGACAAGCATCAGGCGCTGACAAGCCAGCCGAACGAACGAATTCTCCGGTTTGCCCGATGGTTGTCGGACCGCGGACAGCCGGTCTGGATCCGCCATGTGCTCATCCCCGGCGTCACGGACGACGCGGCGGACTTGCTGGAGCTCGGCCGCTTCATCGGGTCGCTGGGCAACGTGCATAAATTAGAGGTGCTGCCTTACCACCGGATGGGTGTCTACAAATGGGAGCAGCTCGGAAAAGCCTATCCGCTGGAGCATGTGCCGACGCCAAGCGACCGGGAGATGGAGCGGGCGAAACGTTTGATTGAACAGGGGAGAGAGCAAGCCTAGAAGGAAGACCCCGCGGACATGCCGTCTGCGGGGTCTTTCGCGTTTTTAGCGGCCGGACTGCTGCGCGTCGTACTCGTCCGAATACGCAGCCAAGGACTTGATTTTACCGTGCGGCTGCTGGGTTTGCTTGCGGATTTTCCATTGGTTTTCCTTGCGGCGTTTCGAATGGCTCATCGCAATTCAGCTCCTTTAGGCATGGTAAAAATCGGCCTTGCCTTCTTAGGATGGCGGCAGAAAGGTCATTTCATGTATTGGAATAATATAGTATTTTTGTTAATATATTAATAGCTTCGTTTGTGCAGAGAGGAGGGGGGCGCGATCATCGTTTCATACGCTTTCTAAGGCTGAAAGGCCGAGTATACGATAAGGAGGAGTATTAGGGATGAAGAAGAGTCGGATTTTTTTGTTAGCCGCCATGATGTTTGCAGGTGCGGCCACGTCGGTCTTTGCCGATGCTTCCGCTCAAGCGGCCGCCTTTCCCATCGAGAGAACGCAAGGCGGCACGGTGACGTCCAACGGCCAAAGCCCGGCCAATGAGGAGAAGGAGAACGCGTTCGATAATCTCTTGAAGACCAAGTGGTTGACCTTTCAAAGCACAGGGTGGCTCCAGTATGCTTTTCCAAACCAAAGCTCTTATGTGATTACTTCCTACTCGATTACCTCTGCAAACGATTTCCCGGAGCGGGACCCGAAAGATTGGACCTTGAAAGGCTCCAATAACGGAACGGACTGGACCGTGCTGGATACCCGCCAGAATGAAAATTTCGATTGGCGGTACCAGACGAAGACGTACAATATCCCGAACCAAACGTCGTATAAGTATTATCGACTGGAATTAAGCAACCATAGCGGGTCGGTTCTTCAACTCGCCGAGGTGAAGCTTTACGATGCGCAGCAGTGGCCCGAACCGGCCAAGGCGCAGATTACGGCAAGCGGCGAAAACCTGCCGGATGAAGGCAAGGACAAGCTGAACGACGGGTCCAGTCTGACCAAATGGCTGACCTTCCAGAAGTCCGGCTGGGTCACTTATCGTTTCGACCGGCCGACGGCCATCGACGGTTATGCTTTGACTTCGGCTAACGACTTCCAGGAACGCGATCCGGCCGAATGGACGCTTCAAGCGTCAAACGACGGGAAGCAGTGGGTCACGTTGGATACCCGCAAGGGAGAGCAGTTCCGATACCGCTATCAGCGGACCGGCTACAGCGTCCGTTCCGACGCGAAATACACCTATTATAAGCTAGATATGAAAGCCAACGGAGGCAACGAGCTGCAGCTTGCGGAAATCGAGTTCATTCCTAAAGACAGCCCGTTACAAAGCATCGTGCCCAGCATTGAAATCCGCAATATGGATGCCCAAGGCAACGGCAAGCTGTTCGATCAAGCTCTTCCGGATGCGCAGGAGCAAATCAAGTTGATTATTTTGAAACTAAATGAAATTTTGTACGGACACCCGAACCGGATGGACGTGGGCCCGAAGAAGGTCGTCATTTTCATCAAAGACGAGGATGGGGTCGCTTGGGCCGGCGGGGGGCAGGTCACCATCAGCTCGCGGCATCTGAAAAACGTCAGCAATTCCAGCACGCCGCTGCGGCATGAGATTTTGGGCATTTTGTATCATGAGCTGACGCATCTTTATCAATTGGATGATGACCGCTACGATCAGATCGGGTATATGATCGAAGGCATGGCTGATGCGATCCGCTTCAAAGTTGGCTATCACGACCGACTTGCAGTGAGAAAAGGAGGCACCTGGAAGGACAGCTACGGGGTGACGGGCAATTTCTTCGTTTGGATCGACGAGCATAAGCGCCCCGGATTTTTGCGGGAGCTGAACCAGAGCCTGTCGCCATTCGATGGCGTGGAGTGGAACGAGAGCGTATTCCAAACGCTGACGGGTTCCGATGTCCTTTCACTGTGGAACGAGTACCAGCGTTCTTTGCCGAATCCGTAAGCGGTTAATCCGGCCTCCGTCGTATTCTCTTGTCCCATTCCTGAGACTTTCGTCGCGCACCTGTCGTTGACAAGGCCCATCCCGGGGTGTACGCTTAGGGTAATGTAGGTCGAATTACCCGGTTCTGCCAATCCATACTACGGGAGGGGAACGATGGTGAAGATGGAGTGGATCAAGTCCGAATCCGGGACGGAGGCTATGGCGTCCGAAGAGCTATGGCATACGGGGATTCGAATCGGTGGCAATACGTATTTTTGTCCGGTATCGCTGGGAAGGAAAATCAGCTACGGGCTGTGGCTGGTCATGTTCATCAGCCTGCTCGCCGCGGTCTGGATCAATACGAATGTCCAATCGCCGGCGCTGCTCGGGTTATACGCGGTTCCCGTGCTCATATTTGCTTTATTCGTGTTTAACGTTTATTTGGTCGGCGCATTTTCGACGGGGGTTACGGCGCTGTGGGTGTATTTTACAGGAGCCGGATGGCCCGGTTTGGCTGGAGCGGGGGGATTGCTGCTGCTCGCTTTGCTCGTGCAGCGGGTCGTTGTCGTGTCCCGGCGCAACTTCCGGCAGCGCGAAGAGTACGAGGAGCTGTTCATGAACACGATTCTCTCGTTCTCCAAAAGCATCGACGCGCGCGACCCGTACACGGCGTTCCATTCGAAGAATGTGGCCGATTACGCCCGGGAAATCGCCGTAGAGCTGGGTTTGTCCGAACGGGAGACGGAAGCCGTTCATCTGGCCGGACTCATTCACGATATCGGCAAAATCGGCACGCCGGAGTCGATTCTCAAGAAGGAGAGCCGGCTCACCGAAGAGGAATACGACATCATGAAGCGGCATGCGGAGGACGGCTACCAAATCGTCAAAGGCATCAAACGGCTGCAGGAGCTCGGCGTCACCGAGATGGTCCGGCACCATCATGAACGGATGGATGGCAAAGGCTATCCGATGGGCTTAAAAGGCGAAGAAATCCCGCTGGGGGCGCGCATCCTCGCGGCCAGCGACTCCTTCGACGCGATGACGACGAACCGGTCCTACCGGGCGAAGCTGTCGACGGAGACGGCGGCCGAAGAGCTGCGGCGGCACAGCGGGACGCAGTTCGATCCGGAGGTTGCCCATGCGCTGCTAAGGGTGCTCGTCCGTCAAGGCAAGCTGCCGGCGGCGGAGCCGCAAAGCGCAGGGCAAGTGCAGCCGGCTTGACCGAAATAAATAGATATCGCCCGATACGGATCGTTCCCAATCGATCGTATCGGGCTTTTTTTGGCGCTCACATGAAAAAACGCGAGAAGCCCTCCCGGACTTCCCGCGTTTTGACGTAAAGGCTCAGTGATTTCCCTCGGCAGCAGCCGCTTCCTTCGAATCTGATGCGGCCACGTACCCGTATTTCCCGGCCTTCAAACCGGCTAACAGCAGCCCGACTGCGGCGATGAGCAGCAGGATCAGGGGAAGGGTCCAGCCGCCTGTGGCGTCGTGAATGAAGCCGAAGAGCGTCGGGCCGACCGCGGCCAGTAAATACCCGAACGATTGGGCCATGCCTGACATCTCCGCCGATTGACGAACCGACTTCGTGCGCAGGGCGAAGAACATGACGGCCAGGCCGAAGCCGGACCCTGCGCCAACGCCGACGAGAACGACCCAGAGCGGAACGAGCCAATCCGTATCGGTGAGCAGCAGCCCGAGATATCCGACTAAAAATAGGGAAGCGACGCCGACGGCCAAGCCCCGCTGATCGGAACGCCGCCCGGCAAGGATCGGCATAAAGAACGTCGCCGGCAGGCTTGCGAACTGCATGATCGAAATCATCCAACCGGCGGACACCGCGCTCATGCCGCGATCCTGCAATATGGCAGGGAACCAGGAAATGTTGACGTAGAAGAACAGCGATTGCAGTCCCATGAACAGCGTAATTTGCCAAGCGAGCGGAGAGCGCCAGAGCGAATCGCTTTTTTTGGCGTCGGCACTTGCCTGTACCGCTTGCGGACGCTGGCGCGAACGAAGCATCGGCAGCCAAGCGGCGAGGGAGACGATGGCCAGAAGCGCCCAACTGCCGAGCGCTCCCCGCCACCCCAAGCCTAGCCCCTGCGAAATCGGAATGCTGACCCCCGAAGCGATGGCGGCGCACAGATTCATGGAGACGGAATAAATGCCGGTCATCGTTCCGACGTTGTTCGGGAACTCCCGCTTGATCAAGGCCGGCACCAGCACGTTGCTGATGGCAATGGCGACACCAATGAGCGCCGTGCCTGCAAACAGCGCCGTGACCGAAGACACCGAGCGCAGCAAAATACCTGCCAGCAGGACGATCAGTCCGGCAAACAGCGTATGCTCCATGCCCAGCCGCCGGGCGATCCGTGGCGAGAGCGGCGAGAGGAGCGCGAAAGCAAGCAGCGGCAAGGTGGTCATCATGCCCGCCCACGTATTGGAAATCCCCGTTTCCCCGCGAATTTCTCCGATAATCGGCCCGACGGCCGTTAACGGAGCCCGCAGGTTGGCGGCGATCAGGACGATGCCGAGAATAAGCAGGCTTAGACCGGTACGGGTCTGTACTCGGGAGTTGACGGCATCTTGAGCCGGAATCATAAGGAACCCTCCTTGTTCACATCTTCTTGCAGAAGATTCAGCGATTCCCGGATATAGCGGCGCACGGCTTCGGCGGCTGAATCCGGGTCTTGGGCGGCAATGGCATCAACCATTTGGCAGTGCGAGCGAGAGGCTCCGTCAACGATGACCGACAGGTCGAGGGTCTGGTCGATAGACGATTCCAGGGCATCGGTCATATGCTCGTATAGGTCGATCAAGACGCTATTGCCGGTTGCCCGGACGATCGCATGATGCAGCTTCAGGTCCGCTTCGATGTAGCCTTCGATGTCCTGCGCCGCCGCGGCGGCATCGCATGCCGACAGCAGGGAGCGGAACGTCTCGACCTCCTCCGGCGTACGGCGTATGGCAGCCAGCCTTGCCGCCTCCTGCTCGAGCGCGCAGCGCACCTCCAGCGTCTCCGTGGCGTTCGAGCGGCGAAGGCGGCGCACGAGAGCGGGGCCGAGGCTGCTCGAAGAGCGCACGTAAGTGCCGTCGCCTTGGCGTGCCGTCAGAAGTCCGGCATGGATCAGGGCACGGACTCCCTCGCGAACGGTATTCCGGCTGACGCCCAATTGCTTGACCAGCTCGGGCTCGACCGGGATGCGCGATCCGACCGGCCATTGACCGGATTCGATAAGCGATTCCATCTGGGAAACGACCTGTTCCACCAGCGTGGAGCGCGTTGTTTGTTTCAGTTCCATCATGTAAACCTCCAAACATCCGATGATTGGTATATTGGATAATATAGCACGTCTTCGTTTCGCAGGCAAGACATGTGCGACGCGGGAAATTGTGCGGCTTTCTCCGCTGCGAAAGAAGCGCGTTATAAAGACGAGAGCTCCCGAGCGATATCGCCGCCCGGGAGCCTCCTATGCTTTCTGCGAATGTCCGATGCCTGTTATTTTTCTTCTTTCCGTCCGTCCAGATGCAAATCCTCCAGTGTGTACTTATGGTTCCATAAAAATTCCATATCGTAATCCGTCGTATCGTGCAGAACGAACTCCAGCAGCGCAGCCATAAAAGCGACAATGATCATGCCGAGCAACACCAGGCACATGAGAAACGAGATCGTATGAACCAAGATGATCGCATCCTTTCCTGCCGTATGCTACCAGTTTATGAACGTTTCGCGAAAAAATGATAGAAAAGCAAAACGAAGGCTTCCCGATCGGGTTGCCTTCGCCGCTTACACATTCACTTCTTGCGTTTCAGTTAATATCGCTTTGCAGATGCGGGTCATATGTTTAATGTCCTCATCGGGCAGCTTTCCGAAATATTCCTCGACCACTCGCTGGCGGTGCAGGTGAAGCTCCTCGATAATTTCTCTTCCCTTATCGGTAATCTCCATATAGACCACTCTCCGGTCTTCCTCAGAGCGGGTTCTTTCAGCAAATCCGCCGGAAATCAGCTTATCGGAAAGCGATGTCACCGCGCCCGACGTGATCCAGAGCGCGTCGGCGATTTGTGAGACCTTCAGCGGACCTTCGTTTTGCAATTTCTCCAGAATAACCGCTTGCGAGGCGGAGACGCCGTGCGCTTCAAAACGGGTCCAACTGGCTTTCACTTTGCGAAACATTAAGCGGAACGCTTCCTCCAGCTCATATAAATCTTGTCGGTGTACCATAATAGCCCCCTTAAATTGTTACCGGTAAAGATAGAGTTCGACAAAATATTAAGTAATACGTAAGTTGCCCCCTTTGGTTTCAAAAAGTTTTCCGCGCTTTGGTTTGCCGTGAAAAATTTTGATTGACGTTCAAAATTTTCCGTGATAATTTATTTAATGTTAAATCATTGCACTATAAAACTATTTTAAACTAAAAATAGATGAGGAGGGAAGTCTTGCGTAATTTGGAGCAAAAGCTCACGGAGCTGGAAGGACTGATTGCCGTCGCTGTACGCCACGCCCGCCGCTGGTCGCCGCCCGACGCAGACTTGTCGAAGCAGCAAATCCAGCTGCTGCATGCTTTGTGCGGCAAGCAGCGGGTGACCGTAACCGAACTGGCTGAGGAACTGCAGCTATCGGCGAGCGCGACAACGATTGCGTTGAACCGGCTGGAGCAAGCCGGCTTTGTGAAACGGAGCCGGGATGAAACGGACCGCCGCGTCGTTTGGCTTGAGCCGTCCGCTGAGGCGGTCAATCATATGAAGGAATTTCGGCTGTTTAAACAAAAGCTGCTGATGCAAATGTTCGGCGGCTTGACGGAGGAAGAGACGGAGCAGTTTATCGCATTGGTCCGCAAAATGATCTCCACGCTGGCTTGAGCATGCACAGACACCGACACGGGACCTTGGGAAAGGAGCTTCATCCGAATGAAGAAAAAAATCATTATGCTGACCGTACTGGCTTTGGTGCTGGTGGGGGGAGGGACCGCCGGTGCGTACTACTACAATATCGCTAGCAAGTACATAACGACGGAGGATGCGAAAGTGCAGGGCGATCTTCGAGCTATCGGCTCGTTGGCTGCCGGTAAACTGATCGAGTGGCGCTATAAGGAAGGCGACTCGTTCGGCAAAGGCGACGTGCTCGGCATCGTGGAAACTTCGCCAGCCAAAGGAACGACCCCGGCCACGACCACGGAAATCATTGCGGCAGATGCCGGAACGATCATCCAATCGAACGCGGTGAAGGATCAGACGGTTGCGCCGGGCGGGACGCTTGCTTTGAGCGCCGACCTGAATCAGCTGTACATTACGGCCAATTTACAGGAAACGGAAATCACGAGCATCCAAGTGGGCAACAAAGTGACGATCCGGATCGACGCGTTCAAGGATACGGAATTTACGGGACGGGTGGAGCGGATCGGACTCGGGACCAATTCTTCTTTTTCCCTGCTTCCTTCCTCTAACGCCAGCGGCAATTATACGAAGGTGATTCAACGGATTCCGGTCAAAATCGCACTGGACGATACCCACGGGAAACGGCTCATTCCGGGCTTGAATGCAACCGTCAAAATCGAGAAATAGGGGCATCCGGGAACGGAAGGAGGAACACTCGGAATGAACGACCAAGCCACAGATCAGGCTAAAGCCTCTTCCAAAGGGTCCGGACTCGCCATGCTGGCCATTATTCTCGGCGTCTTCATGGCTATTCTCGATACGAGCATCGTCAACGTGGCGATCCCTAAAATGATGAACGTCTTCGGCGTCAGCCAATCGCAGATCGAATGGGTCGTCACGGCTTATTCGCTGGTCAGCGGGGCGCTCGTGCCAGCGACGGGATATTTGGGCGACCGGTTCGGCTATAAGCGGATGTATGTCATTTCGCTGATCATTTTTACGATCGGCTCCGGACTGTGCGGCATCGCATGGAGCAACGAAAGCATGATTGTGTTCCGGATCGTTCAGGCGGTCGGCGGCGGCGCAATGATGCCGATCAGCATGTCGATGATTTTCCGCATGTTCCCCGTCGAGAAACGGGGCATGGCGATGGGCTTGTTCGGGATCGCGATCATGTTCGCCCCGGCTACCGGCCCGACGCTGAGCGGCTATATCGTCGAATATTTGGACTGGCGGCTTATTTTTACGATCAACGTGCCGATCGGGATTGTAGACATTTTCCTGTCCATGGCCGTGCTTAAGGAATTTAAGATGGAGGCCAAGAAGCGGTTCGACGTCTGGGGATTTATCACGTCCAGCACCGGGCTGGCCACGCTGCTTTACGGCATCGGCAAAGTGTCGGAGAAGGGCTGGGGCGACAGCGAGGTTGTCGTATTTCTTACCATAGGGATCGTGTTCCTGGTGACCTTCGTCATTTTGGAGCTGACTGTGAAGGACCCGATGCTCGATTTAAGCCTGCTGAAAAACGGCATGTATACATTGTCGCTGCTCGTTTCGAGCCTTGTGACCGTCATCATGATGGGGATGCTGTTTTTGCTCCCGATTTTTCTGCAGAACATCTCGGGCTTGTCCGCGGTCGAGACCGGCTTGATTTTGCTGCCGCAAGCGATCGCCTCCGGCATTATGATGCCGATCGCCGGCGGGCTGTTCGATAAATTCGGGGCGCGTCCCTTGGCGGTCATCGGGCTGCTGATTACGGCGGCGGCGCTGTTTCTGACCTCGAATCTGAGCATGGAGACCTCGCGCGCGACCATCATTTTCTGGCTGACGCTTCGTGCGGTCGGCATGGGGCTCATGATGATGCCAGTACAGACCGTAGGCATGAATACCGTGCCGATGGAAAAGGTCGGCCAAGGGACCGCGCTTTCCAATACGATCCGGCAGGTGAGCGGCGCGTTCGGCATCGCCTGGCTGTCGCTGTTGTTCGGGGACCGGAAAGATTTTCATACGGCTTATTTGTCCGATCAGTTGAATATGGTATCGACCACGGTGATCGACCAAGTAACGAAAATTCAAAATCAGTTTATTGCAATGGGGCAGTCGGCCGCGCAGGCCAAAATAAGCGCCCTGAACTATATCGGAGGACAGGTGCAGATTCAATCGACGATCATTGCGCTGGACGACGTCTTTTATTTGACCGCCGGACTTTCGCTGCTTGCCGTTGTTTTTAGCTTGTTTCTCAAAGGCGCAAAAGCCAAAGGCGGGGCCGGCGGCGTGCATATGATGGGCGAATAAACATAACAGGACGAACGGACGGCCGAACGTTCGGCAAAGCAAAGGAGCGGGGAATTCCATGACCTATAATAATAAAGAAACCGCCGGCTGGAAGCGGAGCGCGCTGGCCGGGCTGGCTATTTTGCTGACCGCCGCCACAGCCGCGGGCTGCTCGACGGCGAACGCGGGGGAGAGCGGGCCCAAGCCCGTGAAGGTGGCCGCCGTCTCGAAGATGCAGCTGGACGGTTCGTCGGAGCAGGACGCCGATGCGGTTCCGTCCTCGCAGGCGAATGTCGTCGTCAAAGCGAATGGCGACGTGGCGGAGCTGCTCAAAAAACGCGGGGACGCGGTAGCGGCGGGCGAAGTGCTGTTCCGGCTCGATTCCACGGATGCCGTCCGCAATAAGGAGAAAAACCGGTTGTCCCGGCAAAATCTCGAATCGCAATTGGACAAAACAAGCAAGGATATTGCCACCAATAAAGCCGTCCTGAACAATACGATCGAGAAGCTGGAGCTGCAAATCGCGGATCTCGAAAAAGCGTACAATAACGCGCGCAACGACTACGATGCGGGCACGGCTCCCAAATCGCAGGTGGACAAAGCGGAGAGCCAGTTGAAAACGGCCCGTCTCGATCTGGACACGTCGAAGAAGCAGCTTGCGAATCTGGAAGCGACCGATCCGCTCGCTCCGCTGCAAATCCAAATCGAGAGCACGGATCTGGCGATGCAGGATATCGAAAAGAATTTGTCCGACTTTGACGTGAAGGCACCGATTGGCGGTCTGTTGACGGACCTGTATCCCGAGCAGGGCGTGACGGTCGCCCCCGGGTATGTCGCGGGCATCATTCAGCAGATCGATCCGATTAAGCTGCATGCCGACGTGACCGAGACGACGGCGAAGACTGTCCGCGGGAAAAAGGATATTCCGTTCGTCATCCAGGACACGGGCGAGAAAATGACGGGGACCGTCGCTTATATGGCCGATGTGATGAGCCCGCAAAGCAAAACCTATGTGCTGGAGCTGACCGCGCCTAACCCGGACCGGAAGCTGAAGCCGGGCATGCGGGTGAAGCTGCAGCTCGGCGGCGATGCGAAGCAAGAGGCGCTGAGCGTGCCGACTTCGGGCATCGTGAAGGAAGGGAACGATAGCTTCGTCTTCGTGCTGGCGGGCGACCATGCCGAGAAGCGCAAGGTAACGCTCGGACGGGAAAGCGGAGCGAACCGGGAGGTGCTCGGCGGGGTGAAGGAAGGCGAGCAGGTGATCGTATCCGGGCAGCGGGAGCTGAAGGATCAAGACAAAGCGGTTGTCCGCAACTAATGGCGCGGCGGCAAACGAACGACTTACGAATAATGGAGGACATCCTATGAATACATGGAAAAGAGTAGTTTCTACGGCGCTGATTGTGTCCTTGGCCTTGTCTTTTCAAGGGGCCGTACGGGCGGAAAATCCGCAGCCGGCCATCGATGTGCGGTATCCGGCCGTGCTGTCCGGTCCGGTGCAAGTCAAGGTGAAGAGCCTGCTCAGCGAACGGGCGAACGGCGGCGCGCGCATCGCAGTCGTTGTGAAAATGTATAACGTTTGGGCGAGTGCGGCCCGCGTGCCGGATTACGAGCTACGCGTCGTTACGTCGGCGGGTACCAGCTATGTACTTAAGCCAAGCGCAGACAATCCCGGCTCCATACCCGCGTCCTCTTCGGTCGAGCTTAGCTATATGGCGCAAATCGACCGTACCGATGCGGTGCAGCCGACCGACCTCGTATGGGTGGACGTGAACAAAGACGTCTACCCGAAGGTGGAGACTTCCATGCTAAAGCTGCCGGTAAGCGGCTTAGTCTGGTATGGGGACGCGGCGGATAACGGTTCGATTCCCGTCAAAGCATGGGGAACGCCGTTTATCATCCCGGGAATCGAATCTTCCTTGGAGTATACGCCGGTCGGCATGACCAAACAATTCAAGGACGGGGCGCCTGTCGAGCTGCTTCAGTTGCTGGTAACCAATAACGGTACCCAGACCGAGACGGTTCCGGCGTTTACGGTGGACGGCAAGGCCGCAGGTCAAATCTACAAAGGGTCCCGCCAGGAGCAAGCGGCCGTCAGTGTCGATCCGAAAGAGAAAAAGTATTTATACATCTCGATTCCTTACGAAGCCGACAAGCCGCTCGAAAGCTTGACCGTCCAGACACCGGAAAGCTACAAAATTCCGAACCGGACGGATGCGGCGGCAGCCGTCAGCTATTCCGTCGGCCGACTGCGCATCGCGCTTCCCGAGACGCAGCCAGGCAGCCCAAGTGCTCTTCCTACGGTAGAAGGCTTTGGTACGCGGCTCGCGTTCGATCCGCTGAACAACGCGGTGCATCCCGATCTCGCCGTATCGGTAGTCGATTTCCGGCTGTACGAAAACAAAGGGCAGAGCTATCAGACCGGCGTCGTGAAGCTAAAGCTGGATAACCGCAGCGACAAGCCGCTGCCAGTGCCTCAACTGGCGGCAGAACTGATCGGCGCGAGCGGCTCCTCGTATACGGGCAGCCAGCAAAAGACGGCGGCGCAGGAGGTGCTGCCCGGAACGGCGTACGTCATGAATTACACTTTCATGCTGCCGCTTGCCGGTGACGGGGATCATTTTACATTGAAGTTCAGCGATAGCAAAACCGCCGCACCGTACAAAACGGCAATCGGACAGGTTGGTTTGAACGTGAATCAGACGAAGAACGACGATGCGGCATTTTCTTTCTATCCTTATGATCTTAACGTGAAAGACTGGTCGCTGACTTATACGACCGGTACGAACCCGACCACGAGGTCTTACACCTATACGTACAAGCTGAAGTGGAACGTCGATCTGAAGACGACCGAGCCGGTCATCGTGGACGCGGGGTATTCCAAGCTGCAGCTGGTGATCGAGGGCAGCGATACCCGAGAAGTGGCCAGACAGACGCTCAGCTTGACGGGCGAGGGACGCGTAGAGAACGGCGAACAGTCGATTTACTTTACCGACACACCGTCGGATCAATTCGATCATCCGCTGACGCTGCGGGTGTATGAAACGGTCGATACACCGTACGGTCCGGCCCGCCGGCTCATCGGTACGATGCAGCAGCCGTAACCGGATATGGCTCCAGACTTGACATAAAGTTCCGCCTGCATGGTCTTAAATAGACTTTGCGGCGGGACTTTTTTCGTTGAAGAATGAAGCGGAGAACGGGGGCGGTTTCAATTTACGCCTCGTGGAAAAAGCGGTATGATGGAGATAATTGGGTCAGGCTTCGTCCTGTCGAAAGAGTAGGCGATACGGGACTTGAGGCTTAGGGCTGACATGGAGGGCTGGAATGGAGCAGATTGTCGTACTTGACGGCTATACGTTGAATCCCGGCGATCTGAGCTGGGAAGGGCTGGAACGATTAGGATCGGTCGCTCTGTACGACCGGACGCCGGTCGAGGAGATTGTCGATCGGGCGCGAGACGCCGGCATCGTCCTGACGAACAAAACGCCGCTGTCGGCGGATACGATTGCGCGGCTGCCGAACCTTCGTTACATCGGAGTGCTGGCGACGGGATACAACATAATCGATACTGAAGCGGCGGCGGCGCGCGGTATTGTCGTTACCAACGTGCCGGCTTACGGCACGCATGGGGTGGCGCAGTTCGTGTTCGCCCTGCTGCTGGAGCTGTGCCAGCACGTCGGGCGGCACGCCGAAGCGGTGAAATCCGGGGAATGGAGCGCTTCCCCGGATTTCAGCTTCACGAAGACGCCGCTCGTGGAGCTGGCGGGGAAAACGATGGGCCTGATCGGGCTCGGCCGCATCGGGCGGCAAACCGCGCACATCGCCGAAGCGTTCGGCATGCGCGTCATCGCCGTCGGCAGCGGACGCACCCAGCCCACCCCCGTGGAGGGGGTGGAATGGGTGACGCTGCCGGAGCTACTGCAGCAGGCTGACGTCATCAGCCTGCACTGCCCACTCACGCCCGCGACGCACGGGCTGATCAACCAAGACCGCATCGCCCTCATGAAGCCTTCGGCGATGCTGATCAACACCGCCCGCGGCCCGCTCGTCGTCGAGAGCGACCTGGCCGCGGCGCTGCGCGAAGGCCGCCTTGCGGGCGCGGGTCTGGACGTGCTGTCGGCGGAGCCGCCGCACCCGGACAACCCGCTGCTCGCGGCCCCGAACTGCCTCGTCACCCCGCATATTGCTTGGGCGACGAAGGAAGCGCGGGCCCGCCTGATGAACACGGCGTGCGCGAACGTCCGGGCTTTCCTTGAAGGAAAGCCCGTTCATACGGTGCCGGAATAATCGGCCCGTCACTATAATAAAGAAACGGGGTATTCCAGAATGAAGCATTTCGTTGTGTTTTTGCCGATGCTGGATGAAGCGAAGAGCGCAGCTTACCGTCCCGAGCATTTGGCTTATTTGGAGGCGCAGCGCGGGCAAGGGCGCATTTTTGCCAGCGGACGGTTTACGGACGGCGCCGGCGGCATGGTCGTCTACAAAGCCGAGTCGCTGGAAGAAGCGACGGCTTGGGCGGAGAACGATCCGTACGTGCTCCATGGCGCCCGCCGCTATGAGATTCACGAGTGGGACATGGTGCAATAAGCTAGTCTCAACTTGCTCCTCCGCTCCTTGGAACAGCTTGGAAGCGTTCGCTCACGAGGAAAGCCCTCCTTCTTCCCGTTTGATTGAAATTGATTGATATCGTCAAAAAAATGATTTATTATTTCATTAGATTGTCAAACGGATGGGAACGACAGGAGGGGACGCCATGAGCGGAAAGCTGCTCAGCAAAGGCGACCGGCGGCGCGAGCAGATTATGAACCTGCTGAAACGCCAAGGAAAAATTACGATTCAAGAGATCATTGACAAGTTCGCCTGCTCGGAAGCGACCGCCCGGCGCGACTTGGACCTGCTGGAGAAGCAGGGCGGGCTGATCCGCAGCTTGGGCGGCGCACAGCTGGATACGCCGTCTCCGTCTGCCGGCAGGGAAGTCCCCTTCAACGAGAAGAAGGAGCTGCTCTGGCTGGAAAAGGAAGCCATCGCGGCCAAGGCCGCTTCGCTGGTGGAGGAAGGCGACGTCATCGGGCTGAGCGGGGGCACGACGACGTTTCTCATCGCCCGGGAGCTCAAGCTGCGCAGGGGCATCACCGTCGTAACCAACGCGGTGAACATCGCCATGGAGCTGTCTGAGAGCGACGGCATTCAGGTGGTATTGACCGGCGGAGTGATGCGGCGCAACAGCTTCGAGCTGTGCGGCCCGCTCGCGGAGAAAATTGTGGATAGCGTCAACATCGGCGTGATGTTTCTCGGCGTGGACGGCGTTACTGTGGAGCAGGGCTTGACCACCTTCTCCGAGCAGGAAGCCGACATCGCCCGGCTGATGCTGAAGCGGTCGCGCCGGACGGTGGCCGTCTTCGACCATACGAAGGTCGGCCGTACTTCGCTGTTCAGCATCGCGCCGCTGACGGCCGTGCAGGGCTGCATTACGAACCAGCCGACCGACGAGAAGCTGAAGCGGCATTTGGAAGAGCAGGGGATCGCGCTGCACTTGGCGGAGCCGGCGGCACCCGTCCTCTGATGGGGAAATGACTAGAGCGAAACGCATAGAAAAGAGGAGATCCGGTGAAACATTACGTAGGAATCGATATCGGCGGTACCAATATGGTTTGCGGTTTGACGGACGAGACGGGACGGACGCTGCGCATGGCGAAGGTGGCGACCGAGGCGCAGCGGGGCAGCGAGGACGTGATCGAACGGCTGGGGAAAGCCGTGAACGGCTTGATCGCGGAAGCCGGCGTAACGCCGGAGGCGGTCGGCATCGGGATTCCCGGCTTTGTCGACCATGTGAACGGAGTGTCGGTGCTCGCCGTCAACCTCGGCTGGAAAAACGTCCCGATAACGTCAGAGCTAAGCAAGCATCTCGGCGGACTGCCCGTTTACCTTAACCACGATGTGCGGATGTATGTCTACGGCGAGGCGGTCGCCGGGGCCGGACAAGGCTACAAGCACGTATTTGGTCTTACGGTCGGGACGGGTCTTGCGGCTGCGATGGTGAACGAAGGCAGGCTGTATTACGGCAGCGGCGGACGCGCCGGTGAATTCGGACATATTCCCGTTCCGGGCCTTGAATACCATTGCAATTGCGGGATGGTCGGGTGCCTGGAGACGGCCGTTTCGGCAACGGGCATTGCCCGGCAAGCGAGGGAAGCGGTACAGCGGGGCGAATCGACGATATTGGCCGAGCGTTTTGCGGGAGACAACCTCCAGCAGTTGACGGCTGCGGACGTGTCCCGCGCGTACGACGAAGGAGACCCTGCGGCGATTGCCGTGATGGAGCGTACGGGGACGCTGCTTGGCCGGGGCTTGGCTGCGGCGATTCCGCTGTTCAGCCCGGAGGCGATCGTGATCGGCGGCGGCGGTTCGCTGGCGGGTGAGAGATTGTTCGCGCCGATGCGCAAAGAAATCGAGCGGTCCACGCTTTCGTTCTACTTGGACGATCTCGTCATCAAGCCTGCGGAACGGATTGAGGATGCGGGCATCGTCGGCAGCGCACTGTATGCGAAGCAGCGTCTGAACGGAACCGATATGGTATAACAACAAAAAATGGAACCGTTACTGTCCGGGGGCAGCGTACGGTTCCATTTCTTTTTGTGCTTATCCACTAAACGTCTTTGTTTCTCGTGCAGCGTCGGGGTCGTGCGTTCGACGGGAACGACGCCATGCCAGTTTCCGCGGTTCAGCTCGGGATTGCGAGAGCCTTCGCGCTCCAGCTTCCGCCGTTTTTTCCATGCTTGACTTTTGGCCATGTCGGCACCTCCTGATGGGTAATCCATTCTATTATACGCTTCTTGAAGGAAGATGACCAGACGGCAGGAGTTTGACAGTTTTGCGGCGAACTACGCAACCGGTTGTACCGCTTCTTCATTCATGGTAACCTTGGAAGGGATAAACATGCGACGGAACAGGAGTGGGACTTGCCTTGACATACGATACGATTTATTGGCTCATGCTGGGAGCCGGATTTGTAATCACGGGACTCGTTGGAATTTTGATGATGTGGAAGACGGAAAAACTGCTGCTTTCGTTTCTGGCGGGGACGGCGGTCAACATTGTGCTGACGGTGGGTGCGGTCTGGTGGTGGTCGTCGGCCTTTGCGGGCTCCGAACAGCAGTTTTCCCGGATGTTCGGTCTGTTCGGCCTGGGCGTCTCGTTCGCGAATAATGAGGTGCTGCTGTTTTTCGCGCAATTGATCATGAAGAAAAAGATCGGCGGCGACCCGGCCCCAGACGCAGACGCCTAGTTCCAGCAATCATTCAAATGTAACAAAACTGTAATCTGAATTTCATCCTGCGTTAACGTTCCTTGCCTATAATAACAATCGACCCCCTTTTTAATATATACATTCCTTGACGGCCTGCAATCTTCCCGATTGCAGGCTCTTTGTTTTTGGCGTTTACATCCCTTGATACATGCTTTCGTCGTAGCCTCTTCCGGCCGTCAGCGGGTTCGGGGTCACCTCCGGATTGTGGAAGCTGCTCGACGGGTATCTTCGGCGCACCTCGTTTACAGAAATGGCGATCATTTTCGGCGTCAGCAGCGCGGTCTTCGTGTCCAGCCGTCGTTTGCCCTGCGGGTGGATGACGTACAGCAGCCACCGTAAATAAAGCTTGGAGCAAAATAAAAAGATGCCCTTGGGCAGATCGGAGACGGTAAATCCGAGCTGGGAAGCGCCACGATGAATGATCGAGACGCCGTATAAGCCTTTCACGTCATGGAGCGTCGGATCGCTTGCCAACCGTTCGGATACGTGCGGCAAGCAGCGCTCCATCGCGCGGATCAATTGCACGGCCAGTTGCATCGTTGATCTGGTCTTCGTCCCAAAGTCTAGCAGCGTCGCATTGTCGAGGTGAAGTTCCATGACGCGGTCGCCCGGTTCGATGAATTGTCCGTCATTCAGCGGAATCCGTTTGCCATGGTACCGGCACAGCCGAAACTGGAGCAGCGCGTTACACGGATCGATCGGCCGCACATGAAGCAGCCATTGAAAGAACCGTTCCCACTGCAGCCAGACCGCAGCAATCCATCGTTTTCGCTTCGGCCGATCCGCAGGCAGGCGATCCTCCGGCTCGTTCAGCGGAAACCGCTCGTCGATACGGACGAACGTAAAGCCGCGGCGCGCCGTTTCCTTCAAAAATTCGTCGAGCGCGGCGATCATGAGCTTCGGCGCATCCGGGTCTGCCCCGAGCGTATCGCCGCTGTCATGAAGCACGATTACTGAACCGCTCTGAAGTTGGGCGAACAATCGCTGCTTGATTTTATCCTTGCCGGTCCGGTTGAGCCAATCCCCGACAATCAGCGACCAGAGCACGATGCGGAATCGCCGGGACAGGAAAAAGTCAAAGATGTTCACAACCCCCCAAGGCGGACGATAAAATTGAGGGGACTTGCCGGTAATCTTTTCGATCACCTCAGCGGTCCGGTTAATTTGCTTTCTAACCTTCCAAGGCATCATCAGGGCATTGGTGCGGTGGACATAGTTGTGAACCCCGATCAGGTGGCCCTCATTGTGCATGCGCAGAATCAATTCGGGGTAACGCTCCGCCTTGGAGCCGAGCACGAAAAAGGTCGCTTTGACGCCGTGCCGCGCCAGCAGGTCGAGCAGAATCGGTGTATATTTCGGGTCCGGACCGTCATCGAAGGTGAGCGCAATGCCGTGCTCGGTGTTTTCTTTCGGATACGCGCCAAGCGAGAAGACGCGCATGAGAAATGTAGGGATCAGCGTATATAAAGTAAGGACGATAACGAGAATCGTGATTGATTCAGCCATGTTCCATCACTCTTTCTACAGGAACGAAACAATAAAACAAAGCAATCCCCCCTAGCAGAGCTGCGCTGGTCAATACGGCGGCCGATTCATGAAACGCGGCGGCCAGCCACCCGCCGATCACCGGACCGATGGCGACACCGATCCCTTCCACGCTCGAAAACAATCCCCATCCGAGGCCCTGCTGGTTTTTCGGCACATAGTCCGCCAGAAGGGCGTTCCACGCGGGAAGGACGGCGGAGTAGGCGAAGCCGAGGACCGCGGCGATCAAGACGGCGGCAGACAGCGTCGTAACCCGGGTCAGAAGAAAGAGAGCGGCGGCCATCGCCGCGAATCCGAAGATGAGAAACCATTTGCGTCCCAGGCGGTCGGACCATTTTCCCATCGGAATCAGGAATAGGACCGTTAGAGCGCCGCCGGCCATCAGGATGAGCGAGTAGCCGCTGTGACTGACGCCCAGCGTATTAGCGGCAAAGCTCGGCAGAATCGGCACGAGCATGCCGGCGGCCGCCGTTTGCAGAATCATGCCCGGAAGCAGCGGCTTCATCGTTTTCATTCGTTCCCACAGCAGCTCGGCCTGACGTTTTAGCGGGATGTAGTTCTGCTTGGACGAGACTTCGTTTTTCAACCGCAGCGCAAGCACCCATCCGAGAGCCCACAAGCCGACCATCAGCCAGAAGGAGAGCCGGTATCCTTTATCGATCAAAAAGTTGATAACGACCGGTCCGGACCCTAAGCCGACCAGCCATATCGTATAAAGGATACCCATTTGGGACGCCCGATTTTCCTCCTTAATTTTACTGAGGCAGACAAGCCATACCGGAGAGACGCCAATGCCGAATACGGCGGCCGCTGCAATAAGCACCCATGCCTGATGGAAGTAGTACATGGCAAGCAGCCCGAGCAGCGAAACGAACAATCCGGAATGAAGAATAAGCCGCAGCGAAAAGCGGTCGAGCAAATAACCGGCCAAGCATTTGATCGCCGTATCCGAGACGTAATGGACGGACACGGCGGCGCCGACCACGGCCACGGAAAGACCGAGGATACCCGTCGCATAAGTCGGCAAAAAGGAGACCAGATAGGCGCCCCGAACGAATTCGACCAAAAACAAAATGAACGCAAGCGGTAGTACGTCTTTGTCCATTGCGATTTTTCGCAGCACCTGATCCATACACCTCCTGAATGACAAGCCAAAGCCGTGCATCTGTTCTAGCCGAAAAGTCCGGACTTGGTCCGGGAGAGACCTTCGAGCACATCCGAGACGACCGCCTCCGCCGCATCTCCGCGGGACAATTCCTCCATGGCTCCCTTCATTCGTTCCGCTTGCCCGGGGAGAGAGACGATCCGCTTCACGAGTGAAGTCAACTCCTCCGGGCGCTGCGCAATTTCAACTGCTCCTTGCTGCGCCAAGAAACGGGCATTTTCTTTCTCTTGGCCGGGGAGGGGACGGAAGATGATAACCGGCAGACGCATGGCAAGAGCTTCCGAGAGCGTAATGCCTCCGGCTTTCGTAATTAAGCACGACGAGATCGCCATAAGCTCGTGAATGTTCTCCACGTATCCGAGAATGCGGACGCGGGGATGCCCGTCAAACGACGCTTCGATCTGCTCCTTGAGCGGTTTGTTTCTGCCGCACACAAAGACGAGCTCGATTTCGTCCGACTGGAGCAGCGCATGCCCCATCCCGCTGATATGCTTCAAGACGCCGTAGGCTCCGGCCATCAGGCACACGACGGGCTTGGAAGGCTCAAGACCGTACTCCCGGCAGACGTCCTGCCGCCGGATCGGCTCGCTGAACGCGCTGCGAAGCGGGATGCCGCTCACGTCGATACGGTGCTCCGGCACGCCGGAAGCGGCGATCTGCCGCTTAAGCTGCTCCGTGGCTACGTAATATTTATCAATGTCCGGATGAATCCAGCGTTGGTGCAGGACAAAATCGGTTAATATCGTATACGTCCGGACGGCCGTGCCATTGTGGGACGTGAGCCCCGAAACGACCGGCAGCGGAAACGTATAAATAATCGCATCGGGCCGCTCGGCCTGAAGCATCTGCTTGAACTTGCGCGCACCGAAGCGGTTGAGCCATTTGGTAAACGCCGTATCGTGCTTTAAATGCTGGGTCAAATAAAAGCTCCAGCCGTATAAATCCGGCCCCAGGGTAGAGCTTTTCAGATAAACGTAACGGGTGACGGCGTTCATGAAGGGGTGGGCCTCCGCAAGCAGGTCCACAAGCTTGACACGCTCGATTCCCAAGCGGGAAAAACGCTGCTGCAGCGCCTTGGCGACCTGTAGATGTCCGTCGCCGTAGCTGGCATATAAAATCAAAATGTTGGGGTTGGCTTCAGACATAGTTTTTCACGCACCTTAGTTCTCATTCAGATTCGCGAAACAATGTGAAGTTGTGGAAGGAGGGCAAGAAGGCCCCATCATTATCATATACGAGTTTGCGAAAAGGTACAAAAAATTGAGGAAATTTTCTGATTTGTCCCATAGGACATCCTATTCGCCTGGAGCGCAACTTAGGCTCAAAGCCAAAAAAATCGGCCCCTTGAGCAGGGGCCGACGGTGTATGGCAGCGATGAAATTAGAACGTGGATGCGGCTTGTGCAGCTTGACGAAGACCAGTTTCCACGATTTCTGCGTTACGATCCGGGAATTGGTTATGGCCTTCGACAACGACCGTAGTCAGATCCGTTACGCCGATGAAGCCCATAATCGTTTTCACATAATTCAACGACATTTCAATGGACGCCATTGGTCCTTCGGAATAAACGCTGCCGCGCGCGTTCAGCAGAGCGACCTTTTTATCGGTTACGAGACCTTTTGGCCCTTGCTCCGTATATTTAAATGTTTTGCCGGCTTGGCAGAGGTAGTACAGGTAAGTTGTCAATTGAGCCGGAATCGTGAAGTTCCAGAGCGGGAACGCGAAGACGACTTTGTCCGCAGCCAGGAATTGATCCAGATAAGCGTTGGCGACATCGGCTGCCGCTTTTTCTTCCGCCGTCAGCTCCATGCCTTTACCTTGCTTGAACAAGCCGGTCATCATGACGGAATTGTAATAAGGCGGGTTGGCTGCAAACAGGTCGAGCTCGGTAATTTGGTCTTGCGGATGCGTTTCGCGGTACGATTTCAGGAATTCGTCATACAGCTTTACGCTAACCGCCTGATCGGCCGGGCGGTCGTTTGCTTTAATGAACAGTACGTTGGACATGAAAATAAAGCCTCCTTTAATTTGACGAAAAAGGGATAAGGTCAATCAAAATTAATAACTTACTTTATGTAAGTATAATAAAACATGTAACTTACTAAAGTCAAGTGTTATTTTAATTTTAAAATAAAAAGGTATAGCCGGTTTCCGGAAGTGGGAAGCTAACTGCAGCGAAGTGACGAAAGGAAGAATGGTTATGAATCCGATTGAACATGCGGTATGCCGCCGGGTGTTGGAGCGCGGCGACCAGCTATGCGCGGATGTCGAAGTTCGTGTTAAAGGGCGGGACAACCATCTGGTGGTGTTGTTCGCGGAGTCGCAGGATAACGATTACGATATGGTGATGGTGCTGGAAAAAGACACGGACCGCGATATCGATTGGTACGACAACGATTTGCATGCCGCATACGTCGATGTCACGGAGAAGCTGTTTGCGGACGAAGCGGGAGAGACGCATTGGAATCCGAGGGAAGCGTTCAAGGAGCAGGTCCTGAGCTTCGGGGACGTTCGGGAGCAGATCCGGCTGAAGCTAGGGGAAGCGCGGCTGCAGAAGGTGTAAGCCGTACGGCAGGGAAACAAAAAACAGACGTCTGCGCCTTGAGGCGGGCCGTCTGTTTCTTTTTTTTGCGCAGTTCAGCGTTTCTTGCTCGGCGGGCGCGGCGCATATTTGCGCTCGTTGCCGTCCCATCGGAAGTTCGCGACAAGGAAGCCGATAATCCCGAATACGATAATGCGGATCGTAAACCAGGATGGCGTAAGCGTTTGCTGCGTCAGCCATTCGATTGCCGTAAACAGCACCGCCAGCGAGATCCCCCACATGGCAACGCCGTAGTACATGACATATCTCGCTTTGCCCAACTGCCGCGTTTTTTGCCACTTGGCGGCTTTGTCTTCATTTGTTGTACTCATGGACTGGTTGTTCCCCCCGATTGCTTCATGGACAAACCATTCGCGAAGCAGCCGGTAAATTCCTGCCTGTTCGGGAAACGTTCACAACTGATTTTTTGCCTGACCGTTTATGGCAATTTGTGGTACAATCGGTGGGAGAACAAGCGAAAGGCAGGTCCAGGCGTGAGCAAAATTTTCATCTTTTCTTTATTATGGTGGGTCACCGGAAATCCGTTCGTGGCCTTTCTCGTGCTGCTGATCATCCTGTATATGGTTGACCGCCGGTTTGTCGGCTTGACCCCGAGCATTTTCCAGCCGCTGAAGCGGGCGCGGCGTCTGTCCCGCCTGAAGGATGAGCTGCGGCTCAGTCCGCATCATACGTCGACCAAGCTGGAAATCGCCCGAATTTATATGGAGCAAAAAAAATACGGCGCGGCGCTCGAACTGTTGGTTGAAGTGGCGAAAGTGATGGACGATTCAGCGGACGTGCTCAGCGAGCAGGGCATTTGCGAGTTGAAGCTGGGACGGACGGAGGAGGGAGAGCGTCTCTTATTGCGTGCGGTGGAGCTGAACCCGCGGGTCAAATACGGCGAGCCTTATTTGCGGCTTGGTGAAGCGTTCGCAGGAAGTGATCCGGAGAAGGCGATCCGGTATCTGGAACGGTTCGGGGAAGTCAACTCTTCATCCTGCGAAGCGTACTACCGGCTCGGTCTGCTGTACCGGGGGCTCGGGCGAAACGAAGAAGCCCGCCGGGCGTTCCGCGAAGCGGTGGAACTATACCGGGGGCTTCCCAAATACAAGCGGCGCCATGAACGGCGCTGGGCGCTTCTCGCCCGTATGAAATCATAAGACGGCGGCAGTATCTGCGGCGGCCCGGGCGGGCGTGAATGGCGCCAAGTCCGCCGAAGTCGGCCGGCCCTGCGCCAGCTCGGCGACAATCCGCGCGGTGGCCGGCGCGAGCAGAATGCCGTTGCGATAATGGCCCGTAGCGAAAATCAAGCCGGGCGCAGCGTCCCACGTGCCGAGGAACGGCAGAGCGTCCCGCGTGCCGGGCCTTAGTCCCGCCCAAGTGGAGACGAATTCGGCATCGGCCAGCCGTGGCAGCAGCGCCGCCGCTTTGGCGTGCAGCTCGCCGATAACCTTGGCGGTCGGCCGCTTGTCGAAGCCAGCTTCCGTCTGGGTGGCGCCGACAATGTAGCTGCCGTCCCGTTTCGGCACGACGTAGCAACCTTTGGTGAAGACGGTGGAGCGGATGAGCGGCGCTTCGGTTTTAAGCGAGATGCATTGGCCTTTGACCGGGAACATAGGCAGGCTCAGTCCGAGCGGCTCGGTCAACGCCGGGCTCCAAGCGCCCGCAGCTAGCACGACGAGGTCCGCGTACAGCGGGCCTTCCGACGTCTGTATGCCGCGGATTCGGCCGCTTCCGGGCTCCGTCAGCAGCCGGATGACCGGTGTCCACTCGCGGATCGTGCAGCCCTGCCTGGCTATCGCGGCTTGCAGCGTCTTGGCGAGCCATACCGGGTGCACATGATGATCGGCAGGCAAATACAGCCCGCCGCGCACGGCAGCGGTCAGCTCGGGCTCCAGCTTCAGCATCTCCGCAGGTTGTACCCACTCGGCGTCCCGAATCCACGACAAGCGGCCGCGCAGCTCGGCCTCATCTTCTTCCGTAAGGGCCGCGCGGACGATTCCCTCGGCGACATACTGCCCCGTAAGGCCGCTGACTTGCTCCAGTTCGTCCGTCCAAGCGCGGTACAACTGCTGGCTCAGTCGGCACAGCTCGTAGTAAGGGCCGGGCTGGTGCGTTTCGGATTGAGCCCCCAGCATCCCTGCGGCGGCGGTGGACGCCTCCTGATTCAGCGCCCCTTTCTCGATCAGCGTACAGGCAAAGCCGGCCTTGCTAAGCTCGTAGGCTGCGCTGCAGCCGATAATGCCGCCGCCGACGATGATAACGGTCGGTTTGGTGCCCGTATGACTTGACTCCGTACTCATGACAATCCTCTCCTTGGGGTATGCTTCGTCCGATCGAGAGCTTCCCGGAATGCGGCAATTTGTCCCGCCGGGTCCGCGTGCAGCAGCACCGAGGACAACACGGCAATGCCGGCTGCGCCGGTGGACAAGACGTCGTCCACGAGCTGTGGCTCGATGCCCCCGATGGCCAGCACGGGCACGTCCGCCGCTTCCACGGCTTCCGTTAGTCCGGCCAGGCCGCGCGGCTTCAGGCCCGGCTTCGAGCCGGTTGCGTACACATGGCCGAAGAGCGCGTAATCGGCTCCTTGCCGACCAGCTTCGGCCGCTTCTGCAGCCGAATGGACGGAGCAGCCGAGCGTCATGCCGCGCGGAGCGATGGCCCGCGCCTCGGCCGGCGACAAGCTGCCGCCGGTAAGCTGCACGCCGTCCGCCCCGGCGGACAAGGCGGCATCCAGGCGGTCGTTCAACAGGACCGCCGTGTGCTGCAGCAGTGGCTTTAGCCGCGCATACCAGCGCACCAGCTCGCTGGCGCTGCGGTGCTTCTCGCGGATGTGCAGCGCGTCCACCAGCTCAAACGGACAGCGGGACACAATGGCGGCCACCTCTTCCAGCTCCTGCCGGCCGGTCGTAATAACGTGCAGCGCATGGGTTCTCCGGGACATACGGGATCGGACCTTCCTTTTCTCCATTAAAATGTAGTTTCATCATAACGCTTTCGCTTCCGCGGCGTCAAAGCGTTTGTCCCACTTGTCATAAAATGATCACGAACCCGGGGCCGCGACCCTGCCGGGCTTCTTGACGGTCGGGAAGGAGAAGACTAAACTTATGGAAGGTATAGCGACTCGGGAGGCAGGTGCAGCATGACGATATTCAAAGCATTGACCATCGCAGGCTCGGACAGCGGAGGCGGAGCGGGGATTCAAGCGGATTTGAAAACGTTCCAAATGCTCGACGTGTACGGGATGTCCGCGATCACGGCGATCACCGCGCAGAACACGCTGGGCGTTCACGGCATTTACGATATCCCGCTGGAGGGGATCGAGAAGCAGATCGACGCCGTGTTGTCCGATCTCGGAGCGGACGCGGCCAAAACCGGCATGCTGTCGCAGCCGGAAATTATCGAGCTGGTCGCGGGATGCATCCGCAAGCACGGGCTGAAGCGGCTTGTCGTCGACCCGGTGATGGTCGCCAAGGGCGGAGCCAGCCTGCTCGCCGGCAATGCGCAGAACGCGCTGCGCGAGAAGCTGCTGCCGTTGGCCGCGCTTGTGACGCCTAATATCCCGGAGGCGGAAGTTATTACCGGCCTTTCGATTACGACGATAGAGGACATGAAGGAAGCCGCGCAGCGTATCGTCAAGGAATTCGGCGCAGGCGCGGCGATCGTCAAAGGCGGACACCGCAGTGGCGAGCCGACAGACGTGCTGTACGACGGCGAGGCGTTCCACCTGCTGACGGCCGAGCGGTATGAGACCCGTCATACGCATGGGACAGGCTGTACGTTCTCCGCGGCTATCTGCGCGGAGCTTGCCAAAGGGAAGACGCTGCTGGAGGCCGCCCATACGGCCAAGCAATTTATTACGCTTGCCATCCGGCATACGCTCGGCATCGGCGCCGGTCACGGTCCGACAAACCATTGGGCGTACGTGCGCGAGCGCGTCACGGCCGAATAGCAGACGAAGGAGCATCCTATATCATGAGTTACGAATACTTGATGCAGGCGGTTTTGCTCATCGTCCTGCTCATCGCCTTTTTCCCTGCCATCGCGCTATGGTCCAAGTGGAAAAAGAAGAAACGGAGATAAGCGATATGTACTATGTCAATCAGGAACAAATCGATGCCCGGCTGGCGTTCGTGCCGGATTTATTGAAAGCTTGCGCTGCCTTGGAGTCCGCTTGGGCGACCCCGGAAGCGGATTCGGAGCTGCTGCTGCATCTGGCGCAGGAGCGGACGCTGCATCTGGCGATTGAGACGGTGACCGACGTCGGCAGCTTGCTGATCGACGCGTTCATGATGAGGGACGCCAGCAGCTATGAGGATATCGTCGAGATCCTCGCCGGCGAAGGCGTATTCGGGGCCGACGTTGCGCTCGTGCTGACGGAGCTTGTGAAGCTGCGCCGTCCGCTGACGCAGGAGTACAACACGCTGCCGCGCAGCGGGCTGCATCCGATGATTGCGAAGCTGCCGGGGGCGCTGAGCGCTTTTGCCGCAGCCGTACCGGCATTTATCCGCAAAGAAATGCTGTAGCGGCGCTGCTGCAGATTAGGGACCGTCCGGATCAGGACAGGTCCCTTTGTTCTACCGGGAAGCGCAGAATCGTTTTCCAGCCGGAGGGCGGGGTTTTTCGGGGATCGGTCAAATAAATTTCATGATGCAAACCGTTTTGAACCAGTCTGCGTACCTCCATGTAAGCGTGCATGCGCTCCGCCGTTTCCGGTTCTGTCTCGTAAGGGCCGACGTGAAGCATCTGCACGCACAGCCCTTCGGCCATCGTCTCGTACGCCACATGAGCGATGTCGCCGGCGAGCTCTTTTTTCTTCAAGGCCGTCTTCTCCCTGGCCTTGGCTGCCAGAGCCTTGGTGACGAAGTCGGGCATGCGGATGAGCAGCTTCCAGCGCCATTCCTGCCGCGGCACTTCCAGAACGGGCTTGTCGGATTCCACCCACCACAGCCCTTCCAGCTTCGGTACCGTAAAATCGGTTCCGTGCGCTTTGCCAAGCGCTTTGGCGCCATAAGCGGCTGCGTACAGCGCCGCGGCAGCCTGGGCGAACCGCTCGCCGTTTGGGTCGCCTTGCCCGGAAATCGTCAAGTACGGCGCTTCGCCGAAGCCAACAAGCTCCGGCTCCGTGCCGGATTTGTAATAGGTTTTGTACGTTTTGGCAAGATCGAGCTTGTCCATTCGCGCACGTCCTCTCTTCGTTTCGAATAGGATATAGCTCCAGCTTAACGGGTTATCCCTGACAACCTATTGTCAGCGTAGCGGAACAGCTTCGAATTTTTCTCCGTTTTCTTCTCCGCCAGCCTTTTCCTCGGTTAGTATTTTACATACATAGTAGTATATTAATTTACTTATCGTATCATTTCGTATACAATATGCTTATTCATACGGTACAGCATAGCTTCCGCCATAATGAAACAGGCGGCCTGCATACAAGAAGGACGGTGAGACCGCATGAACCAGGAAACGGACGTATCGACGCGACGCGTCATCCTCACGATGCTCAAGACCAAAGGAGCGCTTAGCGTAGGGGACATGTCGAAGCAGCTAGGCATCACGGAAATGGCGGTGCGGCGGCACCTGAACACGCTGGAACGGGATAATTTGATCGAATCGAAGCTGGTGCGGCAGGCGATGGGACGACCTTCGCATCTGTATTCGCTGACACCCGTTGCCGACGACTTATTTCCTAAAAAGTATCAGCATCTCGCGTTGGACCTGCTGGAAGAGCTGGAAGCTTCCCTGGGGGAAAACAACGTGAACCTGCTGTTCGAGCGGCGCAAGGAGAGGCTGATCGGCCGCTATGGAGAGCGCATGAAAGACAAGCTGTTCGACGGACGCGTTCAAGAGCTGGCTGAGATTCAGAATGCCAATGGCTACATGGTCGAATTGGAGCCGACGGAGGACGGCGGTTATCTGCTGAAGGAGTACAATTGCCCGATCTCTCAGGTAGCCAATCAATATAACCACGCTTGCCAATGCGAGCTCGCGATGTTTCAGCGTCTGCTCGGTCCGGAAGCCGAAGTGGAACGGACGGAATGTCTCGCCAAAGGCGGCGGCAAATGTACGTATGCCATTCGGCCAAACCAATAAAAAACCATCTCTTCTGCCGGATCTCCGCAATGACTGCCGGATCTCCGCAAGAGATGGTTTTTTGCCGTTTCAGGAAGGGGGCGCCGCTTCGTTTTCGGGCTTGGGCCGCTTGGTTTGGGCCGTTCGAAGGTTCGTCGTATAAGTAATGCCGGCAGACAGCAGCCCGAATAGGAAGAACGCGATAATTTTGTCCATAGCCGGGCTTCCGGATAGATCGAACAGTATCGTTTTGACAACGAGGCAGATCAGCGTCAAGGAGCCCAAGGCTTGCAGCGGCTTTCGCTTCCGGTAAACGCCCCACAGCAGCAGCAATAGCGCATACAAGCCCCAAACGGCCGACAGGATAAGCTGCAGGTTAAGCCGTGGGGATAGCCCGTAATAGGCAAAGAAGCTATATGTTCCGCAGGCAAGTCCTCCGCCGACGGCCAGATGGCTGAGGAAGGCGAAGCCGTTGGATAGCATCCGGTTGTCGTCTTCCCGCAATCGTTCGAAGCGTCCTTTGGCCGACAAATAAAAACCTACGGCGGCCAGCAGCGCCCAAGCCGGCATATTCCCGTGGGCGAACGGGGAGGGATTGCCGAACGGGTTCGCCTCAGCAGCGTTCCAAGCGCCAAAAAGCCAGTAGCCGAAGACGCCAAGCCAGACGACGGCCGCTCCCGCTCGGAGCGCATCCCATCGCTTTACGGCGCTGAGTCCCAACATGGCGATAGCGGAGGGAAGCCACAGAAATACATGGGTGACCGGTTCCAAGGTCCGTTCCTTGAGAAAGTGGAGCGATGCGAGGAGGATGAGCATCATCCCGCCGAACAGCTTCATCAGGACGATCGTAGATAATTCGGGTAACCAGCGTCGGATCAGGCAGGCCAGGATGACGTACAGCATCCCCATGAACAGCATCGGGTAGGCAATCGGCACAACCCGTTCCCACAAGACGAACGCCCAGAAGCCGAAGACGGCGGCATTCGCGATACTCAGGAACAGGTCGGTGCCTTCTTCTGCCCGTTTCTTCCATATCGATACAGACAAGGCGCCAAAGTAAAAAATATAAATCAGAAGCGCATAACGGTACGCAAGGCTCCAGCCTTCGGCGGCGTCCGGCTGGAGCTTCAAATAAAATACGAAATACAACAGCCAAGTGCCTGCAAACGCGGTGAATTTTAGCTCGTTCCAATCGAGCCGGAGACTGAGGGAAAAATAGACGGCATTCAATGCCAATAAGCCGGCCCAGAGCATCCAGCCTTCATCCGGGGCGGGGCTTACAATGAGGAGCGCCGGCCATCCTCCAAGCAGCGCTACGTTCAGGAGGAGTCTCAACCGCCATCTGAAGGCGATCCAGCTGGCCCCTGCCGCAGTGGCCAGCATGCCTGTACCCGACGGAGGCCCTTGTCCTAGCGTAAGGTAGAGCCCGTATAGAAAGACTCCCAGAATCACCACGGCTCCGGGCCAAAATGACGGCAACCTGCACAGCCGTTCTTTCATGCTTAACGTTCCTCCCCCGATATCGTGTTCCGTACTTAGTTACAATAATTGTAAGGGAACGGGGGGGAGGGGATAAGTACTAATTTCATCTAGTACTGGAACGCATGTTCGAATTCCGGCGGTTACTTGTTCAACGGAATGCTTTCTGAGCCGAGCTGTTGACAGGGAGCGGCGGAAAGCTCGTTCAAATGGACGGCCGCGAGTTCGAAGGCGGGGCGTTCATCGGCGACGATCCCCGACGGCTCGGACTGCTTGTGCCGCTTCGCGGACGGTGGTTTCAGCAGAACATATATCGAAATTCCCGCTAAGCAGATGACCAGTAAATTGACTAGCATGGGATGGACCTCCCTTCGGCTGACTATCATCTATCACGCCTGTAAATTTATACTATATAGCTATGCACCGGGGATTCCGTTTTCTATAATCATAGCGCCTAATTTATAGAAAATAGATAAAAAAACAGCAGGTCTGCCGCGGTTAGCGGGACCTGCCGTTCTTGGTCATCGTATCGGTTTCCTTTTCTTTGATTTTCATGGGAGCCGGATCGATTCCGAAGCGCTTGCTGTACAAGCTGTAGGTCGAACCGGTCACGGTAGTCCCCGGGATTTCGGCCGGAAGGCCCCGCTGCGTCCGCAAAGAGGCGATCGCTGCGGTAAGCTCGTCTTCTTTTACGACAATGAAAGGGCTGTCCCACCGTCCGTCCAGATGGATGAACTCGATATGGTCGGGCTTCAGCTTTTGGAAGGAGAGCACAAACCGGCGAAGCTCGTCAGCAGGGATATCCGTTTTTACGCTTTCTCCGGCGATTTTCAGCAATCCGCTCCATTGGGTCATCCCGCTGAACGACGTCATTTTTTGCAGCAGCTTATCGAGCACTTCCTGCTGGCGCTGGTTGCGGGCGAGGTCCGAGGACTCTTCGGTGCCCCGGTTGGATTTGCGGTAACGTAAGAAATCGAGCGTTTGCTTGCCGTTTAACGTCTGAAACCCTTTTTTCAGATTGATATCCGTACCGTCTTCATCATCGACGTAGCGCATATCCATATCGACGTTCATTTCGATTCCGCCGAGCTCGTCGACGACATTGCGGAAGCCGTCGAAATTGATCGCCGCCATATAATCGATCGGCACGTTGAACATGTTGCCGTACAGCTCTTTCGTCTTCTGAATCGCGGTGTCCTTGTCTTGTATGTAATAGTACGCGTAATAGTAGTTCGCTTTTTGGCTGGAAAGGCCGAACTCCCTCGGCTTCATCTCCAGATCGCGGGGGATGGAAACGATTGTAGCGGAGCGGGTCTCCGGATTCAGCGAGACAAGCATCAGCACATCGGTGTTCAGCGTGCCGCCGCTGCCTTCGCGGCTGTCGATCCCTGTCAGCAAAAAGGTCATCGGCTTGAAGTTCTCCGTAGAACCAACCAGACCGTTCAATCCTTGCTGGGTCGTCTTTACCGGCGGGGCAACGGACATATTTTCAAGCGCCTTGTCGGCTTGATGCAGCAGATACCCGGCGTAAGCAACAGCGCCTGCGCCAAGCAGGGAAAGACCTATAATGACATTCCGCAACGTTTTGCGGGGTTTGATCGTTAGATTTTGTCGGGAAGGAACCATCATTCAACCTCCTGTCAAGGCTCTTTCGAAACACTGTCTAACATAATAACGCAAAACATGGAGCAAAAGGTTACAAAAATATTAAAAATTCGCCAATTCTTTTGTCATCGTTTTGTTACCTTCTTCTTTCGACAAACGATTACAATGGGGAGAGGTACTCTTTTTTACCCTAAAATGAGCCGAATCACACGTACCGAATCACACGTATTCCGGCCACGTCGATTGATTTTTGCAGAAGGAAAGGCTATCATGTGAAAAAAAACGAAACCCGACGTTCGGACCACCGCTTGGGGAGTGACATATGACAATGAAGAGAAAAGCGGCGGCGGCTTGGCTGGCGCTGGTTTTAGGCTGTACGGGCTGCGGCTTCATGGAGCAGCCGGGGGCATATATGCGGCTGCCGAAGCTACCGGCCGAGCAGGAGGCGCTGAAGCTGACGATCGAACGGTCGCTGCCGGAAGGCGCGGCGTTGATCCGCCCCCGCAAGGCGGAGCAGAAGGGAGCGTTCTCGCTGATCGATTTGGACGGTGACGGCAGCGAGGAAGCGGTATTCTTTTATAAGATCAAAAACAAGGAACAGCTGAATGGCGAAATATGGAGAATAAAGGACGGCTCGTGGCAGCGTCTTGACCGGTTCGAGGGCGCCGGCTTCGAGCTGGATTCGCTGACGTTCGACGATGTGGTGCAGAAGGGCCGGAAGGATGTTATCGCGGGCTATTCGACGGGAGCGGAATCGGCCAAAGGCTTGGCGGTCTATTCCTGGGAGGCCGGACGGATGGTGAAAAAGGTGGAGCTGCCCTATACGGACTATGTCATCGACGATCTGAACGGAGACGGAAAGAAAGATGTAACGGTCATTGTACACGACAGGGGAGTATCGTCCAACGCAACCCTCTACCAATATGATAACGAGCTTCGCAAGCTGGGAAGCGTCCGTTTGGATTCGACCGTGAACGATTATTATAACGTGCTCGGAGGGCGCGTGTCGGCGGACAAGCGGGGCGTCGTGCTCGATGCTTCGGTAGGCGCTCATTCCTCGTATACCGAGCTGCTTGTGTACGAGGGAGGGAAGCTCAAGCGGGCGCTTAATCCACAAACGACTTACAAAGCCTACTCGGGCAAAAGCGAAGACGCCGACGGTGACGGCATCATCGAAATATCCGGCATGTACGATCCGCCGGGCTACGAGAACGAGGCGATGGCCAACATCCCTTGGATCGAGACCTTTGCCAAATGGGATGGCGGACGGGGACTTACGACGGGGCTGGAACGTTACTATAGCGGCGAATACGGGTATACCTTTGATATTCCGCCGGAGTGGAAAGGCCGGTTTACAGTGAAGAAGTCGGAGACTTCCGTTCGTTTCGTGGATACCGGAGACGGGAAGCTGCTGGCCGAGATTCGGGTATTCCCGCAGGCGGAATGGACGGATGACAACAAGTCATGGATCGTGTTGAGCCGAACGATGGATCAAGTATATGCCATCGATGCGAACGGGGCGGCTTATCGAAGCTTTTTCCGCTTGTTATCGGAAGCAAGAGCCGGAGGGGGGAGCCTGACGAATGAGTAAAATACTTATTCTGGAAGACGAAGATTCGATTCGCAGCTTTGTCGTTGTCAATTTGAGGCGGCAGGGGTACGACATTACGGAGGCGGTTACCGGGGACGAGGCGCTGGCGCTGCTGAAGCAGGACGACAGCTTCGATATTGCGCTGCTCGACGTCATGGTGCCGGGGATCGATGGCTTCGAGGTGTGCCGTCGGGTGCGGGAGTTTAACGAGCGGATCGGCATCATCTTCTTGACTGCCAAGGTACAGGAGCAGGACAAAGTGATGGGGCTGTCGCTCGGAGCGGACGATCATATCGGCAAGCCGTTCAGTCCGGGGGAACTGATGGCGCGTATCGGGTCGCTGCTACGCCGTGTCCGCAGGCAGCCGGCTGGCGGGGAGGACAGCGGCACGCTGCGCTCCGGGCCGTTCGAAATTCATCCGGAGAAAGTCGAGCTCCGCAAGAATGGAGAACGGATCGATCTGACTCCGACCGAGTTTGCTTTGATTCAGCGTCTAATTGAAAAAGAAGGTTCCCCACTGAGCCGAAACGATCTGCTCGATGAGATCTGGGGCGTCCAATACATCGGAGATCCGAAAATCGTCGATGTCAACATCCGCAGGCTCCGTCAAAAAGTAGAGGAGGACCCGTCCGCTCCGAAATTTATCGAGACGGTATGGGGCTTCGGCTACCGCTGGCAAGGGCGGGACGCCTCGACATGAAGCTGCGGAGAAGTCTGAGGCGGCAGGTCGTCATGCGCTTTTTGGGGATCGTTCTGTTGACGCTCCTTCTGATGGAAGGCGTCTTCTTCTTTGCCGTCCGCCAGTTTTATTATAACGGCATCGCCAATGTGCTGACCAACCATGCCGTCGTCTCGGCGAACTTTTACGCCAATTTTGCGGGGGATTTGTTTTACAATAATTTGAGCCAGCATTTGAACCGCATGGTGCAGTATTTTGCATACGAAACGGCGGAGCTGGAAATTGTGGACCGTAATGGTACGGTTCTGGCGGCATCCAGCGGCTTTGCCATTCAGGAGAGCATTCGGACAAGCGATGTGAAGGAGGCTTGGGAAGGCCGGACGGGGGTATGGACCGGGAATCAAGCGGTAACCAACGAGCGCGTGATGGCCGTCTCTAATCCGCTCGTCTATCAAGGGCAGACGCTGGCGGTGATCCGGTATGTAACTTCCTTGACAGAGGTAGACCGGGTGCTGCGCACGATTTACGCCGTATCGGCCGGCGTCGGCGGTGTCGTGCTACTGCTGGTGCTGCTCGTCAGCCTTCCCTTCGCCAATTCGATCGTCCGGCCGATCAAACGGATGACGGCCGCATCTGCCGAGATGGCCAAAGGCCGCTTCGATGTACGGGTTAATGAATCGTATGACAATGAGATCGGCGAGCTGGCGGGGACGCTGAATTATATGGCCCGTGAGATCGTGCGCAGCGAAGCGCTGAAGAACGATTTTATTTCTTCGATTTCTCACGAGATTCGGACGCCGCTGAGCAGCATTAAGGGCTGGAGCGAAACGATTCTGACCGGCGGTATGGACGATAAGGAAGAGACGCGGCTCGGGCTCGGCATTATCGCGAAGGAAACCGACCGCTTGATCGGTCTCGTCGAGGAGCTGCTTGACTTCTCCAGGCTGCACCAGAAAAGCATTACCCTTGATCTCGCCCGGGTGCCGATGAACGAGCTGCTGGGGGAGGCGGTGCTGCAAATGCGTTCCAAGGCGGAGCAAAAGCGGATCGACCTTCGACTGAGCGTACCTTCCGAACCTGTGACGGTCATCGGGGATACGAATCGGCTGAAGCAGGTTTGTTTGAATTTGATCGATAACGCGATCAAATTTACCAGGCCGGACGGAAGCATTGACATTTTTCTGGAACGGGAGGACCGGGACGCCGTCGTGCGCATTGCAGATAACGGTATCGGGATATCGCGCGAGCATCTGGGGAACGTCCAAACGAAGTTTTATCAGGCGGACCCGAAAGCGGAAGGAACCGGCATCGGACTCGCCATTTGCCGGGAAATCGTTGACCTGCACCAAGGCTCGATTCGGCTCGACTCGGCAGAAGGGGAAGGAACGACGGTAACGGTCCGGTTGCCGTTGGAAGAGGCCGAAGCACAAGGGGCGGAAGCACCCGGCACGTCATTTGACAAGCCCGATTCCAATGGGGGATAATGGAAAAGATCGGGGCGAATCCGCATCCATTCGCACGTTCGACTTTTTCACTTTCTGGAAAGGGAGGATGAATGATGTCTTACGATGTAGCGATTATCGGAGCAGGACCTGCAGGAGCAAGCGCGGCCCTCTTCACGGCGAAGGCGGGCAAGAAGACGCTGGTGATTGATAGCGATCAGAGCATTACGAAGCGCGCTTGGGTGGAGAACCACTACGGCGTAGCCGAGATTACCGGGCCGGATCTGGTGGAGATTGGGAAGAAGCAGGCGGCCAAGTTCGGAGCCGAGCTGGTGCAAGGCAAAGTCGTCGCCGTTGCGAAGGAAGGCGAAGGATTCCGCTTGGAGACGGAGAACGGAAGCTACGAAGCGAAGCATGTCGTGCTCGCCACGGGGCTGAACGCCGAGCTGGCACAGCAGATTGGCGTGAATACGAAGCCGGGAACCGAGCCGCGGATCAAGACCGTAGTCGACGCTACCCCGGAGGGGAAGACGAACGTGCCGGGCATTTGGGCGGCCGGGACCGCAGCGGGCGTGAGCGTGCATACGATCATTACCGCGGGCGACGGGGCCAAGGTTGCGATCAATTTGATCAGCGAGCTGAACGGCGAACGGTATGTTGACCATGACGTGTTAAAAGCATAAATGTGCAAAAAGGCGGCCTCCAGCTATGGAGGGCCGCCGTTTTTTTAGAGTATGCAGCTCATTTTCGGCTTCCTGCGGGCCATCGGCTTGATTTCCTTTTCACGACAGGGTACGTTTTACCTGTCCTCACTATGCGAAATCCGGGATGCCAGCAAGGGGGCTGTCGGTAGGGCTTAAAAATAGAGGAACCCGGATGAGTTATTTGAATGCTTTGGGCCGTTGACGAGTACATAGCGGAACTCAAAGTGCATTAACCTTGTCGAAAAATGTTCAAGCTGCCGAGAACGAAGGCATTAAGGTACTTCCGGTTCCGCTATCGAGGATATGCCGACGAAATCCAATCGAATAACGCACGGCAGTTCCGCTATTTTGCCTTGGGGCCAAGTTACATGCGCCCAAGAGCATGCCGCCGCTCGCCATCCCGTCTCTCGGCCGATAACTCTCTCGGTTCGTAATTCGCCATTTGTAGATCGGCACTTGTAACCGTCCGCTGTGATACCCATCGCTTAACGCTTCAATTTGTAACCTGCCACTCGCCACATGTAAAGCCTAATGCAGCTTATAACTCTACAACTCGCCATTTCTAACTTTCATCGCTTAGGAACCCTTAATCACTTGTGCCGGAAGTGCCGATGAGGTTAATGCGCATGTTGCTATGAGTCAGCAGGCTCCTCTCCGATGCGATTCAGCTTCTGGACCGCTCTACGAGCCGGGCCGCTTTGTCACGCACCCAGCCAAAGTTACCGGCGGCGATTTCTTTCAGGTTCACGAGTGAGCCGCCGATGCCGACCCCGTAGCAGCCGATCTTCATAAACTCGGCGATATTATCCTCGTTCACGCCGCCAACCGCCATCATCGGGATGTGATTCAGCGGGCCCATCAATTCCTTGAAATAGCCAATTCCGAGGCTGGCGCCCGGAAATATTTTCACCGCCGTCGCCCCGGCTTTCCATGCTTTTACAACTTCCGTCGGTGTCATCGCTCCCGGGAAAATCGGAACGCCGCGCTCCGCAGCGTAACGGATCACCTGCTCGTCCGTGTTCGGAGTCACCAAGTACGACGCTCCGGCTTCCAGCGCTTGCCGCGCGTCGTCCACGTCCACGACGGTCCCTGCGCCGATGTACATCCGTTCCCCGAACCGGGCTTGAAGCCGTTCGATCATGCCAAGCGCTCCCGGCGTATTCAGCGTCACTTCCATGACCGGCACTCCACCGCTGACCAGCGCATCTGCTAATCCCTCGATATGCCGTTCCTCCACGCCGCGCACAATGGCGACGATCTTCACTTTCTCGATCAACTGTAGTCCTTGTTCCCGATTCATCCGCTGTATCCTCCTGTTATGACCTGCTTTTATCCTGTTGTCGCAGAGATAGGCCGCCATTTCATGACTTCATTATACCTGCTTTTTTTTAAATGCCAACTGTGCTAACCTGTACTTTATGGAAATCATGTTTAGGAGCTGATCCGAAAGATGAGTGTTAACGAACCGATCAAATTAACCTCTTACTCTACGAAAGGCGGGTGCGGCTGCAAAATCGGTCCGGCAGATCTGCAGCAGGTAATCCGGACCCTTCCTCCGGCGACGCCCGATCCAAACCTGCTCGTCGGCCTCGATACGAGCGACGATGCCGGGGTATACAAGCTGACGGACGAGCTGGCGCTGGTCCAAACCGTCGATTTCTTTACGCCTATCGTCGACGATCCTTACGCTTTCGGTCAGGTTGCGGCGGCCAATGCGCTCAGCGACATTTATGCGATGGGCGGGAAGCCGCTGACGGTGCTGAACATCGTGGCCTTTCCGATCAAGAAGCTGGACAAGCAGGTACTGGCCGACATCTTGCGCGGCGCGGGCGATAAGGTCAAAGAAGCCGGAGCGACGCTCGTAGGAGGTCACTCCATTGACGATAACGAGCCGAAGTTCGGTCTCGCCGTCACCGGACTGGTGCACCCGTCCAAAGCAAAGACGAATGCAGGGGCCCAACCAGGGGACAAGCTGATCCTGACCAAGCCGATCGGCGTCGGCATCTTGACGACTTCGATCAAGAAAGACGCCTTAAGCCAGGAAGAAATCGAACGGGTCACCAAGGTAATGACCACGTTGAACAAGACGGCTGCGGAAACGATGGAGCCGTACGACGTGCACGGCTGTACCGACGTGACCGGCTTCGGACTGCTCGGCCACGCGGCCGAGATGGCCAAAGGCAGCGGCGTAGGCGTGCGCATCGGGAAGACTCAGGTGCCTGTGTTGCCGCGCGTCCGTGAGCTGGCCGAGGCGGGTTTTGTCCCGGGCGGCACCAAGAACAATTATGCCCACCTCGAAGGTACCGTGGCTTTCGCCGAATCCATCGATCAGCTTGATCAATGGATTCTCTGCGACGCTGTGACCTCCGGCGGGCTGCTGATCGCCGTCGCCGCGGACAAAGCAGACGCCCTGCTGGGCGACTTGCGCCGCGCAGGCGTCGAGGCTGCGATCATCGGCGAGACGACCGCCGGCCATCCGGGCGAAATCCGCGTCCTGGAATCGCTGTAAGCAGCCGCCTAGGACGTGCAGCTATGCCGCAGCACGCCCCATATGAAGCCAAAGGAGCGAGGACGCGTTGCAACAAGACATAACCGTGCAGGAGCTACTGCGCCTGCATCAGGAACGGGAGCTGACGCTTGTCGACGTCCGTTCTCCGGGAGAATTCAAAGAATTTACGATCCCCGGCAGCTTGAACATACCGCTTTTCGATGACCGGGAGCGGGCGGAGATCGGCACAACCTATAAGCAGATCAGCATCGAAGAAGCCAAGCAGCGAGGGCTTGAGATCGTGTCTGCCAAGCTGCCGGCCTTCATTAGGGAATTTCAGGCGCTAGGTCCGAACAAAGCCGTTTTCTGCTGGCGGGGCGGTATGCGAAGCCGGACGTCGGCCACGTTGCTGTCGCTCATGGGCATCCGCGCCTATCGGCTAACCGGAGGCATCCGGGCCTACCGTCAGTGGGTCGTACAGACGCTTGAGTCGTTCGAGCTCAAGCCCAAGGTCGTCGTTATCGCCGGCCATACCGGCACCGGCAAGTCGCTGATCCTCAACAAGCTAGCCGAGCGGGGGTACCCTGTGCTCGATCTTGAGCAGATGGCTGGACACCGCGGCTCCATCTTCGGGCAGATCGGACTTGTGCCGAACAACCAAAAGACGTTCGAATCGCTGCTTGTCCACGAGCTGCTGCGCTATCAGGACCGGCCTTTCGTGCTGATGGAGGCCGAAAGCCGCCGAATCGGCCGGGTGGTGATGCCCGGCTTTTTGGCAGAAGCCAAAACAAGCGGCATCCCGATCCGGATCGAGGTACCGTTGGAAGAACGGATACGGCACATTGTGCAGGAATATCGGCCGGAGGAGCACGCGGACGCCTGCCTCGCCGCTTTTCGGCAAATTCACCGCCGGCTTCATACGCCGGTTGCCGCGCAAATCGAACAGCATCTGCTGAACCATGAATTTGAGGAAGCCGCGGGGCTGCTGCTCGAATATTACTACGATCCGCGCTACGAGCACGCGGAAGAAAGTTATACCACGGAGCCGATCCGACTCCGCGTCCGTCATGCGGATGAAGCGGTGCAGCGAATCGAACAAGAGCTGAAACGGCTGTTTTAAGCCGAACTTTAAAGCCTGGGCAACCAGGCTTTTTTTCTGCTTTGCATACCCGGAGACAGGGCGAGCGACATGCCAAGCCGTAAACAACACCAAAGGAAAACTTCAACAACCAAGAGAAACTAACTCATGCGGTCAGGAGAACAAGAAGCGTAGATTCCAAGCGCTCTATGACAAGGTTTACCGGATGGACATTTTGGGGGAAGCGCAGGGGAGAGACGAGCCAATAAAAGAACGTCTGACCCGTCCGAATAGAAGACATAAATCATTTCTTGAACACGTAAAAACGGCTGAATCCAAAGATAGCCCTTCAAAATTCGCTTTTATTCGACAATTTTTGTGCAACATATTGCTGATTTCATGCGGGATTATTTGAAATAACCACTCATAAAGATATTTCGTTTATCATATGGATGCGTCTCAAAAAAAAGGAGGTATTTTTATACTATGAATCTGAAATATACTCTTTTAGCATCGGCACTGGCTCTTCCTCTCATTTTGGGCTTTCAGAGCACCGGAGCGCAAGCGTCCGGGCATACCAACTCAATCAATGGATCTCTGGCTAAAGCCCCGGAATATATGCTTGGTATTGGCGTAGGAATGGAAGCCAGCATTGATTCCGGAGCAAAATGTACTAATTCTGATAAAAATGTCGTCAAAGTGGATTGCAAAAACGGAGAGGTTAAGGGACTTTCCAAGGGATCTGCCACAGTTAAAGTTTATGATGACGTCCGAGAGCTCATAGCCGTCTATTATATTAAAGTAAATTAGTAAAACTGCCCAAGAGCAGCCGTAATTCACAATTAAAACGCTTAAGGAGGAGCCGAACCATAGCATGAAGAAAACACTTATAGCATTAGGTACTACAGCAGCTTTACTAGCAAGCGTGTTGGCACCGACGGCAAGCTTTGCCGGAACCAATCATGCTCCGATCAACAGCATGGCATGGAATGATGCTGCTACGGCGGGCAAATCGCTAGAAAATTCTATTTCTGTTACAAAAGAATCGAAACAGGAATATACGGCATCGGGAATTTTAGTCAATAATATATGGAGATATTATGCGCTTTCCGTTTATACAGATCCTAATAGCACCAAACCATTAACTGTAAGAGTCATAAAGTACCTTGTCGATAAAACGATTTTTGAATTCACTTTGCGACCCGGAGAGTCTCTTCAGACCGATTTATACATTCAAACCGGGGAGTACTATATTCAATTAAGCGGCGGCCCCGGTTCTGCAGGTTATGCAAAGCTTAAAGAGAAAAAATAAGTCTGTAGCAGTGAGGCCACTGAAGAACTTACAGCTTTTATGAGCAGTCTCATGCGACAAACGTTAGCACGCGACCTTCATTCCCAATTATGGGGTGGGGGTCGTCTTCTTTTCATTAGCTATCTCGTTCCCGACAGTGACTGCGAAAGAGGATAACCGCAGTCAAAGGCACAGCGATATTGCCAAGCTCCTCGTCCTTTTTTTTCGGAAGTTGTGTCAAAATGGGCGCCTCCGTCTTATACTGTACTATCTCATAGGCATTCGTCTAGAAGCGGCTGGGATGACGGAGGTGAAGGTCATGTGGTGGCAATGGGGTGCGGCGGTCTGTATTTTGGCTTTTCTGGTGCTCATCGGGCTGGCTATACGTTTCGCGTATTTGGCGATTTGTGCCCTAAGGCATGCCGAGACTGCGCTTGACACAATGCAGCAGCAAGTACAGCAAACTGCAGAGAGCACCGAAAGCTTGCTTCGGGTGTCAACCGAGGTCATGCAGGACCTGCAAGGCAAAATGCAAGCGGTCGACGCTTGGTTTGCAGCGGCAGAGGAGACGGGAGAAGCGGTGCAGCGGGTATCCCGAATCGTGAAGTCCGCGTCACTCGCCATTGAGAACACGGCACTTGAGGCGCGCAAAGCGTTACATAGCCATCGGGATGCCGCAAATGACCTGATGGAGCTGACAGCCGCTGGCCTGCAGCTCTGGCATCGCCTGCAAGCTTCCAGACCCATGAAATCAAAGGAGTGAAGAACGATGGCAGCGGAAAAAAGAAATAAGGATTTGCTCGTCGGAGCTGTAATCGGCGGTGTGCTTGGCGCGGTGACGGCACTGCTGTTTGCGCCTAAATCCGGACGCGAGCTGCGCGCCGACTTGAAAGAGGGCTATCATCAGGTGAGCGAGAAGACGCAGCAAATTGCAGGCGACGTTGCGGAAAAATCGAAGCGGATCGTCTCCGCCGTATCGGAAAAAGCGCAGACTGCGGCGGAAAGCATAGGACGCACGACGTCGGAGATGGCGGGAAAAGCGAAGCTGGCGGCAGCTCAAGTAGGTCAGGAAGTGAAATCGTGGCGAAGCAGCAAACCGGAAAACGGTACAGACGATGTGGCCGCAGCCGAAGCGTCTATCGCAGCCACGACGGTCGAACGCGAGGAGCATTAAAGCTTGACTTGCAAAAAAAACGGGATCTTCGGCGCTATGCCCAAGATCCCGTTTGGTTTTTAGCAGATGCTTACCATTTGGACGGATCGATCTTGCTTGGGTCGAGTCCTTCCCAAATGTTTTTAATATTCGCTTTGGCCGGGTCTTCGAACACCAGCCAGGCGGTAGGCAAATACCGTTCGCCGTATTCGCTGGAAGGCTTGTTCAAGATCTGGTTGTCCTTGACCAGTACGGTCGAGGAGCCGCCGTCCAGATTAGCCGCTGTCACCGCGCCATGCTCCAGAAAAATGTTCTGAATATCGTACAACGTCGCCCCGATGCTGTATCCCGGCTGGCGTCCGTCGATGATGGCGAACATGATGGTGCCGTCGGCTTTTTGCGCCATCGAGGTGCGAGGAGCGATTCCCCAGCCGTCAGCCTGATTTTTAATCATGCCCACGCCGTTGACGATAAACTTCGGAGCGAAGGTGACCGCTTCCTGAACGCCCATCTTGATCAGCTCGTTCGGCGTATATTTACCCGCGATCAGCTTGCCTTCCTTATCGATGGCTACGATGTGATTGCGCGTGTTCATGCCGCCGTCGTTGTAGAAGATCTTGCCTCCCGACATAACGAGGCCGGTCGGCTGAAATCCGTTGCCTTTCCATTCCGGATCGACGAACCCGCCTGCATTAACGCCGGCAATGGCCCCCAGTCGTTTAACCATCGAGGAAACCTTTTCTCCCTTGCCGCGTGTGCCCGGAACGGCGATACGCAGCGTTTTCGGATCGTTCACGATCAGCAGCTTGCCTTTAAAATTTTTTCCTTCAATGTCTTGTACCTCAACAGGCGGCTTTTTTTCGACCACTGTTGTCGCCGGTTTATGGTCAACGCGCACAAGGTCCTTATCCTTGATTTCGGAATACGTGTCGAACTGCGCCCAATACCGGTCAACCCGTTTTTTGAGCTCTTCCTCGCCGATGAGGTATTTCGCCCAATCGCGGTGCTGTGTCGAAATGATCGTATCAGCCATCATCAAGCGCAGATTCGTGCCGGTTTCCGTTAGAAAAAACCACAAGCTGAACACACTTCCGAACAAAAACATGAAAAAGAACGTATAAAGTGTAATTGAAGCCAAGGTGGACGAACGCCGTTTCTTCTTTTTAACCGGCTTCTTTTTTTTCTTTGCGGCAGCGGCAGCGGTCGTCTGAGTACGAGGACTGCCGGGCATCGGTACGGACATAATTCAAATCCTTTCCATGGATATGGTTAGACTCCATCCTCCTTTATAAACGAAATACAGCGAAAAAAGTTGCATGAAAGAAAACTTAAAATGTACCCATGAATCTCATGACATGCCGGAATGACTTTAGGGCGGTCCAATTTAAAAAGACGATTGCCATTAGGTCACATGTCTGCTTCGTAGAGAGAAGTTGGTAATCGTCCGTTTATCTTGGGCTAATTCAGGGGCGTTATCGGAGGAGGGGGCATCTCGAAGGAAAGTAAAATTGTTTGTCCGGGGTAAACCAGAAAACTAAGGCGTTATTTTTTAAGAAGTTCATCTGGTGTTTCTGGGCGGTGCCACATCAACGAATTAGTACTAACAGCCATTGTTGCAAAAAAAACCAAAAAAATATTTGCAAAATAAGCTATGCGTGATTTCATTTTTTTCTCCTTTCTGCTAAATCCTTTAAATGGTAAGCAAAAGATGTAGTGCAGAAAGCTTGAACGATATTAGCGGTCGAAAGAACTGAAGATTGAACGTAAAAATTTGAAGCAACAAGCACTAGCGATGAAATTTTTAGTAAAGGATAATAATTGGACTTTATTGAACTGAGCCCCTTGATCCCATTGGGTGCAGTTATTAAAAAAACAATCGCTGAAAAAATATCAAATGCAATTCCGATAGTTGAATAAGCATATTTCAAGTGGGAGATTGTTATTATCATAAATATAGTAAGTAAACAACAACTTAAAGATGATGAGAGATGAATTCCCCCGCTTACATACCTCAGAATTAATAAGTAAATTATTGAAATTACTGCAATTTTAAAATGACCAGTTATTGTACAAATACTTAGGGAAAGAAAGATCGCAAGACCAGTATTAATTAGTAGTGAAAGAGAATATTTTAAAACTGCTTCTGATGCTGCATCAGGATTATTTTTTCTAATAAATCGAACCAAATATGAGGTGGATCTATCAATAAAATTCATCTTTTTTCCAGCCGTTCCCGTCTTTCTTTCCATAACCGTATATTGTGTTTATAAGAAAGGTATATACAAATTAATAACACAGTTGCAGATGTTAATAAAATAATCGAATTAACATAATTCTGTTCAATAAAATATATATTAATTTGTAGTAAAACAACTGCAATGACCAAACTGGCTGACAAGTAAAAATTATATCCTTTTAGCGAATCTCTGGTAGTGAAATGAAATCCAATTTTTCTATACAGAATATATTTGGCGATCAGTAGATTTAAAATAAAAGTTGATAGTTGAACAGGAATAGGATTTTCTTGAAGCATTTCGTATGTAACAAGGGCAGCTTCATTAAGTATCCAGCCAGAGGCTATTTCCAATGTTGAACTTGCTAAAGTCCCTAATAAAGTAATAAGAAATGAAAAAAGAATCGGAAGTCGAAACAGGATTACAAAAAAAATAATCTCAACGACTAATGTTGGAAGGAAAGCAAGAGTAGTTTGATTTAGATAATCTCTTATATAGATAGAGACGATTGACATCATAATAGAACTTACAGCAATTTTATGAAGCTGATAGCGAATATTTAAACGAAAAGCAGCCAAAGACAAAACAATTACTGAGCCGTACTCAAGGAAAAAAAATAAAAATTTGAGAAACAAATTCATCTCTAAGCCTCATTTCGTATATTATGAATTATTAAATAGTAATTAAGGCATAGATAAAAAGTCGCGACAGATTATTGTCTGGTTAATTATAAAAAATTCTTTATTTTGCTTATAGTTTATTACACATTTATCCACTTAACAAGTCATCATTTGTCGAATTTTGTATATTAATATTGGACTACTATTGATCTGTGAATATATTGAAACTGTGTTTGAAAGAGATCAGATTGATAGAAACATCTACATTTCCGACAGTTCCTTAACGTACAAGTAATGTATTAGTCCTATTAATAGAATAGTTCAAATTCCAAAAAGTTGGAAATATTTGTGTCCCCCAAAAGAACACGGAAGAAATAATAAGCATCATTATTATAAGACCGACGCTTAGTAATAAAAATAAAATTTTAGTCAAACGGTTGCTTGTATGACGTTTTTTATGATTGAACGAGATAAAAGTAAAGCCGATGCGTAATTTAAAAGAATTCCTGTTATCGACAAATTTAAACTGCTTAAGAAAAAGGTAAGACTTTACTTTCTTTAAGTAATATCATTATGGTTTCGATATGAAAACGGCCTCCCAAAACATATAGCAACATCTCGGAGGTGATTGTATACAAATAAATAATGAGAGTGACTAGAAGGGCATGCATTAGTCGAAGCCTGAAAAAAAGAAAGAAGCAAAGAACGGTAAAGCCAGGCTGCAGAACAATAAATCCAATGGTTTGACATTAAGCATAAAACAGTAAAAAGACCAAGATGCTCCACGTTGCACTTCCTTATGCCATATTCAATTTTTTTCTGCTTTTCAACAAACGCTCTAATCCATCACTACGTTTCGTTCAAGCAATCATGGCAAAGAAGCCTAGACTTTGGTAGTGTTAGAGATAGTGGACTGCACGTAACCAAAGCAGGCTATTTGCTCCAAAGCTACAGTGTACAAGAGTCCATGCTGAACTTCAAGCGACTTTATGCCATGTTTTGGCATAGGAACGGCTCGGTCCGAAGCCGGATGGAGCGATGATCTGGGGAAAAGAGAGGATACGCCTAATGACGGTTGACGTATATAGTGGAGCGTGGTGGGACGAATTTAGCGCCTTCTTTTCGAATGAAGACTTGTGGGATAACGGCAGCCGAAGCCTGCTGCTGAAATATTTTGCGAAATTTGCGGTCCGGGATGGAGGGCGGCGCGTGCTTGACGTCGGCTGTGGGCCGGGGATCGGTACGAAGCGCTTGAACGAGATGGGCTTTCTCGCGACGGGCATTGACATTTCTCCGGCCATGGTCGAAAGTGCCAAGGCAAGGCAGGTCGAGGCGTATTTATCAGATTGCGACCCGATTCCTGAGGAAGACGAGACTTTCGACTATGTTTTCTGCTGCACGGTGGTGGAGTGGGTGCGGAATCCGTACGGAATGATTCGCGAAATGGCCCGGGTGATCAAGCCGGGAGGCGGCATAGTTATCGCTTGTTTGGGTCCCGGCAATTTGCCGCACGAAGATGCGCTGAAGCGTCTGCGGGGCGAGCCGACTAATTACAATATGCTGATGCCGGTCGAGCTGCATCGGCTGCTCTTGGACTGTGGGCTGAAGATCCGATCCATGACCGGCGCGCGAAGCCGTCATGTCTCTCAAGAGACGTATGCCAAGCTCGATTGGATCACCAAATCGTACTGCAGCAATCTATGGATGATCGGAGCGGATAAGGAGGGAAGCTTGCTATGAACCTGGATCATTTCGGACAGCTCGTTCGCTCCAGACGCGAAGCCGTCCCGATGCTGCAAAAGGAGCTTTCCGAGGGCATTTGTACCCGCAGTATGATCTCACGGATTGAAAATGAGGACTATTTCCCGCACATCACGATCGTTGAAAAGCTGCTGGATCGACTTGGAATGCCGATTATCGATTGGCTGGAACGGATGAGTCGGAAGGACCCCGACCAGAAAGCGCTGGGGCTTATTCTCGAATACCTTCAGGAGAGATACGAGAAGGAACGGGATTACGAGACGATCCGGAAGTGGACGGAACAGCTGAAGGGGATAAGGTTCGAGGTAAAACCGGTGTACCGGGCCGACTTGCATGCGCTTCGAGCATTTGTCGAAGACGTTCGGCAAAATTTCAAGGAAGCCGAGAGCGAATACAAGCAATGGATTGATCTGGCCCGAGAGCTGCAGGACATTCCCATGCTCGCCGCCGGCTTAAACCGGCTTTCGTTCATGTATGTCAACATCGATCCGGGCCATGCCTCCGAATGGATTGAAGAAGCGTACGCCCTCGTGCAGCGGCACAGCGTCCCGCAGGAGCTCGCGATTTCCGTTCAGCTTACGATGTCCGCCTATCGCTACGGAATCGGAGAATACCATACCGCCATTTCACTCCTTCAGGCTGTCAAAAGCAGAAAGAGGCTTTCCCCGATTTCCCGGTTCCGCTCGCATAATTTGCTAGGTAAAAGCTACCAAGCCGTTGGGAAGTATGCGGATGCGGAGGAAGAATACAAGCAGACTGCCGCTTATTTTGCGTACCATCCTTCGTTTGAGCTGATCTTTAACAATAATATCGGGGATTTGTATGCCGATATGGGAGAGTACAAGCTGGCCTTCGAGCATCAGCGCCGTTCTTTGGAAATCGGAGAGGCGACCAAGCAGCCTTATTTTGTCGAGATCGCGCGGCTGCGACTGGCGAAGCTGCATAACCGATGCAGAGAATACGAGGAAGCGGAGACGATCTGCCGCCAGATTATCGAGCATAGCTGGAATGACCGCAACATCCATATGGCCAAGCTGATTTTATCCGAAACACGCTTCGCTCTGGGGGACGAGAGCAGTACCGGAATGCTGCTGGAGGTCGTTCGGTTTTTTCAAGAACAGCCGGGAACGGATTCCATTGAATACTTGAAGGAAGCGTATAAGCTGCTGGCCAAAGTCAACATGGCGCCTGAGGATACGGAGAAGCTGTTTCGTACCCAGGTGCGAATTTATTAAGGGAGGTTACACTTTTGAGGGGGTGACAAATTCCGTAACGTGGATTAATTTGGAGTATGGTAGCACTAAAGGAGGACAAGCTTTAGGGCGAGCGGCTAAAAAACTATGAACACTCTCAGCGAATGCATTCTAAACAGGAGCCGGAAGCATAGAATAATACTAACAGGTATTCACTCCACTCCTACTGACAGAATCCGATACAAAAATAGCCCGCGGCAGTCGTTCGCGCTCGCGGGCGGTGATAGGTACAATAGTGCAGGACGAAACTAGACGTTTTTCTCCGCTGTAGAGAAAGTTGCCGATTTGCCGCTTTTACTGAAGGAAAATTCCAAGCTTTTTTTGGTGTTGATCGCCACTTTGCGCAGAAGGTGTTCGTGGTATTTCCGTTGGCGGATTGCTGAGATGGTGACGTGCGGTCCCTCGCCGTCTTCGTGAAAATAAAGCCGGCCGCGCCGTTCGTCATATTTGCGGATGTGATTGAAATTGACGTAAAGATCGGTGTCCATCTTCTTGAAATCGTTCTCTTCCAACCGGTCCAAAAAGCTGCTGAAATCAAGCAGCGACTCAATGCTCCTCGTAATTGTCGCTCCTTTCTGGTAATACGTAATTTCTTTCATACCGATCTCGATGAAGTAAACGTTCGACAGGTCCATATCCTCGTTTGGCTTGGGGGCGAACGACGATGCAACATGACTGCTCATCAGATGCCCTGCCTTAATCATCAAGTCAGTATAGGGGTAGCCGTATGCAGCCGACAGCTTCTGAAGCGTGTCCGGCGACGGGGTTATTTTGTCATTGGTCGAACGGTTTCGCTCAAGCTCAAGATCCCGAATGTAGGCATGGGAAAGACCGCTTTTGCGAGCCGCTTCTCGCAAAGACATCGAACCTCGAAGACCCTCAAGAAATTTTCCGAAATCGGGAATTGGTTGTCCCAAACCTGGTCACTCCTCTCTGAAACTATTGTAATGGACAAACGTATGAAAAGAAATAGCAATTTCTAAAAAAGCGTTTATCTGGTGGTCTGCCTCTTGACTCTATGTAATACGAATACTACATTAGAAGTAGCACACTTTTTTAGCTTTACAAAGGGGGTGGGATTGTAATGAGAGACAAAGTTATGAATCGTTGGAGCACCTACGAACCCTACTATATTGAATTTAATGGTTATAAAGTAGCAGATATCGTCATTACCAGCCATGCACTCAGCCGATGGTCGGAGCGTGTGGAGAACGAGCAGGGCGGAATTGAGCATATTTGCTCCTTTTTGTGGGAAAGACTGAAGAACTGTAAAGTCCAACCTTATTATGCAAATGAAAAAGACGTTTACCTGATTGACGATGACCTTGTGATGGTCGCCGAGTTTGTTGAATTGAAGGATGAAATTGATATCGCAGGCAATCCTCTGCATAAAATGATTGTCGTTACGTTCTTGGGCCGCGTGTCTCAGGATATTCAACTTCGTGATTTGAAAGCCTACTATTCCTGGCTGCGCCACACCCGTCGCATGACCTTAGTGAAACACGGAAGAAAACGCAAATAAGCGGCACTTGCCCATAACCATATTCATACGAAGGCTGGCCTCTACAGGTCGGCCTTTTCTTGCATTTACTTTTAGTATACCATAATATACCAAAGGATGCGACGGGTTTTTATGTCGAATGCATAAATTCCTTCCACTCATGGGGAAAATTAGGGTGAGCAGGAAGGGGATGAAGCGTTATGGCCCGTGATTTGCCTATAGGCAACGGCAATGTGCTTATGAATTTTGACGTCCATTACAATGTTCGGGATATTTATTTCCCTTATGTGGGTCAGGAAAATCAAGCGCTGGATCATTTATCGCATTTTGGCGTGTGGACGGCGGAAGATTTTTTCTGGATCGATCACCCGGAGCTGAAGAAGCAGTCCGGTTATTTGAACGATACCCTGATTACGAACGTCGCCTGCACGCACGAACGGCTCGGCCTCAAGCTGCAGCTCCGCGACGGCGTGGACGTACAGGAGAATGTCTTCATGCGCAAGGTGGTCGTCGAAAACGATTGGGACCGGGAACGCGAGGTGAAGCTGTATTTCCATCTGGACCTGCATTTGTACGGCAACGGCATGGGCGATACGGTCTACTACGACCCGGAATTAAAATCGCTTGTATTTTACAAGGGGCACCGGTATATGTCGTTGTCGGGCCGGGGGCAGGATCAGAAGGAAGTGGGAATTACTACGTATGCGACCGGGCAAAAGGAAATGAACCGGCTCGAAGGGACATGGCGGGATGCGGAAGACGGGCGGCTCGGCGGCAATCCGATTGCGCAAGGGTCGGTTGACGGAACGGTCGAGTTGGTCTTGCGGGTCCCGGCCAAGGGAGCGAAGGAAGCCTGGTTCTGGATTTGCTTCGCTCGGGAAGATCGGGAACTCCGCAAGCTGGAGCGCACGGTCCGTTCGGCTACGCCGCAAGCGCTGCTGCAGCGCACGTACAACTACTGGGGGCAGTGGCTCGGACATGACCGGCATGATTTGAAGCTGCTTGAGCCGGACATGGCTTCCTTTTATAAACGCAGCCTGCTCGTGGTTCGCACGAATACGGACAACCGTGGGGCGATTCTGGCCGCCAACGATTCGGACATTTTGAAGTTTGCGCGCGACACATACTCGTATATGTGGCCGCGGGACGGCGCCCTGATTGCGCATGCGCTTGACCGAAGCGGCTATCATGCGCTGACGAAACGATTTTTCCAGTTTTGCAAGCGGGGATTGTCGGAGGACGGCTATTTGCTCCACAAGTACAACCCGGATGGCTCCGTCGGTTCGAGCTGGCACCCGTGGGTCAATGCCCGAGGCGAGAAGCAGCTTGCCATCCAGGAGGATGAGACGGCGCTTGTGCTGTTCGCGTTGTGGCATCATCACCGGCAGGCCCGGACGCTGGACGAAGCGCGCGACGACTACGATAACCTCGTCCTGCCTGCGGCCGATTTTATGGCGCGTTATACGGATGCTTCGGGATTGCCGCTGCCTTCGCACGACCTGTGGGAGGAACGCTATGGCGTGCATTTGTTCACGGTCGCGAGCGTCTATGCGGGGCTGCTTGCCGCCGCGGACTTCGCCGAGCATTTCGGGGACAAGCTGAGAGCGATGCACTACCGGGATAAGGCGGCCAGCGTGAAGCAGGCGGTCGAGCACTCGCTTTATTCCGAGCAGGAGCAGCGGTTTATCCGTTCGCTCTACTGGAATGATGAGAAGCAGGCGTACGAGCCGGATTTGACGCTGGATGCGAGCATGTACGCGATGTTCGACTTCGGGATGTTTGAGCCGGACGATCCGCGGGTCGTTTCTACTATGAAAGCGATTCGTGAGCAGCTCTGGGTGCAGACGGAAGTGGGAGGGCTTGCCCGGTATTCCAACGATTATTATCATCAGGTGACGAAGGATGTCGCCAAGGTGCCGGGCAACCCGTGGTTTATTTGCACGCTCTGGTACGCGGAATACGTGATTGCCGCGGCGAAGAGCGAAGCGGAGCTGAAGGAGGCGGCGGATCTTCTGCGATGGACGATGAACCATGCGCTGCCTTCGGGGATTTTGGCCGAACAGGTGCATCCGTTCAGCGGCGAGCCGATGTCGGTTTCGCCGCTGACCTGGTCCCATGCGACGTTCGTCAAGGTGGTGCAGGAATATTTGGCGAAGCTGAAGCTGTTCCGGCACCGGGAACGCGGCCAGGAGGATCAAAGCGACGCGAAGCTGCTTCATGCGGCGGGAGAGAAGCGATGAAGGCGGTGCGCGTAACCGGCCTTGCACCCGCGGGCGGAGCGGTGACCGGGGCGGCGTCGCCGAAGCTGGAGCTGGTCGAGATCGAGCGTCCCGCGCGGCAGACGAAGACGGACGTGCTCGTCCGCGTGCTCTGCATCGGGCTTGACGGGACGGACCGCGAGATCATGAACGAAAAGTATGGCGTGCCGCCGACGGGCGAAACGGCGCTTACGATCGGGCACGAATCGCTCGGCGTCGTGGAAGAGGCCGACCCGGCCACGGGGTTCGCGCCGGGAGACGCGGTCTGCGCCTTGGTGCGCAGGCCGTGCGCGGAGCCGGGATGCGTCAACTGCCGTAACGGGCAGCAGGACTTCTGCGAAACGGGGCAGTATACGGAACGCGGCATCCGGGGCGCGCACGGGTATTTGTCGGATTATTATGTCGAGGATGCGAGATATTTGGTCAAGGTGCCCGCGGGAAGTCTCGCCTACGGGATTTTGGCCGAGCCGCAGAGCATTGTCGAGAAGGTGTGGAACGAGGTGCAGCGCATTCAGCAGCGGCTCGTCTGGCAGCCAAGGACGGCGGTGGTGCTCGGCTCGGGGCCGCTTGGGCTGCTTGCTGCATTAACGTGCCGGTGTTTGGGGCTGGATACCGTGGTATGGTCCAAGTCGCCGGACGATTCGATCGGGGCCGAGCTGGTGCGGGCCTGCGGAGCGATGTACGCGCGGGCGGAAGATGAGGCAGCCGCCCCGGCGGGCTCCGGGGGCGCTCCCGCCGTATCCGCGCTGGGTGCGTTCCTGCAGCGAAACGGCCGGCGCGCGGACCTCATCTTCGAATGCACGGGCTACAGCCCGCTCGCCTTTGACGCGATGGCTGCCATGGGGCCGAACGGCGTGCTGGCGCTTCTCGGGGTAACTCCGGGCAACCGGAGCATCCGGATTTCCTCCGACCGGATTAACCAGGAGCTGGTGCTGGAGAACAAATGCGTGCTGGGCTCGGTGAACGCGTCGCGCAAGGACTTTGAAACCGGGCTGTACCGGTTGAAGCAGATGGAAGCCCGTTTTCCCGGCCTGCTGGGCAGGCTGATGACCGACCGGCTGACGCTGCAGCAGGTGCCGCAGCTGGATTTCGGCCGGATCGCCGTCAAAGCCGTGGTTGATCTTGTGCCACGGGAGCAATGGACCGGACTGGTCCGGCACGAGGCGGACGAAGTGGCGTACAGCTTCTCGGTGTAAGGCAGCGTTTTTTAAAAGATGCGTAGAAAATAAGCGGGCAGCGCTTTCGACGGTGAAAGCGGCTGTCCGCTTATTTTCGTTAGGGATCACGGCGAGCAATCATAAGGCTCGTCATCAAAACCGCAAATACGAGTGCCACGACCGTTCCTGCAACCGTCAAGCTCCAAGGTGCTGCCGGAGTGTTTTTTAACGTAACCGATGTCGGGGGAAAAGACGCTGTATCCGCGCGCCCCTGCTCCCACAGCGCAGTTCGGCCGCAGAGGTGTGCGGTCAGCACTCCGTTTTGCTGGGCGGCGTAGACGAGATACGCCTCGCCTTGCTGCACCGGCATCCACATGGTGCTTACCTGCACGTCGATTTTGCCGGAAGCGACGCCCTTCCAGGCTTCTGTCACCTCGAACGTGGTTGCTCCGTTTTTTCGCTCGCCAACGGCTTTGCCATGAAATACGACCGTGCTGCGGGCGAACTCCTCATTGACGGACGGTTGTCTGGCACAGGATAGCGCGTTTGCCTCTCCCGCGGGCCATATCAGTCCAAGGACCCAGATCAGAAGCAAGACTGCCGGGAAATAACGTCTCATCGGAAACATAGTTCTCCTTTTCCGCTCGGATGTTGGAATCTTCTTCCCTCTAAGACGTGCCGGTCCGCTCAAAGGTTGCTAGCCTTCGCAGTCGTACGGATAGACCTGCCGGTTGTGACGGTATTCGGAGGGCGAGTGCCCGCAATATTTTTTGAACTGCTTGGAAAAGTACAGCGCATCGCCGAAGCCGACGGAGGAGGCGACCTGCTCGATCGTCAACGGCCCCTGAAGCAGCAGCTTCGCGCGTTCCATGCGGATTTTCAGCAAAAACTGCATGGGAGACAGGCCGGTGTGCTGCTTGAACATTTTGGACAGGTGCGTCCGGTGGTACCCGAGCGTCCGGGCCATTTGCTCGATGGAGATCGGCTGGTAATACTGGAGCGTCAACCACCGGATCGCCTGTTCCACCTGCTGCTGAATGACGGAGCCTTCTTCTTTCGGCACCTCCTCGCGCATCCGGTCCTGTGTGTATTCGCCGAACAAGAGGCGCAAGTAGCCGCCTGCTTGCATATCACAGCCTGGTTTGGCAAGCTGCAGCGTCTTTTCCAATTGATAATAAAGCGCTGTCAATCGGCGCAGCCGTTCGGAGGAAATCACCGGTTTATCCGGGGAGATGCCGGCCTTGCTCAAAAACTCGTCCGCCCGTTCGCCCTTGAAGCCGACCCAGCGGTACGCCCACGGCTCCAAAGCATCCGAAACGTAGGTGACCAGCTCGCCGGGAAAAATAAAGAAGCTGTTCCCTCGCTCCAGACGGTAATCCCGATGCACGCAGCGAAAATTGCCCCGGCCCGAAACGACCGTATGCACCAAATGATAGTCCAGCACCTGCGGCCCGACCTTGTGCTGCGGTGCGGTCTGGGCGTGGCCTGCGAACAGCACGGCCAGCTCGCCTTTGCCGGGGTGAGGATTGAACGCCGCCTCGTGAAAGACGTGAGCTATGATGGTACACCTCCGTCACTTTTGATATGATGTAGACAAGAAAGAAGGGAGAGATTGACGAATGAATTGGAAGCAAACCATCCGGGAGAACGGGCACCATCTGTCATGGGTTGTGGCGCTCACGGCGACGCTGGGGAGCCTGTACTTTTCGGAGATTATGATGTTTACCCCATGCAAGCTGTGCTGGTACCAGCGCATCCTGATGTATCCACTCGTGATTATACTGGGCATCGCAGCCGTGCGCAAGGAACGACATATGTACCTGTATGTTCTGCCGATGTCCATTTGGGGCGGAGGCATTTCGCTATACCATTACCTCATGCAGAAGACCGACTGGTTCAAAACCGGAGCAGCGGCGTGCGGCCCGGTTCCATGCGACTTGGACTATATCGATTGGTTCGGGTTCGTCACGATTCCGTTCCTGGCGCTGGTCGCATTCGCACTGATTACGGTTCTGCAAATTTTGATGTGGGTGGCTGAAAAAAAATAAGACGCACTACATTTCTCCATACGAAAATGGTTTGTGTCCATATGCATTCCCGGCGAAGCGGAGTATAGTCAAAGCAGGCAAGACAATGACGTTTCCACAAGCGGGGAGGCAAAAGAAGATGGCAAAGATTACTTTTCTTGGAGCAGGCAGTACCGTATTCGCCAAAAACGTGCTCGGCGACGTTATGCTCACGCCGGCGCTGCAGGAGTTTGAGCTGGCATTGTTCGACATCGATTTGGAGCGGCTGAAGGATTCCGAGAACATGTTGAACAATCTGAAAAGCTCGCTCGGCAGCGGCTGCACGGTGAAAGCGTATACGAATCGGAAGGAAGCGCTGCGCGGCGCGAAATATGTCGTGAACGCCATCCAGGTCGGTGGGTACGATCCTTGCACGATTACGGATTTTGAAATTCCTAAGAAGTACGGCCTTCGTCAAACGATTGCCGATACGATAGGGATCGGAGGCATTTTTCGGAACCTCCGCACCATTCCGGTCATGCTGGATTTTGCCAAAGACATCCAAGAGGTTTGCCCGGACGCCTGGTTCTTCAATTACACGAACCCGATGGCGGTCTTGACCAATGCGATGATTACATACGGCGGTGTCAAGACGGTAGGACTGTGCCACAGTGTACAGGCCTGCGTGCCGCATCTGTTCCGCTGCTTGGGGCTGGACAGTGATGGGGTGCAGGCGAAGATCGCAGGCATCAACCATATGGCCTGGCTGCTGGAGGTGACGAAGGACGGCGTAGACCTGTATCCCGAGATCAAGCGCCGCGCTTCGGAGAAGCAGAAGGAGAAGCATGGGGATATGGTGCGCTACGAGCTGATGTTCCGGTTCGGCTATTATGTGACGGAATCCTCGGAGCATAACGCCGAATATCACCCTTACTTTATCAAGAAGAAGTATCCCGAGCTGATCGAGCAGTTCAACATTCCGCTGGACGAATACCCGCGCCGCTGCATCCACCAGATCGAGAATTGGAAGATGATGCGCGAGGAACTCGTCAACGACAAGAGCCTGACACACAGCCGTTCGAACGAGTACGCATCGTATATGCTCGAAGCGATGGAGACGGATAAGCCGTTCAAGATCGGCGGCAACGTAATGAATACCGGACTTATCACGAATTTGCCGAAGGAAGCGTGCGTCGAGGTGCCGTGCCTTGTCGATGCGAGCGGCGTGACGCCGACGTATGTCGGGGATTTGCCGCCGCAGCTTGCCGCGCTCAACCGCACGAACATCAACACCCAACTGCTGACGCTGGAAGCGGCCGTCACCGGCAAAAAAGAGCACATTTACCATGCCGCGCTGCTGGACCCGCATACGTCGGCAGAGCTGTCAATCGACGACATCGTGGCGCTGTGCGACGATTTGATCGAGGCTCATGGCGATTGGCTGCCGAAGTACCGGTAAATAAGCTGTCGAAAGTATGGTAAATAAGATATATTGAAAATTCGCAGGCGCTCGAAGAGACCGGATTATCGATCTCTTGGAGCGCTTTTTTGTAGGGCTTGCATACCATTTTCTTATTTTATTGTATAAAATTACATAATTGTTCTTGTGCATCTGATTTTACAATATTATACTATCATCATTATCAACTACTCTATTAAAAACTCATAGGGATAGGCTTCGACAATCGAATTCCCTTGCTCCGTCCCTGCTTGGAGGTGATTGTTCACAAACCCTCATTCCGGTAAGGCATGACTTGAAAGCAACCAGATCCGCAGATGTTCTCTCTGGAGGATGCCACAAATTTGCTGAAACCAAGTCAAAGGAGCGGATGAATATTGTTGAAGCACAAAAAGTTAAGCAAGCATCTTTCCCTGGGGATGGCCATTCTTCTTTCTCTCACCTTCAGTTATCCGGCCAGTGCCGACAACACAAGCGTCTCTCAAAAGACCGATCTCAAATCCAGCTCTCCCCGCATTGCCACCGATAAAGTTTCTTCCAAGCTCAGCAAGCAGTTTAGCGATGACGAATACGTCACTTACCTCGTTAAAATGAAAGAGCAGGCGGATACGACAGCCGCTTCCAAGAATGCCCTGCAAAAATTGACTCTCGAAAAGGCCACGCCGGCCGCAATCAAGCTCGCCAGACGGAGCTCCGTTGTCAGCTCGCTACGCGAAACGGCTTCTCGCACGCAGCAATCCCTGGAACACTATTTGAAGAAAGAACTTGAACAGGGGGGAGTTAAAGACTATAAGAGCTTTTATATTGTCAACGCCATGGCGGTAACGAGCAGTAAATCCGTCATGGAGAATATTGCCCAGCTCCCGGAAGTCGACAAAATTTTGCCGAATGAAGAGCGGTTTCTGGATAAAGTGGAAATCGACAAAGAGGCCGAGGCCAAAACGGATGCAGTCAAACAGGATCGTGTGAAAACGGATGCGATCAAGCCAGACAACGTGGAGTGGAATATCTCACAGGTCAATGCTCCCGAAGTTTGGGCCAAGGGCATCGACGGCACCGGCATCGTTGTGGCCAATCTGGATTCGGGCGTTGATTACACACATCCTGCGCTGCAGCGCAAGTGGCGGGGACTGGACGCTTCCGGGAATGTCGTGAATCCGGAGCTCAGCTGGTACGACCCCCACAGCAGATCGCCGCTGCCCGCTGACGGAGACGGCCACGGCACCCATACGATGGGCACGATGGTCGGTTCGGAGGCGAACGGTTCGAACCAAATCGGCGTCGCCCCCGGGGCCAAATGGATCGCGGTACGGATTTTCAATCCGAGCACGACCGACGCCATTATTCTTGACGGGGCCCAATGGCTGTTGGCTCCCAAAGATGCGCAGGGCAACCTTCATCCCGAACTGGCGCCGGATGTCGTGAACAACTCTTGGAGCGGCGGCGCGGGACTCGACGAATGGTTCCGGCCTATGGTTCGAGCTTGGCGGGACGCGCAAATTTTCCCTGAATTTTCAGCAGGGAACAAGAAAGCGACGAATCCCGGCGGGCCTGGCTCCGTAGCCAATCCGGCCAACTATCCGGAAGCGTTCGCCACTGGAGCGACCGACATCAACAAAAACTTGGCCGATTTCTCACTCCTCGGTCCTTCTCCTTACGGAGAGATTAAACCGGAGGTTTCGGCTCCCGGGGTCAACATCCGTTCTTCCGTTCCGGGCGGAAAATATGAGGGCGGCTGGAACGGTACTTCCATGGCCGGTCCGCATACCACGGCGATCGCCGGGCTTTTGCTGCAAGCCAATCATTCCCTGACGGTGGATCAGCTCGAGCAAATCCTTATGGATACGGCGACCAAGCGAACGGACAGCCAATATCCTGCCACTCCGAATAACGGATACGGTCACGGCATCGTCAACGCGCTTGATGCAGTCGGGTCCGTCCTGGAGGGAGTCGGTACGGTATCCGGTAAGGTCGTAACCGCCGGAGACGATGACGAAGCTCCCGTATTGGAGCATACGCCGTTAACTCTCGTTTTCAAGGGGCTGGATGCCCGGGTGTCCGCCCGCGTGAAAGATAATGTAGCCGTGAACGCCGTCGAATTGTTCGCCAAAGTGGCAGGCACGGATCATTACACGTACATTCCGATGGAGCGCAAGTCGGGCGACAGCAAGGACGGGATCTATGAAGCGACGATCCCCGCGTTCCTGCTCGATACGAAAGGGCTGGAATATTATATCCGCGTGAACGATTACGGCAACAACGGTTTTAACAGCAATGTGTACAAAATCCCGGTATCCAGCGGCGTTAAGCCCGGCTATTTCCAGGATTTCGAGAAAGATAATATGGGCTTTACCACCGGAGGCGAAGGGGGCGCTTGGGCTTGGGGAGTTCCGAGCAGCGGTCCGGGACGCGCCTATTCCGGGCAAAAGGTGGTCGCCACCAATCTGACAGGCACTTATCCGGCCAACGCCAACTCTTATTTGCTTGCTCCGCCGATCGATCTTACGACAAGTCCGGAAGGAGCCGTGCTTTCCTTTAAGAATTGGTACGATTTGGAAAATAATATCGACTTCGGTAAAGTGTACATCGCCTCCAAGGGCAGCGACGATGCCTTCGTGCCGCTGTTGACCTTCACGGGAAGCAGCGGGGGCTGGAAAACGCAGTATGTGGATTTGAAGCCGTATGCGGGCCAAGAGATTTCCCTGATGTTCAATCTGACCAGCGATGCCTCGATGCAGAAGGCGGGATGGTACATCGACGATCTTTCCATCCAGCCGCCGGATCGTACCGCCCCGGCAGCCCCTGGCAGTTTGAGCGCTTCGGCGGACCCTGTCGGCAATGTCACGCTGACTTGGACACCGCCCGCCGATGAAGATCTGAAGGAGTATAAGGTGTACCGTTCCACGCGTTCCGGCACAGGCTATGAAGCGATCGGCACGGTGACGTCGGCAACGTATACCGATACGAATACGGTGGAAAATACCACCTACTATTATGCCGTGACCGCTATAGATTACAGCGGCAACGAAAGCGTCAAGTCGAACGAAGCCTCGCTGACCGTTCGTCGTCCCGCTATCTTGTTCAGCGATTCTTTCGATTCGAATACGGATAACGGCTGGACTCATAGCGGAGCCAAGGACGAATGGGAACGGGGAGTACCTTCTGCCCCCGGACCGGCCGAAGCCGTATCCAAGCCTAATGTATGGGGGACCGATCTGGATGGAACCTACGAGAACAACGCAGATGCTTCGCTGGTTTCTCCGAGCATCAATCTGACGAATGTGACGAATGCGACGCTGGCGTTCCAGCACTGGTATGAAATCGAAAGCGGCTACGACTACGGCTATGTGGAAATATCCACAAACGGGGGAGACACCTGGTCCGAGCTGGGCAAATTCTCGCACAGCACGAACGGAAAGCAGTGGAGCCCGGTTTACTACAATCTGGATAAATACACCGGGAAAGAGGTCCAAATCCGCTTCAGACTGAAAAGCGACGGCACCGTATCGAAAGCCGGATGGTACATTGATAACTTCCAAGTACTGAATGTGACGACTACCGTGCAGACGCAGAATTCGGTTCCCGAGATGAATGTGCAAAAGCCCAAGCCGGTTTATGACAATCCGCTGTACAAGATCTCAAGAACCGAGAAGAGCGAGTTCAAGCCTGTCGTGAACAACGGCAGCATCGGAACGGAAAGCTTGCCTGCGAGCGCAACCGTCACCGTGCTTGAGACCGGCCGTTCCGTCAAAACGGATGCCTCTACCGGACGGTACAGCTTGACTCATGTGGCCGGCAAGTTCACGCTAAAGGCGGAAGCTTACGGGTACTATCCGCGGACCCAGTCTGTCACGATTACCGACGGGACTGACGTCAAAGCCAACTTTAATCTGGAAGCCATTCCTCACGGCCTAATTAACGGCACTGTGAAGGATGAACGTACCGGACAGCCGATTGCGGGCGCGGTCGTGGTTCTTCAGGAAGACCCCCGAGTCGCCCCTGTGACGACGAACGTCTATGGCGGGTTTAATCTGGATGTGATGGAAGGCAGCTATACGCTTTCCGTTTCGGCAAAAGATTACTATGGCAAAACGGCCAAAGTAACCGTTACTCCGAATGGCACCGTGGAGCTTCCGGTCACTCTGAAACCGTTCATCGGCTTCCCCGGTGAAATTGCTTACGACGATGGCACGCCGGAGAATGCCAGAGCTTTCAACGCAGCCGACAATGCTTGGGCTGTCCGGATGACGCCGGAGTCCGGTTCCGCGCAAGTGACGGGCGTATCGCTCCGCTTCTGGAACACGGAATGGCCGCAGCCGGGCGGGACGGCGTTCAAATACGCCATTTATGACGCTTCCGGCGCCGGTGGGGCTCCAGGACGTCAGCTGGCCGGTCCGTTCGACGGCACCGCGCTTCGCAACAATCAATGGACGGTGCTGGAATTGGCCGAGCCTGTGACCGTACAAGGCGACTTCTATGTCGTCTATATCCAGACAGCCGCCAATCCGAATGCGCCCGGACTTGCAACCGACGAGAACGGGAAAAATGCATTGCGCAGCTGGCAGCGCGTCGGCGGCGCGTGGAGCGCTTCTCCCAAAGAAGAGGGCAACTACATGATCCGTGCGGTCGTCCGCTATCCGGTGAACGCTCCCGTTATTACGGCGCCTGCCGATGACTTCTACACGAAGCAGCCGACCGTTGCCGTCACGGGAACTTCTCCGGCGAACGGAGCGACCATCCAGTTGTATAACGGAACGGAAGTGGCCGGAACTGCCACCGTGCAGAACGGACAGTTCAGCTTGACCGTGCAGCTTAAGCCCGGGGCAAACCTGCTGAGCGCCGAAGCGGTCGTAGGCGGCAAGGCGACGGACCGTTCGGAGCCCGTCACCGTGACGCTGGACCAGACGCCGCCGGAATTGGTCGTTCTCTCTCCGGTAGAAGGAGCAAGAACCAATAGAGAGGTACTTCACGTTACGGGGACGGCAACCGACCAGTTCTTCAGCACGCTGACGGTGAATGGGCAACGGGCCGAGATTGGGAACGACGGCGCCTTTGCTCACCGTATTTTGATCAATCCAGGCCAGAACCTTGTCACGGTAACGGCAAAAGACCTTGCCGACAATGAAACGACGGTTACCCGTGCCGTGTACGTCGATCTGTCCCTGCCGAAAATCAATAATCTCTCGCCTGCGGCCGATGTTCGTCTTAAGGCAGGAGAGCCGCTTCATGTATCCTTTGACAGCGCGCCCGGCCTGAATGCCTCTTTCCGCGTCGAAGTGCCGCTTCTGCTGAGCAGCAAGGCGCGAAACGAGATTCCGTTGACGGAAACGAGACCGGGACACTACGAGGGAGCTTATCAGACCCCGTCGTCCTTAGTGCTTAACGGCGGAATCGTCGTTGTCCGCGTCTGGGATCGGGCGGGCAACCAAGCGGAATTCGAAGCCCCCGGCAAAGTGTACGTAACCGGCACCCAGCCTCCGGCCAATGTGCCGCCGGTCGCGGCCATTTCTGCACCGGATACGGCGAAGAAGAAGCAGCAGGTTACGTTTAACGGCTCTGCTTCCCGCGATCAGGACGGAAAAATCGTCCGATACGAATGGAAGTTCGGCGACGGCGGAACGGCCACAGGCGTCAAAGCGAAGCACCGTTTTACCACCGCTGGCACTTATACGGTGCAATTGACCGTCACCGACGATAAAGGGGCGCAAAATACGGCGGTGCACAAAATTACGATCAAGTAAGCGAAGGCTGCTTTATTTTGGCCTTAGACGAAGAGCGCCTATTGCATGACCGAAAGACCTCTGCGGTTCCGCCGCAGGGGTCTTTTTTTCCATGCCATGCCCGGTATTCGAATTAGAAAAATCATCGCTTTTTTTGCGTGAAAGGACCGGCGAGATTTTACGTCGGTTTGCCACATGTTACGTGGTTTGGTAAAATATATACGAACAACTATTCGTGTTCGATCAAATGATTGTCGACCGCACCAAACGACTCCACGACCAACGAAATGGGGAACAGCGATGAACAACAAGACAAAGGCGACTTGGATGCTCGCTGCGGCATTGTCCCTCATGCTTGCAGCTTGCGGCAATGAGCGCGCCGCCGAGCCGCCCGCGCCAACCGAGTCGCCGAAGCCGACCGATTCCAAGAAGCCGGTTGAAACCAAGAAGCCGACCGAATCGTCGGGCGATTCTTCGGTAGTCCCGGCACCGCCGGTGACTTCCGCCAATTCGGAGTCAGCCAAGGACGCGAAAACGGAGAAAGAGAAAGAAGCAAAAGCAAAAGAGACAAAAGAAACGAAAGAGACGAAAGAAACGAAAACGACGAAGGACAAACCGAACATGTCCGAGCCTGCGGACAAGCAAAGCCAGCCGTCGGGCGCAACAGGGGCTGTCTCCGATAACGGCAAAGCGGGCGTATCCGGACCGAAAAATCCGGCCGCAGCCGTTACAGACGGCAAAACGAAGGAACCGCCGGCGACGGGAACCGGGGACCGCAAGGCGCTTTCGTGGTATTACATGAAGAAGCCCAAGGGCCAGGTCCCGAATTTCCCAGCGGAGACGAAAAGCTTCACGAAAGACATGAAGGCGCTCTGGGTCGGCACCGGGAAAAAAGTATATTTGACCATCGATACCGGCGGCCCGCTCGGAGATATCGATACGCTGGTCAAGTCGCTGAAGGACAACAAGGTGAAGGCGAATTTTTTTATCGCGGGCTATAACGTTAAGAAAAATCCCGATTTCATTCGGACGCTCGTGGCCGATGGGCATCTGATCGCCAACCATACGATGACGCATACGGATATGAATACGCAAACCGACGAGCAGGTGCGCAAAGAAATCGAAGATTACGCGAAGCTTTACAAAGATGTGACGGGCAAGGACATTCAGCCGTATTTCCGTTTTCCGTACGGCCGCTATAATACGCACTTATTGAAAATGGTATCCGATATGGGGTACACGTCCGTCTTCTGGTCCACGGCCATGCGCGACTGGGAGCCCCGCAAGAACGGTGCGGAGGACCCCTACAACGATATCATGAACAACTTGCATGACGGCAACATTATTTTGATGCATCAAGGTTCGCCGGAAAACATCCAGGCGCTGGATAAAATCATCAAAGCCGTTAAAAAAGCGGGCTACGAGTTCGCGCTGTTAAGCGATATCGAGCCTCCGAAGTAGTATTCGTCCGGCACGCTCCATTTTGAGCCGTGACCCGCCTCAGGGCGGGTTTTATTTTTGACCGGGGTCTGTTAAGATAAAATGATCCGCACGGCGGAATAAGCCGAATCGGACACCTTTCCTTTTTGCTCTACATACCATAAACCTAGAAGTGAACAGACCAACATAAAGGAAGCGAATAACCGTGCAACAAGCGATAGCCATATTGGATTCAGGAGTCGGCGGATTGACGGTCGTCAAAGAGGTCATGCGCCAACTGCCGCAGGAGAAAATCGTTTATTTCGGAGACACCGCCCGGACGCCTTACGGACCGAGGCCGGCCGAGGAGGTTACTCGCTTTACGCATCAGATCGTCGATTATTTGCTTCAGTTTCATCCCAAAATGGTGGTCATCGCCTGCAATACGGCAACGGCTATCGCTTTGGAGGAGATTCGCGCCAGATTGCCCGTTCCCGTGGTCGGCGTCATTCATCCCGGAGCCCGGGCAGCGATTAAAATGACCCGCACCCAGAAGATCGGCGTTATCGGAACGATTGGAACGATCCAAAGCAACGCTTACGAAACGGCGCTGCGTCAAATTTCACCTCACATTGAAGTCGTGAGCCGGGCCTGCCCTTTGTTTGTGCCTTTGGTCGAGAAGGGCGTATTCCATGGCGAACAAACCCGGCAGGTCGTCGAGGAATCACTTAGCGAGCTGAAGGAAACCCCGATGGATTGCCTGATTCTCGGCTGTACGCATTACCCGTTCCTTACGGATACAATTGCTTCGGTCATGGGACCGCAAGTTACTTTGATTAACTCGGCGGAGGAGACCGCGAGGGAAATCAGCACAATCCTGTATCACAAGGGAATGCTGGCGACCTCCAATAAGCTGCCGGTTCATCAATTTTTCTGCAGCGGAGATCCTTGGATGTTCAAGATGATTGCACAAGGATGGCTGAACGAGCAAATCAAGGTGACGCCTGTCGTCTGGCAGGTTCCGAATATTATATAGCTCTCCGGCATATGCATTAGCGAACCCCCGGGCCTCTGCGTCCGGGCAGTGAGCTGAGGAGGGCTGTCGGATGACATTTCCTTACGTCGTCAGACGCGGAGATACGATCCATCGGGTCGCGCGGCGATACGGTATGAACGTGACGGCGCTTTATGGGGCGAACCCGCATTTAAAGGAGCGCAGCTATTTGTATCCCGGCCAAGTCGTCCACATCCCCGTAAGAACGACGAGCCGCTATGTCATTCAAGCGGGGGACACGCTGTGTGATCTGGCTCTGCGGTTCAATATTTCGCTGGCGGAACTCCAGGCGGCCAACCCCGATGCGGATCCGCGCCGTCTGCGGATCGGACAATCCATCGTGCTTCCGGTAAGCAAAGGCTTGACGATTGTCGAAACGGATGCGGAGTACGATTATGCGGAGCTGATGGACGATTTGGACCGGCTGCTGGACACGTATCCTTTTCTAGAAATGATCATCATCGGTCAATCCGTGCTCGGAAAAGATATTCCGGCGGTACGCATCGGCACCGGCCCACGGGAAGTGCATTATAACGGGGCGTTTCACGCGAACGAATGGATTACGTCGCTGCTGCTGATGAAATTCATCGAGGATTATGCGGCGGCCTATGCCGGAAGGAAGCCGCTGCGCAACCGGGATATATCCGCACTGTACGAGCAAACCTCGCTGTGGGTCGTGCCCATGGTCAACCCGGACGGCGTGGAGCTTGTGCAGCAAGGGCTTACGTCGGGGCATCCGTATTACGAGGGGCTGCTCCGGTGGAATTTCGATTCGCAGCAGTTTTCCCGCTGGAAAGCGAATATCCGCGGCGTCGATCTGAACGACCAGTTTCCGGCCCATTGGGAGGCGGAGCGCGATAGGCGGGAAACGCCCGGCCCGGGTCCGCGAGACTACGCGGGGCCCGCGCCTCTGTCCGAGCCGGAAGCGCAAGCGATGGAGGCGTTCACCCGCGGGCATTCGTTTCACTTGGTGATGGCGTTTCATACGCAAGGCAGGGAAATTTATTGGAACTACCGGGGGCTGGAGCCGCCGGAGGCCGAGGAAGCAGCACGCCGGCTGGCGAAGGTGAGCGGCTATCGGGCCGTCAAGCTGACCGGCAGCGATGCCGGCTATAAGGATTGGTTTATTCAGGAGTTCGGCCGCCTGGGGTTCACCATCGAGGCGGGAATCGGCATCAACCCTCTTCCGATCGAACAGTTCCCGCAGATGTACGACGAGGCGATCGGCATCATGCTGGAAGGGTTGAAGCTGTAGAGGCTGCTCCGGCACCGTCAAAAAAGAAGTGCTTCCGCGAAGGTCCAGCGACCCGTGGCGGAAGCACTTCTTTTCACTTTACTTCAAAAGCTTCAAAAATTCGCGCATGAATCCCGGCAGATCGGGCCAAGCATGCCCGGTGACGAGCTTGCCGTCCACATGAAGCGTCTCCGGTCCATAGGTGGCGCCGAGGCGCTCAATATCGGGGCGGCAAGCCGTATACGCGGTCATGGTGCGTCCCTTGAAATAGCCGTAGTCCGGAAGCGAGGCGAACACTTGAGCCGCATGGCATATCGCTCCGACCGGCTTGTCTGCTTCCAGAAAATGAGCGATGATGCGGGGAACATTGGCATCGGAACGAATGTATTCCGGCGCCCGGCCGCCCGGTATAATCAGCCCGTCGTATTCGGACGGGTCCACATCCGCAAAGGCAATATGGGAGGGAAGCCGATGACCGAGCTTTTCCGTATAGGTCTCCCAACCTTCGACGAAATCGTGCACGACGGTGTGAAGCGTCTTTTTCGTCGGCGAGGCGATGATTGCTTCGTACCCCTCCTCCAACAGCCGGTAGTACGGGTAATACACCTCCAGTACTTCAACCGCGTCTCCTGCCAGCACAAGTACTTTTTTGGACATGGTATCACTCCTTGGTAAAGGTTGGAATGTCACTCTATCATTATGCTGGATGAGAGAATGGCTGTAAACGGGGTGAAATTGTCGGAATTTGTCGAATCATTTCGGGATTGCCGAAAGATGGTGTATACTGTAAAGAGAGGCCATTCGTACAATTCGTACAAGGAAAGGGGACGATCATCATGTGGAAGCGATTATGGTCGTTGCGGCATTGGGGTCATGTATTCCGCCGAATTATCCCTCTGCTGCGCTCGTCCAAAGTGCCGATAGGGGAAAAGCTGCTGTTCTTCGTCCCTGCGCTTGTGTATTGGGTTATGCCCGATGCGCTGCCGTTCATTCCGCTGGACGATATCGCTGTGACGATGCTGCTCATGACCTGGTTCACCGACCGGGCGGAGCGTAAATACGGCGCCACCTGATATATACGACAAAGAGCTGCCCGCGGGCAGCTCTTTTCTTCGCTTATAGAGGATAGAGGACGCTAGTTGCTCTTCGGAAGCTCCGGCTCGTACTCCTCCGCCGGCATGCGAATCCATTTTTTCAAATAGCCTTGCTCGTACAGCGCTTTGATCAGGATGATGAGGATCGGCGACAAAATCAGTCCGGCCACGCCGAACAAAGACAGCGACACGATCATGAAGGAAAGCATCGTAAAAGCGGAAACCCCGAGCGAGTCGCCCGTAATTTTCGGCTCCAGAATTTGCCTGGCGGAGATGACGACCGCGAGCAGGACGGAAAGCCAGATGGCCAGCGTCGTTTGGCCGACCACGAACAGGTAAATAATCCATGGAATGAACAGCGTCGAGACGCCGAGCAGCGGTAGCACGTCGAAGATGGCCGACAAGAGCGCGATGGAAAACGCATTTTTGATATTCATGACGAGCAGCGCGACGAAGATGACGGCAAACGTCACGCTGATCAGCTTGGCCTGCGCCTTGATATAGCTGACGATACCGAGCAGCACGTTTTCGCGGAGGAAGTGGAACGCTTTCTTGAACGTGTTGGGTGTTTTGTCCTCCGCGATCCGCTTCCAGGATTCGATTTCGATGCTTAGAAAATACGCCAAAATGATCGCAATGACGAAGTTCACCACAAAAGTCGAAAAGGACGTGAGAACGGTAAACGTGCTGGTCAGGAACGAGCGGACGATTTCGGTCGTTTTTTTCGCGATTTCCGCCGAGTATTCCTTTGCTTTTTTCACGATTTCTTCCGTCGGAAGCGTGCCGAAGCGGTCTTGCAGATTGTCCGTCTGCTTGGCGATTTCCTGCGTCAGCACCGCGGCGTATTCGGGCAGCTTATCCTTCAGGCTAACGATCTGGCTCGTGAAGATGACTCCGGCGCCGGTGATCACCCCCAGGATGACGAGCACGAAAATGATGGTCGAAACCGTGGTCGCAATGACCTTCTTGATGCCCCTGCGGTGCAGGAAGCGCGCGAACGGCTCAATGATCATGTAAACGATAAAAGCCAGGAAGATCGGGGTCGCAATGCGGTACAGGTAACTGAAGACGAGCATGAACAGGTACACGGTAATCACAAGCAAAGCGATGTCGAAAATCGTTTTGTAATATTTGCGGTAAAAAGAAATCATAGGTCACCTCGGAATTTAGCGGGTCAGCGCCATTCGGCCGCCCACAGCTTCATTTCATTTAGCATTCGGTGCAAATCCTTGCCTTTGGGCGTCAGCGGCCCCGAACCATTCGTGCGTAAGTTCATATACCTGTAATCATATCAGAAATGGGCGGCTTCTTACCAGCATTTGTGAACCGGCAGCGGAAGGTTGCTTTCGTTCCCGGGTTTATATACAATAAGGTGAAAATGCTTATTAGTGGGAGATGTGTCTGGACATGAAATGCAAAATTTCGCGCAATGCCGCCAAAGTGCTTTTGGCTGAGATGGAACAAGAGGAAAACAAAGAATTGAAGCTTCGCGTATATGTAACGCACAAGCACGGCGATCATGCGCACTACGGACTTGGAATGGACACGCCTACGGAAAATGACGTGGTCGTAACTACCGACAGTGGAATCGACGTTATTTTGCAGAAGGACGAGCCGCTGCTGGACGGCGTACGTGTCGATTACTTTTATTTGCCGGAGGAAGGCTTTGCGGTCACCAATCCGAGCAAAGGCAACCACGGCGACCATTAATCGGCGCCCGGATGCCTCAGAAAGGATAACTCCGCATGGCCAACGATATTCGCGTCTGCGACAAATGCAAGCATATGAGAATGAAAACCGCGCTGCCGAAGCTGCAAAAGCTGGCGCCCGACGCCGACATCAAGGTCGGCTGCAAGTCTTATTGCGGCCCGTGCTCGCGGTTTGCCTTCATTTATATTAACGGGCGGTATGTGACCGCCGCAACGGAAGACGAAGCGATTGAGAAAGCGAGCAAGTATATTAAGAAGAAATGACGGACCAACCTCCTGGCGCAGCTTGCGGCCGGGAGGTTTTTTTATGGATGCAAGGCTTTACAAAATCTTCATATGCCCTTTACATCGTCGAAACAATTGGCAACTATGCTAGGAAAAGTGAGTTCAAAAACCTAGTTTAATTCGCCAGGGGGATCGTCATGATGAAACGTTGGTTGAAAAAGAGAAAATGGCTGGTCTTGTCGCTTGCCGCAATGACGCTCGTGGGAGCGCAAACCGCAGCAGCTGCGGAAGGCGGCATGGAAGTGGTCGGCACGAAGTTCGGCATCTGGTCGGGCGGTAAAGAAGTGAAGACGGACAAGGCTCCCGTCCTGATCGACGGCAGCACCTATGTCCCGCTGCGCGCGCTCGGAGAAGCGCTGGGCAAGCAGGTGGAGTGGAACGAATGGACGCAGTCGATCCGGCTGAAGGAGATGCCGAAGGTCACAGCCGTACACGAGTGGAAAAATCCGGGGACGCTGGTCGGCAGCCTGAAAGAGGGGGGACTCTCGGGGCTGGTCCATCTGCCGGGCGACCCGGCGGACGTGTTCTATACGCTGGCTGACCGCGGGCCGAACGGCGAGTTCGGCAAGGACAAGCTGCGCACGTTCCCGAATGAGGCGTATGTGCCGCGCATCTACAAAATTAAAGCGGCCGGCGGAACGATCGAAGTGCTCGAAACGATCAAGCTGCATTTGCCGGCCGGGAAAACAGACAAGTTCAGCAAGACGGCGGAGCTTACCGGTCTGCCGAACTTGGAGGCCGGCGACGAAGTTCCGTACGACGGCAGCGGCACGAAGAAGCTGGCTTACGACCCGGACGGGCTGGACCTCGAAGGCATCGCCTATAACCCGGCGGATGACACGTTCTGGCTGTCGGACGAGTACCGTCCTTCCGTGCTGCAGGTGAAACGCGATGGTACGGTTGTCGGACGGTACGTGCCGCAGGGAGCGAAGGAGCAACTGGTTGCGGCGGGCGCACAAACCGAGATTTACGACATTTTGCCGGCGGTGTACGCGAAGCGGATTCCGAACCGCGGCTTCGAGGGCGTCGCGATCTCGCCGGACGGCAAATATTTGTACGCTTCGATCCAAAGCCCGATGGCGGTTCCGGACAAAAAGACGGGCGAAGCGTCCCGCAATCTGCGCATCTTGAAGATGGATCTGGCTGCCAAAAAAGTCGTCGGCGAATATTTGTACATCGCGGAGAACGCCGATTCGTTCACAAATGTGAAGCAGAAGGACGTCGTCATCAGCGACTTGTCCGCCTTGAGCGCCGATGTGCTGCTGGTGGACGAGCGCGATAAGAACAGCGGCAAAGAAGCGCAAATCAAACGCATTTACCGGGCGGATTTCTCAGCGGCGACCAATCTGCTCGGAACGGAGCAAAGCGACAATCTGGAGAAGCTGACGCTGGCGCAAATCAAGGAAAAAGGGATCGTGCCGGTCGGCAAGGAGCTGATCGTAGACGTGGCGAAGCTGGGTTACCCGCATGAGAAGCTGGAAGGGCTTGCGGTGGTGGACAAGCATACGATCGCCGTTGTGAACGACAACGATTTCGGTGTGGACGGCTACGACGACCAAGGCCAGCTGAAGGTGAACGGCAACCCGACGCAAATGTATCTCATCCAAGTCGGCGAAGAATTAAAATAAAATCGTCAGTGAAGAAAAAGCTCGTCCCAGGCGGACGGGCTTTTTCCCGTCACGCCATAATTTTTTGCCGAATGTATGGGCAGGCTCGGCCAATTGCTGTATAATGAAATCCGGTTTCATTCCATGGGTTAATCTACCGAGGGTTAGAAATACCAAGGGTTATATACGGAGAGAAGGTCGGTACGATGTTCGCAGCTGTAAAGTCTCGATTGCTTCATTTCTTACGCGAGTATCATCCGATCGTGCATGTGCTGCTTGTGGGAACCGCTCTGGCGCGGATCGCTTCGTCCATGAGCATGCCGTTTCTGGCGATTTATTTGTCCCGGGAATCGGGGCTGCACCCGATCATGATCGGCGCGATCATCGGCGTCGGCTCGCTTGCCGGCATGGCGGGCGGCTTCGTCGGCGGAGCTTTGTCGGACCGACTGGGACGCAAGTTCATCATGATGATTGCCTTGATCGGCTGGGTGATCGTTTTCACCGGCTTTGCGCTTGCCAAAGCGCCGCTGCTTTTCATGCTGTTCAATATGCTGAACGGGCTCTGCCGTTCGCTCTACGAACCGGTATCGCAAGCGCTGATGGCCGACGTGACGGTGAAGGAAAAGCGGCTTAACGTCTTCTCGATGCGGTATCTGGCGATCAATGTCGGCGTAGCCGTCGGACCGCTGCTCGGTGCTTACTTCGGCATGTTCGAAGCTTGGCTGCCGTTTTTGGTTACGGCTTTCATCTATTTGGCCTATGCGGCTTTGCTCTATGCGCTGCTGCAGGCGTTCGGCATTCGTCAGATCGAAGGGGAGCACCGCAGCGGGGTAACGGTCCGTTCGGCTTGGCGGGTCATTGCGAGTGACCGTGTGTTTCGTTATTACATTGCAGGTGGGATTATCGGCGCGATCGGCTATTCGCAGATGATGGCCACTTTATCGCAATACGTACAGCAAAGCGTAGCCGACGGGGCGACGCTGTTCGCGCTGCTGATGACGATCAATGCGGTAACGGTCGTTCTGCTGCAGGTGCCGCTGTCGAAAATGTTCGAAAGCCGCGGTCCGATGGCTGCGATAGCGGTAGGCGGTCTCATGTTTGCGCTCGGGGATATCGGCTATGCGGTATCTGTCGGCTGGATTGGCTTTATGGTCTCCATGGTTTTATTCACCGTCGGAGAAGTGCTGAATTTTCCGGCAACGAACATGCTGATCGACCGGTTGGCGCCGGACGGAATGCGGGGCACGTATTTCGGCGCACAGTCGTTTACGAATCTCGGGCATTTTCTCGGTCCTTTGGCGGGCGGCGTGCTTTTGTCGGAATGGGGAGGCGGTCCGCTGTTCTCCGTGATGGCAGTTGTAACGGTGGCGGGAATTTATTTTTATTGGAAAGGCCAGCAAGTCTATAAAATGTTTCATAATTCACATGAAAATCTATGAAAATAGTTCATAAGAACTATGTATTCTGCAAGGTTGATCTTTTATCCTAAGAGATGAGATTCAATCATACACAAAAAGACAATTTTCGAGCGTGCTCGATAAAGGCAAACCGGGCGAAAGCTCGCAGGCGCAAAGCGATAGGGATAATGCGCCGAGGTTGCGTGATGCCAGCCAGTTTACCGAAGGCACGGAGACGCGCGATGATAGATGCGGACTCCCGTACCGTCAACGGAGAGTCTTTTTGTTTTCATATAAAGGAGCGGGAACGGATGGCAGATCAGGTTCAGGGACGGAGCATCATGACGAAGCAAGGCTTCTATACAAAAGTGGGCAACGATTTCGTCGGCGTCTTTTTGTCGAGCGAAGGCCCGAAAATGTTCATTAATCGCGAGGTGTACGAGCTCGCTTCCTCTTGCTGGGACGTGGAAATGGTCAAAGGACGCAGCCGGCAGGTCATTACGTTTTATTGGCGCGGCGAAGTAAAGCTTTCCGTGCGGTGCGAAGCGGACAATGAGGTCTTCATGTCGCTCTTTGATTATTGGAGCTGCCGGGCGCAGGACTTGCGCCACGCCTGACGGCTCTTTGCCGATCCCGGTTTTCTCATTTCGAATAGGCACTTGCCCCGGTCGTTGTGCATACGATGCTTGTAGCACATTACGGCTTACCGGCCGAGGGGGAGGCAGAGACAGGGATGGCAACGGATTTCGAAGCATCGGCGGCGTTCGAACACCGGTTCTGGCTGCAGGTGATGGGCGATCACGCCCGGTTTATTAAGGATTCGCTGTCTGCGGACGAAACTGAAGAAGTGGCGCGGGCCCGGGCGATGATCGCAGCCTTCGACGGGCTGCTTCAGCATGCCCGCAGGACGGAAAATCGCGAACGGCTAATCGAAATTACCCGGAAGGCTTACAGCATGACGCAGCAATTGCGCAGCTTCAAGCTGCATCTGCTGCAAAGGCATCTGATCGGGAAGCTCGCGATTAGATTGTCGCCTTCGTTTCTAAGTCATATGGTGAACGAGGCGGAGGAATATTTGCGGGTGTTGGGAAGCCTGCTTTCCGGTCAACCGGCTCCCGTGTTCCACGAACTGCATCATCATCTGGTCTGGCTGCAGGACGCCTATGGGCATGCAAGCTCGATCGCAGGCAGTCTCGATATGGCAGAAGCGCGTTTGACTGAGATGGCCCGGACGTTCGATCAGCATTTTCGCGAGTTTTATTTAAAAGCGGTCGAACTGGCCGGCTATTTGCGCGCGAACGTGAAGAAGTTTCCGGCTTTGGCACGTTTCGGCAAAGAAGTGGAGCTTGAGATGGCGCTGTTCATGCAGTTTCTGCGGGAGCTGGAGGAGCTTCGGCTTAGCAAGCAGGCGCTCGGTATCTTGTCGCCTTTAATGGCCGATCATATGTCGCGCGAGGAGTGCTACTACCTTACGAAGCTTTCGCAAGTATCGGAGCATAAAGCTCCCGCCTGTGACCCGGCCCGTCCTCGCGTCGAGGCGTAGAACATAAGAATCGAATAAATCCTTACAAGGTCCAAGCTGAATCACCGCTCGGTCTCGTAAGGATTTTTTGCTTTTTGCCAAAAAGGCGACAGGAAGGTTAAAGCGGCAGGCAAATGGACATATTGGATGGTATCGTTCAAGACATTGTTGACAACATTGATCGGCGACCTCGACGAAGTTGCAACGGAGGACTGATATCCCTATGGCCAAGGAACAATCCGTGCTGCTTTTGATGTGGATTGCGAGCGTGCTGCTGCTCTGTATGACCGGGCGCCGACGCGTGAGAGCCACCGTACTTCTAGTACTTCTATTTCAAACGATGACCTGGTTATTGAGTTTAGTACTAACAAACTTGTCTTTGTTCGAATTTCCGGTGCGGGAATTGCCGAAGGCGACGGCAATTAATTTCACGTTTGAGTTTATTTTGTTCCCGACCTTTGCCGTCTGGTTTCAATATACGTATCCGGTACGGAAAAGCAAGGCGCGTCAACTCGGACATTATGCGCTGTACGCCACGATTTTCGTCGTCTTTTACAACTTGATGGCCCATTTTACTTCGCTTGTGAAATTTCATGGTTCGCCGTTTTGGCTGTATCTTACACTTCCGGCTAATCTTTATATAAACCGGCAGGTATTCTTATGGTTCGTTCGGGAGGAACCGGGAAAGTCTGTCACAGGCTTATCGGAGAAACGGTTATGAGCAGATTCATCGAACAGTGGATTCTTGTCTTTGTCTGGGGGATGACACTGGCTTCTCTTTTGTTCATTCCGAGGGACAAGTACCGCAACGCGCTTACGGTTTTTTTGTTTAAGCAGTGCATCACCTGGCTCCTCGGACTTCTTGTAGTCGAGTGGGGGTGGATTTCCTACCCGGTCCGATTATTCTGGAAGGTGAATGCTACCAGCTTCACATTCGAATATTTCGTTTATCCGGTCATTTGCGTTTTCTTTATGCTGCATTATCCCGAGCGCCGGAGCGGGTGGACGAAGCTGGCGTATTATGCGGCGTTCACGTCCGGAATCATGATACCGGAATATATCATCCAGCGCTATACGAAGCTGATCGATTACTTGCACTGGACCTGGTATTGGAGCTGGATCAGCTTGTTTCTTACGTTCGCGCTGTCCCGGTTGTTCTACGTATGGTATTTTAAGCCGGTGCGGATGGATAAAAACAAGCCCTGAGCTTATTGCTCAGGGCTTGGGTTCGCTTCCCGGTCCTTGCGCCACGCGTATAAGCCGCCCGGTGCGAAGTACTGGTACAATTGGCATTCGATCCGTCCGTTAAACAGCTTCCGCTTCTTGTCTGCCGGTCGGTTCACGTAGTGCTCGAACTGCTTGGCCGGGGTCAGGACAAAAGCGGACCAGGTAGGGAGCTGCGAATACAAGTGTCCGAAATCGCGGACGGCACGTTCCGCTTCACTCCGGTCACCCAGCCGCTCGCCGTAAGGCGGGTTCGTAATGATGCAGCCGTAATCTCCTAACGGCCGCGCTTTGGCCACCGGCAGCGTCTGCAGACTGAGCTCCTTGCCCAGTCCGGCCGCTTTGGCCGACGCTTGGGCAACCTCGATCGCGCTGCGGTCGATGTCCGAGCCGGCGATCTGCAGCGGCACATCGTCGCGCACGAGATCGTACGCTTCTTCGCGCGCTTCCTGCCACAGAGAGCCGGGGACGAGCGGCCATGCCTCCGCATTGAAGCTGCGTCTGAGGCCCGGTGCCAGATTCCAGCCGATCATGGCCGCTTCGACCGGGATCGTCCCGGAGCCGCAGAACGGATCGTACAGCGGACGCTCCGGCTGCCAGCGGCTGAGCAGAATCATGGCGGCCGCCATCGTTTCCTTCAGCGGCGCTTCGGTAACCAGCTTGCGGTAGCCGCGCTTATGCAGCCCGGGGCCCGTCGTGTCCAGCGTAATCGTCGCGATATCGTTCAGCAGCGCGACCTCGATAACGAAGCGGCCGCCCGTCTCGCGGAACCATTCGGTCCCATAGCGCAGCTTCATGCTTTCGACGACGGCTTTCTTCACGATGCCCTGACAGGCGGGAACGCTGGACAGCTGCGATTTATGCGAGCGTCCTTCGACCGGAAACTCGCCGTCCTCGGGAATCCATTCCGGCCAAGGCAGCGCCTTGACGCCTTCGAACAGCTCGTCGAAGGTGCTTGCCGGGAATTGTCCCATTTTGACCAGCACGCGGTCGGCGGTCCGCAGCCACAGGTTCGCCCGGGCGATCGCCAGCGCGTCGCCGACAAACGTGACGCGGCCGTTCTCGACCGTCACCTGATCGTATCCGAGGTCGCGGACTTCGCGGGCGACAACAGCTTCCAGGCCCATGGGGGCGGTAGCAATCAATTCAATGGTGTTCAATGTCAACGCTTGCTCACTCCTTGGAAAAGCCATACAATAAACTAGTATAGGCGATTGGCCCCGATTATACAACGGCGGCGGGAACGAAGGTAACGAACGGTAAAGCCGTACGCCCTACGAGGACCAAACGGAGGAGGAAGAACGGAGATGACGGAGATGCCATTATCGGCGGAAGCGTATTTGGAAGGGTTGTTCGAGCCCGATGCGGAGCTTGAGCGGGTGCAGGAGGGCATCCGGGAGAACGGGATGCCGGAAATTTCGATCGCGCCGGGGTACGGCCGGCTGTTGACGATGCTCACGCGTCTCGTTCGCGCGGAGCAGGTGCTGGAGATCGGGGCGCTGGGCGGCTACAGCGGCATTTGTCTGGCACGCGGTCTGTCCGCCGGCGGCAAGCTGGTATCGCTGGAGCTCAAGCAGGAGTATGCGGACTTGGCGCACAAGCATTTGCGCGAAGCGGGACTCGGCGACAAGGTTGAATACCGGATCGGCGAGGCGCTGGATAGTCTGGAGGCGCTGTCGGCGGAAGGCCGGCGGTTCGACCTGTTCTTTATCGATGCGGATAAGGGCAATTATCCGAATTATTTGGAATGGGCGATTAAATTGGCCCGGCCGGGCGCGCTGATTCTCGGGGATAACCTGCTGATGCGCGGCAAGACGACCGATCCGGAGCAGAACGGTAATGCCGTGACGAAGATGCGTCAATTTAACGAAAGCATAGCGCGCGACCCGCGTCTGGAAGGCGTGCTTCTGCCGGCGTATGACGGCCTCGCCATTGCGAGAGTGCGGGGATAGAGGCAGGCAGGTCAATAGTTAATAGTATGGCGAAGAGACGGTTTTCCCTTGGTCGGTACGACGAAGAGAAACCGTCTCTTTTTGCGGAAAATCTCCTAGGAGCCCCGTTCCGTTCTAAGCCTCCGCAATTCCGGTGCCTCGATAGCCGAGCTCGTGCGATATGGCGCGAGTAATCTCCACCACCTCTTGAATCCACCGCTCATGGAAGGGCAGCATACGATCGGTCGGACCGATCACGCTGACGGACGCGATCGCTTTCCCGTCGGCATCGAAGATCGGCGCTGCGATCCCGGTCGCGCCGACATTGCGCAGGTTCGAGCTCAGCTCGTATCCGTTCGTCCGGATGTCCTTCAGCCTGCGTTTCATCGTATCCACGTCGGTAATCGTATACGCGGTATACGTTTTCAATTGATCCCCCAGCACTTCGTCGATAAAAGTGTCGTCTCGATAAGCCAAAATGGCGCGCGCAGCCGAGGTGGCGTACATCGGAAACCGCCGGTGCTCCTCCGCGTTGAAGCGGATCGGATACTGCGAGTCGATTTTATCAACATAAATGGCATCCTGACCGTCAATGACGCACAGCGTGACGAGTTCCTTCGTTTTATCCGAAAGCTGGGTAAGAAACGGTCTGGCGAAATCGACGAGATTGTGATTTTTCAGCACCTTGTTGCCGAGCTCCAGCAGCGTATAGCCGAGCGAGTACTGCTTGGTGGCGGGATTTTGCTTGATGAAGCCTTCGCTTTCGAGCGTCATGAGCAGCTTGTGCACCGCGCCCTTGGAAAGCTCCAGCTTGCGGCTCAAATCGCTCACGCCGAGCTCTTTCGGAGAATCGAGAAATAGTTTCAGCAGCTTGCAGCCGTTTTTGACAGAGGATAAATGGTTGTCCATAGCCTTTGTGCTCCTTGCCGTCGTAAAGTTCAGGGACGGTTTGAAATGTAGAGTAAGTGTAACATAAACCGGGCAAATTTCCCAGAATCCGCTTTCGCATGTAAGAAAACATGACATTGAAAACGTTTTAAAAAAAATAAACTATTGCGCTTTATCCAAGTTACGTGCTAAAATCTCCTTGTGTTTCTCGTATAGTAAACGATGTTCACGTATAGTGAACGATACCACATCCGAGGAGGAATTACAATGAACAAAAAAATGGGGGTTTTAGCGGTATTGACGCTTTGCGGCTCGCTGCTCGCAGCATGCGGATCAGGGAAGCCGGCGGCATCGGGTGAAGCAGGGCAAGACCAAGCCGGCGGCACGAAGCCGGAGAAGCAGCTTGTGATCTCCGGTAACGGAGCGACGGTAGAACAAATGATGAAAGACGACGTATTCAAAAAATTCAATGAAAAATATCCCGATGTGAAGCTCACTTATGTATCCGGCGTCGCCACCGAAATCGTGGCCAAAGTGAAAGCGCAAAAGGGCGCTCCGCAAATCGACGTGACCGTGATCGAAGCAGGCGAGCAGGAAGCCGGCCGTGCGGAAGGGCTGTGGGAGCCGTTGAACGATAAGGACATTCCGTCCATGAGCAAGGTTTCTCCCGAGCTGAAAGTGAAGGATAACAGCGGCGTAGCGGTCAACTTTACTCCGATGGGCATTTCTTACAACGCGGAAATGGTGAAGTCCAAGGGTCTCCCGGTGCCGGAGTCGTGGAACGATCTGGCCCGTCCGGAGATGAAGGGGAATTTGACGCTCAGCGAAATTTCCAGCAACTTCGGCCGTTCCGCGCTGATCATACTCGCTTATGCAAACGGCGGCTCGGAGAAAAATATGGAGCCCGGTTTTAAAAAGTTGGAAACGGTTGCGGGCTATATGCCGACCTTCGCCAAGAGCGCGGCGCAGCTGCAGCAAAACCTGCAAAACAAGACGGCCGCGTATACGGCTTGGACGATGGCGCGCAGTTTGGTGCAGAAGGATGCCGGTCTTGATCTCGAATTCGTCATTCCGAAGGAAGGCGCAAACCTGGTACCTACCGTAGCGTCGATGGTCAAAGGCGCGAAAAACCCGAACGCCTCCAAGCTGTTCATCGAGTTCCTGCTGTCCGACGAAGTACAGGCGATGTACGCAACCAAGCTGTACTACAATCCGGCAACCAAGGTAAATCTGCCGATGGATATTTCCAAGAAGCTGAGTTTTGATATGAAGAAAGCCGTCAAATTCGATTACGAGGTTATCAGCAGCAAAACGTCGGAGTGGCTCGACCGCTTCAACAAAGAAATTGCACCGAAAGTCGGAAAATAGGTGAACAATATGATAAAAACGATCGATGTGGAGCTTAAAGGCATCCAGAAGAAGTTCGGGTCCAACGTGGTCGTGGAGCAGTTCAATCTGCAGGTGGAGCAGGGGGAATGCGTTTCGTTCCTCGGTCCTTCCGGCTGCGGCAAAACGACAACGCTCAATATGATCGCGGGCTTTCTTGAGCCGGATCAGGGGGAGCTAATCATTAAGGGCAAGAAGATGAACGGCGTGCCGTCCAACAAACGGGATCTCGGCATGGTGTTTCAGACGTATTCGTTGTTTCCGCATATGACGATCTTTGAAAATGTGGCGTACGGGCTGAAGCTGCGCAAGACGCCGAAGGCGGAAATGCAGGAGCGGGTGAGGAAGGTGCTGGAGCTGGTCAAGCTGCCTCACGTGGCCGACCGATATCCGAAGCAGCTTTCAGGAGGCCAACGGCAGCGCATCGCCATCGCCCGCGCGCTCGTGACCGAGCCGTCGCTGCTGCTGTTGGACGAGCCGCTAAGCAACCTAGACGCCAAGCTGCGCGAAGAGCTTCGCGACGAGTTAAAGCGGTTGCAGCAGGAGATTGGTCTGACCACCATTTTCGTGACGCACGATCAGGAAGAAGCGCTTTACCTGTCCAACCGGATTGTGGTGCTGGATCACGGCAAGGTGGAACAGATCGGCACTCCGTGGGAAATTTATAACCGCCCGGCATCCGAGTTCGTACATACGTTCATTGGCAAATCGAACCGGATGACCGGCAGAGTGGAGGCGATGGGAAGCCAGACGCTGTCGCTCGTGACGGAGGATGGGCATCCGCTTCAGGCTGCGTTCAAAGGCATTGCGCTTCAATCGGGAGACGCCGTCTCCGTCTATGTCCGTCCCGAACGGATCGGTTTTGTGGCTGAGGGCGGCGAGAATGCCTCCGGCAGCGTCAATCGTGTGCAAGGCGTCGTCCAATTGATCTCGTTCCTCGGAGCTTACGCCGAATGCGAAGTCCAGGTCGGCCGGTATACGCTAAATGTGCGCATTCCTTCCGACCGTCAGGACCGCGAATGGTCGGTCGGCGATTCGGTATGGCTGGAATGGAAGCCGGAGGACGTGTTCGTTTTCCCAAGGAAGGGGCATGAGACCCATGGGTAAAGGCAAGTCATCCGCCGTCCGGACTGCCGCCTTGCTGCTGCTTCCAAGTCTGGCCGTCGTCGCCGGTGTGTTTTTGCTGCCGATGCTTTATATTTTTCTGCTCAGTCTGGAGGGGAAGCAGGGGCAGTTCACGCTAGAGAACTATACGATCTTTTTTAAAGATACTTACTATCTTCAAATTTTATGGCGAACCGTCAAACTGGGCTTGCTCTCGGTGCTGGCCTGTCTGGTGCTCGGCTATCCGGTGGCGATGTTCATGGCTCAGACGTCGGGCAAGTTGCGCGGGATCATTACGTTTCTGATCATTTCTCCGCACTTGATCAGCGTGGTCATCCGGAACTTCGGCTGGGTCGTCATCCTGGGCGAGAAGGGCTGGATCAACAGCACGCTGCTGAAGCTCGGGCTTATTGACACGCCGCTCAAGCTGCTCTATAACGAGCTCGGCGTCATCATCGGCTTGACCGACTCCTTGATCGTATACATGATTCTCGCCATCGCGACGAGTCTGTACCAGATCGACGGCTCGCTCTATAAAGCGGCCGGCATTCTCGGCGCGGGCAAGGTGCGCACGTTCTTCACGGTGACGCTCCCGCTGACGCTGCCCGGCATCGTCGCCGGAACGACGCTCGTGTTCAGCCTGTCGATGAGCGCGTTCGTTACGCCTGCGTTGATGGGAGGCACGTCCGTAAAGGTGCTGCCGGTCATCGCCTACGAGAAAATTATGGCCCAGCTCAACTGGCCGCTGGGAGCGGCGCTTTCGTTCCTGCTGCTCGGTTCGACTATCGCGCTCGTGTCGCTATTCACGCGGCTGATCGAAACGCGGCGCTATAAAGAGGTGTTCTCCTCATGACAAAACGATTTTCGCCGCTCGGCCTCATTACGTTTTTCGTCGTCTTGTTCGTCGTTTCACCGCTGCTGGTCATTATTCCGACCTCGCTGACATCGGCCAAATATTTGTCGTTTCCGCCGGTCGGATTTTCCTTGCAATGGTATGCCAAAATTTTCGACCGCCCGGAATTCGTCGATTCGTTCTGGTTCAGCCTGGAGCTGGCGGCGCTGACTGCGGTCATTTCCACGCTGCTTGGCACCATCGCGGGACTGGCGCTGCACAAGTACAAGTTTCCCGGCAAAGGGTTGATCAACGGGCTGATGCTGTCGCCGCTGACCGTTCCCGCGCTGATCATCGGGATTGCGGCGCTGCTCTTTTTCACGCGGATCGGACTGGCTGGCACGTTCACCGGGCTGCTGCTCGCACACACGTTGATCTCGATTCCGTACGTAGTCCGGCTCGTGCTGACGGGGCTCAGTTCCTTCGACTATACGTTGGAGAGGGCGGCTTATATTTTGGGCGCCAAGCCGTTGAACGTCTTCTGGGACATCACGATGCCGCTGCTGAAGCCGGCGATTATATCCGGCATGATTTTCGCTTTCTTGACTTCGTTCGATAACGTGACGGTGTCGTTGTTTCTCGTCTCCCCGACGACAACGACGCTTCCGATGACGCTGTTCAGCTATATGCAGGAAACGTTAGACCCGCTCGTCGCGTCCGTATCGTCCGTCGTGATTTTACTTAGCTTGGCGTTCATCATTATATTGGAAAGGGGATACGGATTGGATCGTTTGTTCGGATCGAATTCGCATTCCCATTAACGGAGATGCTGCATTGTGAAGTCAATAAAAGATCGAATTGAACAATATTTGCCCGAGATGCTGGCGCGGCTTGAAGCAAGCGTCAATATGGATTCGCCGTCCGCCGACAAAGCGCTGAGCGACCGGATGGCGGACTGGTACACGGGCCAATTCAAGGAAATTACGGGAGGCACGGTCGTCCGGGTTCCGAACGAAGTGTACGGCGACCGGCTACTGTGCGAGGTAGGGCAAGGGGATAAGCAGATTTTGCTCCTCGGCCACTTCGACACGGTCTGGCCGCAAGGAGAAGCGTCGCGCCGGCCGTTTCACATCGGGAACGGACGTGCTTACGGGCCGGGCGTCTACGACATGAAGGCAGGGCTGATGCAGGCGATGTTCGCGATCAAAGCTCTGCAGGAGTCGGGACGGTTCCCGGCGGATAAAAAAATCGTGCTCCTGCTCAATAGCGACGAAGAGCTCGGCAGTCCAACGTCCCGGGCCTTTATCGAAGAGCAGGCCAGGAAGTCCGCCGTCTCCTTCGTGCTGGAGCCGCCGATGGAGCCGAGCGGCGCACTCAAGACGGCGCGCAAAGGAAGCGGCCGGTTTAAGCTTGCGGTGCAGGGCGTTTCCGCGCATGCCGGCGTGAACCCGGAAAAGGGCGTCTCGGCGATCCAGGAGCTCGCTTGCCAGATCCAGCGGCTGCATGCCTTGACCGATCCCGCTGTCGGGACGACGGTGAACGTCGGCGTCGTCAAGGGTGGCATTGGCTCCAACGTCGTGGCGGAGCACGCGGAAGGGGAAATCGACATCCGCGTCGCCACGGCGGAGGAGGCCCGGAGAATCGAATCGGCGCTTGGCGGGCTCGTTCCGGTACTGCCGCAAGCCCGGCTGCAGTTGACCGGTCGGATGATGCGTCCGCCCATGGAGCGGACGGAACGGACGGCGGCGCTGTTTGCGCTGGCCCGGCAGATTGCCTGCGCCGAATTCGGAGACGAGCTGGAGGAGACGCATACGGGCGGCGTCAGCGACGGCAATTTTACCGCCGCCGTCGGAACGCCGACGCTGGACGGACTGGGGGCGCGGGGCGATTACGCGCATTCGCCCGACGAGTACGTCCGGATAGACGAAATTCCGTTCCGTACGGCGCTTCTCGCGGAGCTGATTGCACGGTGCTAGAGAGGCTCGCTTCGCGCATTCGCGCAAGCAATAAAAGAAGGCCGGGAAGCGCATCAAGCGTTTCCTGGCCTTTTCTATATATACCGCATTTATACGCTAATGGGCCTATCGATCAGCTCGTTGGACGAAATGCCCAGAAATACGTAGGCTTCCTTTTTCATGACGCTCGGATCGTCGTTCCAGAAGCTCTGCAGCACGTTGATAAATCCGGACGCCCGCGCGATGCGGTCCATTTGCATTTTCATAATCGCTCCGCTGCACAGCACGGCACACTGGGATACTTGAGGCAAAATGCCGCCTTGAAGCTGCTCCCAGATCGCGTTCACTTCGGGAGAGAAAACGATCGGCCGGCCGTTCTTGATCATGAAACGGTTATCGACGAGGAGCTTGGCTCCGCTCATCGAAGCAAGGCTGCTTTTTACCAGCTTGCTTGCTTCGGTGGCGTCCTCCACCGTCAACGAATCGAGTACTTGCCAGGACAAAACATTGTTCGTGCGGTCAACGTGATACTTAAAAACGTCTTCGAATGCCATATCTATTATATTCCCTCCTATTTAAACCAGGACGCGAGCATGATATCGAGCGAACGGCACGTATATCGAACCAAATGCTCGGCCTCCTTTAGTTCTTGATCGTTCATATCTTGAATGTGATGATAGACGTTGCTGTGCTCCTCGTCCGCCTCGCAGTGAATTTCCCAGTACTCCAGATTCGTAAATCCGGCTCTTTTCAAAATCGCGTAGGCGTGCAGGTACATGGCATGGGCGTAGCCTTCCGCCGTACTGTTCACAAGAAGCAGCGACAAGTTTTCGCTCATGGAGCTGACAGCGCGGTATTGAAGTGAAATGAAATCCTCGGTCTCATAATTCGGAAACGATTGTTCGGGGTCGTCAAGCCCCAAATCCGTCATCCATTGGCGGAGCATCTCGGCGTGGTCTTTCTCTTCCTTGTAATGGGTGGAGAAGACATCGTGCTCGACATCCGGGAACCGCTCCCAGCGCAGCTTAAGAAGCTCTCCGAAATGCTTGGACAAGTGGTATAAGTGCATGCACCATTTGAAATTTTCTGGTTGCGCGCTCTCGGGAAATCGGGTGAAAAAAGGATTCGACTTTTTTGCTTTCTCAAGTTCTTCTGCGATGATCGTCGAAATCGTTTCAACAACTTGCGATTGCGTCATAATGATCTTCCTCTTTTCTCTGTTGAATTGGATACTTCCCGGTGGAACGGCAGATGACAGATCATAAGTGGACTTCTGGTTCACCTCCTTTGGAAACACCATCCATAAGGTAAGCAGGAGGAAAAAAATATTTAATTTTCTTTACTATTTCTTACATTCTTATTATCGGGTAAGTTTTCCTTCTTGTTAGGAAAAATGGCATAATTTATTTATTAAGTTTTCATTAAAGTTCACTAATTTGTCAAATTTTCGGAGAAAATGGGCAGAAAATCATAGGTTTTTGGCAAAAAAATCCTGCAAGCCTAAGATGACAAAGCACCAAAGGCTTACAGGCTGATTGTGACAAAGTGAGGTTATGAAGGGGAGTGGGTCGATTTTTGTCGGAGCAGAATCGATTTTCGAGCCCACAAGCCGTTAATCAAGAGCAGGACGGCCGAAACGAGAAAAAGCTGCTGGATCGTCATCACGCCGGAGATCGCTCCGCCAACGACGGGACCCAGCATGTTCCCGAGCGCAAGCGCGCTCGTATTGAAGCTGTAGGAGCGGCTTTCCATCCCGTTCGGCGTATATTTCCGGATGAGCGCATTTACCGTAGGCAGCAATCCTCCGAGAAAAATGCCGAGGAAAAACCGGGCCGCGCAGAGCTGCCCTACGTTGTGTACGAAGGCTTGAGGAACCGAAGCCACGGCGGCGCCGAACAGGCATATCACGAGAATTTTCTCCGGTCCGATCCGGTCGGACAATTTGCCGAATATCGGCGAAGCGATCATATTGGAGAATCCGGTCACCGATCCGACCAGACCGGCGTAGAACGCCAGCATCTCGTCCTGTCCGTGAAGCTGCTGGACGAACAGCGGGAGAAGCGGCATGACGCTCAGCAGCGAGAACTGGATCAAGAAGGTGACGGAGTACAGCGAAGGAAGCTGCGAGATGCGGCGCAGCTCGTTGAACGCTGCCACCATGGACTGCTTCGGCTTCTGGAGCGCTTTTTTCGCGTCGAACGTTTCCTTCACCAGCACCGCTGCAAGCAGCGAGGCGGCGAAGAGCGTCGCGCCCGTCACGAAGAAAATGTTGCGGAATCCGATCCATTCCGCCAGCAGCCCGCCGAGAAACGGCCCGAGAATCGACCCGGCGACGGAACCGGATTGCAGCGTGCCCATCGCGAAGCCGATCTTCTCCCGCGGCGTGGTGGCCGACATCAGCGCGACTCCCGCGGGCACGAAGCCGGACACCGTACCGTTCAAGAGCCGAAGCAGCAGCAGATGCCAAGCGCTGGTCGAGAAGCCCATCAGCGTCATGACGATCGCCATGCCGAAGCCGGAGCGCAGCAGCATCACCTTGCGCCCGTACCGATCGGCGAGTCCGCCCCAGATCGGTTGAAATATGAAGGAGGTGACGAAATTCCCCGCAAAGATGACCCCGGCCCAGGTAGCGACGCTATGAGGGTCATGGAGGCCCAGCTCCTGCAAATACAAAGGCAAAAAAGGAACAATCATCGTCATGCCGGCCATGACCAAAAATTGTCCCACCCATAATACCATTAAGTTAACCTGCCATTTCGCCACGCGAGCTCGCCTCTTTTCAAGCTGACCATCGCATGCAAACCGAATAACACGTTTGCCGTCATCTGTGTGCTGGTCTATGTAATGTAACGTTCGACATGTTTCGAGTATACTCTCATTATTTCTGCGATGCAAACGTGTTCGGGGCAAGCCGAAAAATGCGGCAATCAGGGGCCGATCCGTTATTTCCGCTCGATCCCGCTGCGAATTTCGCCGATGAACCGCTCCAGATTGGGCAGGCCGACGCGTTCGGCGATGGCGACGGCTTGCTCGACGTCATATGGCACGCGGACGAGCTGTACGGAGAACGGAGCAGGCTCCAGACAGGCCGGATGCGACGTCTCTCCTTCCAGAATGGCATAGCTCGCATAAGGGAGCCCGTCGTAAGGCGCGCCGACGCTGCCGGTGTTGAACAGCAGCAGACCTTGTCCCGCCTTCGACTTCAGCGTCTGTACGTAAGGAACATGGATGTCTCCGTAGCCGATGACATCCGGCGTCAGCTCCGTGCCTGCAAACCCGCCTGTCTGATCGGTATTCTCGAACATGGCGAGCTTTTCCTTCTTATTAGCCTTGCGGAGCACACGATGATAAATGCTTTGCGCGGAAGCATGGAAAAGACGGACGCGGCGTCCGCTTAGCCACAGCTCTGCGGAAAACGGCAGCTCGCGCAAGTAGCGAAGCCGCTCGGTCCCGAGCAGGCGCTGCTGCCACAAGCCGGTCTCCTTGTCCTGCGGGTTGTTGATGCCGTGATCCCAGTTGCCCTGCACCGTCGTTTCGCACAGCTCGCGAATGCGGTCCACCGCTTCGCACGGCTGCGGCCCTTTGCCGACCAGATCGCCGAGGCAGACGATACGCCGGATGTGGCGGCGGCGAATATCCTGAACGACCGCCTCCAGCGCAGGCAAGTTGCCGTGGATGTCGGAAATGACGGCAATGTTGTCCATGATGTGTAGGTTCCTCCTGTTTCTGCTGCCAAGTGGCGGATTCTTCCATTATAGCACATGCAAAGAACCTTCGAAGAACGGCATTCTCCGAAGGCTCTTATTTTTCGCAGCATTGTCGGCGTCTTAGTACACCTTATGAATGATCTCTTCGAAATCCGGCTCCTCCATATGAACGTCCTGGGCCGTTCCGTATCGCTCCAGCCGGCGTAGCACCTCCAAGGCGGGCAGTTCCTGCCGGTTGAAATGGACGGTCAGCTCACAGCCGTTCGCTTCCGCGACGGTGAAGCCCAGCTCCGGCTCCGTGGCATTGTCCAGAGAAACCGCGGCTTCAAACGATACGCGCAGAATCGTCGGCAGTCCGATACGCTCCCGCAGCTCGCCGATCGTTCCGTCGTACGCCAGCGACCCGTGATTGATCACCATGACGCGGTCGCAAAGCTGCTCGATGTCGTCCATATCGTGAGTCGTCAGCAGCACCGTTTTGCCAAGCTCCCGGTTTACTTTGGAGAGCAGCCCGCGAATGTTTCGCTTGGCGATGACGTCCAGTCCGATGGTCGGCTCGTCGAGGAACAGGATGTCCGGCTCGTGCAGCAGTGCCGCGGCAAGGTCGGCCCGCATCCGCTGGCCGAGCGACAGCTTGCGGACCGGCGTATCGGCGAATTCGCCGAGGCCGAGCAGGCCGTCCAGCTCCGCCAGCGTCCGCTGCTGCCGCTGCCGGTCGATGCGGTACATGGCGCATAAAATATCGAACGAATCGCGCACCGGCAAGTCCCACCACAGCTGGCTGCGCTGGCCGAAGACGACACCGAGCCGGGAAACGACCCGGCGGCGGTCCTTGTGCGGGCTCATGCCATCGATCCTCACCTCACCCGAGGTCGGGTGCAGAATGCCGGTCAGCATTTTGATCGTCGTCGATTTTCCGGCGCCGTTCGGACCGATATAGCCGACGAACTCGCCCGGACCGACCGTGAAGCTGATATCGCGGACCGCCGTTTTTTCCGCCCCGCCTCCGGTCACGGCCGCTTTGATTCGTTCCCACCGGCTTAAATGCGGGGCGGGAATGCGAAAGGTTTTATGTAAATGCTTAACCTCAATCATCGGTTCATTCGCTCCTTTCAGATCTGGAAGTTATGGAAACTTTAGCGAAATCAACTTCCGCTGCTCTGGTAGCGGCTCAGGCCGAACCGCCAAAACCGCAGCATGAGCCACAGAAAGACGATGGCAAAAGCCATGACGGCTGGCAGCAGCCACCAGCCGAACTGGCCCTTCACGATATACAGCGCCGGCATGTAGTTTGTCATCCCGACGGGAATCAAGGTAAGCAGTAAGATCCGCAGCCATCCGGGATACAGCTCCATCGGATACTGCACGGCTTTGTTTGCGGCATCTTCGGTCAAATTTTGCAGTTCGCTGACCCGCGTCGTCCAGAAGCCGAACGTTGCGGTGCCGAGTCCGATGGCGAACAGTAGCGCCGCGCCCGTCACTAGAACGACTAGGGTGAGCGGAATGGCGGCTGCGGTCACCTGTCCCGAGCTTATCAATTGTCCTAAGCAGAGTGTCAGGATGATGCCGCCCTGCACCCATTCGCCGAGCATCAGGCGGAAATTTTGCGACATCAGCGCCAGCAAGACGGGAATTGGCCGGACAAGCAGCTGGTCCAAATCGCCGGAGACCAAATATTTTTCCAAATGATGCACGTCGTTGGCGAAGCTGCGGTAGAGCGCTTTGGAGAGCAGGATGGTGGCGTATAAATAGCCGATTTCGTACAAGCTCCAGCCTTGAATCGAGTCGAATTTCCATAAAATCACGGAAAGCAGCAAAAAGTCCATCACACTGACAAGAGCCGCGAGCACGGTGGATAGCCAGAAATTGAATTTGTACTGCATCCGGCTGCGGACGCTTGCTTTGACCAGCAGCAAAAACATGCGCACCGTGCTCATCCGCCCTGCACCTCCACTTTATTCCTTACTACAGCGGTTGCGGCAAGGCAAAGCGCAGTGAACAGAACGCACCACAAAAGGCCGCCGTACATTTCGGACGGGGAAGCGAGACCTAAATAAATTTTGCTTGGAATGTACTGCATGTACGGATAAGGCGTCAAGTAAGCGATACGCTGAAGCCACTGCGGCAGCCATTCGATCGGAATGAGAAAGCCGGAAAGCACGCTTGAGATGGAATTGTGAACCCAAAATAGCCAATTCGATTCGGTAGTCCAGAGGGCCGTTACGCCGATGAGGTAATTCACGCAAATGTTCATAAAGGCGGCCAGCGCAAGCGCCGTGGCGAAAGCAAGCCAGGTGCCGATACTGTGCGGAACCGGAAGCGAGAGCATCCATATGTAAATCAGGTAGATGGGGATCGTTTTGTAGAGCAATTGGTAACCGATTTGTCCCCATTCGCGGCACATCAACTGGTAAAACAGGTGAACCGGACGCATCAAGTCGGTTGCAATCTGTCCGGTACGTACGGAGCGCTCGATCCCAAGCCCGTTGGTCACGAACAACGTGACCCACAGCGTTGCTTGATTCAATGCGACGTAATGGATGACCGTTTGCAGGCTGTAGCCGTGCATGCCGTCCTGCTGTCCGATGCCCTGCCAGATCGAGACGTAGATCAGCCCGAACACGATGCTGGCGACCGTATTGACCGCATGGGACAAGCGGTACTGCAGATTGCGTGCGAACGCTTTCTTCATTAAGACAGGGAAAAGCATAGACACCTCCGTAAGCTTGGATTGGAGCTTGGCTGGTAACGGCAGCAAAGCCCGGTTCGCCGGGTTCGGCGAGGGATGAGGCGGATTGAGGTGGGTTGCCTAAAAAGTCGAGAGAAAATCCATATTACCAGAATAAGGGGGGCTTGGCAATCAGTTTTTTTAGGTAATTGTGCCCCATGACCACAGACGGACGATTTGCTATAATGGGAAAAGAGAACATATGCGCTGATTCGCAGCGGGATAGGATAGGGGTAGGTTAAGATTCAAACGGAACCGGTTGATACGGAGCAATCGCGTAAGCAAAAGCATGAACAGGAGAAGGAGCAGAAGCAGAATAGAACGCTCTGGATAAAAATTGGCTTGTTAAGCCTCATCACGGTTGGCGCCTTCGCATATTTGATTCAAAAGCTGGACCCTCCGCAGGAAGGGGACAAAGGGGGCGGGCTGGCATTGCCTCCGAAGATCGAAACGATGTCCAAGCCGCCTGCGACGACGAATCCGGGCGTCACTTCAGAGAAGCCGCCGGCAGCGGATAGCGGTACGGCAACGGCGCCTCAGGAGCAGTCCCCGAAAGTCAAGCTCACGTTCGTGGGCGATGTCATGTTCGGCAGCAAAGTAGATGACCTGCTCCAAAAGAACGGCTACGATTATCCGTATAAACATGTCAAGCCGTACTTGGAGAAGGCGGATATTACCGTGGCGAATCTGGAAACGCCGATCACGACAAGAGGCGATGCTCAGGAAAAAGAATACGTGTACCGGTCGTCGCCGCAGGCGCTGCCCGAATTGAAGCGCGCGGGCTTCGATCTGGTCAATCTGGCCAACAACCATAGCATGGACTATGGCGTGGAAGGACTGCTTGATACGCTGGATTATTTGGATGCCCAGGACATCAAGCACGTAGGCGCGGGCCGAAATTCGGACGAAGCGTACAGCTACGTGATTATGGAGCAAAAAGGCATCAAAATCGCTTTCCTCGGCTTCAGCCGGGTCATTCCCGATACGAGCTGGTACGCCGGCAAATCGAAGCCGGGGATGGCGGAAACCTACAGCACGAAGCTGGCGTTTGAAGCCATCGGCAAGGCGAGAGCCGAGGCGGATCTGGTTGTCGTCATCGCCCATTGGGGAGAAGAGCGGAAGGCGTATCCGGTCAAGTCGCAGACGGATCTGGCAAGGCAGTATATCGATCAGGGCGCAGATCTTGTCGTCGCCAGCCACCCGCATGTCGTTCAAGGCTTCGAGCAGTACAAGGGCAAATGGATCGCCTACAGTATGGGCAATTTTATATTTACTACCAATGATAATCCGAATACTTGGGAAAGCATGATTTTGGAAGCCTCCTGCACCAAGGAACGAAGCTGCGACTTGAGCATGGTGCCGATCTTGACCAAGTGGGCCCAGCCGGTCCCGATGGTCGACGAGGCCCGGGATAAGCTTCTCGAGAAGCTGTCGAATTTGTCCGTCAATGCGCAGATCGACAAGGAAGGGCGGATCACGCTTGGGGAGACCCGCACGATTCCGTCCGAGTCAGAAGAGAAGCCGCCTGTGAAGAAGGAGACGGGCATCGTCGAAGGAACGTCCAAAACAGCCGTCAAACCGCCTGCGGACGGGACGAAAAAGCCTGCCGATTCGGGCAAAGCCGCCGATCCGAAGAAGGCCGAGCAGGGCAAGAAGTCCGAGTCCGGGAAGACAACGGAAACGGGCAAGAAGACGGATGCGGATAAAACGCAGACCGGAAAGACAGGAGAATCGGGCAAGACGCAGGGAACCGGCAAGAATACCGAGGGCAAGAAAACGACCGACGACGCCAAATCGTCCGAGGGCGGTAAAAAAACGTCGGAAAGCACCAAGAAATCTGCCGAAGATCCGAAGAAATCGACCGATTCCAAGAAAACAAACGAATCTTCAAAATCCTCCGGCGAAACCCGCAAGACGGAGGAAGACCGGAAAACGTCCGGCTGACCAATAGTTCAAATCAACGTCCGCTTCGCTTTCGACGGTTGTCGTCGGGGAGGCGGGCGTTTTTGCGATGCGCAAGCGTTGAGAATCCCCCAAGCTAGGCTTATAATGAAGGCGGAGTCTTAATTTTAACGGAAAAGGAACGATCCGAAGATGAACGAATCGATTCGCAACATTTATTGCGTAGGACGTAATTACGGACTGCATGCGGCGGAGCTCGGCAACGATATTCCGGAGGAGCCGATGATTTTTACGAAGCCGACCCATGCGCTGGCGGCGATTGACGGCGGAGAAATCGAGCTGCCCGGCGGACGGGGCGAGGTGCATTACGAAGCCGAACTGGTGCTCCGCATCGGACAAGCGTATAAGAAAGGGTTCACCGTGGACGAGTTGGTGGACCAGTTGGCGCTGGGCATCGATTTTACTTTGCGGGACGTGCAATCCGCGTTGAAAAAGAAAGGCCATCCCTGGCTTCCGGCTAAAGGGTTTAAAGGCTCGGCCGCGCTGACCGGGTTTCGTCCGTTTCCTGGCTTCGGGCAAGTCAAGCAAGTGGAGTATTCCTTGAACCGGAACGGTCAGGAAGTACAGCGGGGGAACCTGAACGACATGATTTTTGATCTACAGGTGATCGTGGATTATATCGCCGCACATTACGGCTTGGGCGAAGGGGATATTATTTACACGGGCACGCCTGCGGGCGTTGGGGCGGTGAATGACGGAGACCGCTTCGAACTGTTCTGGGGAGAGCAGGCTTTCGGCGCATTTACGGCAAGGATCGGGAAGTAGCGGGTCCCGGATCGGACATCGATCTGCCGCATCCGGCTTTTTACGATTGTATTCATAGGGATTGGAAGGGGGCTCGGATGAATTGCAGCATTGGATCATCGGATTGGCAGGAAGCGTTCTGATTGCCGGAGCGGCGTACAGGAAACGCTCGCTGTCCGGATCGGGGTTCGCCGCTGCGGTCCTGCTTGGAACGCTGATGTATGCGGCAGGAAGCTTGGCTTGGTTCGGGACGCTGATTGCGTTCTTTATCTCGTCCTCGCTGCTGTCGAAGTGGAAGAGCAAGCAGAAGGCGGCAGCCGAGCGCGGCTACGCCAAATCCGGTCGGAGGGATGCCGGCCAGGTGCTTGCCAACGGCGGCCTGGGGCTCGCTCTTTGTCTGGGAGCCGCATTCGTGCCGCATCCGGCCTGGTGGGCCGCTTTCATCGGCGTGATGGCAACGGTGACTGCGGACACGTGGGCGACGGAGATCGGCGGCCTCAGCCGGACGGCTCCGCGCTCCATCGTCAGCGGCCGTCCGGTGCCGCCCGGCACTTCCGGCGGCGTATCGCCGCTCGGACTTGCCGCATCCGCGGCCGGCGGCTTGTTTATCGGAGCCGTCGCTTGGGCATTGGCGGCGCTGCAGCCGGAGCAGGCAGGGGACGCCTCTGCGTGGGCCTTCTCCGTCCGGTCGGCGATCGGCCTGTGCATCCTTGGGCTGGTTGGAGGCCTCGCTGGGTCGTTGGCCGACTCGTGGCTCGGGGCGGTGGTTCAGGTCATGTACCGCTGCCGCGTCTGCGGGAAAGAAATCGAAAAAAACCGCCACTGCGATGCAGCGGCGGTTCGAATCCGGGGGCTGGCGTTCATGACCAACGACACGGTTAACGCTTTAAGCTCGGCGTTTGGCGGCGCCGTAGCTCTCCTACTCTCGCTGTGACTGTAATAGCGGTTCAATCCTCTTCCTTGCGGGAATAAGCAAGCTTCGTTACATACATCGTGATGCCCGAGATAAGCAAAGCGACGATAATGCTGATGACGATAACGGTAGTTACCATGGCTTAAGCAGTCCTCCAAGCGGATAAATGTCACTTCGGACATTGTACCCCATGGAGGACAAAAAGCCAACCGTTACGGATTGCGCGGCTTCCAAGCCGGAAGCTGCAGTGAACCGACTTCGCGCAGCGTATTCAAATTGTTCGCTTTCAGCATATCGGGCGAGGACGAATACAGCGTATCGCCGATATACAGCAGGCGCTCGATATTGCGTTCGCTGCCGTACCAGTGCTGGCCCGCCTTGTTCATATCGTCTCCCGTTAAGTGCGTAATCTTGCCGCGAAGCTGAAAGCCTTTTTGCAGATCCAGCCCGTAAACATAAGCGCCTTGGAAGGTGAAATCCCCGTATTTCGATGCGTTTTCCTGCGTGTTGGCGCCGGTCTTATCTTTCACTTCCGCAACCGTGACCGGGAAGGCCAGCAGCTGCTTCTCTTTGGAAAACAGCAGCGCTTTATGATTGTATAGCAGCGGCGATTCGGTCCCCCGGTCGCCGATCGTTTCCTTGAACAGCTCCTTCGGATTTGCCACATCGGATACATCGAACAGGGCGAGCTTCATGCCTTGGTAGAAAGCGACCGTGTCCGAGCCGTCGCCTTTCTTGTTGGCCACCTCCACAGCTTCCTTACCGAAGCCGATCAGATGGTTCTCGTCGTACGGATGCAGATAGTCGCTGTAGCCCGGAATTTTCAGCTTGCCGAGCATGGCCGGCGCTTGAGGGTTGCTCAGATCCAAGACGAACAGCGGATCGGTATTTTTGAACGTCACCATATAGGCGCGGTTTCCGGCATAGCGTACGGAATAGATGCGCTCGCCCGAGGCCAGTCCTTCCAGCTTACCGACGACGTTTAACGATTCGTTCAGCACATACACGTTATTTTTCGACGTATTCTCATCGTTCCGCCATATATCGCCGCTTGTGGTGGCGATGCGGAAATAGCCGTTGTGCTCATCCATCGAAAATTGGTTCAGCGCATGTCCCGGCACCTTGCCGCGTCCGACATACCGGACCGTTCCGTTATCCATGCCGAATTTATAAATAGCGCTTGTCATGTTAAGCGGCGCGGGGATGAAGGTGGTTTTGCCGTCCGCCTGCGCCGTCTGCTCATTCTCTTTCGGCGGCTCGTACTCGCTCACGGTGACATACAGGTTGTCGGGAGAAGCGTAGACGTTTTGACCGGAGCCGAGATAGCTCGTCACCTGCATTTTTTGATCGGGCTTGCTGAGCTTGAGGCCGCCGATCAGCAAATAGTTCGGCTCGACGGCTTTCGGGAAGTAGCGGATATCCTCGTAGCCGATCGTAATAAATTGGTCTCCGGCAGCAGAATCCCGGTAGGCCGGCAGCGATTCGTTCGCTTGTTTCGCGGCGGAATCCGCCTCTTGGCGCATGATCCAAAAATAATTCATCGACTTGTTCGTTACGACGTACAGCGAGTCGCCGATTTTGCGCGAAGAGACGTAATGCCCCTCCAGCTCGGCCTCACGGACTTGCTTCAGCTGGGTCCGGTCGCCAAGCTCGTAGACGATCGTCTTCGTGGTCGAGCGGGTCGGGCGTCCCGGCCATACGACCATCTTTTTGGCCGTTCCGATGTTTGGCTCGACGGAAGCCGCAGGGCTGGCGTCATAAGGAACCGGTCCCGGCTTCTCGTACGTCGGATAGGATGTGTTGCCGACAACGACGAGATAGTTGTTATCGACGTACAGCTCCTGCGGATAAAAATTCGGGTCCGCCCAGTAGACCGTGCTGACGACACTCATGCTTTCGGCCGGAGAAGCTTTCGTCACGAGAACACGGTCGCGATTGACCTGATAGATGTAAGTGCCGTCCGTCTTGATGACGTCGGCTTCATCGACACCCTGCACTTGCACGTTCGTGCCGGAGTAGACGGGAGGCGCTGCATCGGAAGCCTGCTTGGCGGCACTGCCTGCGGCTTGCGGTGCGGCAGCGGATGATTTCTCGGTGACCGCGACCGCATTATCGCCCAATAAGACCATGCCACGTCCGTTGCCGTGAACGGAGGCGGATTCCTTAAGCAGCGCTTCCATCCGTTCCCGCGAACCGACGGTCGGCAAGCTTTTGTCCGCATCGGCAATCGTTACGCGCTTGTTCGGACCGTCCCAATAAACGTTAAAATCGAACGACTCGCTGAAAAAGCGCAGCGGTACCAAAATATTCCCATTATCGAGCGTAGGCGCTTCGTCCAACGTGACGGCTTCGCTTCCGCGGAAAGCTTCCTTGCTATCCACCCGGAGCTTGATCGAGCGATCCGCTTTGGTTGCCGTGGCCGAGCGTTCGGCTTCGTCCCACTGCACCTTCACACCGAGCGCATCCGACAGCTCGCGGAGCGGTACCATCAGCGTGCTTCCGATCAAACGGGGCTGCACGGACAAGCTCACGGGCTGTCCGTTTAGCGTCAGTGCGATGGCCTGCCCCATGTCCGCCGCTACGGATAACGGCGCCGGGGAGACGGAAGTAAGGAGCGTTAATGCCAACATGCCTGCAAAGAGTGTTCTTTTCTGCACTTGCTTTTCCTCCTTTGATGTTTCGTACCCTCTTTGTACCCTTATTGAAATATCTTCTTGTTCACCCCTACTGACGCGCCCCTCGAAGAAATTGTTTCATCAAAAACCGCTCTTTTCCAAAAAGAAAAAGAGCGGTGTGCCGATTTATTCGTCGCAATAAGCTATAGCCTGATTCCGCCCTTCCTGCTTGGCCCGATAGAGCGCCTTGTCCGCGCGGATAATCAGCTCCCGCGGCGAGACGTTGCGGACGGGAATCATCGTGGCAACTCCCAGACTCGCAGTGACAAAGGAAGAGACGGCGGAGCCGCGATGAGGGATGCGCAGCCCTTCCACCTCCGAGCGCATTCGCTCGGCCACGTAAAGCGCGCCTTGGCTGTCCGTAACGGGCAGCACGATCACGAATTCCTCGCCGCCGTATCTTGCAATCATGTCGCCCGGGCGCTTGGCCGCGCGTCGCATCGCTTCGGCTACATATTGGAGACAGGCATCGCCGTCTTGATGTCCGTAGGTGTCGTTATACCGCTTGAAATAGTCGATATCGAGCAGAATAACGGAAAGCGGCGTGGTGAAGCGCATGGCATGCCGCCATTCCTTGGCAAACCGTTCATCAAAAAACCGCCGGTTGGCGAGCCCGGTCAGCGCGTCAATCGAAGAAATTTTTTGCAGCAGCTCATTGGTTTTCATCAGCTGCTGTTCCGTTTGCTTGCGTGAAGAGATGTCCCGGGAGATGCTGATTACCGTTTGTCCGTTTTCCGGATTGCGTTCATTCTCAATCAACCGTCCGCTTGTTTCGAACCAGACGTAGCTGCCGCTTTTCGTGCGAATCCGGTACGAGAACAAAGGGAGCTCCGGCGCCGTCTCCACAGGGGACGTAATTCCGGGGATTTTCGTCAAATCCTCGGGATGAAACAAATCATAGGCGATAGTTCCGATCAATTCCTCCGGCTCGTACCCAAGCAGAACTCGGCAGGAAGGGGAGATGTACAAAATACGGCCGGACAAATCATGCATCGACACAACATCCGTGCTTTGCTCTACGAGAGTCCGATAGAGGGAATCGCTGCCTGCTCCGTCCGTCTCACGTGTCGTTTCCCGCCCCGGCGCCGGCGCCGCAAATCGGCTCTCTCCATCGCTCTTCAAGATTTGGACGAAAAGAGAAGCCGGCCATCTCTCTGGCCGGGGAACGACGGGCGCCGTAACGGAGCATGGAACTAGCGTGCCGTCGCAGCGGATAAGTCTTGCTTCGAAAGGATGAGATCCGAACGTCCCGTTGGCCGCATCCTCTAACATTCTATGAATCTGCTTTCGATCGTCGGGATGAACAACAGGTTCCCAAGGCATGTCGTTCAACGCCTCTTCGGGATAGCCGATTTGCCTACCGAATGCAGGATTGACGCGAAGAAATAGGCCTTCTTCCGAGAAGAAAGCCATGCCGTTCGCGGATTGCCTAAACGCGCTGAAATATAATTGTGTTGGCTCTGCGCCCGTCCATTGATCAACCATGCTGCCGGCATCCTTCCTGCATGGATTACGTCCTAGTAACTAGGAAAATCGTTCCATAAACTCGCACTTACTATATTAATGAAAGTGGAGTTTTTGATCAATGAGGATGGAAAGGTTATGGCAGATTTCGTATAAATTTTACTATTTCTTGACTATTTCAAAAAAACGATCGGCTTAATCTATTATTTGTTTGAGTTCTTTCCGTCTTCCGTATGTTCCAAGTCCGTATCCGCTGCAAGGAACGACCGACTGTCCGCGTCTTCGGTAACGGCAAGAGCTTGCTCGGAGGGCGCCTCGTTCAGCCGTTTCTCAAGCTGCTTGATCGTACGCTGCAGCTTGATCTGACGGAACAAGCCGATCAGGAAGGCGATCAAGCCGCCGAGCAGGGTAGATCCCAGAATGACCAGAATGAGCGGGATGTCAGCCTGGGTGAACAAAAAATTGACGCGGACGGGCTCCACATTAATAACGGCGAATACCGCGGTAATAAGGGCAAAAAGCAACGTGCTAATCAACATCCATTGGGCTCTCATCGAAATCGTCTCCTTTTGACTGCTGCATGAAGGGCAAAAAGGCCGAGCCGGGCAATACCGGACTCGGCCTGCGTCGGCGGCTTACTTCGCCAGCGCTTCCATTTGCTCCAGAAGCTCTTTGAATACGCTCATCGCCTGTTTGATCGGTTCCGGCGTCGACATATCCACGCCAGCCTTTCTCAAAATATTGATGGAGTAGTCGCTGCTCCCGCTTTTCAAGAAGCCGAGATAGCGGTCGACGGCTGGCTGGCCCTCGTCCAAAATCTGCTTCGCGAAGCTGGTGGCTGCCGAGAAGCCGGTGGCGTATTTGTACACGTAAAAGCTGTTGTAGAAATGAGGGATGCGCGCCCATTCCATCTCGATGTCCTGATCTACCGCCATATCCTTGCCGTAATACTGCACGTTCAGATCATAGTAGATTTGGCTCAGCAGCTGCGGGGTAAGCGTTTCGCCCTGCTCCGCTTTTTCGTGAATGATTTTCTCGAACTCGGCGAACATGGTTTGCCGGAATACCGTCGTCCGGAACTGGTCCATGTAGTAGGTGAGCAGGTACATTTTTTCTTTCTTGTCCGTCGACTTCTTCAGCAGGTAATCCATCAGCAGCGCTTCGTTCAGCGTGGATGCGACTTCCGCGAGGAAAATCGTATACTGCGCGTAGCGGTAAGGCTGATTCGCGTCCGACAAGTAGGAGTGGAGCGCGTGGCCCATCTCATGCGTCAGCGTGAACATGCTGTTCAGGTTGTCCTTGTGATTCAGAAGCACGTACGGATGGGTGCCGAATGCTCCCCAGCTGTAGGCACCGTTGCGCTTGCCTTCATTCTCGTAGATGTCGATCCAGCCGCCTTCGAAGCCATCTTGCAGGGTCTTCAAATACTCCTCGCCGAGCGGCTTCAAGCTTTCCTTGACCGTTTTCTTCGCTTCCTCGTAGTTAATCTCCAGGTCGTATTCTTCGACCAGCGGAGCGAACAGGTCGTACATATGCAGCTTATCGACCTTCATCAGCTTGCGGCGCAGCTCCATGTAGCGGTGCATGAGCGGCAGCGACTCGTGAATCGTGTCGATCAGGTTCGTGTACACTTCCTTCTTGATGTTGTCCCCGAACAGCGACATTTCCAGCGTGGAAGGGTACTTGCGAATCTTGGAATAAAAAATATTTTTCGTCACATTGGCGGCAAGCGTCGAGGCGATCGTGTTCTTTTGCTTGGCATAGGTGGCATACATCGCTTCGAAAGCTTGCTTGCGGACGTCGCGGTTGCGGCTTTCAAGGAATTGGATGTAGCGGCCGTGCGTGAGCTCGACTTCTTCGCCTTTTTCGTTTTTCACCTTCGGGAACTTGATATCCGCGTTGTTGATCATGCCGTAAATCGTGCTCGGCGCTTGCGACAGGTTGCCGACTTGGGCCAGCAGCGCCTCCTCCGCTTTGCTGAGTACGTGCTGCTTCTCGCGGATCAGCTCTTCGAGCGTCCTTTTGTAAAAGGCGAGCTGGGGATCGTTCACCAGCTTCTGCAGTTGATCGTCCGACAAGCTCAAAATTTCCGGGGAAATGAACGAGGTCGCTTCACCGGCTTCGACGCTTAATCTTTTCGATTTATCGGATAAGGCCTGATATGTAGGGTCCGCCATGTCCTCGTGATGCTTCATGTTGGCGTAGACATACAGACGTTCGGTATGTAGGGAGATTTTATCCTCCAGCTCGAAGCACTGCTTGATGGCCGCCGGGTCGTTCAGCTTGCCGTGAAAACGGCCGATTTCCTGCAGCGCGTTTTTCACTTCTTGATGCTCTTGGTCCCAGGCTTGCTGGTTCGGAAAAAGGTCTTCCAGGTTCCAACGGTGATCCGCAGGAACGTCGCTCCGCTTCGGTACTTGATTCATGGGAGCCCTCCTTGTCAAATGAAATGGTTTAGCCGCTTGATTCGCAGCCGCCGCCGATCCGATCACAACACCGGAGAGCAGCGCGCCCGACAGCAGCAACGGTAACAATCGCATTACCCGCTCACGCTCCAAGCTGTTTATGGGTCCGTTGGAAAGCTCTAGTTAGTATGGCCGGAGCGCGGGTTAAATATAAGTATAGGGAATTCAAGGAAAGAAGTCTATTGGCTTACTTCGCGCCGGAAAAAAAACTAAAAATCATCAGCACGAACGAAAACGATACCATCACCAGCGCCAAAATGGCCAGCGGCCGTTTCACGTTCGCCGGAAGGGAATCTTTCTTCATGATTAAGATCAGCGCGAGCGAAAACGAAATAATCATGAACGTCAATATCGATGCGCCATTGCTCAAAGCTTATCACCTCTTACTGTCTATGTTCGCCAATTCGGGCGGTTTTCCTTTAACTCCTCATGAAAAAAATGCAATGGGAAGCGCTCCAGAGGGAACGCTATACCGGAAAGCGAAAGGAGTGATTTCCATGAGCCCCGTCACAATTGCGGATGCAGCCGCGCCACCGGTACTTGCTGACAAGAATCAGCCCACTTCAGGCTTATTCGTCTCGCAGTTTGTCCTGGAGCAGCTGAAGGCTTGGAAAGTTGAGCGGATCTACGGCGTGATCGGCGACGCTAATTTAAGTTTATTGGATGAGCTCGGAAAACAGAACGCGATCCGGTACGTGGCCTGTCGGCATGAGAGCGCCGCCGCGCTGATGGCTTCCGCCGAAGCCAAGCTGACGGGAAGGACGGCAGTATGCCTCGCAACAAGCGGCCCGGGCGTAACGAATATGTTGAACGGTCTGGCCGATGCCGCTATGGATCGGGCACCGGTCCTGGCGCTGTCGGGACAGGTCGAAACGGCGAAGATCGGCACCCGGACCAAGCAGTATGTAGATCAGCAAAAGCTTAATGCCGCCATTGCGGGGAAATCCGAGCTGGTCACGCACGCGGACGCGCTGCCCGAATTGATGGAGCAGGCGCTCGTCCGCGGTTTGCTCCAAGGGCAGGTGACCCATCTATCCATCCCGAAGGACTTGTACTCGGTGAAGGTAAAAGGGGAGATAAAGCCGTATTCCGCCCATCTGCATCAACCGCTGGCCGCGCCCGACAACGAAATCGCGGAATTGGCAGCCTTGCTCGCTTCGGCCGAGCGGCCGGTCCTGTATATTGGCCGCGGCGTGAAGCAGACAGCGGAGGATGTCCTTCGGCTCGCGGAGAAGCTGTCTGCCGCCGTCATCACCACGCTGCCCGCCCGGCCGTTGTTTCCGAACGACCACGAATGCTATGCGGGGGGCCTCGGTCAAGCTGGCAGCGAGGCGTCCAGCATTCTGCTGGCCGAAAGCGATCTGATCGTCATGCTCGGCGCGACATGGTGGCCGGATGATTACGTGCCGACGCAGGCGCGGATCGTTCAGGTCGATTGGAACCGGGAAGCGATCGGCCTCGGTCACCCGCTGCATAAGGGCGTCGTCGGCGACCTCGGGCAGATTGTACCCAAACTCGCCGCTGCCGAGCATCTCTCGGCCAAAGACCGCGGTGCTTGGCGTACCCGAGTTCGCGAAGTATGCACGGGCTGGAAGCGGCAAATCGAAGCCGAGGCCCGGGCCGATGGCACGCCGATATCGCCGCAGCGTGTCATGAAGACGATTGCGGATCACGTATCGGATCAAGCGATCGTTGCCGTCGATACCGGCGATCATACGCTATGGTTCAATCGTATCTTTCAAGCCAAGGCGGGGCAGGATATTCTGATTTCCGGCCGGTGGCGGACGCTCGGCTTTGCTTTGCCGGCGGCAATAGCCGCCAAGCTCTGCTATCCCGAACGTCAAGTGATCGCCGTAGCAGGGGATGGGGGAGTCGTCCAGACGCTGATGGAGTTCCAGACGGCTGCCGAGCTGCGGTTGCCGATCGTGCTGGTCGTCCTCAACAACGGCGCTTATGCGATGGAGCAGGACCGGATGAACGTCGCCGGCATGAACCTGATCGGCAGCGCCCTCCGGCCGCCCGATTTCGCGGCCATCGCCGAAGCCTGCGGCGGCTCCGGTTATCGGGCGTCGAGCGCCGCAGAATTCGAGCAATCTCTCCGTCAGGCGCTAACCGGCAGCAAGCCCGCGCTGCTCGATGTCCGCACCGCCGCAACACCCGTTCCGCATACGAAAATTTGAGCCTAACGCAACAAAGCCGGCACTAGTGGAATGTGCCGGCTTTTCATCATTGCCCCACCATACAAGCCGCGAGGCTGATTTTTGTTTTTGAACTTTCTTTTGAAATAATGCATACAGAAGGTAGAGTAACTGCCGGAGAGCTTGCGTGCCGCCTTTGACTACGGGTTATTACCATAACATTTAATTCACTTAACCCGTTGTCAACAGCGGCCGGAGGCAGTTACTCTACCGCTTGGCGAGCAATTTATTTCAACATTCAAGAACAACCCGCTCAGCCTCGCGACTTCACCAAAATCATGCGACCTTTTTCATCGCGCTTCGCTTCGAAACTATCGTTCGGCTGGATGTCCGCTCCTTGCTCCAGATCAGCCGGAATCGTCAGGTGGCCGCTCTCGTTAATGGATACCAAGGAGCCGTAGATCTTCTTCCAGTAGCCTGCCAGGAGGACGCCCAGAACGATGATGGCAACCAAGCCCCATTTCACGATCGGGTTAGCGATAAACCATTCCTTCACAAGCGGGTCTCCCGTCAGCATCGAACCCGCGGTATAAGCGAGTACGCCGGAACCGATGTAGATGATCCAAGGAAACTTTTCCAGCAGCTTGATAAACATAGTGCTGCCCCATACCATAATCGGTACGCTGATAATGAGGCCGAGCACGACCAGAAGGAAGCTGCCGTGAGAAGCGCCGGCGACCGCCATGACGTTGTCGAAGCCCATGGCCGCGTCAGCGATCATAATCGTACGAATGGCAGGCCAGAGCTGCGGCTTCGCTTCAATCGCGTGGTCTTTCTTGTCCACTAGAAGCTTGTAGGCGATCCAGATCAGCACGACCCCGCCGATGAGCAGTAGGGCAGGCAGCTTCAGCAACCAGACGACGGCGAGAGTAGCGATGACACGAATGATAACGGCACCGACCGTTCCCCAGAGGACTGCGCCTTTTTGCTGTTCTTTCGGCAAATTACGCGCTGCGAGTGCGATGACGATGGCATTGTCCCCGGCAAGCACGAGGTCGATCAAGACAATGTTCATCAGGGCGAGAAGAAATTCTACGGACAACCATTCCATGTCCTACCACTCCTTTTTACGTTGTTGTTGGTGTTCGTTTTTTTACACAAAAATGACCTCTACCATATCGGTACAGGTCATTTTTCCACCAAAAAGACCTTTACTTCAATGGCAAAGGTCTTGCTAACAACGTTTCGTTGCCAATAAAGCCGGGGCTCTTCCCAGAACCCGAACTGACGACTTTACTGTGACAGCTACTCCCCTTTGGAGGACATCCTTATGTAATTGCCCTTATTATAACGAATGGACAAGCAGGGCGTCAAGCAAAATTATGTCCATTTTCGTATTAAACTTGACGGAAAGCTTCCATAATATTTTCAAGCTCTTCGTCGGTGCCTTGGAATCGTTCCTTCGAGAAGCGTTCGTTCACCCAATGCATCATCTCCGGGCGGCTGAGAAACGTGTGGCAATCTTCGCCCCACTGGTCGGAAATTTCTCTTAAAATCAACTGCTTTCCATTGACCTCGACTGTCAGCATGTTCCATTTGTCTTTTTTGTAGATCGTATGTTTTTTAATCCCCTGATTTTTCAAGGCTGTTACCTCTTTCTATTCCAATGGTTGCGGCGAGTGAGAGACCCCTCGCTACCTCTTTACCTTAGCATGAATTGATCTTGGCTTCAACCAAGCTGGCAACCATGTTGCGATTGTCAATCTCCAGTGACCGTGATAAAATGCCAATAAGCTCCAGCATCGGCCGAAGGGCGGGTGGGGGCCAAGCTATACAGTACAATGAGCAGAGGAGAGTTTAGAAAGATGAGCAGAGGGTATGAGCAGATTGGAGTGGCAATGACCTGCCGGTCGTTTGCCGAGTACGAACGCATGTTTAGGCTGAAGCCGGAGCTGCTGGAGGCGGGTCCGATTTTGGACGTGGCCGCAGGCGCTTCGTCGTTTGTAGCGGAAGCCGCTGCCCGTGGATTGGCGGCCCAAGCGGCCGATCCGATGTACGAGCTGTCGGCAGAAGGAATTTACCGCCACGGGATGACGGAAATCGAAGTGTCGACCGGGAAGCTGACCAAGCTGCGGGAGAGCTTTGATTGGACGTTTTACGGCGCCCCGGACCAGCATCGTGCGATGCGGGAGGCGTCCATGAAGCGGTTCGCCGACGATTATGCGCGCGCTTCCGAAGGAACCAAGTATACGGCGGCCAAGCTGCCGCATCTTCCTTATGAGGACGAGTCGTACGGGCTTGTGCTGTGCAGCCACTTTTTGTTTCTGTACCATGAGCAATTCGACTATGACTTTCACGCCCGCGCGCTGCGTGAGCTGCTAAGGGTATGCCGAACAGGCGGAGAGGTGCGGGTATATCCCGTCATTACGCTGCAATGGGATCGGTATCCGATGCTAGACCGGCTTCTGGAAGAGCTGCGGACGGCCGGATTCGAGGCGTCTTTGGGGCTCTCAGAATTGCCTTTTATTCCCGGCTCCAAAGAGCTGCTGCGCATACAAAAATAAGGCTGTGTATAATTTAGGTCTTGTTGATTTATCCTGATAAGGGTGATATAATTTAAGCATTCGCCCTTGATGGCGATACATCTAGGAGGTTGTTTTCATTGAAAGGTACAGTAAAATGGTTTAACGCAGAAAAAGGCTACGGTTTCATTCAAGTAGAAGGCGGCGACGACGTATTCGTACACTTCTCCGCAATCCAAGGCGACGGCTTCAAAACTTTGGAAGAAGGCCAATCGGTTGAGTTCGAAATCGTTCAAGGCAACCGTGGTCCACAAGCGGCTAACGTTCACAAACTGTAAGTCGAAACTAACTACGATGCCCGATCGACACTCGGTTGACGGGTTTTGATATAAGCTTTCTTTTAGAAATCAAAACGATGAAAACTTCTTGAATTCGCTTCTTGATTTCGCAAGAAAACTTACCGCTGCGGCGGTTTTCATCTCATCGTTAGATAGTTTTGCTTAAGTTTCAATGCCAAATGAAAAATCAACAAGGCGGTTCTTGGAATCATCGTTCCAGGAACCGCTTTTTTTGCGCCTCTGGACAAGCTTTCGAACAGATCGGGGAGCGGTGACAGACTAGGACATAATACTTTTATACGGTGGGAGCATACAGAACGCCCCGGATTCCCGATAAGGGTCCGAGGCGTTTTTTAGCGTTTTTGTTATTAATCGACGATATGAAGGATGTCGTCGATTTCCTTGCGCGGCAGGCGGGCCGGCCGCTCGGAAGGATAGCCGAGGGCGATGACCATGTTGATCTGGCATTCCGGCCGAATGTTCAAATATTCGCGAAGCTGGTCTTGGGCGAGCAGCACCGGACCAGTCATTGGGCATGTGCCAAGCCCGCGGGCATGTGCGGCCAGCATCAGGTTTTGTGCGGCGAGGCAACTGCTCTTGATGCCTTCTTCCGCCCATACCGCATCGTCGACAAGCTCAACGGGATCGAAGATACGTTCCCGGAACTTGGAGTTGTACGGCGTCGCGAGACATACGATCAGCACAGGCGCATTCGAGAAAGCGGTAGCGTAAGGTCCGAACGACTTGGTCAACAGGCGGGCTTCTTTGGACAAGCCGCGTTGCTCCGCTTCGGCAGCTCGGCGATGCAGCTGATCCCAAGTAATTTGCTCGATTTCTTTAATTTTATCGCGATTCATGACGGCAATGAATTCCCACGTTTGGGAGTTCGTATCGCTTGGAGCGTAACGGGCGCAATCGATGATTTCGCGGATATCTTCGACGGCAACCGGCTGATCCGTATATTTGCGGATGCTGCGACGGTCAAGCACGATCGTTTTGAATTCATGGTAGGATAGTGTAGATGTATCGGTCATTAGCGGGTCATCCTCTCTTTTCGACTTGCGGTATTTCTTAGGACTTGGTACTAAAAGCTCTTTTCCATTATAACGGCGCCGCATGAAAATGACAACCGCACCCGAAGGTACGGTTGAGGGGAATTATTGAAGCACGACGGATTCGCCTTCGTTCAGCCCGCTCAGCACTTCCGTTTTTTCCGGCGTCTCCAGACCGATTTTCACAATGCGTTTCTCCAAGCTACCGTCAGCGGCTTCGACCATGACGTAGTAGTCGTCTTTATCCCGATTAATCGTCAGCGTCGGCACGACCAGCGCGCCGCTTTTCTTATCCGTTTGGATCGAGGCGGTCAAGCTGAGTCCGGCAATCAGCCGATCGTTTGGCTCCAGAGAGATCGTAACCTCGAACTGGGCGGCCGTCGTGTTCGAGGACTCGCTGCTGCTGCCGGTGCCGGCCTTGGCGAATTTGGACAGACGCTCGACCTTGCCCTTCAGCTTGACATCCTTCAGCGCGTCGACGCGCACCTCGACATCCATGCCTTCCTTGATGCGGAACAAGTCGTATTCGCCGACATTGCAAATCAGCTGCAGCTTCGTCAAATCGACGATTTTGCCGATCCGCTCGTTATCTTTCACCGACTTCGGTTCTTTGGTGCCCTCGAACAGGAAAATGCCGTTTTCCGGCGCAGCAAAGCCGGCGGCTTGCAGCTTCTTCGTTTTTTCTGCGAGCTGCGAACGGGTATGCTCGAGAGTAACCTGCGTAATCTCGTTTTGCATTTTACGGCTTTCCGACGCGGCAAAACGCTTTTTGGCGTCCGTTTCGGTAATGCCCTCGGTGTCCGCATCGGCGATGCCGGTTTTTTCCTGAAATTGACTCAAGCGAATGTCCATTTCCTGCTTCTTGGCGTTCGCTTGAAGTTGGGCGATTTCGTTGCGGAGCTCCGTGTCGTCCAGCCGGAACAGCACGTCGCCTTTGGCTACTTGAGAGCCGTCCTTGACGGACCAAGCCGCGACATAGGCGCCGAACGGAGCGTTGATGTACGTCTCCTTCTGATAGGAGGACTTTCCTTTCACTTCGACAATGTTGGACAGATCCTCCCGGACAGCTTTGAATTTTAGTGCATTCGTTGTTTGCGAAACCGCCGGACGGGACGCGTTCTGCGGTCGGCTTTGCCAATATAACAGCCCCGTAATGCCGATCACAAGCACCGTGCCTACGGCGGCGAACCAAGTTCTTTTTTTCATAGCTGCATAACTCCTAAACTGTTAGTCTCGTTTGATGGCAGTCAGCGCATCCGTGCGCGACGCTTTGATGGCCGGATAAATGCCGGACAGCACTCCGGTCATGATGGCGAAGAACAGGCCGACTGGCAGGATCCAGGGACTGATAAATAAAATTTCCGACTGAGCTCCCGGCCTTGGAGGCGCAAACTGCATGATGGCGATATTGATCCCCCAAATGACCCAATACGACACCAGAATGCCCACCAGGCCCCCGAGCAGCCCGAGCAGCGCCGATTCGACCATAAACATGTTGCGGATTTGGCCGAGGTTGGCGCCCAGCACTTTCATGATGCCGATCTGCCGTCTGCGCTGATAGGTCGACATCGTCATGGCGACGATGATCGAGATCGAGGCGACGAACAAAATAAAGACCCCGGCGCCGCCGAAGATCAGCCGGACGATGAGCAGCTCGTTCTGCATGCTTTCCTCGCGGTGAAGATTCGTCTGCACGGTGAGCTTCAGCTTCTTGAGCAGCGTTTCCAGCTCTTTGACATGGGCGCTGCTGTCGACTTTAATTTTGACCTCGTTATACTCGGCCGTCTGCGAGGAGTTTTTATCTTCCTTGACCTTGCCGCCGTTCATTTGAATGATCGCTTCCTGAAGCCGCTTGCCGAGCGCCGGCGATACGAACGCCGTCTTTTGATGAATCAGCATATCGTTGGGAACACCCTCCGGCTTCTTGAGGATGCCGACGACCCGGACGGGAATTTGGATGTCCACCGTTTCCCCGACGTCGTTCGAACGGTAAATTTGCGGCTTGAGCACGATTTGCTTCTGGTAAACGGGATACGCGATATATTGCTGCTCCCGCCAAGCATTCCGGGCATCGCGTTCGCTCATACTTTGAAGCTGCTGCTGGCGGGCTTTGGATATTTGGCTGTCGAAAAGCCCCATCGTCGCCCCGTAGCTTAAAATAATCGTGTTCTCCTGCTCCGAAGGTCCACCTTGCTGCAGTTCATAGCCGAAAGCAGGCAGCGTGTCCAGCTCGGTGGCAAAAATTTGATCGATGTAGCCTTTTTTGCTGTCCACTTCAAATTCGAACTGGTTTAATGTCCGGTAGGTAGCCAGCGCCTTAATATATGGGAAGGTGCGCATCATGCCGATTTTGGCTTTCGTAAGCTCGTAAGGCTTCGCGCTGTTCGGATCGTTCGGATCGGCTCCTTCGGCCCGGCCGCCGCTGGTGACCGTAATCTCGTCCGATTTCAGGTATAGGCTCATCTGCGTCCGGCTGTATTGGTTGATCGACTCTCCGAAGGAGAGGGCGACCACGATGGAAGCCGAGCCGATGGCAATGCCCATCGTACACAGCAGGGTGACGACGACGCGCCGTTTGAGCTGATCCCAGCCGAGCTTAAAATAATCGAGCAGCTTCATTCCGCGTCACCTGCCCATGCGCCGTCTTCGACCAGGTACCCGTCGCGCAGTTGAATGACCCTCCGGGTTCGCTTGGCGACCTCCAGCTCGTGGGTAACGATGACGAAGGTGATGCCAAGCGTCCGGTTCAATTCGATCAGCAGATCGATAATTTCTTTCTCCGTTTTCGTATCGAGGTTCCCGGTCGGCTCGTCCGCAAACACAATAGCCGGCTGGGTAATGAGCGAACGGGCGATACTGACCCGCTGCTGCTGCCCGCCGGACAGCTGCGAGGGAAACATCTCGGTCTTTTCTCCGAGGCCCACCTTGGAGAGCAGCGACATGGCTTTTTCACGACGGTGCTTGCCGCGCTGGCCTTGAAAGACAAGCGGCAGCTCGACGTTCTCGCGGACGGTCAAATGCGGAATCAATTCGTACGATTGAAAAATAAAGCCGATATGGGTCCGGCGGAATTCCGCAAGCCGGTTTTCGCTCATTTTCTCGATCGCCTGGCCGCTGATCAAAATGCTTCCGGACGTCGGCTTCATCAAGCCGGCCATCAGGTTCAGCAGCGTCGACTTTCCCGAGCCGGAGCTGCCGAGCAGGGCGATCATTTCCCCTTTGTCTACCCGGAAGTCAATATCGTGCAGGACAGGCGTGTTCTCGCTGCCGCTGCGAAAGCTGTGTGACAAATGTTCTACCGCAAGCACATAACCCCTCCGTTGTCGAATTTTTCTAATTCAGTATAGACGACCGGTCCATTCAGAAGTGGAAAAAGCTGAAAAGTTAAGAAAACTTTAAGAGACGCGTGCAAAAAAAGCCGCCGGAACGTCCGCTTGATAATAGACGTTTGCCACGGCGGCCAGTCCTGCAGCTATTGCAATGTATCTTGCTGTGCCCCTGCTGCAACGTTTTTCGCTTTGGCGTACAGGGCAAGAAATCCGAGCATGGCGACGAACGAGAGCGCGGAGCCAACCGCATACATGGCGTGCGGGCTCCAGCTGTTGAACACCCAACCGCCGATCGTGCCACTGAGCAATCCGGCCAGTCCGGACCACGTAATCGCGAATACCGCCTGGCCGCTGGCCCGGAAATGATCGGGAACCACTCTCTGAATGTACCGGATGGTCGTAAACAAAAACACGCCGAACGTGATCGAATGCATCATCTGAATGGCAATGACCCACATCGGGTTATCCACCAGGCTCATGAGCAGGAAGCGTACGGCATAAGCCAGACAGCAGAGCGCCAGCAGCGGCAGCTCCTTCAGCTTGTGCCCGTATTTGCTGAGCAGGAAGAACACCGGAATTTCGCTGAGCGCCGACATCATCCACGACCAGCCGACGACGGACTGGTCTCCGCCGAGCCGCTGTAAGAACAAGGCGAGGAAGCCGTCGTTCATCCGGTGGGCGATGGATACCGTCAGTACCGTAAGCAGGAACGCGAGAAACGACCTGGAGCCGACGATCGGGAGAAGCCCGGAAAAGTCCGGCTTTTTCACATTGACGTCCCGCGTATCCGTAAGCAGGAACGACAGCAGCAGGGAGCAGGCAATCGTGCCGAGGCACAGCGCCACGGTCAGACCCGCGCCGTAGCTTTTGAGCAGCTGGCCGAACACGAGGGCGGCGAAGGCGAAGCCGATCGAGCCCCATACGCGGAAGGACGCGTAGCTTTTGCCGTTGCGGCTCACGGTAAGCAGAATCAAGCTGTCGGTCAGCGAGGTCGTCGGCGACTGGAAAAAGAAGAAGGCGGCCATCAACACCATCAGAAGCCCGAACGTATCAGTGTGAAACGTCCAAGCCGCCATCAGCAGCTGCCCGATAAAAATGACGTTCAAAATCTTTTTCACGCTGCGGACCTTGTCGCTGGCCACTCCCCAAAATAAGTTCGAGAAGATCCCGATCATCGGGCCGACCGAATACAAAAGTCCGATTTGCAGCGTGGAAAAGCCTTTCGATTGGAAATATAAAGGAAAGAATGACGTGATCACGGCCATCGTCATGTAATACGTAAACGTAAAGCTGCGCAGCACGACCTCGTTGCGCGGAGGTTTGGACATACTCATAAGCTTTCACTCGATTCGGTAGGTTTTCGGTTCGCAGCCGGCAGTGGTCTCGGAATGGCTTGGTCCGCCCGCAGAGCCGAGCGCAGCACGGCCCAGACGACCGCCGCTTCCGCCGCGACGCCAAGCGATTGGGCCAGGGCGCCGATCATCCCGTTCCAGCCCGGAGTCCGGGCGACGCAGAGCACAAGAACCAGCAGCGTAACGCACACGTTTGCGGCTTGGGACCAGACCATCACCTTGGTCTGACTGCGCAGCATCAGCAGCCCGTTGCCGAAATCAAGCCACGGAAACACAAGCGTCATCAGCATAAAGACGCGGAGCGTCGACAGGCTTGCCAGCATCAAGCGCTCGCTAACGCCCATCACATGCTGCATGAACCACGGGCCGACCGGCGTATAAGCGAGCAAGGCGATCAGCAGGCTTGGGATGAGCGAGAGCAGCAGGGTGAAGCGGACCACGGAAGCCGCATCTTTGCGGTAAAAGTTCAGCACAATCTGATGTATGTAGGAGAAAAAGCTTTGCACCAGGTTCGTGAGGCTGGCGGCGATCGCAAACGAGGCGATAGCGAGCTTCAAGTCCGTCGTTTTTCCGAGAAAGGCGTTGATCGCCGGTCCCGAAATGACCGCGATAACCGATGAGAACAGCAGCGGCCGGTAAAACCGGAACACCTGTGAAGGCTTCTCGATCGGATGGTCCGGCTGCTTCTCCGGAATTTCGTGTTTTAACAAAGCCCTTCCTTCCCAGAGGCTCACGGCGGCTTCGATGATCATGCCCGTCAGGAAGATGACTGCGCCGACCGTTCCGCTGGTGACGCCCGTCCGTATAAAATAAAGCGAGAGCGCATACATTCCGGCGAGCCGGATCGCCATGCCGATCGTCAGCCATTTGGTCCGCATGTTGTAAATAATAATGCCGTGAAACATGCAGCGGATTCCCGAAAAAATGCTGACGAACATCAAGACGCGGTACACCTCCACCATCGGCTCGACCATCGCGGCGTCGACCCCGAACAAACGCAAAAACACCCACGGTCCGACGGGGGTGTAGCTGATGAATGCGCCGATGAGGAAGATGGCCCCGAGAACGTAAAGGCTGACCGCCGTCAAAGCGCGGAACGAGAGGCGGTCGCGCACCAAAGCGGAGCACGTCTGCCGCAGCAGCACCGCCGGTCTCTCGGTAATGCCCAGAATGCTCATCGGCAGGGCGTAGCTTGCGATGACAATCTCTGGAGAGGCCGCGCGCGCCAGCGTACTGTTAATGATGACATGGGAGATCGTTACAAGGCTCGCCGACATTCCGAGGGGAACAAAGAAGGCAAGCAGCTGCCGAAACGTAATGCGGGTTTGCTGCAGTTCGTTCATGTTGACTTCCCTCTTTTCACATGCCAAACATTATAACATGGATAGGGGAGTCAAGGGAGAAAAATTTACGTACCTACTGGAAGAGGCTCATCGTTCGTGATACATTTATATAGATAAACGGATCGATCAAACGGTGCGTCCCTTTTGCATAATCGAGAAAAGGTGAGAAAGGTGGAAACGGAGATGACTTACGCGTTTGAACTGGACGAACGTCTCGGCATTCCGCTGCCCCGTCTTGAACAGGACTTTGAGGACTATAGCCAGCAGGAACAAGCGGAGATGCTTCTGCGCTGGGAGGAAATCCGCGGCGGCATTCCCGATCGGGTCAAGCAATTGGAACGGGTTATCATCGCGAAGCAGGAGCTGCTCAATGTGGAAGAGCATTTTCCGACATCCTGCCGCTTAAACAGCGAAATCGCCGATCTGGCCAGCACGATCAACGAACTGCACTTATGGTTTCGGGTTCATCAGGACATGCCGGATCGTGCGGTTCATCACTGATGGCGCGACCCATTACCGAATATAATGGGGGGAACCCCGATGCAAGCAAAGCTATGGAATGGCAACGCGGTACGCAGAAGGAGGTTGTAAGCTTGAGTTGGACCGATAGTCTAGGCAGACTCGCAGCGCAGCTGACGTCGCATAAACCTTCGCTGTATCCCGATGAAGAGCTCGACGACTTAGCCGATATCAAGATCGGAAAGCTGTCGCTGGACGCCTTCGAAGGGGAACGGAAAGCCTATGCGCTCACGGTAAAAGCAGGGCTGCATTTGTTTAACGAGAGCTTGGAGAAATCCCATGCGCTCTCCCAGGAAATTCATAATCCCGCAGGTAGCTACTGGCACGGAATCATGCACCGGATGGAAGGCGATTATCCTAATGCCGACTATTGGTTTCGCATGGCACGCAGTCTTCCCATCTATGAGGAGCTCGCGGAGCGGGCCTACGGTTATGTGAGGTCGTTAGACCTGCAGGACATTACAAATACGGCGTTCAGGGAACGGCTGGAGGAGTGGGCATCCGGGTCCGGTTGGGATCCCTGCGCGTTTAACGCGCTGGTCGAGCAGCACGTCACCCGGATACGGGACGAGCAGGCCGAGGAGCTGCTTAAGCATATCCAATGGCTTGAGATGCGCCTGCTTCTCGAATACGGCTATGTCCAAAGCGGAGGCGGAGGAACGTTGCTTGAGTCGCCGTAACTCGTCAGCCGATGTGCCCCAACGCCCGATTGGACTTATGCTGCGCGTGTATCGCTATGCGCTGCCGGAGGTGCGGGAGCAGCTTCGCCACTGGCGGGATAAAGCCGAAGCGATGCCCGATCCTGAGCTCCGGAAGCAAGCGATCGCGAGCATGACCAGCAAGCAGTTCCACTGTGAAGGCGGCTCGGTCTATGCCGTAGCGAATCTGTCCATGCGTCATGTGCTTATTCCCCTGATCGTCGCTTTCCAGACGATCAGCGATTACTTGGATAACTTGTGCGACCGGAGCACTTCGCTCGATCCCGAAGATTTTCGGCGTCTGCATCAATCGATGCTCGATGCGGTCGATCCGGCGGAGCCGCTGCACGATTATTACGAATTCCGGGAAGAGAAGGACGACGCCGGTTATTTGAACGAGCTGGTCAAGACATGTCAAGCCAGTCTCCGACTGCTGCCTTCTTATCCGCTTGCAGCGGATTCGGTGCGCGAGCTTGTCGGTCTGTACTGCGATCTGCAGGTGTATAAACACATTCACCGGGAGCTGCGCGAGGATGCGCTGCTGTCTTGGTGGGAGAAGCACCGGGGACGGTTTCCGGCGGTCGCGTGGAATGAATTTGCCGCCGCTACGGGATCGACGCTTGGCGTTTTCATGTTGTTTTTGGCTGCTTCCGATCCGAAGCTGCAGCCGGAAACGGTCCGGCAAATTCACGAGGCGTATTTTCCGTACATTTGCGGACTTCACATTTTGCTTGATTATTTGATAGACCAAGAGGAAGATCTGGCCGGCGGCGATCTTAATTTCTGCAGCTACTACGATAATATGGATCGGACCGTCGAACGCATCGCCTTCATTGTAGAGGAGGCGAAGAGCAAGTCGGAACAGCTCGAGCATCCGGGATTTCACCGGATGATTATCGAAGGGTTGCTGGCGCTGTACTTGTCTGATCCTAAAGTCAGCAAGCAGCGGCAAGTGAAGACGATATCCCGGAAGTTGATGAAGGACAGTCCGCTGATGCGCTTGTTTTTCTTCATTAACAGTATTTGGATCCGCAAAACCTCTTGATTCTATATACAATTAAAGAGACAGTCAAGATGACGAGGAGGAACCACCATGTCTGTAAAAAAAATTGCGGTACTCACGAGCGGCGGCGATTCCCAGGGGATGAACGCGGCCGTTCGCGCCGTCGTACGCAGCGGCTTGTATCACGGTCTTGAAGTATTCGCCGTACAGCGCGGCTACTCGGGGCTAATCAACGACGACATCCGCGAGATGGACCTGCGGAGCGTCGGCGACATCATTCAGCGCGGCGGAACGATTCTGCAAACGGCACGCTGTAAGGAGTTCGTCACGCCGGAAGGACAGCAGCTCGCTGCGGACAATCTGCGCAAGCGCGGAATCGACGGGCTTGTCGTCATCGGCGGGGACGGCTCCTACCAAGGTGCAAACAAGCTGAGCAAGCTCGGAATTAAAACGATGGGGCTGCCGGGAACGATCGATAACGACATCCCGTTCACCGATTTCACCATCGGTTTTGATACGGCGGTCAGCATCGTTGTGGATGCGATCAATAAGATTCGGGATACGATGAGCTCTCATGAACGCTCGTCCATAGTCGAGGTCATGGGCCGCCACTGTGGAGATATCGCCCTCTATGCGGGCCTGGCCAGCGGAGCGGAGACGATTCTGGTGCCTGAGGTGCCGTACGATCTGGACGAAATCGCCAATCGTATGTCGGAAAACTTCTCCCAAGGAAAGCGTCACAGTATCATTATCGTGGCCGAGGGCGTAGGCAAAGGGGAAAATATCTCGGCGGAAATTATGAAGCGCAACGGAATCGAGCCGCGGGTGACCGTGCTTGGACATATTCAGCGGGGCGGTACGCCTACGCACAACGACCGGATTTTGGCGAGCAGCCTCGGCGATTTTGCCGTACGCCGGCTGATCGAAGGAGATTCCGGCAAGTCATGCGGAATGATCAAAGGCGAGCTTGTTGCGACCGATATCGATAAAGTCGTGAATACCAAAAAACAATTCAATATGGAATTATACGAGCTTTCGAAACGGTTATCCCAATAAAAGCACAAAAAACATGCAGTCTTCCGTAGGCGGAAGGCTGCATGTTTTTTCATAAGTTAGGACTTATTCCGAGTCCTGGGCTACTGCGGCTACGATTTCAGCGGTAGGACGGTTTCCTCTTGCCGCATACCGAATCGTACCGTCTCGGCCGATGACATAGACGATGCGCTGCTGCCCAAGCAGACCGAATAATGTCTGGCCCACATCGTACAACTGGCGGATCGTCTCTCCGGAATCGGTGACAAGCGGAAAATCGTAACCGAACTTTTGCGAAAATTGCCGGTGCTCTTCAAGCGAACCGGGATTGACGCCAAGCACCAGTGTATCATAATCGGCATACTGGGCTTTGGAATCGCGAACGGCGCAAAGCTGCTTCGTGCAGATGGGCGTGTTGTCCTTCGGATAAAAAATAAGCACGATCGGCCGTTTCCCCAGGTGATCAGCTAACCGGACCGCACCTTGCGTGCTTTCTGCGGTAAATGCGGGAGCCTTGGTCCCGATAGCAAGCACTGGCTTTTCCCCCTCACATGGATGACGAAGTACATTGATTGTATTGTAGCGAATCGCTGTCGGGGAATGCAAGGCATAGAAATACTGGCGGACGCTACAGGGACGTATAAAACTCGACCAGATGCTCCCAAAGCTGTTTTCCGGCGTAGGACTTGTAGTTCATCTGCGTAGCGCTGCCAAGGTAATAAGTAAACGGCTTATTACTATGTTTGCGGAAGGTCGTTTCATATTCTTTGTATAAGTTATATCTATCGGACTTGCTTGCGTCACCGTCGATTTCCATATCAACGCCGATGTTTGCGCTTCGGAGCTTGATGTAACTATCGTTGGCAGGAATAATCGGCTTGCCGTCCGTGTAGCTCAAGTACCCGTTTGTTATGCTTTTGTCCACAACCAGCAGCGGTACTTTGTTTCCGTCAAAATAGTAATGCGGCTGAAGTAAAACGACATCGGCGATATTTTCGTTAATGACGTAAGCAAGTCGTTTCAATTGATCGTTATGAGGAGTTACGTACGGAGCCCATGCCACATTGAGGCTGCCGTTGCTTTTGGCCCATTGCTTGATCGACCTCATCGTTTTGACTACGGTATTATCGTTCATGTTGCTTTGTAACGTCTTGGTCCAGTTCGCCCCAGTATATTTCGTGCCGGTATCAGGTCCGTCCAAATAAATGTTTTCGAAGTTAATATAGATGCCTTTCACATGCTTGTCCCAGTTGGTTTGTCCGATGGCCTTTTTAACCGCATCAAGAAATCCGGTAATGGAGGCATCGTATGTGCTTGCGCTGCTGGTCGAGTTTCGTGACGGGGTGGAGATCCAAAGCTTGGCTTGAGGATTGGCTGCGACGATTTTATTGGCCTGATTGGCGAAATCCGTTACATCCGCTGAAGCTGCCGTCGTTTTGGTCGTTACGATAATGAAATGGTCAGCGCCTTTGGATAAATTGACAATATCTTCAGTCTTGTACGCCGGTTGGTTCGATCCCGTATAGACCAATACGGATCTCATCTGCAGATTTGAGGAAGCCTGGGCTTCGGTAGTGAGCCCTGCTGCCCCGGCTAACAGGACGGAACCACATAAAAGAGACAGACACCATGCTTTTGTCTTTTTCATAAAAGAATTCATTGCTTTCCCTCCGTGATATTATGGTTTATATTTCCATATTATGCATTTTGTTTTGCTTCTTCAAATCTTTAAATTGTCTCTAATTCATTCTAATAGGGAAGCGCCATCGCTCCTTCGGCACTTGCTTCTTCCGACCGATTTCGGTAGGATGGGGGAGCGGCCCATTTCATAGAAGTGGGAGACAACAGTGGTGTACATATATAAGCTGGAAGGCCAACTGCAGGAGCAGCCCGTCCGCGTTGTCATGAAAGCGTGCGGTCCAAGGCACGGGCTATGTCATTGAAAGCAAAAAGCAGCAAAACTTTAGATGAAGCAAAGGAGCAGTCAAACGATGAAAATTACGATTATTGCGGGAAGCAACCGTAAAGAGGCTACGAGCACGCAGCTGTGCCGGTATATTGCGCGGCTGCTTGAAGAAAAGCATTGCCAGGTTACGCTGTTCGATTTGTATGAGAAGCCGCTGCCGTTCTACAACGGGGACCTCGACCAGACGGATGCGAATATCGTTGAGCTGAGACAGCGTTTGCTGGAAGCTGACGGCATCGTGCTGGCGACGCCGGAATATCACGGGAGCATGTCGGGCGTCCTGAAGAACGCGCTCGATTTTACCGGCTTCGATCACTTCGACGGCAAGGTGACGCTGTCGGTCAGTTCGGCCGGGGGAGCCGTCGGCGTCAGCTCGCTGCAGCAGCTGCAGACCATCGTGCGCAACCTGCACGGCATCAACTGCCCGGAATGGATCTCCATCGGCGGAGCGCAGCGCAGCTTTACGCCGGAGGGCGAGCCCGAAGATGCGAAGACGCGGGAGCGCGTGCTGAAGACCGTCGGCTATTTCGCACAAATGATTTCGACGTTTCGGAAATAATCGGGAATGAAAGGGGAGTGAGATCGCCGTGGCGGCGATATTACAGAACGATTGGGCTCCTTTGCTGGAAGACCAGTTTCAGGCGCCTTATTATCACCGGCTGAGATCGTTTTTGAAGCAGGAGTATGCCACGCGTACGGTATACCCGGATATGCACGATATTTTCAACGCCCTTCATTACACTTCTTATGCGGATACCAAAGTGGTCATTCTCGGACAAGACCCGTATCATGGCCCGGGACAGGCTCACGGCCTCAGCTTCTCGGTCAAGCCCGGAATCCCGGCACCGCCTTCGCTGCAAAACATATTTAAGGAGCTGCAAAGCGACCTTGGCTGCTCGATCCCGGATAACGGCTGCCTGGTGCCTTGGGCCGAGCAGGGCGTGCTGCTGCTGAACACGGTGCTTACCGTACGGCAGGGCGAAGCGCATTCGCACAAAGGGCAAGGCTGGGAGACGTTCACCGACCGTGTCATTTCGCTGTTGAACGAGCGGGAGAAACCAATCGTGTTCGTTCTCTGGGGAAACCCCGCCCAGCAAAAAATGCAGCTCATTACCGAACAGCGCCACTTCATCGTGCGGTCCGTTCATCCGAGCCCGCTCTCGGCGCATCGCGGATTTTTGGGCAGCCGGCCGTTTTCGCAGGTCAACGATTTTCTGCGAAGCATCGGCAGCGCAGAGATCGACTGGCAGCTCCCGAATATGGGCGTGCAAAGCCGCAGCAGCGGCACGGCCTGATCTTTTTTACAAATGGAAAAGCCCGCTCCTTTCGATGTGTGGAAGGAAGCGGGCTTTTCGCTTATTTCGCAGGCGAGGCTTTTTACTTGTAATCGACGTCCGGCGTGTACGTATTGACGGCGTTCCATAGCAGGAACTCTTCGGTGCCGTTATCTTTCAGCGCACGGATTTGCTCTTCAATCTCTTTTTTGCCGTAACGGACGTGACCGGGTACCCAAGTGGCGGTGAAATCTTGAATCCATGGCCGGACGACCGGCTTCAGAGATTGCAGCGGGTCAAGCTTCTTGGCGGTATCCTTCATGGCCCCGTTGATCGTTACGTAGGGTGCGGCATCCGGCACCTTGGCTCCGAACCAACCGTTCGAATAGTGGCTCGGATAAATCATCGGGCAGATGACGTCGACGTTCTGGGATATTTTCTGGAAGTCTTGGCCGATGCCTTCGGCGGCCGGTACGGAGGCGGCGTAGCCGAAGATATCAACTGATACCCGGACACCCAAAGGGGTAAGCTGCTCTCGGGCGTACTTCACGAATTCGGCAACCGCTTCGATGCGGGAGCGCTCGTCTTTATCGTATTTCAGCGTATCGGCCCGCTTCTCGAAGCCTTCCGGGAACCGGACGTAATCGAACTGGATTTCCTTGAAGCCTGCCTTGGCCGCTTCTTTCGCAATCGCGATATTGTAGTCCCACACTTCTTTCTTGTACGGGTTCACGAAGCTGTCCGGCGGATTTTTGCCATTGCCCCAGAGGGAGCCGTCCGGATTTACAAAAGACAGATCAGGCCGTTTTTTTGCCAGTACGGTATCTTTGAATACGACGATACGGGCAATCGGGTATACCTTGTGTTCCTGAAACGTACTCATCAGCTTCGGCATGTCGGTAATAATTTTTTGTGTCGTGTCCATCGCATTCAGTTCGGGATTGCCGGTATCGTACGTTATGTACCCCCAGTCGTCCTTGAGGTCGATGACCATCGAATTCAACTCGGTATCGTCCATCAGCTTCAGCAGCGTATTCATACGCGAACCGCCTGCGCTGTGCGCCGTGACGTAAATGCCTTTGACCTTCGGCGCATCTTTTTGCGGGTCCTTCTTGTCTACCGGAGTCAGCCGGTCGAACAGATTCCCGTCGGGGGAAGGCTGCTGGGCAACGGCAGTTTTAGAATCGATCGAAGCTTGGGCCACTTGCTCGAATGTCGCATCGGGATGATCGGCGCTGACGCCCCCCCAGGCCATGAGGAACGCGGCCAATAAAAGTTCCATGGATCAGTCTCTCCTTGCTAGTTTGATATCTACCATTATAATAAAAGAGTTGGCAATCCGATAGAGAGCATCGATAGATTTTAAACGACACATCAAAAAAGGACCGATATCCGGATGAACAAACAAATCTGGACGCTGCGGGGGCTGAACTTCTCCTACTATGCAACCACTGCCGTCCTCTTGCCGTTTCTGCCCATTTACTTCGAAGGAAAAGGCTACTCTTCTTCACAGATCGGATTGCTTATGATGATCGGGCCGTTTGTGACGATCTTTGCCCAGCCGATCTGGGGCTACTTGAGCGACCGCTATCAGACGCTAAAGACGATCATCTTCGGGCTGTGGGTTATGACGGTATTGTCGAGCATCGGCCTTTTCGAGACGAGCGGATACACCCTCGCGCTGCTCTTTACGCTGCTGTTGTATTTCTTCATGCAATCGTCGGTGCCGCTGCTCGACACGGTGTCGATTAAATCCGCGCTGCAAGCCGGGAAAAGCTACGGTTCGATCCGGATGTGGGGTTCGATGGGATTTACGCTGTTGGCACTGTCGTCCGGTTATGTATTGGGCGCTTTAGGCGGGATGAACAGCATTCATTATATATATTGGAGCATCTGGGTACTGCCTTTCGTGCTGCTCGTATTTCTTAAAGATGAGAAAGGAACGGGGGAGCGCATTTCTCTCAAGGCGCTGGGCAGTTTGTTCGGAAACAAGCCGTTCTTGTGGTTTCTGCTGCTGATCTTCATACTCATGGTGCCGCACCGGATGAATGACGGGCTGTTCGTCCTGTACTTGAAGGATTTGGGGGCCACGGATTCGATGGCCGGATGGGCTTGGGCGCTTGCGGCAGGGGCGGAAATTCCGACATTTGCGCTGCTCGGCCGTTATATGCACCGGTTTCACGAGCTGGCGCTGCTGGGGATCGTCGCAGTGCTGTATACGATCCGCTGGCTGTTGTACGGCTGGATATCGGACCCGTCCGTTTTGATGTTATTACAAGCAACGCATTGTATGACGTTCGCCGCCTTTTGGATCGTTTCGGTGCAATATGTCGTTCAGCTCGTGCCGCAAGAGCTGCAATCTACGGGCCAGTCGATGCTATCCATGGTGTTTCTAGGGCTTGCGGGCATTGCCGGAGGTTCGGTTGGAGGCTGGATCAAGGATGAATGGGGCGGCTCGTACATGTATTTCATGGGAGCAGGAATGGCTTGTATCGCAGCGGTGCTGCTGCTCGGTACGCACGCGTATTACCGCAAAAAAAACCATCCGTCCTGAGCCGGACGAATGGTTTCATCGTACTACAATTATTTATTCGCTGTCGGCTGAACGGGTTCACTTGCCGACGAAGCTGCTGGAGCCGCCAATTCTTTTTTCGGGGCTTCGGGCTCCGGAGGATTATCGTCGGAACGGCCGCCGTTGCCTGACGTTGCATCTTTAAATTCGCGGAACATTTTGCCGAAACCGCGTCCGAGCTCCGGAAGCTTGTTCGGTCCGAACAAAAGCAGAGCGACGAGAGCGATCAAAATGATGTGCCAAGGGGATAATGCTCCCATAGTGTTAGTACACCTCCGAAATGGTATGACTTAATCATACCATTTATTTAATTGTACTATAACACATTTTTGTTACAAAAAGACAACGATTTTAGGACAGTCCTAAAAAAATTTAAGAAAATAAATCAACCCTCTTGTTCGTTCAAAAAGGTAAGCCGCACTTCTTTCAAATTCATCAGCGCAGCGCCGGTTATCGTATCCGGCTTGACCGTTAGCGTATAGGTACCTGACCCGGGAATGCGCACCGTTCCATGCTCGGCGCTTCTGAAATCGTACCAGCCGCCCGTCGGCTGCACCGAACCTTGAAGCCGCTCGCCGCACAGCTCCACGCGGTACGTACCCCCGGCTTCGCCTTCCGCCGCTCCGTAAACGACCGTGAGCCGGCAGGCTCCAGGCGTTTCCGCGCGAAACGTCCAGTGGATGAAGTCAGCGGGACTGACCCAGTTCGTTACGACGTCGCGGTCTCTTTTGCCGGTATCGTAGCGCAGCTCGCTGCCTTGGATGTCGCCGTCGAAGGCGCCGAACCGGTTGACATAATCGAGCTCCAGCAGCCGTTTCACCGGATTGGCGTCAATTGCGCCTTCGTATTCGACCACGACTACGGTGACGTTCGGGTCAAGCGGGTTAGCAGGCACCTCGATCAGTACATCTTGGTCGTTCAAACGGCGATGGACGAGCGAGCCCCGCTGTGGATCAGCCAGCAGGTAAGCGCTTAGAACGTCGTTGCGCAGCCCCGGAACGACCAGCCGCCCGCTCGCTGGCCATTCGAATACGTGCAGATAGAGGAGTCCGTCCTTTGTCGTGCAGCGTCCCCACTGCGGCTTGCCGAGCGGGCTTCCGGTCGTTCCGTACACGCTTTCGCCGTTTATTTTCAGCCATTGTCCGATCTCGCGCAAAATATTCTTTGACGGTTCGTCGAATTCGCCTTCCGGCGTAGGGCCTACGTTCAGCAAATAGTTGCCGTTCAAGCTGAACACGTCGATCATGTTGTGCAGAATGCTTGTAACGGATTTCCAATTGTGATCCGTTTTCTTGTAGCCCCACGAATCGTTCATCGTATGGATCGATTCCCAGTCTTTGCGGTTGATCCGGATGTGCAGCTGATTGTCGCCGGAATTGCCGTAATCCCCGAAGCCGTCCCGGCGCACGCGGCGGTTCACCAGGCAATCCGGCTGCAGGCTGCGGACTGTATCGACGAACCTTTGTCCCTGCTCGTCGGTCACTTTATGCCCGCAATCGAACCATACGATGGCGACATCGCCGTAGCCGGTCAGCAGCTCCCGAACTTGCGGCAACGCTTTTTCTTCCATATACCGCTCGTACCGCGCAAATTTGTCCTCATCGTTAACCCACGATTCCAAAGAGTCCCACGCCCCGATATTGTTCGGGTAGTCATGCGTGTTGCCTTGGGAATCGGGGTGATGCCAGTCCATCGAATGGGAGTAATAGAAGCACAGCTTTATTCCTTCCTTGCGGCAAGCCTCGGCTAGTTCTTTCATCGGATCACGGCCGAAAGGGGAGCGTTTGACGATATTGAAATCGCTCGCGGCGGAGTCGTACAAGGCAAAGCCGTCGTGATGCTTCGCCGTGATCACGATATATTTCATCCCGGCATCCTTGGCGGCCCGTACCCAGGCTTCCGCATCGAAGCGGACCGGGTTGAACGATTCCGCGAGCCGTTCGTATTCCTTCACCGGAATTTGGCCGCGCAGCATAATGTGCTCTCCGTAGGCGCCCGGCACCGTCCGGCCTTTCCAGACGCCGCCTAGCAGCGAATACAATCCCCAATGGATAAACATCCCGAAACGCGCCTCCCGCCACCAAGCCAGCCTGCGGTCCTGCAGTTCATCATTCGGTAAAGGCGTATTCGCTTGTTCGGCCGCTTCCGCGTCCGCATTATCCATATACATATCCCGTTTGATCATCGAAGAAGCCTCCATTCATTTGTGGTTCGTCATTTCCGCGTTGCTCACTCCCATTGTACCCGGCATATGATATAATCCCTATGGATGCGGTTAACGCTTATTTGTACGAAATTAACCTTTTTGTCGAACCGTCAAGTTACGCTTTTCGAGGTGCTGCGATGTCTAACAACGAACCGGATTTCCCGCTGCTCAGCCATTTGCTGAAGGATATGAAGACGGAATTGCTGAATGCAAGACGGAGCAAATGCAATCCCGACTGGATTCAAAAGCCGTTCACCCCCGCGTATAGCAAAATCTATTACATCTGCGAAGGGGAAGGGCGGATGACGGTCGGCGGGCAGGAGCTGTCCCCCCAGCCGGGGCAGCTTGTTTTTGCTCCGGCAGGATTGGTGCAATCGTTCTCGGTTACCGATCCGGCCCGGACATATACGATGTATTGGTGTCATTTTACGTCCGACTTGAATTGGATGGGGTTGTTTTCGTTGTTCAAGCTGCCCTATTGCTTGACGGCGCAGGAGTCCTCTGAGGCGGTTGCTTTGTTCGAGAGGCTGGCGGACGAGCATAGAAGGAAGAAAGGACCGGCCGGGTCAATCCGGGTCGAGGCGGCGCTGCTCGGCGTCATTGCCTGCTATATGGAGCAGGCGGTGTTAAGACAGGCGGGGCAGGCGGGCCTATCATTCCGTCACAGCAAACTTGGCGAGGTGCTGGACTACATTGACGCGCATTTGGCCGAGGAGATGACGATAGCGGAGCTGGCCGACATCGTGCATCACCATCCTAATTATTTTGTGCGCTTCTTCAAGCGCCAGCTCGGGACGACACCGATGACGTACATCTATGAGCGCCGTCTCGAAAAAGCGAAGCAGCTCATCGGTTCGACCGACATGACCATCGGCGAGGTGGCGCAGGCAACAGGCTTTCACGATCTGTTCCATCTATCCAAAAACTTCAAAAAATCGGTCGGCATCGCACCCACGGAATACCGCAGCTTGTCCCGCGGCTTGCAGCTTCCTTCCGAATAGGGGCATAAAACAAAACCGCTCTTCCTGCCACCGTACGGGCGGCCGAAGAGCGGTCTTATACATATTATGACGCTTTACTTATTCAATGAAGGAAGGCGTCCTTTTGATGTTCCGAAATGCTGTATTGAATAATTTCCATGGCATCCTCTGTTTCGAGAGCTTCCAGCCCGTTGCGCAGCACGATCTCCGATTCGAGCTCGCGTTTCTTAAGGAATGGATACAGCTCCGGCGTCAGTCTCATGACAATGGTTGCCAACCTTACGGTTTCCACAAGCATCACCCTTCCCGTCATCTGTTGTTTAGAGATCAGGACTTACGAGTAATTCAGGTTAAGCCTTGGAAAAACGGTATGAAATTACTCCTCCAGTATAGCATAATTCCGAAGGTCTATGTACCGGGAATTTTGCTTAATTGCCGGGTTCGTTCCGGTCGGAGCGGCGGAACAGGCCCATAACGCCTACGGTCTCGGTGATATTGACGAAAGCCTGCGGGTCCCATTGGCGCACCAGGTTTTGAAGTTCGTTCAATTCGTAGCGTGTCGTCACCGTCATCAGCATATGCTGCGGCTCTTTCGTATATGCTCCTTCGGTATCGATGACCGTGACACCGCGCTTGAGCTTCTGCATTTTTTTCAGGAGCAGATCCTTTTTCTTGGTGATGATGAAGACGGTTACTTTTAAATGCCGGATATGAATCGTATCGATGACTTTGCCTGTTATGAACATGGACAGCATGGAGTACAGGGCTAGGTCCCAGTTGTTTTTGAACAAGCCGAGTGCCACGATAACAATGCCGTTCAGACCGAATAGAGACGTGCCAAGCGAAAAATCCCGTTTGCGCGTGAGGATGGAAGCGATGATGTCAAAGCCGCCGGTCGATCCGCCCACCCGCATCGAAATACCGGTTCCGAGCCCGACCAGCACCCCCCCGGCAACGGAAGAGATGATTAAATCTTTGCTGACGGTCATTGTAGGGATCAGCTGCATGAACCATGTGGTCAATACAACCGAGACGACGCTCAAAATAATAAATTTGCGCCCTAGCGTCAGCAGTCCCCAGATCAGAAGCGGTGCATTAAAGATAAGAAACAAGAGCGAAATATTCCAATCCGTAAAATAACCGACCAGCATGGATACGCCCGAAATGCCACCGCTGAGCAATTGATGGGGAATCAAGAACAGGTTGAAGCTCGATGCGATCAGAGCCGCGCCGAGAAGACAAGCGATTAAAGAACCGGTCCAGGAACGTTGAAGCTGAAACATGAATGCACCTCCCGCATGCTTTTAGTATGAAGCGTTTTGACCGTTTTGAACCCCCGAAAGCCGAAAAAGAGCCAAGCTTCCCAGGTTAAGGGAAAGCTTGGCGGTCTTATTTGCGCTTGAACGATCCGGAACGCGAGCTGGTGCTCGGTTTCGAGGAACCGGAGGAAGGCGTCTTGTAAGTCGGTTTGGAGCCGTCGCTCTTTCTGGCCGAATCCCCTACGGACGGATTGCTCTTTGACGGCGTATCCGTCTGCGGATTGGACGGTGTCGTCGTTTGCGGCTTCGACGGCGTCGTGCTAAAGCTTCCTTTGCGATCGGACGTCGAAGGCTGCGGCTTGGTCGTCGAGCCCGAGCCTGTCGACCCGGGATTAGGAGCAGATTGGTACTTGCCGTAATCGTTATAGCGTGGGCTCGACGTGTACCCCTTGTAATCATTGCCTGTGCCGCGGTTGTTGTTGAACCAGCCGCCACCGAACAGGGATTGCAGCAGCGTTGCCGCCACATAGCCCTGGAGGAACGAGGAGCTATAGTTTTCTTTGGCGTATTGGATGGAGTCAACCTCGACCAAGGTGGTTCCTTCGGTGTTCGGGTCCTTCTGTACGTTGACGATCTTATTATCGTAAACCAGGAACATCCGTTCTTCCGAATCCTTGCTCATTTCGGTCGGCTTTTCCTTGCCTGCAATTTCCTTGGCGACGGTCGGCACGTCTTTTCCCGCGACGGAATAAATTTTGGCCGTGCTCTTTCCTTGCCCTTGAACGTCGATTAACGAATAATTGTCTTTAATATAGTTGCCGGCGTCGCCGCAAGCGGCCAGCAACGTGAATACCAGCAGGATGGCAATCCATTTGGACAATTTGTTGATCATGCGGCGGTCACCTCCATTTCAAGCTGATTTAATCATTCGATTATGGAAATGAGGACGAACGGTCATCGGGAGCCCTTCATAAATTTAATTTGTCCCGCCGGTGTCGGGGAGCCCTCCATGGCGACATATTTCCCGTCCTGCCATTGCAGGAAGAAGTAACGGTTCTCCGAACCGAAGTAACGCCAGAACATGACTTCGTCTCCTGCGCGGAAATCGGTGTTCCCTTCGACACGCACCGTATCCGTGCGGTTATGCTCCATATGGTACGTCACTTCGCCGCCGACGTCGAGCACCGACGGCACGTCGTTCGGATCATCAAGCGAGCCTTCCACAAATTCGCATAAAAAACATTCGTACGTGCGTCCTTTTTCCACAAGCAGACATGATATATGCTTGCCGTTTTGCAGATAATACGCAAAGCGGTGCGGCGCAAACCCGCGGTCAAAATAAACGGCCTTGCCGGATACGACATATTCTTCGAGGTCTACATTAAGAATATCGCCGACCATTGTTTCCTCCAACGGGTTCGATGGCTTTACTTCCGGCTCCGGATTGTTGCTCTTGATAATTGAACCGACTCTTTTCCAGATGGACATGGGCATTTCGCTCCTTTTCAAAATCGACGAATATAATTATTATATACGATATTCGGCGAATTTGGGTTTCAAGTTTGAACAATTCTGGAATATGGCATCAGGGTATGGTATACTACTAAAGATATTCTTAAGTACGGCCTTGACTGTTCATATTGACACGGCTTGGAAGGTGTTTCATGAAGAGATTAAAAATAGAAGATAGGAGCGCACTTAAGGGTATAGACAAAAGATGAACCCTAGAACAAAGGAGATTGAAATCATTTGAAAACTTTCAGTGAATTCGGCTTAGAGCCAAAGGTACTTCGCGCAATTACGGAAATGGGCTTCGAGGAGTCGACGCCGATCCAGGAAAAAGCCATTCCGATAGCGATGGAAGGACGCGACCTTATCGGCCAAGCGCAAACGGGAACAGGGAAAACCGCGGCATTCGGCATCCCGCTCATTAACAAGATCGACATTAAAGAAGAGCGTATCGTTGCTTTGATCATGTGCCCGACACGTGAATTGGCAATCCAGGTAGCGGAAGAGATCGAGAAGCTGGGACGCTTCAAGGGCATTCGCTCCCTGCCGATTTACGGCGGTCAAGATATCGTAAAGCAAATTCGTGCGCTGCGTAAAAAGCCGCAAATCATCATCGGTACGCCGGGCCGTCTGCTCGACCACATCAACCGTAAAACCATTAAGCTGGACGATGTGCAAACCGTCATCTTGGACGAGGCTGACGAAATGCTTGATATGGGCTTCATGGAGGACATCCAATCGATCCTGAAGCTCGTACCGGATGAGCGTCAAACGATGCTGTTCTCGGCGACGATGCCGATCAACATTCAGAAGCTGGCTCAGCAGTTTTTGAGCAACCCGGAGCACGTATCCGTCATTCCGAAGCAAGTTAGCGCGCCGCTGATCGATCAATCGTACATCGAGCTTCACGAGCGCCAGAAGTTCGAAGCGCTCTGCCGCTTGATCGACATGGAAGCGCCGGACCTTGCGATCATCTTCGGCCGGACGAAGCGCCGGGTTGACGAGCTCTCCGAAGCATTGCAGAAGCGCGGCTATACTGCCGAAGGTCTGCATGGGGATCTGTCCCAAAATCAGCGTGACAACGTAATGCGCAAATTCCGCGACGGAAGCATCGACGTACTCGTCGCAACCGACGTAGCGGCCCGCGGCTTGGACGTATCGGGCGTTACCCACGTCATCAACTTCGACCTGCCGCAGGACCCGGAAAGCTACGTGCACCGGATCGGCCGTACCGGCCGTGCGGGCAAGGAAGGCGCAGCGTATACGTTCGTTACGCCGCGCGAGATCGACCACCTGCATTTTATCGAGAAAATCACGCGTCACAAAATTTCCCGCAAGCCGATGCCGAGCCTGGCGGAAGCCATCGAAGGCAAGCAAAAAATGACGGCAGAGCGCGTGCTGGAAGCGATGCAAAGCGACGACCACAATCAATTTAAAGGTCTTGCGATTTCCCTGCTGGAGCAGCACGATTCCGTTCACCTCCTGGCTGCGGCGTTCAAGCTGCTTACCGGCGAGAAGAAAGACGTCGAAATCGAACTGACACCGGAAGATCCGATCCGTGCGAAGAAAAGAAGACCGGACGTCCGCAGCAACGGACGCAGACCGTCGGGCTCTTACGGTACGGCTGGTGGCGCACGTCGCAACGATCGCCCTTATGGCGGTGACCGTGGCGGCTATCGTGGCGGGGACCGCAACCGTCGCGACGGCGGCGGCGGATACCGTGACGGCGGACGCGACCGCGACCGCGGCCGTTCGGACCGCGACAATCGCGGAGGGTACTCCCGTTCCTCCAACCGCTCGAACGAAGAAACACTGGTGTAATGAACAAAAAGCAAGCACGCCATCTAAAGCGTGCTTGCTTTTTTTTAGCCATAAAAAGGCAGGCCATGTACGTACCTGCACATGCCTGCTATACCATTGCATGAATTAGATCCAGAAGCTGCAGCTAACGATGACCAGCAGAATAAACAGAACCAAAATAACGGCAGTGGAAGTCCACAATCCTCCTCCTGCGAAACCACCCATAGTGACCAGCCTCCTTCCTGTATTTTACCACTAGAAACAGCGTTATCCTGACGGATAACGGTTCTCATGTGCAAGTTGAGCTCCTCGGCATCCGGGCGCGGGTATCCCTTGCTTGCCCATGGGACATTCCGCTGTGCGTACATAACGGATGACGGGGGCTACTAACCGTGGTTGGTACTTTAGCATATGTTATTTGCAGCATTAGATATGGACGGCTACCTAGATGGAATGAAATAGGCTATAATAAAGCAATACAGATGAAGGAGGGCATAGGATTTGGAATTTCGAGGAATCATGGGTGGGTTTTACCGTATTTCCGAATGGATCATGAGACTATCGGTAATCAACGTATTATGGGTCATATGTGCCATTCCTTTCTTTTTCCTGGGGCTCGTTTTTTTGCAGTCTCAATCGGCCGATCAAGCACTGCAAACACTTATATTGATGGCCGTTGTCGCGCCATTCACTATCTTTCCGTCGACGACAGCGATGTTCAGCGTGGCTCGGAAGTGGTTGACGGGGGAAGAGGATGTGCCGCTGTTCAAGACGTTTTTTCGCGGCTATAAGGATAACTTCGTCCAAAGCTTGCTTGGTGGTCTGATTTATATTCTCATTGGCGCCATTCTGTACACTAATTTCCAGTTTTATGGGAATCAAATGGGAACCTTTGGCATTTTACGCTTTTTAGTGCTATCGCTCACCGTGCTGTTGATCATTTCGTTGTTCCATTTCTTCTCGATCCTGTCGCACCTGCACATGAAGATTTTGCAAATTGTCAAAAATGCGCTGTTGATTACGATCGGCAATCCGGTGCGATCGCTGTCGATGATCGTGTTGAACGGCATCGTCCTGTATGTCAGCTTTAATATGTTTACGTTCCTGATTCCTTTTTTTATGGGCAGCTTGATCGCAGTCGTATCGTTCTGGCACTTTAACCTGATATTCGGAAAGCTGCAGGAGAAGCAGCAAGAGCTGGCCGAGAAAGAAGCGGAACAGCAGCGTCTGGAGACGGAAAATGCCGATGCTCCGGAGGCGGCCGAATCGGAGCGCAAGGCGGAAAACCCGTAATTTTCCCCCGGTTCCAACAAGAAGAACGGCGCAAAGGTTTACTTTCACCCTAGAGTGGACTATAATAGGAATACAACAAAATCCTGCGATGTGCGTTTCGGTTTTACAGTTGTTTTGAACCAATGACTGTTTCTAGGGAGACCTACATTGAATCGCGGCTGTCATGCCCTCGAAAGGGGACTTCAAAACCGATTCTGCGGACACCCACCTGCGAGAGCGGGTTTGAAACACGAAATCGGACGGCATATGCGGGTTTTTTTGTTGCGTTAAAATGTTAGCGTTCACAATTAAAGAGAGGGATGTTGGAGATGAAGCTCTTTATCGACACAGCCAATGTGGAAGAAATCCGCAAAGCACATGAACTCGGCGTCATTGCCGGTGTTACGACGAACCCGTCGCTCATTGCCAAAGAAGGAAAAGATTTCTTCGCAACGGTGAAGGAAATCATCTCGATCGTCGGAAACCTGCCGATCAGCGCTGAGGTGATCAGCCTTCAAGCTGACGAGATGGTGGAACAGGGTAAAAAACTGGCTGCTCTTGGCGATAGTATTGTTGTAAAAGTTCCAATGACGGAAGAAGGACTGAAAGCGACGAAACGTTTCAGCGAGATGGGCATCAAAACGAACGTGACGCTGATTTTCAGTTCGACGCAAGCTTTGCTTGCCGCACGCGCCGGAGCAACGTACGTCTCCCCGTTTGTCGGACGCCTTGACGATATTAACCAAATCGGCATGAATTTGATTAAAGAAATCAGCGAAATGTTCAAGGTACATAACATCGGCTCCGAAATTATTACGGCAAGCGTACGTACGACGACTCATGTCATCGACGCGGCGCTGCTCGGAGCGGATATTGCTACTGTTCCCTATAAAGTGATTCAGCAAATGATCAAGCACCCGTTAACGGATGCCGGTATCGAGCGCTTCCTGAAAGACTGGGAAGGCGCGAACCAAAGCTCATTCTAAAACCAAACGAGGATGGGACAACCATCCTTCGTCCAACGTAAACCAACAGGGCCTGCGCTGCGCCTAAGCGGCAGCAGGCCCTGTTTCTGTTCGTCACCTGCAATCGCGTTTCATTTCTTGCCAGGCGATGCCGCCATGTTCGGACGCCGAAGACCGGATATACCGGAAGCCCAGACGTTCGTAGAACGAAATCAAATGCTTCTCGCATAGCAGCAGTACGGCTTCGAGCCCGTCCGCCTCCGCTTGCTCCAGTAAAGCTCCCATCAGCCGGGCGCCGAGTCCGCTGCCGCGATAATCCGGGTGGACGGCGACGGTCAGCACGCACAAAAACCGTCCTTCCGGGTCACTGGCTCCGGTCTGCTTCATTTCTTCATCAGCAAGGTTTTCATGAGATAGGCGAACGGCATTGGCGATTCCGACGACCCGTCCGTCGTGCTCGGCTACCTTGAAATAACGGCCGAACGTCTGCAAGCGGTAATCGAACGCTTCGCGGGAAGCGGCGACTTCCGGGGGATAGGACATCGTTTCAATCGCATATGCTTCGGCTATATCGGTTGGCCGTGCTTGTCGTATCAGCATCAATGAATTTCTCCTTTGAAAAAATATGTAACGCGAAATCGCAAACTTGTCCGGGATTCGAATCATAGACTGGCTTCCATGGTAATATACTGGAAGCAAGGGAAACGCAGAAATCAATTTTGTACAAAATATGAACGGTTTTATTCGTTAGCTCTTTCTCTTCCCTGCAAACAATGATATGATAAAAGATAGTGTTAACCGGAATAGATTGTCACTTCATTGAGGAGGGAAGGCTTTGCTAAAGCGCACCTTAATCGGTCTCATTCGCAGCCACGAAACAACAGGAGAGAAGGCTAAGGACCCGGCTTTGAAGACCCGATACTATAAAATCTCCAAAGATCAGGCATGGGACGAAGTCGTGAACATGTTCAAGAAGCTAAGCGGCTACAAACTTCTCCACGAAGTCAAGAACGTCGGCGAAATCGTAGTGGAACGGCGCACCATTACCGGCCGCACGCAGGATATTACCCTTACCATGTTCGGCATTAACCCGCTCAAGACGGCGATCGATATTTATTCGGCTTCCCGCGGCTCGCTCGGAGACCTCGGGTCGAATTACAGGACGATCCTTGATATATATAGGCACATTGACAAGCGGCTGGCCGCTTATAAAATAAACGATTAAAAAAAACAGCGAGGAGCTCCACGGCTGCCCGCTGTTTTTTTGTGTGTCATGACTGATGATCGGAAACGATATTAAACGAGCTTTTTCACTGCTTCGATCGCAGCTTCGTAGTTCGGATGCTCGGTCATTTCGCCGAGGTATTCCACGTATTGTACGGTATCGTTTGCATCGATGACGAAGATGGATCTCATCAGCAATTGCAGTTCGTCAATCAGCACGCCGTACGCTTTGCCGAACGAGCGGTTTTTGTAGTCGGACAGCGTTACGACTTTATCGATGCCCGCAGCGCCGCACCAGCGGGATTGCGCGAACGGAAGATCCACGCTGATCGTCAGTACAACGACGTTGTCGCCGAGCTTGGCAGCTTCTTCATTGAAACGGCGGGTTTGCGCATCGCATACGCCGGTGTCCAAAGAAGGCACCACGCTGATCAGCTTCACTTTGCCGGCATAATCGGCAAGAGATGCGGTTTCGAGCAGGTTTTTGTTTACTGTGAAATCGGGAGCTTTATCGCCTGGCTTAACTTCCGTTCCGATGAGGGTAATCGGGTTGCCTTTGAATGCCGCTTTTGCCATGAGTACATGGGCCTCCTTCAATGTGTGAGAATGATTGGTATTTCACCAAAATATATTATAATCTTTTATAAGAGAACTTGTCCAATAGGAGTGCACAACTTTAAATATATACAGGGGGAAGGAATAGCTTTGGAACTTAGACAGCTGCAGTATTTTGTAAAAGTGGCGCGCAAACAGCACGTAACCCAGGCAGCGGAAGAACTGCATGTGGCGCAATCGGCGGTAAGCCGCCAAATCCATCAACTGGAGGAAGAGCTTGGCGTACAATTGTTTGTGCAAAAGGGCCGCAATCTGCAGCTGACTTCGGTCGGAAAGCTGTTTTTGTGCCGGGTGGAGGGCATTCTGACCGATCTGGATCGCGCGGTGGATGAGGTCCACGAATTTCTTGACCCGGAGCGGGGCGAAATTCGGATTGGTTTTCCCCACAGTCTTGGTATTAACTTGCTGCCGACAGTCGTCGCGAGCTTCCGCAAGCATTACCCGAACGTCAAGTTCCGCCTGCGTCAGGGGACTTATAACAGCTTGATCCGCGACGTCATGAAAGGAGAAATCGATCTCGCTTTCATTTCACCTTTTCCGGAGAAGCATAATCACGTGGTCGGTGAAGTGCTGCTTGAGGAAGAGCTGTATGCCATCGTGCCGGAAGGCCATGCGTTATCGGGAAACGAATCAATTAAGCTGGACCAGCTTAGCGGCGAATCGTTCGTCATGTTCAGCGAAGAGTATTCGCTCCGCGCGATCGTACTGGAAGCTTGTTCAAAGGCGGGCTTTACGCCCCAAATCGGATTTGAAGGGGAAGAAACGGATACGATCCGCGGGCTGGTAGCGGCAGGCATGGGCGTCAGCCTGCTGCCGGAGATGGCGCTGAAGGAAATCAACGAGCTTCAGCCGGTCAAGGTGCGCGTTACGGAACCGGTCGTTACGCGCAGCATTGGGCTGATTCGCCGAAACGGCGAAAAGCTTCCGCCCGTGGCGGAAGTGTTCCGCAAATTTTTGATCGACTTTTTCGAGAAAAAGGCCGCCTGGGCCTAATATGCGTCTTCATTGACAGCCTCGGGGTTAAACAAATATCGCGCTGACGGCGGTGACGCCAACCAGCCAGTCCATAAGCGGCACACGGGGAAACCGGGAGCCGCTTGCTTTTTTTTCGGTTTCTTTCGCTTGCTCCAGCATTTGCATTTCAAGATCGAACGGGTTTAACATGGTGTCTCTCCTCCTGAGGAAGCCTTTATTTTCGCTTGCTTGCGGCTTCTGGTTTCATTATACCTTGCGAAAGATGAATAAAAAGTGTAGCATATAGTTTATTTCTTTCATCTTTTATGGACGCATGGACCGGCGAGGAGGCGTTTTCAGAATGATCGATTTCTACTATTTGCGCCTGCGCAAGAAATATGCGGAGGTTAAGGAACAGGCGGAGATTGAGATTACGCTGACGGAGCTGACGGATATTTTTCAATGTACGGCCCGCAACGTCAACTTGGTTTTGAAACGGATGGAAGAAGCCGGTTGGATTCACTGGACTCCGGGCCGCGGGCGGGGGCATCGCTCAAAAATCATATTTTTGGCCAAAAGCGAAACGATTGCGCTGGAAGCTGCTCAAGCGTTAGTGAAGAAAGGTGACATTCAGCAAGCGTTCGCTTATTTGGAAGAGCATTCCGCATTGCCTGCGCTCAAGGACCAGTTCGTTTATTGGCTGGATTCTCATTTCGGCTATCGGCCCGAGGTGAAGAACGATACGCTGACGGATACGCTGCGGCTGCCCTATTCCAAGCGGATTGCTTGCCTGGACCCGGCGCTCATCACCTTTGTCGTAGAATGTCATATGGTACAGCAAATTTTTGACGTGCTCATCCGAATGAACACGAAGACCGGCAAAATCGAAGGCGGGCTTGCGCACTACTGGACCAGCGGGAACAATGGCAAGGAATGGACGTTTTATTTGCGCAAAGGGGTATTTTTTCATCACGGGAGAGAAATGACCTCGGAGGACGTCAAGTATTCAATTGAACGTCATAACTGCAAAGAATTGTGCTCGCCGTTTCGATGGCTGTTTGCGGATGTGGAGCACATCGAGACGATCGGCAGCTACGCCATACGTATCCATTTGAGGCGGGCTAATCCGCTGTTCCTGCATCATTTGAGCTACGACCGGGCTTCGATCGTTCCGCAGGATGCGGTGACGGAGCTCGGAGAAGCTTTCCGCCGGATGCCGGTCGGGACCGGACCTTTCCGTGTGGTCCAAAATGACGACAATATGCTGGTGTTGGAAGCGTTCCCGCGTTATTTCGATCGGCGGGCGCATCTGGACCGGATTGAAATTTGGTATACACCCGAGTTGATGCGCAAAGCGAGTCATCTTCAACCGCCGAATTATATGATGCGGCACCAATGCGACACGGCTGAAGAGCTGCCTAAAGACTGGCAGGCGATACAGACGATCGGACGGGATTGCAGCTTTTTCACGTTTAATTTAAACTTGCCTGGACCGCAGCAGAAGCTGGCTTTTCGAAGAGCTGTCGTCCATGGCGTCGACCGCAAGCTTCTGGTGCCCTCTGGCGCACCTGGAGATGTGACGTTCGCCAAGTGGTTTTACGAGGAATCTCGAGAGCCTAGCGATACAGATGAGCAGTATGATCCGATACTGGCCAAACGGCTGCTGGCGGAGAGTGGGTATGACGGGGAAGAGATGCTGCTTGTGCATGCTCCCCATCACAAGGGGTCCGCGGAGAAATTGCAGATCCAGCTTGGCGAGATTGGCATAAAGGTAAAGCTGAACGAAGTGAACTGGGGAACGGCGGAACGGGAGGAAATGGTGCGCAGCTCGCATTTCACCTTTAACCGCAACGTCTTGGATCATGATGTAGAGCTGGCGGTTATCGAGCTGTTTCTCGCAGACAACTGTGTCGTTCGGATGCATCTGGGAGACGAGCTGAAGCAGCAGACCGATTTCATCATCGAGCGGCTGTACCAAGAAGGATCTCCCGTCACGCGCGGCACGTATTTGAATCGGCTGAGGCAGCTTGTAACCGATCAGGCTTATGTATTGTTTCTGTTCCATCATACGCAGCGCACCGTATTCCATCCTTCGTTAAGAAACGTTTGCTTGAACTCGCTCGGTTGGGTCCGGTTCCGGGATCTGTGGTTCGAACCGACAATAGACGCCTTGCAGCAGGAGCGATAAGATCGCATGAAAAAAAGCCGCCAGATCACTCCAGGAAGGAGCGGGTCCGGCGGCTTTAACGTTCAGCGCAGCGAGCAGCAAGGTTAGTCGTCGCTGCGGTTGGTGAAGATCATAATATACTTAATCAGCTCGAGCAGCGAGATCAAGGCAGCAGCTACATAAGTAAGCGCAGCAGCGTTTAGTACTTTGGCTACGCCACGTTCTTCATCGTTGGTGATATAGCCTTCGGCAACCATCAAGTCGCGGGCCCGGTTGCTGGCGTTAAACTCTACCGGCAAGGTCACAAGCTGGAAAGCGACGGCGGCGGAGAAGAATATAATCCCCAGGCCAAGCAATCCGGTCCAATGGAACAAAAAGCCTGCGATCAAGAGCAGCGGCGCGATGCCGGAAGCGAAGTTTACGACCGGGAACATCCGGTGGCGGGCGACGAGCATCGGGTAATTTACTTTATGCTGAATGGCGTGTCCGACCTCGTGGCAAGCGACCGATACGGCCGAGATGGTGCTCTCGTAATAAACCGGCTCCGACAACCGTACGGTGCGGGCAATCGGGTCGTAGTGATCCGTCAGCGCGCCGGGAATCGGCTCGACCGGAACGTCATACAATCCGTTGGAGTCCAGCATGCGGCGGGCCGCTTCGTATCCCGTCATACCGGATTGCACGGGCACATCGGACCATTTGTTAAATGTTCCTTTGACCCGGAATTGCGCCCAAATGGAGAGTATGAACGCAATGATAATTAGGAAATCCATAGGGTGAAAAAACATCGATCCATTCCTCCGTTTGTAAATATCGTTTCGATTAGGAAAGAGGGCCTTTACCTAACAGCAACAATAAAGCCTCGATGCATGCAGCGGTGGGCTGCGTGAGAATTTTGTTCAGGTTCTTCAATTGCGACGGCTTCAGCTTCTCAAGCATCGGTCCGACTTCCTTCGCTTCCTTCTCAAGCTGCTTAAGTAACAATTGCAATGATGTCAGTTTATCTGTCACTATTTCATCTCGGCTCACCTTGTTCCATTGCAACAGGCTAGCCTTGATTTCCTCTAAGGTATACTTCTCCCTCTTCATACTTTCAATACGTTTTAGACGCGCTAAGGTTTCATCGCTGTAGTAACGATAATTCGTGTCTGATCTTTTCTCCGGTTGAATCAGCCCGAGCTTTGTATAGTAGTCGATCGTTCTGGGGCTGACCTCCGATAAGCGCGCCAACTCGCCGATTTTGTAAAGCTTCATCTCCCCATCTCATGTCACCTCGTTTTATATAGATACTGGAATAGGTGCTCTTGTATTCATGATACCTGAATCCAAACCATACAGTCAAACGTTACACTTTTACCTGGAGGGAAAGTCGCTTTGATTGCCTGAAGCATATCGCAGTTTGAATATGCGCGTTATTTTATATAACGCAAATAATATGGATATCAACGGAAAAAGATTGAAAAAACGAATTATACATGGATAATGTTAGATTATATTTCGTAATTCATGGTTTTCTAACGAAAATCTATTGTCAAAATAGTGACTGGTGGATATAATGACAATATAAATTTCAGAATGAGTTATAAAAACTAACATCAAAGAAGGAAGTGGTCGTTTTGTTTAGAAGGTTATTCTTATCCGCGGTAATTATGTTAGCTTTGTTGCCTTCAAGCCTCGCATTCGCTGCCGACGAAGCGACACCCGCTCAGCTCCAAGGCGCAATCGACGCGGTGTGGGTCATGCTTGCAGCGATTCTGGTCATCTTCATGCAAGCGGGCTTTGCGCTGCTGGAAGCGGGTTCCACCCGGATGAAAAACGCCGGCCACGTCGCAGGCAAGACCGTATTGACTTTCGGCCTGTGTGCAATCGCCTTCTGGGCCGTCGGCTTCGGCTTAGCTTTCGGAGACGGCAACAGCTTCTTCGGGACGACCGGATTCTTCGTAGACGGGACGGAGGAGCAAGCCAAAGCGGCCTTTGGTTCGCTATCCGCGTCGGACGTACCGATCGCCATCAAATTTCTGTTCCAGCTGGCGTTTGCCGGCGTATCGCTTGCGATTGCGTGGGGCGGCTTTGCCGAGCGCGGCAAGCTGGCCGTCTACTTCATTTTCGGCACGCTGTTCACAGTAGTCATCTATCCGATCGTAGCTCACTGGGTATGGGGCGGCGGTTGGCTCGCGCAAATCGGAATGCAGGATTTTGCGGGCTCCACGGTCGTTCACTTGCAAGGCGCAACGGCTGCGCTTGTCGCTACGCTGCTGCTTAAGCCGCGGATCGGCAAGTATAATAAAGATAAAACGCCAAATCTGATTCCCGGGCACAACCAAGTTCTTTCAGTTCTCGGCGTGATCATTCTATGGATCGGCTGGTTTGGCTTCAATCCAGGCTCGACGCTGAGCGCGATGAACGACGGCTTCTTCGGTTACATCGCCTTAACGACGAATCTTGCGGCTGCGGCAGGCGCGGTAGCGGCTATGATCGTGTCCTGGATGTATTTTGGCAAGGCTGATATACCTAGTATGCTGAACGGCGTGTTGGCCGCTCTAGTGGCTATTACCGCGGCCTGCGCCTTCGTTGCACCGCGCGACGCTGTCATTATCGGGGCGGTCTCCGGCGTCTTGACCTTCTTCACGGCACAATGGTTTGAAAAAGCGGGCGTCGACGACCCGATCTACGCCTTCTCCGTTCATGGGATTGCGGGCATTTGGGGAACGCTGTCGACCGGACTTTTCGCAACACCCGAGCTGGCGGCGAAAGTAGGCGTCGGGAAAGCAGGTCTGTTCTACGGCGGCGGTTTGGAGCAGCTTGGCGTGCAAGCGCTTGGCATTTTTGGCGCCTTCCTGTTCGTCCTGATGCTGTCCTTCGTTATTTTGTACTTGATCAAAGTGACGATCGGCCTTCGGGTGACGGAAGAAGAAGAACTCGTTGGTCTGGATTTGTCCGAGCACGGGACGTACGGATATCCGGAGCAAATGAAGAAAGCGGCGCATGGCGGCGCAGCTACCACGGTATAGAGCGAACAAGCAGAAGGGGATGTCGTCATGGACCGTCTCGCACTTGAAAGGTTTCAACGGGAAACGTCCCGGGTCCGGAGCTTGCAGAAGCTGAGGGCGCTTCGGGATCAAGTTAACGAGGAGTTCGGGCGGCGTCTCCTTTTTGCCGAAGCGCTGGAATGGAGCCGGGAGGTCAACGAATACCACGATGCGTTAATCCGCCGAGTCATTGTGCTGTCCGAGGAGCGACTGAAGGAAGAATGGGGAGAAGCCGCACCGCTTCCTTATGCATTCTTGCTGTTCGGCAGCGGAGGACGAGGAGAGCAGACGTTGTGGAGTGATCAAGACAACGGCTTGATCTACGCGGACCCTTCATCGGCAGAGCAGCGTCTGGAGGCGGATCGTTATTTCACCGAATTGGCTGCCCGTATTACGGAAGGCTTGGAAGCGGTTGGCTACCCGCCCTGCCACGGGCAAGTTATCTGCACCAACGAGCAATGGCGCAAGCCGCTGGAAGATTACCGTCGGATGGTAAACGAGTGGATGCGGGAGCCGGACTGGGAGCATGTGAGATATTTGCTAATTACGGTCGATGCGCGTTCGGTGTACGGGGATGAAATGTTTGGCTGCGCACTTATCGAGGAAATCTACCGGTATACCGCAGCCCAACCCGCCATGCTGGAGCACATGCTGCGCAATACGCTGCACCATAAAGTATCGATCGGCCTGTTCGGACAGCTGATCAAGGAGCGGTACGGCGAAGATGCCGGCGGAGTCGATGTGAAGTACGGCGCCTACATCCCGATTGTTAACGGAATCCGCTTGCTGGCGGTGGAAGCGGGGATCCGCCGTTCGTCGACCGAGGAGCGGATACAGGCATTGATCGCAGGCGGACACGTTCCGGAAGAGATCGGTCAGGATTGGCTGGAGGCCCTGACGTTGGCATTGAAGCTGAGGTCGATGACTCCTTATCAGCTCGAGGAAGGCCGGTATGTGACCCGCGGCAAGCTGACCGCAGACCAGTTGACGAAAGAACGGGTAACGGAGCTGAAGCAATGCCTTCGCATTGGTACGGACTTGCAGAAGTACGTCAAGAGGACCATTCCTAAGGAGATAGTCAAAAGGTTAGGTGATCGCTTATGAAGGATATGCGGCCGGCCGGCCGGATGTGGCAGCTGTATAAAATGGGCGGACTCACTCCGGCGATCACGTCGATGTTCGATGCGCAAAGCGCGCAGCAGATGGCATTCATCCGCTCCATCATGAAGGAACAGCGCAAAAATTCATTGTATGAAATTTCTCTAAGCACAGTGGAACTGGTCGTTTTCGACTTGGAAACGACCGGTTTTTCGCCGTATAACGGGGATGAGATTATTTCGATCGGCGCCGTTTCCGTCACCGGGACCGAAATCAAGGAAGAGAGCACCTACTACAGCCTGGTCCATCCAAAGAGAAGCATTCCTGGGGAGATCGAAAAGCTGACAGGGATTACGAACGAGATGGCGGCGGTTGCGCCGGATTTGCTGCACGCGCTGCGCGGCTTTTTGGAATTCGTCCGGCAGAAGGTTCTAGTCGCTCACGGTTCCGGTCACGACAAGCATTTTTTGAATGCGGCGCTCTGGCGGACGTCCAAAGTCAACTTGAACCACCGTCTGCTCGATACGATGATGATTGCCAAATGGCTTCACCCGAAGCTGAAAAAATACGATTTGGACACGCTGCTCGACGTGTACGGCATCGAAGTGACGAAGCGCCATCATGCGCTTGAGGATGCGCGAATGACCGCCCACTTGTGGACTGCGCTCATGCGCGAAATCAAGTCGAAGGACGTGCAGACGTTAGGGGATTTGTATGCGCATTTGAGCCATCACTAAAATCAAGTCACTCCATAACGATGTCATATGAAATCGCCTCAAGGCTGGAATGCTCCTGCTGCCTTTTCCGAAAGGCGAAGGCTTTGACCTCGGGCAAAGACGGATCGCGCAGCGAAACGATCCAGTGACTGGGCGTCGTGTGCCATAAGGTAGCTAAGTCTCGATCCGACGGATAAGGAGCGGAGCGGGGATGGGAATGAACGATCCCTATCAGCTCATGCTTCCCGCTGGCAGCGTATAGGGCCCGGACAAGCTCCTGCGGGTGCAGCTCGAAGCTGTGCAGCGGATTGGCCGCGGCGTTGGCGATCGGCATATAGTTTAAGGCCACAGGAATGCCTGCCGCAGACAGATAGCCAAAAAGAAGGCCGCACGCTTCGCGCGGCATCGCTTCAAGGCAGTGGCCGATCATCTCGGACCATGCTTGTCGGTGAATTCGAATCTGCAAACGATTCATCGGAAGAGGCGCCTTTCATTGTCTTTTGCGCCATTATACTACATTTCCCGCTCTTTTTACCCTCCGATTTTCCCTTGCGGCTTAATGAAGAAGAAGGCAAGGATTAACGTCAGAAGCGACAAAGACGTAACGGTAATGAACACGATTTGATGCGACTTGTCCATCATCCACCCGAACAGCGGAGGGCCGAAGGCGACGCCCAGAAAACGCAGGCTGCTGTATAACGACGTGATCATCCCCCGCTGCTCCCGTTGGACAGAGCCGGTAATCATCGTGTTTAAGCAGGGCAAAAGCAAGCCGGTCCCGATACTGCTCAGAGTCAGCAGGCCGATAAAAACATAAATGCTTTTGTTGTAGAACAAAATGCATAAACCGAGCGACACGGTCATGAGCACAAGGCCGATATTGATGAGCCAGCGCATCAGAGTGCCGTTCTTTTTGATGAGTGAGCCGGTCGTATAGGATGTGACCACCATGCCGAGGAGCGGAATGGCGAGGACGAGCCCTTTCATCACCCCGTCGATATGGTAAGGGGCTACCTCCAGAATGTCCGATAAATAAAAGAGGACGCCGAACAAGACGAACAAAGCCATGGAGCCCGCAAAAAACGACGTGATGAGCCAGCGCCCTTTTTGCTTCAAAATAGCGCCAATATTCCGCAGGTACTCACCGAGCTTGGGTGGAGCTTGCTCCTTCTTGGGCTCCTTCAGCAAAAACATGACGGCCAGCAAAGATAACAGGCAGAAGAACGGAAAAGCGAAAAAAGCGGCATACCAGACGATTAGCGCAAGCAGTGAGCCGAGAATCGGGCTGACCACTTTTCCGGTTCCGTTCGAAGCTTCCGTCAACCCCAGTGCTTTGCTCTCCATCCCTTCTTTGTACAGATCCCCCGCCAGCGCCATCGCAATTGGAGCGGTGCCCGCTGCGCCCATCCCTTGAATCGCCCTTGCAATAATGATCACGGTATACGAATTCCAAAGGGCGCCGAAGCCCGCCAAGATCCCGGCACCGCCGTAAATGATCAACGAAGGTATCATGATTGCTTTGCGGGAAAACCGGTCGGACAAGTACCCGGCGATCGGGATCACGAGGCCCGCGGTGACGGAAAACAATGTGATCACCAAGCTGCTTTGGAATTGGGAAATACCGAGGCGTTCCTGCATATCCGGCAAAATGGGAACAAGCATCGAATTTCCGAGCACCAGGACAAGCGGTACGCTGGCGATGGCGATAAACTCCCAAATGACTCCTTTCGAGTCTGCCGCTTTCGGATTATCGCCGCCAGTGGCTTGCTTATCATTTGAAGCCGAATAATCGATATCGCTTTCGAACGTAATCCGCAGCTTTTTCGATTTTGCTTTCTCCATACGATATTCAACCTCCGCTAATAAACAATCGTAAAGTTAATGTGCCCTTTCATGGAAGGCGCCATGCTTTCCGGCTTTATCCAGCGGAGCGTGATCGGTTAGTAACGTTTTCTGGAAAATGGGCAATACTGTAACCGTAAGCAAGCCGGAGTATGGACAGGAGAGAGACGATGAAACGAAATTTGCTGATTTTCGGACTGGCATTGGCTTTGGCGGGGCTGGCGCTTTTTCAATATGATCGGATTGACCGGAACTCGTCGGTCTCGGCTGCGGGCCGGCCGGAATTAAAGGTGGAATCGCCGGCCCCTGCGTTTACCCTGAAGGGACTGGATGGGGGAGAATATAAGGTCGGCGGGGTACGGGACAAGCCGCTGATGGTGAATTTCTGGGCCTCGTGGTGCGGACCGTGCCGCGAAGAAGCACCTGCCTTAAAGCAGGTGTACGACCGTTACAAAGGACAGTTCGATCTTTACGCGGTTAACGTGACCAAAGGGGATGAGCTGGAGGCGGTCAAGCGTTTCGTCAACCAAGCCCAGTTTTCGTTCCCGATACTATTGGATACGAGTGGGGAGGCGGCTGACGCCTACCGGCTGTTATTCGTCCCGACAAGCTTCCTGATTGACCGACAAGGGCGCTTGAAGGAAGTCATTCATGTGCTGCCTCCCGACCAATTGGAGGACAAAATCAAACGGCTGATCGCAAGCTAGACTTGGCAAGCCCGCTACATCAAAACAAGCCGCAATGTCTCCGGCCGGAGAACTGCGGCTTGTTTGCAATCGTTATTTTAGTGATTTACGAGCCCGAGGCGTTCCCGGCTTTCTTCCGGCTTGTCGGCCACCCGGGTCATGCCGAGCAGCGCATACCGGATGCTGTCGACAAGGGCGTGCCAGCTCGCTTCGATAATATTTTCCGATACGCCGACGGTGCTCCACGTGCTGTTGAAATCGGTCGATTCGATCAGCACGCGAACTTTTGCTGCCGTAGTGTCTTTCTCGTCCAAGACGCGCACTTTATAATCGGACAAATGCATGTTGTTGATATCTGGATAGTATTCAACCAGACATTTGCGCAAGGCGTTGTCCAGTGCATTCACGGGACCGTTCCCTTCGGCGGCGTTATAGATCGTTTTGCCATGTACATTCACCTTAACGATCGCTTCGGAAAGCACCGGCTGATCGGCGGATTTGGCTACCATAATTTTAAACGAATCAAGTGTGAACACTTCCTCCAGCTTGCCGTAGGCGTCCCGGATCAGAAGCTCCAGCGTGGCGTCTGCGCCTTCGAACTGGTATCCCTGATGCTCCATCTCTTTGATTTGCTCGATGAGCTGCTTGGTCTGCTGGTTGTTCGTATCGAAGTCCAAGCCGAGCTCTTGCGTCTTGAATACAAGGTTGCTCTGTCCGGCAAGCTCCGAGACAAGCACGCGCTGCTTGTTGCCGACCAGCTCAGGCTTGATATGCTCGTACGTACTGGAATCGCGCAAAATTGCCGATACGTGAATTCCGCCTTTATGCGCGAAAGCGGCAGAGCCAACGTAAGGCTGGTTAACCGGCATATGCATATTGGCAATTTCGCTGACATAGCGTGCCACGGTGGACAAGCTGGCTAATTGCTCCGCGCTGATCACATCATACTTCAGCTTTAACTGCAAATTTGGAATGACCGATACGAGATTGGCATTGCCGCACCGTTCCCCGTAGCCGTTGATCGTGCCCTGCACTTGCCGGGCTCCGGCCATGACGGCGGCCAGACTGTTCGCTACGCCGAGCTCGCAGTCGTTGTGCGCATGAATGCCGATCGGACAGGAGATCGAGGACGTTACTTTAGTCACAATGGCCGAAATTTCGTGAGGCAGCGTGCCTCCGTTCGTGTCGCACAGCGCAATCCAGTCGGCGCCGGCTTCCTCGGCCTTCTTAATCGTCGCCAGAGCGTATTCCGGGTTGCTCTTGTAGCCGTCGAAGAAATGCTCCGCATCGTAAATGACTTCCAGCCCGTTTTGCTTCAAAAAGCGGACCGAATCGTAGATCATCGCCAAATTTTCTTCCAGCGTCGTCTGAATGGCCGTGTGCACTTGGAAGTCCCACGATTTACCGAAGATCGCTGCGGCCTGAACCCCGACTTCAAGAATCCGGTTCAGGTTAGGATCGTTTTCCGCCAACGTCTCCTTGCGTCGCGTGCTGCCGAAGGCTGTAATTTTCGCATGCGACAATTTCAATTCCTTCACCCGCATGAAAAACTCAATATCCTTGTTATTGCTGCCGGGCCAACCGCCTTCAATATAGGAAACGCCCAGCGCATCTAACTTTTGGGCGATTTTGAGTTTGTCTTCGACGGAGAGGCTGACGCCTTCGCCCTGAGTACCGTCTCGAAGCGTAGTATCGAAAATTTTAACCGTGCCCGCCATAATGATCCTCCTGTTTCTTTTAACATTTTATTGCGCTAAAGTATAATTTCTAATTATAGCACAATGTAGCAGCCAAAGGGTATTGCCAATCCTAAAATATCCCCGGCTTGACCCCGGTACTCCGGGCGAATTATGCTGTAAGTAGAGGACGGGAGGCGGATGCCATGGTTGAGACAAATGGGAGTGCCAACGGCTATCCCGTGAACGGCAGAGTGATTCTCCACATCGATATGAACGCGTTCTATTGCTCGGTGCATGAAGCGGTAGAACCCGAAAAATACAAAGACAAACCCATTGCGGTCGCCGGGAGCGTAGAACTGCGCAAAGGTATTATTGTTACCTGCTCCTATAAAGCGAGGGCGCGCGGCGTGAAGACGGGGATGCTGGTGCGGGAAGCCGACAAGCTTTGCCCCGGCCTAATCTTGATCCGCCCCGATTTTGACCTGTACAGGCAGTTTTCCAGACGGTTTATGAAGATCGCCTACGAATATTCGCCGCTCGTCGAAGCGGTGTCGATAGACGAATGCTACGTGGATATTACCGGCTCCAAAATGTTCGGAACCCCGCTCGAAATCGCCGAAACGATTCAAAAGCGAATTCGCGATGAGCTTCTTCTGCCTTGTTCGATCGGGGTCTCGCCAAACAAGCTGTTGGCCAAAATGGCTTCGGATATGAAAAAGCCCAACGGCATCTCGGTGCTGCGCAAACGGGACGTGCCAACCGTGCTGTGGCCGCATCCGTGCGCTAATTTGTTCGGCATTGGTAAGAAAACCGCCGAAAAGCTGAAGCGGCTGCAAATCCATACGCTCGGCCAGCTCGCCAATGCCGACGAGCGGCTGCTGAGCGACCGGTTCGGCGTACTCGGTCCGGCCTTGAAGCGGGCGGCCAACGGCGAAGACAATTCGCCGGTTAATCCGGATAAAGAGCAAAGCAAATCGATCGGTCATGCGACGACCTTGCCGGTGAATTATACGGACCGGGCCGATATCCACCGGGTGTTTCTGAATTTGTCCGACCAAGTCGGACGGCGGCTGCGCCGGCAGGGCCTGGTTGCGGAGACGGTACAGATCTCGATACGCGATCCCGATATGAAGACGATTACTAGGGCCTCGAAGCTGCCCGAGCCTTCGGAAAGCGCGGACGACTTCTACCGGGCGGCCTGCCAATTGTTCGACGCTCATTGGAAGGAAGGGCTCCCGGTGCGATTGCTCGGCGTAACGCTGCAGAATCTGTCAGCCAAGCAGGAGCTTGCCGTACAGCTCGACTTGTTCAGCTATCAGAAGCAACCTGTCAAGGAAAAGCTGAATCAGGCGATGGATGCGCTCCGCGACAAGTACGGCGAAGGCGTGATTTTGACTGCGGGGATGCTTGGCGACGATCCTTCCACGCTCATCCGCAACACCAAGAGACGCGGCACGTCGCTGCAAATGGATCATCTTAGGTTAAAAGGATTGGAGGATGACGATTATTGACGACGATCATCGGCTTCGCCGGTTTTTCTGACAGCGGTAAAACGACGCTAGTTTCGCTGTTGGTTCCATATTTTGAGGAGCGGGGCGTCAAGGTTGCGGTTATAAAACACGATGCGCACGGGCATTATAAGGAAGCTCCCGCAGCGGATTCCACTTTGTTTATCCGGTCCGGAGCATCGGCAGCCGTCGTCTTGTCCCCGGATGCCGTAAGAACATACGAACGCAAAACGGTCACGCTTCAGGAGACGATCGAACGGTTAAAAGGAAGCTACGGACTGATTTTAATAGAAGGCTTCAAGCGGGAGCCGCACGATAAAATCGCCGTATTCCGGACGGAGGAGCAGGCGCGGATCGTGCAGGAGCTCACTGCGCCCCCGATCGCTTGCATAGCCGCGGACCGGAAGCTCGCAGAAGCCGCGGCGCCGGGCATTCCTTACTTTTCTATGGACGCCGTAGAGTCCGTCGCCGAGTTTATCCGCTCCCGCATGAGGAATCCATAACGAAGCGGTATCATATCGTTCGCTACTTTCTATTTGAACTTTGTAAGCTTTTATATTATATTTTAGGATGTGGTTACACAATCAAGGGAGGAAGATTAGACATGGCAAAATACACTTGGGTGGATAAAGAAACCTGTATCGCTTGCGGTGCCTGTGGAGCGACGGCACCAGACATCTACGACTACGACGATGAAGGTCTTGCAGAAGTAATTTACGAAGCCGACGGCAACAAAGGCGTAACCGAAATTCCGGAAGATCTGTACGATGATCTGCAGGATGCTCAGGACGGCTGCCCGACAGATTCCATCAAAGTTGCAGACGCTCCTTTTAACTAATACTCGAATACCTATAGCTTCATAACAAAGAGCCTGTTTCCTCCGTGGAAGCGGGCTCTTTTTCGTTCCGGCCTGACTTGAAATAAATAACTTCGTACCGGGATTTTATGGTAAGATGATAGCGGATACTGCAAGAAAAACAGGGGGCTTTTCATGAGAAAGGGATGGAGAAAGATCGGCGTTATCGCCGCGGGTAATGCGGTTATCGTGCTGCTCTGCGTCGTGCTTTTGACGACCGGGGCGCTTAAGGTATTATCCGACAGTTTATACAATTTTAACGTGAAGCAAACCATGACTCAAGCCCCGCACGAGGATATTGTCGTCGTCGGCATCGACTCCGACTCCATTCGGGAAGTAGGGCCTTATCCGTGGGATCGGAAAGTATACGCCGAGCTGATCCGGCTGCTGGAAAGCGCAGGCGTCAAAGCGATCGGCTTCGATATCGAGTTGTACTCCAAAAGCGACAAGCCGGAAAGCGACCGCGCGCTGGCCGACGAATTGGCCAAACACAACAACATCGTCATTCCATCCCATGCGAACCTGGAAAATGAATTCGACCGGTCGATGAAGGTGAAGGCAGGAGAGCTGCTGACAGCCCGCTCGGTAACGGAACCGATCCCGGCCTTCCGCCAGTCGGTTGGAAAATCACATATCAATGCGGCTTACGACAGCGACGGCGTCATTCGCTCCCACTGGCTGCAGATCGATTCGCCTCTAGGGGTATATCCGTCGTTTGGGCTTGCAATGGCGCAGCTTGCCGGAGTTGATGTAAGCCGGTATCTGAACCTGCCTGTATTGGACGGCCGTCCCAAGTCGGAGATGCTGATCCGTTGGGATGCAAAGGAATTCGATTTCGAAACGATTCCGTTCGCCAAAGCGCTGAAGGGTGACGTGCCGCCTCAGACGTTCAAAGACCGGCTTGTGCTTGTCGGCTATACGGCCCCCGGCTCGGACGAGGGCGTTACCCCTGTGGAGAAACATATGCATCTGGTATATGCGCATGCGAATATTTTAAATCAGATTTTAAAGCAGCAGGTCGTGCTGCCTGTGGACAAGCGGATCGATTTTGCGCTTACGCTTCTCGTCGTTCTGCTGCTCGGGTGGGTGACTTGGCGGCTGCGGGCGATCAGCGGAGCGATATTTGCGATGGTGGTCGTCGTTCTTTTGTTCGTTGGACAGTACGAGTATTTCGCGGCCTACTCGCAGTATTTGGACATTGTCGATGCGGTGACTTGCGGGCTCCTTGCTTATTTTGGCAATCTGACCATGAAAACGTATTTTGAAACGAAGCAAAAAAATTACATTACCAAGCAATTCGGACGCTATATTTCTCCCGACCTGGTCAAAGAGATTGCGAGCAGCGAGCGGGAAATCCAGCTCGGGGGGATCAGCAAGGAACTCACCGTTCTGTTCCTTGACGTCCGCGGGTTTACCCCGCTGTCCGAGAAGCTGAAGCCCGAAGAAGTGGTCGACTTCTTGAATATGATGTTTAACTTAATCACGGAGCGGGCCCTTGAAAACCGCGGCACGATCGACAAATTTATCGGGGATGCGGCGATGATCCTGTACAATGCTCCGCTGGACGTGTCCGATCATCCATATTGCGCGGTGAAAACCGCTTACGAAATTCAGAAGGGAATGGAGAGGGTGCGCGCCGAGGTGCTGGAGAAATACGGCGTTTCGATCAGCGTCGGCATTGGCATCAACACCGGCGATGTCGTCGTCGGCAATATCGGGTCTTATCTGCGGGTCGACTATACGGCGATTGGCGACAACGTGAATACGGCCGCCCGCATCGAGTCCAATACGCAGCCGAATCAGATCCTGGTGTCCGAAGCGACTTACGAGCTGACGAAGCATGCTTTCGATTATCAATTTGCCGGGGAGAAGCTAATGAAAGGAAAGAGCGTTCCGCTCAAGCTTTTTGAGGTGATGGGAATGAAAGACGTTCCGGCTTGATTTGACGAAAATTCGTTGAATAATACCGTTTCTCACCTTACAATATGAATAGATTTTTTTGATTCCGGAGAGGGGTTTTGTTGTGGCGAACGCAGTGCGGATCAATAGACGGAAACGGAAGCCGGCTTTGGCTTGGGTGCTTGTTTTCGCTATGCTGTTTCAAGGGGGAGCCGCTTTAGCTCTCGCAAGCCCGGCGAATGCCAAATCATCCCGGTCGGCGGCTGTCGTTGAAGTAACGGGAGATGTAGCTTACAAGAAATCGGGCGGCTCGCGCTCTTACGCGGCGTATCAGGACTTGAATTTGAACCAGGGCGATTCGATCGTGACCGGTCCGTCCTCCTCGGTTGTGCTGCGAGTTGTGGACCGCGAGGATGAGATTACAATCGGCGAAAATTCCGAGATATACATATCCGATTTAGTTGAAAAAAACGGCGGCAAGAAAACCAAGGTGAAGTCTTGGGCTGGAAGTTTATGGGCGAAAGTCAAGTCTCTGATCGGCTCGGAGGAGGAATTCGAGATCGAGACGCCGACGGCGGTTATGGGCGTCAGGGGAACGAACTTTATGACGTCCGTCAATTGGAAGACGGGGGAAACGACGATGGCCGTGGCGGCGGGGATCGTCTCCGCTTCGGAAGCTGATCCCGCTGCGGATCATAAGCAGACCCGGAATGCAGAAAGCGTATCGGTGTACCCGGCTCAGCAGGTGGCGCTCAGCTCCTCCGGACCGAATAAGGACCCAAGAGCGCGAGCGGAGTATGCCGACCCCAAAGCATTGGTCGAGGTTCTGGATAAAAAAGTGCTTGAAAGCTTTATCAAAAACATCCGGGATATCCAAAAAGAACAAGATAAAATTAAAGCGCAGCTTAAGGAAAATCTGGATAAAGGCGAGGGAAAACCGGACGGGCGTTCGATTCTGAAGATCAGTACGCCGGCGGATTTGGAAGCCGTCACAACCAATTTCGACCGGTTTCTGTCCCTGCTGGCCAAATCGGCCGTAGACGCGGGGAAACTGTCTCAAAAAGCTGTGGACGAAGCCAATGCGAACATGGCCGATGCCTCAAGAAAGCTTGATATTCACAATCCTCCTGCCCTGGATAAAAATGCAGGCATCGATCCGGAAGTGGAGCAGTTAAAGAAACAGGCGGAACCCAAAAATACCGCATATGAGCAGGAGCAAAGGGAGCTGCGCGATAATCAGGCCAAGCTGGTGGCTTTGCTGGATCGTATTGAAGCCGACAGGCAGCGAATTCAAGACCAAAACCAAAAAGCCGTTGCAGAAGCGGATCAAAAGGCGACGGATCAATATACGAGCACGCTTAGTGCGGACGAAAAGAAACAATTCGAGGAGAGCCAAAGGAAAAACGCCAATCAGCCTGCGCCCGAATCATCCTCCCGTCCGACTACGCCTCCAGCCGATTCCGGGAGCGACAGCGGCTCGGGCGGCGGTTCCACGGACGACCGTCCTTCCGCTCCCGTGTTGATTAGCCCGACAGCAGAAGCGACGGTGCGGAATCCGGTGCAAATTAAAGTGAAAGCCGCTGCCGGGACAACCGTCCGTGTGCTCAATGGCACGGAGGAAGTCGGACGCGCGGACGGGCAGGGAGATAGCGAAGTCACCGTTACGCTTCGGACGCTGCAGCCCGGCACTTACAATTTAACGGTGCAGGCTTTCCGCGATTCCGCAGCAAGCGTTCCGGTTTCGCTTCCGCCGATTCATATTTTGGGAATAGGTCTGGAGCAGGCCGGCGCCATCAAGGACGGGAAGATCAACGTGGCGTTGACGATGAAAGGGTTTACGCCTGCTGCGCCGTTCTATTCCGTCGAAGCGCATTTGCTTTATGATAAGGTTGCGCTGGACTACAGAGGTCCGGCAGACCTGACGTCTGTTCCAGGCACCGTATTCTATGGCTCTCAAACGGCAGAGACGCTTCGTCAGGTAAGCGACGCCTCCAGGAGCGAATTGATCTACGCGGCAACTGCCTTTGAAACGCAGGGCTCCGGCGCAATAAAGCCGATTCAATTAAGCGGAGATACCTTGCTCGTAAACGTCCCTTTATCGGTTGTCGATTCGCCCTCCGGTTCCGCCAAAGTTGATCTGGGCTATATCAAAATCATCGACAAACAAGGGAATACGGTATACGAAAGCAGAGACATTCAATCGATTAGCGTCGGCACGAAGTAAGGTGCGGGGTACGGGAAGGAGCAAGCTATGAAGAAAGCAACGAAACGAATCGCCGTGTCGCTTCTGATGACTGCCATGATTGGCGCATCAAGCGCGCAAGCCGCCGAGTGGTCGAAGGACGCCCTGCGGGGCGAGAACGGGCAACCGTTAACGGAGATGACGACATTGGCCGGCAACGGCGGCTTGGGGAGCGCGGACGGAGCGGGCGCGTCCGCTTCCTTCCGGATGCCGGGAGGATTGGCTGTATTGAAGGACGGTACGGTGCTGGTTTCGGATTCCCGAAATCAGCTGATCCGCAAGCTGTCGCAGGGGACGGTCAGCACCTTAGCCGGCGCAGCCTATAAACAGGACGGCAAAGGCTTCCCTGTCGGCGCGCTGTTAGACGGAAAGAGCGATGCCTCGCTTTTCAACGAGCCTCAAGGACTTGCGGCCGACGCTAACGGCAACGTATACGTAGCCGATTCGGGAAATCATGCGATCCGTAAAATCGATACCGCCGGTCAGGTCAGCACTGTTGCCGGTAATGGGCTGCTCGGAAGAAAGGACGGCAAAGGGAAGGATGCTTTGTTCTATCGTCCGACAGATGTGGCTGTCGCAGCCGACGGTACCTTGTACGTGGCGGACTCGCTCAATCATGCGATCCGAAGCATATCGCCTTCGGGCGAAGTCAAGACGCTGAACGCCTTGTCGTCCCGCGCCGTAGAATTGTTCCCCGGACAAGTATCGCCCGCAGGGGATTTTGCCGACGGGGATTTGAAAAGCGCGAAATTTAACGAGCCGACCGCCCTTGTGCTGGACGCCAAAGGAAATTTGATCGTAAGCGATTCCGGGAACCAGCGCATCCGATATATCGATTTGCAGCAGGGGAAAGTAACGACGCTGGCGGGCGGAGGTCAGGCGGCAACGAACAAAGAGCTGCACGTTCAGGGAGGCTTCGCCGACGGGAGCGCGTCGGATGCGAGATTCAACTTTCCGATGGGCCTTGCCTTGACGGAGGAAGGCGGACTTGTCATCGCGGACAGCCAGAACCATGCGATTCGTTACTTGCTGGACGGGCAAGTCAGCACCATTGCCGGGGCAGCCGACCGCATAACCGGAAATGCCGACGGGATTGAAGGAAGCGCTGCGCTCCACCGACCGATGGATGTCGGAGTTCGTGCCGACGGATCGATATTGGTGGCCGACGCCTACAACAACAAGCTTCGCGAAGTCAGTCTGTATCGGTTGCCGGACGGTCTTCCGAAGGACAGGACCGTCAAAGTCGTCGTGGACCGGCAGCAGATCGTGTTCGAGGCTCAGCCGGAGATCGTCAACGGTAGAACGATGGTTCCGATCCGGGCAATTACGGAAGCGCTTGGTTATAAAGTGACGTTCGACGATGCGGCCCGGGCCGTACAGCTCGCCAAGGACGGCCGGACGATCGAGCTGTATATCGGAAAGACCGGGATCAAGCGGGCGGTAACCGGACAGGAAGCAACCGTCAAACCGACGGATGTCGAGTCGTATATTTCGCAAAATTTGACCTTCGTACCGGTACGTTTCTTCGCCGAAGAAATCGGAATGGACGTTCAGTGGGATGAGGCGACACGAACGGTAATTGTACGCAGCAAAACGAAATTATCAAAGTAATATGGAGTGCCAACAAAATGAGACCTATTCCGAGGAAAGCTCTTAGAGGCGGACTTCTCTGGATAGGTCTTTTTGACTAGGTTTGCAGCTGAAGAAACGGTGCGGCCTAGGACGCAAGAGTATTAAGAAAAGCGCTTCTCCCGCCGATATAGTTTGCAGGAAGGCGGAAAGAGAGGGGCGTCCCGTGAAACCGAAAGATTTGAAGGATTCGGAAGAACAGCTTCAGCTCTTTTTCAAACAGGATCCGTTATATTTAAAAAAATACGTCAAAGAGCATCCGAACAATAAAATGGCGTGGTACTTGCTCGGACGCGATTATGAAGCGCAAGGGAAAAAGGGAAAAGCCCTATACTGTTACGCGCAGGCCGGAGAAGTCTATGAAGCGTATGAGAATCAGAAGGTGGCTCTGCCTCCCGAAGAAATCGAACCGATCCATCGCTGGGGAACGGAACGTCAAAAGAACAGACGGAAGCGGCTCGTTCGCCTGATGGTTGCCGGTCTGCTCGCCTTTGCCGGTGTATTGTTTGCCCCGGAGCTGGGGCGTATATTCGAGAAGACGGAAGAAAGCGCCAGCGCTCCGGTTATCGTTCTGCCGGAAGGGATGACTTCCTCCGAGCTGCAGGAGACGAAAGTGTATTATTTGGCCGGCGAGAAGAGTCAGGCGAATGTCGGCGCGGCGCTGCAAGAGATGCTTCTACGGGAAAGAATTAGCAGCTACGCGATTCTGGCCCGGGGGATTCCGCTCGACGGGACCGCTTGGATCAGCTGGCTGAAGAAGCCGGAGACGCTGCTTTCCGTCGAAGCGAAAGCAAATGCGGCGCAGCAGCAGATCAATTATCATGACGCGGCTGCTTGCAGCTGCCAGCCAACCGATCCGCAGAAGGCGGATAGCATTGTGGCCGCTTGGATGACGAAGCAGGAGCAGGATCTGGTGCTGCGCTCCGCCGTCGCGGCTTATATCCAGCGTACGGGGCAAGCGCCGGCACAGGCTTCGCAGCTGACGGAAGCGTATCCGAACAACGTGCTGCCGGGGCTGACTCCCTATATGAAGGAAACGTTCGACCGGGACAAGGAAGCCTTGGCTGCGGAGCTGAGCGCATGGCTCAAGCAAGCCGGGGCGCAGCCTGCGGCCGCCGACGGAAATTCCGTGCCGCCCGGAACGGGCAATCTGACCAAGCCTTTGACGGAGCCGATGCGAATTATTGTCGATAAGCAGGCCCACCGGCTGTCGGTCGTCAGCGGCAACATCGTCGTCCGCAATTATCCGGTAGGCTTAGGAGCGGATCGGACACCGGAGGGCAGCTTCGTCATCTCGGAAAAGGTGCGCAATCCGAACGGGAAGTCGAACGGAGAGTTCGGGAGCCGCGGGATGACGCTGTCCGATACGAATTATGCGATTCACGGAACGAACCGGCCGTCCAGTATCGGCAAGGACGAGTCGCTAGGCTGCATCCGTATGGCTAAGGAGGATGTGGAGGAGCTGTTTGACTTGGTGCCGCTCGGAACGACTGTGACGATCGGCAAGGGCGGACTGTCCAAGGAGGAATCGCGGAGCCCCGAACCGTATGGAGTACCGCCGCAAAGCGTCGATACGAATCCGGGGAAGAAGTACAACTGGTTGAATTAGGGAGCTTGGTCGTCCAAGCCGGCCGTGGCGAAGTAACCGGGAAAGAATCCCCCTGGTTATTCGGTTGAATATATTCCTGCAGCCGCTCTTGAAACCCGAAAAATATTGAATTGAATTTTAAGGTATCTTTTCGGATTTCAAAGGCGGACGTAAACTCTTACGGAATATATTCAACCTACCTTGACGGGGAATTTTTAGTTTTTGCCATAGCCTTTATTAGAAGACCAAGCTTTTGTGCGAGAGGATAGAAAGCGCTAACAAGCTCTAATGGTTGAAAATAAGCAGAACAATCATGCCGAGAATGACGACGCCGAAGATGGAACCGACCCACACGATCAGCTTCTTATTAGGCTCGTCCTTTGTTTTCCGCTGTGCATAAGGGGATACTTTCTTTTTTTGCATAGACCTCAGCCCTGCCTTTTTATTGGATTAAGCATATTTTAACATAATGTATAGATTTAAGTCGTAAGGATTTTGTGACTTGTCCCCTTTATTTTTGTTTCGTAAAGCGCTAAACTGTCAAAAGAGACTAACGAAGAGACACGTGCGGGGAGAGGACAGAAGCATGCTTTACAAAAAAATCGCGAAGCCGGTGCTGTTCGGGATGGACCCGGAGAAGGCGCACCATCTCATTATCGACGGACTGCATACGTTTGCCAAGCTGCCTGGCGGACGGGGACTGCTCCGCGCGATGTGGGGCGTCCGGGCGTATCCGGAGCTGGAGAGCGAGCTGTGGGGGATCCGGTTTCCGAATCCGGTCGGCTTGGCGGCAGGGTTGGACAAGAATGCGAAAGCGGTCCCCGGTTTTTCGAACATCGGCTTCGGCTTTATGGAAGTTGGCACGGTGACACCGAAGCCGCAAGTCGGCAATGAGCTGCCGCGGTTGTTCCGACTTCCGGAGGACGAGGCGCTCATCAACCGGATGGGGTTCAACAATGTCGGAATCGAAGGCATGAAGCGAAATTTGCGCAATCAAGGCCAGCGCACGATTCCGCTTGCCATCAATATCGGAAAAAACAAAACGACGCCCAACGAGCAGGCGGAAGACGATTACCGCGCCTGCATTCAAGCATTATATGGGTACGGAGATTTTTTCGTCGTCAATATCAGCTCGCCGAATACGCCGGATCTGCGCAATCTGCAGCACGGGGACGACCTGTCGCGTCTGCTCGCGGCTGTGAAGGACGAGATCCACAAGCAGCATGCCCGCTTCGGCGGACGGGAGAAGCCTGTGCTTGTGAAGATTGCACCCGATCTGACGCCGCAGGAAATCGAGTATATGGTCGAAACGATCGTACGGAGCCATGTCTCCGGCATCATTGCGTCCAATACGACGATCGCGAGAGACGGTCTGCGCCATGCGAACCGGGGAGAAACGGGCGGATTAAGCGGCCGTCCGTTGACGGAGCGCTCCACCGAACTGATTCGAACCGTATACCGGCTAACGGACGGGAAACTTCCGATTATCGGATCGGGAGGCATTTTTACGGCCGAGGACGCCTATGCGAAGATTCGGGCGGGAGCCAGTCTGGTCGAAGTCTACACCGGCTTGATCTATGAAGGACCGGATGTGCTGCAGCGCATTAACCGCGGACTTCGCACATTGCTTCGGCAGGATGGATTTACGAACGTATCGGAGGCGATCGGATCGGGGCATTAAGGCAAGAAAGATTTGGAGGTCGACGGAATGGACGGACGCGATTGGAAAAAATTTCTGCTGCCTTACGAACAGGCGGTCGAGGAATTGAAAGTCAAATTCAAGACATTGCGCGCAGAGCTCAAAAGCCGAGATGAATATTCACCTATCGAATTTGTAACCGGCCGGGTTAAGAGGACTTCCAGCATTTTGGAAAAAGCCAAACGGCTGAGCGTTCCGATGGATCAGCTCGAGACCGGGATCGAAGATATTGCGGGCATTCGGATTATGTGTCAATTCGTTGAGGATATTGATCGGTTGGCCGAATTGATCCGTGCCCGTGAAGATATGACGCTATTATATGAGAAAGATTATATTGCTAATAAAAAGCCGAGCGGTTACCGCAGCTACCATATGATTGTGGAATACCGGGTCCAGACGGCGCTCGGCATGAAGCGCGTGCTGGCCGAAATTCAGCTGAGGACGCTGGCCATGAATTTCTGGGCGACGATCGAGCATTCGCTGAACTATAAATACCGGGAAAGCTTGCCAGAGGATGTCGTCGCGCGGCTCAGCCGGGCGGCAGAAGCCGCTTACCAGCTTGATCAAGAGATGAGCAGCATCCGTGAAGAGATCGTCGAAGCACAGAAGCTGTTTGAGGACAAATCGAGTATCGTGACCAGGGTGCTGAACGGCATTCAGGAGCTTTACTTTCATCTACGGGTCCGGGAAGCCGCGCAGTTTCAGATGCGCTTCAACGAGCTGTGGGACACGGACGACGTCTGGCTGCTGAAGAAGCTGTCGAACGAGGTGGATCAGGCGGTTCACCGGGCGAAGAAAAATTCCTTGGCCTAAAAGTCCGGTGAAGCCGGGCCAGCGGCCTGTTATTCACCGGGCCTCCGCTGGAGGCGATCGAAACGGAGGCGAGACGGTGACAACGTCATACGATCGTTTATATGTAGAGTTCGTGTATTATTTCAACGTGGCGCGCGACTATTTCGAATGTCACGAAGTGATGGAGGAGCTTTGGCTCGAGGAAGGCAGACATCCGTTGTACCAAGGCCTGCTGCAGGTGGCAGTGGGCCTTTACCATTACCGCAACGGCAATACGAGCGGGTCGATCAAGCTGTTTACCGCGGCCTTGGACAAATTGGACAATTACCCGGAGGACGCGCTCGGGATCGATCTGGGTCAACTTCGCGATGACAGCCGCCTGTACTTGAACAAGCTGGCTCATGCGGAGGAGCTGCCGTTTGCTTTCTACGATTTGGACATCCGCATTCTGGACGCCGAACTGGAGGCATTGGTAGAAGAGCTTAGGCTGCATCCTCCGGAGCCGCATGAAGAGGATTAGCCCGGAATGCTGCGGCTTGCCATGCCGGCGTTAGGACCGGCGCGAGACGAGAACGGCTTGCAGCCCGGCCCCGCACACGGTAAGCCATGCTGCCCCGGCGGCAAATCCGGCGGCTACGTCGCTCGGATAATGAACCCCCAAGTAAATGCGGCTTACGCCGATCATGATGATCAGACAACCGGCCGTTACGGCAATTAGCAGCTTTAGAACAGGAGATTTGACGAACATCAAGAGGAGCATAGCCAGCATGCCGTAAAAGACGATCGACCCCATGGAATGTCCGCTCGGGAAGCTGTAGCCCGTTTCTTCAACGATCCGGTGCAGTATCGGCCGCTGCCGTTCAAAAATTTGCTTCAGCAGCTGGTTAAACAGCATGCCGCCGGTGACGGCCACCATGAAAAAGAGAGCTTCCCACTTCTTCCTCCGCCACACCATCAGAGATACGCTAACGAGCAGCAGGACGGACAAGGTCTGGAACGATCCGAGCTCGGTAATCCCCTTCATCCATACGGTCAGCTTAGGACTGATATGCGATTGAATCCAATCGATATAGGTCCGGTCAAAGCGCTCCAGTTGGTTTTTCTGCAAATCGTGAGCGAACTTTATGAAGATCAGAATCGACAGCAGCACGATGACGACTGCGATCAATATATATTTTCCGGTCAGCGATGCTTGTTTGGGTTGCATAGGGGCTGTACAGCTCCTTTTGAAAAAAATGAAATAAAAGAAACAGCGGACGCATCCGCTGCTTCGGGGTATCCTTGGGCGTCCACCGACAGCCGGCAGGATTACTTTTTATGCTTTTCGAAAAAGGCTTTGAACGTTTCGGCTTTTTGCTCGCCTACGAGGCGCTCGACTTCTTTGCCGCCTTTGTAATAAATCAGGGTCGGGGTTGCTTCGATGTTGTATTTTTGCCATCCGTCCCTGAACTCTTCAAGATTGAACTGCTTGACGTCGATGTTGAAATCTTTGGCGACCGGCATAAGCACAGGCGTTGTCACCTTGCAGTGCGGGCACGTTGAACCGAAATAATACAAGTAGAAGTCTTCCTGCGCTGCGATCTTCTTGTCGAGCGCGTCAGGCAAAATGATGTTTTGGTAGTTCGGATCGTCCAGAAGCGCGAGCGTGGCCGGATTCAGCTTGTCCGGGGCAATGCCGTATACGTTGTTCGCGTACTTTCCGAATTTCGCCTGGTTCGATTGTTGATTGACAAAATAAAGAGCTCCGAATAGAACGACGATAATGGCTAAAAAGATACCTAACTTTTTCATGATTCCCCTCTTCCTACCGAGATAAATGGTCACTCTAAAAACATTCGTTACTTATGCAAAGTTTCCTCCTCCTATCATACAATAAAATTGAAGGATTTTCGACATTGGCGTGGAATACATGGGTAGACTAGGGACGTCCAAGAGAATGGCGGGGGAACGTAAGACTATGAAACGCATCATCGAAGTTCTCGGCAAGCGGGAAAACGCCATGTTTCTTGGAGTGGGCGGCGTGCTGCTGCTAGGCGGATTGGTATGGGGCGCTATGTTCTGGAACGCCGGGGCCGTGCAGCCTTCGGTCTCTCCCGCTCAAACTGGACCGCCGGGGGAAAAGGCCAAAGTGATCTCCGATCCGGATGCCTATCGCATCCAAAATTCTGCGTCCGGCTTTTCAGCGCTGGAGATCGTGCGATCCAAAATAAACAAAGGGTTTATGGCAACAGTAAAACAAGGGCGGGTACTGGAGCAGGTTGCTGCACCGGACGGCGTCACGATGCTATATCTTGTTCAGCGCAGCAAAACAGGCGATAGCGGGAGCAGCTCCCAGATCGATGCGCTGTGGATGGGCCCGCAAAGCGAGTTGGCCGAGAGCGCGCCGATTGCCCAGATCACGGGGACGGACGAAGACGTGCTCCGGCGTTCGACCCGGTTGTGCGGGTTTATGAATAAAGACGAGTTTGTATACACGACCGTGAAAAACGAAGGAAACGAGTTCGTATATTATCTCAACCGCTTCTCGATGAAGCAGCGCACGGCGACGCCGCTCCTGGAGCTGTACCGGCAAGAATCGAACGGGCGGACCGCGCCGGCGGTGCTGGAAGCCAAGCTTGCGCCGGATAAGCGGCATGTGCTGGTCCGTGACGAGCGAAGCGGGATCGCAAGCTACGACTTGAAGACCGGAGCGCAGGCCCGGATCGTTCCCGCCTCCGAGGCCGTGCGGGACGGAGAAAGCTTTCTGCTGGCGCCGGAAGCGGGCGTAGGGCTCTATGCCACAGGCCGTTTTCAAGGCGACCTATGGTGGATCGATTGGAATACCGGGGGAGCCAGGCAGCCGTTTGCGGCCGAACCGGGATATGTGGACGCGGGGATGGATGCGGGACGGAAGGTGATTTATTATAATTGGACCTACGACCGGAAGCCTGAGCTGGCGCTAGCCGGGAATAAACGAACGCTGCTTGCTTCGTCCGGCGTGCAGATTGCTGATCTGAAAGGGAATCCAATCAAGCGGTTCAGCCTGTCGAAAGGCTCGAAGGAGCACCTGGAATTCGGAGGCTACAGCGAGGAGCGGAAAACGGTGCTGCTGCATCAATTTCAATTGGTGCGGGCAGCGGCAACGGACGGAACTGCGGCTGTGGTTAAGAAAACAACCGCGTGGCTGCTCGGGGATCTGAAGACAGGAACGATGCAGCCGCTCCAGCAGGTGGAGGTGCCCGACGGGTGGGAGCTGAAGGACATGGCGTTCGGCAGCGTCCTGACGGACGGCGGGAGCGATACGGCGGCCGAGCAAGTATTCGTCAATATGCAGGACCGGACCTTTTACAGGGCGAAGTGGAAGACGAAGCGGCCGATCGTGCTGCCGGAGGAGGACCTCGTCTTGTTCGCCGACGAGCCGGGCAAGCGGGTGTTCGTCAGTTCGCTCACGCGGCCGGATCTCGTCGTTGCGGCCCTGAATTATAAAAAGTACAATTGGGATAATCAAGAGTTCGCGTGGTTGAACGGGCATTGGATGTCGCGGTACCACAAGGCGGCGGATGGCGATAAAATCTATTTCTTCCAGATTAACTGAAACGAGTGACGACAATGACGGAGCCGATGCTGCTGGAAGCATTTAAACAAAAAATGGAAGGCTTGCTGGAGGCCGAATATTCGGCCTTTCTGGCGTCTTATGGGGAGGAGCGGCATTACGGCCTGCGCGTCAATACGCTCAAACTGTCCGTAGAGCAGTTTCGCGGCTTGACCCGACTGGAGCTCGAGCCGGTCCCCTGGGCGGCAACCGGCTTTTACTACCGGGAAGGAGACGGGCGGCCAGGAAAGCATCCGCATTACCATGCAGGGCTGTATTATATTCAGGAGCCGAGCGCGATGGCTCCGGCTGAGCTGCTGGACGTCCGCCCCGGCGAAAGGGTGCTGGATTTATGCGCCGCGCCGGGAGGAAAAACGACGCAGCTTGCGGCCAAGCTGCAAGGAGCCGGGCTGATCGTCGCGAACGATGTGCATCCGGACCGGGTGAAGGCGCTGGTGAAAAACATTGAGCTGAGCGGCATACGCAATGCCGTCGTGTTGAATGAAGATCCGGCGAAGCTGGAAGGAGCGTTCACCGGCTACTTCGATAAGATTCTGATCGATGCGCCCTGCTCGGGCGAAGGCATGTTCCGCAAGGAAGAGGATATGGCTAAAGTCTGGCGGCCGGACTGGCCGGAGAAATACGCCGAGATGCAGCGGACGCTGCTGAGGCAGGCAGGCCGCATGCTGAAGCCGGGGGGCTTGATGGTTTACTCGACCTGTACGTTCTCGCCGGAAGAGAACGAGGCGATGATCGCCGCATTTCTGGACGAGCACCCGGCGTTCGCGGTCGAGCCCGCTCCCGCCTTCGGCGGCTGGGCGCCCGGCCGACCGGACTGGCTCGGCGGGCGTTA